>CAWAJB010000001.1:0-12284 GCA_963782185.1 uncultured Actinomycetes bacterium
CTCATCATTCAGCGGCACGGGGCTACGCGAGGTCAATGCCAGGTCCATCGGAGGTACATCGCCGGGCGGTGGCGGTCGGTAGCCTGGTCGGCAGGCTGTGGCCGGGCCGGTTCGGCAGGACGCGGTGCCTGCTGCGTGCGGTCCGCTCGCCGCCCGGCTGAGAGGCCGGGGAGGAAGGCCGGGAACGTGGCGTGACCGTACGGATCGGTTCCACCGCGCCGGTCTCGGCCGGGAATGCATGGGGGCCGTGAACATGGCTGCCCGAACCGGATTTCTGAGGTCTGCGACCGTATCACGGCCCCGCCCTGTCGCCCCAGCGCGCGGCCATCGGCTGCGGCAGGCCCGCGCTTCAGGGACGTGTCCAGCCGGAGCGGAGGATGGCAGGGTAACAATGGGAGAGTTGGACGCAGCAGGACTCAGCTGGACTTCCTGGGACATAATCCACAACGTGCGTTGCGCTGACCAGGTACATTCCGGGACCACGGACGCCACACGGACAGAACGCGGTTTCACGCGGCGCGAAATGGAGAAGCAGCAGGTCAGTGACTATTCCGATGGGCCGGGATCGGCTCACTGTAAAACCGTCGGCTTAGCCTACGTTGGTTCGAACCCAACACCTGCCACTCAAAACCCCAGGTCAGACCCGGTGCCGGTGTTTCCCGATGCCGGGTCTGATGCGTGTCCGGGAGCGGTTCGGCAGACCGTTCCCAGTGGCTGTGGGCCAGTGGTGGGCTAGATCTGGCCTGGTCAGAGGCTCAGGGGACCGGAGCGCCCGGCATCGGCTGCCCGGGGCCGCGATCCATGGAACCGACCTCCCCGGTCGGCATTTCCACAGGTCACAGACGTGTAACCGGATCTGGGCGGAGGTTTCAGGTCCAGCTGTGTCCCGTTGCGTCCAGCTGTGGCACGGACGCATGACGGACAGGATTCCCGGCGTCCACACCGGTTCTTGTGGGCCAGCGGAGGGCCACCGGCTGGCGCGGAGAGCTTGCTCGATGTGCTGGCTGGCGATCTGGTCGCAGCCGGGTAGGCAGTGGGCATAGACGGCGAGCAGGACACGCGCGCTGTGCCCGGCGCGGGCAGCGATCTCGGCGGGCGGGGCGCCGGAGCCCAGCCACAGCGACAGCGCGGCATGGCGAAGGTCGTAGGGGCGGCGGGCCGGCTAGGTGCCTGTCCCGTCTTCCGGCATGGCCTGCGGCGCGGGCCTCGTGCCAGATCCGGCCGTGGAGGCTTTCGCTGAGCGGGCCGTCGCGGGCACCCCGGAACAGCCGCCCGTCCGTGGCGCACCCGAAGGCCTGCAGGTGCCAGCGCAGGAGGCGGGCAAGCTGCGGGGGTGCCGGGACCGTCCTGAGGGAGCCCTTGCACCCTCCCCTTGATCGGCTGGGGACAGCTGACACTCACGGCGTCCCTTCCCGGTCGGCGCGTGCCTGGACTGGCAACGGCACCCCACGGGTGCCGCGCAGCCTCAAACACCGCCCGGAAGGCGCAGCGCCTGCCGCGCCGGGCGCCTTGCCGGCCGCCCCCTCTACTACTTCCGTAGTGGCTATACTACGCTCCGTGATAATGATTACGGAGCGTGAGATTCCTTGGTCGGCATCGGTTACTACGGCCCGCGGGTGCCCTCCTCAGGCGCCGCCGGAAGCGGGGGCAAACGTTGACTGGTAAGCCATGGACCCGCAGGCAGGTTCTCGTACAGGCGGGCACCGCGATCACGGGCGCGTCGGGCCTGGCCCTGGCGGACTGTACCGGCCTAGCCAGGCAGGTCGGGGACCGATCGCCCGTGGCGCCTTCCAGGTCCTCCGCCGATGGCCGGGCCGCGGATGTGCAGCATTTCGTGTCCCGGCCGGACCTGACTCCGCCGGTCGTGCATATCCGTCACGAGCGGCCCGGAGCCGGTGCGCCCGGGCACTTTTTCATCACCCCGGGGATGGGTGGTCCCGGCCAGGGCGGGGCCATGATCTGTGACTACAACGGCGGCCTGGTGTGGTTCTCCCCCTCGACCAGCCACACCTCGAAGCTGGACTTCAACCGGCAGACCTATCGCGGCCAGCCGGTGCTGACCTGGTACGAGGGGCCGGTGATCAACGGCCACGGGGAAGGCGTGGCGGTGATCGCCGACACCTCCTACCGCCCGATCCACACCATCTCGGCCGGGCCCGGGCTCAAGGCCGACCTGCACGAGTTCGTGATCACCCCGCAGGACACCGCCCTGATCACGTCGTTCCGCACCGTCCCCGCCGACTTGTCCGCCCTCGGAGGCCCGGCCTCAGGCAAGGTCCTGACCGGTGTCGCCCAGGAGATCGACATCGCCACCGGGCGGGTGCTGTTCCACTGGGACAGCCTGGACCATGTCGAAGTGACCGAGACCTGCAAGACGCTCGCCGGGGCCGGGACGGAGGCCAACCCGTTCGACTACTTCCACATCAACTCGATCGCGATCGCCCCCGACGGCGACCTGATCATCTCGGCCCGCAACACATGGGCGGTGTATAAGATCACCCGGCCCGGCGGGGCCATCGTCTGGCGGCTGGGCGGCAGAAAGTCCAGTTTCGCGATGGGTCCAGGCACCCGCTTCTACTGGCAGCACGACGCCCGCCCGCACGGGAACAGCAGCCTGTCGCTCTTCGACGACGGGGCCACCCCCAAGGAGGAGCGCCAGTCCCGGGGAATCTTCCTTAATCTCGACACCGCCACGATGCGGGCCACCCTCGCCCGCCAGTACGTCCACCCGGCCCCCTTGCTCGCCGGCGCGATGGGAAACACCCAGCTACTCCCCAACGGCAATGTGCTCGTCGGCTGGGGCACCGAGCCCTACTTCTCCGAGTTCACCCACGAGGGCAAACTGGTACGCAACGGCAGGCTGCCCGCGAGCGATGCCTCTTACCGGGTCTTTGTCCAGGGATGGTCGGGGCAGCCCACCGGGCGCCCCGCCGCAGCGGCCCGCTCCCGCGCGGCCGGCGGCACCACCGTCCACGCCAGCTGGAACGGCGCCACTACCGTCGCCACCTGGGCGGTGCTCGCCGGACGATCACCTTCGTCGCTGCGGAAAGTGGCGACGGCCCGGCGCGCGGGCTTCGAGACGGCCATCACCACCAGGCATCCCGGCCCCTACTTCGCGGCCGAGGCCCGCGGCTCCCGCGGCCAGGTGCTCGCCCGGTCAGCGGCCGTCAAGCGCAGGAAGCGCTGAGTAACGTCCAGCCCAGCGGCGGAGGCGACCGACAACCCAGCCTGTAGGCCTGTCGGGTTCCAGAACTCGGCTACCGGACTTGACCTGGGCTTCTACGCAGCTCGCTCGGATTGATGAGCCCGCCGAGGACGGGTCGGCGCTTTATCCGCTCCCGGGAGAGGTCGGCGACAAGGTGATCGGGCCGGGGCGGGCGGAGTTCCCGGCTGCGATGGGGGCGTCGCCCGTTGTAGTGGGCCTCGTACTCGGTCATCACGAGGCGCAGGTGTCGTTCGCCGAAGATCAGCATCCGATCGGTCACCTCCGTCCGGGCGGTGAGCACAAACCTTTCGGCATAAGCGTTAGACGACACCGTCAACTGCACCTGATCCGGATGATCGGTACCGGCGGGTGCGGGTGACGCACAGGTTCCATCCGCTGTCCGGCTGCGATTTGAGTTCGTTGTCCACCGGCGTAACTGGGGTGAGGACCGGGTTTACTGCAGGGACGAGGACGGGGAGTTGTTCTCGCTTCCTGCGGCCCTGGACTGATGCTGCGCCGGTGGACCCGTTCGTGGTCATCGCGGCCGGCCGGTGCCCTTTCACTGCCGACGGCCTGCTGGCCGTCGCGGATCTCATCGACCGGCTTCGGTCTGATCGGGACGGCGGCATGGCTGTAAAGCGGATTATGCCGTGAATGTTAAGGGGATTATGCCGGGCTCCCGACTAGGTCAGCGCGCTTTCCTCACCTTGATCAGGTGCCTGAATCGGTGCCCCGCCTCCTCCAGATCACCGGCAAGGCCGCGGGCCAGCTGAACCACCCAGTCCCCGGTCGGATGCTCGGTAATGCCGAGCGGGTGGGCCCTGCGTGTCTTGATCTCGATGACGAACGCGACATACAAGCTCTTCAGCGTCACGGTGTCGACGTGGAAGAAGTCGATCGCCAGCAGGCTGCCGGCCTGGCGCGCAGGATGGTGCGCCAGGCATCGTCGCGGCGCGTGGATGGCGGCACCCTGCCGGCACGCAGGATCTTGCAGATGGCCGGGGCGGCTACCCGATGGCCGAGGCGACGCAGTTCGCCCTGGATGCGTACCACGCCCCAGGACCGGTTCTCCCTCGCGAGGCACACGATCAGGGCGGCCAGCTCCTCGCCGGTCGGCGGACGGCCCGGTGGCTTCGGCTGCCGCCACCGCGCGGCGATCAGCCTGCGGTGCCCGCGCAGCAACGTTCCTGGCGTGATAATCCGGTGGGCGCGCAGCGCCTTCGGAAGCAACGGGGCAAGCGCGGCCAGGACCGCGCGATCCGGCCAGGACAGGCGAGGCCTCGGATTGTCCCGTCGCAGCACAGCGACCTCGTGCCGCAGTGCGAGTATCTCCGCGTCCTTCGACGCCGACGACCGGGCGAACAGGGCAAGCCAGGACAGCACCTGAACAAAGAGCCGATAGACCAGACGAACAGACACGATCGCCGATCATCGGACGTCGCGATCGCCCAGGTCAAACTGGATGGCCGCATTCTCGACCAGGACAGGCACCGGTTCCACGCTCCGGCTGGTCTCCTTCCTGGTTGCGGGTCGGCGGTGCCGGGATCAGGCCGGTGCCGGCAGGGCCTTGATCGCGTGCCAGGCGCTGATCAGGTCGGTGGTCCAGGGCCAGTCCGTGCGCAGGTGCAGCCAGCGTTTGCGCTGGCCCCCGGGTCAGGCGGCCGGGCACGTTCAGCAGCCTGAACCGCAGCAGTTTCGGGGCCGCCTCACGGAGTTCGCCTGCGGGCAGGGTGAGGTGGCGGAAGCAGGTGAGCAGGTTCGCGGCCAGGGCCACGATCTGGGTCCAGGCCACGTTGATGGGCCATTGGCGGGATGGCCACCGGTTCAGCCCGAGTGCTTTGGCCTGCTTAACGTCGTTTTCCACGTGGACGTGGGAGCGGTGGCGGGCGTCCAGCCAGGCGATCTGCCCGGCTGCGGTGTTGGTGGCGATCAGCTGGTAGCGGCGGCCGAGTTCCTTTTTCCGTTCGGTGGCGCGCTTGCGGTAGCGCGGGTGCAGCGGCTCGTCCCGCACGATGATCCGCAGGCCCGGGATCTTCCCAGTCCATTCCTGCAGATCCAGCAGGCCGGTGATGTCAGCGACGAACGTGTCCTCGAGCACTTCCCCGTTCTGGCTGATCGCGGGCTGGCGGGCGCGGGCGGGGACCCGCCCGATCGCCTCAATCTCCCGTTCCGTGCATGACCAGCCAACGGAGAACTCCCAGCACCGGCCCTGCTTGCCGCCGCCCGCAGCGATGTGCCCGAGCAGCTCGTGGGAGAACCCGGCCCCGTCCAGGCGGACCAGCTGCCGGCGCCGGAACGCCCCCGGCAGCCGGGAGACCGCCATGTTCAGGGTGGCGATGTTGTCTTCCGCGTCGTTGGAGGCTGCGTTGCCTGGCCGCGGGTCGATCACCAGGACGTCGTCGGTGTTGCCGCACGTCGCCAGGTTCGGGCAGAACCCGATGCCACCTTTATAGGTGGCCACCGCGTTGTCTTTCGCGGACGCTGAGAACACGATCGTGGCGTCCAGGTCCACTACCGTCACACCGGTCAGCTCACGGTGGGCGACCTTCAGCCAGGGGAATCCCTCCGGCCGGGCCGCGAGCTGGCGCCACCAGTGCCGGCGGAATCCGGCCATGGCGGTGTTGAGCCGGGCCAGTTGCAGGTCCCCGGCCTTGGACAGGGCCCGCCACACCGTCGGTGTCGAGGGGACCGGCCCGATCAGGGGTGCCAGGTGCGCCAGTGCCTGGAAATCGCTGATCGCCTCACCACCGGCGATCAGCACCAGGGCCAGGTCGGCCAGGAGCTGGCCGCGGTCGTATAACGGACTGGAGCCCCGCCGGCGCATCGCCGCCGACAGCCCGGCCCGCAGCCCGGTCCGCTCGGCCAGCAGCCGCAACGGCAGCAACCCGGCATGAGCGACCAGCCGCTCGTCATCGCCGGTAAGTTCCAGGCCAGCAGCCCATGAAGTACCTTGCACGGAAGAGGTGCACCCGCCTCGGCCAGATCGCGGTCCTAGACAAATCGCATTCTGGCTGGTCAGGTGCACCTCGCCCCTATCTGAGGCATTTCACGACCGGCGTGTCGTCAATCCCGGTGAAAGACGGAGGCCGGTGCCCTGACGTTCCGGCGGGTCGCCGGCCGGCCGGTCCTGCCGCGTCTGGACCTTGAGCCCAGCGGCGGCGGACTAGGTCCCGGCCCCAGCGCAGGATCGTGTCGGGGCTGACCACCAGCCGCATCCCGTGGCGGCGCGCTTTGGGTATCACGCTGAGCAGGGTGGCGATTAGGGCCTGGTCCGCCCAGTTCAGGATCGGGCGACGCGGCTGCCGCCGCTGCAGGACCGCGAGTTGGTGGCGACCACCACTCCCCGCACTGGCCTGACGCCCAATCACGCCACCCGTGATGGACACCTTACATCTGTATATCTGTCAGCCTGGGAGGCTGGAGCGCAGATCGTCCACTCGTTGGGCCGACGCCTGGAACGCGGCGCGGTTGACCGTGGCGTTGCGGTAGGCCCCGACAAGCTTGGACGTTATATACACGCCATCTTTCACAGATTGCCCCGTGCTGAGCACCAGGTCATCGCCCGCGATGGTGGCCAGGAGTGAGCGGTTGCCATGCCCGCCGTAGTGGGACAGTCCCCCTGCGCCGATCGCGTCAGTTTCAATCACGCCGGTAAACCCAAGGCTTCGCCGCAACTGCCCCTGAACAACCTTCGATGACAACCCTGCGGGCCGCTTGGATCCGATATTCGGGTACGACGCCCAGCTCGTCATCACGATCTTCACGCCGGCCGCGATGGCCGACTTGTATGGCAGCTCGTCCAGGCTGGTGATGCGAGTAAGGGAGTCGTTCACCGTCACCGGCCGCAGGTCGGTGTTCTGCGTGCTCGAGGCACTCGCCAGTCCTGGGAAGTGCTTGGCCGTGGCTGCCACCCCAGTGGCCTGCTGCGCGTGAATAAAGTCGGCGCTGAGGGCACCGGCAGTTCTCGCACTCATCGAGTAGGAGCGCTGGTACTGATCGTAGAAATCACCGGCCTGACGGTAGAAATCCACCACTGGTGCCAGGTTCACGTTCATGCCTGCGCTCAGCAGGTTGTTGCCCGCGTTAGTGCCGGCCGTTGCGGCCTGATTGCCCGGGTTGGTGGATTGCCCAACCTGCTTCTCCGACAGCAGCGGTGGTCCCGGTAGCCGCCTTACCAGCCCACCCTCCTGATCAACTTCCAGCAAGAGCGGCGCCTTCACCGGAGAACTGCTGGCGGCCTGCTCGAACTGCTTGATCACCGAGGCGATCTGTGTCTTGCTCGAGATGTTGTTCCTGAAAAAGATCACCCCGGCCACCTGGCCAAGACGAATCCGCTTGAGCAGGCCCGACGGAGCCGTGAGTCCGGAGTAGCTGTAAATCACGTGCTGGCCAGCTAGCGCCCAATCATTGAGCGACAGCGCGGCACTCGCCACGGGTTGGCTAGGCGCCGCCGGTTTGCTGGGCGCCGCCGCTGTGCCCGCGGGCGACGCGCCGCTCGCCCAGGCACACACGGCCAGCAAGACCGCCCCAGCCGCTACCAGCCCGAGCTGGCCTCGGACCCTACCAGGAGGCATTACGCCCTCACAGTCAGTGAAGATCATCCCGGCGCTCGCCAAGACACCTACACGATGGGCTAAAACCTCTCCATAGTCAACCGAACTGTCAGTAAAGGTATTTATACAGAAATTTAATGATTCCTAACCTGAAGCCGGCAACCCTAATTATTGTCACAACCCCGGTTTATCAGCAGCAGCGGCAACTTTATTCGCGCGCCATTCGCGAGATGCGGGAGGAGGGGCACATTTGACCTGTTCTACTGGCCGGGATGGACGGCGAGCGCGCTGCCGCCGCCGAGACGGACTGGTTCGGCCACCGCCTGGTACAGCCCGGGACCGAACACTTGCAGCGTGTCGGGTGCCAATATGCAGCCCGTCCCTGTGACCTGGGACGATAGGCGGGGGCGCGGCAGTGCGGCATGATGGTCGGCCGTGTCTCTCCGTCTGCTCTACCTGATCTTCGTCCGGCTCTGCGGCTGGCTGGTCCTGCTCGGCCGCTCGTCGGCGTCCAAGAACGCCGAACTGCTAGTCCTGCGGCATGAAGTCGCCGTGCTGCGCCGCACCAGGCCCAGACCCCGGCTCGACTGGGCCGACCGAGCCATCATGGCCGTCCTGATCCGGCTCCTGCCAGGAAGGCTGCGGATGCACCGGCTGGTTACGCCAGGAACCCTCCTGCGGTGGCACCGTCGCCTGGTCACCAGGAAATGGACCTATCCCCGCGGTGTAGGACGACCGCCGGTCAGTTCCGGGATCGCTGCGCTGATCGAGCAGCTCGCCACCGAAAACCACAGCTGGGGATACCACCGGATCCAAGGTGAGCTGCTTAAGCTCGGCCACCAGGTCAGCGCATCCACGATCCGCCGCGTCCTCAGGGCTCTGAAGATCCCTCCGGCACCAAAGCGGCACACCGATACGACCTGGCGGCAGTTCCTGCACGCGCACGCCGCGACGATGCTGGCCACCGACTTCTTCCACGTGGACTGCGCGGTCACCCTCCAGCGCCTGTACTGCTTGTTCGTCATGGAGATCAGCTCCCGCTACGTGCACATCCTCGGCGTAACCGCCAACCCGGACGGGCCATGGACCACGCAGCAGATCCGGAACCTCCTGATGGACCTCGGCGACCGGGCCGCAGACTTCCGGTTCCTGGTTCGCGACCGGGCCGGACAGTTCAGCGCGTCGTTTGACTCGGTCCTGGCCGGCGCAGGTATCGAAGCGGTCAAGATCCCGCCCCGCAGTCCCAGGGCAAACGCCTGTGCCGAACGGTTCGTACTCACTGCCCGGACCGAGGTCACCGACCGGATGCTGATCTTCAGCGTGGGGCACCTGCGCACCGTGATGGCCCAGTACGCCCGGCACTACAACGGGCGAAGACCGCACCGCGCGCTCCAGCTCCGGCCACCACGGCCCGGTCACCTCGTGGCCGATCTTTCCCAGGAACAGATCAAGCGCCGGCCAGTCCTCGGCGGCCTCATCAACGAATATGAACGAGTCGCGTGAAAGTCCAGGTCACAGCTAGCGGCACATTTCTGGCACCCCACAGGCTAAGTCAGGGACACGCCGGAGCCCTGCAGACGGGCCGCCGCGAGCCATTCCACGGGCTTATTCTTCCGGGGCGGCCAGCAGCCCGCGGACGCCATCGGCGTCAGGGACGACGTGATGGATGGCCGTGATGCCGGAGAACCCGGTGTCTGCCGACACGAGCGCCTCAGCTCCTGCCGCGTGGGCCGCTGCGGCCAGGACCGCGTCGAACGAGCCGAAGCCCGTTCCTTCCTCGAACAGGCGTAGCCCTTCGCGCAGGTCAGTCTCCTCGACGATAAGGAGCGGCGACAGCAACTCGATGTAGTTACGGGCAAGTTCCGCAGCGTCTTTGCGGTCCCGACGGCGCGCGCGGACGTGAGTGAACTCCTGGATGACTTCGATAGTGGTGGTCGCCAGGATCGTTCCGCCTGCTATTGCGCGGATCAGCTGCTGGCATGGCTCGCGCAACCGGTGATCGGCGCCGACCGCATAGACCAGGACCGTCGTGTCAAGGACGATCACGCGTGACGTCCGCGGAGCTCATCCAGTTCGGCGAGCAGATCGCCAACCTCCATCGGCGCCGCATCGAGGATGCGCCGGGCCGCGGCGGCTCGCCTCCGTTGCGTCGCAGGCAGGCCACGGTCGAGCGCCTCCCGGATCACGGTGGCGACAGATGTACCGCGCTGCCGCGCGAGAGCGCGAACCCGCTCGTAGCGCTCATCGTCGATGAGAATCTGCAGCCGGTGCGTCAACATATACATACATTAGCATGCGCATACGGCGCCGGAGACTGGGTTCCCTGTGCGGGCTGGCTCCTCAATGATCTTGTTTCACCTGCGTGGACGGAGGTGGTGGAGCATGGCGACCAAGACGGGCGGGATGGGGACGGTCCAGACCGATCCTTCGGGCCGGTGTTTGAGGCCACGCTACTCATGGCTGGATCCGTGCAGTCTTCCCAACAGCAAGGTATCCACGTGCAGGAAGTCGACCGCGACGATCCCGGCGGCCTGGGCGTGCAGGAACTGCCGCCAGGTCGGACCTGACCGGCGCGGCGCCGGATCGATACCCGCGGCCCGCAGGATCTCCCACACCGTGGACGGCGCTACGGCGAGGCCGAGCTTCGTCAGCTCGCCGTGGATCCGGCGGTATCCCCACAGCGGATTCTCCTTCACCAGCCGGACGACAAGGCCGGCGATGTTCCGGGCTATCGGCGGACGACCGGGCTTGCGCTGCTTGCTCGTGTCGTACTTAGCCGCGGCCAGTTTGCGGTGCCAGGCCAGCAGTGTCGCCGGCGTCACGGGGAAGATCCCTGTCCAGCGCCTCCGGGGCAGGAGTCGTGCCAGCGCCGCGAACCACAACCTGTCAGCCCGGTCGTACCGGACCCTGTGGGGCTCGAATACACGGTCGTGGAGGTGTGACCTGCTCCTTCTCGTAGCAGGCGGGCTGTCACGCGGCGATCTGGTACTCGTGCGTGAGTCCGCCGAGGATTTGTTTCCGGCGGATCCGGTGCTCGGCGAGGTTGATCTGCGGTGGCCGGGTGTGAGCTTGAGCCGGCGAGTTGGCCGAGGGCGCGGTGCCGCCGGGCGGTGTTGTAGTGCACCATGTACTCGGCCAGCACCCGTCGCAGGTGGTGCTCATTGACGATGAGCAGCCGGCCGGACAGCTCCCGGCGCAGGGTGCCGATCATCTGTTCGCAGATCGCGTCCGCTCTCGGCGCCTGCGGCGGGCTGGCGGGAATCGTGATGCTCTCCGCCGTGAACATGGCGCCGGAGGAGCTGGTGAACTGGCCCGCCCGGTCCCTGATCAGGAACCTGGCTGATGCCGTGAGCTGGCCGAGGTCCATCAGGAAGTTACGGGCTGCCTGGGTCGTCCAGGCGCCGTCAGGGTTCGCGGTGATGCCGGCCAGATGGGCGCGGCGGGTGCCGTGCTCGACGATGATCAGGGCGTAGATGCGCCGCAGCAGCACGGTGTCCACGTGGGCAAAGCCGGCCGCCAGAATGCCGCGGGCTTGCGTGGCCAGGAATTGCTTCCAGGTCGGGCCCGCCCGGCGCGGTGCGGGATCGATCCTGGTGTCATGCAGGATCTGCCACACCGTAGAGGCACCGATCGGGTGACCGAGCTTGGCGAGCTCGCCTTGCACCCGCCGGTGACCCCACATCGGGTTGTCCGTGGCCATGCGGATCACGAGCTTGCGGATCACCGCTCCGTGGACGGCCGTCCGGGAGGCCGCCGGCTCGTGTGGTCCCATTTGCGCGCGGCCAGGCGGCGGTGCCAGGCGAGCAGTGTCGCCGGGGTTACCGCGAACACCTCGCCCCACCGTTGCCGGGGGATCAGCCGGGACAGGGCCGCCAGCCACAGCCGGTCGCCCGGCTGGTAGCGGACCCGGCTGATCTGGCGGCGCAGCACCGCGTTCTGGTGCCGGAGATTGGGTGGGACCGCGGGCGCGGTTTCGATGTTGCCAGCGTCCGTTTCCCGCGATCCCCCCGCCGCACCCGGCGTGCGACTCTCATCGCACCGGGCGCTCCACGCGTCTTGCCCTGTCGTCAGTCGCTTGGCGCGGCTGGCGGTTCCGGGGTCCACGGGGTCGGGATGTTGCCGCCGCGATAGCGGTAGCGGGTCACACTGACGCTGGAGGCGCCGGTGAAAACGACCCCGTTGCAGGCGAACCTCCATCCGGCGTCGCAGAAGCGACGCCGCATCTGTTTCATGCTCAGCCCGGTTCTGCCCTTGTACTTGGCCCTGATCCAGCGCATCAGCCGGTACCACGCATGGTAGTCGACCGCGCTGAAGGTGGCCTTGGACGTTCCGTGCCTGAAATAGTTCGCCCATCCCGCCAGGGACATGTTGAGGCTCCGCAGGAGCTCGTCTAGGTCCTGGTGGCGGGCCGATCTGTACGTCTTCTCCGGCACCTTATCCTTGATGGACTGGATGGCCTTCTTGGACGGCCTGGTGTAGACGTGCCACTTCTGGGTCCCGCGTTTCCGCTGGCGGCGGATATGAAA
>CAWAJB010000002.1:0-53307 GCA_963782185.1 uncultured Actinomycetes bacterium
CTGCGCCTGAGCGGCGCAGCGCACCAGCAGGCCCCGCGCCCGACCGACACCATCGGCGCGATGCGGCCGTGCCCGCGCGCCCAGCCTGCCGTCAGCGAACGTGCGGCTTTGGCCAGCAGGCGGGGCTCCTGGGAGTGGACCGGGCCGCCAGGACGGCCCGCGCGGCGGCTGGACTACTTGCAAATGCGACAACAGTCGCTGGGAGGAATGGCGCGTCCAGGAGGGCCGGGTAGTGACGCGGTGGCAAGAGTCACGGGACCGATGACCTGGCGATTTGCGCAGGTGTGAAAGGATGACAGACGGCGGTTCAGCGTCTGGAATCCGCTGCCCTGCCCAGCAGCCCCGCCCGGGGGAAGATGCCGATCCGAACACACGTACGGCGGCCCACCCGGCCGCCGTTGCTGTACTTTGCTGCTGTACTCGCTGTTCGATTCGTTCGAATTTGGCTTCTGACCAGTGGAGCTAAGCGGGCTCGAACCGCTGACCTCTTGCATGCCATCTGGCGGCAGCACGTCCACCCGCGTCCATCCGTGCAGGTCACCGTCCTCCCGCGTCCCCGCAAGTCCACCCGCGTCCAGGTGCGTTGCTGTACTTCCGTGCTGTACCGCTCCATCCGCGCCGCACCGCCAGTCGTGGCCCCAGATGAGGCCCTGATCAGCGTCAAGCCTCTACGCCAGGTTACAGATGCGCCCTCCGGCGTGCATCCGGTCAAACAGGCCCTGGAAGTGGGCCTTCGCCACTCTCCCGCGGCTTCTCCCAACCCCAGCCCGGGCCGTAGCCTGACTCGCCAACAAATGCCCAGCCGGGCATACCGAGGGTTGCACCGCAACTTCCGCTTCTGCCGAAAGTAGTGCGTTGCGTGGGGGAATGATTATGCGCGTAGCCGCATATCATTCACTGGACTTAAGGCCTGCAACTGCCCTCCTCGAGGAGTAGTGCCGCACGTGATCACGCCCCTCGATGAGGCGACATATCGCCGATTACGAGCGGCTCTGTCCTGGATGAAGTATCCGGCGCTGAGCGCACAGATCGCCCAGGTATGGGCGGGGAGCCCATTGCCACGCAATGCTGCGTGCCCAGCCGGTGCATCTTGGTTGCCCGGCAGGCCGCCGTTGCCGGGCTTCGGGTCACCTGGCCCGGCGGGCTGGCATGTCGGGCACGATGAGGTGAGCGGCGATCCGGCATACGTGACGAGTCCTGATGAAGTGCCCGTGTCCTAGTCGCAGTCGGGCGGGTTCAGGTCGCTGACCTCACCAAAGATTACTAGCACGTCGCCGGGCTGTAGCTGGAGCTTGCGGCTGGGTTGGCGATCAGCTGCCCGTCGGGGTGGCGGACCAGCAATGGCACCGCAGGCCCGCTCAGCTCCTGCAGGCTCCGGCCCTGCCAGCGGGGACCCTTCGGTGATCGCCAGCTCCTCCAGCCGCGGGTCGGGCTGGCCGGCGCGTGCGAGATCGAAGAACTCCACCACGTGGGGCCTGACGGCCAGATTCGCCATCCGCCTTCCACTGGTCACGTACGGTGAGATCACATGGGTAGCGCCCGCTCGGTACAACGGTCGGCTGACTGCTCCCGGGCGCCCCGGGCCACGATGAGCAGATCGGGGCTGAGCGAGCGGGCGACGATGGCGATGAAGGCGTTCTCGGCGTCCGAGTCCACGGCGCAAATCAGCCCCTGGGCTCGTTCGATTCCTGCCTCGCGCAGCACCGCCTCGTCCGACGCATCGCCGATCAGGTAGCACCGCCCGTCGCGTTCCAGGTCCGGTTCCAGTTCGGCCTTGCTGTGCACCACAACGAACGGCGCACCGCCGGCCTCCAGCTCCCGGGCGATGGACCGGCCGACCCGGCCGTAGGCGCAGACGATGAAGTGTCCGCGTAGTTCATCAAGGCGCTGGCGCATCTGGCGGCTCCGCGAAAACAGGCTCACCCGGCCTTCCACGATCGCGGTCGCGGCCAGGCCCAGGATGACGAAGAACACGCCGACGCCGAGGGAAGGCCAGCCCGGCGGTGAAGACCAGCACACCAGTTGAGAGATGACTGCTGGACGCAAACCCGACTGTGGTCAGCGTAAGCAGGGTCATGGCCGCCGCCTCCCACGGCGGATAGCCAAAGCTCAGGAAGCCCCGCAATCCCGACGGCGACCAGCACAACCGCCCCAGTGGCGACCAGCACGCCACGGGGCACCCGTGACCGCGGTCTCATCCACTCAGCCTCCTCACCAGCGTTGTGCGCTGGCAGCCAGCCGACCTCCTCATTGACAGCGTTCCGCAGGCCAATCGCATCGCGGGTCCCCGATGCGGCAGGCCAGGCCACCCACTCCGGCATGATGCCGGAGCATAAACCACTGTTTCTCCGGCCGGACGGCCAAGGGCAGGGCAGTTCGGCCTTGCGCCCGCGGGACTTCGGTCACCGTTTCCCAAGGCGGCCGCGGTGCCATAGCGCGATGGTCATGGGATGGACCGCAGCGCTGAGCCCGAGCACGCTCCGCACCCGCCCTCTGAAATCACTTTCCCCCAGGAAGGCAGAGCGGCCAATCGGTCACGCTAATCCCGGGCACAGGGAGATTTGCCGCACCATCAGCGGCATCTGCGAGCGTTGCCGCACCGCCATCTCGGACGCGCGGAGCATCCGATTCTGTGCTCCATCAGCGGTCAGGCCGTCAGGCCTCGGTGTCGCCCCGAACGCGCCCAGGTGGCAGGCCGACGATTTTTTGGCAGTACGCGCTCCTGGCCGCCTTCGCCAACGTCCGCGCTGCCGCTGACCCGGCGGGCGTGCCGGTACGCGAAGCATGCGGCGCACTTTCCGACAAGCCTCGCTGACGCGGGTGACACAGATCGCCGCTCAGCGGTTAGACGGCGGCCCCACAGCATATGTGGGGCCGCCTGTCCGCCAGGCCTACTGAGGCCGGACGTTGTGGTTGCGGGCGAACAGATTGCCGGGGTCGTATTGACGCTTGACCGCCGCGAGCCGCTGATAGGTCTGCGTTGGATAGATCGCGGCGACATCCTCCTCGGTGGCAGAAGCGAGGAAGTTTGCGTAGGCGCCGCTGACGTGCGGTGCGAGTCTCCCCCAGATCGCGTCCAGAGCAGGACGAGCGGCCTCGACGGCCGGCTTCGGGCCTGCGGTGGTAGTCACGAACATCAACTCCGCCTGGCGGTGCGCGTAGGCGGTGGCGTCGCCGGGGACCCGGGATACCGCGCCGCCGACGCTGCGAACGGCGATGAACGGCGACCGCCCCGATGCCCTGACCTCAGCCAGGATCTGCAGGACCCCGGGCACCGATTCCTGGTCGGCAAATGCGCTCCGGGTTACGAACTGGATGCCAGGCGGCGGGGTCGCGCCATCCACGAGGGTGTCCGCATAGGGTTTCAGCGCGACATCGTCGCCGGTCACCGTGCCGAGCCGGCGGATCGGGTCGATGGCCTGGGCCGCGAGCTGCGGGTCATCGCCGTCAAAGACGACGTAGATCTCGACCGGCGCTTCCGGGCCGCCGGCGAATGGATTGGCGAAGTCCACGACAGATGTGAGCTCTTCGGGGGCGGAGCGGAGATAGTCCGCCCAACCCTGGAGCACGGTGGCGGCCTCCGGTGCCGGGAAGGCGATCTTGCCGTAGAAGACATCTGTCGTCGGGTGGGCCACGAACTCGAAGGCGGTCACGATCCCGAAATTGCCGCCGCCACCGCGAATCGCCCAGAACAGCTCGGGGTTCGCCTCAGCGTTCGCATGCACGACCGTGCCGCTGGCCGTGACCACCTCCGCGGCGACCACGTTGTCCAGGGCCAGGCCGTACTTCCTGACCTTCCAGCCGATCCCACCGGTCAGCGTCAGCCCGCCGACACCGACGCTCTTGGTGTCGCCCGAGGAGATCGCCAGGCCATGCGGGGCCAAGGCCGCCGCGACCTGACCCCAGGTGGCGCCGCCGCCGATCCGCACGAGGTGGCGTTCCTTGTCGATGATCTCCACGTTCGCGAGGTTGCTGAGGTCGATCACGACACCGCCGTCGTTGGTGCCGAAGCCCGCAAAGCCATGGCCGCCGCCCCGCACGGACAGCAAGAGTCCTGCGCTGGCGGCGAATCTGACCCCTGCTTGCACGTCCCCGACGCTCCTGGGCCGCAGCACGCAGGCCGGAGTGCCCGAGGCCAGTACCGAGCGGCGAGCCGATTCGTATCCCGCTCCGCCCGGTTCGATGATGTCGCCGCCGAAGTCACGGCGAAGGGTTTCCAGCGCTGAGCTCATGACGTTCCTTTCCACGCAGGAGAATTCTCGTTAGCTGAACTGGCCGGGCTGATGGTTGCCGCCGGGCTGGCGGGTGATGACGGCCAGCCGGTTGGTGGCGTTGATGAGGACGATGAGCGACACCCAGGGCGACGTGCTCGGCGTCGGGAACACCGTGGATTCCCGCAGGCCGCGACGAGGCTGACGCGCACCGACGTCTCCCCGGCGTGCGCCAGGTCCTTGGTGTGCATGTCAGTGCAAAGCCGCTGCCCCCGCCGGCGTTAGCCCGCTATCCGGTCAGGCTCGCGGCGATGACCCGAGCGACATCATCGGGCGGTGCTGCAGCCCGGCGCTTACCGCCCCATGTCAACTGGTAGAGAGCCGAAAGCGCGTCGTCGATGGGATGGTGCTGCGGCCTCCCAGAGGAGTCGAGTTTGTTCCACCGCTGCAGGTTCACCGCGATGGACATCTGGCGCTTGCCGTCGGCACGTGTCATGGATATCGCTCCGGCACCCCAGACTGAGCCGTCATGGCCCCAGAAAGTGCCGCCGCCGGGAACTTTCATCCGGTGCAGACCAAGGCCGTAGTCGATTGTCTTTCCCTCAAAGGAAATGACCGGGACGGTGCGCTGCATCTGCGTGAGCGACGTCTGGTTGACGATCTTGCCGGCCAGCAGCATGCCGAAGAAGCGGTTGAGATCCGCGACGGTCGATATCAGCGAAGCCGCCGGCCCCACCCAGGACATGTCATAGACGCTGTAGTCGTGCGGCGGGTCGATCATGCCGAACCACGCCTCGTAGATCTGCGAGTGCGGCCCGTTGACATGCGGTCCGGACGGAAGCTCGGTGTCCCGGAGTCCAGCGCGCTCAATGACGTTCTGGGTGATGCATTTTTCCGCCGTGGTACCGGTTACCTGCTCCAGGAGCTGGCAGAGCAGCAGGTAGTTGGTGTTGGAGTACACCCCTGGAGTACCACCCGGCGAACGGACGGCAGGTGCTGCGACCCCCATCTCGATCAGCTCGGTCGGGTGAAACCGCGTGAGCCGGTTGTCGTCCAGGCTCTCGGGCCTCGTGTCCGCCAGGAAGGGAAATGCCTTGAGAGACGGGTAGGCGTAGGGGAGGTATTCGGCGAGGCCGCTGGTGTGGTTGATCAGCATCCGGACCGTAATCGCGTCACCGCGTTCTCCAGGAACTAGCCGCGGCAGGTAGCGGCTGATCGGCGAGTCCAGCCCGATCTGACCGCGCTCGACTTGCTGCAGCACTGCGGCAGCGGTGAAGGTCTTGGTGATGCTGCCGACGCGGTGCCGCATGTCCGCCGTGACGGGACGGCCACTGGCGACGTCGGCAACCCCGGCGGCGCCGCGCCAGACTTGGTTGCCGTCACGCACCTCGGCGAACACTCCCGGCATCCCCGCACGGTGGACATTCTCTATGGCGGCTCGCAGCTCCGCGGGATCGAGTGAGTTCCTCACGACACGTGTCCTTTCCTAATCGACGGGTGGCGGTTCGAGTCAGAGTTGGTTCTCGCGGATTGCAGCTGACGGCACGACGCAGGCAGCACGACCGCGCGGCCGGACATTGCGTCCTCGTTCGCGCTCGTGCCCGGGCAGCGCTACCAGATACAGCTGACCGCTGGGCTCGGTGACGGGGCAGCGATGTGGCCGAGGATGGACGGCGTCAATCGGCTCACCGCCCACCTGAGATGACCGCCGCGGCGGGACTCATGCTTTCGCCCCTTGCGGGGGCTTTCTCCACAAGAAGATGACCGCCAGGAGCCCTGCCAGGCTGGGGAGCATTCCGACCCAGCCCAGCAGCGGCGGCAGGCCCGCATCACCGGAGGTGTCTTTGACGAGCAAGTCGAACAAGGCGATGCTCGTGCCGGCCGCGAACAGCGCCGTCGCGACCCAGCGCGCCCACGGCTTCCTCGTGCTCGCGGCCCAGATGGTGCAGAGCCAGCTGAGGACGCCGAGGGCCCCGAGGACGGACAGGTAGATCAGGTAGGTCGTGACGGCCGAGTCGATGCGTACCTGGCCGTACGAGGGGTAACCGGCTCGGATGTGGCCGGCCAGCACGTTGCCGGTGGCATGGTCAACGTACAAGACGATCACCGCGGCGACTGTGAGCCCAAGGCCCGTGTACATCGCCCCGATGGCCGATCGTTCATGATGTGCCGTAGTCATCAGACTGCGCTCCTTCCAAGTCGTGCGCACCTGCCGAGTGCGGCTGGCGGAAACCAGGTGGCCGCGCCGGCGATCTCGCCAGGTGGGCATGATCGATGCTCATGACTGCAGCCTCGGGCTAAGGCCGTCCAGGCGCATTAGGCGGCGCCTTATATGACGCCTTATATGACGCCTTGTATCGAGCGGGCGGCGTGGGTGACGCGGCGCCTGGCACCGGGCATGCTGGGGGGGTGGTCGCCGTCAGTCCGGTGCTGGTGGGGCGCGCCGCCGAGATCGCGGTGCTGGGTGAGTCGTGGGCGCTGGCGCGAGGCGGCTCACCGGCCACAGTGCTGATCGGCGGTGAGGCCGGGATCGGCAAGACCAGGCTGGTCAGGCAGTTCACCGTCGGCGTCGAGGCCGAGGTGCTATACGGCGGCTGCGTGGACCTCAGCGGCGGCGGCCTGCCGTTCGGCCCGTTCACCGCGGCGTTGCGCGGGCACGCGGATACGCCCGCGGAACTGCTGCCAGGGGACGGGCAGGTGGATACCGACACCGCCCGGGCCCGGCTGTTCGAGGAGGTGCTCATGCAGGTCGCCGGCTTGTGCGCGCGGCAGCCGGTGGTGCTCGTGATCGAGGACGTGCACTGGATCGACCGGTCTAGCCTGGACCTGCTGTCGTTTCTGGTGCGCAACCAGCGGGCGGCCGGAGCCCTGTTGTGCGTGGTGACCTACCGCTCCGATGAGCTGGGGCGCGCGCATCCGCTGCGCGGGTCGCTGGCGGAGCTGGACCGGGTCGCCTGGACCCGGCGCCTGGAGCTGCCCCGGCTCACGCGGCGGGCGGTGGGCTCGCTGGTCGGGGCCATCGCGGGCGCGGAGCCCGCGGCGGGCCTGGTGGCGGAGATCCACCAGCGCAGCGAGGGCAATCCGTTCTTCGCCGAGGTCCTGCTGGATCGCCAGGATCAGGCCGGGCTGCCGGAGTCGTTGCAAGACCTGCTGCTGGCCCGGGTGGCGCGGCTGCCGGAACCGACGCAGGCGGTGCTTCGGGTGGCGGCGGCCGGGGCTGGCCGGGTCAGCCATGAGCTGTTGGCCGCCGCCAGCGGGCTGGACGACGGCGCGCTGTCAGCAGCGCTGCGTCCCGCGGTGGCGGCCGGGGTGCTGGTGGTCAACGGGGGCGGCTACCAGTTCCGGCACGCGCTGATCAGCGAGGCGGTCCGGGACGACCAGCTGCCCGGTGAGCGCGCCGCCGCGCATCGCCGGTACGCTCAGGCGCTGGCCGCCGATCACGGGCTGGCGGCGGATGGCAGCGGCCTCGCTGAACTGGCGTTTCACTGGCACGCGGCCGGGGATGCGGGCCGGGCGCTGGAGGCGGCATGGCAGGCGGCCGGCGATGCCGGCGCCCGGCTGGCCTACGCCGAGCGGCTGGACATGCTCGAGCGAGTACTCGAGCTGTGGGGGCGGGTGCCCGATGCGGCCCGCTGCATCGGGTGCGACCGGCCCGCGGTCCTGGATGCGGCGGTTGCCGCGGCCGGCGACGCCGGGGAGTATGAACCCGGGGAGGCCCTGGCCACGGCGGCGCTGGCCGGGGCCGAGGGCGATCCGGTGCGGACCGCCTGGCTGCTCGGGCAGCGCGCGACCATGCTCGCCGGGCTGGGCCGCGCCGGTGCCGTCGATGACCTCAACGCGGCGGTGCGCATCGCACCGCCCGGCCATCCGGTGCGGGCGGTCGTGCTCTGCTCGCTGGCGGGCCGGTTGCTGGGGGATTCGCGCAGCGACGAGGCGGAGGAAGCCGCGGCCGAAGCGCTCGATATCGCGCGCCAGACCGGTGACGCTCGCATCGAGGCACGGGCGCTCATCATGCTCGCCACCCGCCGCGCGCAGCGGGGCGATCTCGCCGGCGAGCTGCCGCGTCTGGCCGAGGCGGAGGAAGCCGCCGCCCGGCTCGGCGCGCACGGCGTGCGGTTGCAGGCCGGGCGCTTCGAAGCCACGGTGCTCGTGGCGTTCGGCGAGTACGAGCGGGCGGCCGAGCGAGCCAGGCACGGCATCGCGGTGGCCGAATCCATCGGCCTGGCCCGGACCTACGGCGTCATCGCCCACAGCCATCTCGCCAATGCCCTGATCGGGCACGGGCAATGGGACGAGGCGGCCAATGCGGTGGAGCAGGCGCTCGATCACACGCCCGCCCCGTTGCTGCAAGTTCCGCTGGTTTCCCTGCGCGCCACGATCGCGCTGGCCCGGGGTGACACGGTACCCGCAGAGCAGGCGCTGGCCTTCACCCGTGAGGCGCTGGCCCCCGGGGTCAGGCCACCGGTGGATCCATGGCTGCCCCTGCGGCTGGAGGCCGAGCTGCGGCTTACCCAGGGCCGCGTCGCCGAGGCGGCTGCGGTCATCGAGCGCGGCCTGGCCGACCCCGACGTGCGCCGGTCCGAGTGGTCCACCTGGCCAATACTGGTCATCGGGGCTCAGGTGGCCGCCGCCGGCGCACCGGGCCTGCTCGACGAGCTCCGCCGCCGGGCCGCCGAGACGCCGGATACCGGCCCGGTGCTGCGCGCGCTGGCGCTGACCTTCGCCGCGGAGGCAAACCGTGCCGCCCGAACCGTGGCCTGCGGACCGTGGGACGAGGCGGTCGCGGCCTGGGAGGCGGTCGGGAACCCGTACCAGCTCGCGCACGCCCTCGTCGGGGCGGCCGAGGCGGCCGCTGCCGACGGCGACCGGCCCGCCGCGGCCGCGCAGGTTCGCCGCGCCGCGGAGATCGCCGACCGGCTCGGCGCCCGCCGGTTGCGGGAACAGGCCGAATGGCTCGCACGCCGGGCCCGCCTCACCCTGGCCGGTGACCCGGCGGCGCAGGCCGCCGATCCCGGCGAGCAGGCGCGGCACCAGTACGGCCTGACCGCCCGCGAACTCGAGGTGCTGCGCCTCGTCGCCATCGGCCGCAGCAACCGCGACATCGCCGCCGAACTGTTCATCTCGGCCAAGACCGCCAGCGTGCACATGTCCAACATCATGGCCAAGCTCGGCGTCGCCAGCCGCGTCGAAGCCGCCGCGCTCGCCTACCGGCTCGGCCTCGGCGACCAGGCCCGCCCGACATAAGACGCCATATAAGGCGCCGCCCCATGCGCCCAGGCGGCCTTAGCCCGAGGCTGGCGTCATGAGCATCGAGCTGAACCACATCATCATCCCGGCCCGCAGCAAGTGGGCCTCGGCCACGTTCCTCGCCAGCATCCTCGACGTGCCGGCCGGGCCGCAACGGGACCTGTTCGCCTCCGTCACGGTCAGCAACGGGGTCACCCTGGACTACGTGGACGCGGAGCGGTTCGGCCCCCATCACTGTGCCTTCCTGGCCAGCGAAGCAGAGTTCGACGCCGCGTACGCACGCATTCGCAGCACCGGGATCACCTACTACGCCGGCCCGCATCACCAGCGGCCCGGCGAGATCAACCACCTGCGCGACGGCCGGAGCATCTACTTCGACGACCCCGACGGGCACCATATCGAGATCATCACCCGACCCTGGCACGGCTAAGACACCGTACTGCCGGTATTCGCGGACCAGCCCGGACCGGCACGCTCAACACCCTTGTTGCCGCTGGCACGCGAAGTTCGCCGCGGTCAGCGCCGCCCGATCCTCATGGGGGGAATATATGACCGGCTCAATCATCATGCTGAAGCCAGCGCTCCGGGCAAAGGACCGAATGTGCTCGCATCAGCCCCAGTGCCCGGATGCGCTAGCGCCAGATCGCATCGCCGCCTGGCCAGTTGCCCGCCGCCCCGAGCAGGGATGGAGCCTGCTGTGCAACGGAGTGGTGTTGTTTGACGATGGCGGCCAGCTGCTCCCAGACGGCCGAGCCATCTCCCCGGCCCCACGTGTACCGCGGCGGACCTGCCCCGGCGCGGCCGCGTTGGCCGCCGCCCAATCCGGCACGGCCGCCCGGCGCCCGGGGGATGTGATGCGCTGGTGGCGACCGGCGTGATGCCGGCCGGAGCGCGGCGATGACCGGGCATGCCGTGGTGATCGCCTGGCGGCGTCGGCGATCTCAGCGGGCGGGCTGTTCTGGCTGTCGCGGATCAGCGAACACAGCACCTACGCGGACGGCCTGCTCGGCCCAATGCCGGCCGGAGCGGCCGGCCTGGGCCTGCTGTTCATGCCGCTGACCCTGATCGCCCTGTCCAAGGTGGGCACCGACGCCGGCCTGGCCTCCCGCCTGTTCAACAGTGGCCAGGTGGCCGGCAGCTCGATCGGCCTGGCGATCCTGGGCACCATCGCCTGGACCGTCTTCACCAACACCGTCAGGACCTCGACCAACGTGGCCAGAGCAGCCGCCGCGGCGGCGGCCAGGGCCGGTCATCCACTGCACGTGACAGCGGCGCAGGCGAAGGCGGTGCACGCCAGCAGCTTCGACCACGCGCTCGCGGCCGGGTTTTCCCACGGTTCGAGGTGGCGGCCGCCATCACGCTGCTCGCGCCAATCGTCACCGCGCTCATGATCCGGGTCATCAAATAAGACCTGGCCAGCGCCCAGCCGCAGTCCCGATGAAGCCCCCACCCCGAACCGTCCGTGGGCGGGCCTATGCCGCGCGCCAGCGGCGCAACCACAGCCCCACCCCTTCCCAGTAGCGGCGTGATGTCACACAGGATCGCCCTCGCCAGAGGGCGCAGCAGGATTCCTGAGATCCCCGATGAGAGCAGTGACCATGAACAAGACTCACAGCTAGAACAAGAATTGATCCGGCAGAACAGCCTGGGCTATGGCGGGCTGATCGCGATCGGCGTCGTCTTGGTACAGCCATTCCTCACGGCAGTGTCGCTCGATCCGTCAGCGTGAGAAGTGACACATGCATCGAGCAGACCGGTCTGGAGCGCGCGTTGGGCCAGAGGCGGTGCGAACTCAGGGGGCTCCGCCCTCCCTGCAGGACACGCTGCAGCAGGTCGGCGCGTGGAACATGTCCGCTCGGGAACTCGCCAAACTGTCTCGTCGGACGTAACTGGATCGTGGGCCGGACTTCAAGACCTGCCCGGCTGCCCGGCTGAGGGCCTCCGAGCATGCCGATGTCGTGCTTGACTGCGGTGGACGGGTGGGAACTGATGGCACAGCTCCGCTCCTCCCATCGACCGAATGCACCCGGAAGATCTTGATGTGTTCCCATCCTGGCTCGGGCGCGGGCGGCATTGTTGCCGAATGTCACCCGGGGTTGGTAGTCAATCGCCGGCAGTCCACAGCAACGCAGAAAGCCCAGCTATGTGTGCTCTAGTTGCAAACGGCTCAAGCTCCCTCAGTGCGCCATATCGGCGGCTACGGGCGCGCGTCGGCACCGTGGCCCGACTACGTTCCGTGACGCGTGCGAACGATCCTGATCGCGGCTATGAGCGCGCGGTCGTGGCGGCGGTGGGGATACAGGCGGGCCGGTGCACGCGGTGGGCTGTGTCGCGAGGCGCTGTGTCGTCAGGGTTGGCCCGGTGGTCGCAGTCTTGCCGCCGACCGGGCAGACCGGGGTGTGATCGCTGAGCAGCTGGAGCTGATCTCCACCGATCCGCAGGTGATGCACGGGCAGGCTGTGCTCACCGGTACCAGGGTGCCGGTGAGCGTGATCCTCGATTGCCTCGCCGCCGGGATGACGGTGGAGGAGATCATCGCCGAAAATCCGGTGGTTACCGCGGCGGGGGTGCGGGCAGCCGTCGCCTACGGGGCGGCGCTGGCACGGTGCGGCCCTCGGCCATTCCCCGCTCCTTGCGGCCGGGGGCCGCACGTTTAATCCGCCCGCGCCGCGCTGCCGGCCTGCGGTGGTCCCGGCCGGCTCTGCCCGGACCACCGGTGCTGTGAAGAATGCTGGGGAGTCGCTGCGCTGGCGGACGTAGAGGCCCGTCAGGGAACGGGCCCCCTGGCTCTTGCGGTCTGGAGCGCGGCCGGTCAGCGTAAGATCCCGCTCCTCCCGGCGGATCCCCAGGCGGACAATGACCACGATGCCGGCGGCGGCTCCAGCGACGAAGATCCCGATGATGATGATGATGGCGACGGCAGCCATGGATGCCTCCCTCCCTGGTCGTAAGGAGCAGGCAACGCTCATCCAGATACAAGACCGCGACTGCGAGGACATGATGCGGCCCGGGCTGATGGACGCGCTCGGCGGCAACCAGCCCCGCGCCGCTAATACTCGGTAACGGCGCGCGCATGAGCGCGACCCAGCCGTCACGCTCAGGCGGTCTGGATCGTGGCGCCTGGTACCAGGCTGACCTGCGCCCGGACGGGTCAGGCGGGCGGGGGTAACAGTTTCCCCGGGCTCACCGCCGCTACAGGCGTGCAGCGGCGGCCGGAACCCCGCTCGCCCGCCACCGCCGAGCCTTACTAAGGCAGGTAGTACCGGAACGCGGCCCTCGCCAGCACGGCCGGCAGGCTCAGCATTCCCATCGTGGTGCCACTCATGTGCACGGTCCCGATATCCATCCGCCCCCGGCTGGGCGACACCCGGGCGGGTTCTCCGGGCCGGGCTCGCCGGCTTCCCGCGCTCGCCAGCTTGCCGCGCAGGCTGGCGGGGTCGTGAGCGACCAGGACGCGGACGTGCCGCCCATCGGGGGACCGGCGGACCGCTGCCCACACGTTCAGGTCATCGGTGTGCTCGATCTGCCACCGGCCGCTGTGGTCGCGCATGAGTGACAGCGGCGAGCCCCGGCTACCGACGCCCGCCCGCTAGGCCGTGCGAACCGCCTCCGCGACGTCTCCCGGCACGGGTGGCTCAGCGGGTGGCACGGATGCGCAGCAGTTGCGCACCGCGTGCAGGCCTGGAACCGGTTGGCCGAGGTCATCACAATGCGTGCGGCATCGTAGGCGCGACAGATTAACCTGATATGCGCTGGCTGCTAACGAATGACCGTGGTGGGCCGATCCGCCCAGATCGGCGGTTTGTGGCCAATCCGCTCGCTTTCGGTTGGTGACCGCGGCCGACGCGGCGTGCATCCAGGCTGGGCCGCAGATTTGCGCGTGACAGGCTCGGTCGGCGCTGGGACAATCGTGCGATGAGTCCGCGGAGCCGCGGCCGGCCGCCCGGCCGTGGCCGGCGCCGTCAGCCGGGCGGGCGTCCGGCAGCGGGCCGGGGCGGACCGCACAGGCTGGCCGCACCGGCCGGGAATGAGTCTGCTGTGCACGGGGAGGAGACGACGGACTGCTGGTTCGGCGAGCCCGGCCCTGCTGACCGGCGCTCGTGGGCGGTCCCCCCGGCGCACGGGATCTACCAGGGACTCGATCTCGAGCTGCTGGACCCAGGCAACGAGGACGAGCGCATGCTCCTGATCGAGGCGCAGCATCCGGAATTCGCAGACGCGCTGCGCAGCGATGAAGACGTGATCGTCGATGGCGAGACCGTCAACCCGAGGCTGCACGTAGCGATGCACCAGATCGTGGCGAACCAGTTGCTGGCCGGCGAACCGCCCGGGACATGGCAGGCGGTTCAGCGCCTGGACGGGCTGGGCTATGACTGGCACAACATCATGCACATGATTGCCTCGCTTGTCACCGAGGATGTCTACCGCTCACTCCAGGAGCACAGGCAGCCCGATCCTGCCGACTATGCCCGCCGGCTGAACGAGCTGCCCGGCGACTGGCCGCCACCGGAAACAGCTCGCTAGAGGGGGCGCAGCCCGCTGCGGTGAACCGCGGTGCCGGTGGCGGTAGCAAGCCAGGGCAAGACTGACCGCATAATGACCGATCCGGACGACCGGACCCGTGAGCGAACCTGACCGTGAGGACGTCCGCAGGGGCTACGCCTGGCTTGCCGCCGGTTCGCTGGGCGGGTCCTGGACAGCAGCTCCCAGATCGTCCGTGGTGCGGGGTTCGCCGCTGCACCGATGCCATTACGGGGCCGGGAAGGGGACCGCGGCTGTGCGCGGTCCCCGCGGCCATCTTGGGGCGTCAGCTGGGCCGCCAGCCTGCCGGGCCGGATCGGGTGGGAGGCTGAAGAGCGTGGAGCTGCTGATCGCCCGCAACCCGGACCCGGAGTCCAGGCTGCCGTATCTGCTATTGCTGCCGCTGGCCGGCGGGATGGTGTTCCGCACCTCGGGGACCTGGCCGCGCACTAACGCCCTGTACTGCTATCCGGTCCCGGCGGAGGAGTGGCCCGAAGCCCCCGACATCGTTGAACGAGCCGGCCTTCGGTCCTGTGTCCGGCGGGGCGCCGCCATCGACCTCGTCCTCGACAGAGGGCGGGAGAATCGCTCCCAGATCGTCTTCACCCGGGCCCGTGGCCGCGACGCCGTCTTCTGGCAGTCCCCGCGCACCCGCAAACAGGCCCGCCCCAACGTGAGCACCCCCACGGCCCGGGCCGCCGGGATCGCTGAGCTGGAGATCGTGGTTGACTCCCATGAGCAATACCCCTACCGGTTCGGCGGCCAGCAGGTCGCTACGGTGAAGCGGGCGCTGCCCTGCGGTGACTACGGCCTGGTCGCCGGCGGGCGGCTCATCGCCTCCGTCGAGCGCAAGTCCCTGACCGACCTGGTGGCCAGCCTGACCGGCGGGAAGCTCCGCTACGCGCTGGCCGAGCTCGCGGCGCTGCCCCGCGCCGCGGTCGTGGTCGAGGACCGCTACTCCCAGGTGTTCAAGCTGGAGCGGGTCCGGCCCGCGCTGGCCGCCGATGGTCTGGCCGAGCTCCAGATCCGCTGGCCCACCGTCCCGGTCGTCTTCTGCGAGACCCGCCAGCTGGCCGAGGAATGGACCTACCGGTTCCTGGCCGCCGCCCGCGCATGGGCCGACGCCGAGACCGCCTCCATCGAGCGGCTCACACCATTGGCCGCAGCAGCCGCCACGACCGAGCTCGCCCACGCGCCGGACGCACCCGAGCCCTCCACCGCCGAAGTCCGGGCGTGGGCACGCGCCGCCGGTCTTGCCATCCCCGGCCGCGGCAAGCTCCGGCCCGAGATCTGGGCCGCCTGGCGCGCAGCGCACCGCGGCTGAGGATGCCCGGCAGAATGGTCGCCTCTGCGGGCTGCCTGGCCGGCTCCTGCAGGCGCGCCGAACAACCCGATCTGCACGTCACGGCGCCCGAGCCGCGGCCTGGCGACCGCGTACCGAACGGCGGCTACTTGCTCGCGCAACTGCTGTTCCTGCTTGATCCGTCCACGCCTGCCAGACCGACCCGGGCCGCCCGTCCGCGTCCGCCATCTCCCGCCGCAGGAATTCTGCCGTACTGCATGCTCCGCCCGGCCGAAGGTCCTGTGCGCAGGGACGTTGGTCCATGGCGCGTGCTCCCGTGACGCGGTGGACTGACTGTGACAGAGGACCCCAGGCAGACGCGGAGGAACGGATCACATCCGCGCACCGCGCAATCGAGATCCGCGAGAAGCGGAGGCGGGTCCTCTCGTCACGTCCTGCCTGGACTACGTTGCGCTCCAGCCGACGTCGGGCGTGAATTACGGCCGCCACCATGCACGCTATGGGCCACGGGACGAGCAGAACGCCCCCTCCGGCGCGGCATCGATGGCCATGGGCACGGCGTATCACAACGTACCGAACGGCGGCTCCGCGTGCTTGTCCCACCGGCGGCTTGGCCACGCTCGGTGACCTGCTGGCGGACGGTAACCCGGGGCTCAGGCGGGCGGAGCCACTTGCGACCCGGGGGTTGCACGGCGTCCGGGAGGGCGCTGGCCGCCGATGCGTCAGGCGATGACCCTGACGTTTTCCGCCTGGGGTCCCTTCTGGCCTTGGGTGATGTCCAACTCGACCTTCTGCCTTTCCTCCAGGCTGCGGCAGCCGCCACTCATGATCGCGCTGAAGTGCACGAACACGTCCGGGCCTCCCTCCACCGCGATGAAACCGTAGCCCTTATCGCCGTTGAACCACTTCACCGTGCCTGCGCCATCTTGACCTTCTCCGCTGCAGCCGCGCCCCCGCCACGGCGGGGGTCCGACCACCGGTCTTGCCATCCCGGCCGCGGCAAGTTCTGGGCCGCCTGGTGCGCGGCGCGCCGCGGCTGGGGATGCCCGGCAGAATGGTCGCCGTGACCGGTCAGTCCCCGTCGCCTGTTGCGCCGCCGAGCCTGTCGGTGCTGGAGGCGGTCCTGGAACGGATCACCTATGCCAGCGAGGACACCGGCTACACCGTCGCCCGGGTGGCCACCGGGCGGACCGGCCCGGATCTGCTGACGGTGGCAGGGCCGCTGCTGGGCGCGCAGGCCGGGGAAAGCCTGCGGCTGACCGGGCGGTGGAGCTCCCACCCCCGGTATGGCAGGCAGTTCGAGGTGCGCTCTTATACCACCGTGCTGCCTGCCACGATCCAGGGCATCCGCCGCTACCTGGGTTCGGGGTTGATCAAGGGGATCGGCCCGGTGATGGCCGAGCGGATGGTGGCACATTTCGGTGCCGGCATCCTGGCCGTCATCGAGTCCGAGCCCGGCCGGCTGACCGAGGTGCGCGGCCTGGGACCGAAACGGGCCAAGAAGATCGCCGGCGCCTGGGAGGAACAGAAGGCGATCAAGGAAGTGATGGTGTTCCTGTCCGGCGTCGGGGTGTCCACCTCCCTGGCCGTGCGGATCTACAAGAAGTACGCCGGCACCTCGGTCTCGGTGGTGCGCGACGAGCCGTACCGGCTGGCGTCAGAGGTGTGGGGTATCGGGTTCAAGACCGCCGGCACCATCGCCCGGGCCGCCGGGATCCCGCACGACAGCCCGCAGCGGATCAGGGCAGGGCTGCAGTACACCCTGTCGCAGGCCGCCGGCAACGGGCACTGCTACCTCCCGCAACCCAACCTGATCACCGATGCCACCAAGATCCTTGAGGTGGACCGGGAACTGACCGGCCCGTGCCTGGACGAGCTCGCCGCCGCCGAGGGTGTCGTCCGCGACCTGGTACCCGGTGAGGGTGGCGATCTGCTCCCGGCGGTCTACCTGGTGGCCTTCCACCGGGCCGAGCAGTCCCTGGCGACCGGGCTGCTGGCCCTGCGCAACTCCCGGCAGGAGCGGCTGCCGGCATTCGCGGCCGTGGACTGGGGCAAGGCACTGCGATGGCTGCACGCCCGGACCGGGCAGGACCTGGCCCCCGGGCAGCAAGAAGCAGCCCAGCTCACCCTCACGCAGAAGGTGGCCGTGCTGACCGGCGGGCCGGGCTGCGGGAAGAGCTTCACCGTCCGTTCCATCATCGAGCTCGCCACGGCCAAGAACGCCACCGTGGTGCTGGCCGCGCCCACCGGCCGGGCCGCCAGGCGGCTGGCCGAGCTGACCGGCCACCAGGCCTGCACCGTTCACCGGCTGCTGGAACTGCAGCCCGGCGGCGACCCCAAATACGACCGCGACAACCCCCTGGACGCCGATCTGGTCGTCGTGGACGAGTCCTCAATGATGGACGTGATCTTGGCCAACACAAGCTGGTCAAGGCCATCCCGGCCGGTGCGCATCTGCTGATGGCCGGCGACGTCGACCAGCTCCCCTCGGTCGGCGCCGGCGAAGTACTGCGGGACCTGCTCGCCGCCGCCGCCATCCCGCGGGTGCGCCTGACCCGGATCTTCCGCCAGGCCCGCCAGTCCGGCATCGTCGTCAACGCCCACCGCATCAACCACGGCCAGCCCCCGCAGCTCACCGGCTTTTCCGACTTCTACTGGTTTGGCTGCGAGCCCCCCGAGGACTCCGGCCTGCACCCGGCGGAGGAGACCGCCAGGCTCGTCGCAGACATCGCCGCCCGCCGCGTCCCCGCCAGATTCGGGCTCGACCCGGTCCGCGACATCCAGGTGCTGACACCGATGCACCGCGGCCCCGCCGGAGCGGGCAACCTCAACAGCCTGCTGCAACAAGCGCTCACCCCGCCACGCGACCAGACGCCAGAGAAGCGGTACGGCGCGGCAACGAGAAAGAGCACTCCGCGATGTGCCCGTAAACGGCCTGCCCGCACAGACAGCAAGATCAACCCAGGCCGCCCCCGGATACCGCCAGAATGCGGGACCGCACCACCAGGCCCAGCCGCCAAACCTTGAACAGCCCCGAATGAAGTCCCGCCCGGGACCATCCCAGCCAGCATCCAGGATGGCGTGCATCCACGAGGTAGTTCAGACGGTTCCAGGCCGGCGCTGAGGAGACTCGCAACGGCGCGCAGATCATCGCGTTCGGGTGCGGCACTGGCGATCACCGCTGGACAGGGCGCGGAGTACAGATCGGCCCGGCGCGACTCGACGCGGAGACTCCGCCACGCTCGGTCACCGGTCGCGATGTCCGTGCCAGCACGCCCGGTGGTCAGCTGGCCGGGGTTGTCCTGACCGGTCCGGCGTCGCCGCGGCACGGGTCACCCTGCTTGGTCCGCTGCGTCCTGCAGGGCGGATAGCTGCTGCTGGGTGCCGATCGCGATCAGGACGTAGCCCGCGGCGACCGGGGTTTGCATCGGCGGGTTGGTCAGGAAAGTCCCGTCGCGGCCGCGCAGTGCCAGCACGAGCGCCCCGGTCGTCTCGCCCACATTCGCCTCCTCCAGGGTGCGCCCGGCAAGCCTGGAGCCGCCACGTACCGGTACCTCCTCCAAGCGGAACTCCAGGCTCCCGTCATGCATCACGACATCCAGGAATTCCACCACGTTGGGCTGCAACGCGGCCGCCGCGATTCGCTGGCCACCGATCCGCTGCGGATTCACGACTCGAGTTGCACCCGCACGCAGCAGTTTCGGCTCCGACGCCTCGGTGCGGGCACGGGCGACGATGATGAGGTCAGGACGCAGCGCCCGGGCGGACAACGTCACGTAGACGTTCTCCGCGTCGGTGTTGATCGCGGTGACCAGGGCCCTGGCCCGCATGATGCCCGCTTTGCGCAGCATCTCGTCGTCGGTTACATCCCCGGTGAGCGCGGGATAGGCGTCGAGCAGGCTGAATCCGAGCACGAGGTAGCCGATGCTGCCAGCGACAACGACCCCGAGGACTGCCAGCAAGGCTAGCTGGATACGCCGTACATGGTTCACCAGGCAATTGTGGCCCGACCCGGCGGCGAAGGCTGTCACCCTCGATCGGCTCTACCTAACGAAAGCGACTGCGCTTAGGCCGTCCTGGGCACGAGAGAACCGGCCGGAACAAGATCAGAATTACAAACCTCTCCATGGCTTCCGGGAACCAGGGCCGGGCCTGCCGCAACATATCGACCTGATCTGGGCACAGCCACCGGCCCAACTCCGGGCGGGCACTGCCGCACCTAACGGCGGGTCGCGCGCGTTCACCTGTACACATACCGTGTGAGGTTGCGTCCCGCGTTTCCGCCGGTCCGCCTGGCCGGTGGCCACCGGCCAGGCGGAGCTGTCATGGCTGCGTGCCAGTTACCGGGCGGCACCGGCGACGTAGGCGGCGACGATGTACGTGGCGTGCCGGTCCAGAGAGGTCCGTGCCCGGTCGTATCTCATGGTGGTACGCGGGTCAGCGTGGGAGGCGGCTTCCTGCACGTCGCGCAGCGGCACCCCCGCATCCAAACTGGTAGTGAGCGGTTTAGCAGCCGTGCTGAATGCCTCAAGCCGAGCAAGGCGAGATGGGTGCTCTCGTCCTCGTTGATGCGTCTTTGCTGTTGCCTTGGGTGCATCAAGTGGTCACGTGACGTAACAGAAACGAATGCCACGTTGTGGCACTGGCCGCAACCCGGCCTTCACGCGGCCATGCTGACCTGGGGCTTTCCGCGAAGCACTGCACGTGACCTCCGGCAGGCGCGGTCCTGGATCCCTTACGGCGTCGTGCTCACGCTTTCCGGGGAATGATGCATCTGATGCAACTCTGCTCATTTGCGCCGCGGTGATGAAGGCGTGCCTGAGCGTGTGCGGCCCGACTGTCTTGGTGATCCCGGCTCCGCGGGCGATCCGGCGGACGATCCGCCCGGCGCCATGCCGGTCCAGCCGCCGCCCATCGGCCGCCAGGAAGATGGGTCCTTCGCTTCGTTCGCCAATCGCCAGGTCGATTGCCCGGGTGGTGCGGGGCGCGAGCGGGATAGTGACGACCTTGCCACCCTTGCGGGTGATCACCAAGGTACGGTGCCCACGTTCGATGCCGAGCGCCTCGATGCTGGCTTTCGTAGCTTCAGACACGCGCAGCCCATTGAGGGCCAGCAGGGAGATCAGTGCATGCTCCGCCGGCGGCCCGAGCCCGGCGGCGACCAGCAGCACGCCGAGCTCGTTGCGGTCCAGGCCGGTGGCGTGCGACTCGTAGTCCAGGCGCGGGCGCCGGACATGCGCGGCGGGCGAGCGAGCGAGGAGTTCTTCCTCGACGGCGTACCGGTAGAAGCCCGCCACGGTGCACAGGCGGCGGGTGATGGTGGCCCGGGCGCGGCCGCGGGCTTCCAGATCGCGGGCGAAGAACTCGATGTCGGCGCGGCGGGCCTGGAACAGGCGGAGCTGGTGCTGCTGGCACCAGCCAGCGAATTGGCGCAGGTCCAGCTCGTAGGCTTGGCGGGTCAGCCCGCTGTACCCCGCGAGGAATCCGGCTAATGCCAGCCGCTCCGTGTTGCTGAAGACGGGCGTGACCGGGACGGGAGCAGCGGACGGGGTCGTGGTGGCCATCGGGCACCTCCGGGGTATGGGCTGAGACCCCGAAGCTGGGCCAGCCGGGGCCCCAGCAGACGACGAGAACCCCACGGTAAGACGGCTCAAGCCATCACACCAGGTCACCGCCCGGCCCGTCACGGATGTCCATCCGCCGGCCAACCACCGCTCCCGAGCGCCGACTCGGATCGGCTGGATACTGACCAGGTTTGTTGTGGCGCGAACGGCCAGATCCACAGATTCTGTGTCTTCAGCCCGCTGGGCGGTGATGCCAGCAGGTACCGCGGGCCTCCGGGCGGACCCGGGCGGCCGCCGTCGGCTGCACGGTGGGGACGTTCACGCGCGATGGGGCGGTTGATCTCTGCCTGAGGTGGATTTGTGGCGTAATGGGGTAGGGCAGCGCCAGTTGGAGCACTACGTCGCCCGGCCGGCCGAATTCGTCGTGCCTGCTTGAGCCGGAGGTTCCCGTGACTGAGAGCACCTCCCTGCCAATTTTTCTTGTCGTCGATGAGGACCCGTCCGCGGTGGAGATGCTCGTCGGTGACCTTGAGCGCCGCTTTCAGGCCGACTACCGGATGATGGGCGAGACTTCTGCCCAGGCGGCGCTGGGGCGGCTGGGTGCGCTGCGCGATGCGGGTGAGCAGGTCGCGCTGATCATCTGCTATGAGTCCATGGGTGCGATGGCGGGCTCGGAGCTGCTGGCGCGCAGCCGGTCCACCCACCCGGACGCCAAGCGGATCTTGCTGATCGACCACGGCGACGCGCGCATGCTGGAGGTGATCGCGCGGGGGATGGCGCTGGGTCACGTGGAGTATTACCTGACCAAGCCCTGGCGGCCTCGCCAGCACTGGCTGTATCCGGTGGTCGGTGAGGCGCTGGTCGCCTGGACGCGGCTCAATTCTCCGGGGTTCGCGCTGGTGCGGATCGTCGGCGACCACTGGGATCCGGTCTCGTTCGAGCTGCGGGACGCGCTGAAGCGTAACAACGTCCCGTACGCCTTCTATGACCGCGGCTCCCCCGAGGGCGCCGAGCTGCTCGGGCAGCTGGACGAGGTTCCGGATAACCCGGTGGTCTTCCTGGCTGATGGGCGGGTGCTGACCAGCTATAGCCGGGCCGAGATCGCCGAGGCGGTCGGCGCCCAGGTCCGGCCGAGGCTCGACGCCTATGACCTGGTGGTGGTCGGCGCCGGGCCCGCCGGGCTGAGCGCCGCGGTGTATGGCGCGTCGGAGGGGCTGTCCACCCTGGTGCTGGAGAGTACGGCGATGGGCGGGCAGGCCGGCACCAGCTCGCGGATCCGCAACTTCCTCGGCTTCCCGGCGGGCATCAGCGGTGGTGAGCTGGCCGAACGGGCCTACCAGCAGGCCTGGATGTTCGGCGCAGAGTTCGTGTTCATCAACGGCGCTACGGGGCTGTCGGCCGGTGCGGATGGGCTGCAGGTGACGCTTGCCGAGGGCGGACAGGTGAGCGCGCGGGCGGTGGTGCTGGCCACCGGCGTGGCCTACCGGCAGCTGGACGCGCCTGGCATCGCCGATCTGGTCGGCGCCGGGGTGTTCTACGGCTCGGCGCTGTCGGAGGCACCCGTGGTCAAGGACCAGGACGTGTTCATCGTAGGCGCCGGAAACTCCGCCGGGCAGGCGGCCATCTACCTCGCCAAGTCGGCGGGCAGCGTCACCCTGCTGGTCCGCGGGGACAGCCTGGCCAAGAGTATGTCCGACTACCTCGTCACCGAGATCGACGCCACCCAGCGGGTGCGGGTGCGGCTGCGGACCGAGGTAACCGCCGCTCGCGGCGAGCACAGACTCACCGAGCTTGTCCTGCGCGACCAGGCCACCGGCCGCGACGAGACGGTGCCAGCGGCGGCACTGTTCGTCATGATCGGCGCGACCCCGCACGCCGACTGGCTGCCTGAGGATGTCGTGCGCGACCGGCACGGGTTTATCTTGACCGGCCGCGACCTGCCCGATGCGGACCGGGCCAAAGCGGGCCGGCCGGTGCGGCTTCCGCTGGAAACCAGCCTGCCCGGCGTGTTCGCGGTCGGCGACGTGCGTGCGGGGTCGGTGAAACGGGTGGCGTCCGCTGTGGGAGAAGGATCGGTCGCCATCCCGCAGGTTCACCAGCACCTGCAGCGCCAGGCCACCCAGCCGACCGGCTAGCAGCAAGTCACTCCTCGTCCCTCGCCCGGGGAGGTGGTCCCATGTCGCACATCCCGCCGTCGCATGACGTGGTGGTGGTGGTTCCAGAGGATCAGGCCGAGATCGTTGGCGGCGCACCTGTAATCGGCGGGCTCTACGCCAATAGCAGCCTGGTCCAGCGGGTTGACCAGCGCCGCCCGGTCTCGGTTCTGGGCGGCGGACGCCCTGCGGCGGCCCACCAGCCCCGCCGGCGAATCAGCCGGGGACGACCTGTTTGGCAGTGAACCGCTCATTCGATCCCGGGTTGTGGGCGGGCAGGTACACGGTTGGCTGCTCGCGCACATACCGGTGCAGCCGGCCCAGGGTTTCCTTGGCCGCCCGCTCGTCGGCGGCGACGCCATCGACGACACCGTCCAGCATGAGGTCTTGCCGGTAGGAGGCATCCCCGGCCAGGACCAGCCGGGGGCCGCCCGGCTGCTCGACAATCACCGACACGTGCCCGAACGTGTGGCCGCGGGGGGTACCAGCAGCACGTCGCCGGCCTCGGTCAGCGGGTAGCTGGCCGGGAACGGCCCGACCGGATGGCCGCGCAGCTCCACGGTGCGCGGCCGCAGCCAGCGGGGGAAGAACTGCGGCAGGTAGCCACGGCCACGCCCGCGGATTCCCCGGGCGCAATCCCACTCCTCGCGTGACATGACGATCTCGGCGTCCCGGAATTAGTCCCAAGGTATCCCCTGGCGGGGATGTCCTCCGGGGGTGAAAATCGGGGGTGGTTGCCCGCCGACGTCGTGCCTGCTTGGTGCTGTGAGCCCGAGAATTAGTCTGATCGCCGGGAGCCGCCTCCAGGGTCCTGCATTGTTGCCGTGAGCACGCGATTCCGCCTTGTTGTCCCTGCTGGCTCCTGCGGGCAGCCGCTGGAATCTGGCTGCGGCTGGCAGGAGGACGAGTCTGATGGAGGACATCACTGAGGAGGCGGCTGAGCTGGTGGCGCGGGTGGCTGCGCTGGATATCGGCAAGGCGTCGCTGGTGGCGTGCGTGCGGGTGCCACACGAGAGCAAGCCCGGGCGGCGGCAGGAAGTGCGCACGTTCGCCACCACGACCCGGTCGCTGCTGGAACTGCAGGACTGGCTGGTCTGCCAGGGGGTGGCCTTGTGCGTGATGGGGGCCACTTCGACCTACTGGAAGCCGCCGTTTTACCTGCTCGAAGACGCTGGCGAGTGCTGGGTGGTGAAACGCCCGCGATGTCAAGAACGTGCCTGGCCGGCCGAAGACCGACCGGCTGGATGCGGTGTGGTTGTGCAAGCTGGCTGAGCGGGGGATGCTGCGCGCGTCGTTCGTGCCGCCGCCGTGGCAGCGGGAGCTGCGGGACCTGTGCCGGTACCGGCGCACCCTGATCCAGGAGCGGACCCGGGAAAAGCAGCGGGCGGAGAAGCTGCTTGAAGACGCGCAGATCAAGCTGTCGGTGGTGATCAGCGACATCTTCGGCGTCTCCGGGCGGGACATGCTGGAAGCGCTGATCGCCGGGCAGCGTGACCCCTATGTGCTGGCCCGGATGGCCCGTGGCTCCATGCGCAAGAAGATCAGCGTTCTGCAGGAGGCGCTGACCGGGCATTTCCGTGACCACCACGGCTACCTGCTGACGATGATGCCCGGCCGGGTCGATGCGCTGACCACCCAGATCGATACGCTGAGCGGACGGATCGAAGAGGTGATCGCCCCTTTCGCCTGCCAGGTGGCCCAGCTGGATGAGGTCCCCGGCATCGGGGTTACCGGCGCCCAGGAGATGATCGCCGAGATCGGGGTCGACATGACCCGCTTCGCCACCGCCGGCCACCTGGTCTCCTGGGCTAAGTACGCGCCCAAGGCCAGGCAGTCCGCCGGCAAGAGCAAACCCGGCGCCACCGGCAAGGGCAACCCCTGGCTCGCCTCCACCCTCGGCGAGGCAGGCATAGCCGCTGCCAAGACCAAGACCTTCCTCGGCTCGCGCTACCACCGGCTCGCCCGCCGCCGCGGCAAGCAACGCGCCCTGGTCGCGGTCGGCAACTCCATCCTCACCATCGCCTACTACCTGCTGTCTGACCCTGACGCCCGCTTCACCGACCTCGGCCCTGACTGGCACGACCGGCTCACCCCGATCCGGCGCAAGCGCCAGCTCATCGCCGAACTCGAACGCCTATCCGGCAAGAAGGTCCTGCTCCAGGAGGAGACCGCCTGACACTCCCACCCTGAACCCGGCTCCGCAGCGCTCCGCCGGGTGCTGCCGCTCGCCCGGCCCAGGTCCGATTTTCGATTCAGCCCAGCCCGCCCGCGTGGTCGGTGTGCAGGTGCGTGATCACCACCCATCGCACGTGGTCCACCGGCAAGTCGGCCCGGCGTAGCTGGGCGTCGATCTCGTCTTCCCGGGCTATCTCGAACCGGGTCGCGCGGCGCAGGTAAGGGTTCAGCGCGGGGTAGTGGTGCAGGTCGGAGCCGGTGGCCATCTCGCCGGTGTCGACGACGATGACGCCTTCGGGATGCTCGATCGCCCACGCGTGAATGGGCAGCGGCCCGGTCCAGGTCCTATCCCGCAAAACGTTCAGCCGGCGGGCGTTGCCGATGCCCACGCCACGCACCTGGGCTTGGCGGACCCTCACCTAGCCCGTGGTCAGCGCGTGCACCCGCAGCCGCTGCCCGGCAGGCGGACCGGCTGCCGGGCCGAACGGCGCAGCAGTGGGACCGGTCATGACGTTCCCGCCACCCGCCGGGACTCATCGGCCGCGCCCGGCCGCAGCTTACGCCGCACGTCCTCATCGGTGATCTGGCCGCGCAGCACGGCGCTGAAGTGCTGGAAGCTCAAACCGACGGCCCACCCGACGAGCGGGTACGCCGGCCAGAAGAAACCCTGCCCGGTCACCGCCCAGATGATCACGAACACGACGTTGATCACCAGGTAAGCGGCAACCTGGGCTTGAAAGTCGCGCCAGCGTTGCAGCTGCGTCACCGTCTGCAGGTAGCTGTCATAGTTGGGATTCAATTCGCCGTCACCACCTCACCCGTTTCCGGCCGCGCGCCGCCAGCCGAACGCCCCGGCTCCCGGCTCGTGCCGGGTCCCACGGCCGGGCCGCCTGAGCCGCAGCGCGCGCATGCAGGCGGGCCGTCTCAGGCCCCTGCCCGGCGCGGCTGGCCCCACACCCGGGTCGCCAGCTGATCAGCGAGCACTTCGCCCACGACGATCCCGAGCACCATGACCGCGACAGGCCAAAAGCCCTGCAGCCAGCCCGCGGCGGAGACAATCGCGACTGCCCCCACGATCCCCGCGACCGTGACCACCACCATCAGCGCTGCTATGGCGCCAGAGGCCCGGCGCCGGGCCCAATCACCAGGCAATCCGGTCACCAGGCACACTGCGAAGGCGACGATTCCCGCTTCGAAGACGCTCATCGCCCACAGCCCTTACCATTACAGTTAATGACTAACTACTGTTAGTGCAAAAGTCGCGTAAACACACGTGGCGGCACCCATAAGGGCGACGCCCGGGACGGCGCGTTGGCCGGGCTCGCCGCGACCGGCGGAGTGATCACCTCCGCGGGATTCGCGCTGGCCGGCACGTTCGCCGTCCTTGCCACGATCCCATCGGCCACCCCTGGCCGAAATCGGCTTCGCCGTCGCGTTCGGCATCCTGCTCGCGGCTGGGTCTCAGCCGGGCAGCCGCCGGCCGCCGCGCCGCGGCCTATGCAGAGCCTGCGGAAGGGGCAGCGCTCCCCGAAGACCGCGCGGCGCCGCTCGCCGGCCGGGCGACCGTGAGCCAGCGCTGTGGCGCACGCCCCCATTCGGCCACGTGAGAAGGTGAACCACTCCATGAGCACAGATCCCGGCCCGGAATACCACCCCGGGCCCCACGGCCCGCAGCCGGCGTTCCCCCGTATCGCGCTCGGCGTCAGCCCAACACCGGTGCACCGGCTGACCGGCCTGATGTCCGCGTTCGCCCAGAGCCCGGAACTGCTCGCCAAGCGGGAAGACATGTGCGGTATCGCGGCCGGCGGCAACAAAATCCGCAAGCTGGCGGCCCTGCTCGGCCAGGCGCTGTCCCAGCGCGCCACGGTGGTCCTGACCACCGGTGGCACGCAGTCGAACCACTGCGCGCTGACGGCCATCGCCGCCGCCATGCACGGACTGCGCGCCGCACTGTACCTGTCCGGGCCGCAGCCGCCCGGCCCGGCCGGAAACCTACTCATCGAGGAACTCGCCGGCGCGGCCCTCACCTTCCTCGGCGACAGCAGCGACCGTGACCGCGATGACCGGATCGTCGCCCGCATGGACGAACTGCGCGCCATGGGCGAGGTGCCCTACCTGATCCCGCTCGGCGGATCCACCCCGCTCGGCGCCGCCGCCTACGCGGCCGCCGTGTCCGAGGTGGCCGTCCAGCTCGACGGCCAGAAGGTCACCCACCTGGTGGTCGCCGCGTGCTCACTCGGCACGATGGCCGGCCTCATCCTTGGCACCTGGGCGAGCGGGCTGGACTGCCAGGTACACGGCTACACCGTGCTGTGGCCGCAGGCGGAGGCGATAACCCGGCTGGAAGAACTGCTCGAGGCGGCCCACCGCCAGTACTTCCCCGCCGTGACCGCCCGCCCCAACTACCAGATCCTCGGATCCCAGCTCGGCGCCGGATACGGCGCGCCGACCGCGGCCGGCCGGGAAGCGGCCCGGCTCGCCGCCCGCCACGGCCTGCTGCTCGACAACACCTACACCGCCAAAGCCATGGCCGGGCTCATCCAGGGAATCCGCAGCGGAACCTACACTCACCAAGACCGGGTCGTGTTCTTCCACACCGGCGGGCTGGCCGGATTCTTCGCAGCCACCGGCAACGCCGGCTTACAGCTCCTGACCCCGGCAACAGCAGCACCAACCGGACCCAGGCAGGCGTGAGCCACGGGAACGCCCACGCGCCGGGAAATGGCCACGCGCGCAGGCGCCGCTCACGCCAACGCCGCACATATCACCCAGCTCGGGCGCAGATGAGACAGTCAGGCTGACGGCCAGGTTGCCGACCATATCGGCGGCTACGCACGCGTGTACACGGTGCCGGTCACCCTGCCCGGACGCGTCATCAGACATCTGCGCCGCGCTCTCGGCCAACGGCACGTCGCATAGTTATGCGACGGGGTCTCCGGAGTGGAACGCCCGCTATTGCCGCCGACCGGGCGTCCTCGTCAGCCGGTCCGGGAGCCTTAGCCCAGCGGGCGCGTCGAACCGCCAACGGCTGCAGGCCGGCGAGGCGTGAGATCGCCTGTCAGCTGTTCTTCCCGGCGACCGCCGCGCTCAGCACGGTCGCGAACGCGGTCCAGGCGATCTCGGGAACTGCCAGCGCGGCAGCGGTTTGATCGACCCGGCGGGCAAGGGATGCATAGTGCGCCATTACAACGCACAGCAGCGCCGAGTCTGCTGTGGCCGCCCAGAGCTGGCGACTGCCGAAAGCCAGCGGCACGTAACCGCTGCGGACGATAACCGCTACCGCCCACCACCCCAGGACCGCTCGCCGTGGCGCTGCTCCCGGCCCGGTCTCGTCGGCGCGCCACACTTGCCACGCTGACGTCGCCGTGGTTATGTTCAGCGCCGACCACACGACCGGGAACACGGCGCCCGGCGGCGCAAATGCCGGCCGCTGGAACTGCTCGTACTGAGGCCTGGTCCCGCGGCCCTGCGCATACCGGGCCACGTACGCGGACAGGCCCTGCGCTGCACCGTAGACCATGGCGGCGCCCATCCACGCCGCGACCTGGCGTAGCCGTCCGGCCCCGCCCGGAGCGCGCGCACTGCTTTCAGTCATTTGAGGTCTTTTCCCCCGAGCATTCCCTTAACACATGCCGACCTAGATCTTTCAGCGGGGTGACAGGGTTGGCCCCTTGATCACCGTCCCGCGTTTTTGATCATGAAGTCCGTTCTGCGGGGATGGTCAGGGCCCGACTGTCGCGTCGGTGGCTCCGGGTTCCACGCTCCGGCCATTCTCCTTCCTGAGTCGTCGGTCATCGGGGCTGCGGTCAGGCCGGTGCCGGCAGGGCCTTGACCGCATGCCAGGCGCCGATCAGGTCAGCGGTCCAGGGCCAGCCGGCGTGTAGGTGCAGCCAGCGTTTCCGCTGGCCCCTGGTCAGGCGGGCGGGTAGGTGGAGCAGCCGGAACCGCAGCAGTTTGGGGGCCGCCTCACGCAGTTCACCGGGCGGCAGGGCGAGGTGGCGGAAGCAGGCGAGCAGGTTCGCTGCGAGGGCGACGATCTGGGTCCAGGCCACGTTGATCGCCCAGTGCCGGGAGGGCCACCGGTTCAGCCCGAGCGCCTTGGCCTGCTTGACGTCGTTTTCCACGTTCACGTGGGAGCGGTGGCGGGCGTCCAGCCAGGCGATCTGCCCGGCCTGGGTAGCTGTTACCCAGCGTGGGCAGACGATAAATCTTCCTGCCGGATGATCATGCGATCGCTTAATGCAACAGTGCCAGCTGGCGGGGGGCAAAGCGGCCGTCGGTGTGCTGAGTCCGGTTGCCGAAGTCGGTTTTGTAGCCGACAAGCTACCGATCTTGGCGGGACCGCGGAGACTCATCCTTTCTCCGACGAGGCGATGGAGGCAGCCAACGCGGCCGCCGCGGCAGGCTAGTCCTGGCGTCCATCCGCGGACACCCGGAAGGCGGCCCGGCCGGGTGTCCGCGTTGGGCCTGCGTGGGCTGGAACGGGTGCAGTTGTGGGAAGCCGAGGCTCCACCCACGGGGCCGCAGCGCGGTTCAGGTCGGCTGCGGTCAGGTTGCCTGCGGCACGTGGATTGCCAGGCTGCGGTCCAGGCCGGTGATTCTCATGATCTTGAGAAGGTGCGAGCCCGGGGAAGCCAGCTGCAGCGAGCAGCCCACCATACCAGCGTAGTTGCTCATCCTCACCAGCGCGCCCAGGCCACGTGCGTCGCAGAAGGTCAGACCGGCCATATCCAGAATGACCGGCACATGGTGGCGGTCAATGACATCCCGGACCCAGCCGAATGCGCAGTCGGAAGAACTGATGTCCAGCTCGCCGGACAGGGTTACCAGTGCTTTGCCTTCTGCAGTTATCTCGCAGGCCAGCCTGAGCGATATTCCTGTCATGACAGCCCCCGACCCGCTGCCCAGTCCTCCAGTAGGCGGCCGAGCTCACCGAAGTAAGCATCGTGGTCTCCCCCGGCGGCCCCGGACGGTGGCCTGGTGCTGTGCATCCTCTGTGGCCTCGGCAGCCGGACCCGGTTGGTCATAGTTGGTTGAGCGCCTTGTGCATGCCGGTCTCCGCCTCGGTGCCGAGTCGCTCGAAGGCAGGCCTGAGCAAGGGGGCGAGGAGACGGGACGGGCCTTTGAAGGTGAACTCGGCGGTGTAGGTCACCTCGGTGGCGGCATCGACGTTGCGGAAGGTCATGGTGTCGACGGCGATGACCGTCTTGTTCTCTCCGCGCAGCTGGATGCGCTTGCCGGGGATGAAGTCACGCACGGTGTATGTCAGCTGGGTTTCCCGGCCGAGGAACCTGGAGGTGTTGAGGTAGGTGGTGCCGACTCTGCCGTCGCCGTGCTGGCGCACGGTGGTCACGGTGCCCGGGTCCCAGCTGGTGGTCGTGGTGAAGTCGGAGAGGTAGCCGAACACCGCGTCCAGCGGCTTGCTGACCACGACGGTTTTTTGCACTTTCATGGCATCCTTCGGTTCTTCCTGGTCATGGGTGGCGGTTCTTCCTGGTCATGGGTGGCGTGGCTGGGGTGGGCGCGGGCCCGGTGATTGAGGTGCGAGCCCACAGGGCTGTCCAGGCGCGGCGGGGATGAGGCGGGTGGTCTTCATCAGCAGGACCATCCGCTTGGGGAAGACGATCTCGGTGCGCTCGCGTTCGAGGCCGTCGCAGATGGACCGTGCGGCCTGGCCGACGTCGATGATGAAGGGCATGGGGAAGGGGTTGCGGGCCGTGAGGTCGGTCCGCACGAAGCCCGGGGCAGACGGTAGTGACCTGCACCCCGGTCCGGGCGAGGTGGACGCGCAGCGACTCCAGGAGGTTGATCTGGGCGGCCTTGGTCGCTCCGTAGGCTTCTGCGCCAGCCAGCCCGCGGTAGCCGGCTACGGAGGCGATGCCGGCTATGGTCCCGCGCCGTCGCTCCAGCATCGCGGGCAGGACCGCCGCGATGGAGTTGCTCATGCCGGTGAGGTTGACCTGGATGTGGCGGTCCAAGACGTCGGTGTCCCAGGCCGCCGGGTCCATCTGCTTCCAGTAGCCCGCGGACAGCACCGCGAGGTCGATCGGGCCCAGCTCCTCCCTGATTCGTGCTGCAGCGGCCGTGACGGAGGCGGCGTTGTGACGTCCGCGGGGAGGGCGAGCATGTTCCCGCCCGCAACATCCTGGAGCTGCTCCTTGCGGCGGGCGGAGATCGCGACGGTCGCGCCGCGGCGGAGGAGCTCGCGGGCCACGGCGGCGCCGATTCCGCTGGACCCGCCGACGACCCCAGGCGACCTTCCCGGCCAGATTCATGCTGAGCCCCTGGTCAGCTGGAGCTGGCTGACCCCCAGGTACCCACTGCGGAAGCCGGCCTCGCTGTAAGCGAGGTAGAACTCCCAGGTGCGGCGGAAGGTCTCGTCGAAGCCCTGGGCGTGGGTGTGCGGCCACTGGCCGAGGAAGCGTTCACGCCACCGCCGCAGGGTCCGCGCGTAGTGCGGCCGCAGCTCACGCTGCCGCGTCACGCGCAGCGTGGTGTGGGCGGTGAGGACGTCGTCGACTGCGTGCAGAGACGGGATGATGCCGCCGGGGAAGATGTGCTTCTGGATCCAGCTGAAGCTGTGCCGGGTGGCGAGAAAGCGGTCATGCGCCATGGTGATGGCCTGGAGGCCGATCCTGCCGCCAGGAGCCAGGAGCCGGTCAAGGGCGGCGAAATAGGCAGGCCAGTAGGCCTCTCCGACGGCCTCGATCATCTCAACGCTGACGATCGCGTCGTACTCGCCGACGACCTCGCGGTAGTCCTGCACGCGCACCTCTACCAGCGCGGAGAGGCCAGCGGCCGCCACCCGCTCACGGGCCAGCCGCATCTGCTCGTGGGACAGGGTGATCGCCGTGACACGGGCACCGCGCTGCGCGGCGCGGATGGCCAGTGACCCCCAGCCTGATCCGATTTCCAGCACCCGGCTGCCTTCCTGGACGCCCGCCAGGTCGAGGATCCCGTCGATCTTGCGTAGCTGCGCCTGCTCAAGCGGGGTGGTCGCCGCGATCGGCTCGCTGTCGTCGAACCAGGCGGACGAGTAGCTCATCGTGGGGTCCAGGAAAGCGGCGAACAGGTCGTTGCTGAGGTCGTAGTGGGCCGCGATATTGGCTCGCGAGCCGTCCAGGGTGTTCTCCTGGTTTGCTGGGACGCGCCGGTCGACGAGGACACGTAGCCGCTGCAGGGGTGCCGGGATCAATGTGGTCACCCGCGAGGCGAAAGGCGTCAGCAGGTCGGCCAGGTCGGTGCCCGGTCCGGCCCGCCAGTCCCCGGCCGTGTAAGCCTCACCAAAACCGATCTTCGCGTCCCGGCCGAGCCGGGCGAAGAACGCGGCCGGGCGGACCACCTCGAATTCGGGCGACGTCGCTGAGCCGCCACCGAGCACCCGGCCGTCGGGATAGGTGGCCCGGACGGGAATCCCGGCCACAGCACGCTCGAAGATCAGCCGCGCGACGGTGGCGCGCATCGGCGCCCGCGGGCGTTTGAGAAGAACGGGCCAGACAGTGGAGGTGGAGACGGTCATGTTCAGATACCTGCCTGACGGATGTGGTTCGGGTGCGAGCGGATGGGCAGGCCACGCAGCCAGAGCCAGATGCCGTGCACCCGGATCAGGACCGAGACCCGCTGGGTCATCAGAGGCTGGCGGATGAGCAGCCGGGCCAGGGCCCGGCGGGTGGCGGGCTGCGGCCGGCCCCGGAAGGCCGCCGAGAACACGACGGCACCCTCGTGGCGCAGCGTCACGGTCGTGGACACCCGGTCCGGGCTCAGCGTGAACCGCAGCCCGTAGGTGCCGGTGACGTCGAAGAACGGGGAGACGTGGAAGTCCTTGCCCGTCACGGCGATCCCCGCCTCGTCGGGGTACAGGAGATAGGCGTGCCGCTCCCCGTAGGTGTTGTGCACCTCCGCGATGATGCAGGCGAGCCGCCCGCTGCTGTCGTAGCACCAGAAGACGGACAGCGGATCGAAGACATGGCCCAGGACACGGGCGTTCGCGAGCATGAGAACCCGGCTCCGGTCACCGAGATCGATACCGCCCCGCGCCAGGTAGCTCTCGACGTTGCCCTTGATCGTCAGGCAGCGGTCACCGAGATGATCCTGACTGCTGAAGCCGGCGAACGGGCTCAGGTACCAGGGCGGCCTGGGGACCGAGTCGAGGTCAATGAGCCACTGGTAGATGCGGTGCCGGAAGAAATGGCGGACCGGGCCGGGACGCCGGTGCGTGACCTCGCCGACGACGAGCGCAGGCAGCGCAGGCAGCAGCGTCAGTTCGGGTGCCTGCCCGGTCGTCTCCGCTGCGGCCTCCGCGAGGGCGCTCACCAGGTCACCCCGAAATGCCGGGCAGCTTCGACGCCGGAGCGGCATCCGTCCTCGTGAAAGCCCCAGCCGTGGTAAGCCCCGGCGTAGACGGTGCGGTCCGTGGCGAGGCTGGCCAGCCGCGACTGTGCGCGGACCATCTCGGGCGTGTAGACGGGGTGCTCGTAGTCCATGACCGCGACCACGGAGCGCGGGTCCACACGCTCGCGATCGTTGAGCGTGACGAGGAAGGCCTCCGGCGACTGGTGCCCCTGGAGCCGGTTCATCCAGTAGGTCACCACGGCGGGCTGGTCGGGCCGGTCACAGGATGTCATCCGGTAGTTCCATGACGCCCGGGCGCCGCGGGCCTGGGGCAGGACCGAGCTGTCGGTGTGCAGAACCGTCTCGTTGGCCGAGTAACCGAACTGCTTGAGGGTGGCGGCCTCCGCGTCGCTTGGGTCTGCGAGCAGGCTGAGCGCCTGGTCTGCGTGCGTCGCGATCACCACGCGGTCCACCCGGGTGATCTGCCCGGTGACGTCCCGGATCTCGACGCCGTCCGCGCGCCTGGTGACGTCGGTGACGGCATGGGCCGCGCGGACATCCGGGAGCAGCCCGGCGAGCCGGTCGACGTAGATCCGGGATCCGCCGGCGATGGTGTACCACTGAGGTGACCCGGCGACCCGCAGCAGGCCGTGGTGGTCGAGGAAGCGGAAGAGGTAGCGCGCCGGGTAGGCCAGCGTGGTCTCGCGCCCGGCCGACCATACGCAGGAGACGACCGGAACGGCGTAATGAGCGATGAAGTGGCCGCTGAACCCCTCGCGCGACAGGAACTCACCGTAGGTCGTGAGATCCCCGTCCTCGCTCGTGCGCAGGAAGGCCAAGCTGCGCCGGTGGAACCGGGCGACTTGGCGCAGCATCCGGACGAACCGCGGATCGATGAGGCGGCGTGGCTGGGCGAAGATGCCGCGCAGGCCCCGGCCGCCGGCATATTCCAGGCCGCACCCGTCGCAGCGAACGCTCATGCTCATCTCGGTGGGCGCTACCTCAACGTCCAGCTCACCGAAAAGCTTGCGCAACCAGGGGTATGTCACGTCGTTGTGGACGATGAACCCGCTATCGACAGCATGCCGCCGGCCGCTGCTGTCAGAGACGCCATGAGTATGCGCGTGGCCCCCGAGCCGATCCTCCGCCTCGAACACGGTGACGTCGTGGCTGCGGGAAAGCAGGTACGCGGCGGTAAGCCCGGAAACCCCCGCGCCGATCACGGCCACCGACGGGCGCCGGGCGTCCGCGGCTGTGCCGTGCTCTGGGGACACGGAGCCGGTGCTGGTCGTCAGGCCGGTGGCGTGGGAGTCCATCACATCAGCTTCCGTCTAGGGTTTGTCTAGGTAGACGGTAGCCCTCGGGGCCGGCACTGTCAAATGTCTGTCCAGATACTGTAGAGTGTTGGCATGGACACTCCCGAAGGCTCGCCGGTACTGCGCATCGGTGAGCTGAGCCGGCGCCTCGGCGTGAGCGACCACGTGCTCCGGGCCTGGGAGAGCCGCTACGGTCTGCTCCAGCCGGTGCGGTCAGCAGGCGGCTTCCGGCTGTACTCCGCAGCGGATGAATGGCGGATCCGCCGGATGCAGGCCCATCTCGCCGACGGGCTGTCGGCCGCCGAGGCGGCGCGGGCGGTGCTCAGGGAGGACAGCCCGGCCGGGGCGGATCTCAGCCCGGCTGCCGAGCCTCAACTCGCCGCGCCTGCGGTCAGTGAGCTGTCCGCTGCCCTCCGGCAGGCCCTCGACACCTTCGACGAGCCAGCCGCGCAGGCGGTCCTCGACCGGCTCATGTCCGGCCTCTCCCTGCCGACGGTGCTCCGGGACTTTGTGGTGCCCTATCTCACCGAGCTCGGCGAGCGCTGGGAGCGCGGGGCGGCCAGCGTCGCGCAGGAGCACTTCGCCAGCAACATCCTCCGCGGGCGGCTCGCCGGGCTGGCCCGGGGCTGGGGCAGCGGGCACGGCCCCCGGGCCGTCCTCGCCTGCCCCCCCGGGGAACTGCACGACCTGGCGCTCATGGTCTTCGGCATCATGCTCAACCGCAACGGGTGGAGAATCGACTACCTCGGCATGAGCACCCCGGTCGAGGAACTGGAGCGCACAGCCGACGAGACGCACCCCGACCTCATCGTCCTGGCCGCCACCCTCCCGGAAACCCTCGAGCCCCTCACCCCCGAGCTCACCGCGCTCGCCCGGCGCGCCCCGCTCACCCTGGCCGGAGCCGGCGCCACGCCGCAGATCGCGGGCGCTATAGGGGCCCGGCTACTGACCGGCGACCCGGTCACCGAGGCCCAGAATGCTGAGTGGCCGCGGTGACGGTGCAGACACCCGTCCGGGCGAGCGTCTGGGCGGGTTCTGGCGCATCAGGGGACCGGGGTCGGCATGTGCGGTGCCACGGCACTGCTCCGTGCTGGCTTGCCGCCGTGCTCAGTGGCCGGCTCGCATGGGGGGCTGAGCCGAGGGCCCGGCCCGTTCGGCGGCCGTGGTGATGTTGCGGAGCATCCCGCCGAACACGACGCCGTGGAACGGGGATATGGACCGCCAGTATGCGTGTCCGGCGAGCCCGCGCGGCTGGAAAATAGCCCGCTGGCTGTAGGTGGTCATGCCGTCATGGTCCCGGCCGACCGCCAGCTCGAGCCAGGCCAGGCCGGGCAGTTTCATCTCCGCGCGCAGCCGCAGCAGCGATCCGGGCGTGATTGCCTCTACCCGCCAGAAGTCCAGCGCGTCACCGACTAGCAGGTGGCGCGGATCACGCCGTCCGCGCCGCAGCCCGACGCCACCGGCGAGCCGGTCAAGCAGCCCGCGTACTGCCCATGCGGCCGGGAAGGAATACCACCCGGTCGCACCGCCGATGCCCTCGATGACCTGCCACAGTGCCGCGGGTGAAGCGCGGACGGCGCTGATTCGCGCGTCCACATAAAGCGAGCCCCCGGCCCACGAGGGGTCGCTGGGCAGCGGGTCACTGGGGGCGCCGGGTGTCGCGGCAGATGACCACCGGGTGGAGACCTGGCCCTCGCGGGTGTGCCGCAGGGCCAGAGCGATGGCACGGTCAAGGGGCACCAGGCCCTCGGGCGGGTCCGGGATGTATGAGGCGATGTCGTGCTCGGAGCAGACGACCTCGTTGCGGAGCGATTCGACCAGCGGCCTGGCCAGCCCGGCCGGCACCGGCGTCACCAGGCCGACCCATAGCGAGGAGAGCCGCGGTGTGAGCAGCGGCACCGGAATCAGAATGCGCGGCCGCAGCCCGGCCACGTCGCAGTACCGGCGCATCATCTCCGCATACGTCAGCACGTCCGGGCCGCCGATGTCGAAGGGGCGGCTGACGTCGGAGGGCAGCGCCGCGGCGCCGACGAGGTAGCGCAGCACATCGTGGACGGCGATGGGCTGGATGCGGGTTTTCACCCATTTCGGGGTGACCATCACCGGCAGGCGCTCGGTGAGATACCGGAGCATCTCGAACGACGCCGACCCGCTGCCGATGATCACCGCAGCCTGCAGCGCGGCCGCCGGCACGCCGCTGCCCAGCAGGATAGCCCCAACCTCCCCACGCGAGCGCAGGTGCGGCGACAGGCCACTGGCATGGCCGGAAACGATGCCACCCAGATACACAATGCGCTTCACCCCCGCAGACACAGCGGCATCCGCGAAGATGCCCGCTGCATCGCGGTCCCGCTGCTCGAACGACGCGCCCGTGCCCAGGGAGTGGATGAGGTAAAAGGCCACATCGACGCCCTCGAGGGCACGCCGCACCGCGGCCCCGTCCATCGCGTCGGCTGCCGCGACCTCGACCTCGCCGGACCACGGCCGGTCGCTGAGCTTCCCCGGGTCGCGGGCCATGCACCGCACGCCGTACCCCGCGGCGAGCAGTTCAGGGACCAGCCGTCCGCCGATGTACCCGGAAGCTCCGGTGACCAGGCAGAGCGATGACGATGACATGACTCAAGTCTCCCACCCGGCCGTCAGGGCAATCATGGCCGAGGTCACGAAACGGCCTGGGGCTGGGCCACAGGCAGCGGGCGATCCCCGGGAACTTCAAGAGAACACTCTACCATCTTTAGACAGAAGTTTGACAATCTCTGAGAGATAGGCCACGCTTGCCCTTGAACGAACTCTCGACGCAACCTAGACAAGGCCACGTTCCACTAGCCGGAGGGAGAAGACATGCGAGGGTTTAGGTATCTGGCGGCAGCCACCGCGATCACGGGACTGCTAGCAGGCTCTGCAGCCACGGCGGCGTCAGCAGCAACGGCGCAGCCCGCGGGGACCCGGGCGGCCGCGGGTGTGCACCTGCGGGGCGGAGCCACCGCGGTCACGACGTCACCGGGCATCGCATCGGCGCTGCTGAAGAACGGCATCGTGCCACTCGCGACCCCGCCGGGAAGCCAGTCGGTGCAGTTCCGCAAGAGCGGCCCGGCTGTTCGGTTCGCGTTTCCGGTAACCGGGGGGCGGGTGACCCTGAACCCGCTCGGCGGCAAAATCCGTCACCGCGGCGGGATCCTGTTCCTCAACCTGAAAAACGGCAAGAAAATCGAGGTCAGCCGGTTCACCATCAACCTGACCCGCGCTGACCTGACCGGGATCGTGAACGGCGACCCCAAGGTCCGCGTGCCGCTGTTCCGCCTTGACCTGTCGCACGCCAAGCTCGCGGCGGGCAAGCACGTCGTCACCGCCAGCGGAATCGGCGTGAAGCTCACCTCGGCCGCAGCCAAGGCCCTCAACGCCGCGCTGGGAACCAAGCTGTTCTCCGCCGGACTCGAGCTGGGCACCGCAAGGACTCTTCTTCGGCTCTAAGCCCCATATGGATCGCGGCGGGCTGGTGCAGCGGAGCGCCACATGCGTTCTCACCGCGCCAGCCCGCCATCGACCCGCACGGTGGCGCACTCCGCTGCCAAGCCCGAGAGGAAACCGTGACCGTCACCACTTCCCCAGGACCAAGCGCGCTTGATCAGGAGCGCGTTTGATCAGGAGCAAGAAGAGGAGTTCAGAAATGGCCCGCTACCACGCGACCGTCGAGTCGCGGCGTCCGGCCAGGGAGACGTTCGGCTACCTGGCGACCTTCAGCAACACGGCGGACTGGGACCCGGGCGTGGTTGCCGGGGAGCAGCTGGATCCCGGCCCGGCCGGGCAGCCGCCGCGTCCTGGCACCACAGCGCCACCGGGGACGCAGGTCCCCTCCGGCGGGGCGGTATCCCGGCCGGGGGGTGCGCCATGACCGGCTTCGGGCCGGCAGTGGACGCTTTCCTGGAGGCCTGCGTCGTCCCGGGTTTCTCCCGGATCGGCCTGGCCGTCCGCTCCCGGCTGCTGCCCGAGTTCACCGCCGGCGACGACCGCGCGGCCAGCGGGCGGACCATCATCATCACCGGCGCGACATCCGGGATCGGATACGCGGCAGCCGTCGCGCTGGCCCGGCGGGGCGCGGCGATCCACTTCCTCGCCCGTGATCGCGGCCGGGCGGAGCGCGCCCGGCGCGGCATCGCCATGGCGTCCGGCAGCACAAGCATCAGCTACGGCCTGGCCGATCTCGAAGACCTCGACGCGGTCCGCGCCTTCGCCCGCGAGTTCCGCGCCACCCATGACCGCCTCGACGTCCTCATCCACAACGCAGGGGCCATCCACCCGCAGTTCCGCACGGACCGGGCCGGGACCGAGCTGACGGTCCTGGGCCAGGTGGCCGCGCCGTTCCTGCTGACGACCCTGCTCATGCCCGCCCTGCTCGCCTCCGCCTCCTCCCGGGTGATCACCGTTGCCTCGGGTGGCATGTACACCCAGCGCCTCGACCTCACCACCCTGCAACTCCCCGCGTCGCGCTACCAGGGGGTTACCGCGTACGCGCGGGCCAAGAGAGCCCAGGTCGCGCTGAGCCGGGAATGGGCACGGCGGCTCGCCGGGACCGGCGTCGCCTTCCACGCCATGCACCCCGGCTGGGTGGACACCCCCGGGGTCGCCGCCGCGCTCCCGGGCTTCCGGCGGGTCACCCGGCCGATCCTGCTCTCACCCGAGCAGGGCGCCGACACGATCGTCTGGCTCGCCACCGCGTCCCGCGACCGCCTGGGCAGCGGCCGGTTCTGGCACGACCGGCGCGCCCGGCCCGAATACACGCTGCCGTGGACGCGCGAGAAGGACCCGGCCGCCGCGCGCAAGCTCTGGGACCGGCTGGCCGCGGCGACCGCCACGGACTCACCGAAGCTGGCGCAGGCAGGGCGGGATAGCGTGGCTGCGGAGCATGACATCCCTGCGCGGGGGCACAGATGACCGGACAGCAGCCGTATGAGCTGGTGAATCGCCGGGACGGGTTCGAGCTACGCCGCTATCCGGCGCACCTGGTAGCCGAGATCGAGGTGGACGGCTCGTTTGATGAGGCACCCAACCGTGCGTTCCGTCCGCTGGCGGGATTCATCAATGGCGCCAACCACTCGCGCCGCCAGATCGCGATGACGGCACCGGTCACCCAGCAGGCGGCCGGCCCGGAAAAGATCGCCATGACGGCCCCGGTGGTGCAGCAGCCCGCCGCCCGGCCCGGCAGCTACCTGGTGCAGTTTGTGATGCCATCCGGCTTCACCGCGCAGACGCTGCCGGTGCCCGAGGATGCCCGGGTGCGAACGCGGGAGATCCCGCAGCAGCTGGCGGCAGCGGTGCGGTTCTCCGGCCGGTGGACGCGTAAGGGGTTCGAGGAACGCGGGGCGGCGCTCCGCCGGGCCGTCGTCACCGCAGGCCTCCGCCCGGCCGGTCCGGTGCGTTATGCCCGCTTCAACCCGCCCTGGACGCCTTGGTTTCTCCGCCGGAACGAGGCCGTCCAACCCGTCCAGGAGTGACTGCGAGGTAGCCGCTGAGGTCCTACGCCAAGGCCAAGAGGACACGGCCAACGCCGACGTGCCGTTGCAGGCGGCAAAGTGGCGCGGGCTGGCGAGGCCGGACACATCGGTGACATCGCCCCACGGTGGCAGCGGCGAGGCCGGGCCGACGCCATCTCCAGACAGCGGCCCAGCCGCCTCGTGGCCACCCTCACCCGGCGAGTGGTGTCCGTGGGAGCGAAACGGGAGCGGGGAGACGCCACCAGGTGCGGTCAGACGCGGTGACGGGAAGCCAGACAATGTCTGTGACCAGGGGAGACACCGACTACCAGCGGATTCAAGGACGCCTGCGGCGCCGCTACGCGGGCGCTGCGCGCCCCCTGACCCGCGCAGCCCGCACAAAACCCCCAAATTCGAACCACTTGCGTTGCCGATCGATGCAGGTAAGGCGGGTCGGCGTGCGGTTATCAAGGGCCCTTGGCGCCGATGGTCGGAGTCGACCAAGGCCGTATATTTATGCAGCGTCGCACCCGGTTCGATTATCCGCTTCTGCCGCTGGCCGAGCGCCCTCAGTCGCCTCCGATGTAGCCCGTATGGGGATCGATCATGGCGAGGAAGGCGCGGATGCTCTCCCGGTGCTCCTCCACCGACCGATTCGGTGGCCCGCTCGATCCGAACCCGTAGCCCTTGTTAGGCCCGCTCAGCCAGTCGTAGACGGTACCGCCGTCTCCAGCCCGGCGGATGGCGAACCGTTCGCCGTCAACGTCGAGGGTGAACAACACCGGCCCGGGCCTTCCCTCTGTTCCGCGGTACACAGCTGGAACGGCGGGGGGACCGCCGCCGTCATCGCTGGGGCTCCTGTCCACAAGAGCCAGCATCCACGGCCGCCGGCTTTGACGTCCACCGCACACGCGCTCGGCTGACGCATCCTGACTGCTGAACGGGTCACGCTCCGTGACTGGCGCTGGTCCCCGGCCGGAGTGCAAGATCCGCCGCTCTGCGCGGATGTGACCGTCAGCAGTTGACGCGCGTTATTGGCGCAGATGGGTCTGTTCGGGTGCGTTGGCTGATGGGGATGCCGCGCGCGGTGGCCCGCGAACGGAGGTTCAGGCAGACGCGGCGGGGTGTGGCCGCTGGGTGTCTGCCGCCACTTGTGCTCCAGCGGTTGGGTGGCAGGACCGATGCGGAGACGCGCCGTGCCGTCCTAGTGTCGCTGTCGGCGGCCTCGATCAGCGGCTTCTGCTTCCGCAGGGGAGGGCGAAGACTGAGGGTGCCCTGCAGCAACGACCGAGGGGAGCTGACTGCGATGACGGACCTGGATCTGGACGAGCGGAAGGTGGGCGAGTTCGTCGAGCAGGTGCTGGGCGTGCTCGTGGGCGGTGCGACCGCGCAGATGGCGTACCTCGGTGACCGGCTCGGCCTATACCGGGAGCTGGCAGCTGGCGGCGCGGCCACCCCGGGCGAACTGGCGGCCCGGACCGGCTGCGCCGGGCGGTATCTCGCCGAGTGGCTGGCACAGCAGGCCGCGGCCGGGTTCGTCAGCTATGACCCGGACACCGGCCGGTTCGCGCTGCCTGCCGAGCACGCCGTGGTGCTCGCCACCGACGGCTCCCCGGTTGCCCTCGCGGGTGCGTTCGAGGCTATGACGGGCTGGCACCTAGGTGTCAACCGCCTGGCTGAAGCATTCCGGTCCGCCGACGGCATCAGCTGGGACGCACATGACGAACGCGTCTTCCGGGGGGTGACACGGTTCTTCGGTGCGGCCTATCGCGCCAGCCTGGTCGGCGACTGGATCCCGGCGCTGGGCCTGGAGCCGGTATTGCGCCAGGGTGCGCACGTCGCCGACATCGGCTGCGGCCAAGCGGTCACGACCGTGCTGATGGCCGAGGCTTACCCCAACTCCAGGTTCGTCGGCGTCAACCTGCACGAGGCCGCGATCGAGCAGGCGCATAGGCGCGCCGCCGCAGCCGGTGTGGCGGATCGGGTGCGGTTCGAGGTCGCCGACGCCGCGAGCTTGGACGGCGGGCCCTATGACGTGATCTGGTTCTTCGACTGCCTGCACGACCTCGGGGACCCGATCGCGGCCGCCGCCCGGGCCCGGAACCAGCTCGCCGAGCAGGGCACGGTCGTGCTCGTCGAGCCGTTCGCGCATGACGGGCTGGCCGGCAACCTCGCCGCCAACCCGGGAGCGGGGCTGCACTACACCGCCTCGACGTTCCTGTGCGTGCCGCACTCGCTGTCCGAGCCCGGCCAGGCCGCGCTCGGCGCGCAGGCCGGCGGGCGGCAGGTCGCCGGCATGCTGCGCGCCGCCGGGCTCACCCATACTGAACGGGTGGCCGCCACCCCGATCCACGCCGTCTTCGCCGCACGGCCGTGATGATGCCGGCCAGACGCGCACCGGGCCCGGTACCGCCGGCGCGCTGGCGCGGCACGGAATACGCGCGCAGCTCGGCGCACCATCGTGCTGCCGATGACTGGTTCCTGCGCCGCCACGCGCCGGGAGAGCGCGACGTCGTCATCGACCTGGGTTGCGGCAGCGGGGAGTTCACCGCCCGGCTGGCCGCGCTGGCGCCGCACGGGCACGTCACGGGTGTCGATCCCGATGCGTCCATGCTCGAGGCGGCGGGCCGGCACCGGGCGGCGAACCTGTCCTTCGTGCGGGCCCGCGCTCAGGACATCGACCGGGTCGTCTCGCCTGGGTCGGTGGACGTGGTGGTGAGCCGGGCGATGCTGCACTGGCTGCCGGCCGAGCAGCACCCGCGCCTGTACGCTGCCGCGTTGCGCGTTCTGCGGCCGGGCGGGGTGTTCCATCTCGAGGCAGCGGCGCCCGGCAACATCGCAGCGATCAGCGCCATGCTGGAGGAGCTCGCCGCACGGCACGGCGTTCCGCCACCCCCGCCGTTCCCCGATCCGGGCCGCGCACTGGAGCTGGTGGAGGCGGCGGGGTTCGAGATCGCGGACGACTCGGTACGCACCGTCGCGATGCGACGCAGCTTCACCCGCGAGCAGCTGGCCGGGCTGCTGAGCTCGCAGCTGGTCCTGGTGCTTACCCGGCACACCGGACCCGGGCAGGCCAGGGCAATCTGCGGCGAGGCGCTCGGCGCGATCGACCGGCTGCGCCGGCAGGACGGGAGCTGGGACCAGACGTTCGTGCGGCTGGAGCTCCTGGTGCGCCGCCCGCGGTGAACCGGCCGCGCAGGCACTAGCCTCAGGTCAGTGGAACAGGAAATCCGCTTCTGCACAGCTCCCGACGGCGTCCGGCTGGCCTTCGCCACACACGGGACCGGTCCGGCGATCGTCAAGGTTGCGCACTGGTTCACCCACGTCGAACTCGACTGGCACAGCCCTGTGTGGCGGCACTGGTGGGCCGACCTCGGGCAGGGCCACCGCGTCATCCGGTACGACGCGCGAGGCTGCGGCCTGTCTGACCGGGAGCCGCAGCGCCTGGACCTCGACGCGTTCACCGCCGACCTCCAAAGCGTCGTCAACGCCGCGCGCCTGGGCCGGTTCGCGCTGCTGGGCATCTCCGGCGGCGGATCGACTGCGATCCGCTACGCGGTCCGCCATCCCGATCGGGTCAGCCACCTGGTGCTGTGCGGTGCCTACGCGCGAGGCCGGACGACACGCGATGCGACGCCACAGCAGCGCGCCGAGGCGGAGCTGCTGCGGTCAATCGTCAGCAGCGGGTGGGACGCGGCGACTCCGGTGTTCCGCAGGGTGTTCTCCTCGTTGCTGGTGCCCGACGCGACCGAGCAGCAGAAGGCCTGGCTGGACGAGCTGATGCACGTCTCCACCTCGCCGAGGACGGCCGCCCGGCTGCGCCAGGCATGGGCGGCGGACGACCTCACCGGCCTGCTCGGCCAGGTGCGCACGCCGACCCTCGTGGCCCATGCCTACGACGATCAGCTGGTGCCGTTCGACGAGGCACGCCTGCTCGCAGCGGGCATCCCGGGCGCGCGGCTGCTGACGCTGGACAGCCGCAACCACGCCCTCCTATCGACCGAGCCTGCCTGGCAGGTGTTCATCACCGGACTGCGCGCCTTCCTCGGCACGGCCGCGCCGGCCCCGGTGACCCCGCGCGAGCCGCTGAGCGGCCGCGAACTCGAGGTCCTTGAACTGGTAGCAGCCGGCCTGGCAAACGAGCAGATCGCCGCCCGGCTCGGGCTGAGTACCCGCACCGTGGAGCGGCACCTGTCGAACAGTTACGTCAAGCTCGACCTGTCCGGCAGATCCGCGCGAGCCGCTGCCGCTGCCTACCTCGCCCGGCACCGGCAAGAGCCCCCCAGTCCGTGACGGGCGCTGCCGACCCGCGCACGCAGCTGTGGCAACTGCCCGGGTGGGCTTCCCCGGTGCTCAGCTTGGGCAACTCCCCCAGCGTGTCATTAATTTACAGGCGCTCGGCCTGTCGCCGCCGTCTCGTCTGTTCAGCGCAGCACAGGCCGAGGACCTGGCCTGGCGCTGCCGTGCCGTTTGGTGTCACCCCGCTGCCAGGTCCTCGGCAACGAGCCAGCCAGGCCCACGGACAGGCCAATCACCCTTCCCCGCGGCCCTCGGGCCAGCACGAGAGGAGACGTTGCCACACACGGCCCTGGCGTCCCGCGCCGAACTGGCGGATCTGCGCTTGCATGACGCTGAGCCTGCTGGACTGGAGAGAAGCAAATATTCGGCGATCTGCGTGTTCCCGGCCTATCTGCCAGGCGGCTGCGCTTACCGCGTGTACTCACCGGACTTGCACTCGCGGCGAGGCTCCGGCGCAGCGCGAGCCGTGCGGCGGACCGTCGCCATCGGTTAGGACCTGGCATCGGCAGCGTCAAAGACCTGAGTGGGCAACCTGACGGCCGGTGCCGGCCAAGTCCCCGTGCGCCGCGCCCGCGCCTGGTTTCTCACGTGGCGCAGCAGCGCGCCGGCAGGCGCGCAGGGCTGCGCCACGGCGCAGACCTGCGCCCGGGCGGCGCAGCCGGCGAGTGTGCGTAGCGCCGGACTGACACCTTCGGCGCGGCGCGCCAAGCCCGCGTGCCGCGCTCCCGTCAGCGAGCGCGCGACGGCAACTCGGCCGGACTACTTGCAAATGCGGCAACAGTCATGGGCAGAAGTGGCCCCTCAGGAGGGCCGGTTGGTGACCAGGTGGCAAGAGTCACGGAACCGATGAAGCGGCGATTTGCGCAGGTGACAGGCTGGCCAGCGCCGGTTCAGGACCTGAACTCCGACGTCGTGCCAGCAGCCCCAGCCGGGGGAAGCTGCCCGACCCGAACACACATACGGCGGCCCATCGGGCCGCCGTTGCTGTACTTTGCTGCTGTACTAGCTGTTCGAGTCATTCGAATTTCGCTTCTGACCAGTGGAGCTAAGCGGGCTCGAACCGCTGACCTCTTGCATGCCATCCAGTGGCAACACGTCCACCGCAGTCCATCTGTGCAGGTCACCGTCCCAGGACGTCCGCACGAGTCCCCCGGAATCCAGGCCTGTTGCGGTACTTTCGTGCTGTACCGCTCTGCCAGTGGAGTACGCACAGCAGCAAGAAATGACCCGCCAGGCACCCGCGTAATTTTTACCGCGCCGGCCAATTAATTACCTGCCGTAGATCTCGCTGCGGTGCCCCGCGTCGAGCACCAGCACGATCAACTCGCCCTCATCGATCGTGTAGACCACCCTGTAGTCGCCGACCCTGATCCGCAGCACGCCATGGGCACCCGTGATCATCTTCGCTGCGGCCGGGCGCGGATCGGCAGCGAGGGCATCGACTGCCTCGCCGATCCTGCGGCGTACCGGCTTGTCCAGGGCCAGGAACGCCTTCCGGGCACGCGGCCGCCACTCGATCCGGTACCTCACCGCGGCTACAGCCCGGCCTCAGCCTTGACCTGCTCCCACGGAATAGACTCACCAGGCTCGGCGAGCGCCTGCCGGGCCGCCGCAGCGTCAGCCAGGTCTTCCAGCAGCTCGCGGGCATCCTCCTCGCTCATACCCTCCAGCGCCTCGGCGAACTCGGCTGGGACGATGGCAGCCAGCCGCTCCCCGCGCTCGGTGAGATACACCACGTGCCCGCGCGCGGCATCACGGGCCGCACCGGCTACTCCCGGCGTCCCATCCACTGGCAGCTCGCTCATAGCCTCAGCCTAACCCGGTGAGAACCGGGGCCGGCCCGCGGCGAAGCAAGCTGCTGCCGGTTCGCTTCACGCGACCTACCTGCCCAGCACGGCCAGGCCGCAGCCAGCACCGCTAGCCAGCACCGACTGCAGATGAGCCTCTTCCCACCTCGCCCAGCCATCCATAGCTGCCCTCGTCCGGCGACCGGATCAAGCGTCGGCCAGTCCTCAGCTCCCTCATCAACGAATACCAGCGAGCGGCGTGAAAGCCCAGGTCAAGGCTGGTGGCGCAGTTTTGGCACCCCACAGGCCGACGCTGGTATCCAGGCGGTGAAGATTCCGCCCCGGAGCCCGCGCGCAAACGCCTGTGCGGAAAGGTTCGTGCTCACCGCCCGGACTGAGGTCACCGACCAGATGCTGATCTTGGGCCCGCGGCATCTGCGAACAATCCTGGCCCAGTACGAGGCTCATTACAACGGACGGCGCCCTCACCGCAGCCGCCAGCTCCAACCGCCCCGGCCCGACCACCCTGTCGCCGACCTCTCCCAGGAGCGGATCAAGCGCCGGCCCGTCCTCGGCGGCCTCATCAACGAATACGAGCGGGCCGCATAGATGTCCTAGGTCATCCCTGAAGGAGTGGGCCGGTGTCAAGGGCAGGTTTGTCCGGTTTCTCCGGGGTTCCCGTCTGGTTTCGCGCGTGCCGGACTGAGGCCATGACCGTGGGCTGGCCTCGTGCTGTGCGCTGCTTCCCCGGTCGCTGCTATCTCGGCTTCGTGGCGGGGGAGGTCAAGGACCGGGGCGGAGTCCCGGCCGGCGTAAGCCGGCGCCGCAGGCGTCCTTGAGGTGCCCCGCCACGATCCGAAAATAGGGGCGGCGGGGAGCAGGGGGTATGTGGTTGTGTTCCGTCCCGGGTGCAGCCTTGCTGTGGGGCAGGCGCCTGGCTGCGGTCATCCCTTCGGGGTTCCCGCGGCTGCCGTCCGCGGGGGCATGGGACGGTCCGCGTGCGGGCGGCGGGATCAATCAGAGCCGCGGCCGCGCCGCCGGGGGCGGGGGCCAGACCTGGGGGCGATCACGCGCTGCCCGTGTCCGGGCCTGCTCACGCCGCCTCCGGCGGGCGGCTGCGGACAGCCAGTGACCTGACTTGCCCGTCGCGCATCGCGTAGAAGACGCAGGTGAGCAGCTTTCGGGCCGCGGCGGTCTTGGCGATGTTCTTCGCTTCCTTGCCGCGCCGGGCGATGATGCGGTCCTTGATGTCGCGGACCGGGCTGCCGGCCGGCTGGTGCTGGATCGCCTCGACCAGCGCCCACCGCAGGATCGGCGAGCCCTGTTTGGTGATGTGCCCGCGGGCGACCTTGCGGTCGGACTCACGGTGCCGGGGAGTCAGCCCGGCCCAGGAGCACAGCCGGGCGGGGCAGGAGAACCGGGTGATGTCGCCGATCTCGGCCGCGATCACTGCGGCCAGCACCGGCCCGATGCCCGGCAGCTGCTGCAGCGCCCGGTAGGCCTGGTGATGCTCGAGCAGGTCGGCGATCACCGCGTTGAGCAGGCTGATCTCGCTGGTCAGCCAGCCGGTCAGCTGCCGCAGCGAAGCGACCTTGCCGGCGTAGGGCTGCGGCAGGTCAAGGCCGTCCAGCCACACGCTGCCCCAGGTGCCGAAAATGTCGGTGCAGGTGACCGGCACGCCGAGCTTGGCCAGCACCGCGTGCACCTGGTCCTTGCCGCTGGTACGCAGGCTCACCAGCTTGATCCTGTACCTGGTGAGTTCCCGCAGCTCGCGGACCTCGGGCGGGGCGATCCACGCCTCGGGCAGCCGGCCCATCCGCAGCAGGTCAGCAAGATCAGCAGAGTCTTTCTCGTCGTTCTTGACCCTGCGGTAGGTGAACGCCTTGACCCCCAGCGGATGCGACAGGTGCACCTCCGCCCCCGCCCCGGCCAGCGCGTCCGCGGCCCAGTACCAGCCGTACGTCGCCTCCAGCACCACTCTTGGGCGCTGCCCGGCCTTGGCGATCTCCCGGCGCAACTCCGCCGCGCTGTTGGTGATCCGGGCGGTCTCCAGCCGCTTCCCGTCCTCGGTCATCCGCACCAGCACGCTGCGCCGCCGGTGCAGGTCCATCCCGACGATCTGCGGGCCGTCGTATGATTCCGTCATTAAAGGGCCTCCCTGCCTGGTGGAGACGGATGCGTTGCACCTTCCAGCATCCGCCAGGAGCGGAGGCCCGCTCCTTCATCGCATCAGAGCGGGTGGTCGACTTTTAGAACCCCGCAGGTACCCGAAGGAGTCATCATGGGACACTTTCTCCAGTTCCGGCTCCAGCGCCAGCACCGCGACTGTCTGCGCGACCCTGTCCACGACATTGGGAATGCCGAGAATTCTCGTGCCTCCTTTCTTTGGTATCTCCACCGCGCGGACTGGGCCAGGGAAATAAGATCCTGACGACATGCGGTTCCACAGCTTGTACAGGTTGCCCCGCAAGTCCGCCTCGAACCGCTCGATCGTCATGCCGTCGGCCCCGGCCGCTCCCTTATTCTCCTTCACCTTCAGCCATGCATCCCACACGAGCCGTTTCGGGATATCGTGCGTCTTACCCTGCAACATCGGTTCAGTCATGTGGTTCATTCCTTCCGGTTGGCCACATTCATCAACCAGAGCGACCCAGCCCCTTGGCTCCACCCGCATCACCAGGTTTCACAGCTACTACGGGCCAGTCCGCCAGCGTGCCCCGCGACCGGTACTCAGCCCCTCACGGTTTCTCCCGCTTGGAGTTCTCCCTTTCGCCGCCACCCCTGGCGGCAGTTCCGAGGCGACACCTTCACACGTTCCATACGAGAGCCTCGTCCGGGCTCATGCTGCCTGTACGCCGGACACCACCTGGGCAGTAAGCAGGTATCCCCCAGGTTCATCCCAGGGCAACTATCCGACCCTGGTTTCGATGTCAACTGAGCTGATTTCGACGCGTCTGCGGCAGATATTTCCTACCATCTTCCCGGACCACACCTGACGCGCTCATAGCGCGCCTTTTCACGTGCCGCTCACCACGCACCGCCGTTCACGGCCGCAGCGCACGCTGGTTTGATACCTCCTCCTGCAAGGCGATACCGGAGGGCCAGCCAACCTCCATCACTCGTACAGCACCGCGGTCAGCGGACCCGCCATCCACCACCAGGTCCCCTCCCACGTTCGTGTTCACAAGACGGTCTTCAGCCAACGCAGCATGAGGCGGCTTGAAGCCTCCCTCCGCAGGGCGACTCCGAAGGGCCAAGATCCTTCATCTCCCGCACAGCACCGCATCAAGGACCCGTCCTACATCGGCCCCTCCTTGCGCTCAGGACACACTCTGGAGCCCCACAGGTGCCGCTGACGGGACCGGCTTGCACCGCCGCTTCTCACCGCCCAGCGAAGGTGGCCTTCCCCGGTCCGTTCTCGATGAAGCTGTGCATGCCGGTGCGCTGGTCCTCGGTCGCGAACAGCGCGCTGAAGTGCAGCCGCTCGATCTCCAGGCCGGTGGGCAGATCGGTCTCCAGACCGTCGTCGATGGCCTGCTTGGCGGCCCGCAGCGCCAGCGCGGGCCCAGTGGCGTACCGGGCGACCAGCTCCCGCGCGGCGCCGTACACGTCCGCGTCCGGCACCACCCGGTCCGCGAGGCCGATGGCGTGCGCCTCCTCGGCGTCCACGAACCGCCCGGTGAACACGATGTCCTTGGCCCTGGCCGGCCCGACCAGGCGGGGCAGCCGCTGGGTCCCACCCGCGCCGGGAATGATGCCCAGCAGGATCTCCGGCTGGCCGACCCGGGCTCCCTGGCCGACCACCCGGAAATCTGCGCACAGCGCGAGCTCGAGCCCGCCGCCGAGCGCATAGCCGGTCACCGCGGCCACCACCGGCTTCGGAATCCTCGCCACCGCCGTGAACGCGGCCTGCAGCCGGCCCGAGTATGCCGGTATGCCCGCGTAGCTGGCGTCCGCCATCTCCTTGACGTCCGCACCCGCGGCGAAGACCCGCTCCCCTCCGTAGAGGACCACGCCGCGGACCGCGTCATCAGCGGAGACCTCAGCCGCAGCGCCCGCGATCTCATCCCGGACCTGGGCGTTGAGCGCGTTCATGGGTGGCCGGTCGAGCCTGATCGTGGCTACCGCCTGGTCGGTCTCGACCCGGACAAACTCACCCATGGCACACCTCCGCCGCGCATCATTCACGTCCGGTCGTTACTCGATGGTGAGTCTAATGGGTAGCTTGCAGAAGGCCCATGCGGTGCCAGAAGTCTGCCTGGCCTGTGAGCTGCAGCGATGCGCCATGGTCAGCGCTAGTACGTGATGATCGGCTGCGTCTCTTCGGCTGCTGGTACCGCGTAATAAGCGCAGGGCATTCCTTTTGGAGGATAGAGGCGGCTGGGCATCGGGCGCATGATAGGGGTGTGGACCGGCGCTTTGTTCGGTGGCCGTCCGCGTGGGCGATCTGGCGTGCGCGGAGTCTTTGGTCTGGCCGGGACAGGACTGAAGGCTCTCGTGTGGCGCGCGCTGCGCCGGGTGTGCTGGAAAGCAGCGTTCGCCGGACGCGCCGCTGTTCAGGTGACAGCCGTGTCGAGGGATCATGACCGCACGCGGATCGGATCGGGCTGCGCATGTGTCAGCCGGCGCGAGGTGATTGTCACCGGCGGGGACCGCGACGGTGATCGCCCTGTCGGCCAGGTCAGCTGTTCAGGAGTCGTGTTGCCCGGCGTCTGGCTGGGCTAGCGCGGCGCAACCCGCTAGACGAAAGGCTCAACATGACCAGCAGCGTCACCCAGCCAGCCGATATCCGCGAGGTGGCGGTGATCGGGCTTGGCCTCATGGGCTCGGGCATCGCCGAGCTAGTCGGCCGCAGTGGCCGCCGCGTCGTCGCGATCGAGATCAACCAGACTTTCCTGGACCAGGGCATGGCCCGGCTGCGCGCCTCCCTGGACAAGGCGGTCAGCCGGGGCAAGCTCACCGACACCGCACGAGACGAGATACTCGCCCGGATCCGGCCCACGGACGACATCCCGGCCGGTGTGGCCAGCGCTGACCTGGTGATCGAGGCCATACCGGAACGCATGGAACTCAAGCGGATCCTCTTCGACCAGCTGGACGAAGCCTGCCGGGCCGATGCGATCCTGGCCACCAATACCTCCTCGCTGTCGATCACAGAGATCGCGGGCGGCACGCGGTATCCCGCCCGCGTAGCGGGGCTGCACTTCTTCAATCCCGCTCCGGTCATGAAGCTGGTCGAGGTAATCTCCACGGTGCTCACCTCACCGGAGACCGCCGAGACGCTGGCTCTGCTGTCCCGTGACCTGCGCAAGACTCCCGTCCAGGTCAGCGACCGAGCCGGGTTCATCGTGAATGCGCTGCTGGTGCCCTACCTCAACCACGCGGTGCGGCTGCTGGAAACAGCGCAGGCCACGCGTGAGGACATCGACAAGGCGGCCACCGCGGGGCTCGGCCTGCCCATGGGGCCGCTGACCCTGCTTGACCTGATCGGCCTGGACACGTCCCTGGCAGTCCTTGAGACGGTCCAGGCTGAGTTCGGCGGCACCCGTTACATGCCCGCGCCCCTGCTGCGCAGGCTGTGCGATGCCAGGCTGTTCGGCCGCAAGAGCGGACGCGGATTCTATGACTACCGGCACGGCACGCCCTCGGCGGCCGCCGAGGGCCACCACCTGGCATCCCCGCCTCCTCCCGCCGAGGTCGCGCTGATCAGGGACCCGGATGGCCTGCTGGACGAGCTGGCCAGCGAGATCAACGCGGCCGGCATCAGCGTCTCGCCGCAGCCATCATCCCAGACCGGCCTGGTCATCGTGGCGGCAGACCCGAGGCACCGGGTCCTGGACGCGGCCCTGGCCGTGGGCCACCCGGCCGATGTGGTCGGGATCCACCTCATCGACGTAGCTGACGGCAAGCCGAGGCTCGCAGAGCTGGTGTTGCCGGACGTGACCGCGGCGGGCACGGCCGCCAAGGCGGCCGCGCTCGCGGCCAAGCTCAGCCTGGACACAGTCACTTCCCGGGACCGGCCGGGATTCCTCACCGCGACACTCGCCTACCCGCAGTTCAACGACGCGGTCCGGATGTTCCAGGACGGATTTGCCAGTCCAGCCGACATCGATATCGCGATGATGCTCGGCTGCGGCTACCCCCGCGGGCCGCTCCAGATGCTCGACGACGCCGGCCCGGCACACGTCGTCAGCGTTCTGGAGGCAATGCACGCCGCTACCGGTGACCAGGCGTTCACCCCCGTACCCCTGCTAGCCGAATATGCCACCGCCGGGACCCGGTTCCGCAGCTGAACACGGCCCGGCACGAGTTTCGCATCGAGAGGGCAGGCCGGCAGCTAGCTGGGCCCGTGGCCTACCGCGGCCCGGCGCTGCAGGGCCGCCTCAGAGGCCAGCCGGTGGACGCCTCCGCCATCGGCGCCGTGCCGGTGGCGTGGCAGGGCGACGTCGCCTCGGGCGGCGGCATAGCCACTTCGGGATGAGCCAGCGGCCCGGTTCCGTGCGAAGGTGCCTACATGCGGAAATACATCATCATGGGCATCCAGGGCAGCGGCAAAGGAACTCACGCAAAGTTGCTCGCCCAGGACTTCGACCTCGTGCACATCGCCGTCGGCGACATCTTCCGGTGGAACGTGCAGAACCACACAAAGATCGGCGCGCAGGTCAGGCGCACCATGGCCGGAGGGCAGCTGGTCGGCGACGACCTCGTTGAGGGCGTCGTGCGGGGACGGCTCAGTGAACACGACTGGAACTACGGCTTCATCATCGACGGCTTCCCGCGCAACGAGCGCCAGGCGGAGTTCTTCCTGGAGAGCTACCGCAATGCGATGGTGTGCGTGCCGAGAATCTCGTCCATGGCTCTGACCAGCATGGTTGCTCTCCCGGCCGTTCGAGCGTGATGATCACCGATCATGTGCCTGCGGTTCGTGT
>CAWAJB010000003.1:0-496743 GCA_963782185.1 uncultured Actinomycetes bacterium
GCCACCTGGACCCGTGAATGGACACGTGTGATCGTCTCCGTCACCGCATCATATTCACTGCCTTGTGCGATCGCTTTGGCTGGGGCTACTTCGAAAGCCGCCCGGCTTAGAGTTGCGGCATCCGTGCCGATGACCAGGCTTACACGGATCGGGGCCGGGCGTCCGCCTGGCGCCGGTTGCGTGTCGATATCGAAGACGTAGATCCAGTCGCTAGGCTTGGCCTCCTTGTCGTCGAGGAGTCGAAAGGTACCGTCCGGGAGTTCGTGGAGTTCAGGTGCTCCCAGGAAAGGTTGCCACGAGTCCCACACCGGCTTCGGCAGCGCGAGAGTACAGCCGACCGAAGTATCGAGCTTTGTGACCTGGAACTTAAAGGCGATCTGGTAGAAGGTGCGCTTGAAAACATTCGAAATGTTGGGTCCCTCAATCTTCCTGCCAGCCCACTCGGGATTCTGCGCGAGCTGCTCAGCGAAGTGATCCTTGTGCAGGTCCAGGGCGCTGTTGAGGGCTTTCACAGCGTGCCCGTAGCTGCCGTGTGTGTCTGTGGTTTGCAGCTCGATGACACCGTATTTACCGACGGAGACCCCGGGCTCACCTGGTACCTCAATGAGCGTATCTGAACGGGCTGGGAGCAGCTCAACGACGGTGATGTCGAAGGATAGCTCGGGGGACGCTCCTGTCTTAGACAGACTGATCTCGCCGCCAAGCTTGTCCTGAAAGTAAACGAAAGCCCGGCCAGGACCGTGGACTGCGGACAGGATCTCAGCCCTGCCTGCTTCATCGCCTAGGGCGACCACGGGGCGTATCAGGACGTCATCGAGTGGGGGTATGCCGTACAGGCGGCACACCATGTCCGCCAGCAAACCGTCGTCCAGCGCGCGGTAGGGGCATACTAGCCAGTCCTGGCGTGGGCCATTGCTGGTCGCGCTAATAGTGCAGACGCCGCGGGAGTTTGGTGCCTTCACGCAAGACGCACTTCGCTTTAATGTCTGTGTCAGGAACGGGCAGCGCCCGGCCCCCTGGTCATCGATCGAAGCATCGCTCGCGGCGACCATCGGAAAGATCCGGTGCCCAAACCACTCGGCTATGTGCGGACGGGCTGCCACGCGGTCGGACTGAGGAACGCGGACCGACCGTCGTTCAGGACTCAAGACCGGCTCCTTCTGATTGATATCATCCAGGGAGCCCAGGCAAGCCCGGAGCCAGTTCCCCATGCGTACCAAGGAACGCAACAGGACGGCGGCGGAACGGGGCCACCAGCCTATCGCCGAGCTCGCCATCGAGACAGCGGTGCACCTCCGCGCCGATCGCTTCGGCGAGCTGCGTCGGCACGGCATTGCCCACTTGGTCGTACTGACTTGAACGGTGCCCGTGGAACACGAAGCTATCGGGGAAGCCCTGGAGCCTCGCTGCCTCACGGATCGATATGGTCCGGTCCTGCTCAGGGTGCGTGTACTCGCCTGACTTCGGATCCCGGAAGCGCGTGATGACTGCCCGGGGCACTCCATCCCACGTCATCCTGCGGTAGCGGCGGGTGTGGTCCTTGCGCAGTGCCCGCTGCATGCCAGAGGGCAGCAGTTCCCGCGGCAGGTCCCGCCAGTCCTGGCCAGGCTTGATCTGTGCCAGCCTCGCGAGGTTGGCCGGTGAGAGCCGGGCCGCGTAGTGGTTGGTTAGCTCGCCGTTCAAGCCCGCGCGCATCGCCTGCTGATACGACCCCACCGGCGGGCCCACGTAGTGGTCTGCTTCCTCTCCTGCTGCAACGGGTGGGAGATCACCGATCGCCTCAGCTGCGGTGACGAAGCCGTCCAGCTGCCAGGGAGGAATCGTGCAGTTCGGCAGCAGATCACCGATCCTCGCTGCACCGGCTGTTGGTCGGGGGAAGCCGTAGCCAGCAGGAATCCCAAGGTCCTTGCGCCAGCCGATGATGATCAGCCGCCACCGCATCTGCGGCGCCCCGTATTGCGCCGCGAGCAGCTCGCCACACGCTGCCTCATATCCCGACTGGCTCAGTCCTTCCAGGATGGCGCGCAGGTAAGCGCCTCCCGCGAGAGTGACCAGGCCAGGCACGTTTTCGATGACGACACAGGCAGGCCGCCAGGCGGACGCGAGCCGCAGAACCTCCCGGAACAGGTTGTTTCGCTTATCCCACACAACCCGGGATCCGATCATCGAAAACCCTTGGCAAGGGGGGCCGGCGAACAGCAGGTCCAGCTCGCCAGCCGACAGGCCAGCCTCGCTCAGAACCTTGCCCGCGTCCACGTTGCGCAGGTCTTCGGTGAGGAACCTGCCCGGCAGGTTCGCCTGGTGAGTCTGGCTGCAAGCCAGATCGATATCCGAGGCGAGGCGAAGGTCCCAGCCCGCCCGGACCAGCCCGAGGGAGGCGCCCCCTGCCCCGCAGAACAGGTCAATCGCGGTCGGGCTCATGGGCTCAGCTTGCCATCTGCCTGTGACATCGAACCGCATTATGCACCCCCACCGCCACGTGTCTCAGGGATAGTGGTCCGTCCTCCTCGCTGCTCAATGGTCTTGACCGAGTCCGCCGAGTCAAGGCCAAGCCCGCTAACGCGGGTCGCTTCGCGAGCCTTGACACAGCGTCCACGGCCAAGGGCGGACAGCTACGAGGAGGACGGGGGAGGATCAGGGCACGAAGCTGTCGGCGGCGCCTGAAGAATTCGAGCGTCGTTGACAGAAGCGGCCCGAACGGGCACAGGTCGGGCCCCATGATCGCCGGGCCATTAGCGGGCCATTAACCAGGGTGACTGGGGGGCAACCACGGTTACTCAGGGCTGCCAGGAGCGCCAGGTCAGCGCCCCTGGCAGGCGGTAACCGCTGCGCTTCCCAAGCTGATAGTGCGAGTTCGATTCTCGTCACCCGCTCTCATCGTGAAGGCCCAGGCCAGGGATGGTGTCCCGCGTGTGGCCGGTGACCACTCCCAGGCAGTAGTTGATCTTCCGTGCCGTTAGCTCGCGGGGACGAGCGTGCCCGCCTGGCCGTCATCATCGTCGCCGCGCTGCTCGGCCTGTACATGAGTCGATCGCGTTGGTGATCGCCTGGTCCGCGCCGCGTGCCTTGTGCTGGTAGATCGTGGCACGTCATAGACCCCGGGCCCGTCATCCCGTACAGCTCGCCCAACCCTTGGCGCAAGCCGAGGAACAGGCACGTTCGCTGGCTGCAGCGACGTGACGGGGGGACAGACAGGCATGGGCACACAGGAGAACAAGGCCGTCGTTAGCCGGTTCATGAACGAGGTGACGACCGGTCGCAACACCGACCCGACCTGATCGACGAACTGCTCGCGCCGAACTACGTCAATCTCGCCATGGGAGACGCCGATCTCGCTGGCCTTAAGGCGATGCTCCCCGCCATGCTTTCCGTGATAGAGGAAGCGCGGGTCGACGACCTGGAGCTGGTAGCCGAGGGGGACGCACTGACCGCTGAGGTACCCAGCCGTCGTTCGCAGCTGGGAGCCACACGGATGAACGACCTTCTGGTTCGCCGGACTTACATGAACAGCGGGCAGGAACGCGCCCGAGGTCGCGGACTGTTCTGAACGGATCCGGGCGCCTATACAGGTATCTACGGATCTGAAGGTCGGGGTTCGGGTTCCTCGCCAGGTGTGCCGGTTCTGCGGCTGGTCAAGCGGCGTCGCTCTGGAGAGATCATCTATGGTGTTGCCACGGCCTTCGCGGAATATGGCCAGATTCGGTCAAGGGGGGATGGGATATGTGGGCGCAACTCATCAAGATGCGGTTGAAGCCAGGCAAGGACATGACCGAGGTGGACGCGCAGCTGCGGGCAGCCGAGCAGCCCGGTTCGGGTCTGGTGCGGTCGATAGCCATGCGCGACCAGAAGGATCCTAGCCAGGCCTATTTCCTCGTCGTGTTCGAAAGCGAGGAGAAAGCCCGCGCGCGGGAGCAGGATCAGCGCCGCCAGGAAGGGCTGCAAGCCGTGAGGGCAACGATGGCGGACACCTACGAGGGTCCTCCAGAGTTCATCGATCTGACCGTCGTGGAAGAGTGGACTGGTTAAGCGAGCCCTGGGCGCGCAGGACTCGATATGCAGCGGACGGACGCCGAAAATCGGATAGTTAGTGGGCGCGCGGCAGCGCCCGGGGGAGCGTTAGCGGAACGGGCTGGACCGGCGGCGGGTCAGGCAGCGGGTTCGAGGGTGACCTTGTAGCCGAGGGCCTCGAGCTGGCGGGCGGCGAGCACTCAGATGGCCGACCTGCTGGCCGCCCTCACCGCCGGCCGGGCGTGGTGCGGGTAACTGTCGAAGTTCCGGGGGACCCTCGACTTGCTAGTGGACGGCAGCGTACCGACGGGCGCGGCCAGCGTGTCGTCGGTGACCTCCCGCAAGCTCGCGGCCACCGCCACCGGCCTGCCGTCCGGCGCGGTTCTTCAGGTGCTCCAAGGCGCAGTCGACTACGCCGGCCAGAACGCGGCGACCGATGACGTGAAGCTCATCGGGACCTACACTCCCGCGCAGCTGGCCAGCGGCCAGATCACCCAGGCAGTCTCCACCACGCAGGACAGTTTCCTGCGCGCCCAGGTCATCTCCTCCACCGGCGCGATCATCGCCACCTCCAACCCGGTCTGGCTGCTGCGTAAAGCCCCGCCAAGCGGCATCCCCGCTGCCCGGGCGGCCTGACCCCACCTTTGTGCCTCGGCAGGGCTTGTGGGCTGGGGACCAACAGAGGAAAACGACACGCGTCGAGGTCATCCTTGGCAGTTGCTTGTGTCTAGGCATCTGGCCGCTTTGTGCGTCGAAGCCAGACATGGCCTCTTCCGCGGGATCTGGGCCCCGTCGTGGCGCCCCCACGCGGGCCGGCTGAGCGCAGCGTCATGCACCCAAAGCATCCGAGCGGCTGCCGCTGCAGGCCAGCGAGGCGTCGGCGGGCTATCACCCCCAGACCACCGGACGACGCCTTCAATCGCGCTGAACAGAGGCATCAGCCTGCGGATTGGGGACCAAAGAGTCCCTGCTGATCATGACGGCCAACTCGCCAGACTATTGACAAAATGCGGGCATGGGGAGGAGTCATAGAGGTACGGACTTTACCGGGGGTGGCGTTTGCGGCGTGTGAGCGGCGTGCTGCGGGCTGGGGAACTGGTCATGAGCAAGGAGAGCACATGAAGAGAGCGGGGGGGCTGCTGGTTGCCGCCGTGGCGGTGATCGCGCTGGTCTGGCCGGCCGCAGCGGGGGCGGGGACCAGTATTCCGCTGGTGTCTGATCACGCCAGCGACCTGATGCCGGCGATCCCGGGCACCGACTGCCTCAAGGGCTCGACGGGGTGTCGGCGGGTCGCTGTGATCGCCCAGATCGGCAGCTGGATGTACGTCGGCGGGGTCATCGACAAAGTGACCGACCGCTCGACCGGTACGACGATCAGCGGTTTCCACAACTTGTTCCGGTTCAACCCGGCCACCGGGGCCGTCGATACGAGCTTCAAGCCACAGTTCTACAAGTCCTCGCAAACCGACTACACCGACTCGGCCGTGAGCGGCCTGGCCGGGAACTCCAGCACGGTGTATGTGGCCGGCGCCTTCACCCAGTTCGCTTCCGGGCCGGGGGCGAACGGCACCAGCCGCAAGGGTGTGGCGGCCATCACCACCGGCGGCTCGCTCACCTCGTTCAACGCTCACGTGTGCCAGGGTGGCGGGTCGTGCCTGGTGAACTACCTCAACCTGGTCGGCGGGTCGCTGTGGCTGGAGGGCAACTTCTCCCACGTGGCGGGCGCGGCGCAGAACGCACTGGCGTTCGTCAGCCCCACCAGCGGCGCGCTGCAGGGCAGTCAGCTCGCCGTCTCCGGGCAGGTGAACACGGCCGTGCCGACCTTGATAGAACAGACCGCAATCAACCCGCAGCAGACCCAGGCGGTGATCATCGGCAACTTCACCACCGTGGGCGGTGCCTCCCACCATGATGTTTCGGTGCTCGACGTCAGTGGTGGCAGCGCGACAGTCAACTCCTGGAACGACCCCACCAATCTCAACGCCAGCACCCACACCAACTGCGGTGCGCAGAACGTCTGGGCGCGGGGGGTGGACTGGGACCCGACCGGGACGTTTTTCGACATCGCGGCGACCGGCGGTGGCGGGTTCGACGCCTTCGGCGCGCACGGCGCCCTGTGCGACGCCTTTTCCCGGTTCAAGTCCGATGGCAACCCGAACACCCCCTTCCCGCTGGTCGTCAACGTGACCGGGTTCGACTCGCTGTTCACCGTCGCGGACACCGGCAACATCGCCTACACCGGCGGCCACAACAAGTTCCTCAACCATGCGGTCTACATCAACGGCAAGAAGGTCTCGGGTGGCGGCGATCAGGACCACTACGGGATCGGCGCCATCGACGTCAATCCGGCCGATCCCGGCTACGGGAAGGCGATCAGCACCTGGAACAACACCACCGATACCGGCCGCGGCGCGGGCTGGAAGGCGTCGCTGGCCACCAGCGCCGGGCTGTGGATGGGCGGCGACGCGTCAACCGTCAACGGCGACTCCAGCATCCGGAGGCTGGCCTTCTTCCCCGTCGGCTGAACTATGGCGCTGCGCCGCCTGTGAAGATCGGATGCTGGGCCAAAGGCCAGCAGGCAAGCGGCTCAGAACCAGCGCTGCGGCGCGAAACCACTCAGCAGATGCACGGCCAGCACAGCCCCGGCCCAGGAGGTTACCGGGGCACTCTTACTGCGCGCCAAGGTTCAGGGCTCTAGCTTCATAGCCTCTCGCCTGTCCTCGCGCATCGACGGCGGCTATGCGTACGGCGACCAGCGGTGCCACCGCTCCAATAGATGGCGGACAACGCGGGGCCTGTGCGGCCTGTGCGGATGAAGGGCCATCACGACCTCCCTTCCTTCCTTGCAGGCATACACCTCCGGACGTTCTGGCATTAGAGGCCTTGGACCGGTTTCCAGCGTGATATAGAGCACACTCGCCCTTACCCGGAGCTGGCCGCGGTCACTGGCCGACATCCCCTCCGGCGAAAGGGTCTGACCTGGAGTGAGGCTGGCCGCTAATCAGGCCATACCCAAGTTTCCCTGATCGTTATCCCGGGCGTGGCCTGCGGACCTTCCCGAACACCAGGTAAGCGATCCCGCCAAACGGAATCGTGAGTCCCATGCCCATGCAGAGGATCGCCCATACCCACTTGGGCAGGTAGCGCACTTCCTCCGCCCGGGCCAGGTTGACCTCGCAGAACACCACGAACCCGGCTGCGAGTACGAGCACGGGGATCAATACGAGAGCCTTGTTCAACGTGGTTCTCCAGACCGGTCCGCCAGTTCCCCAGTCTGGCACAGTCAGTCGTGACAGGGCTATGCGCGGGACAGCCGGGACCGTACAGCTCCCGGGCATGATCACTGTGCAAGTAGCGTGCAATTGGCGCCGGTAACCAGGGTCAGTCACGGGCACTGCCGGTGCCCGGTCCTGGCTGGTCAGCGGCCGTAGCGGCGGAATGGGTCGGATTCCCAAGCTGCAAGGGTTTTCGGCGCCCGCAGCCTTCGCGCAGGGCTCCAGACGGCGTACCCAGATCAGCGGCAGGTTGAGGTCGCGGATCTTGGCGAGCAGGCGGTGCAAGGCTGTCTGGCCGGCGACCGGCCCAGTAATGACGCTCTGGCCGCCAGCCTCGCTGGTGACCGTAAGGGTCCTCGAATCAGGTGGACCAGGGGCTGTCGAGCACGCCGTCGCCCCGGATCTCATAGCGCGCCGGTGGCTCGGTCGGCAGGGCGCCCGCAGGTGGTCGGCTCATCCGGTCGGCAAGGCGGCAGCCATGCCGTCTTGCCAGGTGCTGTAGGTGGGCTTCCAGTCCAGCTGCTGGCGGGCGCGGGTGTTGGCGGCACCGGCCAGGTGGGTCATGTAGGCCACCCCCCACCCGCCGACGACGAGCCGGGCCAGCCAGCTGGGGATGCGCCGGGGGGTGGGGGCGCCGCGCATGGCCGCCATCGCCGGGAGCCACTCGCGGACCAGAGTGGGCTGGTCGTCGACGATGTTGAGCACCCCGCGCGCCGGGTGGTCGATGGCGGCCAGGATCGCGGTGGCGGCGTCGTGGGCGTGCGTGAAGGAGAACATCGCGCCGCCGTCGCCGACGACCGGGATCTTGCCGGCCCGCAACTGGCGGGTGAAGCCGCCGTCGGGGGCGAAGCTGGAGCCGGGACCGTACAGGTGGCCGAACCGCAGCACCAGCCCGCCTGCCGTGGTGACCCGGTGCTCCAGGTCGCGCAGCGCGTTGACCACCGGGGCGAACTGGGTCGGCGGGTGGCGCCACAGGGGCGCGTCTTCGTCTTTGACCGGCGACCCGGCCGGGTCATAGGCGTAGGCGACACCCTGGGCGATCATGCGGGCGCCCCCGGTCGCAGCGAGCAGGTTGGCCGTGCCCCGGGTGCGCAACTCGTTGGTCAGGGCCATGTCGCGGGCCAGATGCCTGGGGTCGATCGGATCGGGGAGGGCGGTCAGCATGTGCACGATCACCTCGGGGGCGGCGGCCCGGACGGCGCGGGCGACGGCGGTCGGGTCGAGGGCATCGGCGACTACCACCTCGGCGCCGGGCAGTCGGCCAGGCGCGCGGGCCAAGCCGGTCACCTGGTGACCGGCCGCGGCAAGGATGGGGACGGTCTGGCGGCCGATGACGCCGGTCGCTCCGGCGAGCATGATCCGCATGGCAACGCTCCTTTCCAGTGGGGACGACGGGCAGGTCCCGCGCCCTGCCGGCACGATATGGACAACGGCCGGTCCAGGTCGTCACTCAGAGGTGGCATTGTGGGGGGAGTTCTGCCAGCCTGGCGGGGCTGGCCGGTACCCGAAGGGACTACTGGTGAGGCAGCGGCCCGACGGGGTGTGACGACATCGAGGGCGGTGCGCGATGGCTTATCCGCCCGCAAAGACCCCACAGCCGACGGGCGCTGGCGGCCCGGATGGGCTGCTGGCCACGAAGCTGTACCTGCCACGCCTGCAGCCCGGCTTCATAGCCCGCCCACGGCTGACCGAGAGACTCGACGAGGGGCCTGCGGGGGGGCTGGTGCTGGTCTGTGCCCCGGCCGGGTTCGGCAAGACTGCACTGCTAGCCGACTGGGTTCGGCGGGGCCGGCGCCCGGCCGCCTGGTTGTCACTGGACCAAGGCGACAACGATCCGGCCCGGTTCTGGCGCCATGTGATCGCCGCGCTGGAGCGAGTGCGTCCGGGGACCGCCGAGCAGCTCGCCCCCCTGCTCGGCCCTCCGCCCCCGCCGGCCTTCGATGGGCTGGTTACGGCCCTGATCAACGAGCTGGCCGCCCAGCCCGGCGCGGTCGAGATGATGCTGATCCTCGACGACTACCACCTGATCGCCGCCCAGCCGGTGCACGACTCGCTCGGGTTCCTGCTGGAGCACCAGCCTGCGGGCCTGCGGGTGGTACTGGCCAGCCGGGCCGACCCGCAGCTGGGGCTGGCGCGGCTACGGGGGCGCGGGCAGCTGGCCGAGCTGCGCGCTGGCGAGCTGCGCTTCACTGTCGAGGAGACGGCGGCGCTGCTGCGCCAGGCGGTCGGGACTGCCCTGCCTGAGGCTGCTGTGGCGATGTTGACGGCACGCACCGAAGGGTGGGTGGCCGGGCTGCAGCTGGCCAGCCTGTCGCTTCGGCAGCACTCCGATGTGGCCGGGTTCGTGGCGACCTTCTCGGGCAGCCACCGCTATGTCCTTGACTATCTGACCGAGGAAGTGCTGGAGCACCAGCCGGATGAGGTCCGCAGCTTTCTGCTGGAGACATCAGTCCTGGAGCGGCTGTCGGGAGGGCTGTGCGACGCTGTGACCGGCCGACCCGGCGGCCAGGCGATGCTAGAGCGGCTGGAGCGGGCCAACCTGTTCCTGGTCCCGCTGGACGAGGTGCGTGGCTGGTGGCGCTACCACCAGCTGTTCGCCGACCTGCTCCGCGCCCGTCTGCAGCGGGAGCTACCGGAGAGGGTGCCGGCTCTGCACCGCAACGCCGCCGCCTGGCAGGGCGAGCATGGGCTGGCCGACGACGCCGTAGGTCACGCTCTGGCCGCCGGGGATGCCGCATGGGCGGCGCGGCTGGTCGAGCAGGAGGCTGACGCGCTGCTGATGCGCGGCGAAGGGGCGACCCTGCGGCGTTGGCTGGAGGTGTTGCCCGCTGAGCTGGTCGGCTGCCGCCCTCGGCTCTGCCTGGCGCAGGCGCGCTTGGCCATCCTCAGCCGTCGCGTGGAGGGGGTTGACGCCCTGATCGATGCCGCCGAGCGCGCCTGGGAAGACACACCGGCGATAGCCGATGAGCCATACGAGCCGTCGGTCGGCCACGCGGCAAGCCTGCTGGCAAACGTCCCCGCCACGATCGCGCTCGAGCGCGCCATCCTGGCCGAACTCGGCGGCGACGCCGAGCGCACGGCCGCGCTCGCTTCGCAGGCGCTGGCCTTGCTCGGTGCGGGCGAGTGGACGCTGGCATCCCTGGCCCGCACCCACCTCGCCGTGGCCGAGTGGCTGAGCGGCCGGCTGCCGCAGGCGGAGAGCGCCTTCGCCGCGAGCGCCGCCCAGTGGCGGGCGACCGGCGAGCCGTTCCCAGCCGCCTGGAGCAGCTACCAGCTCGGAGAGGTCCAGCGTGCCCAAGGCCGCCTGGGCGCGGCCCTTGAGACCTACCAGCGGGCGCTCGAGATCACAGCAGCCTTGAGTCGGGCCGCCCTGCCGGCTGCGGGCATCGCACACGTAGGCATGGCCGAAGTGGCCTACCAGCGGGGCGAGTTGGAGGTCGCACGGGGGCATCTCACCGAGGGCATTGCGCTGAGCCGCCAGCTCGCCTATACCCAGCCGCTGGCCACGGGCCTTTCCGTCCTGGCCTGGATCCGGCAGGCCGAGGGCGACCACGCTGGCGCACTGGAGGCCATCGGCGAGGCCGAGGGGGTGGCGGCCCCGGGCGTGGCCAGCCTGCTCAACCCCGTCCCGGCGCAGCGGGCGCGGCTGCTGCTCGCGCAAGGCGACCTCACGGCCGCCACTGCCTGGACGAAGCAGCGCGGCCTTGGTGCCGACGACCGGCCGAGCTACGCCAGGGAGCCCGAGCATCTGGTGCTGGCGCGGGTGCTGCTCGCCCACGGCCGGCCCGAGCAGGCGGGTGAGCTCCTGGAGCGGCTGCAAGGCCTGGCCGTGGCCCAGCAGCGGGCGGGCAGTCGCATCGAGATACAGGCGCTGCAGGCCCTGGTCCTGGCCGCCATCGGGGAGGAGGCCAGCGCAGTGACCGCCCTGGCCCAGGCGTTCACCCTCGCCCGCCCCGAAGGTTACGTGCGGCTCTTCGCCGACGAGGGCGCCCCCATGGCCGCCCTGCTCGCCCGCCTGATCGCCACCCAGCGGACCCAGCAGACCGCTGCCGATGGCATCCCGCTCGCCTACCTCGGCCGGGTGGTGCGCGCCTTCGGGCAGGCCACGGCGGCCACCGGCCCGGGTGGGAGAGCGGGCACAGTCGCGGTGGCTGGCCTGGTCGAGCCGCTGAGCGACCGCGAGCTAGAGGTCCTGCACCTGCTGGCCGCGGGCAAGCCGAACCAGCAGATCGCCGAGGAACTGGTGGTGGCGCTCAACACCGTCAAAAAGCACGTCGCCCACATCCTCGACAAGCTGGGGGCAGCCAACCGCACCGAGGCAACCGCCCGCGCCCGCGAACTCGGCCTGCTGCGCTAATCCCGACCACCACCCCGCTAGCACTCCAGGTATCCCTTCGGGCCAGATGGGCCGGTGAGCCCTCGCGAGCTTTCATCCCACGACGTCCACCTTGGTGCGATGGCCGTGGCGACTCCCGCTCGTACCGTGGCTGCACAGCAACCGTGAGGGAGGTCGGGAAATGCGGACGGTCACGGCCGAAAGCACTATGCCACTGCGGCGTTCAGGCGGCCAGTCGGCGCCTACCTTCGCGGGATCCGTATCCACGACAACAGGCAGAGAGCAAGTGAAAGACATGAGCATGACCCTTCCGGCCCTCACGCCGATGCAGGAGAGCTTGTTCTTGACGCTGTGCGGCAGGGCCCTCGACAACCACTCGACGCATCCCATCCTGGCCGACACGATGGCCGAGGAGATCGTTCGAAAGCTCGACTACGACTGCAGCAAGTTCCACCTCAGCGCGAGCCCGATAATCAACATTGCACTTCGGGCCAAGAAAATCGACGAGGTGGCGCTGGGGTTCGTCACTCACCATCCCGACGCGGTCGCGCTTGACCTTGGGGCCGGACTGGATACTCGGGTATTCCGCATCGACCCGCCGTTGACTGTTCGACTGGTACGACATCGATTTCCTCCCGGTCATCACCGCTCGCCAGCAACTGCTACCAGACCGCCCGAATGCGCACGTCGTTGGCGCGGACCTAACCGACCCGAACTGGCTGGACGCCATCCCCACCGGCCTGGCTGTGATCGTCGCCGACGGTCTGATGGCGTTCCTCGCTCCACAGGACATGATCTCGCTGCTGAATAGTGTCATCAGCCACTTCCCCAGCGGAGAAGTGGCCTTCAACGGCTACACCAGATTCGCCATCTGGGCGGCGAAGCACTACCACGGCACCCAATCGGTCGCAGACCTCATTAAGTCGCCCGGCTTCGACAACCCGCGCGAACCCGAACGCTGGAACCCCAGACTGAAACTGGTAAAGGAAATCCTGCTCACGCGAGAGCCCGAGGTCGCCGAGTTCCCGCTGGCCCTTAGCCTGTTCACCCGCCTGGCAGCGCACAGCGCGGCCTTGTCCCGAAGAGGAACCACCGTCCTGCGTTATCGTTTCTAGCCTTTCAATCAAAACCCGTCGCGAGCGGACTTTATCTAGCCGCTTACAGAATTATGGAGGAACCATGAGTTGCGCCCGTAAGCACACCCTAGTCACCGGCTGCTCGTCCGGGATCGGTCGCGCCACCGTGCTGCGGCTCGCCGCGGCTGGCCAGCACGTATACGCCGGTGTCCGCCGACCCGCCGATGGCGAGCGGCTGGCCCGTTCCGCCGCGGGCGGTGAGGTTACCCCGCTCATCCTCGACATCACTGACACCGGGCACATCACCGCGGCGGCCGCCGCAATCATCGGGCATACCGGGCCAGCCGGCCTGGACGGGCTGGTCAACAACGCCGGCTACGGCCTGGCCTGCCCCACCGAACTGGTGCCTCTCGACGCGTTCCGCCGGCAGCTGGAAGTGAACGTGACTGGTCAGCTGGCCGTCACCCAGGCGATGTTGCCGGCACTGCGGCGAGCCCGCGGCCGCATCGTGATGGTCAGCACGATCGGGGTCCGCTTCAGCCCGCCGTTCGCTGGCCCGCTGGACGCGGCCAAGGCCGCGCTCACCGCGCTCGGGGAGGCGTTGCGCCAGGAACTGGCTCCGTGGGGAGTGCGGGTCGTGCTGGTCGAGCCGGCCACCATCAACAGCGGCGCGGCCGACAAGGTGTCCCGCGACGCCACCGCGGCCATGGCTGCGGCGGCGCCGGAGGGCCGCACCCTGTACGCGGACGCGTTCACTGCGATGCTCAAGGTCGTGGAGCGGCGGGAGGCGAATGGCAGCCCGCCCGACGTGGCGGCCGCGACCATCGCCAGGGCCCTGACCGCTCGGCGGCCCCGGACCATCTACCTGTCGGGCAAGGACTCGCGCCGGCTGGCCATCCTCAGCGGCCTGCCCGCCCCCGTGCTCGACATGGCGCGCAGACGCATCTTCCGCCTGCCGGCCCCGGGCTCCCTGACGTCCTGACGTCTGCGCCCCAGCCTCGCCGGGCAGCCACCGGGTCGGGGAGATCTATTCGCAGGTTCGCAAACGGGGTCAGCCGGCCCGCCCCACCATTCGGTCGCCGCGGCTGCGGGGCTGGCCACCACAAGCGCCGCCGGGCTAGGCTTCGCAGCACCGTGCTGGTGGGGGGAGACGCCTGTGGCAGCAGAGCCGGAAGACCAGATGGTGGTAGCCGCGGCGGGCAGCAGCCGCCTCAGGGCGTCCCATGCTGACCGCGAGCACGTGATCGGCATGCTCAAGGCCGCGTTTGTGCATGGTCGGGTGACCAAAGACGAGTTTGATGCGCGGGTTGGCCAGGCCCTCGTGTCGCGGACCTATGCGGAATTGGCCGCAGTCACCGCCGACATCCCCGCCAGGCAGATCGCAGACCAGCCGCCAGGCAGCCCGGCCTCCGCGCAGGGTCGGCCGACGTTGAGCCATGCAGCCAAGGCCCGCCGATGTGTGGTCATTGCGCTAGCCATGATGACGGTGGCCACGTTCGCCCCCGGCGGCCCCGCGCTCCTCCTGTTCGCGCCGCTCTGTCTTACGGCTTTGATGGTTGCCGCTGCCCAGATTCTCGCCTCACAGCACGAGAAGCGCTCCCGTGGTCAGCTGGCGGAGCCCACCACCTAGGCGTGAATCTCACGCCGCCTTCAGCTCCGCCCGATCGTGCCCGCGGTGCAGGAACGCGGTGATCACCGGAGCGACCTCGTGCGCGCTGTCCAGCAGAACGAGATGCCCTCCGCCTTTGACCGTGTGCAACCGCGCCGACGGGATCAGCCTCGCCATCGTCCGGTGATTCACGTGCGGTGTCACCGGGTCATCGTCGCCGCACAGGACCAGCGTCTCGTGCCGGATCGACGGCAGGTGGTGCAGGCTGGTCCACCCGGCGAGCGCTGACAGGCGGAACGCCGCAGCCAAGAAGCTGCGCGGCTTGGACATCTTGAGGTCCGCGGCCAGTTCCGGCTCGGTCCTCATCCTCCCGCCGAACATGGCACCCGCGGTCTTGGCGAGCCGGTCGGGATGGTAGCCGCGCGGATGCATCATCCGCAGCAGCGAGGCGGGCCGGCCGGGCAGGGCGGGCCCGCCGAACGAGGTGGACGCCAGGATCAGCCTGTCTACCCGCTCGGGGTGGGATATGGCCATCTGCTGGGCGACCGCGCCGCCGAACGAGACGCCGAGGTGGTGGGCGGAGTCCAGGCCCAGGTGATCCAGGATGCCCGCGCCGATGTCCGCCAGGCCCCGCATCGTCATCGGGGATGACGGCACCTGGGAGGAGCCGATGCCCGGGGCGTCGTAGGTGATCACCCGGCAGCCGTGAAGGTGCTCCACGAGAGGTCCCCAGTGGCACATCTCGCTGAAGATGCCGGAGTGCAGCAGGATCGGGACGCCTTCGCCCGCCGACTGGACGTGAATGCGCAGGCCCCGGATGGCCAGCTGGTAGTTGCAGATCATCGGAGGCCTCATTACCTCATCGTTTCTCGCCATTTGTGAGCGCTGCACGTGACCGTTACGGGTGATGTGCCACCCGCAGAGAGAACAGGGGTGCGCCCGGTGACGCGTGATCAGTTATCGCCCGAGCCGTCCCCGGTTGAGTACTCGCGGACCCCTGAGGGCCAGCGCGGTGGGAACCGTCACACCCCGCTAGCGCTTTCCTGATGACCTCGCGGTAGTCGGTCGCCCCGGCTTTGAGGGTGATGTGACACCCCGGTTGCCGGAACGGGCTGGCCGCCGTCCGAGGCTGATGCCCCGGACTCTGCAGCTCACAGTACGCTAGTCACCTAAAACTAGCAATGAAATTCAAGAATAGTGAGTTAACCTTTTCCCCGACGGAGCGGAACCTTCCACCAGGCATTCCGGGCCACTCGCCTGCGTGCCGACGACTCCGGGAGGGCTGCCTGGCGAGTTCCGGCGTCCGCGAGCCTGGACACGGCGGCCACGGCCCGAGGGATGGCAGCTACCAGGGAGGACGGGCAGAAGCAGGCGACGATACCCAGGTACGCGCGGGACGAGGTCACGGTGCAATTAGCGGGCAATGTCTCCAAGCTGGGTTACCGCAGCTCGCCGGGAAGCAGGCTATGCGCTTCCCGAACTGACGGTCGCGCTACGTGGTCACAGTGTGGGGGAAAGCGACCGGGCTGCGATTCCCGGCTGTGTCCACGGCCCGCAGGCCAAACTGCACGTTGTCCTTGGCGATGTCGAGCGTGACCGCGGTGACGTTGCGTCAGCGGCTCGGCTCGTTCATCGGCGTCGCGTTCGGGCTGATCTACGTGGAGGTCAACGCCGGCGTCCTGGCCGCGCCGGCCGCGACGGCGGTGAGGATCGCGGGAGCGGTGGCGTTCGCCGGGCTGCTGGCGCTGCTCGCGGTCAGGAGGGGTTCGGCCGCACCGGCCACCGCGGCGGCGCGCGGCGGCTTCGGGCCACGGTACTGGCTGGTGGTGGCGGCCGAGGTGGCGGCTATCGCGGCCGGCAGTGCCCTGCTCAATGGCCCGTTCGACCAGCCCCGCGCCGTGGTGGCCTGGGTCTCGGTTGTGGTCGGGGTGCACTTTGCCGCCCTGGCCGCGGCCTGGCGGGTGTCATTGTTCCGCTGGCTGGGCGCGGCCATTGCCCTGGCCGGAGTGGCCGGCCTGGCCGCCGCGGGCTTCGGCGCGTCCAGCGCCGTGATCGCCACCGTCGGGGGCGTTCTGCCCGGGGCACTGCTCCTGGCGGCCGGCTACCGCGGCGCCAGCGCCGTCACCGTGTTCCGAAGCCAGCAAGCCCGAAGATCAGCCTGGCAGGCACCCCGCACCAGACTGCAGCCCTCTGACCAGCCGAACGGGCTAAACGATCTCGCTCGCCCGCAAAATTAACGCGCGCTCAGTGCTGCCGCCAGGGGGCTGGGCCGGTCAGGCGGGCTGGGCCGGTCAAAAGGGCTGGGCCGGTCAAAGGGCTGGGCGGTCGCCGGGAGCAGGAGGCCTCGTCACCACACTGACAACGCCAGTAATACAGGCCACAGGGGTACAGCTGGCGAGGATGCCGGGTCTGGTTCGTGGACGGAAATGGCTGTTGGGGCAACCATTTCCGTCCACGAATGCCGCGGCGAACGGCTCGCGTGTCCGTTTGTGGACTTAAGGGCTGTTGCGGCGGCCTTTCCGGTCACGGGGGGTGGTGCCTTCGGCTGTGCCAGGGCCGTCCGTGATCACCACGGCCTCCGGCTGCCGAGACCCGCAGGGAGGACGCGGAAGGAGCCAGGGGCGGACCGTCGCTGACCCACCGGATGCCAGCGCAGGACCACCGGGCTATGAGCGGCGCGGCTGTGGGGACGAACCGGCAGGCCCCCGACGCCGGCACCCGGCTACGGCTACTCGCTCCGCCACTCGCCGCCGTGGACTCTGGCGTACCTGCGCTGCTTACGCGGCGAATCAGCAAACTGGCTGTACATGTCCTGGGCAGTACGGTGAGTCCGGCGCGTCAAAGATCGCGTTCTGAAACCAACCAGGCTCGCGAATCCCCAGATTGCCAGGAGCAGAGCGGCGAAGAAGAGAAGAGCCTCCCACCACGGCATCTGGATCACCTCGATCCATCTGGACGATGAGGTTCTTCCTTCCCCGCGGGACCGCTTCAAACATGCGACGTCCCGGCCGGGCGGTGGCCGGCGTGGCTGCTGCGCCATGTGGCAGCCCGGCTTCCCAGAAGCCGGCTGCGACGCTGGTCGGGGCGGCCTGGCCGGTGATGAGGGCATGCGGGCCGGTCTACGGCCCAGGGCAGAGGCTGGTCTACCCTGGTGGGGGCCAAGGTCATGACATGCCACGTGATATGGCCACATGGCGCCCCTCCGGCCTTGCGCTGATCTGCCCGCCCGGAGCGGTGACGAACAATGGCTGGAGGCCCCATGGAAGAGCGTTCGCACCCGGGTCAGACCTCGCGGGCCGGAACCACGCACGCGGCCGCCTCCACGTTCGCGTCGGCGTGGAGGCGGGCCCACCTGACCGTGGAGCAGCGGGTGGCCAGGGGCCGGGCCGCGCGCCAGGAGGCGCCGAGGTCGAGCCATGGGCGGTGGGCACCGGCACCGGACCGCGCGGATCCGGTCGCGCTGCTCGAGGAGCAGGCGGAGAGCCGGGTCCCCCAGCTGGTCCCCATCCGGTACGGGCGGATGCTGGTCTCCCCCTTCACGTTCTACCGGGGCGCCGCGCTGATCATGGCGGCGGACCTGGCTGCGACCCCTCAGTCGGGGGTCACCGTGCAATTGTGCGGTGACGCGCACCTGTCGAACTTCGGCCTGTTCGGCACGCCCGAGCGGCAGATGCTGTTCGACATCAACGATTTTGACGAGACCCTCCCCGGCCCGTGGGAATGGGACGTCAAGCGCCTGGCGGCCAGTTTCGAGGTGATGGGACGCGACCGCGGCTTCAGCCGGGCCGACCGGCGGGACATCGTCATGGCCGGAGTCAAGGAGTACCGGGACCGCATGCGCGAGGCGGCCGGGATGCGTTCCCTGGAGGCCTGGTACGAGCACCTCGAGGCCGGGATGCTGCTCAAACTGGTCCGCAAGGAGGTCCGCGTCAAGCGGGTCAGCAAGCAGGAGGCCCAGGCGACCAAGGAGATGGTGGCGAAGGCGCGTACCCGCGACAGCACGCGGGTGTTCGCCAAGCGGGCCGACGAGGTTGACGGTGAACTGCGGATCGTTGCCGACCCCCCGCTCATCATCCCGATCGAGGACCTGATCCAGCCCGGGTCGGAATGGGAGGACCCGGCCCCGCTGATCAAGAATCTGCTCAGCTCGTACCGGCGCACGCTGGGGCGCCAGCACCACCCGGTCGAGGAGTACCGCTACGCCCACGTGGCCCACAAGATCGTGGGCGTAGGCAGCGTCGGCACCCGCTGCTACATCATGCTGCTGCTCGGCCGGGACCACAACGACCCGTTGTTCCTGCAGGTCAAGGAGGCGCAAGCGTCTGTGCTCGAGCGCTTCCTGGGCGCGAGCGCATACACCCATCATGGCGAGCGGGTGGTAGCCGGGCAGCGCCTGATGCAGGGGGCGACCGACATCTTCCTGGGCTGGCAGCGCATCAAGGGGCTGGACGGCGTGACCCGTGACTACTACGTGCGCCAGTTCCAGGACTGGAAGGGCAGTGCGGACGTGGACACCATGCTCCCCCCCGGGGCCGCCCTGTACTCGCGTATCTGCGGCGCGACCCTGGCCCGGGCCCACGCCCGCTGGGGTGACCGCATCGCGATTTCCTCCTACCTGGGCAAGAGTGATGCTTTCGACCGGGCGATCGCAGACTTCTCCGCCGCGTACGCCGACCAGAACGAGCGGGACTACGCCGCGTTCAGCGCCGCGGTGGAGTCGGGCCGGCTGACCGCGCAGACGGGGCTGTAGCCGCCGGGCTCACCGGCCTGCCGCGCCGCCCGATCACGGTCGGCGTCGGCGTGCGCCCTGATCAGCCCAGAGCGCGGCGACGTGCCGGTGATCGGTCCCGCAGCAGCCGCCGAGGATGGACAGGGCCGGGAGGTTCTCGGTCAGCCTGGCCTGGCCGGCCACCAGCGCGCCGATGTCGCCTTCGTCGAGTTGCTCGGACTCGTCGAGTTCGGCGTGGCTCCTGGTGGACGCGTTGGGCCGGATCCCCGCGATGCGCCGGCGCCACGGGCCGTCGTCGCCCAGCCCCCGCGCGATGTGGGTGGGGTGGGCGCAGTTGATCAGGTAGTAGTCGGGGGGCGCGGCCTCGTCCACGGCGGCGATGGCGCCCGCGATCGTGGTGCCGCTGGGCAGCCGGCCGTCCGTCTCGACGGTGAACGAGATCGCGATAGGAAGCCCGGCCGCCCGGGCCGCTCGCACGATGCCGATGGCCTCGCCGACGTCGGTGAGCGTGTAGGCGGCGGCCATGTCGGCATCCGCCGACGCGAAGGCCTCGAGCTGAGGTCCGTGGTACTCGGCGGCCTCGGCGGGATCGAACCGCTGACCGGCGCAGTACCCGTCGTCCCGGGATCCGATCATGCCGCTGATGATCACGTCGGCGACCGTCGGGGCGTACCGGGCGCGCAGGCGGTCCAGCAGGGCGATGGCGGCCCGGTTGACGCGGGCCAGGCTTTCCGTGTCGTAGCCGAGCCGCGCTCCCCAGCGGGGATTCGCCCGCCAGGTCGGCGCTTCGAGCATCAGCCCGGCCCCGGTTTCCGCGGCGATCGCGGCGTAGTCGTCGTAGTAGTGCTCCAGCAGCGACCTGCCCTCCGCGGCGTCGAGGAGCGGGAAGGCGGCGAATTCCGGCAGGTCGGCGCCGTGATGGAAGATCAGGTCAGTCTCCATGCCCCCGTCGGTGACGTACCGGAGGCGCCGCAGGTCGGGAAGTCTCGGGGCAGGCGAAGCCGCTGCGGTCATCCCGGTACCCCCGATGATCGTGTCCCTTTTCCACAGTTCCGACCCGTCCCAGTATGGAGCGCCCGCAGGCCCGGGGCCGCCCTGACCCCGCCGGCCGGCTGGCCAGCCTCGAGCCGGCCGCTATGGCGCACGGCACGCGAATAATGCGCGGAAAGCACCATTGCCGGGCCCCTGACGGTGCACGATTAGCCCGGGACCACCTCGTCGTGCAATCCTTTGCGCGCTGGGGCCTGGGGAGCGGGCCGGGCCTTGGCGTGCGTACCCATCTGGAGAGGTCGCCATGGCCCAGCCCGCCGCCCCGGACGCCAGACGCGTCGCCCGGGGCATCGTCACCTGCCTGTTGCTTGTCGCCATCGGCGGCGCTCTGGTCGTGCCGATCTACGCACGGTCGCTGCCGAAGCTCGGCGCCTTCCCCTTCTTCTACTGGTACCAGCTCCTCTGGGTGCCCGTGGTGGCCGCCGCGTGCTGGCTCTGCTACGTCCTCCTGCGAACGAAGCCCGCCGCGGGGGAGGGCTCCGCAGGCACCCCGTCCGGGAACGGCGCAGGGCCAGGTCAGGCAGGAGCGGGCCGGTGAGTCACGTCAACACGGTCTCGTTCGCCATCGTGGCCGCCTCGTTCCTGCTCGTGACCCTGATCGGCTTCGCCGGAGCCCGGTGGCGGCCGGCCGAGGACCCGATGCAGCTGAACGAGTGGGGCCTGGGCGGCCGCGGTTTCGGCACCTTCATCAGCTGGTTCCTGCTCGGCGGCGACCTGTACACCGCCTACACGTTCATCGCCGTGCCTGCGCTGGTGTACGCGACCGGCGCGGCCGGGTTCTACGCGCTGTCGTACACGATCATGGTGTTCCCGATCGTGTTCGTCTTCGGCCCCCGGCTCTGGTCGGTCGCCCGCGCGCGGGGCTACGTCACCCCGGGCGAATTCGTCCGCGGCCGGTACGGCTCACAGGGGCTCGGGCTGGCGGTGACGCTGACCGGGATCCTCGCCACCATGCCCTATATCGCGCTCCAGCTCGTGGGCATCGAATCGGTGCTGGCCGTCATGGGCGTGGGCACGAACTCGCGCTACACGTTCCTGGCCAACCTGCCGCTGGTCATCGCCTTCGTCATCCTGGCCGCGTACACCTACCTGGCCGGGCTGCGCGCCCCGGCCCTGATCGCGTTCGTCAAGGACGCGCTCATCTACGTGACGGTCATCGTCGCGATCATCTACATCCCCCGGCGGCTGGGCGGCTGGGGGCACATCTTCGGTGCCGCGTCGGCGCACCTCGCCACCGTCAACCCGGCGACCGGAAAGCCGTACGGGAGCCTCGTCGTGCTGCCCGCCGGGGAATGGGCCTACGCCACGCTCGCGCTGGGCTCCGCGCTGGCGCTGTTCATCTACCCGCACGCGGTCACCGGGGTCTTCGCCGCCCGGCAGCGCGACGTGATCCGGCGCAACGCGGCCCTGCTGCCCGCCTACTCGCTGGTGCTGGGCCTCATCGCGCTGCTGGGCTACATGGCGCGGGCGACCCCGGCCGTGAACGCCGGCGTCGCGGCGGGCTACGGCAACGCGCAGCTGTCCGTGCCGCTGCTGTTCCAGCACATGTTCCCCAGCTGGTTCGCGGGCGTCGGCTACTCGGCCATCGTCATCGGGGCGCTGGTCCCCGCGGCCATCATGTCGATCGCGGCGGCGAACCTGTTCACCCGCAACATCTACAAGGAGCTCTTCCGCCCCCAGGCCACCGCGGCCCAGGAGACGCGGGTGGCCCGGCTGGCCTCGCTGTTCATGAAGGTCGGCGCGCTGGGTTTCGCGCTCGAGCTGAACAAGACGTTCTCCATCAACCTGCAGCTGCTGGGCGGGATCTGGATCCTGCAGACCTTCCCGGCCGTCGTGATCAGCCTGTACACGCGCTGGTTCCACCGCTTCGCGCTGATCATCGGCTGGGCCGTCGGGCTGGCGTACGGCACGCTCCAGGCGTACCTGACCCCCGGCGGCGGCCAGCAGCACTTCGGTGCGTCCACGGCTCCGGTGTTCGGGCACGTGACGTACATTGCCCTCACCGCGGTGCTCATCAACCTGCTCGTCTCGGCCGGGTTCACGCTCGTCTTCCGTGCCATGGGGGTGACGGACGGGTACGACGAGACCCGGCCCGCCGACTACTCCGCCGACACGGCACCGGCCGCCCCGGCACCGGCCGCCCCGGCACCGGCCGCCCCGGCACCGGCCGCCCCGGCACCTGCCGCTGCGGCAGCGTCCGCCGCCCCAGCCGCACCTGCCACTCCGGGGACGGCGTAGCTCCTGCCTCAGGCCCGGGCGAGGCGCTCGTTGGCCGCGACGACCTGCTCGTGATCGATCTCGAACCCCAGGTACGAGCAGCCCAGCTGGCGGGCGGCCACGCCGGTCGTGCCCGACCCGCTGAACGGGTCGAGCACGATGACGTCCTCGCCCAGCGTCCCGTAGGCCTGGATGCACCGGCGCGGCAGCTCTTCAGGAAACCGGGAGAAGTGCTTCAGCCCCGTGAGCTTCTCGTTGCTGAATTCCCAGACGGAGCCGACGGGGGGCGCGGTGCGGAACGGATGCTGCTCCTCGCGGGCGAACAGGTAGATGGTCTCGTGCTGGCGGTGTGGCCGGCGGCACTTGCCCTCCGGCATCGGGTTGCGCTTGCGCCAGATCACCTCGCCGCGGAAAAGCCAGCCCGCGTCGCACATCGCGATCACGAGGCGGTAGGGGAGCGCGAGCAGGTTCCCGTACCGCAGCCACGGCTCGCCGGAGTCCAGGAAGGCCTTCCGCCGGTACCGGGGCTTCACGTACGCGGAGTTCGCCGGGTCGAGGCCGGCCCGGCCCGGGCCGAGCGTGCTGTAGGAGTGGTCCCCGGTACGCCAGTTCACCGGGGTGTTGTAGGCGTCGCCGATGTTGAGCCAGAGCAGCCCGCCCGGCTTGAGCTTGGGCAGCAGCGCCCCGAAGATCGCGGCGAGCTCGGCCAGGTAGGCGCGCGGATCGGCCTCGACGCCGTGGCCCCCGGACGTCCGCTGGCCCCAGTACGGCGGGCTGGTCACCGCGAGGTCGATGCACCGGTCCGGCAGGTCGGCGATCAGCTTCTGGCAGTCGCCCTCGGTCACCTCGTTCAACGGGAACCGTCCCACGGACGAGATGGCCACGCTCGCTCCCGCTCATTACCGATGGCAGTGAGCGGTACTCTACCGGGCCCCCGCCCGCAGGCTCAGACCCGGCGCCAGCGCGCCTCGGCCAGCCCGTAGACCCCGAACGCGATCAGGCCGATCGCCGCGATGATCAGCAGGAACTCACCGAACGGCTGGTTGCGCAGGGTGTGCAGCGCCTTGTCGAGGCCAGCCGCCTTGGACGGGCTGTAGGTGATGGCCGCGTCGACCACCAGCACGCCGGCCAGGGCGAACACCAGGCCCCGGGCGATGGTGCCCACGGTGCCGAGCCGCTGCACCGTCTTGCGGGTCTGCGGGCTCATCTCCCCGGTCCGCAGGTGCTTCATGAACTTGTGCCTGGCGCCCTCGGCCACCAGCGCCAGGCCGGCGATCACGATGATCACCCCGGCGATCCCGACCGCGAAACGGCCGCCGGTGTGATGCATGACGCTGGCGGTGACGTCCTTCTGCTGTCCCGCCTGGTTAGCCTTCTGGCCCAGGATGATCTTGAAGGTCAGGACCGCGAAGCTAGCGTAGATCAGCCCCCGGACCAGGGACTTGAGCCGCGGGCCCGCGCCGGTGCCCTCCCCGACGACGCCGAACGCGGCCTCGCTGAACCGCCACAGCGCATAGCCGACGAAGCCGATGGCGAGCAGCCACAGCGCGACCGCGCCGAACGGCTGGCCGGCCACCAGCTGCAGGGCACCCTGCTGGTCGGCCTGCTGCCCGCCCTGGCCGATCGCGACCAGGATGGCGACGATGCCGATGAGGATGTAGATCACGCCGCGGGCGGTCAGGCCCGCGCGGGCCAGCAGCTGGGCCGCGCGGCTATCCGTGGCCCGCCGGGCCTTCATGGACACGCGCGCTGATGATGAGGACATCACTGTCTCCGCTCTTGGACGCTCGAAGAACCGCCCCCCAGGTGCCCGCGCATCGCCGGTTCATGCGCGGTCCCGCGCGCCGGGCGGGCATGAGCCCGGCCCGCGTGCTGTTGCACGTTCCGTATGGGGCCGCCCATCTTCCCGCCCAGCAGCGAAGGAACTCCCGCCGTGACCGTGCACGACATCCCGCTCACCTCCCTGGCGGGCCAGCCCGCCTCCCTCGGCGACCTGCCGGGCCGCACCCTGCTCGTGGTCAACGTCGCCTCCAAGTGCGGCCTCACGCCGCAGTACGAAGGGCTGGAGCGGCTGCACGAGACGTACCGTGACCGCGGGTTCTCGGTCGTCGGCTTCCCCTGCAACCAGTTCGGCGGCCAGGAGCCGGGCACGGCCGGCGAGATCGCCGAGTTCTGCTCGGCCACCTACGGCGTGAGCTTCCCGCTGATGCAGAAGATCGAGGTCAACGGGCCAGGCCGGCACCCGGTGTACGAGGAGCTCACCGCCGTGCCCGACGCGGACGGCGAAGCGGGCGACATCCAGTGGAACTTCGAGAAGTTCCTGGTCGGCCCGGACGGGGCGGTCATCGCCAGGTTCCGCCCGGTCACCGACCCGCAGGACCCGGCGCTGGTCGCCGCGATCGAGGCGAACCTGCCTGGCTGACGGCCATTCTTCCGCAACGAAAACCGTCCGGCGCGCCCAGTCCAGGCAGGTATGCCCTACTCGGGCATAAAGGACCCAATCGCCGTAGTATCCCTGCGCGTCACTAATGACGCCCGGTTACTCACCGTAAAGGGAACACCCAGGGGGCGATGGCGTGTTTCCTGATTGCAAACTTGTGTTACCTGCGCGATAGGCCGATGCGTCTGGCATGCTGCTGCGGTCCGGTGCCCGCCCCGGATACAACCCCGCGACCACGCCAGGAACGCTCACTGGAGGCCAGCGGTGCTACGTGCGCCCGAAATTGTTGCGTTGATGCGTCAGGCGGTACCGCCGAGAAGGGAGTCCCTGGACAACACGTCCCTGACCCGCCTGCAGGAACTGACCCGGGCGCTGCTCGAGGCCAAGCCCGACGCCCAGCAGGAGTACGCGCGATTCCTGGCCATCAGCGAGCGGGCGCTGCCACTGCCGGACGGCGACCTGGACGCCTGGCTGCGCGGGAAGACCGTGGTCGTGGTGGGCGGCACCGGCTGCATCGGCTCCAGGCTGATGCAGGAGGTGGAGATCCGATGTCCGAAGCGGCTGGTGAGCGTCGGACGGGGTGTGACGGACCGCTACCCGCGGCTGCCCGGTGCCGAATACGTGCGGGCCGACATCCGGGACCGGCAGCGGCTGGCGGCCGTGTTCGGCGGGATCCGGCCGGACGTGGTCTTCCACGTGGCCGCGCAGCGTGACCCGGGACTGGCCGAGCACGAGGTGTACCGGACGCTGAGCACGAACGTGCTCGGTACCCAGAACGTGGTCACGGTCGCGGCCGAGTGCGGCATCCCGCAGGTCGTCTGCGCGTCCACCGGCAAGGCGCTGCGCCCGTACTCCCCGGACGTCTACACGGCCTCGAAGCGGGTGGCCGAGTGGCTGGTCGCGGCGGCCGCGTCGGCCAGCAGTATGACCACCTACTCGACCGCGCGGTTCACCCACGTGGTCGACAACTCGATCATTCACGGCCGGCTGCTCGGCTGGTGCCAGGGCGGGGTGATCCGCCTGCATAGCGCGGACATCGGCTTCTACGGGGAGTCTGCGCTCGAGTCGGCCCAGCTGCTGCTGGCGGCCGGGGTGGGCGCGCGGCCCGGCGAGCTGCGCGTGTTTGCGATCACCGACCTTGGCTGGCCGGTCACCCTGCTCGACGTGGCCCTGGGCGTGCTGGCCCGGACCGGTTCCGCGACGCCGATCTACATCAGCGGCTACGACCGCGGGTACGAGCCCATCCCGTTCCCCGGCCTCTACGATCCGCTGACCGCCGGCGAGGTGAGCCCGCTGCTCAGCGCGTTCGAGGCCGCCACGGCGCAAGCCATGCCCGGTGGCATGGTGGACGCGTTCCCGCTGGCCGTGACGCCCGGCCCGGAGCTGGACCAGCGGCTGCGGGAACTAGAGGCGGCGTGCCACCGCACCGAGGATCCCGCGGTGCTGCGCTCCGCGCTGGACCAGCTGTCCTGGGCCCTGCTCGACGCGACGCTCAGCTCGGTGGACCGGCCGGTGCTGGCCCGGGCCGCCCAGCTGACCGCCAAGCACCAGGGCGCGCTGATCCCCGAGCACCAGCGGATGCTGGCCGCGATCATCCGCGAGGCGGGGATCGGCCAATCCGCCCTGGTCTGATCGCCGCCTGAGGCGGGTCGCTAGCGCCTGACCCAGATGTAGTAGGTGCCCTGGCCGTCGGAGTTGGGCAGGGCCGCGGCGAGCCGGTACGAGGAGTCGGTCTGCAGCATCCGGGCCAGGATGTTGTCCAGCGGCACGGTGACCGTGTCGTCGTAGGCGATCACGTGGAAGTAGCCCTGCCGGACGGCGGACTCGAACCCGGCGTTCCCGGTCAGGGTGACCCCGTTCCTGCCGGTGTAGGCGATGAAGTACGTCGACACGAACTGGGATGCCCTGGCGTCTGGATTGTGCATGAGGTAATACGTCGGTACCTCGGCCGCCTCGACCAGGTAGTGCGCGCGTGGCTCGAGGTAGCGCGAGAGTTCGGCCACCAGCGGCCGTGAGTCGGCCCACGAGTGGAAGATGTCGTTGGCTTGCACCATGCCCAGCATGAGGGCCAGCCCCCAGACCGCCACGCCAACCTGCGCACGGCGGAAGTGATCTCCGATGATCCGGGCCAGGCCCACCCCGGCCATGGGCGCGGCGAACAGCAGCCCGAATCCGATGTGCTTCTGGAACGACGTGGCGGTGTGAAGGTGCAGCTGATCCGCCGGGGCCAGCAGGGCTGACCCGGTGAGCACGACGCCGAGCGTTATCCGTCGCAGCCTGCCGCCCGTGGGTGCGATGCGCTCACCTGGCTCGTTGTGCGGCCGCAGGGCATAGGCCACGGTGCCGATCACGGCGAGCGCGAAGGGCAGGGCGCCCCACAGGAGGCAGTCCTTCAGCAGGGTCAGCGCCGGTGTCGTGCCGTGCGCCCGGGCGGTCGTGGTGCTCTTCACCGCGATCAGGTAGTCCGGCCCGCCCAGATACAGCCCGGCGGCGAGCAGGCCGGCTATCGCGATGGCCAGTGCCACCGGGGGGATGAGGGCCCGGCGCCCGCGCTGCGGCCACGCGGCGGCGGCGGCCAGGACCACGATCGTGGGCACGAAGAGCAGCGCGGCGTACTTGGTGCCGACGGCGAGCGCCGCCACCGGCGCGGCGAGCAGGTACACCGGCCAGCGGAAGGACGCGGTACGGACCACGATCCACGCGGCCAGCGCGAGCAGGCAGAGGGCCGGGGCGTCATAGGTGGCGAAGTTCCCGAGGAGGATCGCCGACTCGGTGACGGAGAAGACCACCGCCGCGCACAGGCCGATCCGCTCGTTGAAGAGCCTGCGGGTCAGGGAGTACAGCAGGCCCGTGGTGGTCAGCATCGCGAGCAGGCTGACGTGCCGGGCGGCGGCCAGCCCGCCCCAGGTGTCCGCGAGGGCGCCCAGGATCGGGTACAGCACGGGCGAGCCGGAAAAAAAGGAGGCGTAGTCGTTGGGGAGCGGCACACCGTAGAGCAGATGGGCCAGTTCGTGGTGTCCTGCGGACAGGTACAGTGCCTCGTCCTCGAACGCGGTGTTATGCATGCGCAGCGACAGGACGGCCTGCACCGCGAGGATCGCGAGCAGGACCGCGCGGCTCACCCACGTCCGGCGGCGGCTGGACCCGGGGGGCCGGGGGGCACCCGAACCGTGCCTGGCCCGGCGGGACGGGGGGGCCAGCGCGGTCCCCGCGGCCGGCTCCCCGTCCACCGCGACCTGGGCTGGCGCATCATCCGGACTGGGCCGGACGGCGGCATCAGGATCAATCTTGAACGCGGGAAGCATGACGGTCTCGGCGTCATTGCGGGTGAACGGCCGGTTCGCGCGCCGCCGCGATGACCCGGGCGGCGAGGAGCCGCCCGCTGGCGCCGGGTTCGCCGCCGGCGGGTTCGTCGGCCGCGGGCTCATCGCTGTCTGACGTCGTGAAGCTGGAGTCGTGCGACGTCCCTGGCGACCGCGGCCCGGAGGATGGGACGTGACTCGACCCGCCAATCGACGCCGTCCTTGCTGTAATCGAACCAGATCAGGCCGAGCATGTCGGGGTGCTGCGCCACCGTGCTGATGATCACCTGACGGGCGCTGGCCACTTCGCCCGGGCTGGTCTCGACGGAGGTCTCGGCAATGATGAAAGGCTTGTGGCTGAAGGTCCTGATCTCCCGGACGGTGGGAGCGTAGAGGCTGCCGTAGGTCTGCGGCCCGGTGGTGGCGGCGTAACCGGTGATCCCGATCCAGTCAACGTAGGCGTTCCCGGGGTAGTACGGCCTGAGCTGGACCTGCGGGACGGGGTAGATGTCGTTGGGATTCCACACCCAGACCACATTGGAGGCGCCAGCCCGGATGAACAGGTCGTGGACACGTCGCCACGCGGTCACGAACTGCGCTGGCGTGGTCCGCCCGGTGCCCCACGGGTACCAGGAGCCGTTCATCTCATGCCCGAAGCTCAGCGCGACCGGCAGGTTCAGCGCCCGGACCGCCCTGGCGAACGCAGTGACGTAGGCATCGCTGTGCCCCTGCGCGATGGACTGGACGCTGACGTCGAAGGGCTCCCAGGCCAGGTAGGAGAGCGCCCCGTACGACCAGGCCCGGGTGACCGACTGCGCGGGGAACGGGGTGTCCCAGGCCACGTACTGGCCGATGATGTTCGGCCGCCTGCCGATGCTGTGGGCGAACCTGGTCACCGGCGTGAGCGAGTCCGCCACCCCCGCGGCCTCGACGCCCAGGAACTTGCCTGAGCGTGGGTCAAGGAGACCGGATACGTCGTAGGGCAGTGCGGTGGCGGATGTGCCCGCGCCGGCCTGGGACCCCGAACCGGCACCGGTGCCATTGACGCCGGCGGCCTGGGCCAGGAAAGACCCGCAGCCCGCCAGCGCTGCGCTCAGCGCGAGTCCGGCCAGGAATACCAGCACGGGCCGCTTCGTCACGTAGGGGCTCCGGCCCTGGGCTGGATGAGGACGCGGCCGACGGTCACCACGTTGAAGACGCCGAGAATGAACAGCAGGAAGAAGTTGTACGGGTTCATCGTCATCATGCGCCACAGGGCCAGGCTGGCCCACAGCACCGCGACCGTGGCGCTCCAGCCGACGAGGCCGATCCAGAGCCTCCGCTTGCCGTCGTGCCGCGACGCCCCCGACGGCCGCCAGCCCCTGGGCTTGCCCCGCACCAGGTCCCAGAACGCGAAGATGTGCGCCCATCCGACGACGACCTTGACCGACCACGCCTCCAGGCGGAAAGGAGCGCGATGCCAGGCCGGGAAGATGATTCCGAGATAGATCAGGAAAGGGGCCAGGTAGATCAGGTTCCGGTACAGGATGAAGTCGGGCACGAAGAGCAGCATCACGACGGCCATCGCTGGCCCGACAAAGGTGTAGACCGACGTGTAGAGGTAGTAGGTGAACGCGCTCAGCCAGCACAGCCGCTCGTATACAGGGAGTTTGACGTGCCAGAACTTCCTGGTGCTCAGCAGGCCCAGGGTGCCGCAGCACCAGCGGTACTGCTGGTTGACATAGGCGACGACGTTGTCCGGGCAGTTGCCGGTGGACAGCGCGATGGGCAGGTACCGCAGGCGCCAGCCGAGCCGTTGCAGGTCGAACCCGGTGCGCAGATCCTCGGAGTGCTCGGCCAGCGTCATGCCGCCGTTGTCCTCCAGGGCCGCCCTGCGGTAGATCGCGCAGCTGCCGCAGCAGATCGCCCCGCCTTTCCTGGCCCGCGCCGTCTGGATGGAGCGGTAGAACATCTCCTGGACGGCACCGGCGCCCCGCTCGACCCAGGTCTGCCGATCGGTGATGTGAAAGTACTGCGGGGTCTGCACGATCCCGGTGTCCAGGAACGTGTACATGTACGGGAGCGTCTCGTCCAGCAGGTCGGGGCGCGGCGCGAAGTCGGCATCGAGCAGGAGGATGAATTCGCCCTCTGAGATCTCGAAGCCGTACAGGAGATTGCCCGACTTCTTGTACCAGCCCCGGTCCGGGCGGGTGGCGTAGGCGAAGCCGAAACTGCGGGCCATCACCTTCAGTTCCGCGCTGGCCGAGTCGTCGAGGACGTAGGGAGTGACCCGCCCCGGGTAGTGCCGGCACAGCTTCGCGACGTGGATCCAGGTATTGCGCAGCACCTCGACGGGCTCGCCGCACACCGGGAGGAAGATGTCGAACCGTCGGGTACCGCGGCGGCTGCCAGGCGGCCACGAGCCGTTCGTGCTCGCCGAGGTCGAAGGAGCGGCCGAGGCGGTCGGTCAGCAGGGGCAGCACGAAGCAGATGAGGCCCAGCAGCACGAACGGCGCGTACCACCAGAACGCGGAGAAGCCCTGCATCATCCGCACCTGGCTGTACACCAGGGGCGGGAAGCTCAGCAGCGAGCAGACAGTGAGTACCCAGGCGTGCCGTTTGACGTAGGCGTACTTCTCGCTGTCCAGCGGCGGGGCCGGCAGGACGGGGTCCAGGGTGCCGCGCGGTGCCGGCTGGACCGCCTTGCCAGTCTTGCGGTGCCGCGGTGCTGCTGTGGACTCCCCCCTGCGTTCGATGACGCCAGCCATCGCGACCCTTTTCTATCCGGAAGCCTGTGACGGGCCCGGACGTGAGGCATGAACGGAACGGACCGGGCGGGGCTTCACAGGATTGTAAGGTCCGGATGTTCGCCAGTGCGGTGAGAACAACCGAATTAGCCTGGTCCCTCCCGACAGTTCATAATCACGCGACTACTTTCCGCAGTTGCTTGGCAGCCGCAATCCCCGGTCACGTTCCGGGGGCCCGGAGGCGGCGGCATATCCTGCTGTCTGGAGAGCGTCAACCTGCGGAGAGCTTTGGCGGAGGCGGTCATGGGGCTGATGGACAAGGTCCGGGCGCAGGGCACGCAAATTGCCCAGATGGCCCAGGAGACGGCGCGCGAGGGCAAGGTCAAGCTGGACCAGGCCAACGCGAAGCGCCGGGCCGACGCGATGTTCCGCGATCTGGGCGCGACGGTGTACGCCGAGCGCACCGGGCGGGGCACCCCGGACAGCAAGGACAAGATCGACCGTCTCGTGGAGGCGCTGTCCCGGCAGGAGGCGTCCCAGGGCCTGGGCGACCCGGACGGCACCGCGCCAGGCAGCAACGCGCCGGGCAGCACCGGGTCAGGCGGCACCGGGTCAGGCAGCACCGGGTCAGGCGGCACGGCGCCAGGCAGCACCGGGTCAGGCAGCACCGCGTCAGGCAGCACCGGGTCAGGCAGCACGGCGCCGGGCAGCTAGGTCAGCGGCAGGCGTTCTGGGCGGCGGTCGCGGATGGGACGCCGGTGGAGGTCGGGCCGGGGGTCGGCGTGGCCGTGGCCGGTGAGGTCACCGAGTAGCCGTTGGCGCCCAGCAGCACCCGCACCCTGGCCAGGCGCTTGACCTGCTTCAGCGAGCCACCCGGGATGACCTTCTGGACCAGCTTCGCCCCGGCGAGATGACCGGGCGGGTACTCGATGAGGGTCTGGCTGATGTCGTGTACCGGCCAGTTCAGCCCGTCCTTCACCGGGAAGCCCAGCTGGGTCAGGTCGGCGCCGGTGGTGGCGGACAGGCCGCCGATCAGCGTCCCGTTCCACACCTCGACCGGCACCTGCCTGCGGTGCAGCCCCGGGCTGGCCGTCCTGGGGTGTGCGGGCGTCGGCTTCGTGGCCGGCTGGTCGTGCTTCAGCTCGCCGAACAGGGCCGCCGACTGGTGGGTGTCCCACAGCACCGCCAGCTGGCCGTCCGGGGCCTGGTAGTTGTAGTTCGACAGCGGCACGGTCATGAACCGGACGTTGCTGGCCGAGATGCCGCGCATCTGGTCCGCGAGCGCGGCCACGTTGAGCCCCTGGTCAACCTTGATCGCGGACAACGCGGCCCGCAGGAAATGATCCAGCTTGACCGGGTTGGCCAGCGTCCCGGAGCTGATCGCCTCGGTGAGCATCGAGGACAGCAGGCGCTGCTGGTCCTGGATCCGGGCCAGGTCGGAGGTGGCGAACGAATGGCGGTCCCGGGCGTACTCCAGCGCCGTGATCCCGTTCACGTGGTGCACCCCCTGGGACAGGTGCAGCCCGCTGTAGGAGTCGTCCACCGCGAACGGCAGGCAGATGTTGACGCCGCCCAGGGCGTCGATGACTTTCACGAAGCCGAGGAAGTTGACCTGGACGAAGTCGTTGATGGTCAGCCCGGTGTTCAGCTCCACGGTCTGGACCACCAGCTTCGGGCCGCCCAGCCCGTAGGCCGCGTTGATCTTGTTAAAGCCGTGCCCGGGGATGTCAACCCATGAGTCGCGGGGCAGGCTGATGACCGTGACCCGGCTCCGGTCGCTGGATACGTGGATCAGCATCATCGTGTCGGAGTTGGAGCTGACCGTACGGCCCACGTGCAGTGCGAGCTGCTGGTGGCGGGTCAGCCCGGAGCGCTGGTCCACCCCGGCCAGCAGCACGTTCAGCGGCCCGCTCGCCGGGGTGCCGGCGGTGCCGGCGTTGACCCGGCCGATCGTGTCGTTGATGTAACTGGTGAAGCCCCAGGCGGTCCCGGCGACGAACAGCACCACCGCGGAGAGGGCGCCGCTCACGGTGAGCATGAGGCGGCGGTGCCTGGCCTTGCGGCCCGCCGCGATGCGGGTTCTCAGGCGCTGCTGCGCGGCGGACGGCCCCGCCCGCCGCCCGGTGCGGGGCGGGACGTCAGCCCCCCGGACCTCAGCCCCCGGGACGTCAGCCCCCGGGACGTCCGCCGCCGGGACGTCCGCCGCCGGGACGTCCGCCGCCGGGACGTCCGCCGCCGGGCCCGGCCGGCCAGCACGGGAGCCGGGCCGGGGCGCGGGCAGGTCCGGTGGCTGTCCCGGCCCGCTCACCGGCTCGTCCGGCTTCCGCCCGGGCGCACGACGGGAACCGGAACCGGCCATCCAGCCAGGTTCACGTTGTCCACCCATCGTGCCGTCGCCGTGGTCGGTCATCGGCCCCCCAGATGCCGGCTCTCAGTAGGCTAGCGCGGCCACCGGGAATTGGCCGGGAGGCGAGGCGTGTCCGGGGGGATTGCCGGTGACGCCCTTTATCGGTGTCCCATTTTTTCCGGTGTCCTATCCCGACGCTGGCCTATCCTTGTGGCGGCTCCGGGTCGTCCCGTGGCGGCTCCGGGTCGCCCTGTGGCGGGTCCGGGTCGCGCGGCAGGCCCAGCATCCGCTCGCCGATGATATTCAGCTGGATGTTGGTGGTCCCGCCGCCGATGGTCAGGGCCCGGGTCAGCAGGACCTGCCGGGCCCAGTGAGCGCCGGCGCAGTGCCCACCCCCGTACGCTCCCGCGGGCCCCTGCATGGACCAGCACAACTCCGCGACCTGCTGGGCGTGCCGCATGCCGAGCAGTTTGCGGACGCTGCCGGTGGCCCCCGGCTCGGTCCCGGACAGCTGCTTCAGCGTGACCCGCATGCCGAGGACGTCGATCGCGTGCCCTTCGGCCACCAGCCGCCCGGCCGGGTCGAGCCAGGCCTGCCGGGCCTGCTCGTCCAGCCCGCGCAGCACGTCCAGCAGTTCCGGCGTGCCGCAGCCGAACGTCCAGGTCCCCGACAGCGACACGCGCTCGTTGGCCAGCGTGGTCCTGGCCACCCGCCAGCCGTCGCCGGCCTCGCCCACCACCAGGTCGTCCGGTACCAGCACACCGTCCAGGAAGACCTCGTTGAACATGGCGTCCCCGGTCATCTCGCGCAGCGGGCAGCACCGTCACGCCCGGTGAGGTCATGTTCACCAGGAAGTAGGTGATCCCCGCGTGCCGCCGGGTGGACGGGTCGGTCCGGGCGATGCAGATGGCCCAGTCCGCCTCCTTGGCCAGGGAGGTCCAGATCTTCTGGCCGGTCAGCCGCCAGCCCCCGCCGATCGTCCCGTCTCCCGTCACCCGCTCCGCCCGGGTGGTGAGCCCGGCCAGGTCCGAGCCTGCACCTGGCTCGCTGAACAGCTGGCACCAGGTGATCTCGCCGCGCAGCGTGGCGGGCAGGAAACGCTCCTGCTGGGCCGGGGTGCCGTAGCTGGCCAGGGCCGGTACCACCCAGGCGCCGATCAGCAGGGCCGGGGCCCGCAGCCCGGCCTGCTTCATTTCCTCGGCGATGACCAGCTGCTCCAGCGGCCCGGCCGCGCGGCCCCAGGGTGCGGCCAGGTGCGGGACCACCCAGCCCCCGGCCGCCAGCCGCGGCGCCCGCTCCGCGGGCTCCAGCGCCGCGATGGCGGCCAGCTCGGTACTGATCTGCGTGCGCAGCGGCCCGGCGTCCGCGGGCAGTTCGACCCGGACAGGGCGCCGGGCACCGCCGAGAGCCAGCTCGGCGACCCGCCGGGCCCAGTCCGTGCCCGGGCCGAGCAGCGCGCGCAGCGACAGCGCGCGCCGGTAGTACCAGTGGGCCGGATGCTCCCAGGTATAGCCGATCCCGCCCAGCACCTGGATGCACTCGTGGGTGCAGCTGACCGCGGCGTCGAGGGCCACGACCGCGGCGACCGCCGCGGCGAGTTCCCGCCCAGCGTGCTGCGGGGCCGCGTCTTGCGGACCCGGCCCGCCGGCAGGCGCCTCGGCCGCGGCGTCCCAGGCGGCCGCGGCGTCCCAGGCGGCTGCGGCGTCCCAGGCGGCTGCGGCGTCCCAGGCGGCTGCGGCGTCCCAGGCGGCTGCGGCGTCCCAGGCGGCCGCCGCGTCCCAGGCAGCCGCGGCGGCCTGCTCGGCCGCGGTGAGCATCCGGGCGCACTGGTGCTTGACCCCCTGGAACTGGCCGATCGGCCGACCGAACTGGTACCGGATCCGGGCGTAGTCCGCCGCCGTCCGCACCGCCCAGCCGGCGATGCCGCACGCCTCCGCGGCGAACAGCGTGGCCGTGACGCCGGTGACCTCGGCGCGGCTGAGGCCGGGCAGGACCCGCCCGGCGGGCACCGGCACCTGCTCGGCGCGGATCGCGGCCAGCGGCCGGGTCCGGTCCAGGCTGTCCAGCCCGGTGACGGTCAGGTCCGCGGTGTCCACCACGGCCCACCGCTCACCGGTTCCGGTCAGGACCGGCAGCACCACGAGGTCGGCCAGGCCGCCCCCGAGCACCGGGAACGACTCGCCGTCGAGCATGAGGCCGCCGCCGGCAGCCGTGCCGGTCAGCCCGGCGGACAGGGCGACCGAGCCGGACAGGGAGCCGTCGGCCAGGCCGGACAGGAGCTTCGGAAGGTCGGACCCGGCACTCCCCGATCCGGCACGCCCGGACCCGGCACGCCCGGACCCGGCACGCCCGGACCCGGCACGCCCGGACCCGGCACGCCCGGACCCGGCACGCCCGGACCCGGCACGCCCTGATCCGGCTGGCCCTGACCTGGACAGCAGCGCGCTGGCCAGCACCGTCGGCAGGAACCCGCCCGGGACCAGGGCGTTCCCCAGCTCCTCGAGGGCGACGGCCAGCTCGCTGAGCCCGTACCCCTGGCCGCCGGATTCCTCCGGCAGGTGCAGGCCGAGCAGGGCCGGGTCTGGTCCCGGAGACCGCGCCTCGCCTGATTCCGCGGCCGCCCGGACCACGTCGGGGCCGCAGTGCCGCCCGGCCCAGCCGCGGACCGACGCAGCCAGCTCCAGATGCTCTTCGCTGACACCGAGCGCCATGGTTCACCTCGCTGAGAGCCGGGCCCGTGCGGAATACAGGGGTAACGACACCAAAGCACGACCGGACCGGGTCAACAATGGGGGGATGCAGCCAGAGCCGCCAGCAGGTGGTTCCCCGGTGGACGGGCCCGCCTCCGACGAGCCGCCGCCGCCGCGCCCGGTCGGCAGCAACCGCATGTTCCGCCCGCCCCACCCCGGCCGGGTCCGCAGTCCGGTCTGGTACGCGCTGGTGCACCAGGCCGAGCGCGCCGAGCACGAGGCCGTGGGTGACGTCCAGAGGGTCGTGCCCGCCTGGCGGCGCAGCACCCGGGGCGAGCACCGCTGGCCGGTCACGATCAGCGTGATCATCGCGATCGTCCTGCAGCGGCTGCTGCCCGGCCAGCTGGCCCTGCGCCCGCTGCCGGCCTGGCTGCTGCCCATCATGGAGGGCGGCGTGCTGGTCGCCCTGGCCATCGCCAACCCGGTGCGCATCGAGCGGCGGGGAGTGTTCGCGCGCTGGGTCAGCATCGCGCTGATCCTCCTGATCACCGCGGCCAACGCGGCGTCCGCGGTCCTGCTCATCCGGGAGATCATCATGGGCGGCGCCGAAACCAGCGCCGCGGGACCGCTGCTGGCCTCCGGCGCGGCCATCTGGGCCACCAACGTGATCGCGTTCGCCCTCTGGTACTGGGAGTTCGACCGGGGCGGCCCGGTGCACCGCGCCCACGGCACCTTCCAGTACCTGGACTTCCTGTTCCCGCAGATGACGATCGAGCACCTGATCGCACCCGACTGGGAGCCGCGGTTCGTGGACTACCTGTACACGTCGTTCACGAACGCCACCGCGTTCAGCCCGACCGACGTCATGCCGCTGGCGCGCTGGGCCAAGCTGACCATGCTGGTCCAGTCGGCGGTGTCGCTCTCGCTGGGCGCGCTGGTCATCGCCCGTGCGGTGAACATCCTGCCGATACACCACTGACCAGTCCCGGGATCCTGCCCTGTCCCTGTTCCCCATGGCGATCCCGGTTACCAACCGGTACTATAGAGTTTGTTACTCGTCGGTAGCAGTCTGGAACCACCGGAACTGCTGAGGAATAGGGGCGGCATGGGGCACTACAAGAGCAACCTGCGCGACATCGAGTTCAACCTGTTCGAGATGCTGCGCCGCCAGGACCTGCTCGGCCGTGATCCCTATCCTGACCTCGACGAGGAGACCGCCCGCGGCATCCTCGACGAGGTGAACCGGCTGGCCACCGGCCCGATCGCCGAGTCCTTCGCGGACGCCGACCGGAACCCCCCGGTGTTCGACCCGGACACCGCGTCGGTGCGGATGCCGGAGGGCTTCAAGAAGTCGTTCGCCGCGTTCATGGACGCCGAGTGGTTCCGCCTCGACCTCCCGGCCGAGCTGGGCGGGATCGCCGCGCCGCGGACCCTGGCCTGGTCCGTGGCCGAGCTCATCCTGGGCGCCAACCCCGCGGTCTGGATGTACTCCGGCGGCCCCAACTTCGCCCAGGTGCTGTGGGCCATCGGCACCCCGGAGCAGCAGCGGTTCGCCCAGCAGGCCATCGACCGCAAGTGGGGCAGCACGATGGTGCTGACCGAGCCGGAAGCCGGCTCGGACGTGGGGGCCGGCCGGACCAGGGCCATCGAGCAGCCCGACGGCACCTGGCACATCGAGGGCGTCAAGCGGTTCATCACCAGCGCCGAGCACGACATGGCCGAGAACATCTTCCACCTGGTGCTCGCCCGCCCCGAGGGGGCCGGGCCCGGCACCAAGGGCCTGTCCATGTTCCTGGTGCCCAAGTACCTGGTCGGCCTCGACGGCGAGCTCGGCGAGCGCAACGGCGTCCGGGTCACCGGGGTCGAGCACAAGATGGGCCTGAAGGCCTCCACCACCTGCGAGCTGACGTTCGGCGGGGACCGCCCGGCGGTCGGCACCCTGGTCGGCGGCGTGCACGACGGCATCCGGCAGATGTTCCTGATCATCGAGCACGCCCGGATGATGGTCGGCACCAAGGCCATCGCCACCTTGTCCACCGGCTACCTGAACGCGCTGGAGTACGCCCGGCAGCGGATCCAGGGCGCGGACATGACCCAGATGACGGACAAGGCCGCGCCGCGGGTCACGATCATCCACCACCCCGACGTCCGCCGGATGCTGATGATGCAGAAGGCGTACGCCGAGGGCATGCGCGCGCTGATGCTGTACACCGCCTCCTGGCAGGACGCGGTGCAGATCGCGAAGGCCGGGGGCGAGGCGGGGCCCGGCACCCCGGGTGACCTGGCCGTGCGCGTGAACGACCTGCTGCTGCCCATCGTCAAGGGCGTCGGGTCCGAGCGTGCCTACGAGCTGCTCACGCTGTCCCTGCAGACCTACGGCGGCTCGGGCTTCATCCAGGACTTCCCGGTCGAGCAGTACATCCGGGACGCCAAGATCGACAGCCTGTACGAGGGCACCACCGCGATCCAGGGCATGGACCTGTTCTTCCGCAAGACCCTGCGCGACCAGGGGGTCGCCCTGGGGGCCGTGCTGAGCGAGATCAAGGAGTTCGCGGCCGGCGAGGCCGGGAACGGGCGCCTGAAGACCGAGCGCGCCGCCCTGTCCGCCGCGGTCGCCGACGTCGAGGCCATGGTCGCGGCGATGTCCGGGTACGCGCTCGCCTCGCTGGAACAGCCCGCCGAGGTCTACAAGGCCGGGCTGAACAGCACCCGGCTGCTGATGGCCCTGGGTGACCTGCTCATCGGCTGGCTGCTCGCCCGGCAGGCCGAGGTCGCGATCCGCGCCCTGGACGAGGGTGCGGGCCGCGACCAGGCCTTCTACCAGGGCAAGGTGGCCACGGCGCGGTTCTTCGCCGAGACCGTCCTGCCCCGGCTGGCGGTGGAGCGCCAGCTCGCCGAGTCCACCACGCTGGACCTCATGGAACTCCCCGAGGAAGCCTTCTAAAGGGAGTACTGCACGGCCGCGCGCTGGTCGACGATCGGCGTCACGTACTTACCGATGATGTCCCGGTGCACCGGATGGTCCCGGTACACCAGGTAGTCCTCCACGCTGTCGAAGTCCGCGACCACCGCGAACTGGTAGTTGCCCGGGTTCATCTCCGCGTCCCGGCCCACGTCGTAGGCCTTGATCTGCCCGATGGTGCCCGGCAGCGTGCGCAGCTGCCGGGCCAGTTCCCGCGTCTGTTCCTGGGTGGTTCCCGCGGTGAACGTGAACAGCACAACGTGCCGGAACATCCGTGATCCTTCCGGTTAGCCCCACGCCAGCATGCGCAGGGGATCGTGGAGCATCGCCCCGATGTCGCGCAGCACCGCCGAGCCCAGGTCGCCGTCGACGATCCGGTGGTCGAACGAGAGCGACAGGGTCGTCACCTTGCGCACCGCGAGCTGGCCGTCCACCACCCACGGCGCGTCCTTGATCTGCCCGAAGGCCAGGATGGCCGCTTCCGGCGGGGTGATGATCGGGGTTCCCGCGTCCACCCCGAACACGCCCACGTTGGTGATGGTGATCGTCCCGCCGGTCAGGTCGGCCGGTGAGGCCTGGCCCGCCCGGGCCGTGTCGGCCAGGCCGGCCAGCGCCCGGGCCAGCGCGGGCAGGCTCATCGCGTGCGCGTCCTTGATGGTGGGCACGATCAGCCCGCGGTCGGTGGCCGCGGCGATGCCCAGGTTCACGTAGTGCTTGACCACGATCTCCTGCGCGTCCTCGTCCCAGGTCGAGTTGATCATCGGGTGCCGCGCGACGGCGGTCAGCAGCGCCCGGGCCACCAGCAGCAGCGGCGACACCCGGACCCCGGCGAACTCCGGCAGGTCCCGCAGCCGCAGCGCCGCCTCGACCGTGGCCTCCACGTCGACCTGCAGGAACTCCGTGACGTGCGGGGCCTGCCGCGCGCTCGCGGCTACCGCGGCCGCGGTGTGCTTGCGCACGCCCCGGATGGGAATCCGCTCTTCCCTGGCCTCCGCCAGGACGGCCGGCGCGGCCGCCCGGGCCGGCCCGCCGGCCGCCCGCTGCACGTCGTCCCGGGTGATGGACCCGCCCGGCCCGCTGCCGGCCAGCCCGGCCAGGTCCACGCCCAGCTCCCGGGCCAGCTTGCGCACCGGGGGCTTCGCCAGCACGCTCGCGTGGCCGCCCGCCGCACCGTTGTCTGTGGCGGGCGCAGTCTCCGCAACGGAACTGTTCCCGGCCGGTGCCTTGCGGGCCCGCCGGGTGGTCGCGCCGGCTTTGACGCCGTAGCCGACCAGCACGGCCTGCCGTTCCTCGGCGGGCGGGACCGGCGGGATCAGGTCCTCAGACGAGGGACGCGGCCCGGCGGCGGCGATGGCGGCCGGGTCGGCGGGCGGCGCGGCGGGAACGGCGGCCGGCGCGGGGGGAACGGCGGGCGGCGCGGGGGGAACGGCGGGCGGCGCGGGGGGAACGGCCGCCGGGGCGGCGGCCGGGGGAACGGCGGGCGCCGGCCTCCCCGGCTGCGGCGCGGCGCCGGGCACGTCCACCGCGATGATCGGCGTGCCCACGTCGACGGTCTGGCCCTCGGGCACCAGCAGCGCGGCCACCACGCCCGCGTACGGGCTGGGCAGCTCGACCACGGCCTTGGCCGTCTCGATGTCCACGATGATCTGGTTCACGGTCACGGTGTCGCCCGGCTTGACCCGCCAGGTGACGATGTCCGCCTCGGTCAGCCCCTCGCCCACGTCGGGGAGCCGGAACTCCCGGCGCTGCCCGGCCCCGGATTCGGCGGTTACAGATTCGGTCATCATCAGCCCCCTTTCAGACGGTGAAGGTGCGGTCCACGGAGTCCAGCACGCGGTCCAGGTCGGGCAGGTAGTGGTCCTCCAGCCGCGACGGCGGGTACGGGGCGGAGAAGCCGCCCACCCGCAGCACCGGTGATTCCAGCTGGTAGAAGCACTCCTGGGTGATCCGGGCCGCGAGCTCCGCGCCCAGCCCGCCGGTGACCGGGGCCTCGTGGGCCACCACGCACCGGCCGGTGCGCCGCACCGACCCGCAGATGGTCTCCATGTCCAGCGGGGACAGCGAGCGCAGGTCGACGACCTCGATCGAGCGGCCCTCGGCCCGGGCGGCCACGGCCGACTCCACGCAGGTCCGGACCATCGGGCCATAACACAGCAGGGTCACGTCGGTACCGTCCAGCACGACCCTGGATCGGTCCAGCGGCAGCCCGCCGGCCAGGTCGGCGGCCAGGTCCACCTCGGCCTTGTCCCAGTAGCGGCGCTTCGGCTCGAAGAAGATGACCGGGTCGTCGCAGCTGATCGACTGCTGGATCATCGCGTAGGCGTCGGTGGAGTTGGCGCACGCCACCACGCGCAGCCCGCCGATGTGCGCGAACAGCGCCTCCGGGGACTCGCTGTGATGCTCCACCGCGCCGATCCCGCCGCCGCACGGGATCCGGATCGTGACGGGCATGGTCACGTGGCCCAGCGAGCGCAGCCGCATCTTGGCCAACTGGCTGACGATCTGGTCGAAGGCCGGGAACACGAACCCGTCGAACTGGATCTCGCAGACCGGCCGGTAGCCGCGCAGCGCCAGCCCGATCGCGGTGCCGACGATGCCGGACTCGGCGAGCGGCGTGTCCGTCACCCGGTCCTCGCCGAAGTCCTTCTGCAGGCCGTCGGTGACCCGGAACACGCCGCCGAGCTTGCCCACGTCCTCGCCCATCACGAGCACGCGGGGGTCGTCCTCGAGGGCCTTGCGCAGGCCGGCGTTGAGCGCCTTGGACAGCGTCATGACCGTCATCGGGACTCCTCCCCGGCGAACGAGTCGAGGTAGGCCGCGTACTGCTCGCGCTCCGCGTCCAGCAGCGGGTTCGGCCCGGCGTAGACGTTCTCGAAAATAGCCAGCGGCTGCGGGTCCGGCATCTCCAGGCAGGCCGCGCGGACCCGGTGGCCCAGCTCGTCCGCCTCGGCGTCCACCGCCTCCAGGAACGCTGTGTCGGCGCCGCCGGTGCGTACAAGGTACGCCTTGACCCGCTCGATCGGGTCCTTCAGCTTCCACGCCTCCAGCTCGCTGGCCAGCCGGTACCGGGTCGGGTCGTCGGTCGTGGTGTGGGCGCCCATCCGGTAGGTGTACGCCTCGATGAGCGTGGGGCCCTGGCCTTCCCGGGCCGCCTGCATGGCCTTCCTGGTCACCGCCAGGCAGGCCAGCACGTCGTTGCCGTCTACCCGCAGGCCGGGGAAGCCGAACCCCCTGGCCCGCTGGTAGAGCGGGATGCGGCTCTGCCGCTCGAGCGGCTCGGAGATGGCCCACTGGTTGTTCTGGCAGAAGAACACGACCGGCGCGTTGAACACCGAGGCCCAGATGAACGCCTCGTTCACGTCGCCCTGGCTGGTCGCGCCGTCACCGAAGTAGACGATGACCGCCTCGCCGTCCTCGCCGACCGCGCCGTCGCGCTGGATGCCCATCGCGTACCCGGTGGCGTGCAGCGTCTGCGCGCCGATCACGATCGTGTACAGGTGGAACCGGTGCTCGGCCGGGTCCCAGCCGCCGTGGCTGACCCCGCGGAACAGCTCCAGCAGCCGGCTCGGGTCCAGCCCGCGGCACCAGGCCACGCCGTGCTCGCGGTAGGTGGGGAAGGCCATGTCCCGCGGCCCGAGCGCCCGGCCCGAGCCCACCTGGGCGGCTTCCTGCCCGAGCAGCGAGGCCCAGATCCCGAGCTCGCCCTGCCGCTGCAGGGCGATGGCCTCGGTGTCGATCCGGCGGACCAGGACCAGGTCCCGGTAGAGGTCCTTCACGTCGTCGGTGGTGAGCTCCAGCGGGTAGTCCGGATGCTCGACCCGCTCACCCTCGGGGGTGAGCAGCTGGATGGTTTCGGTGCGCGGCCCGAGTGGCCGGTCCAGGCCTCCCGGGCTTCCCGGTGCGGTGACCGCACCGTCGGCGTCGACGGTCACGTGCCACTCCCTCTGGTGGTGGGGTTCACGGGTCCCCATGGTGGTGGGGGTTCACGATGCCCCATGGTGGTGGGGTTCACTAGGTCATCGTGGCAGACGAGGCTCTGTCCGGGGAAACCCCGGTACTGCTCAGCACCAACCCAGACTTACCGGAGAGGCGGGAACCAGTGGCCCGAATCGTCGTCGATGTGATGCTCCGCAAGGAGATCCACGATCCGCAGGGGGAGGCGATCGCCAGCGCGGCGCACCGGCTCGGCTTCGGGCAGGTGCTCGGAGTCCGGCAGGGCAAGCGGTTCGAGGTGGAACTCAGCGGGCCCGCGGACGAGTCCGCGCTGGCCCGGGTGGCCGAGCTGGCCGGCGAACTCCTGGCCAACCCGGTGATCGAGGAGTTCACGGTGCACGACAGCTGACCTGCGGGCCGGCTGGCCAGTCAACCAGATGCCTGAGCCCAGCCACATAACACCAAGAGTTCACGATTATCCGTGCCAGGGCCGGGAAAGGTCACAAGTGGCCAGCACCAACACAGGATGAGGGACCTGAAGGGGCGGATGCGGGCTCACATGAGACGCGCCGAGGAGTCGATTGTGGACGTTGAGTTCTGCCTGGTGTTTCCGCATGAAGCGCTCAGCGTGCCCGTCATGCGCAGGGTCTTGGGCGACACACTACGCCGGCTCGGGGCCGATGAGGAAGGGGTCAGTGACCTCCTCCTCGCGGTGACCGAGGCCTGCACGAACGTGCTCAAGCACGGGGAACCCGGTCCGCGCTACGAGGTCGTGGCCCGGATCGGCCAGCGTGGCTGCCTGATCCAGGTGCTGAACGACGAGCGCGGCCCCGACTCACTCCTGGTGCCGGCCCCCGCCGGCCCATGTGGGACGCCGTGCACGCCCCCGGCCGCTTCCGCCGCCGCAGCGGCACCGCCGCGGCCCGGCGGGCCATGCGCTCCGGCGGGCGGTGGCGCCCGGCCGGGCCGCCGCTGACCGAGGACCAGATGATCGCCCTGCTGCCGGAGTCCGGCCGGGGGCTGGCCATCATGCGGGCCTGCGTGGACGATGTGACGCTGAGCAGCGGGCCCGGGATGGGCACCGTGGTCTCGCTGGAGAAGCGGATGGCGTGGCGGGATGACGCGCCCATGCTGGAGGGCCAGCTCCGGAACGCAGGCTGAGCCAGCACCGGGCCTGGCACGGTAACCTGCATGGCAGGACCATGCCCCGCTCTCCCCGCTGCGAGGACGCCTCATGACAGCCCGCGTGGGCGTCATCACCTTCCCTGGATCGCTGGATGACGCCGATGCCGCGCGCGCCGTGGCCCGGGCCGGCGCCGAGCCGGTCCCGCTCTGGCACGGCGATCACGATCTGCGCGGCCTGGCCGCCGTCGTCCTGCCCGGTGGCTTCTCCTACGGCGACTACCTGCGCTGCGGGGCCATCGCCCGGTTCGCGCCGGTGATGGGCGAGCTCATCCCGGCCGCCCGGGCCGGGCTGCCCGTCCTGGGCATCTGCAACGGTTTCCAGATCCTCTGCGAGGCGCACCTGCTGCCCGGCGCGCTGACCCGGAACGCGGGCCTGCGGTTCATCGACCGGGTCGTCCGGGTGCGCATCGAGGACATCCGCACCCCGTGGACCGCGGACTACGCCCAGGATCAGGAGATCAGCGTGGTGCTGAAGAGCGGCGAGGGGGCTTACGTGGCCGATCCCGCCACGCTGTGCAGGCTGACCGCGGCCGGCCAGGTCGTCGCGCGGTATGCGGGGGGCAACCCGAATGGATCCGTTGGGGATATTGCGGGCGTTCGCAACGAAGCCGGCAACGTGGTGGGGCTGATGCCGCACCCGGAGCACGCGATCGACGCGCTCACCGGGCCGGGCACCGACGGTCTCGGCTTCTTCACCTCCGTGCTCCGTGAGATGGCCGGCCAGTGAGCGCCGCCCGGTACCGGCTCGCGAGGGTGGGCCGTCAGGCCCGGCCGAGCGGTCGGTGGGGTTTTTCTCGCCGGGCGGCGCGAGCATCTCGGGAGGCGCAGTGAGCGCCTGGGAGGCCCGGTGAGCGGCGCCCTGGACACCGTGGGCCGCGCGGCCGCCACCCCCGGCCAGCCTCAGCCCTACGCCGAGCTCGGCCTGACCAGCGAGGAGTACGCGCGGATCGGCGAGCTGCTGGGCCGCAGGCCGACCGACGCGGAGCTGGCGATCTATTCGGTGATGTGGAGCGAGCACTGCTCCTACAAGTCGTCCAAGGTGCACCTGCGCCGCTTCGGCGAGACCGCGCCACCGTCGGCGGCCCTGCTCGCCGGGATCGGCCAGAACGCGGGCGTGGTGGACATCGGCCAGGGGTACGCGGTCACGTTCAAGGCCGAGTCGCACAACCACCCCTCCTACGTGGAGCCGTTCCAGGGCGCGGCGACCGGCGTGGGCGGGATCGTCCGCGACATCCTGGCCATGGGCGCCCGCCCGGTCGCGGTGATGGACTCGCTGCGGTTCGGGCCCGCGGACGCGCCGGATACCCGCCGGGTGCTGCCCGGGGTGGTGTCCGGCATCTCGTTCTACGGCAACTGCCTCGGCCTGCCCAACATCGGCGGCGAGCTGGCCTTCGACCCCTGCTACCGCGGGAATCCGCTGGTCAACGCGCTGTGCGTCGGGGTCATGCGGCACGAGGACCTCAAGCTCGCCGCGGCCCGGGGGGCCGGCAGCAAGGTGATCCTGTTCGGCTCCCGGACCGGCCCGGACGGCATCGGCGGCGCTTCGGTGCTGGCCAGCGCGACGTTCGGGGCAGGCGAGGCGGCTAAGCGGCCCAGCGTCCAGGTCGGCGACCCGTTCATGGAGAAGCTCCTGATCGAGTGCTGCCTGGAGCTGTACGCGGCCGGCCTGGTGACCGGCATCCAGGACCTGGGTGCGGCCGGAGTCGCGTGCGCCACGACCGAGCTGGCCGCGGGCGGCGGCAGCGGCATGCACGTGGACCTCGATGTGATCCCGCTGCGCGACCCGGCGCTCGGCCCGGCCGAGATCTTGATGAGTGAGTCGCAGGAACGCATGATGGCCGTGGTCGAGCCGGCCAGCGTGGGCCGCTTCGCGGAGGTTTGCGCCCGCTGGGGCGTGCTGGCCACGGTGATCGGCGAGGTCACCGGCACCGGCCGGCTGGAGATGACCTGGCGCGGCGAGCAGGTGGTGGACATCCCGCCGGCCAGCGCCGCCGACGAGGGCCCGGTCTACCGCCGGCCCATCCAGCGCCCGGCCGGCCAGGACGCGCTGCTGGCCGCCGACCCGGCCGCGCTGCCGCGCCCGGAGGGTGGCCCCGAGCTGCGGGCCACGCTGCTGTCCCTGCTGGCCTCGCCAGGGCTGGCCGACCCGGGCTGGGTCACCGAGCAGTACGACCGGCATGTGCGGGGCAACACGGTCCTCGCCATGCCCCACGACGCCGGCGTGATCCGCATCGACGAGCAGACCGGCCTCGGGGTCGCGCTGGCCATGGACGGGAACGGCCGGTTCGGCCTGCTCGACCCCTACGCGGGGGCCCAGCTCGCGCTGGCCGAGGCGTACCGGAACGTGGCCACCACCGGCGCGGTGCCGCTCGCGGTGACCAACTGCCTCAACTTCGGCTCGCCCGAGGATCCCGGGGTCATGTGGCAGTTCAGCGAGGCGGTCCGCGGGCTCGCCGACGGATGCGCCGCGCTCGGGGTCCCCGTCACCGGGGGCAACGTCAGCTTCTACAACCAGACCGACGAGACGCCGATCCATCCCACCCCCGTGGTCGGGGTGCTGGGCGTGCACGCCGACGTGACCCGCCGGGTGCCGGCCGGGCTGCGCACCGAGGGGGCGCTGATCGTGCTGCTGGGCCGGACCGCGGCCGAGTTCGGCGGCTCGGCCTGGGCCCAGGTGACTCACGGGCACTGCGGCGGGCGGCCCCCTGAGGTGGACCTGGCCGCCGAACGGGCCCTGGCCGACGTGCTGACCGGGGCGGCCGCCGGCGGCCTGCTGGAGGCCGCGCACGACCTGTCGGAGGGCGGCCTGGCCATCGCGCTGGCCGAATGCTGCCTGGACCAGGGGGTTGGCTGCCAGGTGGCGCTGGCAGGTGACCTGTTCACCCAGCTGTTCAGCGAGTCGGCGGCGCGGGCCGTGGTCGCGGTCCGGCCGGGCTGCGAGCGGGCCTTCGCCGCGCTGGCTGCCCGGCACGGGGTGCCGGTCACCGAACTCGGCGTGGCCGGCGGGGACAGCCTGGTCGTCCAGGGCGGCTTCGCCATCCATGTGGATGAACTCGCCGCCGCCCACGCAGGAACGCTTCCAGCGCTCTTTGGCTAGCTTTCTGGCCAGCCTTCAGAACGCCGACCAGAACATCACCAGCTGCTGCCACGGCTTGCCGGTGCCGCACTTCTGCATTTCCGTCACCACGGACCCGCCCGCCGACGCGGTGCCCAGTCCCAGGCAGCGCCCGTTGGACGCGCTGCGCAGCGCCCAGTAGTCCCGGCCATGCGCGTCGGTCCGCTCGAAAGGGTGATACCACCGCTGGTCGAGCCGCGTGTCACAGGGCGCCAGCTGCGCGGTCGACTGGGAGCCGCGGCCCACCGCGGTCAGGCACTGCCCGGTCGAGGAGGACAGCAGGACGAGCCCGCCGCCACTCATCTCGTCGGCCTGCCACTGCTGGCCGGGCTGCACGGCCTCGCCACCACCGCTGCTGGGGGTGAACAGGAGCCCGCCCGCCCCCCCGGACAGCAGCGTCGCGGACGAGCCGGCGGAGCCGGCCTGGCCGGTGCGGCCCAGGTTGGCCAGGCCCACCGACTGCTGGCTGGTGATCTTGTTCGACAGCCGGACCTGCCCCCGCTGTGCCGCGCTGGTGCTCCTGGAATGCAGGAATGCGACCACGCCCACGCTGACCAGGACCGCCAGCACCACGGTGGCACTGACCAGGACGGCAGCCGTGGCCCGCGATCTGCCCTTGCCCCTTCGCCCGGGACCGCGAATCCCTGCCATAAGGATGACGATTACTGGCTCATGGCCGCTTAGGCCAGCAATATGGAGAAATCGCTCGAATCACGATATATGACGTCACCCAGCGGGCCCGGTTGTCTACGCGGTGTCCCGGATCGCGAAGGTTCGGGTCACGGTACGTTAGGCGCTGATGCCTCCCCGCCGCCCCGATGCCCAGCGACTGCTCGCCGCCCTGGACGCGCAGCGCCTGGCGCTGGGCCAGGATCCGTGGGCGGGCCCGGCCGAGCCCGCGGCGGCGGGCCGGGCGCTGGCCTTCGCGGTGCTCGGGGCGCTGGAGGCGGGCGTGGAGCCGCAGCGGGAGGCGATCCGGGCCGCGGTCACCTACCTGCTCGGGCTGCTCGCCTCCGACGCGCCCGGCCGTGCGGTGGAGGTCAGGGTTCCGCCGTACGCCGCGGTCCAGGCCGTCGCCGGGCCGCGGCACACCCGGGGCACCCCGCCGAACGTGGTGGAGACCGACCCTGTGACCTGGGTCAGGCTGGCCCTGGGCCGGCTGTCCTGGCCCCAGGCCCGGGAGGCCGGGCTGGTCAGCGCCAGCGGGCCGCGGGCCGACCTGTCGCAGTGGTTGCCGCTCCTGCGCGGCACGACCAGGGCCTCGCCATCATTAGACTGACCGCGTGGTCAACCCCGATGGCCGACTGACGGACGACGTGGATCCCGGAGACCGGCCTCCTCGGGACGCATGCGGAGTCTTCGGCGTGTGGTCCCCCGGTGAGGAAGTCGCCAAGCTGGCCTACTTCGGTCTCTACGCCCTGCAGCACCGCGGCCAGGAGTCCGCCGGCATCGCCGTCAGTGACGGCGACCGGATCGTGGTGTACAAGGACATGGGCCTGGTGGCCCAGGTCTTCGACGAGGCCGCGCTGTCCACGCTGCGCGGTTACATCGCGGTCGGGCACTGCCGGTACTCCACCAGCGGCGCCTCGACCTGGGAGAACGCGCAGCCCACGTTCCGGTCCACGCCGGCCGCCAGCCTGGCCCTGGGCCACAACGGCAACCTGATCAACACCCTCGAGCTGGCGGCGATCGCCAGCGGTGCCGACGCCGAGCGCGGGGCCGGCGGCCAGCGGGCCACGACCGACACGGACGTGCTCACGGCGCTGTTCGCCGACCCGCGGATGGCCAGCGTCGAGGACAGTGCCCTGGCCGCGCTGCCGCTGGTGCGCGGGGCCTACTCGCTGGTGTTCATGGACGAGCACACCCTGTACGCGGCCCGCGACCCGCAGGGCTTCCGGCCCCTGGTGCTGGGCCGCCTGGCCGCCGGCTGGGTGGTGGCCAGCGAGACCGCGGCCCTGGACATCGTGGGTGCGGCGTTCGTCCGGGAAGTCGAGCCGGGCGAGCTGGTCACCATCGACGAGCGCGGGGTCAGGTCGCGGCACTTCGCCCGGCCGCACCCGGCGGGCTGCCTGTTCGAGTACGTCTACCTGGCCCGCCCGGACACGGCCATCGCCGGGCGCAGCGTGCAGGCCACCCGGGTCCAGGTCGGCCGCATGCTGGCCGCCGAGCACCCGGTCGAGGCGGACCTGGTCATCCCGGTGCCGGAGTCGGGCACCCCGGCCGCCATCGGGTACGCCCAGGCCAGCGGCATCCCCTACGGGCAGGGCCTGGTCAAGAACTCTTACGTGGGGCGGACGTTCATCCAGCCCAGCCAGACGATCCGGCAGCGTGGCATCCGGCTCAAGCTGAACCCGCTGCGGGAGGTCATCGCCGGGCAGCGGGTCGTCGTGGTCGACGACTCGATCGTCCGGGGCAACACCCAGCAGGCCATCGTGGCCATGCTCCGCGAGGCGGGCGCCGCCGAGGTGCACGTGCGGATCTCCAGCCCGCCGGTGGCCTGGCCCTGCTTCTACGGGATCGACTTCGCGACGCGGGCCGAGCTGATCGCGGGCGGTTCCACGGTCGAGGAGATCCGCGACTCGATCGGGGCCGACTCACTGGGCTTCATCTCGCTGGACGGCCTCACCGAGGCGACCACGATCCCGGCGGGGCGGCTGTGCCGGGCCTGCTTCGACGGCCAGTACCCGATCCCGGTCGCGGAGGCCGAGCGGGGCAAGCACCTGCTGGAGATCACCCCCCCGGTCCTGTCATGACGAGTTCGTACCGTGACGCGGGCGTGGATATCGCCGCGGGTGAGCGGGCCGTGGACCTGATGCGCGCGTCGATCGCCCGGACCAGCGGCCCGGAGGTAGTTGGCGGCCTGGGCGGGTTCGCGGGGCTGTTCGACGCCACCCGGCTGACCACGATGCGGCGGCCGCTGCTGGCCACCTCGACCGACGGGGTGGGCACCAAGGTGCTGATCGCCAGCCGGCTCGGGATCTACGACACGGTCGGCATCGACCTGGTCGGGATGGTCGTGGACGACCTGGTGGTGTGCGGGGCGCAGCCGCTGTTCATGACCGACTACATGGTCTTCGGCTCCCTCCAGCCGGAACGCGCCGCGGCCATCCTGTCCGGCGTGGCTGAGGGGTGCGTCCAGGCCGGCTGCGCCCTGATCGGGGGGGAGACGGCCGAGCATCCGGGTCATTTCGGGCCGGACGACTTCGACCTGGCCGGCGCGGCCACCGGGGTGGTCGATCAGGACGATCTGCTCGGCCCGCACCTCGTGCAGCCCGGCGACGTGGTGGTGGCGCTGGGCTCCTCAGGCCTGCACTCCAACGGTTTCTCCCTGGTCCGGCGGGTGCTGGACCAGGCCGGGCTGGACCTGGCGGCCGAGTTCCCCGAGCTCTCCGGGACCCTGGGCGCCGCGCTGCTGACCCCGACCCGCATCTACGCCCGCGACTGCCTGGCCCTGGCCGCAGGCTGCGACGTGCACGCCTACGCCCACATCACCGGCGGCGGGCTGGCCGCCAACCTGGCCCGGGTGCTGCCCGCGGGGGCCGACGCGGTCCTGGACCGGGGGAGCTGGCGGCCACCAGCCGTGTTCGGCCTGCTCGCGGACCGTGGCGGGGTGGCGGCGGCCGAGATGGAACACGTGTTCAACATGGGCATCGGCATGGCCGCGGTGCTCGCCCGCGCGGACGCCGACAGCGCCATCGGCACGCTTTCCGGCCGCGGCATCCCGGCGTGGGCGCTCGGCGAGATAGTACCCGGCACGGGGACCGCCCGGCTGGCCGGGCGGCATCCGCGGGGAATCTAGCCCGCCTCAGCCTCTATCCGTTGCCGTAACCGAGGTACTCGTCGTCCTCGTCTTCATCGTCGTCGGCGTCATCGTCGTCAGCGTCATCCGCATAACGTCCTGCGACGTAGGGATCACCATCTGTTTCCCCACCGTCCCTGCCGACACCCAGCTCAGTCCGCAGCCGGTCAAGGTCCGTGCCGCCGCTGTTGTACTTCAGCTGGCGTGCCACCTTTACCTGCTTGGCCTTGGCTCGGCCGCGCCCCATTGGCTCGACCCCCTCGAACATGCGGAGCCACTCTCGGGCTCCTGCTCCCTGCGCTGATGACCTGCGGCTTTACGCATGCAGGACGGCCCGTCGCCACTTCACCGCTTGAGGTGCGACGCGCTTCCAGCTTGCGTACACACCCAACCGTACCTGCTTTGCGCCGTAAGCGCCTCTACAGGATGCGAGCAGGCCCGATTGACCCTCATCAATTCCTGCCCGGCGGCCCGGCCGGATACCCCTGCCGGGGAGGGCGGGCGAAGCCTCACTTACCCAGCCAGATACCCCGCAGCCTGCCCACCTCGGACATCCGGCGCTCGGCCAGACGGTCGGCGGCGACCGCCGGCGGCACTCCCTCGGTGTCGGCCAGCGCGAAGATCTGCCTGGTCGTGCCGTAAATCTGCGCGGCCCGGGCCTGAGCCCGGTCGAAGTTGAACCCGGCCAGCTCGTCGGAGACCTGGATCACGCCCCCCGCGTTGACCACGTAGTCGGGGGCGTACAGGACGCCCCGATCGGCGAGCAGTTTCTCGATCCCCGGGTGGGCCAGCTGGTTGTTGGCCCCGCCGCAGACGATGCTGGCCCGCAGGGCCGCCACGGTGTCATCATCCAGTGCGCCACCGAGCGCGCACGGGGCGTAGACGTCCAGCTGCTGGGCCAGGAGCTCAGCCCGGTCCGGCACCACCTGCACGCCCGGGTGGACGGCCACGACCCGGCTGAGCGCAGCCGGGTCCACGTCGCAGATCACGGCCGACGCGCCCGCCTCGGCCAGGAGGGTGACCAGCCGCCGCCCGACCTTGCCGACACCCTCCACGCCGACCAGGCGCCCGTCCAGGCTGGGGCTGCCCCAGCGGTGCTCGGCGGCGGCCCGCATGCCCTGGAAGACTCCGAACGCGGTGAGCACGGAGGAGTCGCCCGCGCCGCCGTTCGGTACTGTCCGCCCGGTCACGTAGCCGGATTCCCGGGCGATGAGGTCCATGTCCTCGCTGTAGGTGCCGATGTCACACGCGGTGATGTAGCGGCCGCCGAGCGACTCGAGGAAGCGGCCGTAGGCGCGCAGCAGCGCCTCGGACTTCTGCGTGGCGGGATCGCCGATGATCACGGCCTTGCCGCCCCCGTGGTCCAGGCCCGCTATCGCGTTCTTGTAGGCCATGGCCCGCGACAGGTTCAGCACGTCGGCTAGCGCCGTGTCCTCGTCCGGGTAGGGGTAGAAACGGGTCCCGCCGAGCGCGGGGCCGAGCGCGGTCGAGTAGATGGCGATGATGGCCTTCAGCCCGCTGTGCCGGTCCTGGCAGAAGACGACCTGCTCGTGCCGCGGATCGGTGCTGGAGTTCAGGGCGTTCGGAGGGGGGAACACGTTCGTCACGGTAGTGACTGCCTCTCGCGTTCTATGGGTGCGTTGACCTGCGCAAACGTCAGGCCGGGCAGCCTGGGGTGGGGCCGTCCCGGATCTGACACTATCGCTGCGGCGGACCAGTGACGATGTCGTTATCAGCAGGACATGTACCGCGGTACGCCACCGTGCCACGATGCGAACGTGCGACCCTACGCGGCCTATCTGCGCGTCTATGAGCCCCTCTCCGCGTTCAGCGATGCGGAGGGCCGGTACTGGTCGGAGTACGCGGCCTCCGCGGCGCGGCCGCGGCGCGCGTCCGCGCTGGACGCGGAGCAGGCCGAGGCGCTCGGCAGGCTGATCGCCACGCCGCCGATCGCGGCGCCGCGGCGGGAGAGCGCTCAGGCGTACGTCCGCTGGGCGGACGGTGTCACCTACATCTGTCCCTGGCAGACCCGGCTGCGGTCCTGGCTCGAGCTGGCCCGGCTGCGCTCCACCGCACGTCCGCTGCTGTCCGCCGCGTTCGCGGCGGGCCAGGCCGACGAGGCGCTGCGTGACTTCGCCTCGTGGCAGGGCCAGGCGTCGTCGCTGCGGATCTTCACCCAGTCCTGCACCTGGGCCGTCCCGCCCGGCTGGTTCGTGCCGTTCGCTCCTGAGGAGCGGTGGCTCGTGCTGGGCGGGGCCAGCGAGGCCGACGGCCGTGGCCCGGCTACCGCCGCGGGGACCCGGACGCTCAGCTACGCCACGGCCATGTCGCAGGCCCGGCGGCGGATTGCCCGGGCCCTGAACGCACTGCGGCGTACCAGCGGCGACGCCTTAACGAGCCCGCCCGGCGCGGCCGGCGGCGGGGGTGACGCGGGCGAGTCCGGCGGCCGGGACGGCCTGGGCCCGGCGCAGGCCACCGTGGAGATCGCCCAGATCGGCCGGTGGCTGGAGGAGTTCCATCCCCATTCGGTCGTGGAGCTGGATTACGGCGGCCTCGTGCACCTGCTCGACGACGATTCGCTGCGGGCTGACCAGTCGGCCGCGGAGGTGTCGGCGGCTATCAGCGCATGCCGGGAAGGCCAGCAGGACCTGGCCAGCGTCCTCTATCAGAGGCTGCGGAGCAGGTGGCGGGCACTGGAGTCACTCGAAGCCGCCAACTGACTATCAGAGGACGACTTTCCTGATTCCACCCGTTGCAACGATACGTGTCGCTAGAATCACGCAGCGTGACGCATAACAGTGGAGCAACGGGGGCGACCTGTCACAGAATCTTTGCTCCTGGTGGTCGACTTGTCACCGCTGGTGATGGCAATATGGTCTCAGTGGGCCATATAGGACATCCACGGCAGGCTCCGCCAGGAGCCAGGCACAGGAACAACCGCAGGATCGAAAACTGGTCCAAGAGGAGAGGCCGTAGACATGTCTGCACGTACACCCGAGGCCGAGCCGCTGTTGACCCCGGCTGAGGTCGCGACGATGTTCCGCGTTGATCCCAAGACGGTCACACGCTGGGCGAAGGCGGGAAAGCTGACCTCTATCCGGACGCTGGGCGGACACCGCCGGTACCGGGAGACGGAGGTCCGCGCGCTCCTTGCGGGGATCCCGCAGCAGCGCTCGGAGTAGGCCCGCACCACAGCACGGCACGCAGTACCGGAAGTCACGCAGTACCGGAAGTACAGAAGTACACGCAGTACCGGAAGTACACGCAGTACAGCACAACACGAGGGGGGTCGGCCCCGGCGGACAGCCGGGCCGGCGAGCGGCATACGCGCAGGTCGCTCGCAGGAGTTCGAGAGAACTGCCGGGGTCGATCCTGGGTCATCTCCCAGACGGGGAACCACAATCTTCCCGGGACACGGGTGGCGAGACCGTGACTACTAAATGTAGTCACGGTCTAACTTTTTGTAACTGCCCTTGCTTAGAGCCGAGGTCCGCCATACTGGTCCCGGCCACTAGCCAGGTCTGCTGCTCGCCAGCGCCGCGGCTAGCTGGCACGGGCCGCCAGCCAGGGGGGAGGGCGGCTTGCCTGGCATCTGCCTTCCCGATGTCACGGCGCGTGCGGGGGCACGTTCCGGGGCGGGGCGTGATGCCACCGCCCGCCGGGGCCCGCAGGGCCAGGCGCGGCACCGCTTCTTAGGGGAGGATCGCACAATGCCTGACCCAAGGCTGGTATCTCGCGCGCAACGCGCCGCGACAATGTTGGAGCGGGCATGGGAGCGGTGGCGCGCCACGCAAGGCCTGGAGGCCGAGCCCATGCCGCCGGTCTCGAGTTACGTCGGCTACTCGATCGAGGAGCCGTGGGGGCGGCCCCGGGTCGTCTTCGGTGTGAACGCCGAGGACGCCGAGCGGCTCGCGGCGTTGCTGCAGGAGAGCGCGGGCGTCGGGCCAGATGGCCTGCCCCGGGCCCTCGACCCTGGTTACCGGCCGGCCGTCCCCGGCGTGTTCGCGGCGGACAATCCGGCCGGGCCCGACCGTGGGCATCCGGACCATGGGTACCCGGACCGTGATTACGCGGACCGTGCTCACCAGGATCGTGGGTATCAGGACCGCGGGTATGACCAGAGCCTGCTCGAGGACGTGCGCGGGCGGATTCCCGTGCAGGGCTGGCCGCCGGAGTTCAGCGACAGCCGGGAACAGCTGAACGGTGCCGGGCCCAGTCATCCGGACGAGCCTCAGCTGCCTCTGGACGTGGGCTCCGAGCGGGGCGACGAGCCCGCCGGGGACCTGTTCCGGGCCGATGAGCCCGAGCGGGCCCGCGACCTGAAGCTGCCCGGCGAACTGGGGCTGTCCGACGAGTTCCAGGCCCCCGGCGACGTCCTGGACGATGGTGAGTTCCCGGCCGGTGAGGGGTTCCGGCCGGGCGGCAGGCTGGGGCCGGCGGATGAGCGCGGGGCGTCCAGCCTGGACGCCCCCTACGGGGTGCCCTACACCGGAGGTGCGCCTTACGCGGGTGGTGGGCCTTACGCGGGAGGTGCGCCGTCCGCCGGGGGTGCGCCGTCCGCCGTTCCGTATACCGGCGAGCCGTATGACCCCGATGGCCCCTACGGCCCGGCTGCTTCCTACGGGGCGCCCGCGGACGCATCCAGGGGCAGCCTGAACGGGGGCCGTACCGGTGAAGCGGAGCGTGACGAGGCTGCGGGGGCCGCTGAAGCCGCCACGGAGACCGGCCAGGACGCCGAGGGCCGAGACGAGCCCGGCCGTGACGGGTCCGGCCACGATAAGCCCGGCCGTGACAGGTCCGGCCACGATAAGCCCGGCCGTGACGGGTCCCGCCAGGATGAGCCCAGGCGGGACAGGTCCGGGCACGATGAAGAGGCGCTCGGTACGGACGCGCGAGCCGACGAGATGCACGCGGAAGACCTCCATGGTGAAACCCGCAATGAGCCCGGGCCTGACGACGAGCCCGGGCGTGACGAGGGCCCGCTCGACCAGGGCAGGGACGCAGACGTGGCCAGGGGCGCAGACGTGAGGGACGCGCAGCCGGATGCTGCCCGGGAGGACCCCTCATCGGCGGGTCCGGGGGAGGATACCCCGGCCGCAGCCGAAGCCACCTCCGATGCGCCCGAGGCACCGACGGCGGCCACGGATCGCCCGGCGGAGTCCGCCAGCCGTGGCAGCATCTCCGACACCATGGCCGCGGAGCTGGCCGGATGGGCTGCCGGTGAGCTTCCGGGGCAGGCCGCGGCCCGGTTGGCCAGCTGGGCTACCGCGGGCGGTGCGGTGGCCCGGGGCCGGCGGCAGGCCCGCCTCGGCGGCAGCGGAACTGCTGCGGAGCGGGTCAGCTAGCGGAGTACTCTCGTGCTGGATCGGGGCCTGACCGCACCGGCCCTCATGTCCAGCTGGCGGGAGTCCAGGATGATGCGCCGTCGTGGCCGGCCCGGCTTAGCCCGTGCCGCAGGGACGCCCCGCCTGGTTCTGGCCAGCGTCGTGCTCCTGGCCAGCGCCGGGCTGGCCGGATGTGCCGGAGCGGGCGGTGCGACGTTGCCTGCGGCCAGCCGGTCCCCGTCCGGCACCGCGGCGGCCGCCGGGCCGGGGGCGGCCGCCACCGCCGGGGCCAGCGGCATGGGCCGGGCCGCGGCAACGCCGGGCGCGCCGCGCACCGGGCAGCGCCCCGGCGACGTCCCGCCGGACACCGTCCCGCCGAGCACCGCCGCGCCCGCCCGCGCGGCCCAGCCCCTGGCCGGCCAGGTCATCACTGTGGACCCCGGGCACAACGGCGCCAACTGGTCGCATCCGGCGATCATCGACAAGCTCGTCAACGTGATCACGGAATGGAAGGCCTGCGACACGGCGGGAGCGCAGACCGACGCGGGCTACCCCGAGCACGCCTTCACGTTCGATGTCGCGAAGCGTCTGGCCCGGCTGCTCCGGGCCGAGGGCGCCACCGTGGTCCTCACCCGCCACAACGATCACGGCGTCGGACCGTGCGTGACCCAGCGGGCGGCGATCGGCAACCGGGCCCACGCGGATGCGGCCATCTCGATCCATGCCGACAGTGGCCCGCCCTCGGGGACCGGGTTCGAGGTGATCGCTCCGGGCCGTATCACCGGCGCCCCGGACACCCCGGTCATCGGGCCGTCCGGCCGGCTCGGCGCGGACATCAGGAAGGCCTACCACCGGATCACTGGTGAGCCGTACTCGGACTACGTCGGCACTCGAGGGCTGGACGTGCGCACCGACCTCGGCGGGCTGAACCTTTCCACCGTGCCCAAGGTCTTCATCGAGTGCGGCAACATGCGCAACGCCGCCGACGCGGCCCGGCTGACCAGCCCGCGGTTCCGGGAGCGCATCGCGGTGGCCTTGGCGGCCGGCTTCGTCGCCTTCCTCGGCAGGCATTCCTGAGCGGGTCCTCAGCAATCGCTAAGGTCGGGGCGCTTGCATTCTGCTGTGACATCCGCGAGCGGGCCCCCGCCCAGCCGACGGTACGGGCATCCGCTGACCCTGGTGGCCGTAGCGGCCGTAGGCCTGCTCGCTGGTGCGGGAGGGGCGGCCGTCGCGACCTCCGGCAGTTCCCCGAGCCCGGCCGCGGACTCCACGTCCACACAGGCGAGCCCCTCGCCCTCCGCCTCGATTGCGCCCCGGCGTCCCGCAGCCCCGGCGCCCGGCAGGCCAGGCGGGTTCTTCGGCGGGGGCGTCGGCGGTGGTTTCTCCGGCGCCCCGGTGCACGGGACCCTCGTCGTGCCCGTGTCCGGTGGCGGTTACCAGACCGAGGATGTCCAGCGGGGCAAGGTCACCGCGATCAGCAGTTCATCGGTCACCGTCGTCAGCGCCGACAAGTTTGAGAAAACTTACCGGGTGAACGGATCCACCTCGGTGAACGCCGGGAACGGCGGCCTGAGCAGCGTCAAGGTGGGCGACCAGGTCAGCCTGGCCGCCACCGTGCGCGGCTCGGCGGCCACTGTCACCAGCATGATCGACTTGTCCCGCCTCGGTAACCGGTTCTCCGGCCCGGGCGACGGCAACCAGGGACAACCCTCGGGCTGAGGGTGAAGACGTCTGGTTCCGGCCCGGCCTGCCCAGGGACCGGGCCGGGACCAGACACCAGCGAATTCCCCACCCCCGGCGCGCACTGTCGGCAGGCCGGCGGAGAATCTGGGACGTGCGGGTTGCGGTGGTTGCCGGACCCGGGCGCACAGCCCTCCTGCAGGAGCTCGCCGAGGATGGCAGCGGCTACGCCGCGCCCACCCTGGTGAACGATTTCCCGACTGCGGTTGCGGACTACGAGCGTGCCGGGGCCGCGCGCGGTAGGACGGTGCCCGGTGGGCCCGTGCCTCATGAGGGCGTGCCTCATGAGGGCGTGCACGGTGAGCGCGTCCCCGCTGAGCCCGTGCGCTGGGTCTGGGCGGACACATCCACGGTCTATCCGTCCCTGCTGCGCGCCGGAGTACGGGTGGACCGCTGCCACGACGTCGCGCTTACTGGCGCGCTGCTGCTCGCGCGGGACGGGCAGCCGGCCGGAGCCACCCCCGTGGTCACCCGGCGAGCCGGCCCGGCACGGGGGGCTGCCGGGCAGGCGACCCTGTTCGGGCCGGCCGAACCGGGAATCGACGATGCCCGTCAGGTACTCAGCGCCCTGGTCGCCGAGCATGCGGACCAGGTGCGCCAGATCGCCGCCGACGTGCACCCGGCCAGGTTCGGGTTGCTGGCCGCGGTCGAGTCCGCCGCCGGCCTGGCCGCGGCGGAGATGAGTGCCCGGGGCATGCCCTGGCGGGCCGACACGCATGACGCCCTGCTGGCCGGTCTGCTCGGCGCCCGGCCCGGCACAGGCCCCCGGCCCGGCACAGGCCTCCGGCCCGGCACAGGCCTCCGGCCACCCCGGCTCGCCGACCTGGCCGCCCAGATCTCCGCCGCGTTCGGCGGCCGTCCGGTCAACCCCGATTCCCCGGCCCAACTGCTGAAGGCATTCGCCGCCGACGGTGTTCCTGTCCCGTCCACCCGCTCGGGTGTGCTGCGGGGCATCGACCACCCCGCGGTTCCGTTCTTGCTCGAATACAAGGAACTGGCCCGGCTGCACGCGGCGCACGGCTGGGCCTGGCTGGACGAATGGGTGCGGGACGGCCGGTTCCACCCGGAGTACGTGGTCGGGGGGGTGGTGTCGGGCCGGTGGGCAAGCCGCGGCGGCGGTGCGTTGCAGATCCCGCGGGTGGTGCGCCGCGCGGTCGTGGCTGATCCCGGCTGGGTGCTGGTAGTCGCGGACGCGGCGCAGTTGGAGCCACGGGTGCTCGCCGCCCTGGCCGGTGATCACGCGTTTGCCGAGGCGGCCGGGTCCGGCGACCTGTACCAGGCGCTGGCCGGGGCCTTCGGCGGGGACCGGGCCAAGGCCAAGGTGGCGCTGCTGTCCGCGATGTACGGCGGGGCCGGTGGTGAGGCCTCGCAGTTGCTGGCCGTGTTGCGGCGGCGCTTCCCCCGGGCCGACGCCTACGTGGAGGCCGCTGCGCGGGCGGGAGAGGAGGGCCGGGTGGTCCGGTCCCGGCTCGGCCGGTCCTGCCCGCCGCCGTCCGCGCAGTGGCGGGGCCTGACCGCGTCGGCAGACGACCCGGACGCGGATGACCAGCGGGCCCGGCGCTCGTTGCGGGCCCGTGGCCGGTTCACCCGCAACTTTGTGGTGCAGGCCAGCGCGGCCGACTGGGCGCTGGTCCTGCTGGCCGGCCTTCGCCGGCGGCTCGCGGCCATGGGCGGGCGGCCTGTGGGCGCCCCCGGTCTAGTGGGCGTGGGTGCGGGCGGGCGGCCTGAGTCTGGGCGGCCTGGGTCTGGGCGGTCTGAGTCTGGGCGGTCTGAGTCTGGGCCGCTGGACGGACCCGGGCTCGTGTTCTTCCAGCACGACGAGGTCATGGTGCACTGCCCCCGGGCCCTGGCCCCGGAGGTGGTCGAGGCCATCGGCGCCGCGGCGCAGGAAGCCGGCCGCCTCGTGTTCGGCGCGACCCCGGTGCGGTTCCCCGTGACCACGGCGGTCGTCAACTGCTACGCGGACGCGAAGTGACCCGGGGTCAGGACCGCCGAGGGTCAGGCAGTGGCTGTGGCGCCGCCCAGGCCAGCGAACCGCGCGTGAATATGGCTCCCGAGGCCGAAGTTCGGCGTCGGGGAGGCCAGGCATTCGGCGAGAATGGCCCGCACTTCGGCTTCCATCGATCGTCCATGCTTCAACTGGCGTACAATGCAGGGCGCTGATTGACAATATGGCGTCATACCCGGCATCTGGCAGTGGCTCTTGCCGTACGTCAGCGAGGATGCATGTGACATTGGGCGGTGCCACCCGCTTGGCCTCTTCGATCATGGCCGGGGAGCGGTCAAGGGCGTCGACGTGTCCCGCCCGCTCGGCCAGTTCCACGGCGAAAGCCCCGGCGCCACAGCCGACATCAAGTACCCGATTACAGGGACGTGGCAGGTGCCGCAAGAGCAGGCGGTGGTAGTAGGCGTTGTGATCCCAGTCCATCGCGTTCATGTTCCGATTGTGCTAGGCGGCGTGCCCGTTGTATGCCCCGATCAGGGGGTTACGGGTTGCTATCAGCTGCGACGTGGTGCGGGCCACCGGCGTGATGGTCAAGACTATGGGCGTGGAGTTCTTCTGCTACCACCGCGACCGGCCCGGCTCTGTGACCTTGCGCGACAAGTTGCTAGAACAGCACTGGTCCTACATGGACCGGTACGAGGCGGAGATGATCGCCCGTGGCCCGACCCTGGCCGGCGACGGCGACACGCCCACCGGCAGCGTGCACATCGTCGGCCAGCTCGATCCCGCTGCCGCCCGCGCGTTCGCCTTCGACGAGCCCGGCTACCAGGCCGGTGTGTACCGGGACGTGCTGCTGCGCCGGTGGCGCAATCTACTGGGGCGCACCATGTGGGACTTCCCCGGCGGCCGGACGGGAGGTAATCGCTACCTGGTGCTCGGCCTCGGCACCGGGCAGGCCGCCGACCTTGCCGGGCCGCCAGACCGGGACGAGCTGATCGCGTACGGGCCGCTGCTGTCCGACGACGGCGCCACCTGGCTGGGTACGGCGGCGCTGGTCCGGGCGCGGGACCCGGACACGGCACGCGCCATCCTGACTCCGGACCGCTACGTCGGCATCGAGGTGCACAACTGGCAATTCGGCGGGCGGCCGTCATGACCCCATAGCTGGCGCTTTTCGGCGTAGTTTCCTCAGATTCCCCCAGCCTGCGAGTGGCGCCATAATCTGCTGAGGATGCGATAACGACACAAGGGTGAAATATGTTCTGGGCTCGGCGGTGCAGCCACCAGGCCCACAACGAGCCGGGCATGGTTCCCAGTCATCGCGATAGTTAGCTCGTGCCGTCTTGCCAGATGCCGATGACGTTGCCTGCGGGGTCGCGGACGGTGGCGATGGTTAGATTGCCTTCCTGGTAGGGCAGGGTGACCACCTCTGCGCCTCGCTCGGCTGCCTTGCGGAGCACATCATCAAGCTGGGTGACGTAGATGTAGGGCCGGATTCCGGCTTCCCCGGCGGTGGGCAGGTCGGTGCGCCAGTGCCCGATGACGTGGCCGGTGCCGTCGCTGAAGCTCGGCTGGTCCGGTGTGCCTCGTATCTGCCAGCCGAAGACCGCGCGGTAGAAGTCCGCGGACTGTGCAACATCTTGTGCGGGCATCCCGAGATAGGAGACCCCGCCGGGCCGGGCCACCGTGGCCTCGACGCCCGGGTCTGCAGGTGCGCTGTGATCGGTCATCGCCTGCCCCTCCTAATTCGGCTATGGCAGTACCATAGCTGAATATGAGTGCCACGGGCACAGGCGGGACGGCGCCCCGCGTCTACCGTTCGCTGCGCCGCGAAATGCAGGCACGCCGGACTCGTGCCCGCATCATCGCGGCAGCCGCCCAGCGGTTCCTGGCGCACGGCTACGCAGGCACTACGATGCGCGCGGTCGCCCTGGACGCCGGCGTCGCGCTGCCCACCGTCGAGCTTGCCTTCCGGACCAAGGCACGGCTGCTGAAGGCAGTGATCGACGTCGCGATCGCGGGCGACGACGACCAGGTGGCGATGCTGGACCGCCAGTGGGCCAAGCGAGCTGAGTCCATCGCCGGACCGCCGGATTTCGTCGCGGCATTCGCCCGGGTGCTCGCTGGCTCAGCCGAGCGGGCCGCGGGGCTGGCGGCGACTGCCTTGGAGGCCGCCCGAGCCGACGAGGACATCGCCACAGTAGCCGCGCAGCTCATGTCCCAGCGAGAAGTCATGGCCTCGTGGCTGGTAGACGGCATCATGCACCGGTCCGCCCTCCGCGAGGGAACCGACCGCGCCGCCGCCGTCGACACGGTATGGACGCTGATGGACCCGGTGGTGTTCTGCCGTCTCACCGGCGACCGGCACTGGACGACCGCGCACTTCGAGCGCTGGTTCACCGACAGCGTCACGCGCCTCGTGCTATCCGCCGACGACACCCGCTGACGCCAACTGTGAGGCGTTCTCCCAGCTCAGCGGCGTGTATGCAGACATCGGCATGGCCCCCGTTGCCGCCGGCATCACCGGATGAAGGGCTGCGGGATGTGGCGCCTGGACCAGGCTCGGTCGGGAGTACTCAGATGGACGAGTCCGGCTGGGCTCACGTACATGTCCGCACCGGAACCGCTGTTGGCCTGATCGTCAGTGAACCCGCCGTACATCAAGCTGAGACCTGCGACTTATTTACGTTTCCGTGGCCTTTAGCCCAGAATAATTTGAGAGAAGAAATTCCTGGGCCTGGGTGAGCTGCCCGTCGCCATGTGATGCGAAGGCAGTGCCGGGCGACGGCGGACCAGCGCTCAGCAGAGGGGGCCGGTCACATGTGGAGGATCTTCCTCGCGATCGCGGGCTCTCTCATCGTCATCGCCGGAGTGGTCTGGACGCTGCAAGGTCTTGGCTTCATCAAGGGCAGCGTGATGACCGGGGTGACGCTGTGGGCCCTGATCGGGCCGCTGATCGCGCTGTGCGGGCTCGCCGTGACCGTGACCGGCCTGCGGCGGGGCTGAGCAGCACGCCCGCCGTGCCTCCGCCCAGGCCATCAGTCGTCGGTTAACCGCCGCAGCCGCTTGATCTGGGACCGCCGCTGCTTGGCCGCAAGCCTGCGTTCCTGCGAACCGCGGGTCCGCTTGGTCGGCCGCCGCACCGCGGGTGGTGGAGCAGTCGCCGCGGTCAGCACGCTGGCCAGACGCCGGGACGCCGCCTCCCGGTTGCGCAGCTGGGACCGGTGCTCGGACGCGCTGACCGTAAGCACCCCGTTGACCAGCCGGTCGGCCAGCGCGGCCAGCGCACGCTCCTTGAGCACGGGGCCCAGTGCCGGCGAGGCCGCTAGGTCGTAGGACAGCTCTACCCGGCTGTCGCTGGTGTTGACCGACTGCCCACCAGGCCCGGATGACCGGGAGAACCGCCAGGACAGTTCGTCGGCCGGAATCACCCTGTTCCGGACCTGGATCGGGTCCACCACATTCACCATGATCTCCCAGGGCTGGCAGATCGGTGCAACGGGCAGGATCGATGTAACGGGCACGATCGATGTAGCTGGCACGATCGGTGTGGCCACCCGGGCAGCCCCGGGACCCGGTGATGCCTCATTGAGTTCCCGTTCAGGGTCTCACTGGCCGCAGGCGTGCCGGGGCACGGTGGTCACCGGCATCCGCCAGGCTGCGGCCGCCGCGGCGACGATCTCGGCGGTGGCCTTGTACCCATCGGGCTCCGGGACCTGCCGGTGGGCCAGGAAATCGCGGACCATCGCCGTCACCGGGGGGCTGCCGAGCAGGTCACCATGCAGTTCCGGCACCACCCGGACGTCCGTGGGCAGCGGGCAGACGGGCAGCGTGACCGCGTCGGCCAGCGGGACCAGCAGCAGCCAGCGCAGCGGGTGATGCCGGGCGGCCGAGGCGGCGAACCTGGCCCCCACCTCGTCAACGGAATCGATCAGCCGCTGCGCCCCGTAGGATCCGAACGGGGACAGGCCGCCCACGAACCAGACCATGGCGCGCAGTTCGTCCGCGGGCACCAGGGCGCGGCCGTCGCCGCCCGGGTAGGTCACCTGCCCGGGCGCGACGATCGGGCTCATCATCACCACGGAGCCGAGCGGCAGTCCCGGGTGGGTGGCCAGCATCGCGTCCACGCCCAGGGTGCCCTCGCTTTCCGCGATGATGTCCACCGGCCGGCCGGTCTCCTGGTGCAGCCGCTTGACCTGCGCGGCGATGCGGCTCCCCAGTTCGGTCAGGGGCAGGTCGCTGGCCGCACTGCCCTGGGGGAGCGGCCGGCCGGACGCGGTCATGCCCCGGTAGGAGAACTGCTGGACCAGGGCTCCGGGGGCGACCGGCCGCAGGGACCGGGGCGAGGCGCAGCAGGCCGACCCGAAGCCGCGGATCTCCAGCACCGGATCCCGCGTGGCGCGGCCGGGCGCCACGCTGCTGGCGGAGTCACTCGCCGGGGCGGACATGCCGGACACGGTGTCCCCGATAGCGGCGTCCGCGGCGCCCGCCACCGCCAGGCTGGAATGATGCGGCGGGTTGCCGATCACGAACGCGAGCCGGGTCAGGCCGACCACCAGGGCGAGCGCGAGCACCATGGCCACCGGCGCCAGCGGGACCGACAGCGGCAGCACCGGGGCCGGATGGCGGCTCACCACGCCGACGAGCTGGCGGCGGCCGGCCTCCCGGCGGGCGACGGCCCGGGTCACGCCGAACCAGGCCCGCGCGTTGGCCACCCCCGCCAGGCCGCACACACCGATGGCGGCGGTCACCGGCAGGCGCCCGATCACCGCGGCCACCAGGGACAGCGTGACGAAGTCGGCCACCAGCCAGTACATCGCCCGCAGCGGCGGCAGGGCCCGCCACCAGGACCCGAGGATGCCGGCGTGGCTCAGCGGCAGCGAGAAGAGCAGCATCACCGGCACCGTGGCCAGGAACGGCCAGGAGAACGGCAGGATCGCGACCCCCAGCGCCATCGCCGCCACCGGCGACAGCAGCAGGCACGCCACGGCGGTGAGCGCGGTCGCGGACCGGATCAGGTCTCCCCAGCCGGGCACGGGCACGTCCCGCGGCCAGGCGAGCCGGGCCAGGGCGGCGTTCAGGACCGAGCGGATCCCCAGCACCGCGGCCAGCAGCACCGCGAACCCCAGCCAGGACCGGTCATATCCGTATATCCAGCGCAGATCGTGGAAAACTGCCAGCGGGGCCACCGCGGTGACCTGCCCGGCCAGCGAGCGGGCCGGCGGCGCGAGCCAGCAGAGCAGCGCCGCTTCGGCCATCGCGACCGCGGCGGACAGCGTAATCAGCGCGCGGTGGGCCGGGAACTCCCGGCCGGGCCACGATCCCGCTGAGCGCTTCATGAACGTTGTGCGGCCCCTTGGTGTGTATCCGGGGACTACCGTGCGGGCACTACCGTGATCACAATCCTAAGAAAGTCTTCAGTCGATCACTCAGCGGGAGGGCCTGGATGCGCTTCGGCGGCCACACGGTCGTGATCACGGGGGCCGCGGGCGGGCTTGGCTCGGGCATGGCGGCCGCGTTCGCGGCCGAGGGAGCGGCCGTGGCCGTGGTGGACCTGCCGGCCAGCCCCGGGGAAGAGGTGGCGGAGCGCATCAACGCCGCCGTGGCGGCCGGCGGCGGTCCGGGCCGGGCCTGGTTTACCCCCTGTGACCTGGCCGACCTGGCCGCGACCCGGCAGCTGATCAGCGGCCTCGGTGCCCGCGAGGGCGGCCTCGACGTGCTGATCAACAACGCCGCGATCTACCCCAGAAAGGAGATCGCGGACTACTCCACCGAGGACTGGCTGGCGGTCCAGCGGGTCAACGTGGACGCGGCCTTCGTCTGCGCCCAGGCTGCCCTGCCCGCGATGCGGTCTGCCGGGCACGGCCGGATCATCAATGTGTCCAGCATCACATTTTTCGGGGGCACCCCGTTCCTGGTGCCATACGTGGCGTCCAAGGGCGCACTGGTCGGGCTCACCCGGGCGCTGGCCCGGGAGGTCGGCGCGGACGGGATCACGGTCAACGCGATCGCCCCCGGCGCCTTCCCCACGGCCGCCGAGGCGATCCACCCGGACCTGGAGTCCTACAACGCGTTCATCCTGGGGCAGCAGGCCATCAAGCGGCGCGGGACGCCGGCCGACATCGCGAACGCGGCCCTGTTCCTGGCCGCCCCGGAGACGTCCTTCATCACGGGGCAGCTGCTCGTCGTGGACGGTGGCTGGGTGATGAACTAAAGGCGCCCGGCATCCGTGATCCGGCGCAGGAACCGCTGGGTGCGCTCGTCCCGGGGGCTGGTGAACAACTCCGCGGGCGGCCCCTGCTCCACGATCCGGCCGCCCGCCAGGAAGCACACCCGGTTCGCGATGTCCCGGGCGAAGCTCATCTCGTGCGTGGCGATCAGCATGGTCATGCCGCTGGCGGCCAGCTCCCGGATGACGTCCAGGACCTCGGAGACCAGTTCCGGGTCCAGGGCGCTGGTCACCTCGTCGAGCAGCATCAGCCGCGGCCGCATGGCCAGGGCCCGGACGATCGCGACCCGCTGCTGCTGTCCCCCCGAGAGCCGGTCCGGGTAGTCGCCCTGCTTGTCCAGCAGCCCGAACCGCTCCAGCAGCGCCCGGGCCTCCTGCTCGGCCTCCCGCCGGGACGCGCCGAGCGCCTTGACCGGGGCCAGCGTGATGTTGCGCAGCACGGTCATGTGCGGGAACAGGTTGAAGGCCTGGAACACGATGCCCACGTTCCGGCGGACCCGGTTCTGGTCGATGCCCCGCCGGGTGATGTCCTGCCCCCAGAGAAGGATGCGCCCGGCGTCGAGAGGCTCGAGCAGGTTGATGCAGCGCAGCAGCGTCGACTTCCCCGAGCCGGACGCCCCGATGAGGCAGATCACCTCGTGCGAGGCCACGCTGAGGTCGATCCCGTCCAGCACCAGGTTGGTGCCGAACGACTTGCGCAGGCCCTCGATCTGGACGGCCAGCGGGGCATCCGCCGGTGCCGCCGTCACGTGGTCCCCCCGGCCAGGCGGCGGCGCCGGTCCCGGGCGATCAGGTGGTCGGTGAACCGGGCCAGCGGGATCGTGAGGAGAAGGAACAAGATGGCGGCCACCACGTAGCTGGAGTAGTTGAACACGGTGTCGCTGAAGATCTCGGCCGCCTTGTTGGCCTCGATCGCGCCGAGGATGCCGACCAGCGCGGTGTCCTTCTGCAGGCTGATGAAGTCGTTCAGCAGAGGCGGGATGATGTTGCGCACCGCCTGGGGAAGGATCACGTACCGAAGCGCGGAGGGCTGCGACAGGCCCAGCGAACGGGCCGCCGCGACCTGGCTCTGGTGCACCGAGTTCAGCCCCGCCCGGTACACCTCCGAGACGTAGGCCGAGTAGGACAGGACCAGCGCGGCGACCCCGTACACCGCGGCGGACTGGGTGGACACGAAGGCCAGGTCGAGCGCGGGCACCCCGAACCCGATCGCGAAGATCACCAGGATCAGCGGGACGCCGCGGAACACGTCCACATAGATGGTGCTGACGATGCGCAGCGGGAACATCACCGGGCTGTCGGTCTGCCGGACGACGGCAATGACCAGGGCGACGATGAGGATGAGGACCTCGGCGGCCAGGAACATCCGGATGTTCAGCCACAGCGCCTCGCCCACCGAGTAGTAGCCCGCCCGGGGGTCGCCGATCAGGGACTTCCACATGTCTTCAGGGTTGAAGAACGTGTGCCGGACCGCGGCGCTCCCCGGAGCCAGCCAGAACAGGGCGGCCAGCGCGCCGAGGACCACGACGGTGCTGGCGGTGGACACGGCCACCGCCCCGCGGCCGCTTCCCAGCAGGCGCGAACCGCGCCGGGGCTCGCCGAACGAGGTCTGGGGCGGGCCGACCATCAGGGCTTGATCGTCGGCACGCTCAGGTAGACCTGCAGGTACTTCTTCTCCAGCGCGGCCAGCGTGCCGTTGCGGTTCAGTGTGGCCAGCGCCTTGTCCACGCAGGCCACCAGCGGGTTGCCCTTGTGGAACAGCAGCCCGAAGTGCTCGCCGGTGGACGGGAACTGGCCGACCATCAGCGAGTGCTTGATCTCGGAGGAGGAGATGTACTGGGCCGTCGGCGTGTCCGCCACCAGCGCGGCGATCTGGTGGGTCTGCAGGCCCTGCTTCACGTCGTTCAGCGACTCGTAGACCTTGGGTGTCTGCGTCGGCTGGATCTGGCTGTTGATGAAGGCCAGGCTGGTCGTGCCGACCTGGTCGCCGAACACGTAACCCTTCAGGTCGGCCGGGGTGTGCTTGGTCACGATCGGGGTGCCCTTCAGCGCGACCAGCGCCTGCTGCACGTTGTAGTAGCTGGTCGAGAACGTGACGGCCTGGGCCCTCGCCGGGGTCACCGAGACCTCGTTGGCGTCGAAGTCGAACTTCTTGGGGCCGGGCGCGTAGGAGTCGTTGAACGGCTCATAGGCCCATTTCACCTGGGACTTCTTGAAGCCCAGCTGGGCGGCCACCGCGTAGGCCACGGCGCTCTCGTAACCCTTGCCGTTCGCGGGGTTGTTATCGGCGAACCAGGGCGGGTAGACCGGCTTGTCGGTGGCGACGGTGAGCGTGCCCTTGGTGTACAGGTACTTCTGGATCGAGGCGTTGGTGCAGGTGGTCGTGGTAGCGCTGGTCCCGCTGCCGGACCCGCTGCCGCTCGTGGTGCTGCCGCACGCGGCGAGGCTGGTCGCCAGGGCCGCCCCCACCACGGTGATCATCATCCGCCGCATGTGATCACCTTACTGTGGAGGCGGTCACGATACGAGGAGGCCCGTATGCCCGCGTGGATCTGCCGCACCTGCGCCGTCCAGCAGCCCGACACGCCGCAGCCGCCTGGCGACTGCCCCGTCTGCAACGACGAGCGCCAGTACGTCGGCTGGGGCGGCCAGCAGTGGACCACGATGGCCGAGATCGCCCGGGATCATGCCGTGGTGGTGCGGGAGGAGGAACCGGGCCTGGCCGGCGTCGGGGTGGAGCCGGCCATCGGGATCGGCCAGCGGGCCCTGCTGGTCCGCACCCCGGACGGCAACGTCCTGTGGGACTGCGTCCCGCTGCTGGACGAGGCGGCCCGGGCCCGGATCACCGAGCTGGGCGGGATCGACGCGATCTGCATGTCGCACCCCCACTTCTACGCGGCGCACGTGGACTTCGCGGATGCCTTCGACGCACGCGTCCTCATTCCCCGGGCCGACCAGCAGTGGATCCAGCGGCCCTCGCCGCGCATCGAGCTGTTCGACGACGACGCCGAGCCGGTCCCCGGCGTCACCGTGGCCCGGATCGGCGGCCACTTCGACGGCGCGGCCGTCCTGCACTGGCCGGCCGGGTCCGGCGGCCGCGGCGCCCTGCTCACCGGGGACACGATCACGGTGGTCCCGGACCGGGACTGGGTCAGTTTCATGTGGAGCTACCCCAACCTGATCCCGCTGGACGAGGCGACCGTGCTCGACATCGCGCGGCGCACCGAGCGGTTCGCGTTCGACCGGGTCTACGGCGGCTGGTGGGGACGGGTCGTCGTGGCCGACGGCCCCGCCGCGGTCCGGCGCTCCGCCGACCGTTACGTGGCCCGGCTGCACGGGGAGCGCCCCTGAAGAACGGGCGCTAAGTCCGGGGGTGACCTGCGCGGACGTCCTCCGGGAGGGTATACCGATCAGATGAGCGCTCTGGGTGACCGCGGGGCCAGGGACATTGCGGTCGAGGACTGGTACGGCCTGGACATGGCGACCCCCGGCCCGGTGGAGGCAGCCGCCGACGATTCACCGTTCCCGCCCATCGGTGAGTACGGCTTCCTGTCCGACTGCGAGACCACCGCGCTCATCGCGCCGAGCGGGAACGTGGAATGGCTGTGCCTGCCCCGGATCGACTCGCCGAGCGTGTTCGGCTCCATCCTGGACCGCTCGGCCGGCGGGTTCCGGCTCGGCCCGGAGGGCATCACCGTCCCGGCCGCCCGCCGGTACCTGCCCGGGACCATGGTGCTGGAGACCAGCTGGGCCACCCCGACCGGATGGCTGGTGGTGCGCGATGCGCTGATCATGGGGCCCTGGCACCACGAGAACGAGCTGTCCCACACGCACCGCCGGACACCGACCGATTACGACGCGGACCACGTGCTGCTGCGCACCATCCGCTGTGTCACCGGCGAGGTCCAGGTCACGTTCGAGTGTGAGCCGGTCTTCGACTACGGCCGTTACCAGGGGAACTGGGCCTACACCGACCGCAGCTACGGGCAGGGAATCTGCCGCCGGGCCGGCGACGCCCCCGGGGTCCCGCTGACCCTGACCACCGACATGCGGCTGGGCTTCGAGGGCGGCCGGGCCATGGCCCGGACCCGGATGCAGGAGGGCGAGGTCCACTTCTGCGCCCTGTCCTGGACCGATCACGCGCCGCCGTTCACCTACTCCGAGGCCCGCCAGCGGCTGCTCTGGACTGCCCACCACTGGCAGCACTGGCTGGCCCGGGGCCGGTTCCCGGACCATCCGTGGAGCCGCTACCTGCAGCGCAGCGCGCTGACGCTGAAGGGCCTCACGTTCGCGCCCAGCGGGGCCATGGTGGCGGCGGCGACCACGTCGCTGCCGGAGGTCCCGCGCGGGGAGCGCAACTGGGACTACCGCTACTGCTGGCTGCGCGACTCCGCCTTCACCCTGTGGAGCCTGTACGCGCTCGGCTTCGACTGGGAGGCCGACGACTTCTTCTGGTTCCTCGCCGACCTGGCCCAGCGCGACGACGAGGTCCAGGTGGTCTACGGGGTGGACGGCGAGCGCGACCTGAGCGAGCAGGTCCTGGACCATCTCAGCGGGTACGACGGCGCGCGGCCGGTGCGGGTGGGCAACGAGGCGTACACCCAGCGCCAGCACGACGTGTGGGGCACGATGCTGCAGGCCATCCACATCCGGCTGGGCAGCTGGCAGCGGCTGGATGAGCGGATGTGGCGGGTGGTGCGCCGCCAGGTGGAGAGCGCGCTGAAGTACTGGCGTGAGCCGGACCTGGGTATCTGGGAGGTCCGCGGCGAGCCGAGGCACTTCACGTTCTCCAAGCTCATGTGCTGGTCCGCCGTGCAGCGCGGCGCGCAGGCCGCGCTGGCCCGCGGCGAGGCCGCGCTGGCCAAGACCTGGGGTGAGGCCGCCGACGAGATCCGGGACGACATCCTGGCCCACGGGGTGGACGAGCGCGGGGTCTTCACCCAGCACTACGAGACCAAGGCGCTCGACGCCTCGCTGCTGCTGCTGCCCATGACCGGGTTCCTGCCCCGTGAGGACCCGCGGGTCCGGGCCACGATCCTGGCCATCGCGGACGAGCTGACCGTGGACGGGCTGGTCGTGCGCTACCGGCCCGAGGAGACCGACGACGGGCTGCCCGGGGACGAGGGAACCTTCACGATCTGCTCGTTCCTGCTGGTCAGCGCGTTCTCCGAGATCGGCGAGATGGACCGGGCCCAGCAACTGTGCGAGCGGCTCCTGTCGCTGGCCAGCTCGCTCGACCTGTACGCGGAGGAGATCGACCCGCGGACCGGCCGTCATCTGGGCAACTTCCCGCAGGCGTTCACCCACCTGGCCCTGATCAACGCGGTCATCCACGTGATCCGCGGGCAGCGCCACTCGTCGCCGCTGCCGCCGCAGGCCTAGCGCCGAGGGTTTCCTGACCGGCGGGCGGAGGGCCATGATTGTCCCAACGTCGAGGGGAGCACGCAGTGGCCGAGATCATCAGGGCCGGGCTGGTCCAGCAGCAGTGGACGGGTGACAAGGAGACCATGATCAGGGCCTCGGCCGACGCGATCGGGCGGGCGGCATCCGCCGGGGCGCAGGTCGTCTGCCTGCAGGAACTGTTCTACGGGCCGTATTTCTGCCAGGTGCAGGACGCCGACTACTACTCCTACACCGAGGCCATCCCCGGCGGCCCGACCACCGAGCTGATGTGCGAGCTGGCCCGCCAGCACTCGGTGGTGCTGGTGGTGCCCATGTACGAGGAGGAGCACCCGGGGCTGTACTACAACACCGCGGCCGTGATCGACGCGGACGGCACCTACCTCGGGAAGTACCGCAAGACGCATCTGCCGCAGGTCAAGGGGTTCTGGGAGAAGTTTTACTTCCGGCCCGGGAACCTGGGCTACCCGGTCTTCGACACCGCGGTCGGCCGGATCGGCGTGTATATCTGCTACGACCGGCACTTCCCGGAAGGATGGCGGGCGCTCGGCCTGGCCGGGGCCCGGATCGTGTTCAACCCGTCGGCGACCAGCCGCGGCCTGTCGCAGTACCTGTGGCGGCTGGAGCAGCCCGCCGCCGCCGTGGCCAACGAGTACTTCATCGGCGCGATCAACCGGGTGGGCGTGGAACCCCTGGGCGACAACGACTTCTACGGCCAGACCTACTTCGTCGACCCGCGCGGCCAGCTGATCGGCGAGGCGGCGTCCGACACCGACGACGAGGTGATCGTCCGCGACCTGGACATGGATCAGCTGGCCGAGGTGCGCGACCTGTGGCAGTTCTACCGCGACCGCCGCCCCGACCAGTACGGCGGGCTGGTGCAGCCGTGAGCCTGCTCATCAGGGGCGGCACCGTGGTGTCCCCCTCGGGCGCCGCGCCGGCGGACGTGCTGGTCGAGGGCGAGAAGATCAGCGCGCTGGCCGCCCCGGGCAGCGCGACCTCGGTGGCCTGGGGTGCATCGGCGGACCAGGCCATCGACGCCAGCGGGCTCTACGTGCTGCCCGGCGGCATCGACGTGCACACCCACATGGAGATGCCGTTCGGCGGCACGTTCTCGGTGGACACGTTCGAGACCGGCACCCGGGCCGCGGCCTGGGGCGGCACGACCACGATCGTGGACTTCGCGGTCCAGGCCAAGGGCACCTCGCTGCTGGCCACGCTGGACAAGTGGCACGGGAAGGCCGACGGCCACTGCGTGATCGACTACGGCTTCCACATGATCGTCTCCGACGTGAACGACACCACGCTGAAGGAGATGGAATCCTGCATCGGGGCGGGCGTGAACAGCTTCAAGATGTTCATGGCCTACCCGGGCGTGTTCTACGCGACCGACGGGGAGATCGTCCGGGCCATGACCCGGGCGGCCGAGACCGGCGCCGTGATCATGATGCACGCCGAGAACGGCATCGCGATCGACCAGCTGGTGGCGCAGGCCCTGGCTGCGGGCAAGACCGACCCGGTCCAGCACGGCCTGACCCGGCCGCCGGAGCTCGAGGCGGAGGCCACCCGCCGGGCCATCACGCTGGCCGGGGTGACCGGGTCGCCGCTGTACATCGTGCACCTGTCGGCCGCCCAGGCCCTCCAGGCCGTCGCCGAGGCCCGGGACACGGGCCAGAACGTGTTCGCCGAGACCTGCCCCCAGTACCTCTACCTGTCCCTCGACGACCTGGCCCGGCCGGACTTCGAGGGGGCCAAGTACGTGGCCTCGCCGCCGCTGCGGCCCCGCGAGCACCAGGGCTCGCTGTGGCGCGGGCTGCGCACCAACGACCTGTCCGTGGTGTCCACCGACCACTGCCCGTTCTGCTTTAAGGACCAGAAGGAGCTGGGCCGCGGCGACTTCTCCAAGATCCCCAACGGGATCCCCGGCGTCGAGCACCGGATGGACCTGCTGCACCAGGGAGTGGTGGCGGGGGAGCTGTCGCTGGCCCGCTGGGTCGAGGTGGCCGCCACCACGCCGGCCCGGATGTTCGGGCTCTACCCCCGCAAGGGCATCATCGCGCCCGGCTCGGACGCGGACATCGTCCTGTACGACCCGCGGGCCACGCAGGTCCTGTCGGCGGGCACGCACCACATGAACGTGGACTACTCGGCCTACGAGGGCATGCCGGTCACCGGGCAGGTGCGGACCGTGCTGTCCCGCGGCGAGCTGGTGATCGGCGGCGGCGAGTACCACGGCCGTACCGGGCACGGCCAGTTCCTGCGCCGTGACCGGTCGGCGTACCTGATCTGAACCGCTACCTGAACTGAGGGGGGCACAGATGGACTTCGGCGTGGTCCTGCAGACCGACCCGCCTTTCCGGGCCGTGGTGGAAACCATGCAGCGGGCGGAGGGCGAGGGCTTCCGGTACGGCTGGACGTTCGACTCGCACGTGCTGTGGCAGGAGCCGTTCGTCATCTACTCCCAGATCCTCGCGGCCACCTCGCAGCTGATGGTCGGCCCGATGGTGACGAACCCGGGAACCCGGGACTGGTCGGTCACCGCGTCCTTGTTCGCGACGCTGAACGACATGTTCGGCAACCGGACCGTGTGCGGCATCGGCCGCGGCGACTCGGCCCGCCGGGTCATCGGCCAGCCGCCGGTCACGCTGGCCACCATGGCCAAGGCCATGCACGTGATCAAGGGCCTGGCCGAGGGGCGGGAGGTGATGCTGCACGGCGCGCCGATCCGCATCCCGTGGGTCCGCGACGGGTCGCTGGAGATCTGGATGGCCGCCTACGGCCCCAAGGCGCTGGCCCTGGTCGGGCAGCAGGCGGACGGGTTCATCCTGCAGACCGCCGACCCGGACATCGCGCGCTGGACGGTGGGATCGGTGCGGGCCGCGGCCCGGGCGGCCGGCCGGGACCCGGACGCGATCACGATCTGCGTGGCCGCCCCCGCCTACGTCGGCACCGACGTGCCGCACCAGCGGGATCAGCTGCGCTGGTTCGGCGGGATGGTCGGCAACCACGTCGCCGACCTGGTCGCCCGCTACGGCGAGGACGGCCCGGTGCCGCACGAGCTGACCGACTACATCAAGGGCCGCGGGGGATACGACTACGCCCACCACGGCCGGGCCGGGAACCCGTCCACGGACTTCGTGCCGGACGCCATCGTGGACCGATTCTGCCTGCTCGGGCCGGCCGCCGCGCACGCCGACCGGCTGCGCGAGCTGGCCGGGATCGGCGTGGACCAGTTCGCCGTGTACCTGATGCACGACCAGCCGGCGCAGACGCTCGCCGCGTACGGCCAGGAGATCATCCCCGCTCTTTCCTGACTGCGGCGGACAGCACGAGAACCCTGGACCGGAGGCGTTTGACGACGCCTTTTATTGCTCAAACGGTTTTTTCCGTGTGATCCTTTTCATAGGGCCCTGCGTCGCGTTCCGGCCACGCCCGGGGCCATGTCGGGCATTCTGGGACCTCGCAAGCACCCCGTGTCCGCGAGTTCAGCTGCCTGCAGCCGCTGTGGAACGCGGAGAGCGGGTGGAACGTCTCGGCCAGCAACACGTCGTCCGGCGCCTACGGCATCCCGCAGGCCCTGCCGGGCAGCAAGATGGCGAGCGCCGGCGCGGACTGGCAGACGAGCGCGGCCACCCAGATCCGCTGGGGGCTGGGCTACATCCGGTCGGTGTACGGCTCGCCGTGCGGCGCCTGGTCCCACGAGCAGGCCTACGGCTGGTACTAGCCCGCCGGCCATGACGGCGGGCTGACCGGGGATCCCCGGCGTGTCCCGCGAGGCGGGCCGTGGTGGTCCCAGTCATCCCCGGGAGCACCACGGCCCGCCCGCGTGAGACCACGGCCCGCATCCCCGCGAGCACCACGGCCCCCCTGTGTAACCACCACGGCGCCGTGTGTGACCTATTTCATACTGTCTTTATTTCCGGTTTTGGTCATGTTCGCGGCAAGTTTCCGGCATGGTGGGGGACGCAAGCACCCCTGCGTGCGAGATGGTCGCCCCCGAGGCCGCCCGGCGCCCTGTCCCCGCGTCACGTCCGTACGCCGCTGCCCCTTCCTGCAGATTCCGCTGGTAGCTGGCATGTGCCCGGGTGACAGCCGTGCGCGTGCTCCGCGCCAACCGAAGGTACCCCTTGTCCCGGATCAGGGCTCTCCGCACATATCCGAAACTCCTCCTCAGCATGACCGCGGCCGGCAGCGCCGTCACCGCGGCGGTCATCACCCTCAGCGCCGCCCCCGCCGCCCCGGCGGCCGCCGCCCAGGCCAGCGCCCACCCGGCTGCGGCCGCCGTGGCCCCGGCCACCTTCCGGCCCACCGCCACCCTGACCTCGGCCACCATCACGCAGCGCCAGGCCAATTACCGCACCGCCCACCGGATGATGCCCCGCTTCGGCTGGGGCAAGCGGCAGTGGACGCCGCTGTGGAATCTGTGGAACCGGGAGAGCGGCTGGAACAAGTACGCCGAGAACCCCTACTCGGGCGCGTACGGCATCCCGCAGGCCGTGCCGGGCAGCAAGATGGCCAGCGCCGGCAACCACTGGCGCACCAACGCCACCACCCAGATCCGCTGGGGGCTGCGCTACATCAAGAGCCGCTACGGGCGCCCGCGCGTCGCGTGGGATCACGAGCTGGCCTACGGCTGGTACTGAGTTAGCCCGCCCTGACGCGGCGGGTGCGCCGGGCCCGGCGCACCCGCCGCATCAGCGTCCCTTCAGAGGCGTTCCAGGGCCCCCTGACAGACTCCGGCCAGGCCGTCACGGTGACCGTGCGGGGACGGCTGCGATCTAGTAAGCCCCCTGGATGCCGTGATCCAAGCGGTCTAGCGCCCTCCGCAGCCATTGGACGTCACCGTCGCGCAGTTGCGCCAGATCATCGGGCATGACCGTGGGGATCAGCTGCCAGTAGTTGTAAGCCTGGTAGAGCGCACCAACCACGAGGGCGAGTTGGCCGGCCGCCTGCAGATCGTGCGGAGACAGGTGCCGGGACCAAAGCCCCAGGTAGCGCTGGAGCAGCTGACCGCGCCAGGCGCTCGCGGGTCCAGGACCGCATCGAGTCACGGGCCCAGGCCGGATCGATGGTCTGGGCGTCAGACTCGCTGATCACCGCCCAGCGGAACCCGCGGGGCTCCGTGCTCAGGGGGCCGATCTCCACCAGCATGGCGGTGACGTCGAAGCCAGCATTCCACGCTGCAGCGTTGGCGCGGAGCAGCGTCACCGGCGCACCGACCAGCCGGCTCACAGCCCGGACCACTTCGTCCAGGTCCGGCTCAGCGCTCACGACGACGGTGGGCAAAGCGCAGACTTGCCCATGATCACGAGCGGAAGGCATGCGGCACAGCGTCGCCCCGTCGCCTGGGTGCGGCGCCAAGACGACCACCAGGCATCTCGCCTCCCCGGCCTGCTGAGCCATGGGCACATACTGCACGGACCCGTAGTTCCGCACCACTGCCCGAGCGGTACCGGGGTCCGGTTACTCGGCTTTGAGCAGCTGGCCCGGGTGTGCTCGCGCGGCCAGCAGGGCGGGCACGGCGGCCAGCACGTTGGCGGCTGCGAGCACGCCCGCGGCCAGTGCGGCCAGCAGCAGGATGGGCACTACCGGCACCGGGACCACGCCGAAGTTCGTGGCGAACACCCGCCAGAGCACCCGGCCTGCCGCGACCCCGAGCGGCACCCCGGCCGCGATGCCGGCCAGGGCGATCGTCGTGGCCTGCCAGCAGACCGCCGCGCCGACCTGGCGGCGGACGAACCCCAGCACCTTGAGCAGCCCCGTCTCGGTGCGCCGCCGGGCCACGCTGACCAGGAGCAGGTGCACCATGGGCGCGGCGCCGAGACAGCGACAGGGCAATATTTCCTGGTCCTCCCGAGGCTGGCCAGCAGCTGGACGATCTCCATGCCCTGGGATCCGGGCAATCCGTCGCTGGCGAAGTAGGCCTGGAACGGCGCGCCGACAGCGCGGGTGAGGAGATCAGGTGCGTGAGGCTGGCCCCGAACACGGCCGTGGCGCACAGCGCTGCCACCGCCAGGACCATGCCCGGCAGAGCCGTCCCCACCGGCTGGCTGCCCCGGCCACGTCCGCGCTGCCGGATCCCGATCAGGACGGTGGCCGGCAGCTCGGCCGCCGCGGCGGCCCGGCTCACGGCCATGGCCACCGGCGCCGGCGGCCGCGGCGGGCGGGTGCCAGCACCGGGCGTCACGCACCGCCTGCCAGACCGACAGCGCGGTCCCGGCGGCCACCAGTGCCACCCCGCCAGCGGGAAGGCCCACGGGTCTAGGGACATCCGTGCCCGGGACGCGGCGGCGATCCGCGCCTCGCCCACGGGGGTCAGCGGGGACGCCAGGACCGCGCGCCAGGACGGCGTCGATGGCCCCCGCCGCGCCGATCGTGCCGCGCGGATCAGGGCGGCCGCGCGATGGCGGGGCCGCACGCCCACGGCGGGCGGGCCGTGATGGTCCGCCCGCTCCGTGGCCGCCGCCGGGCGGCCGCCTGGCCGCTGAGGCCACGCCGCCAGCGCGGAGGCCGGCCAGCACGTACCAGCCGCTGACCTGGGGCAGGACCGAGGTCTCCACCGCCGCCGGCCTCGCTCCGGCGGCCCGCCGCCGCCGTGGCCAGGACAAACCCGCCCGCCACGGCCGCGAGCACGCTGGGCCAGCCACGACCGCCAGTACTGGCGCACCGCCCGCGAAGCACCTGGCCACGCCCGCACCACTCACCCCGCTGTCCGGCCCCTCCAGCATCGCCGCGGCCCGGGCTCCGCGCCAGGTGGGCAGCTACCAGGGTGGCGTCGTGTCACCACCACGCCGGGGCCGGCGTCACCACGGTGGCCCCGGCCGGGCCGCCGCGATGCACTGGAGGACATCACCCGCGGCGCGGACCCACGAAAGCAGCCGGCCATGAGCGTCCACCGCCATGGCGACTTCGTTCCCCCGGCCCAGAGTCCGCCGCCGCCCAGGCGCGGTCAGTACGTGGGGGCCGGGCCTTCCAGGATCGGCTCGAGGAACGTGGCCCGGGCACCTTCGAGCCAGCCGGCCAGTCCCCGGGGCGCGTGCTGGGTCACTTCCCGCACGTGCGAGGTGAGCTGGCCCGCCCCGCCCGCGCGGATCCAGGCGAACAGCTCCAGCATGCCCTCGGCGTCCCAGGGGGCCAGGCCCGAGCCCAGCAGCTCCTCCCGGGCCCGGTCTTCCAGCAGGTCGGAGTAGCGCACGTGGCGTGCGAACACCGCCGAGATCCGTTCGGCCACGTTCGCGTAGGTGAGGGACTCGGGGCCGGTCAGCGTGAACACGCGAGGCTCGTCACCGGCCGGCGGAACCGGGCCGGTCAGCAGCCGCGCGGCGGCGTCGGCCACGTCCGCGGCCGCCACGAACCCCACGCGGCCGTGGCCCGCCGGGGCGTACAGCGTGGCTTCCCGCTGGATGGCCGCCGCGGCCGGCCGCAGCATCTCCATGAACGGCGCGGGGGCCAGGTAGCTGACCGGCAGGCCGGTCGCGTCCAGGTGCCGGGCGATCTCGCGGTGACTGCGCATGAAGCGCACATCGCAGCCAGGATCGGTGAAGCCGTCGGCGGCCATCTTCACCACGTGCGGCCGGTGCCCCGCCGCGACCAGCGCGTCCACGAAGCTGATTTCCAGCTCGGCCTGCACCTCGCTGGACGGGCTCAGCAGGAAGACCCGGTCGAAGGCCTGCAACTGCTCCGCGGCGGGCGGCTCGTCGAGCGTGCCGACCAGGTTCTCGCCCGGGCCGGGCAGGTCGAGGCCCTTGGCCTCCACCCGGACCATCGCGATCGCCTCGGCCCGGGCGTCAGCCAGCGCCTCCAGCAGGCGGTAACCGACTCTTCCGGTCGCTCCGGTCACCAGGATCACGGGCCGCCTCCTCGTGCGCTCGTCCCTTATGGGCACCTTACGGGAGGCCCGCCAGGGTGCGCTGGGCGCGTCCCCGACGTACGTTGGTGGCGTGGCAGAAGCGGCGATGCGGCGCTGCCGGTGAGACTGCCGTCCGTGCGGGGTCCGAGCCGGGGGGCCTGGCGCAGATGGTCGATCGTGGCGGGGGGGACCGCCCTCCTGTGTGCCCTGCCGGCGGTCATCGCGGCGCTCCCGGAGCCCGCATCCCCGATCAGCGCCCAGGCCCTCCGGGCCCGCATCCTGGCCTCGGCGCGCGTGCCGTACCAGGGATACGCCGAGAGCACCGTGAACCTGGGCCTGCCCGAGCTTCCTGACCTGCACAACGTGAGCCTGCTCCTGGACGGCACCACCGACCAGTACGTCTGGTACCACTCCCCGGCCTACTGGCGGGCCGACGACGTGACGGGGACGGGGGAGAGTGACACCTACGCCGACGGCGGGGTGACCTACCTCTGGAACTACGGGACCAACCTGCTCACTCAGGTGACCGGGGCTGAGCCTGTCCGGCTGCCCCGGGCTCCCGACCTGCTCCCGCCCGACCTGGCCCGGCGGCTGCTGGACACTGCGGGCCACGGCGACCGGATCTCACGGCTGCCCGGCCGCCGCATCGCCGGCGTGGACGCGGCGGGGCTGCGGCTGGTCCCGGCCGGGGCGCAAACCACGATCGGCGCGGTGGAGATCTGGGCCGACCCGGCCAGCGGGCTGCCCGTCGCGGTCCAGATCTCCGGCCGCGGCGCTGGCCATCAGCCTGGCCAGCCCGTGCTGATCAGCACGTTTCTCGAGCTGAGCCGGGCCCAGCCGGACCTCACCGCGGTTATCCCGCACCCGGCGCCGAACGTCGGGCTCACCACGACCCGGCTGCCGGACGTGGACGGCGTGCTCAACGGCGACGGTGACGGTGACAGTGACCGCACCCCGTTCCCGCCCCAGCTGGGCGGCCTGCGTCACGCGGCCCTCCGGGGCAGCCCGCCGGGGGTGGCGCTCTACGGCACCGGGTTCTCCCGGTTCGTGCTGCTCCCACTGCCCCGGGACGTCGGCCCGGACGCGCTCAACGCCGCGATCCAGGCCGGGGCGGACAGCGTGACGCTGCCTGCCACCGGAGAGGGGGCCAACGGAGGGGGGGTCACCGGAGGGACCGCGGGCGCGGCACCGGCCAGCGTGCTGATCCGCACGCCGCTGCTGTCCGTTCTGATGGTGAGGGCCGGGTTCCACCACGCCGTCTTCCTGTTCACCGGTGCGGTGACCCCGGCCGTGCTGGAGAACTCGGCCAGCGCCCTGGTCACCGACTTGTCGCAGAGACACAGGTTCCCCCGATGATCGTTACGCGCGGCCTCACCAAGCGCTACGGCCCCCTGCTCGTGGTCGACCAGGTCGACCTGGACGTCCGGGAGGGCGACCGGTACGGGTTCCTCGGGCCCAACGGCTCCGGGAAGACCACTGTGGTCCGGATGCTGCTCGGCCTGGTCTACGCGACCAGCGGCGAGATCTCGGTGCTGGGCCAGCCGGTACCGAAACGGGCGGCCGAGGTGCTGCCCTCGATCGGCTCGCTGGTAGAGGGCCCGTCCGCGTACGGCCATCTGTCCGGCCGGGCCAACCTGGCCCTGATCGACGCGGCAGGCAAGTCTGGCAGCCGCCGGACCCGGCCCAGCCGGATCGCCGACACCCTGGACCGGGTCGGCCTGGCCGGCATCGACAACCGCCCGGTCAAGAGGTACTCCCTCGGCATGCGCCAGCGGCTCGGCCTGGCCGCCGCCCTGCTGCGCACCCCGAAACTGCTCATCCTCGACGAGCCGACCAACGGCCTGGACCCGCAGGGCATCCGGGAGATCCGCGACCTGCTGATCGAGCTGAACGCCGCCGGCACCACAGTCTTCCTGTCCAGCCACCAGCTCAGCGAGGTCGAGCAGCTGTGCACCCGGGTCGGGATCGTGAACCGCGGCCGGCTGGTCCGGCAGGACGACCTGGACACGCTGCGCGCGCTGACCGGGCGGTCGATCGTCCGTACCCCCGACACCGACCGGGCCCGTGCGGTGCTGGACGGCCAGATCGAGCTCGCGCAGGCCGGCCTGGTCATCGCGGACCCGGACACCGCCGCGCTCAACTCCCGCCTGGTCGCTCAGGGGGTGCGGGTCACCGAGATCACCGCCGAGCGGCGGTCGCTGGAGGACGTGGTGCTGTCGGTTACCGGCTCAGGTTCTGACCGCGTCGACGCGGCGGAGGCTGACCGCCGGTGATCCGCGTCGAGCTGGTGAAGCTGGCGCGCCGCCCGCGCAGCTGGGTGAGCCTCGCGCTGCTGTGCGGGCTGCCCGTGCTCGTGGCGGTGTTCGTCGCGGTCACCCATCTCGCGCCGCCCCCGGGCCAGGGCCCGGCACTGCTGTCCGCGGTGCTGGCCAGCGGGTCGCTGTACCCGGCCGCGGCGCTCGCGATCGTGCTGCCCATCTTCCTGCCGGTCGCGGTCGCGGTGGTGGCCGGCGATTCCATCGCGGGCGAGGCGGGCTCGGGGACGCTCCGTTACCTGCTGGCCCGGCCGGTGGGGCGGACCAGGCTGCTGGGCGCCAAGCTGATCGCGCTCATCGTGTACACGCTGTCCGCGGTGATCCTGGTCGCGGTGACCGCCTACCTGACCGGGATCGCGTTGTTCGGCGCGCAGCCGGTGGCCGCGACGCCCGGCGGCCTGACCACCTCCAACATCGCGGCGACCTCGCTGTCCGGCAGCGGGCTGTCCCCGGCGGAGATCGCGCTGCGGACCGTCGGGGCGGTCGCCTTCATCGCCGTGTCGATGCTCGGCGTGGGCTCGATCGCGCTGTTCCTGTCCACCATCACCGACTCGGCCCTCGGCGCGGCCCTCGGGGCGCTCGCCGCCCTGATCACCAGCGAGGTGCTGGTCACCCTCAACGCTGCCTCGGCCGTCAACCCCTACCTGCCCACCCGGTACTGGCTCGCCTGGATCGACTTCTTCCGCGACCCGATCGTCTGGCGGAACATCGAGCGGGGGTTCGCGGTGCAGGGGGTGTACGTACTGGTGTTCCTCGGCGCGTCCTGGGCGCACTTCGCGACCAAGGACATCACCAGCTGAGGCGCGGTGCCGGGAGTTCACGGTGCCGGGAGTTCACGGTGCCGGGGAGTTCACGGTGCCGGGGGATCGATCATCCAGGCGGGCCGCGGCCAGGAGGGCTAGCCGCAGTCGGCGGCCGTGGGGGCACGGACCGGGCCGGGCCCCAGGGCCTGCAGCACCATGGCGGTGACCGCCGGGTTGGTCGGCAGCTGGGAGTGGCTGATCGCCGCGGCGGGGCAGACCGACTGGATGGGCACGTTGAGCGCCCCGGCCAGCCGCGCGGAGTCCGGCGGGGTGACGGTGTTGTCGTCGGTGGTCCACAGCGACAGCCAGCGCGGCCGGGCCGGCACGGCCGTCGCGTCCAGGCGGCTGAGCAGCTTGCTGCCGGGCACCAGCTGCTGGCACGCGGCCGGGCACGCGCCGGGTACGAATGCCTCGGCCGCCGAGGCCAGCTGGGCGCCGTGGAACGGGGCGCCCAGCGTGATGACCCGCCGGGCCTTGTGCGTGCCCCCGTCTTCCCGGGCCCACAGCAGGGCGGTGACCCCGCCCGCCGAGTAGCCGATCACGTCGACCGACGGCGCGCCGCCGCGCAGGGCCCGGTTGACCGCGGTGTTCAGCACCCCGGCGTCGGCGATCAGGCTGCCGGTGCCGTTACCCGGCAGGTGCAGCACGGTCGCCCGCCGCCCGGCCGCCCGGATCCGGCGCGCCAGCACCGACAGCGCCCCGGTGCTCCCGCCGTACCCGGGGACCAGCAGCACCGGCCCGGGACGGTCCTGCGCAGGCTGGCCTGCCGCCGCGGGAGCGGCGCCGGCGCCCCCGCCGGCGCCCCCGCCGGTGACCAGCGCCGCCACGACCGCCACGACCACGATCACGCCCACGAGCCCAGCCACGCCCGCCACGAACAGCCGCCGCCGCGGCGAAAGCCGGCCAAGCACGGGTCACCGCCGTCCGTGATCGCGGTCGATAGGGAGCGCTATTTGGCGGCGGGTATTGACCGTGATCACGATGGGGTGGCCCCGGTCGTCGAGGGGGAGAGGCTGCGGGGGTCGCGGGTCGGCCAGGCGCCCCGCTCGGCGGCGGCCAGGAAACGGTCCACGGCCTCGCTGAACAGGTGCGGTTCCTCCAGGTTGGCCGTGTGCCCGGTGCGCGGCAGCACGGCCAGGCCCGCGGTGGGGATGGTGCGCTTGAGCATCAGCGCCACGTCCAGGCAGCCCTCATCCTCGTCGCCCACCAGCACCAGCGCCGGCGTGGTGATGCGGGCCAGCTCGTCCCGCAGCGCGTATAGCGACGGGCGGCCCGCCTGCACGCCGCGCATGGTCAGCGCGGACCCCGGCGCCGAGTGCCCGGCCAGGGCGTCCGCGAACTCGGCCCAGCCGCGCGGGTTCTTGTTCTGGAACTGCACCCGGGCCGGGCCCAGCGCGTACCACGACGCGACCTCCCGGGCCCCGTCGCGCTCGAACGCTGCCGCGATCGCCTCGCACTCGGCGCGGAACGCGGCCTGCCGGTCCGGGGCGGCGCCGTAGCCGGTCCCGGCCGCCACCGTGGACAGCACCCGGCTGGGGTGGCGGAGCGTCAGGTGCAGCGCCGCGAAGCCGCCCATGGACAGGCCGACCACATGCGCGGCCGGGATGCCCAGCCCGTCGAGCACCGCGACCGCGTCGGCCACCGCCCGTTCCTGGGAATAGGCGGCCGGATCGGCGGGCACCCCTGATGGCGGGTAGCCCCGCGCCGCGTAGGTGACGCAGCGGTAGCGGGACGAGAAGAACCGGACCTGCGGCTCCCAGCTCCGGTGATCACCCGCGAACTCATGCAGGAACAGCAGCGGCGTGCCCCGGCCCGTGCTCTCGGTGTGCAGGCTGACCCCGTCGCCCGTGCTGAGAATGCTGCTGGTGATGGTCGTCATGGGCTCCCCATGATGTGCTGGTACGTGCCCGCCGCCGCGGCCGCGGGATCGCCTGCCCGGAGCGCGGCCAGGATCTCGTCGTGCTGGCGGGCCGACTCGGCGTGCGTGCGGGCCACCTTCGGGCCACCATGGAGCGACGCCCAGAGCAGCCGCATCAACGACAGCAGCAGGGGGCTGCGGGCGTACTCATACACGCTGAAATGAAACTCCCGGTTCAGGCCGGCGTACCGCGGGTCGTCCTCTCCCATGGCGCGCATCTGGTCGTTGAGCTTCTTCAGCCGGGCCAGGCCGGCGGCGTCGATCTTGCGGGCGGCCAGCGACGCGCCGAGCGACTCCAGCGCCGCCCGGATCTGGAAGTTCTCCTCGACCGGGCCGTCGTCCGGCTCCACCACCGTGAACCCCCGGTGCGTGTCGCCGATCACCAGGCCCTCGGACTCCAGCCGCCGCATCGCCTCGCGCACCGGCGTCTGGCTGACCTGGAACCGCTGGGCCAGGTCCCGCTGCCGCAGTTGCTCGCCGGCGGCCAGCTCCCCGGTGATGATCTGCTCCCGGATCAGCGCCGCCACCATGTCCGTCTTGCTCACGTAGCCGGGCCCGGCGGTGACCTGGCCCGTGCCCTGTGCCCCCGTGCCCTGTGCCCCCGTGCCCTGTGCCCCCGTGCCCTGTGCCCCCGTGCCCTGTGCCCCCGTGCTCTGTGCCCTCGTGCTGGCCGCGGTCATCTGCCGCCTCCGTTCGTGGCGAGTTCCTGCACCCGGGCCGGGGTGAGCGGCAGCCGCCCCACGCTGCCGGGCAGGCCCAGCGCGTCCCGGACCGCGCTGGCCAGCACGGCCCCGGCGGCGGACACCCCGCCCTCGCCCGCGCCGCGCACGCCCAGCGGGTTGCCCGGCGCCGGTGAGTCCTGGGTGATCAGCACGTCGATCGGCGGCACCTCGGCCGCGGTCGGCATCCGGTAGTGCATGAACGTGGCCGACTGCGGCTGCCCGTTCTCGTCATAGCAGAACTCCTCCAGCAGTGCGCCGCCGATGCCCTGCGCCGCCCCGCCGCGCAGCTGGCCCGCCACCAGCGCCGGGTTGACCGCCCGGCCCACCTCGTAGGCGACCAGGTAGCGCAGCACCCGCACGCCGCCGGTGCCCGGGTCCACGTCGACCACGGCGAGGTGCACCCCGTATGGGTAGGTCATGTGCGCCACCTCGAAGCGGCGCCGCGCGGACAGCCCGGCCGGTTCCCCGGGCCGCAGGCACGGACTGGCCGGGGCGGTGGCCCGGGCCACGTCGGCCAGCGTGACGGACGCGCCGGGGTCCCCGCGGACGCTGATCCGGCCGTGCTCGCTGACCAGGTCACCGGGGGCCGCCTCCAGCAGCCGGGCGGCGATCTCGGTGGCCCGGTCCCGGACCGCGCCCGCTGCGGCGTGCACCGCGCTGCCCGCCACCACGGTGGACCGGGACGCCCACGACCCGCCGCCGAACGGCTGCTTGTCGGTGTCCCCGTTGACCACGCTCACCTGGTCCGGGTGCACGCCCAGCGTGTCCGCGGCGATCTGGGCCAGCACGGTCTCGATGCCCTGGCCCAGCGAGGTGCCGCCGGAGAACACGTGCACCGCCCCGGTCTCGCTGACCATCACGTCGGCGGTCTCCTGCGGGCCGAGCCCGCTCTTCTCCAGGAACGCGGCCACTCCCAGCCCGCGCAGCCGGCCCGCCCGGCCCCGCTCCACCTCGTCGCGGTAGCCGAGCCGGTCGGCTTCGGCCTGGGCGGCCGCGAGAAGCGCCGGATAGTCCCCCGCGTCGAGCACGACATCGGTGCCGAGGGTGCTCATCGAGCGCTGGTACGGCAGTTCGTGGCGGTGGAGGAGGTTACGGGAGCGAATTTCGTTGCGGCTGATTTTCAGCTCGTGCGCGGCCACGTCGAGCAGCTGCTCGCGCGCGGTGCTGCCCTCGAACCGGCCGGGCGCCCGGTAGGTGCCGCACGGGGTTTTGCTGGTCAGCACCACGCGGACCCGGCCCCGGTAGGCGGGCACCCGGTACGGGCCGGGCAGCATGGCGAGGGTCAGCTCCGGCACGATGATCCCGTGGGTGCGGCAGTACGCGCCGTTGTCGTGCACCACGTCGTCACGCAGCCCGAGGATCCGGCCGCCGGAGTCGAAGGCCGCGGCGATCCGGTGGACCTGCTGCCGGGAGTGGTTCACCGCGACCAGGTGCTCGGCGCGGTCCTCCACCCACATCACCGGCCGCCTCAGCGTCCGGGCCAGCCACGGGACCAGGAAGTCCTCCGGGTAGAACTCGCCACGCGCGCCGAACCCGCCGCCCGCGTCCACGGCGTGCACGTGGATCAGCGTCTCGTCCATGCCGAGCAGCGAGGCCAGCAGGTCCCGGTTGAACACCGGCACCTTGGTCATCCCGAACACCGACAGCCGGCCGGTGGCCGGGTCGGGGTCGGCCAGCAGGGCCCGCGGCTCCAGCGGGACCGCCCCGTGCCGCCCGATCCCCATTTCGATCTCCACGATCCGGTCCGCCCCGGCGAACGCGCCGGCCACATCCCCGTAGCCCAGGGTGAAGTCGGCGGCCACGTTGCCGCCCGGGAACAGCCGCGGGGCGTCCGGCGCGGCGGCCGCCCCGGCGTCCAGGATGGCGGGCGCCTCGTCGATGTCCAGATCGACCAGCTCGGCGGCGTCCTCGGCCGTGTACGGGTCCGCGGCGGCCACCACGGCCACCGGCTCGCCCACGTAGCGCACCACGCCGGCGGCCAGCACCGGCTGCAGGTAGCCACTCAGGTCGGCGCCCTGGACCTGGAGCCGGACCGGGATGGCCAGGCCGGGCGGCAGGCTGGCCGCGGTCACCACCGTGATCACGCCGTCCTGGCGGGAGGCGCCGGCGGTTCTGACCGCGCGGAGCCGGCCGTGTGCCACCGGGGAGCGGATCACCCGGGCCCACAGCTGGCCGGGCCGGGCGAAGTCGGCGCCGAACCGGCCCAGGCCTCGGAGCAGGCGGGGATCCTCCTTGCGGGGAATGCTCGCGCCGATCACTGGCTCTCCCGGGCCCGCCGCCGGGCGGTCTGCAGGACAGCCTCGACGATGCCCTGGTAGCCGGTGCACCGGCACAGGTTCGCCGCGGCCATGTCGCGGATCTGTTCCTCACCGGGCTCGCCGCCGCCTGGCCCGTCCGGGGGCCGCTGCTCGGCCAGGTAGCCCTCGGCCAGCATCAGGAACCCGGGGGTGCAGAACCCGCACTGCAGGCCGTGATGGTCGCTGAACGCCTGCTGCAGGTCCGACAGGTCCTCCCCGTCGGCCAGGCCCTCGACCGTCGCGATGTCCCGGCCATCGGCCTGCACCCCGAACATCAGGCAGGCCCGCGCGGGCACGCCGTCCACCAGCACCGTGCACGCCCCGCAGATGCCGTGCTCACAGCCCAGGTGGGTACCGGTGTAGCCGAGGTCGTGCCGGAGCATGTCGGCCAGGGTCCGCCGCGATTCCACGGCCAGCTCGTGCTCCCGGCCGTTCACGCGGACCCGGATCAGGTGCGTGTCCTTCATCCGGGGCTCCCTTCGTGCAGCGCGGCCTGGATGTCCCAGGGGCGCACCGGGATGTGGTCGATCTCCGCACCGGGGCGGGAATCGGCGAGCGCGTCGTTGACCGCGTTGAGCACGGCGGCCGGGGCGCCGATCGTGCCGCCCTCGCCCATCCCCTTGGCCCCGGTCTCGCTGAACGCCGACGGGGTCTCCAGATGCACGACGTCGATCGGGCAGATCTCCGCCGCGGTCGGGGCCAGGTAGTCCATCAGCGTGGCGCTGCCCGGCTGGCCGGCGGCGTCGTACCGGACCTGCTCCAGCAGCGCGGCGGCCACGCCCTGGGTCACCCCGCCGCGGACCTGCCCGTCCACGATCACCGGGTTGATCACCACCCCGCAGTCCTCCACCACCAGGTAGCGGCGGACCCGGATCCCGCCGGTGCCCGGGTCGATGGCGACCAGGGCCGCGTGGCAGGCGTTGGAGAACGTGCCCGGCGGGTCGAACGATCCGCGTGCCTCCAGCCCGTACCGGAGGCCTTCCGGCAGCCGGTGCGCCTGGAAGTGCACGATCCGGGCCAGCTCGCTGACTGCGACGGCGGTGCCCGGGTCACCGCGGACCGCGGCCTGGCCGCCGCCGAGCTCGATGTCGGCGGGGCTGGCCTCCAGGAGGTGCGCGGCCACCTGCCGGAGCTGGGCGGCGACCCCGTCCGCGGCCCGCCGGGCCGCGCCGCCGCCGATCACGATCGAGCGGCTGCCCCAGGTGCCCCAGCCGTAGGAGGCCAGGTCAGTGTCGCCCTGGCGGAGCTTTACCTGGGCTGGATGCACGCCGAGCCGGTCCGCGGCTATCTGCGCGAACGTGGTCTCGTGGCCCTGGCCGTGGCCGCAGGTCCCGGTGGTCACGATCACCTCGCCGGACGGATCCATCCGCACCATCGCGGTGTCGTAGCCGGGAGTCATCCGCATCCGCCGCTGTGACATCGTCGGCGTGCCGTACGCGGTCCGCTCGGAGAAACACGAGTAGCCGATCCCGGCCAGCAGCCCCTCGGCGCGCAGCCGGTCCCGCTCACCGGGCCAGCCCGCCTCGGTGACCCGCTTCTCGGCCAGGTCGAGGGATTCCGCGTAGCTGCCCTCGTCGTAGGTGATGCCGTTGCAGCTGGTGTAGGGGAAGTCTCCGGGGCTGATCATGTTGCGGCGGCGGACGGCCAGCGGGTCCAGGCCCAGCTCCCGGGCCGCCTTCTCCATGAGCCGCTCCATGACCAGGACCAGCTGCGGCCGGGACACGCCGCGGTAGGGGGCGGTGGGCGCCTTGTGGGTCGCGATCGCGCGGCCCCGGGCCCGGTAGGCCGGCACCTTGTAGATGCCCGGCAGCTCGGTCGCGGCCATCAGCGGCTCGACCGCGCAGGTGAAGGGGAACGCGGAGTACGCGCCCACGTCGCAGTCGATCCCGGCGGCCAGCGCGAGGATCCGGCCGTCCGCGCCGAACGCGGCGCGGACCTGGTAGCGCTGCTCGTGGCCGTGGAACGAGGCGGTCAGGTTCTCCTGCCGGTCCTCCACCCAGCGCACCGGGCGGCGCAGCCGCATCGCGATCCCGGCCAGGGTCACCTCCTCCCGGCCGGCCACGCACTTCAGCCCGAACCCGCCCCCCACGTCCGGGGCGATCACCCTGACCCGGTGCTCCGCGACGCCGAACGCCTGCGCCACCGCGGACCGGACCTGGTGCGGGACCTGGGTGGACACGTGCATGACGACCTGCTGGTCCCGCTCGTCCCACTCGGCCAGGCAGGCCCGGCCCTCCATCGGCAGCGCGGCCAGACGGCCGCTGTGGACGATCACGGTGACCACCGCCGGCGCCGCGGCGAAGATGCCCTCCAGGCGATCGTCGTCGAACATGGTCAGGTTGACCAGGCAGTTGCCGGGCGCCTGGTCATGCACCCGTGGGGCTTGCCGGGCGGTGGCGGCGTCCAGGCTGGCCACCACGGGCTGCGGGGACCAGTCCACGTCGACCAGCTCGATCGCGTCCTCCGCGAGGTACGGATCGTCGGCGAGCACCACGGCCACCGGCTCGCCGACGTGCCGGACCTGGCCGACGGCCAGCAACGGCAGCGGGGTCGGCACGAACTCCGGCCGCTCCAGCACGGCCAGCAGCGCGGGGTCGCCCAGGTCCGCGGCGGTGAACACGGCTGTCACCCCGGGCAGGGCCAGGGCGGCGGAGGCGTCGATGGTGCCCAGGGCCGCGGCCGCGAACGGGCTGCGCACGAACGCCGCGTGCAGCGTCCCGGTGCGGGCCAGGTCGCCGGTGAACACGCCCCGGCCCAGCAGCATCCGCCGGTCCCCGGTCCGGGGCACGGCCGCGCCGACCCAGGTCATGGTGCGGCGCCCGCGTCCGTGAGCGCCCGTTCCACCAGGGTCGCGGCGAGCTTCTTGCGGTACGCGGCACTGCCGTGCCCGTCCGCGGGCGGGTCGATCTGGGCCGCGGCCAGCTCACCGGCGGCGCGCCAGGTCGCGGGGGCCGCGGGCTGGCCCGCCAGGTCCGTGGTGTCCACGGCGAACGGCAGCGGGCCGACGCCGCCCAGGACGACCCGGACCGCATGGCACGTCTGCGGCGCCGCCTCCCGCAGGTCCACCGACACGGCCGCCGCGACCACCGCGAAGTCTCCCTGGCGCTGGGCGAACTCGGTGAGCGCGGCGCGGCGGGCGGGCCGCGGGAAGTGCAGCTCCGTGACCATCTCGTCGGGCTCCGCGCGGGTGGTGTAGAAACCGTCGAAGAACTCGCCGGCCGGGACGCGGCGCTCCCCCGACGGGCCGGTCAGCACCACGTTCGCGCCGAGGAGCACAGCCAGCAGGCACCATTCGGCGGCCGGGTCGGCGTGCGCGATGCTGCCGCCGAACGTGCCCTGGGCCCGGATCGGGTAGTGCCCGATCCACCGGGCCGAGCGGGGCAGCACCCCGAAGCCGTCCAGTACCGCGGGATCACGGCACAGTTCCACGGTGCGGTGCCGGGTCAGCGCGCCGATCCGCAGGCCGTCGGGACCGGCCCGCAGGTACTCCAGCCCGGGAACCCGGGTCACGTCCACCAGCGCGGACGGCCGGGCCAGCCGGAAGTTCATCATCGGGACCAGGCTCTGCCCGCCGGCCAGGATCTTCGCCCCGTCCCCGAGTTCGGCCAGCATTGCGACGGTTTCGGGCACCGAGCGGGTGCGGTGGTAGCTGAACGGGGCGGGCTTCAACCGGCCTCCTCCCGGGGCTGCTCCCCTGCCGGGGAGTCACTCGGGCTCTCCCCTCCGGGGAGTCGCTCGGCTCTCCCTGCCGGGAAGTCGCTCGGCTCTCCCCGCCGGGGAGCCGCGAGGTTCTCTCCCCCTCGGGGAGCCTCTCCGATTTGGTATACCATATGTCAAGGTTGTCGCCGGTGGCGCTTCGCCCGGGAGTTACCCATGCCGCACCCGTGTGTCCTGGTCGAGCCGGGCCCGGCCCGCACGCCGGGCTCTCCAGCCCTGCCGGGCTCTCCAGGCTCTCCAGGATTTCCGGGATCACCGGGATCACCGGGATCACCGGGATCACCGGGATTCCTCCGAGTCCGCCTGGCCCGCCCGGAACGCCGCAACGCACTCGACGCCGCCATGACCCGCACCCTGCTGGAGATTGTCCGCGCCGACCCCGTGGTCCCGGTGCTGATCGAGAGCACCGACCCCGGCGCGTTCTGCGCGGGCGCCGACCTGAGCGTGCCCGACAGCGAGCGGGTCGTGGTCTCCGACCTGCTCTACGAGTGTTATGAGGCGATGATCACCCGCTCCGGTCCCGTCATCGCGGTGGTCGAGGGCCCGGCCGTGGGTGGCGGCGCCCAGCTCGCCGGGGCCGCCGACCTGCGCATCGCCGGGCCGGGTGCCCGCTTCCGCTGGGCCGGGCCGCCCGGCCGCGACCTGGCGGTGGGGGCCTGGGTGCTGCCCGCGCTCACCGGCCGGGGCGCCGCGCTGGAGCTGACCCTGACCGGGCGGTGGGTGGAGGCCGCAGAGGCGCTGCGGCTGGGCCTGGTGAACCGGGTCGAGAAGGAGCCGGGCAAGGCGGCGGCGGAGCTGGCCGGGCAGTTGCTGGCGCGGGGGCCCGCCGGGACCGGGAGCGTCAAGCTGATCGCGTCGGCGGGCGGGCTGCTGGAACGGTTGCGGGCCGAGCGCGCGGCGAACCGGGCGGCGTGGGGCAGCACATGACGGGCTGGACGTCGGCCCGCGCCTGGAGCCGCCACGGATGGCGCACTCACCTGGGCGCGACGACCGGCGGCCCTGTGCCTGGCGGCCCTCTGCCCGCCGCTCCTGTGCCCGCCGGCCGTCTGCCGGTCGGCCCTCTGCCGGCCGGCCCTGTGCCCGCCGGCCCTGTGCCCGCTGCTCCCGTGCCTGCCCGCCCTGTGCCTGCCGGCCCGGTGGCCGGCGGTGGCGAGGGCACAATTCCGGGGCTCGCCGCTGCGTCGGCGCGCCGGGTGCCGGACCGGGTCGCGGTGAGCGTGGACGGTCAGCCGGTGACCCACGGTCAGCTCGACGCGGGCGCCCGGCAGGCCGCCGCGTGGCTCGCGGCCCGGCTGGTCCCGGGCGACCGGATGCTGCTGGCTGCCCGCTCGGGCCTGAGCTTCCTGCGCTGGTACCTGGGGGCGCTCCGCGCCGGAGTGGTCGTGGTGCTGGCCAACCCCGGTTACACCGGAGCCGAGCTGGAGCACCTGGTGGCTGACTCCGGCGCGCGGCTCGCGGTCGCGGATCCCGGTCCCGCCCGGCGGCTGGCCACGCTGGACGCGGGACCGCCGGTCGTGCCGACGGACGATGAGCCCGCGGGACGGCCGCGGGATGCGGCCCGGCCCCTGCCCGCCCCGGACAACATCGCGCTGCTCGCCTACACCTCCGGCACCACCGGGCGGCCCAAGGGCGTCCCGCTGACCCACCGGCAGCTGGCCGCCTCCATCCGGGGGGCCATGGCCGCCTGGTGCTGGACCGCTGACGATGTGCTGGTGCACGCGCTGCCCCTGTTCCACCAGCATGGCCTGGGCGGGGTGCACGCCACGCTGATCGCCGGGTCCACCGTGCACCTGCGGTCCAGGTTCGACCCCGCTGACCTCATCGCCACGGTGCGGGCCGAGGGCGGGACCGTGCTCTTCGGCGTGCCCGCCACCTACCAGGCCCTGCTCGACGCTGCGCAGAGCGTGGTGGGCGGCTCCGCGGGCGCCGGGCCGGGCGGCTCCGCCCCCGGGGACGCCGGGCCGGGCGGCTCCGCCCCCCGGGACGGTGCGGTGGGCGGAGCCGGGGACGCCGGGCCGGGCGGCTCCGCCCCCCGGGACGGTGCGGTGGGCGGCTCCGGGGACGCCGGGCCGGGCGGCTCCGCCCCCGGCGCTCCGCTCCTGCAGGGCCTGCGCCTCGCAGTCTGCGGCTCCGCCCCGCTCAGCCCGGTCCTGGCCGCCCGGCTGCCCGCGCTGCTCGGCCAGCTGCCGCTGATCCGCTACGGGACCACGGAAAGCGGGCTCGACGTCTCGCACCCGCTGGGCGCGGCGCGCCCGGAAACCGTGGGGCTGCCGCTGCCCGGGGTGGAGTGCCGGATCTGGTCCGCGGGCCGTGAGGCGCCGCCCGGCGCGGACGGCGAGATCCAGCTGCGCGGCCCGCAGGTGTTCTCCGGGTACTGGCACGATGCCGGGGCCACGGCGGCGGCCTTCACGCCGGACGGCTGGTTCCGCACCGGCGACGTCGGGGCCGTCGATCCGGCCACTGGGCACCTGGTCATCCGGGGCCGGACCAAAGAAGTGATCATCAGCGGAGGGCTGAACGTCTATCCCCGCGAGGTCGAGATCGCGCTGGAGCGCCACCCGGCCGTGGCCGAGGCCGCGGTGGCAGGGCTGCCCCACCCGCGCTGGGGGGAGCAGGTGACCGCCTGGGTCGTGCCCCGGGCCGGGACCGCGTTCGCCGGGGCTGGGGCCGGCGAGGCCGCGGCCGGGCTGGAGGCGGAGCTCATGGCCCACGCGCGGACGCTGCTGGCCGCCTACAAATGCCCGAAACAGGTGTTCACGCTCGACGCGCTGCCCCGTAACGAGCTCGGCAAACTGAACCGGGCCGCCCTGACCCGCCTGGGCCGGGCGCCCGATCCGACATTTCACGCCGATGGTGCGCCCGGACCGGACAAATCACCCGGCTGAGCGCACCTCCGGCGTGAAAGGTGATAGTGGGGGGAGGGAAACAGGGTCAGGAGAGTGGGCGGCGCCGGTGAGCCGCCCCCGGCACCCCTGGGCCGGCGGGCCAGGGGTGCCGCCGCTACGCGGGTGTTCAACGATATGACCGTTATATACAGGCAGAACACGAGCCTTCCGCCAAACTGATATTTGGTATACCATCCTGCCAGCGCGCTACCCGGAAGCGGCCGGTCAGGGCATTGGAAGGGGTCTGCGGTGGATCTTCAGCTGGACGGAAAGGTGGCTCTGGTCACCGGCGCCAGCAAAGGTATTGGCCGGCACGTCGCCGAGCATCTCGCCGCTGAGGGAGCCACTGTCGCCATTACCGCGCGGACGGCCGCACCGCTGGAGATCACCGCCAAGGAAATCCAGGCCGCCACCAGGCGGCAGGTGCTGGCCCTGGCCGGGGACATGAGCGTCACCGCGGAGGTGACGCGCTGCGTGGCCGCCACCGAGGACCAGCTCGGCCCCATCGACATCCTGGTGACCTGCGCGGGCAGCTCGCCTGGCGGACTGCTCGAGGACCTGACCGAAGAGCAGTGGATGTCCAGCCTGAACCTGAAGTTCATGGGCTATGTCCGCTCGGTCCGCGCCGTCATCGGGCAGATGCGCGAGCGGGGCACTGGCTCGATCGTGCTGGTCGTCGGCAACGACGGCCTCAAGCCCAGCTACTGGGAGATGACCGCAGGCGTGGCGAACGCGGCGGACATCAACTTCGCGTCGTCGGTCGCCGAGCAGTACGGGCGCTACGGGGTGCGGATCAACACGGTGAACCCGGGGCCGGTGAACACCGACCGGTGGGACACGCTGGAGAAGGCGTTCGCCCGCGACAAGGGCGTGACCCAGGACCGGGCGCACGAGCTCGCGCAGGAGTCCATTCCGGTGGGCCGGATCTGCGAGCCCGGTGAGGTCGCCGCGCTGGTCACCTTCCTGGCCTCGCCCCGGGCCAGCTTCGTCAACGGGGCCCACATCCCGGTGGACGGGGCCCAGCGCAAAGCGATCATGGACCGGTAGGGACACTAGCTGTGCAGCTGACCAGCGCGATCCGAATCAGCCGCCCTGCGCCAGAGGTGCTCGACGCGCTGCTGGACGCCGGAACGGTGGCCGCCTGCCTGCCGGGCAGCCGCCTCATCGGCGAGGTCGCGGACAACACCTACGCCGGGGAACTGCGGCTGCGGATCGGCCCGGTGCACGCGGTCTACGCGGGCACGGTGCGCCTCGACAACTCCGACCGCGACGCGGGCACCGCCACGCTGCACGCGTCCGGATGGGAGCGCGGCGGGCAGGGCCGGGCGGACGCCAGCGTGACGCTGCGGGTGGAATCCCGCGGCGGCAGCACCCGGGTGCTGATCAGTGCCGACCTGATGATCCGCGGCAAGGTCGCCGAGTACGCGCCGGGCGCGATCGGCGACGTCGGCCAGCGGCTCGTCGAGCAGTTCGCCGGCAACGTCGAGCAGCTCCTCGCGAGCCAGGCCGGTGCCCCGCCGGGCAGCACCGGCCCGCCGGCCAGCACCGGCCCGCCGGCCAGCACCGGCCCGCCGGCCAGCACCGGCCCGCCGGCTCCGCGGATCGACCGCAGGCTGCTCGCCGCCTCCGCGCTGCTGGTGACCGGCGGGGCCCTGGTGGCCGGCGCCCTGGCCGGCGTGGCGGCGTGGCGGCGCAGTCACCCGCACCCAGCTTCGTCCCTGTCCTCCGACCCTCCCTGGTCCTTCTCCCACGAAGGGGCACGCCATGACTAACCCCACCGCCGAAGGCACTCAGCCAGAGCTGAGACCGCTGCAGATCGAGGCCAACGGCATCAACGTCATCACGGACGCGGAGCGCAAGGGCCATCCGCGCGACCTGTTCTGGCCGTGGTTCGCGGCCAACGTGTCGGTCCTCGGCCTGGGCTACGGCGCGTTCGTGCTCGACTTCGGCGTCTCGTTCTGGCAGGCGGTCATCCTCGGGCTGGTCGGGATCGTGGTCTCGTTCCTGCTCTGCGGGTTCATCGCGGTGGCCGGCAAGCGGGGTTCGGCGCCGACCATGGTGCTGGGCCGCGCCGCGTTCGGGGTCCGCGGCAACAAGCTCCCCTCGCTGATCTCCTGGCTGCTCACGGTGGGCTGGGAGACCGTGCTGATCATCCTGGCCACGCTGGCCACCGCCACCGTGTTCGAGCGGCTCGGCTGGGGCGGCGGCACCGGGGTCAAGGTGATCGCGCTCATCGTGGTGAGCGCGCTGACCGTGGCCGGCGGGGTGATGGGCTTCGACCTCATCATGCGCATGCAGTCGGTGATCACCTGGATCACCGGGGTGCTGACCGTGGTGTTCATCATCCTGGTGGCCGACAAGATCCACTGGCACACGGTGTCCGCCATCCCGGCCGGGTCGCCGCAGAAGTTCATCGGCGCGCTGGTGTTCGTGATGACCGGGTTCGGGCTCGGCTGGGTGAACGCGGCCGCGGACTACTCCCGGTACCTGCCGCGCCGCTCCTCGAGCCGGGGCGTGATCGGCTGGACCACGTTCGGCTCCTCCATCGCCCCCATCTTCCTGCTGATCTTCGGCCTGCTGCTGGCCGGCTCGTCGGCCAAGCTGAGCAGCGCGATCGGCGCGGACCCGGTCGGGGCGCTGACCACCCTGCTGCCCACCTGGTTCCTGATCCCGTTCGCGATCGTGGCGGTGCTCGGCCTGGTCGGCGGCTCGGTGCTGGACATCTATTCCTCCGGCCTGTCCCTGCTCGCCCTCGGGCTGCGCATCCCGCGGTACGCGGCCGCCCTCATCGACGGCACCGTGATGGTGCTGGGCACGATCTACGTGGTGTTCGTGGCCCACAATTTCCTGAACCAGTTCGAGGGCTTCCTGATCACGCTGGGCGTGCCGATCGCCGCCTGGTGCGGGATCATGCTGGCCGACATCATGCTGCGCCACAAGGACTACTCCGAGCCCGAGCTGTTCGACCCGCGCGGCCGCTACGGTGACGTCCGGTTCGCCCCGCTGGCCATCATCGTGATCGCGACCGTGATCGGCTGGGGCCTGGTCACCAACAGCTACGCCAGCTGGCTCACCTGGCAGGGCTACCTGCTCGGCCCGCTCGGCCTGGGCGGCAAGTCCGGCGCCTGGGCGTTCGCCAACCTGGGCGTGCTGGTCGCGCTGGTCCTCGGGTTCGCCGCCGCGTGGGCGCTCGACATCGCGCCGGTCCGGGCCCAGGAGGCCCGGCCGGTACTCGCCCCGGCGGCGGCTGGATGAGTCATCCCCCGGGCTGCCTGGCCGTCATCGACATGCAGCGGGTGTTCGGCGAGCCGGGCAGCCCCTGGCTGGCACCGCGCTTCGGCGAGATCGTCAAGCCGGTCCGTGACCTGGTGGCGGCGTTCGGTCCGGACGTGGTGTTCACCCGGTTCGTCGCGCCCGCCAGCCCGGCCGGGGCCTGGCGGGCCTACTACGAGGCGTGGCCGTTCGCGCTCCAGCCGCCGGACGCGCGGATCTACGAGCTGGCCGGCGAGTTCGCGGGCGCCGGGCCCACGGTGGACACGGCCACGTTCAGCAAGTGGGGCCCGGACCTGGCCGCGCGGGTCCGGGCCGCCGGGCCCGGCGGCACGGGCAACGATCTCGTGCTGGCGGGGGTCTCCACGGACTGCTGCGTACTGTCCACGGCGGTGGCCGCGGCCGACGCGGGGGTCGCGGTCCAGGTGGTCGCGGACGCGTGCGCGGGAGTGGACGACGACAGCCACCACAAGGCGCTGGACATCCTCCGGCTGTACGCGCCCCTGGTCGAGGTGACCAGCCTGGATGCCGTGCTGGGCGGATGACGCAGCTCCAGGACCGCGCGGCCGGCGCGCTGTACGGGCTGGCCGTGGGCGACGCGCTCGGCATGCCCACCGAGTCGCTGCCGCGGGCGCAGATCGTGGCCCGGTACGGCGCGCTGCTGGAGGACTTCCACCCCGGCGCGGCCGACCAGCCGCTCGCCCCCGGCCTGCCCGCCGGGACCGTCACCGACGACACCGAGCAGGCGCTGCTGCTGGCGGCCCTGATCATCGAGGGGGACGGCGCGGTCGATGAGGCGGAGTTCGCCCGGCGCCTGCTCGCCTGGGAGGAGGACGTGCGGGCCCGCGGCTCGCTGAGCCTGCTCGGCCCGTCCACCAGGCGCGCGCTGGCCGCGCTGCTCGCCGGGACCCCGATTACCGAGAGCGGCCGGGCTGGCACCACGAACGGCGCGGCCATGCGGATCACGCCGGTGGGCGTGGCCACCCCCGCCGGGGACCCTGGCCTGCTGACCGCGCGGGTGGTGGCGGCCAGCCGGGTCACCCACAACACCGGCGTCGCGCTGGCCGGGGCGGCGGCGGTCGCCGCGGCGGTCAGCGCCGGCGTGGAGGGCGCGACGGTGCCGGAGGCGGCCGGCGCCGCCGTGGCCGCCGCCCGGCTGGCCGCCGGCCACGGCCGGTGGGTGGCGGCCGCGGACATGGCCACGCGGATCACCTGGGCCACCGGGCTGACCGCCGGGCGGCCCGCGGCCGAGGTCCTGGGCCTCGTGGACACGCTGGTCGGCACGAGCCTGGCCACCCAGGAGTCGGTGCCCGCCGCGTTCGCGCTGCTGGCCGCCGCACCGGACGATCCGTGGCTGGCCTGCCGGATGGCCGCGTCGGCCGGCGGGGACACCGACACGATCGCGGCGATCACCGGCGCGGTCGGCGGTGCCTGCCATGGCGCCGCAGCCTTCCCGGAGCGGGCCCGGGGCACGGTCACCGCGGTGAACGGGCTGCGGCTGGACGAGGTGGCGGCGGCCCTGCTCGCCGTGCGCTGCCCGTGAGCATCCAGCGGCTGCTCTACCTCGGCAACGTCGTCGTGGACATCGTGCTGGACGTGCCGGCGCTGCCGGACCGCGGCGGCGATGTGCTGGCCCGCCGGTCCCGGATCACCCCGGGCGGCGGGTTCAACGTGATGGCCGCGGCGGCCCGGCAGGGGCTGCCCGTGGCCTATGCGGGGGCCCACGGCACCGGGCCGTTCGCCGACCTCGCCCGCGCCGGGCTGGCTGCGGAAGGCATCGAGGTGGTGCAGCCGGCCACGCCGGGCCGCGACACCGGCGTGGTGGTCGCCGTCGTGGACGACACGGGTGAGCGGACGTTCGTGACCAGCCCCGGCGCGGAGGCCACGCTGACCGGGGCGGACCTGGCCGGCGTGACCGCCCGGCCCGGCGACGCGGCCGGCCTGTCCGGCTACGGGCTCGTGCACCCCAGCAACCGCGGCGCGCTGCTCGGCTGGCTGGCCCGGCTGCCGGCGGCGGCCACGGTCGTGTTCGACCCCGGCCCGCTGGTCATGTCCATCCCGCCGGACGCGCTGGACCAGGTGCTCGGCCGGGCCGACTGGCTGACCTGCAACGCACGCGAGGCGGCGGCGCTGACCGGTTGCGGCACCCCGGCCGCGGCGCTGCGCGCGCTGGCGGCCCGCCTCGCCGGTGACGGCCGCCCCGCCGCGCGGGTGCTGGTCCGCACCGGACCGGACGGCTGCCTGCTGTCTTCTTTTTCCGCAACGAACCCGCTCCCGGTGCCGGGCTTCCCGGTCACCGAAGTGGACTCCAATGGGGCGGGCGACACTCACACGGGCGCCTTCATCGCAGCGCTGGCCACCGGGGCGGAGGCCCGGGAGGCGGCCCGCCGCGCCAATGCCGCGGCGGCTATCTCGGTAACGCGGCGCGGACCCGCCACCGCGCCTACCGCCACCGAACTGGCACAGTTCCTTTCCCAGGTGTCATGAACACTTTCTCTGCGGTGGTGTAAGAACTCGCCAATCGTGGAATAGATCCTTCCGTAATTGATCAATTACGGGGGGAGATCAATGCCTGTGCAAACCACGGCACGCACGGCTGTTCGCCGCAAATCAGCGGCGACCGCGCGTACCGGCTCGATTCGCAGCAATGTGGCTAAGAATGCCGCCAGCAATCGGAAATCCAGGACCAGCACGAAGGCGAGCGCCGCCAAGCCAATACGGGGCGCGGCCACGAGGGCGGGGAGCATGAGGAGTACTGGAACTGCCGCGAGGACCGTATCGTCCGCGGCCGTGAAGGTCGCCTCGTCGGCGACCCAGATGGCGGCGGCGGCCACCAAGGCCACGTCGTCGGCGAAGACCATGTCCACCGCCATGCAGGCGATGAACACCGCGACCAAGACGATGTCCGGCGCCATGCAGGCCATGAACATGGCGACCAAGGCCATGTCGTCAGCGGCCAAGGCGCTGACCGGGGCGGCCATGACGGCCTCGGCCCCGCCGGCCAAGTCACGGACGGCGGCCAAGCCCAGGACGGCGGCGAAGTCACGGACGGCGGCCAAGCCGCGGACGGCGGCGAAGTCACGGACGGCGGCCAAGCCGCGGACCGCGGTCAAGCCGCGGACCACGGCGAAGGCCAGGAGCACCGCCAAGCCCAAGGTTGTGGCCAAGCCCAGGACCGCGGTGAAGGCCAGGACTGCGGCTAAGCCCAGGACCACGGCGAGGGCCGGGAGCGCGGCGAAGCGCGCGAGCGCTACGACGTCGAGGACGGCCACGGCCACCAGGAGCCGGCCGGCCGCGAAACCCAAGGCAGCCAGGCCCCGGACCGCGGCCGGGTCCCGCACCGTGGCCAGGGCGTCAGCGACGGCGTCCCGGTCCCGGACCATGACCGCGGGCCGCAAGCCGGCGTCGTCGCGGCCAGCCCGGGCGATCGCGAAGCCGAGGGCGATCGCGAAGCCGAGGCCGGCCACGGCGGCGAAGCCGCGTACGGCGGTCAAGCCGCGCACGGCGGTCAAGCCGAGGGCGATCGCGAAGCCGAAGCCGGCCACGGCCGCCAAGCCGCGCACCGCGATCAAGCCGAGGACGACGGCCCGGCCGGGACTGGCCGCGAAGCCGGCGCTGGCCAAGAAGGCGGGCACGGCGATGAAGCCGGGCATGAAGCCGGGAATGGCCAGGCCGGCCGCTTCGCGGCCCGCCATGTCCCGCCCCGGGACGGCGCGCCCGGGGATTCCGGCCGTCGGCCCGGGTGGGTCGCAGCCCGGCAATGGCACGCCCGCGATAGCGGGAACCGACCGCTACCGCGACATGCTGGCCGGTCTCATGCGCTGAGACGGTCACGCCGCGAGCCTGGCGGCCGGCTGGCCGGGTGCGGTGCCTTACGGGGTGCCGCGGAAACCCGGCCACGCCGGCCGCCAGGCTTTTCCGTGCCTGGGCCGCCGAAGGAGATCAGCCCCTCGGGGGCTCTGCGGTTCAGCGCCCGGTGCCCGGCCGGCGTCAACACCTACCGCGCGTACCGGCTGCCCTGGCCGGGAACCGGCCGGCGGTAGCGGGCCTGGCCGCCGGGCCGGCCGGCGGTGGCGGTGCGGGGTGGTGCGCCCAGGGCGGTGCCCAGCTCGCACCGTCGCGCCGGCCCGGCGGCCTGGCAGCCAGGTAGGTGCGCAGTGCGGTAAGTGCCGGGTGACGGTTGTCGCTGCGCCAGATCAGTGAGTGCGGGTACACCGGCACCGGATCGCATACGGCGATGCGCCGCAGGCCGAAACCGTCGGGCCAGACCAGCCGGGTCTGCTCGCCCACCAGGGTGGCCAGCGCCGGGGAGGCCGCGATCACGTCCAGGAGAGGCTCCGTGCCGAAGTCGGGGCCGGTCACGTCGATGGTGAGACCGAAGGCGGCCGCGAGCTCGCCGTAGTACGCGGCCCACTCCGTCCCGGCGACCAGGCCGGGCATCCAGATCCGGTGCCCGGCCAGCCCGGCCGGCGTGACCGCCCGGGCCCCGGCCAGCGCGTGACCCGGCCCGGTGAGCAGTTGGACGGGCTCGTCGTGGACCCGGGCGGCCGCGATACCGCCCGGGAGCTGGCCGGCGGCCACCGTGACCGCGCGGAAGGACGCATCGATCGTGCCGGCCTGCACCGCGGCGATGGCCGCGCCGGCGTCGAAGAGGGTGACGACGTCGAGCCCGGTTCGCGGGTGCGCGCGGCGGAAGTGGCTCAGCAGGGCCGCTGGTGCGAGCCGGCGGCCGACCACGTTAACGCGCAGCGCGCGGCGGCCGGGCCGCACCGACGCGGCAGCCCGCGCCTCAGCCTGGAGGAGCTCACGCGCGTGCGGCAGGAACGCCTCCCCTTCCACGGTGAGCCGGGCTCCCCGCGTGGTGCGGGTGAACAGCCGCACCCCGAGGTCCTTCTCCAGCGCGGCGATGCGCCTGGACACGGCCTGCTGGGTGATCGACAGGTCAGCGGCGGCTTCGGAGAACTGGCCCGCGTCCGCGACCGCGGCGAAGGTCCGCACGGCATCGAGGTCCACGCCGACCGACCCTAGTTGCACAACGCACGGTTGTGGCGCGCCGGCGCGGTGGTTGTTTGATCCCGCCGCCGCGGTGCGCTTTGATCTCGCCCGTCAGCGTGACGAGGTCCCGGGCGAGACGGCGAGGGGTGTGCTGCACATGGTGGCTAGGCGCTCGCTCGGGCGGCGGTTCGGGTGGCTCTGGGCGGCGTATGCGGTCAGCGCGTCCGGCACGTCCCTGGCGTTCGGGGCCTTTCCCCTGATCGCGATCCTGGTGCTGCACGCCGGACCGGCCGCGGTGTCGGTGCTGGCCGCGGCGGGGATGGCGGTGGGGGCGGTGGCGGCGGTGCCGCTGGGCCCGTGGGTGGAGTTCAGCCGCAAGCGGCCGGTGATGGTGGCGATGGACCTGACCCGGTGCGCCGCGATGATGAGCGTCCCCGCCGCGTTCGCGCTCGGCTGGCTCAGCTTCGTCCAGCTCCTGGTCGTGTCGGTCATCGCCGGGGCCGCCGATATCGCCTTCAAGGCGGCCAGCGGCGCCTCCGTTGCGACGCTGGTGCGGCCGGAGGACCTGCTCGTCGCGAACGGGCGCCTGGAGTCCACGACCTGGACAGCCACCGTGATCGGGCCGCCACTGGGCGGGGTCGCGATCGGGCTCTTCGGCCCGGTCACGACCGTGATCGCCGATGCGGTCAGCTTCCTGCTCTCGGCGGCGGGGATTTACGCGATGGGCGGGCGGGAACCGTGCCCGCCACGGGCAGGTGCACCGCGGCCGCGGGCCGGGGACCTGCTCCGCGGGTGGCGCTGCATCCTGGCCCACCCGGTGCTGCGACCGCTGTTCTTCAACACGATGCTGGTCAACGGCCTGATCATGGCGACCGGGCCCCTGCTCGCCGTGCTCATGCTCGGCCGCCTGGGGTTCAGTCCGTGGCAGTTCGGCCTCGCGTTCGCGGTGCCGTGTGCCGGCGGCCTGATCGGCTCACGGCTGGCCCGCCGCATCGTCGCGCGCTTCGGGGAGCACGCGGTGATGCTCGGCGCCGGGGCGCTGCGCGCCTGCTGGCTGCCCGGCCTGGCCTTCATCCGCCCCGGCGCGGCCGGGCTGGTCCTCGTGATGGCCGTCGAGCTGGGGATGATCGTCTGCATCAGCGTGTTCAACCCGGTGCTCGCCACCTACCGGCTCGAGCAGATCCCGGCGGACCGGGTCGCCCGCACCCTGTCCTCGTGGTCCGTCACCAGCAAGGCCACCATCGCGGCCCTGACCGCCCTGTGGGGCGTGCTGGCCAGCATCACCAGCCTCCGCGCCGCGATCGCTCTGGCCGGCCTGCTCCTCCTGGCCACCCCGGTCCTGCTACCCCGGGCAACTGCGCGGCCGGTTGATCCAGAACGTGAGCTGGATCAGCAGCCCGGACAGGGCCCAGCCCGCGGCCACGTCCGTGAACCAGTGGTAGTCACACCACACGAGCGCGGCCCCGACCGCCAGCCACAGCACCGTCAGGCCGGCTAGCGCCAGGTAGCGAACCCGGGGCGGCTGGCCGGCCACGAGCATCACCACCGCGAGCGAGAAGCAGACGCACGCGGTGGACGTGTGCCCGGACGGGAAGGCGCCCAGCTGTCCGGTCATGACCGCGGGCAGGCCCGGGCCTGGCCGGCCGATGATGATCTTCGCCGGGATCACGGTGGCGAACAGCAGCACGACGCCGGTCAGCGCGATGAGCACCGGGCGGAACGTGTGCCGCCGGATGGCCAGGGCCAGCGCCACCGCCGCGAGCACCGGCACGGCCACCGCGGTCATGCCGAGGTCGGTGAGGAGCGGTGCGGGCCGGTGCGGGGTGTCGCCCAGCCACCGCCACCCGGGCGACGCCGCCCGGGCCAGCACTGCCGCACGGATCCGCTCGTCCAGGCTGGTGAGCGGGCCGTGCACGAGCACACCGACGGTCAGGATGGCCAGGAGCAGGAGCAGCCCGCCGGTGATCAGCCGTGCGTAGGGCGGGGACGGCCCATGGCGCGGCGGCCCGGGCGCCTCGCCCGCCACCTCCGCGCTGACCTGGTCTTCGCTGGCTTTGTCCACTCACCGTGAGGGTACCCGGCGTGAGGGTACCCGGCGCTCCCCGCGGCGGGGCCGCGGGACCTTCCGCCGGCCGCTTACTGGGTCCATGGGGGAGTGAACCGGGTTCCGTCCGGCAGGACACCCGTGAACCCGACCGTCGTGGTGACCCAGGCCGTGACCGGCCCGGCGGATAGGTTGCTGGCCCCGAACCGGGCCCCGGCCGGCACCAGGACCACGTCTCCCGCGGCGGCGTCGCCGGTCTCGCCGTCCACGCTGACCCGGAGCGTGCCGCTGAGCACGCACAGCACCTCCTCGCGGGACACGTGGTGCGGCAGGCCCTCGGTGCCGCCCGGGATCTCGATCCGCCAGGCGCACAGCTCCCGGCTGCCGCGGGCCGGGCTGGCGTACGACGTGAACGTGGTGCCGTGCATCTGGTGCACGGCCGACTCGGATGCGTGGATGACGGGCATGGGCGGTCCTCCCGAATATAGGCAAGTAGCTTGCTTATATGTTCAAGCTACTTGCCTAATCTGTCAAGCTTGGTGGATGCAGCATCATGACCCTCAGGCCCTGGCCGTCGGGCTCCTGTCGGCAGGCCGGGCCCTGGTGGACGGGATCTCGGCCGGGGTGCGCGCCCGCGGATTCGGTGACCTGCGTCCCGCGCACGGCTTCGCGTTCGCCCGGCTCGCCCCGGACGGCGCGACCATCACCCAGCTGGCCGAGCACCTCGGCGTCACCCGGCAGGCTGCGGCCCAGCTGGTGGACGAGCTGCTCACGCGCGGCTACGTGCGGCGCAGCCGCCACCCGGACGACGCCCGGGCCCGGCTGATCACGCTGACCGACCGGGGCTGGGCCTGCACCCGGGCCGCCGAGGAGGCCATCGCCGACACGGTGCGCCCGTGGGCCGCGGTCCTGGGCGGGGAACGGCTCCGGGAACTCCAGGACGACCTGCTCCGCATCGCCCCCCACGGCCCGCTCCGGCCCACCTGGTAATCGGCTCGACCGGCGCCGGCACCCGCGGCTACGGTGTCGGCATGGAGGCATCCGACGGGCCTGCGGCGGTCCACCGGGGGGATCTCGCCGGGGCGCTGCACGCCGCGGGCCCGGATCCGGGCCTGGCCGCGCCGCTGGCCCTGTTCGGGCGGTTCATCGGATCCTGGGACATCGAATGGCGCGGGACCGACCGTCACGGTAACCCGGCCACTATGCGGGGCGACCTGCACTTCGGCTGGGTCCTGGACGGACGGGCCGTCCAGGACGTCTGGCGGGTGCCCTCGTCCGGGGCGGCCCCGCCCGGGCTGCGGTCATTCCACGGCACCACGCTGCGCTTCTACGACCCGTCCCTGGGGGCGTGGCGATCGACCTGGATCGACCCGCTGAACGGCCGGGTCCGCCGGTTCATCGGCCGCCCCGAGGGCGGGGCCATCATCCTCGACGGGCTGGACGACGAGCCAGCCGAGCGCTGGGCCTTCCGCGACATCATGCCCGGGCCCGCCCCGGAGTCCTTCCGGTGGACCGGGGAGGTCTCCACGGACGGCCGCCGCACCTGGCGGCTGGACGAGGAGATGCTGATCCGGCGCCGCTAGCCCCCGGCCGGCCTCCGTGGCCGCCCCGCGAGGCAGAAATCCGCCGTCCCGGCGGAACGTGCGGCCCGGCTCCTTCGTGCTTGGTGGGCGAAAGGGGGACAGCCGATGGCGAATGACCAGGCGGTCGCCGAACTGGAGCAGTTCCTGGCCGAGCGGGCCGACCGGCTGCTGCGCACCGCGGTGCTGCTCACCGGCAGCCGCGAGACCGGCCAGGATCTGCTGCAGACCGCATTGGAGCGGCTGCTGCGGCACTGGCGCACGCTGGGCGGTGATCCCGAGGGCTACCTGCGCCGCACGCTCTACAACCTGGCCGCGGACGGGTTCCGCCGCCGGGGGCGGCTGCAGCGCAAGCTGCTGCTGATTCGCGCGGAGACGCCGCCGCAGCCAGACGTGACCGCCCAGGTGGACCTCCGGGACGCGCTGGTGCGGTTGCCCTGTACGTGAACCCGGAGACGTTCCTGCCGGTGCGGATCGTCAGCACGACGAGCACCTTCGGCGGCCCGCGGGCCAGCACGAGGTACACGTCGGTGACCGACGTGCGGTGGCTGAAGCCGACGGCGGCCAACATCGCCAGGGCGACGGTCACCATCCCGCGCGGATTCCGCCAGGTCGGCTCGCCGGCCGGGCAGTAGCACCCGCCTGGCTCCGCCGCCCACCCGGCGCCCTGCGCGGGGTGGGCGGGGCGCGGTGCGGGCGGTGCGCGGTGCGGGCGGGGCGCGGTGCGCGGTGCGGGCACGGAGGCGGCGCGGGGGCGGTGCGCGGGGTATGCGCGAGCCGGGCCGTGTACCACCGCGGACCGCGACAGCATGGTCTAGCCTGGTCCAGCCCCATGTCCCACGCAATGATCATCGTCAACCGCGCCCGGGTCCGGGACCTGCCCCGGTTCCGGCATCAGTGCTGCCTGGCGGCACGAGCGGCGGGCTGGGAGCAGCTTTCCTTCGCCGAGACCAGTCCCGCCGACCACACCCAGGGACTGGCCCGGGACGCGGTCGCGGCCGGGGCCCGGCTGGTCGTGGCGGCCGGGGGTGACGGCACCGTCCGGGCCTGCGCGCAGGCCCTGGCCGGCACGGGCGTGCCGCTGGCGATCGTGCCGCGCGGCACGGCCAACCTGGCCGCCCGGGCGCTGGGTCTGCCGTCCCGGCTGGATGCCGCCCTCGCGGCCGGGTTCGGCGGGCGTGACCGCCGGATCGACCTGGCCGCGGCGGACGGAATGCTGTTCGCGGCCATGGCCGGGATCGGGCTCGACGCCGCGGTGGTGGGCGGCACTCCTGACGTGCTCAAGCGTCACCTCGGCTGGCTGGCCTACGCGGCAGGCGGGGTGACCCGGCTGGCCGGCCGGCGCCGCATGTTCACCCTGCGCCTGGACGGCGGGCCGCCGCTGGCCCGGCTGGCCAGGTCCGTGGTGGTCGGCAACGTGGGGCTGCTGCCGGGCGGCTTCGCGCTGCTGCCGGACGCCCGGCTGGACGACGGGCTGCTCGACGTCGCGATCCTCGCCCCCGCGGGGCTGGTCGGCTGGGGCCTGGTCGCCCGGCGCGTGCTCACCGGCAGCCGTCGCGACGACCCGAACCTGGAACGGTACCGGGCCCGGCGGGTCGAGATCGAGGCCGCCGCCGAGCTGCCGCGGGAGGTGGACGGGGAAGTGATCACCCCGGGCCGGTCGCTCACGGTCACGCTGCGGCCGGGTGCGCTGCTGGTCCGGGTGCCCGGCCGGTGAGTTAGAGATCGCCCGCGCGGGGAAATGGCAGGGGGCATGCCGATGGCCGGTGCCCCTGCCCCCCGGAGGTGGATGACGTGGAGATCAAGATGGTGCTGTCCCTGCCCCGCGACGCCGCGAGCGTGCCGGTCAGCCGCCAGGTCCTCGATGGCTGCCTGGAGACCCTCGGCGTGACCCCGGACACCCGGACCAACATCGCGCTGGCCCTGGGGGAGGCCTGTGCCAACGTCGTCCAGCACGCCGGTCCCGGGTTCGAGTACGAGGTGCTGGCCACGGCCCGGGAGGGGCGGTGCGTCATCGAGGTGGTCAACACGGTGGACGGTCCGGCGCCCGTCCCCGTGGCCGCGGCGCTCAGCACCCCCCCGGCCGGCCCGGTCCCGGCGACCGCCGAGCACGGCCGCGGCCTGAAGATCATCGATGCGGTGACCGACAATCTCCGGCTGACCGCGGACGGCGGTGCCGGGACCACGGTGCACTTCGAGAAGGCCCTGAGCTGGCTGCCCGGGGCGGCCGGCGAGCACCTGTTCAGCACCCGGCCCTAGGCAGCCTGGCAGGTGAGGGGGACCGCCGCCCCGGGGCTCAGCTGGCGCTGAAAGGCTGTCCCCACTGGCCCCGGTGCAGTACCTCCGCCGCGGGCCGGCGCCGGTCGCGCAGGTCGCGGGGCGGCTCATCGCTGTAGCCGACCGAGATAGCGCCGATGGGGGTGAACTGGGGCGGCACGCCGAACTCCGCGCGGAAGGCGCCGATCTGGGCGGGCGGGAGCCCGAAGAAGCATGCGCCGAGCCCGGCATCGACCACGGTCAGCAGCATCTGCAGGGACGCGAACCCCGTGTCGATGTCCCAGTACGGGGCGGGCCAGCGGGCGGCGCTGCGATCCGTCCACCCCTTGTCGGGGCGGGCGTAGCGGTCGAGGTAGGCGTCCTTGTTCGAGAGCGGCACGATCACCAGCGGGGCTTCCACCTGCGCCGCGAGCCATCCTTCCGGGCCCTCAGGAGGCGTCGCCGCAGCCCGGAACCGGGCCACGCCGGCCGGGTCGTCCAGCACGAGGAACGCCCACCCCTGGGAGAACCCCGCGGACGGCGCGCGCAGGCCGTTCTGCAGGATGCGGTCCACCACGTCCGGGGGGACCGGGCGGGCCGTGTCGTAGTGGCGCACCATCCGCCGTCGCCGGATCACATCCTGGAATTCCATGCTCCGGCTGACGCCCTTCTCGTCCTGGGCCAGCCCGTCGTAGCGCTCGAACGTCACGCCCCGGGCGCTCAGTTCGTCCACCGCCGCGTCGATGCTGTTGACCGGGAAGTTCAGGATGGTGTAGGCCGCCCGGAGCTGCCGCCGGGTGAGCCCGGCTACGAGCCGCCGCCGCCAGAGGTGCTGACCCGGGTCCTGGACGCGCTCCGCAAGCTCTAAACCTGCGGTTCAGGACGCGCCGGCGCGCTTCTTCGGGAGCGCCTGGTCAGCGGCCGCCTCTCACTCCTGCCTCCCGGGCTGGGCCCGGTGGCTGACCTTGGCGTGGCGGCGGCGTGGGGCAGGCCGGCGGCCTGCCTGCCCCGGGGCCGGCAGGCCGGAATCGAACAGCCAGCCAGCGTGCAGCTTCTGCTTGACCGCGTGGAACACCGGCGTGTCCGTGGGGCGGGGAGCGGGGTCCCGGTACTCGTAGGCCGGGTGCTGGAGGGTAGCCATGCCCGCAGTACATCGCAGGCCGGGCAGGGGATCGAGGATGGAACGGCTCGCGCCAGCCCTCCCGAATCCGGTGCAGGTCCGCCCATCGGGGACTGTCCGTGCGACCTGGCAGAATGCCCTGGTGTCTCGCCATCACCGCGGTCCCTTCCACGGCATGCCGGCCGAGGTGGCCATCCTCACGGCGGTCTCGTTCACCGTCGCGCTCGGGTTCGGGATCGTCGCCCCGGACATCCCGGCGTTCGCCCGTCACTTCGGGGTCAGCACCGCCTCGGCGGCCAGCGTAGTCAGCGCGTTTGCCCTGCTGCGGGTGCTCGGGGCGCTGCCCGCGGGGCGGCTGGTGGACCGGTTCGGCGAGCGCAGGGTGATGGCGGCCGGCATCAGCGTCGTCGCGGCCAGCAGCATCCTGGCCGGAGTGTCTGGATCGTTCGTGCAGCTCATCGTGCTGCGCGGGATCGGCGGCCTGGGCTCGGCGATGTTCAGCGTCAGCGCCCAGACCCTGCTCCTCGTCAGCGTGCCCGGTGAGCAGCGGGGGCGGGCCAGCGGCCTGTTCTCGGGCGGCTTCCTGGTGGGCGGCATCAGCGGCCCCGCGATCGGCGGGCTCCTCGCGGCGTGGTCGCTGCGGGCCCCGTTCTTCGTCTACGGCGTGCTGCTCATCGTGCCCGCCGTCATCGCCGCGGCGGTCCTGCGGGACCCGCCCCGGCAGGACGCCCGCCACCAGCACCGGGGGCCGCCGCTCGCCGGTATCGGCCGCGCCCTGCGCAGCAGGGCGTACCGTGCGGCGGCGGCGGCCAACCTGGCGGACGGGTTCGGCGCCGTCGGGGTGCGCAGTGCGATCGTGCCGCTGTTCGTGCGTGATTCCCTGCACCGGTCGGCCGTGTGGACCGGCATCGGGTTCCTCGTGGTCGCGGTGCTGAACGCCGCGGCCCTCCTGCCCGCCGGGAGGGTGGCCGACCGGCTGGGCCGGCGGCCGGTCATCATCGCCGGCTGCTCGGTGTCGGCGGCGGGCATGGCCATGCTGGCGCTGCTGCCCGGGCTCGGCGGCTACCTGGCCGCGCTGGCCATTCTCGGGATCGGGTCCGGGCTGCTCGACGTGGCGCCCGCGGCCATGATCGGTGACATCCTCGATGGCCAGGGCGGCACCGTGGTCGCGTCGTATCAGATGGCCGGGGACGCGGGCACCGTCGCCGGGCCGGTCACGGCGGGATACCTGGTGGACACGGCCTCCTATGGCGCGGCCTTCGGCCTGGCCGCCGGGGTCCTGGCCCTGGCCGCGGTACTCGGGTTCTTCGCCCCGGAAACCCGCACGCCGGCCCGGCCGCCGCGCCCGAGCCCGCCCATACCGGCCTGAATTGAGGCCCTTGGCCGCGAGTAGACGGCCGATCCCGGGACACCTGTCGGCCCATGACGACATCGAGCGAGCACGCGGACCCATCGGCTCAGGCTGCACCGGCCGGCATGAATCTGCAGTCGGACGAGGCGAGGGCTACGGTCGAGGAGATCAAGGCCGAGAACCAGGCCCTGAAGGATGCTGACCGGGCCGCAGAGGCCCAGGCCGGGGCGGCTGCCGAGCAGGCCAGGCAGCTGGCCGAGGTGACGGGCGAAGTGCTGGAAGAACTCAAAGACGTGAGGGCCGGAGCCGGCCAGGCGTGATGAGCGGCACCGGCCGAGGCGGCGCCGCCGCCCCGGCGGCAGGCGCCCGGTGTCAGACGGTGGGCAGGCCGGCGCTGGTGAACGCCGTGCGGACCTGGGCGACCTGAACGGCGGTCGGCGGGGTCACCTCCGCGCAGGGGTTGTCCAGGCCGAGCGCGGCGTACTTGGGGGCGCCGAGCGTGTGAAACGGGAGCACGTCGACGCGTTCGACGTTGCCGAGGGACGCGGTGAACCGGGCGAGCGCAGCGACGTTGCCGGGGTCGTCGGTCCAGCCAGGCACGAGGACGAAGCGCACCCAGACCAGCTGGTGACGGGCGGCGAGGCGGCGGGCGAACGCGAGCGTCGGGGCGATGCTGCGGCTCGTCACCCGCCGGGCGATGGCCGGGTCGAACGACTTGATGTCGAGCAGGACCAGGTCAGTGGCATCCAGCAACTCGTCGTCGGCGCGGGTGCCGAGGTAGCCGGAGGTGTCGAGCGCGGTGTGCAGGCCGAGTTCCTTCGCGCCGGTCAGGATGGCCCGGGTAAACGCGGGCTGCAGCAGCGGCTCGCCGCCGGAGACGGTCAGCCCGCCACCAGCGGCGCCGATGAACTGGCGGTACCGGCTGGCCTGGTCGAGGACGTCGGCAGCGCTCATCCGCCGCCCGTTCCGGCCAGACCAGGTGTCCGGGTTGTGGCAGTACACGCAGCGCAGCGGGCAGCCGGCGGTGAACACGACGAACCGGGTGCCGGGGCCGTCGACGCCGGTGGACAGATCCCAGGAGTGCACTGAACCCGTGATCCCGGCCGGCCCGGCCGGTGCCTGCGGCGGGTCCAGGGTGACGGCGGTCATGGTCAGACCGACCCGTGGAAGGTGCGGCTGACCACGTCGAGCTGCTGTTCGCGGGTGAGCCGGACGAAGTTGACCGCGTACCCGGAGACCCGGATCGTCAGCTGCGGGTAGCGCTCGGGGTGATCCATCGCGTCGAGCAAGGTGGCGCGGTCGAGCACGTTGACGTTCATGTGGAACCCGCCGCAGGCGACGAACCCGTCGAGGACGCCGACGAGGTTGCCGATCCGCTCCGCGGGGGTGCGGCCGAGTGCGGCCGGGGTGATGGTCTCGGTCAGGGAGATGCCGTCCTCGGCGTGGCTGTACGGCAGCTTCGCGACCGACAGCGCGGCGGCGACCAGGCCGTGCTGGTCGCGGCCGTTCATCGGGTTCGCCCCGGGCGCGAACGGCGCGCCGGAACGCCGGCCGTCCGGCGTGTTGCCGGTGTGCTTGCCGTAGACGACGTTGGAGGTGATGGTCAGCACCGACTGGGTGTGCCGCGCGTTCCGGTACGTCTCGTGCTGGCGGACCTTGTCCATGAACGTGCGCACCAGCCCCACCGCGATGTCGTCGGCGAGGTCGTCGTCGTTGCCGTAGGCCGGGAACTCCCCGTCGGTGCGGTAGTCGACCACGAGACCCGTCTCGTCGCGGACCGGCCGCACGGTCGCGTACTTGATCGCAGCGAGGGAGTCGGCGGTGACCGACAGCCCGGCGATGCCGCAGGCCATCGTGCGCAGCGCGCCGTAGTCGTGCAGCGCCATCTCCAGCCGCTCGTAGGCGTACTTGTCGTGCATGTAGTGGATGACGTTAAGCGCGTCGATGTAGGTCTTCGCGAGCCAGTCCATCATCGTGTCGAACCTGGCCACGACCTCGTCGTAGTCGAGGACGTCGCCGGTCAGCGGCTGCAGCGGGGGGCCGACCTGGGCGCCGCTGTTCTCGTCCCGGCCGCCGTTGATCGCGTACAGCAGCGTCTTGGCCAGGTTGACCCGGGCGCCGAAGAACTGCATCTGCTTGCCGACCTCCATCGCCGAGACACAGCAGGCGATCGCGGTGTCGTCGCCCCACCGGGTGCGCAGCAGGTCGTCGGACTCGTACTGGATGGAGCTGGTGTCGACGGAGACCTGCGCGCAGAACCGCTTGAACCCGTCCGGCAGGGCCGGCGACCACAGCACGGTCAGGTTCGGCTCGGGTGCCGGTCCCAGGTTGTACAGCGTCTGCAGGTAACGGAAGCTGGTGCGGGTGACCAGCGTCCGGCCGTCGCGGCCGAGCCCGCCGATCGACTCGGTGACCCAGGTGGGGTCGCCGGAGAACAGCTGGTCGTACTCGGGTGTGCGCAGGAACCGGACGATCCGCAGCTTGATCACGAAGTCGTCGACCAGCTCCTGCGCCTCCTGCTCGGTGAGCCGGCCGGCGCGCAGGTCGCGCTCGAGGTAGATGTCGAGGAAGGTCGAGGTGCGGCCGAGCGACATCGCGGCGCCGTTCTGCTCCTTGACCGCGGCGAGGTAGGCCAGGTACAGCCACTGGATCGCCTCCCGGGCGGTGGCTGAGGGGCGGGTGACGTCGTGGCCGTAGGTGGCGGCCATCTCGACCAGTTCGTGCAGCGCGCGGATCTGCTCGGCGAGCTCCTCGCGGTCGCGGATGATCTCGGCGGTGGACGGGTGGGCGTCCAGGGCCGCCTTCTCGGCCTGCTTGGTGGCGATCAGCCGGTCGACGCCGTACAGCGGGACCCGGCGGTAGTCACCGATGATCCGGCCACGGCCATACGCGTCGGGCAGGCCGGTGATGATGTGGGAGCGGCGGGCGGCGAGGACGTCAGCCGGGTAGGCATCGAAGACGCCGTCGTTGTGGGTCTTGCGGTACCGGGTAAAGATCTCCGAGACTGCCGGGTCCAGGGTGTAGCCGTAGGCGGCCAGGCCCTTCTCCACCATCCGCAGGCCGCCGTTGGGCATGATCGCGCGGCGGAGCGGCGCGTCGGTCTGCAGCCCGGTGATCAGCTCATGCTCCCGGTCGATGTAGCCAGGGGCGTGGCTCGTGATCGACGCGGGGGTGCGGGTGTCGGCGTCGTAGATGCCGCGGGCCCGCTCGTCGGGGAACATCGCGGTCAGCCGCGACCACAGCGCGCGGGTGCGCTCCGTCGGGCGGGCCAGGAACGCCGCGTCACCGGTGTAGGGGGTGACGTTGGTCTGGATGAAGTCGCGGACGTCGATCCGGTCCGTCCAGCGGCCGGTGGCGAAGCCCTGCCACGGGCTGGCCGGGATGTCAGTGGGGTCTGTCCGACCCGACTCGATTGTTGCACTCACGATTTCTGCCTACCTCAGTGCCGCTCTGACCTTGACTCTCTTCTTATAGGTCTAGACCACTGGCCAGGATTTGTCACCGGGTCTTTCGCCCCTACCTTCCGTTCCGAAGGCCCAGTTCGAGCGCTGGCTGCGGATCCTGCGGGACCCCGCGCTGCGGGCGGCCTGGGCAGAGGTCGTCTCCGTGGGCGCGATCGGTTCCTGTCACCCTCAGCGCGTTGTGTTCCGCCAGTCGGCCCGCACCATCCGGCTGGCCTGGCGTAGCCGCTCCTGCGACAAGATGTCCTCGCCGCGAGCTATGCCAAAGGAGTCCCGGATGGCGTCCAGGTCCGCCGCCCCCGACGTGCCAATACTCCGGTCGATGAGTTGCCGGATCAGCTCAGTCCCATCGGTACCCGCCGCGGACAGCAACGCCGCAGATGGGGACCAATGGAGGGGGGCCGATGTGTCAGTCAGTGGCGCGCCTGGGGCTCGAACCCAGAACCGACGGATTAAAAGTCCGCTGCTCTTCCATTGAGCTAACGCGCCGGGAGCCGGCCGGGCCGGCACCGTGGGACGAAGCGTACCGACTGGAGGGGCCATCCGCGTAGCGGCGGGCGGCCTGGAACGGGTCAGGCCCGCGGGCGGATGGGCGGGATCGGCTTATGGGGATGGCGCCGCGGGCCGGACCACAGCGCCGGGACCGCGTCCACGGCCCGGGCCACCGCGTAGGCGGCCTGCTCGTAGTTGACCCGCCAGCCGACGTAGTCCGGCCACGCGTCGGCAGGATTTCGCTCGACGGGGAAATTCACCTTCTCCAGGGTGGCGATGCCCTCCAGGAACTCCTCGTAAGTCAGGCTGATGCCCTGGGCGGGATCGGCCATCTCCGGAGCCGGCAGGCCCATGGCCCGGGCGACCTCGGTGAAGCACTGGAAACCGCCGCGCAGGCACAGCCGGGCCGCCACGGTCGGCGCGGCCTCCGGGGACAGCGCGAGGTACAGCGCGGCGGAATCCAGCACCGCGAGCAGCGCGGTCACCCACGACGAGAGCGGCCGGGGCGAGCGGAACCGGACCAGCGGCAGATAGGTGGTGTGGCTCTCGGCGATGTCGGCGGCCCAGCGCTCCCACTGGTCGTACAGGTCGGGCAGGGTGTTGATGGTGGACGCGCCCGAGCCCAGCGCGTAGTGCGTCCGGGCCAGCAGTTCCGGGCCCCACGAGGGCACCCCGGCCCGGGCGTTCAGCAGCGCGACGTCCGTCTCGCGGCGGTTGAAGGCCGAGTACAGGGTGGGCAGATAGGCGATCTGCAGGGTGAGCGTGGTCAGCCCGATCAGCCCCGCCGCGCCCTGGATCACCCGGCCGCCCGCTCCGGAGACTGAGGAGTCGCCGATGAACCAGAAGGCGGGCCCCGCGTCATCGAAGGACAGCGTGACCCCGCCCGGTATGAAGGGCCATAGCAGCAGCGTGAACCCGATGTAGGCCACGAGCAGCCAGGCCAGCAGCTGGCAGATCAGCAGGGTGGCGGCCTCCGCGGCCAGGATCCGGTCCCGCCGGCGGTAGTTCATGACCGGCACGGTCATCAGCTGGAACCCCCCATGCACCAGCCGGTCCACCCACCTCATCAGCCGCCCGCCGACCGGGCGCGGCACGATCAGCGTCCCGACCAGGCTGATGCAGTCGATGATGACCAGGAACAATCCGGCGGCGGCGGCGATGTAGCGCGCGTACAGCGGCACCATCATGGCGGGCGCTACGCCGGCTCGCCGATCGGGACCAGCGCTGCGACCTCCGGATGCTGTCCCAGCCAGGCCCGCGCGAACGGGCAGGCCGGCACGACGGTCAGCCCCTCGCCTGCCGCATACCCGACCGCCGCGCGCACCAGCTGGCCGCCGACGCCGTGGCCTTCCAGCGCCGCCGGCACGCCGGTATGCACCAGGACCATCCGTTCGCCGTGGCGCCGGTATACAAGCTCCGCAACGAGATCGCCCGCGCGGTACTCGAACACGCTGCGGCCTGGGTCGTGGGTCACCTGTGGGGAGTCGATCATGGGGTCCATCGTCTCAGGGCGGGACTGGCAGCTGCGGGCGGGGAATGCGAAGCTGGCCAGACCAGCACGTCACCCGGGGTGGAGCCATGACCGTGAGCAGTGCCGAGCAGGTCGATCTGGACGTCCTCGCCGGGATCCAGCAGCGGGTCCTGTGGCTGGCCACCCGGATCGTCAACGCGGCCAATCACGACCGTGATACCGGCGACGGCGTGAAGGTGGGCGGGCACCAGGCGTCCAGCGCCAGCCTGGTGAGCGTGATGACCGCGCTGTACTTCGCGTACCTGGACGGCCCGGACAAGGTGAGCGTGAAGCCGCACGCGTCCCCGGTCTACCACGCGATCCAGTACCTGCTCGGCAACCTGGACCGGGGCTACCTGCCGTCGCTGCGCGCGTTCGGCGGCCTGCAGGCGTACCCGAGCCGGACCAAGGACCCGGACGGCCCGGACTTCTCCACCGGGTCGGTCGGGCTGGGCGCGGCCGCGCCGCTATTCGCCGCGGTGGCCCGCCGGTATGTGGACGCGCACTTCGGCCCCAGGTCGCGGAGCCGGTTCGTGTCGCTGATCGGCGACGCCGAACTGGACGAGGGCAACATCTGGGAAGCGGTCGCCGACCCCGCCACCGACGGGCTCGGCAACGTCATGTGGATCGTGGACCTGAACCGGCAGTCGCTGGACCGGGTGGTGCCCGGGGTGCGGATCGCCCAGTGGGAGCGGCAGTTCACCGCTGCGGGGTGGCACGTCGTGGAGGCCAAGTACGGCGCGGCGCTCCAGCAGGCCTTCACCAGGCCCGGCGGCGCCGCGCTGCGGGACTGGATCGACGCCCTGCCCAACGAGCACTACCAGTCGCTGTTCGGCCTTTCCCCGGCCGGCATCCGGGCCCGCTTCCTGGACGGCGCGCCGGACGCCGTGAGCGGGTTCTGCGCCGGCCTGGCCGACGGCGAGCTGGCCGCCCTGGTCACCGACCTGGCCGGGCACGACCTGCGGTCCCTGCTCGACGCGTTCGCGGCCTGCGACGCGGAGAAGGACCGGCCGAGCGTGGTGTTCGCGTACACGGTGAAGGGCTGGGGCCTGCCGATCGCCGGCAACCCCCGCAACCACTCGGCGCTGCTCACCACGTCCCAGGTGGACGAGATGCGGGCCCGGCTGGGGCTGACCGCGGACACCGAGTGGGACCGCTTCGACCCGATGACCCCGGCTGGCCAGTGGGCGGCCGCGCGCCGTGAGCACCTGGCCCGCCCGCCCCGGGGCTCCGCTCTCGACCAGGGGCCCGCCGCGGTGACCGTGCCGGACGCCACCGGCCTGCGCACCGGCCGGCCGCTGTCCACCCAGGAGGCTTTCGGCCGGATCCTGGTCAACCTGTCCCGCGACGAGGCCGTGGCGCCCTACCTGGTCACCGCGGCGCCCGACGTGGCCACGTCCACCAACCTGGCCGGCTTCATCAACCGCACCAAGGTCTTCAGCCCGGACGCCCGCCGGTCATGGAGCGAGGACACGGTGCTGAAGTGGGCCGAGGGGCCGGACGGCCACCACATCGAGCTGGGCATCAGCGAGATGAACCTGTTCCTGCTGCTCGGCCAGCTCGGCCTGGCCTGGGATCTGTCCGACCAGCCGTTGCTGCCGGTGGGCACGGTGTACGACCCGTTCGTGCTGCGCGGCCTGGACGCGTTCATCTACTCGGTGTACTCCGGCGCCCGGTTCATCGTGGCGGGCACCCCGTCGGGGGTCACGCTGGCCCCTGAGGGCGGTGCCCACCAGTCCACGATCACCCCCTCGGTCGGCCTGGAACTCCCCGGCGTCACGTTCATCGAGCCCGCCTACGCGACCGCCCTGGAATGGCTGCTGTGCGGGGCGCTGCAGGGTATCGCCACGGCCAACGCGGCCGCGCTGGGCCCGACCCGGGACGGGAAGCCGGTCATGGAGGACGGCTCCTACTACTTCCGGCTCACCACCCGCGGCCTGGACCAGCAGCCGTTCCAGGCGGCCCGGGACCGGCTGGGCGATGCCGTGCTGCGCCGCCAGGTCCTGGCCGGCGCGTACCGGCTGGTGGACGCGGGCCCGCTGGCGGACGGCGCGCCCATGGTCCATCTCGCGGCCAGCGGCGCGGTGCTGCCCGAGGTCCTGGCCGCCGCAGCCGAGCTGGGCGAGGAAGGCATCGCCGCGAACGTGGTGGATGTCACCTCGGCGGACCGGCTGTACCGGGCCTGGCAGCGGACGCTGCGCCAGGGGGTGCGCACCGCCACGGTGCCGTCCATTCCGGGGGCCCTGCGCAGCGTGTTCGGTGACCGGGCGCCGATCGTCACCGTGCACGACGCGGCGTCGCACACGCTGAGCTGGCTCGGCTCCGCCCTGGGCGTTCCCGCCGTCAGCCTGGGCGTGGACGGTTTCGGTCAGTCCGGGGCGGTCAGCGACCTGTACCGGGCCCACGACCTGGACCCCGGCTCCATCGTCAACGCCGCCCTGGCCGCCCTGTCCCTGAGGTAGCCGGCCGCTGCGTTCAGCGGGTAAGACCCTCTCGGGGGTGAGACCCCCGAGGGGGGCGAATGGACGTGGGCCTGCACGCGCTCGGCATCGGCCCGGGCGCCCGGCCGGAGATCATCGCGGCGGTAGCGGTGGCGGCGGAGGCGGGGGGCTTCACCACGCTCTGGGCGGGGGAGCACGTAGTGATGCTCGATCGGCCGGTGTCGAGGTACCCGTACTCCGCGGACGGCCGGATCGCGGTGCCCGCGGACGCGGACTGGCTCGATCCGCTGCTCGCGCTCAGCTATGTGGCCGCCGTCACCCGCACCATCGGGGTGGCCACCGGCATCCTGCTCCTGCCGGAGCACCATCCGGTGCTGGTCGCGAAGCAGGCCGCCACCCTGGACCTGCTCTGCGGGGGACGGTTCACCCTGGGCGTCGGGATCGGCTGGTCGGCGGAGGAGTTCGCCGCGCTGGGCGTGCCGTTCGCGCGGCGCGGCGCGCGGACGGCGGAGTACGTGCACGCGATGCGCGCCCTGTGGGCCGACGACGTGGCGTCGTTCGGCGGCGAGTTCGTGGAGTTCGACGACGTCCGGACCTACCCCAAGCCGGTGCGGGACCGCCGGATCCCGGTCGTGCTGGGCGGCAATACTGACACCGCGCTGCGCCGGGCCGCCGCGGTCGGCGACGGATGGTACGGGTTCAACGTGCCTCTCGCCGACGTGCGAGGACGGGTGGCCGTCCTGCATGAGGAAGCCCGGCGCCAGGGCCGGGACCCGGGCGAGCTGAGCGTGGCCGTGGCCGTCCCCGATGTCCAGCCCGGGGACCTGCCCGCGCTGGCTGCGGCGGGCGTCGGCGAGCTCGTCCTGGTCGCGGCGCCGCCGGATGACGCCGCCGGGGCAGCGGACTGGGCCCGCGACCTGGCCTCCCGCTGGGTCCAGCCGGCCCGCAGGCTCGGTCCCGCTTAGCACGGACACATCAGCGCGGTGCATTGTGTGTGCCCGGCACACACAATGCACCGCGCTGATAAGAACGGCGCCTAGCGGTAGGCGCTGATGCCGGTGAGGACCTGGCCCAGGGTCAGGGCATGGATTTCCTCGGTGCCCTCGTAGGTGAGGACCGACTCCAGGTTGTTGGCGTGCCGGATGACCGGGTACTCCAGCGTGATCCCGTTGGCGCCGAGGATGGTCCGGGCCTGCCGGGCGATCTCGATGGCCGCCCGCACGTTGCTCATCTTGCCCAGGCTGACCTGCTCGGGGGTCAGCTCCCCGGCCTCCTTGAGCCGCCCCAGGTGCAGGGCGAGCAGCTGAGCCCGGGACAGGTCAGCCAGCATCCAGGCCAGCTTGCCCTGGGTGAGCTGGAAGCCGCCGATCGGCCTGCCGAACTGCTCCCGGGTCCGGGCATAGTCCACCGCCGCCTCCAGGCACGACCGGGCCGCGCCGGTCACCCCCCAGACGATGCCGAACCGCGCCTCGGACAGGCACGACAGCGGTCCCTTCAGCCCGACGACCCCGGGCAGCATCGCGTCCGCCGGCAGCTTCACGTCATCGAAGTGCAGTTCCGCGGTGATCGACGCGCGGAGCGACATCTTCTTGTGGATGGCACGGGAGGTGAACCCGCGGGCCCCGCGGGGAACGAGGAAACCCCGGATCCCCTCTTCCGTCTGGGCCCAGACCACGGCGACGTCCGCGACCGACCCGTTGGTGATCCACATTTTCGATCCCGAGAGCACCCAGTGGTTTTCGTTGCGGATGGCTTTGGTCTTCATGCTGGACGGATCGCTGCCATGGTCAGCCTCGGTCAGCCCGAAGCAGCCGATGGCCTCACCCGCCGCCATCCGGGGCAGCCATTCCTCCTTCTGTTCCCCGGAGCCGTACGTCCAGATCGGGAACATGGCCAGCGAGCCCTGGACCGAGACCAGGCTGCGCAGCCCGGAGTCGGCCGCTTCCAGCTCCCGGCAGGCGACCCCGTACGCGACGGGACCCATCCCCGCGCAGCCGTAGCCGGTCAGGTGCATGCCGAGCAGGCCCAGCTTCCCGAGCTCGGGGGCCAGCTCACGGGGCAGCGTGCCGGCTTCGAACCAGTCGGCGATGTGCGGCATCACCCGCTCGGCCGCGAACGCCCGCACGGTGTCGCGGACCAGCCCCTCATCGGAGCTCAGTTGCTGGTCGATGCGCAGCAGATCGACATCTCGGCCGGGCTGGCCGGCGGCGTGCGCGGGCATGGCGGGTCCTTCCGGTCGCTCACTAACTCCCGCGCCCAGCGTATGCGGGCCGCGTTCAGCTGTCTGGACCCGGCCGGACCGGGAATGATCGGGGCATGAACGAGGCCAATGGGAACAAGAGGCTAATACGGACACGGAAAGGTCGGCTCCTGGCTGGAGTCTGCTCCGGGATTGGCGAGTACACGAGCATCGACCCCACTGTGGTCCGCGTGATCTTCCTCGCGCTCACCCTGGTGACGGCCGGCGTCTTCGCGGTGGTGTACCTCGCGGCGTGGGTCATCATCCCAGAGGAAGGGGAGAGCGCGTCGATCGCCGAGAACCTGATCAAGAAGACGGGTAGCAGCTAGCCAGTCCCGCGGGGACACGTCACGGGAAGCCCGCTGGGCGGGCCCGCGGCGGCTGTCCCCTGGCTGGGCACGGTCAGGTTCTGCGGGCCCGCCCGGCCGGGGTTCGGGCTCCGTCGGCGGTGGCGGCGTCGTTGGTGCCAGCGGGGGCATGGCTGCCGCGGCTGAGGGAGCGGGGACCGTCCGTGCTGGTGCTGACCGTGCTGGTGCTGACCGTGCCGGTGCTGACCGTGCCGGTGCTGTGCGTGCTGGTGCTGTGCGTGGCGGTGCTGTGCGTGGCGGTGCGGTGTGTGGCGGGGCGCTGGTGCCGGTCCCGGCGAGGGCCGCGGCAACCCGCCTGCTCTGGAGCATCCTGATCAGCTGCGTGTGCCGGCGGCCCCAGTCGCTGGCCAGGGCCGCCGCGGCCAGCAGACCCATGAGCCCGGCCAGGGTGACCGCTCCCGGCGCACCGATCCGCTGCGCGACCGCCCCGCTGGTGACGACGCCCAGGCCCTGCGCGGCCAGCAGGCCGGTCTGGGCGACGGCAAACGCGCAGACGCGCCGGGCGGCCGGCAGCGCCGTGACGAATGCTGCGGCCGCCGCCAGCTGGTAGGCGCCGCCCACTCCGGCCAGGGCCAAGAGCAGGATCAAGGCCGGCAGCGGCGGGTGGGTCAGGCTGAAGATCAGCGGCCCGCAGGACAGCATGGCGAGCCAGCCCATCGGCCGCATCCGGTCCGACGGGCGCAGCATTCGGCCGATCACGAATCCCCCGATCACGGTGCCGGCCGGCATGGCCGCCATGAGCAGCCCGATGGCGGGCGGGCCGCCACCGAGGGCGCGCGCGTACGGGGCGGCCAGGGCCTCTGGCACCACGGTGAAGCCGGCCAGCCAGCCGAAGAGCACCAGGGTGCGCAGCACCGGGCTGCCGAACACGGCGGCCACCCCGTCCCAGGTGATCTCCCAGGGCGAGGGGTAGCTGGCGCCGCGCGGCGGTGCCGGCCGGGGCCGCACCCCGCGGGCCAGGATGCCGGCCGACAGGCTGAACGACAGTGAGTCCAGCGCGAGGGCCCGGTACGGCCCGAGCGACGCGACCAGGCCGCCGCCGGCCAGCAGACCGGCGATCTGGCTGAGCTGGGCGGTGTGGCTCGCGATCATCGAGCCCAGCCGGTACCTGTCGCTGGGCAGGACGTCGGGTAGCAGCGCCGACTGGGCCGCGGAGAACGGCGTGCTGAGCAGCACGGTGCCGAAGAACAGCGCGCACAGCCCCGCGAACGGCAGACCGGGCAGGGCCATCAGGGCGACCAGCCCGGCCCGGGTCAGATCCAGGGTGATCATCATCTGCTGCCGGGGGAACAGGTCGGCCAGCCCGGACAAGACCGTCCCGCCGATCAGCGGCGGCAGGAAGGTCAGGGCGTACGCCGCCGCGGTCAGGAACGCCGATCCGGTCCGGGCGTACACCACGAAGGCGATGGCTACCTGCGCGAACTGATCGCCCGCGCAGGACAGCGCCTGGGCGGACCACAGCGCGCGGAACTCGCTGACGGCGAATACGTCCCGATAGCTAACCGGGTGGTCGCCGGGTTGCCGGTGCCGGCCCGGCCGCGATGCGTGTGCCGGCCTCCGGGAAAGCGGGAGGTGCTCTCCGTTGCGCACGGGCGGCTCTTCTCTGCTGTGGTCTGCGGCATCTCTCCTGCGTCCGGGGGGTGCGCTGGAGCGGACCGCAATCCTTCTTTCGCGCCGTGTCATCGAATGTGCGCACATGACGCCCAGTCCGGTGACCGGCAGTAGTGACTTTAAGTCGTGAGTCGATTGCTTACCGTGTCGAATTTTTGGGAAATGCGCAAGGGGTTCCTTCATGATCGTCTTGGGGCCGGTGGTCGGACTTGTGCAGGACATGCCGCTATATGGGCCGTGACCAGCGGGAAGTCCCAGGTGTGGGTGGCCGGAAGGTTTGCGGGGACAGGTATGGATTGCCGTAGGGACAGGTCTGGCTGCGCGCTCCTCCGGGTCCCGGAGCCGCCGGCGCGCTGCGTCGGGGACTGGTCCGCGGCGCGTCCGGGACTGGTCCGCGGCGCGTCCGGGACTGGTCCGCCGCGTGTCCGGGGCTGGTTCGCGGCCTGCTGGGGGGAACGCTTTGGCGGGAGCGCCTGTTGTCCCCTATGCTGGGGCAGTCCCCGACGGCGGGCGCCAAGGGTCACGGCGGCGGTTGCCGTCACCGGCCCCCATCGTCTAGTGGCCTAGGACACCGCCCTTTCAAGGCGGCGGCACGGGTTCGAATCCCGTTGGGGGCACCGTCGGCCAGTTGGCCGGCACCGATGGTCCTGTAGAGCAGCTGGTTAGCTCGCCACCCTGTCAAGGTGGAGGTCGCGGGTTCAAGTCCCGTCAGGACCGCTTGGCTGAGACCGTTCGCGATGATTGTCGCGGCGGTGCGTCACGGTCAGGTAGCTCAGTTGGTACGAGCGTCCGCCTGAAAAGCGGAAGGTCGGCGGTTCGACCCCGCCCCTGACCACTCGATCTCGGGGCATCCGTCAGCCCTCTCACCTGGTCAAACCGCAGGAAGAGAAGGCACATGACGGCAACGACCTCACCTTTGCCAGGAGTCTCTGACCAGCGGAAACGCTGGCCTGCAGAGAGCTGCGCCGCAGCTCGGCCGCAGGAAGAGAGACAAACTATGAGCGTGCCGGGACCGTGCTCGCGGCAGCCTAAGTGGGTGACGCCGTAAGTTCCTCTGGGGTGAGCCAGGGTCACGGGCCTGGTTCGTGATCGATCCCGGTGAGGTGGACGGTGCAGGCGGTGTCGAGGGCTTCTTGCGGGGTGCCGGCCGGGAGCCCGGTGCGCAGGACGGCGTCCTGGTAGCGGTCGTGGGCGGTGGAGTAGATCGCGAAGCCGAAGGAGTGAGCCGAGCCGCCGTAGCGCAGGCGGCATAGCGGTATGCGCCGGCCGTCGCGGAGCACGCCGGTGACGTAGCCGAAGGCGCCGCGGTAGGTGACCTGGACCCGGGTGAGCTGGGGCCAGTGCCGTTCGGCGTGGTCCAGCAGCCGCAAGGTGATCGAGTTGCGGGTGGATTCCGGGATAGCGGCCATGGCCTCTCATTGTGCCGCGCGCGACCGTGCTGCCCGTTATGATCACCGGCCCAGGAGCAGGTCACATCCAGGATCCCGGAGGCGCCATGCCGCTAAATCGCGCGGTGGCGGTCATGCTGAGCGCTGGTGAGCGCAAGAGGTTAAAGATACGTGCCCGCGGGGCCAGGACCGCCTGCCGGGACTGGCTGCGGGCGCAGATCGTGCTGGCAGCGGCCCGCGGCCGGGCCAGCGCCCGGATCGCGGCGGACCTGCACGTCACCGTGGACACGGTGCGCAAGTGGCGGAGCCGGTTCGCCGCCCGCGGCCTGGACGGCCTGGCGGACCTGCCCCGGTCCGGGCGGCCACCGCGGATCAGCGCGCTGGAACGGGCCGCGGTGGTCGCGCTGGCCTGCCAGCTGCCCGCCGCCACCGGGGTCCCGCTGGCCCGCTGGAGCGGCCCGGAACTGGCCGCCGAAATCACGAAAGCGGGACTGGCCAGCCCGATCTCGCCATCCTCGGTCCTGCGGATCCTGGCCGAGCACCCCATCAAGCCCTGGCAATACCAATCATGGATCTACCCGCGCGACCCGGACTTCGCCGCCAAGGCCACCGTCATCCTCGACCTCTACCAGGGGTACTACCAGGGCAAACGGCTACGGCCCGGCGACCGGATCATCTCGGTGGACGCCAAGCCCTCCATCCAGGCCCGCAGCCGGTGCTGCCAGACCAGCCCGCCAGCACGCGGCCGGCCGATGCGCGTCGAACACGAATACCAGCGCCAGGGCGCCCTCGCGCTGCTGGCCGCCCTGGACGTGCGCACCGGGAAAGTGGTCGCCTCAACCCCGGCCACTACCGGGATCACCCCATTCATGGACCTGATCGGCCAGGTCATGAGCACCGGGCCCTACGCCAGCGCTCCCCGGGTGTTCGTCATCGTGGACAACGGCTCCGACCACCGCGGCAAGGCCGCCATCAGGCGGCTCGCCAAAGCCTGCCCGAACGCCATCATGATCTGCACGCCGGTTCACGCGTCCTGGCTGAACCAGATAGAGATCTTCTTCTCGATCATCCAGAAAAAGGTCATCTCACCCAATGACTTCGCCAGCCTCAGCGACCTGTCCGGCACGCTGCTCGCCTTCGTTGACCGCTACAACCAGACCGCCCGGCCATTCAACTGGAACTACACCGCTGCAGACCTGGCCAGATTCCTCGGCCGGATCAACAGCCGGCAGCCAGCCAGCCTGCCAGAGGCCGCATGACCAACCCCGACGAACTTACGGCTGCACCCACTAAGCCGCTGGCCGCGGGAGTGTTCCAGCCCGAGATCGGCTCGTTCCGGCTCTGCCTGGCGGCCGAGGGAAAGTCGGGCAAGACGGTGCGGATGTACACCGAGGCGGTCCAGTGGTTCGCCGCGGCGCATCTTATCCCGGCGACCTCCTGGACCAGGTGGGAGCAGGTCAGCGGGCGGGACATCCAGCGGTGGATGGTGTGGCTGCTGGGCCGCTACAGCGATTCCTACGCCAGCAACCAGTACCGCGCTCTGCAGCAGTTCTTCAAATGGTGGGCCGGCGAGGAAGGTCTGCCTGACCCGATGGCCAGGCTCCGCCCGCCCAGGGTGACCGAGAAGTTCATCCCCGTTTTCACCAGCGGAGAACTATCGAAACTGGAGAAGGCTTGCGCGGGCCGGTCGTTTGCCCAGCGCCGCGACCTGGCGGTCATCGCGGTGTTCCGGGCGACGGGAGTCCGGCTGTCGGAACTGGCCGGGATCCTCTACGACCCGGAGGATGCGCAGCGCAGTGACGTTGACTTGTGGCAGCGGGAGATCACGGTCCGGGGCAAGGGCGGTAAGGCGCGGATCGTCCGGATCAGCCACCAGACCGCCGTCACCCTTGACCGCTACATCCGGGTCCGGGCCCGGCATGCCCAGGCATACCGGCCGCAGCTGTGGCTGGGGGTGAACAACCGGGGCCCGGTGGACAGCGAACGGCATCTACCAGATGATTGTCCGCCGTGGCCGCCAGAGCGGGGTGGCCGTTCATCCGCACCGGTTCCGTCATCACTTCAGCCACACCTGGACCGGGGCGGCGCCGAGGGCGACCTGATGGAACTGAACGGGTGGACCTCCCCGCAGATGCTGCGCCGCTACGGCGCCAGCGCCCGCGGCGCACGAGCCCGCCGCAGCTACGACCGCATCATGGACCCCATCACCTGAAACCCGGGACAGCCCTTCCTCAACTCCTGCTCAGAAGCCCCGGAGGTCGCGGCACGCCGCCCTGCGGGACCAGTCGTGCGGTCGTGCCTGCCGCCACACGGGCCGACAGCGACGCCGGTAGTCGGACGGGGCACAGACGGGCTCACCGTGCCTGGTGGTGCTGTCATCAAGACGGGCCAGACCCGTGCTGACACTCGCTCACATGACCCTATGAGGGCCGGGCCCCCTTCCCTGCTCAGCCCGGTAGCGGGACGCTCCGGGTGAAGAGGTACGAGCTCGGGGAAAGGAGACCCGGCAATGTCTGTTTACGTCGGTATCGATGCGCACCGCAAGCGGTCCCAGGTGGCGGTGGTCGCCGAGGACGGGAAGGTCCAGCTCAACCGGAACGTGGTCAACGGCTCAGAGCCGATGCTGAGGCTGATCGGCGGGCTGCCGGCCGGGACGCCGGTGGCGTTCGAAGCGGCCTACGGGTGGGGGTGGCTGATCGAACTGCTCGAGGACTACGGGTCCGGCCCGCACATGGTGCACCCGCTGCGGTGCAAGGCGATCGCCTCAGCGCGGCTGAAGAAGGACAAGGCCGACGCCGCGATCCTGGCCCAGTTGCTGCGCGCGGACCTGCTGCCTGAGGCGTGGATCGCCCCGCAGCCGGTGCGGCAGCTCCGGGCGCTGCTGCGCCACCGGGCCAGCCTGGTCCGGCTCGGCACCCAGCTGCGCAACCGGATCCACGCGGTCGCCGCCGACCACGGCTATGACCGGGCCGGCAGTTACTGGACCGGTCCGGGCCGCGGCTGGCTCGCCGAACTGGACCTGCCCCCCGTGTCGCGGGAGATCATCACCGACTGCCTCGCGTTCATCGACGCCCTGGCCCCGCAGATCGACCGGATCGACGGTGAGCTGCGCCAGCTCGCCAAGGCCGACCCGCGGGTCAGGGCCCTGACAGTACTGCCCGGGGTCGGGCAGTTCACTGCGCTGGTGATCGTGGCTGAGGTCGGTGACATCACCCGGTTCGCAAACGCCCGCAAACTGGCGTCCTGGGCGGGGCTGACCCCGACGGTCCGGGGTTCGGATCTGAGTGTCCGGCACGGGCATATCTCCAAGCAGGGCTCGGCGTGGCTGCGGTGGGTGCTTAACCAGGCCGCGCAGACCGCGAAACGGTCCCCCGAGTTCTCCGCCACCTACGCCGCGATCTCCAAACGGCGCGGGAAGAAGATTGCCACCATCGCGATCTCCCGCAAGCTGCTGACCCGCGCCTACCACCTGCTCGCCGCCGCGCAAGCCACCCAGGCCTCCAGCGCTGCCGGCGACGCACCCGCAGACCAGGGGGAGGGTCGCCAGGCCCCGGGCACGCTCGCTTCTTCGGCATGAGCCGGCCTAGAAGGCCGAGCTCGATCACATGACTGAGCAGCCCGGTCCCCGAACACATGGTCATGGCGCCGCCTGCACGCGAGCGCGGCGCCGGATGGGTGCTTGCGAGACCACTCCGCCTGCCAGGCCCGGGGACAACCACGACCTCCTCATAAGCCAGCACGAAGGGACCCTTCCTCGCTGTCCATGATCACCCGCCGCCCGTCGGCGTCCAGCTCGTTCGTCCTCGCCGCTACGCGGCTGCGGGCGCTCCAGCTGGACCCCTCCCGCGCGGCGGCATGACCCCGGCAGCTACGAGGAAGACCCCGGAGAAATAGTCAGACCCAGCCCGGCGACACCACGCAAGTCACCGGGTTAAAACCCCATGCCCTCTTGACTCCAGTGGCCCTCATGGGTGCCGAAAAGAGGGCGTTGCCTACGCACGCACTTATGCACAGCTGTGCATAAACTTCCATGATTCAGCCGGCGCGCTTACGTGGCAGCGGCAATTGCTGCGCAAGGTTTCATCTGGCCACATAGAGCCAGATCGATGCTCCTATGCTTGTCAACGGGTTCGTATGGCATTTCTTGGTCTCATTTCTGGGATTCTGAAAATGGAACGGCGACCGGGCTGCATTGCTGGGTTACGGACAAGACAGGGAAGGGCCGCTCGGTGTGAGGGCAAGCTCTTATGAGGTCACGTGGCAGCAGGTCAGGACGGGCTCGGGGACGGCCGGCGAATCGTTCGAAGGCCAGCACGAATGCGGCAGCCGATTAGCGGGCCAGGCCGCCCCCGAGGTAGGAGCGTCAGCCAGCCGTGGTGCGGAGGTGGCGGTAAACCTCGCGGGCGGCGTAACGCTTCAGGCAGCGGATGATTTCCTTCTTGGACAGGCCTTCTTCGGTGCGCCGTGCGACATAGGCGCGGGTCGGCGGGTGGGAGCTCATCCGGGTGATCACGATCCGCCACAGGGCGTGGTTGGCCTGCCGGTCGCCACCGGGGTTGAGCCGGTGGCGGGTGACCTTCCCGGAGGAGGCGGGGATCGGGGCGACGGCGCACAGGTGCGCCCAGGCGGCCTCGGAGCGGAGCCGCTCAGGGTGATCCCCGGCGGCGACCAGGAGCAGCGCGGCGGTGTCCGGGCCGACGCCGTAGAGGGCGAGCAGGCCCGGGGCGCGGGCTGTCACGAGCGGGATGATCAGCTCGTCCAGGCGCTCGAGCTGGCCATCGAGGAACCCGGCGCGCCGGCCCAGTTCACGCACCGCGACCCGGGTGGCGTAGCCGACGACATCGCCAGGGCGGGGACGCAGCGCCGCCAGCTCAGCAATCAGGTCCGCCGGCGCATGCTGGGCGAACCGGGCCCGCAGGTCATCAGGGCCGGTCAAGATCAGGGCCCGGGCCTGGTTGATCGTCTGGGTCCGCTCGGCGCGGGCGCTGCGCTTGGCGACCATCAGCACCCGGATCGCCTCCACCGCGCCGTCGCGGCCCTTCGGCGCACCGCGGGCCCGGCCCGACTGCGCGGCCCGCGCCGCGCTCACCGCATCGAGGGGGTCGGACTTGCCAGCCCGGCGCCGGTCCTGGCGGTCGGCGCGGTCCACCTCCACTACCCGGACGCCGGCCGTTGTGACGTGGCGGGCCAGTCCGGCGCCGTAGCTGCCGGTTCCCTCGATCCCGACCAGGCACACCGTCCCGAACCCGCCCAGCCAGTCCAGCAGCTGGGCATAGCCGGCCGCCGTGGCCGGGAACTCCTGGACGCCCAGCAGCCCGCCGACGGGATCCAGCGCGGCCGCGACGTGGGCGTCAGCGTGGGTGTCCACGCCCCCTGTGATGGCGCGCGTCTCTACAATGGTCACTGTCATCCCTTTCTGAGGTGAGGGATGGCACGCACCCGCTGGCCGTCCGGACCTGTGAACCCCGGCCTCTTGCCCAGGCCAGGCAGATCAGACCGGCAGCGCCGGTGGGTGCCTGAAAAAGCTGGGGCCCGGCCGACAAATCGTTAGCAGGACAGCCCGAGCGGCGTCGGCCGATTCGGAGGTCAGGCCGGGACCCAGTGCTCCGGACACTACGCCCCCACCAGCCCAAAACCACGGAAGCAGGGCCGGAAGCGGAGAAGCAGGGTCAGAAGCACTATCCACATCCTCCCTGCCGACTATGCACCGGGTGTCCTTGACGTGATGGCCGCGGCTGGTCGGCGCAGAACGTCTGGTTATGGGCGTTGTTGGCGTGCCCGTATCAGACTGGGTAAACGTCTACGGCGTGGGTGCCGGGTCGCGGTTGCCGGGGTGGGGGCGGGGAGGTGGTCATGGAGGCCGGTGTTCATCTGCCGTTGATCGACTTCGGCGGAGAAGGGTTCTCCTACCGTCGGCTGGCAGGGGTCGTGGATGTCGCGCGGGAGTGGGGGTTCGAGGCCATCTCGGCCAATGATCATTTCGTTTTCTCGGCGCCGTGGCTCGATGGTCTTACTGCGCTGGCCGCGGTGGTGGGGCGGTCGGGCGGGATGAAGCTGGCGACCACGCTGGCGCTGGCGAGCTTGCGCGGGCCGGTGCCCGTGGCGAAGGCCCTGTCGGCCCTGGACATCTTGTCCGGTGGCCGGGTGATCGCCGGCCTGGGGCCGGGTTCGTCCAGGGCCGACTACGAGGTGGTGGGCGTGCCGTTCGAGCAGCGGTGGCAGCGTTTCGATGAGGCGGTCCGTCTGATCGGGACGCTGCTCAGGCCGGGGACAGCCGCGGCCGGGTCCCGCCTGGGTGAGGGGCTGTTCCCGCTGCCGCGGCAAAGCGGCGGGATCCCGCTGTGGATCGGGAGCTGGGGTTCACGGGCCGGCTTGCGCCGCGTAGCCTCTGTCGGCGATGGCTGGCTTGCCTCGGCGTACAACACCACCCCGGAGGCCTTCGCCGCGAACCTGCAGGTCCTCAGAGGCGAGCTGGAAAGGCAGCTGCGTCCGCCGGATGGCTTCCCCAATGCGCTGGTCACGATGTGGGCGTGGATCACCGGCAGCCGGCCGGAAGCGGATCGCGTCTTGTCCCAGATCGCCGCGCTGGTCAGGCGGGACCCGGCGGAGCTGTGCGGCCGGATCTGCGTCGGCTCGGCGGCGGAGTGCGCGGAGCTGCTGTCTGGTTATGCCCGTGCGGGCTGCCAGCGAGTGCACTTCTGGCCGGTGGGTGATGAGCGGCGCCAGATTGAGCTGATCGCGGGCGAGGTCATGCCGCAGGTCTCCGGCTGAGTCATCCGGGCCTCGCCTCGGGCAGGAGCGGCGGGTTCAGCCAGCCGGGCGCGGGTGCCGGTGGCGCTGGGCGGTTGTCTCCAAGATGGTGATCATGGCCCGCACGGCGGGCGGCTGGAACGAGTCATCGGGATGCACTGCGCAGATCCGCCGGGTCGGCGCGCCGGACCGCAGCGGCCTGACGTCGACGCCGGGCGCCGCCCGGGCGACGGCCAGGCCCGGGATCACCGCCACTCCCAGGCCCGCGGCGACGAAGGCCTGGACAGCGCGGTAGTCGTCGGAGGACAGCGCGACACGGGGGTCGAAGCCGGCCGTCCGGCAGGCATGCCGGACGATGCGGAACCACGCGCTGCCGGTCCGGCCGCCCACCCAGGCCTCGTCGGCCAGGGCTGGCAGGTCCACCGCGGCGCTGCGGGCCAGCCGGTGCCCGCGGGGCAGGACGGCCTGGAAGACGTCGTCGAATAGGTAGGTACGGCCCAGCGCCGCGCGGGCGATCTCGGGAAGCACCGGGTGTTCATAGATCACCGCGAGGTCGAGTTCACCGTCGGCCAGCCGGGGCAGCAGTCCTTGCATATGGTCGTCCACGACCGTCAGCGTCACAGAGGGCTGCTGGCTACGCAGCCGGGCCAGGGCAGCCGGCACGAATGTGGTCAGCGCCGTGGGGAAGCTGCCGAACCGGAGCCGGCCAGCCCGGCGGCCGGCAATCTCGGCCAGTTCCTGTTCGGCGCTGTCCAGGCGGACGGTGATGGCCGTGCCGTGACGGACCAGGGCCGCGCCGGCCTGGGTCAGTTCCGCCGGGCGGGTACCGCGCTGGATCAGCGCCAGCCCGGCCTGACGTTCCAGCACGGCGATGTGCTGGCTGACCGCCGACTGGGTCATCCCCAGCGCCTGGGCGGCGGAGGAAAACGATCCGCGCGCGGCGACCTCGCAGAGCACCCGGATACCACGGACGTGGCCTATCAGTTCCACTAATGGAACTCCAGTGGATTGTATTGACGCTAATAAGCCAGGAGCCTAGCGTCCTGGCCATCGTCACCACCAGACCCTGGCACCCATAAGGAGGAGGCCAAGCCGTGACCACCATCGACATGCCCGCCCAGATCGACACCGACAAGCTGATGGCGTTCGTGTTCCGCGCCGTCGAGGAAGTCGGCGCCACCTTGAACTGCGCCCTGGTGGTCATGGGCGATCAGCTGGGCTATTACCGGGACCTGGCCAATCACGGGCCCACGACCGCAACCGAGCTGGCCCGCCGCACCCAGACCAGCGAACCCTACGCCCGCGAGTGGCTGAACGCCCAGGCCGCCGGCGGGTTCGTCAGTTATGACCCCGGGACGCGCCGGTACACGCTCCCGGCTGAGCACGCGGTCGCCCTCACCGACGAAACCAGCCCCGCGTTCCTGCCCGGGTTCTTCCAGATCGCGCACGGTACCGTGCGGGACGCGCCCCGGATCACCCAGGCCGCGCGCCGCGGTGAAGGGCTGGGCTGGCACCAGCACAACGACGATGTCCACCTCGGCTGCGAGCGGTTCTTCCGGCCCGGGTACGCAGCCAACCTCACCTCCGCCTGGCTGCCGGCCCTGGACGGCGTGACCGGCAAGCTCCAGCACGGCGCCAAGGTCGCCGACGTGGGATGCGGACACGGCGCTTCCACCGTACTGATGGCGCAGGCCTATCCCCAATCGACTTTCACCGGCTCGGACTACCACCCCGAGTCGATCACCACCGCCCGCGAACGCGCATCCGCCGCAGGCATCGCAGACCGGGTCCAGTTCGAGGTCGCCCCCGCCGCCGGCTTCTCCGGAGACGGCTACGACCTAGTGACCATGTTTGACTGCCTGCACGACATGGGAGACCCCGCCGGCGCCGCGCAGCACGTCCGCGACGTCCTCGCCTCCGACGGCACCTGGATGATCGTCGAACCCGCAGCCGGCGACCACATCGAAGACAACCTCACCCCCGTCGGGCGGGCCTACTACGGATTCTCCGCCCTGCTGTGCACCCCCGCGTCCCTGTCCCAGGAAGGGGCAGCCGCCCTCGGCACCCAAGCCGGGCCGGCCCGCATCCGCGACGTGGCCACCGCTGCCGGCTTCACCCGGTTCCGCCTCGCCGCGCAAACACCGTTCAACAACGTCTACGAGGTCAGACCGTAACCCACCCGCTCAGCCGAGCCGCGGCAGGCAAGTAGATCACGTTAACGCCGAGGCGGCGCAGCGAGCCGCCGGCGGTGGGGGATGAATACGAACTTGGCGGCGATCACGACCTGGTCACGTACAGAGGCGAGGGCCTCACCGATGAGCTCCTCGTTTACATGGGGCCCGTGGACCGCGGTGTCGAAGAACGTGGCACCGCGGTCTACAGCGGTCCAGAGGATGCAGGTCCGGCGCGTGCCTGACAGCAGCACCTAGCGTCCGAGATGCAAGCCGAAAACGCCCATATCGATCATTCACGCGCGGATGCCACCCACACGCAGCGATACCCGTCACCGCGCATATCGGCGGCTACGCACGCGTATACACGGTGCCGGTCACCCTGCCCGGACGCGTCATCAGACATCTGCGCCGCGCTCTCGGCCAACGGCACGTCGCATAGTTATGCGACGGGGTCTCCGGAGTGGAACGCCCGCTATTGCCGCCGACCGGATAGCGGCAGCTTGTTTGTGGCTCAAAAGCCAGGGCGGCCAAGAGACCGGCCGCCGTGGCGGACACATTGCAGCAAGCGGGACTGGGCGTGCGTGTTCTCCGCGCAACCAACTCCCACGGTTCCTGCCGCCAAGCTGTTGCAGCTGACCACTGTGTTCCTAGGCCGTCTTCGTACCGCTGCGGCAGCAACTCCATCGCAAATGCAGGGGGGTGCGGTGAGCTGGCTGTTGCTGCGGGAAGTTCCTTAACGGCCGCCCCCGGGGGCGGCCGTTCGTGTAACCGAGGCAACGGGAGGCAGCCGATGAGCGCCCTGGGCAAAGGTGAAGAACGCCGCTGAGAGCCTGGCCCGCGAGATCCAGGAAGCGGCCGGGCGTGCGGGCAGCGACAAGGAACTGGTGAGGGGGCCGCCGGGATCAGGTCAGGAGTGACCTGAAACAAGCTGGCGAGAAATCCGGGATGCCTTCCGGAACTAGCCGGCAGCGCGCGCCCTCCGGGCGCCGGCGGGGCGCGGGGCGAGGCGTTCTGTCTGCGGGGCTGTGGTGACGGCGACACGGCCGGCTCCTCGTGAGCAAGTGAGGGCCCGGGTTCGGTATAGACACGGCATTCAGCGCTGAGCGCCCGGCGGGTCCCCCTCCTCGCTGGCGTGAACCTGGGCTGCGTGGCCCCATGGCGCTGTTCCGGCCACCTGATCGCGGGGTGCGGGCGGGCCTGTATCTCAGGCCATGCTTCCTGGATAACCCGCAGGCCCGAAGCGGCCAGGTGCAGCCAGTGGAGGACAGACGGAGAACGCCATGTGTGGAGCCGCCAGCGACTCCCCGCACGCCCGGCTCGTTCCCCCACACAGATTGGGCTGGTGGCCTCTGGGGCATGGTCGTGACGCGACGCGCGGGCCCGACGTGGCCGGGCACGCGACCGGCGAGGGCCGGCGAAATCTGGGGGTCTGGAGTGGGAATCACCGGGGTCGGCTGGGCCCTGACGATCGGTGTGATCGTGGCGTTGCTCACCGTGGACCTGCTGCTAGCCACGGTACGTCCGCATGCTGTCGGCTACCGGGAGGCGGCCGTCTGGTCGGTGTTCTACATCGCGGTGGCGGTGGTCTTCGGCCTGGTCCTCGCCGGCCAGGTGGGGTGGGGGTACGGCGCGGAGTACTTCGCCGGGTACGTCGTGGAGAAGAGCCTGTCGGTCGACAACCTTTTCGTTTTTGTGATCATCATGACGACGTTCGCGGTGCCCCGCGAGCACCAGCAGCGGGTGCTCATCTTCGGCATCATCGCCGCCCTGGCCCTGCGGGCGGTTTTCATCATCCTGGGGGCGGCGCTGTTGTCGCTGCTGTCCTTCATGTTCCTGGTCTTCGGGCTGCTGCTGCTGTGGACCGCCGTGCGGCTCTACCGTCACCGTGAAGAGGACCCCGACGTCGGGGACAATGCGCTGGTCCGGGCGTCACGCCGGATACTGCCGGTCACCGATGCCTACGACGGCGGCCGGCTGATTTCCCGCTCCGGCGGGCGGCGAGTAGTCACGCCGCTGTTCATCGTGTTCATTACCATCGGCGGGACGGACATCTTGTTCGCGCTGGACTCGATCCCGGCCGTCTTCGGTGTCACTGATCAGCCCTACATCGTCTTCGTGGCCAACGCGTTCGCCCTGCTGGGCCTGCGGGCGCTGTTCTTCCTGGTGACCGGTCTGCTCGACCGGCTGGTGTACCTGTCGAGCGGGCTGGCGCTGATCCTGGCGTTCATCGGCGTGAAGCTGATCCTGCACTGGGGCCACGGGCTCGATCACCGGGTACCGGAGATCACCACCGCGGTGTCGCTGGCTGTCATAGCAGTGGTGCTGGCCGTCACCACAGTGGCCAGCCTGGTCAAATCCCGGCGCGATCCCGCAGCCCGGGCGCACGCCGGGGCCGTCATCGGCGCCCCACCCCGGGCCGCCACCGGTGAACAGCGCCCTTCTGACGGGTGAGAGGGCCGGGTGCCGTGTTGTCACGAGAAGGCAGGCCTCGCATGACCACCTCCGAGACGGCGCGCGCCGGGCAGGGGGCAGCGCCACGGACCGAAGCGATAGCGGGGCCGGGCCGACTCGGCCCGCAGGCGGCAGCGCGTCCTCATCATGATGCCTGTCAGCAGCACCGTTGTGCCGTCGCGACCAGACTTCAGATTGTGCCAGAACCGTTACGGCTGAGCGGCGAGCCCGGTCGCCGGCTCGTCAAGTAGGCAAGGTCCGGAGTCACGACCAGGCTGACCGCCAGTCGAGCCGGCGCGCATGCCGGGTACCGGCTGAGCCACCGGCCCAGCTTGCGTTGACCAGGGCGCTCGAAAGGATAGCCCGTGCCCGATGAAGACGCCTGATCAAAGCCGCGGCGGCCTCGAGGCCGGGGGCCCGGTATCTGCGTCGTTGGCGGTCAGCCACCGCCTGAACGCGTCTTTCACCTTTCCGGCTGCCTGCCTGATATCTCCTCCGGCGCGTTTCCCCCGGTCTGCCCCACCGGGTCCTGGCAGCAGTGTGCCTTCGGGTCAGAGGGGTACGAAGCGCCGTAGCTGGCAAAGGGGAGTCGTTATCGGTCAGTACGCGGCGGCCGCCCGTGAGAGGAACCCCCATGAACGTTCCCAAGATCCTCCGCGCGGTTGGTGCCGCGACCATCCTGGTCATGGTGATGGCCGTGGCGGCGTGTTCGGGCTCGGCGACCGGCAGTTCCGGCCGCGCCGCGGCCGCAAGTTCCCCCGTCCCGGCGGCTGCCGGGACAAGCGGCGCGGAGTCAGTCCAGAACGCGTTCGTCAGCGTCATCAGGCGGGTGCTGCCGTCGGTGGTGGAGATCCGTACGAGCAGCGGCCTGGGATCGGGCGTCGTCTTCGACTCGGCCGGGGACATCGTGACCAACGCCCACGTGGTCGGCGACGTCCGCACGTTCCAGGTCTTCGTGGCTAGCTCCGCGTCGCCCCGGCCGGCCACACTCGTGGGCAAGTTCGCTCCCGACGACCTGGCGGTCATCAAGGCCCGCGACGCGACGGGCCTGAGCCCGGCGGCCTTCGGGAACTCGGCCAAGCTGTCGGTCGGGGACCTTGTGCTCGCCATCGGCGCTCCGCTCGGGCTGGCCAGCAGCGCCACCGAGGGCATCGTCTCCGCGACCGGCCGCACCGTATCGGAGCCCGCCGGTGAGGGATCCCCGGGTGCCACCCTGCCCGATACCATCCAGACCTCCGCGGCCATCAATCCCGGTAACAGCGGCGGAGCCCTGGTCAGCCTCTCCGGGCAGGTGGTAGGCATCCCGACCCTCGCCGCCACCGACCAGCAGGGGGGCGGCGCGGCGCCTGGCATCGGCTTCGCCATCTCCTCCAACACTGTCAGGCTCATCGCCGGTCAGCTCGCCCGGCAGGGCAAGGTCACCCGGTCCGGCCGCGCAGCGATGCAGGCCACCCTCAGTACCATCGCCGGACCAGACGGATCCCCCGCTGGCATCGGCGTGGTGTCGGTCACCCGCGATGGCCCCGCCGCCCGGGCGGGCATTGTTCCTGGTGATGTGATCACCGCCGTCAACGGGACGCCGACCACCGATGTCCAGTCGCTGGCGGCTGTGCTAGCCGCGCTGCAGCCCGGCGAGGCGGCCAGGGTCGCCATTACCCGGCGCGATGGCAGCAAAGCCACGGTGCGGGTCACCCTCGGCGAGCTGCCCGCCAGCTAGGCCAGGCGCGCCCGCGGCGGGCCGGCGGCCCCGGCTGGCCGGCAGCGATAAACGCCGTCCCGCCCGCCAGGCCCGGGCCATCGTGCTTCGGCTGCCATGTCGCAGATGGACCGGCGGCCAGGCCGTGGCCAGCGCGCATGCCGTCTCCGACTGGGGCGGCGCCAGCGGCTCATTGACCAGGCCATCGCGGCCTTCGGCGGCTGGACGTCCTCGTCAACAACGCCGGCATCGCTCGGCCAGCGAGGACATGGCCGGCCAGTGCAGCGGCTGCGGGAATGCTTCATAGCGTGGCCGCGCGCCTGACCCTCCTGCCGCTCTTCTGGTTCCTGGAAGCGCGGATGTGGAACGGCAGGGACTGGGCCGTTCTTTGTGGTCACTTGTCGTTCTTGGCCTCGGGGGCGATGGGCGCGTTGATGTGGTAGCGCAGGCCCGCCAGCCGGTCAAGAAGCAGGCCACGGCGGCTCCGGGAGCGGCGGGCAGGCCGCAGACGCCGGTGCGCACGGCGGTTACCGCGATGGCGGCGCCGATCAGGGCGGGGATGGCGTACAGGCCGCTGGTGACGGTGGTGACCCGCCGGACCATGACGTCGCGGATCGTCCCGCCGCCAACGGCGGTGACGGCTCCGAGGATGACGGCCTGCGTGGCCCCGAGGCCGTGGTCCAGGGATTTGGTCGCGCCGGTGACGCAGAACAGGCTCAGCCCGGCGGCGTCCAGCAGCAGGATCGTCAGGGTGAATCGCCGCAACTGCCGACTGAGGAAGAACGCGGTCGCGGTGCTCGCGTAATCCGCGCCAGTGTCCTCTTTGACCGGCAGAGCGTCCATGTCAGCCCGCAGCAGGGTTGCAAGGCAAGCCAGCCGGGCAGGGATCGTGGCGGTTCCGAGCGGATGCGGCGCTCCGGGCATCTGACAGGCATGGGGAGGCCTGCATGAGGGCTGTTGTGTTCAAGGCAACCCGGGAGGTGGCGGTGGACGGATGCGCCGGATGCCAGGATCGAGCGGGATGACGATGTGGTGGTCCGGGTCACCTCCAGCGCCCTGTGCGGCACTGACCTGCACATGTATGACGGCCGTACCGGGGCTGTGCCCGGCATGGTGCTCGGTCACGAGGGGCTGGGAATCGTCGAGGACGTCGGCCGGGCCGTGCACCGAGTGCAGCGTGGTGACCGTGTCGTGCTGCCCGCGCATATCTACTGCGGCGTGCGCTTCAACTGTGCACGCGGCGACAGTGCCGCGTGCCTGCGAGTGCATCCGGGCCATGTGGGCGGCGCGTACGCGATGCCGGGCATGGGCCCGTTCCGCGGTTCGCAGGCGGAGCTGGTGCGGGTTCCGTTCGCGGATGCGAACTGCGTGGTCCTCCCCGGCGCCCCCGGGGATGAGCAATGAGGACGATTTCGTCCTCATTGCCGACGCGTGGGTGACGGGATGGCACGCCACCGAGCTGGCGGGTATCCGGCCGGCTGACACCGTCGCCGTGTTCGGCGCGGGCGCGGTCGGCCTGCTGGCCGCCTACAGCGCGCGGCTGCGGGGCGCCAGCGAGGTGTACTCGGTCAACCTGATTCCTGAGCGCCTGGACAAAGCCGCCGAGCTGGGCTTTGCCCCAGTTGACGCCCGCCAGGGAGACTCGGCCGGGCAGATCCGCGAGCTCCGCCGGGCACGGCCGGGAGCGCGCCTGCCGGCGTGTTCACCACTACCGACGCGGCGGCGCCGGAGGGCGGTCACGCCGACGGGTCGCTGCAGGCGCCCTGGGCGGCGTTGTTCAACAAAGGCGTCACGTCGGGTTCGGGCGCACGCACGACCGCCGGTATACCACGCACCTGCGTGACCTGATCATCAGCGGGCGTGCCCGGCCCGGTCAGATCGTCACCCACCACGAGTCACTGGAGAACGCACCCAGCATCTATGACCGCTTCGACCGCCGGGTGGATGGCATCGTGAAGGCCGTGTTCCACCACTGAGTCCAGCCGGTGGCACAGCTCAGGGGGGCGGGCAGCGGGCCCAGGGAACCCCAGCCGGCCCGTATCCGCGGGTTGTCCGCCCAGGCCCAGGCGGTTTGCAGGTCGCAAGTTCAGCCCGCTGCGCGGCACTGGTCCTGGCCCTCAGCACGTGACTGCGACATGCAAAGCTCCCGGCCGACCAGTGCGTGCCCGCGGGGCCGGGCTCTAGGCCACAACACCGCTGGGGGAGGGGGCGAGTGCCAGCGCCTGGCGCCGCCTGTGCACGGTGAGGTAGGTCAGTCCCTGCGGGCCCGCGCTGATCTGGCGCCGGGAGCGCCGGGGAAGCCAGACGAGGGCATCGGCGTGGAGATCTACTATGCCGAGTTCGGTGCCTACCTGGCCGCCGCCGGACAGCACCAGGATGATCACATCGAGGTCCGGGCCGACGTGGCTCGCGATAGTGGCACCGGGCTGCAGCCGGATGACGTTGGAGTCCAGATCCCGCTGGCGCATCCCCAGTTTCCACACCGCTCCTGCGGAGTCCGGCGCTTCGCTGTCCGCGGTGAGCTGGCGCGTGTCGGCGAGGACCCGGGGCAGTGATGTGGCGGCGAGCCTGCTGATCCGGATCCGCCAGGCGGCGGGCCCCCGTTCCAGGTAGTCCCAGCCGTAGCCGCCGGAATAGTCGGCCTCGAACTCCTCGCGCAGGTGCCGCGGATCGTGATTATTGACAAGGACGAACGACTCGCCGACCGCAAGCGCCTCGAACGCCCGGAAGATCTCCGGGTGCCTGTCGGGCTTGCGCAGCGGCCGGACGTCGAGTTCCTGGCTGGGCATGACGCTCCCTGGTCTAGAGTCAGAGCCGGCTACCTCCATTTATACAAACTAAATTGTGTAAACTCAAGGAGTGGTGTCTCACACTAGAAGCGGCCCGGCGCACGATGATCCAGGCCGCCCGGCTTGCGGCGACGTAAGGACGCGCCTGCGATGACGGCAGCACTGGCACTCGGCACGGCATCGACGTTCGTGTGGCTGGGCATGGTCCTCGCGATCTCATTCTTCGAGACACCGGTGAAGTTCCGCGCGCCCGGGGTGGACCTGCGGATCGGGCTGGGCATCGGCCGGCTGGTGTTCCCGGGCGCTGAACAGCGACGAGGCAGTTCTCGCGGCCGTGCTGGTCATCGCCGTGCTGGCCGGTGGCGCACCTGCCCGCATCCTCAGCCCCGCCGTGATCAGCGCCGTGTTGCTCGTCGTCCAGGTCGCCGCCGTGCGTCCGGGGCTGTCCCGCCGGTCCGACCGGATCCTGGCCGGCCAGGACACGCCACGCTCCCGCGCCCACTACGCGTACATCACGCTGGAAGCAGCAAAAGCCGCCGCGCTGCTGGCCACGGGGTCCATGCTGCTGACGGCCTGACTCAGCGGCCGCGCTGACATCAGCACGCCACGGCTGCGCTAACGCAGGCAAGCAGGTGGCGCTGCAGCAGCCCAGGCTAGCGACCGCGGGCGGCGCGAGCCGTCAGCCGGGGGAGGGCTTGCCGCCGCGCTGCGCTGAGTCGCGCTGTGCGGTCAGGTAGGAGATGCACAGGGCGGGCTCGGCGAACGGCTGGAGCCGGTCCGCGGTGACCGGGGCCCGCATCTGATCGAGAACGCCTTGCATCAGGCCGAAGTGCAGCTCGCACACCACGTCCTGGTGATTCTCGGCCACCTCGCGGAATGGGCAGTGACGCAGCCGGATCTGGTGCTGCACGCCGTCGGCCACGGCTTCCGGGGCGAACCCGATCTCCTCCAGGGTCCCGGTCAGCCTCCCCACCGCCTGGTCGGCGTCAACCCGCTGATAGGGAGCTGGCTGGTCGGTGAGATACCGGCCCCACTGCCGGCCCGCTTCGGCGGCGGCCTCGCCCGGCCCGGGCAGCACACCTGAGATCAGGCTGGTGAGCATCTCGGCCAGCAGGCGGTACTGGCGCCGCCCCGCGATGCCGCCACCCTTGGTCGCCTGGTAGCCCGTGCTGGGCCGGCCCGGCGCGGTTCTGGTCTGGGGAGCCCGCACGGCCAGGCCCGCGTCCACCAGCGCGTCCAGGTGGAACCGGGCGGTGTTCGGATGCAGCCCGATCCGGTCGGCGACCGCACGCACGCCGACCGGCGAGCCCACGGCGCGCAGCATGTCGAGCACCTCGGCCCGCCGCTGGCCGAGCAGGGGCTCGGCATCGCGCGAAAGAAGCCCCGCCATGTCCACCTTCACAGGTTATACCGAATCAGCTCGTAGAAACCAGCACCGGCCCAGCCGGACGGGCCAGGCAGGTGACGCGTGGAGGCCTCGCGCACGGGGCCGCCACGTTACTGCTGCGGGGGGAGCCCGGCCACGAAGGGGGTATCCACGCCCACCGGGCCCAGCCCGGCCGCGCCGCCGGGCGAGCCGAGCGGCTCGTCGCGGCCGGGCAGTGGCTCGGCGAAGAACCGGGCGTTTTCCCCGGCGTAGCCCTGCCACTTCTCCGGCAGGTCATCCTCGTAGTAGATCGCCTCGACCGGGCATACCGGCCGCAGGCACCGCAGTCCACGCATTCGTCCGGGTGAATGTAGAGCATCCGCTCACCCTCGTAAATGCAGTCCACCGGGCACTCGTCCACGCACGCCCGGTCCAGCACATCTACGCAGGATTCCCCGATCACGTAGGTCATCTGCCACCTCTCTCCTGGCGAGCCATCCGCTGGCGCTCATTGGGGCATCCGCCACATCCCGGCAGGACGTCCGCCGCCGGTGGGGCGGCGGGGAAGCAGTCGGCAACCATTTGAACAATAACAGTTGTAGAAAAGATGGCGCCGGGCAGGCTGTCCCGCCAGCCGGTACGCGGCGCGCGGTGCGGATGTGGCAGGCTTCCCGGTCCCGGCGGGACCTGATGTGCGGGTGGTGCAGGTCGAAGGCGAGCCGGCCGGAATGCCATATGCAGGCCGATGCTTCCTGGCTGGTGATCGCGAAGCCGGGCATCGCGAGTGGCAGGCGCACCTCCGCCCGATCAGGCAGGCCAGGACCGCGGATCAATGCCGGAGCAGACCGGCCAGCACCGCGGCCTCGCTGATGTCGGCGTGCTTCGTGGCGGTGAGCAGCGTGAGGGTGCCGTGTCTGGCCAGGCCGCGCAGGTGCTGAAGCGCTTCGGCGTGCTCGGGCTCTTCGAGCTCGGCCTGGTAGCGGCGGCCGAACTCCTCAAAGCGCTCTGGGGCGTGACCGTACCATTTGCGCAGCTCCGTCAACGGCGCGATGGCCTTGCACCACTCGTCGAGGCCGGCTTTCTCCTTGCTCAGTCCCCGGGGCCAGATCCGGTCAACCAGCACCCGGGCGCCATCTTCCCCGGTCGGCTCGTCGTAGGCACGGCGGACCCTCACGTCACGCTTGCTCGCCATGATCTGCCTCCTCGCTGTCACCTGTCCTGCAATTCCAGCCTCTCACGGTCGCCACCTTGCGGTTTCTGCGCTGGCCGACCGCCCGCCCCGGGGACCTGGCGGCCCTGGGGATCCCGTCCCGACGACGTCACTTCCGGGTGACCCACCGGGTATTGCCCTGCCATCATGCTTTCTACCAACATGATATGTAGTAATGAGCGGCATGCGTCACTCACGGCACTGCGTGCATGCGGAAGGGTGCCGTGGTATGCCCGGGCGGACGCGGCCTCTTCGGACCTGCGGGTCTCGAGCATCCAGCCGGGCAGGCAGCTCTGACGTTTTGCCCGGCGTGCGCGCATACCGACGGCTCTGACCGGGTACCCGGGTAAGAATCAGCAGGTCAGCTCCGGCACCTCTCAAGCAGCAGACAGCGACCCGGGGCTGCAGAAGTATCTGGGGTGCTCAGTGAGGACAGTAAGCCCGCGGCTTTCCCAGGAACCACCCGCGTCGCAGAGCGGCTACCGCAAGGGCTCGCTGCTCGCGGATTGGCTGTCCACCACCGATCACAAGGTGATCGGCCACCTGTACCTGATCACGTCGTTCGGGTTCTTCCTGATCGCCGGGCTGATGGCCATGATCATGCGGATCCAGCTGTTCGGGCCGGACAATCACGTGGTCTCAGACCAGCAGTACAACGAGCTGTTCACCATGCACGGCGCGATCATGCTGCTGCTGTTCGCCACCCCGCTGTTCGTCGGGTTCGCCAACGAGATCATGCCCTTGCAGATCGGCGCCCCAGACGTGGCGTTCCCGCGGATGAACATCCTGAGCTACTACTTTTTCCTGTTCGGCGGGCTCATCCTGCTGTTCGGCTTCCTGACCCCGGGCGGGGCGGCGGCGTTCGGCTGGTACGCGTACGCGCCGCTGACCAGCTCGGTGTACTCGCCGGGTATCGGCGGCGACCTGTGGATCATGGGCCTGGTGCTGTCCGGGCTGGGCACGATCCTGGGCGGCGTCAACTTCGTCACCACGATCATCTGCATGCGCGCACCGGGGATGACGATGTTCCGGATGCCGATCTTCACCTGGAATGTGCTGGTAACCAGCATCATGGTGCTGCTCGCGTTCCCGGTGCTGGCGGCCGCTTTGCTGGTGCTGGAGATCGACCGCAAGCTGGGTGCGCAGGTGTTCTCCGCGGCCAACGGGGGGGCGATCTTGTGGCAGCACCTGTTCTGGTTCTTCGGCCACCCCGAGGTGTACATCGTGGCGATCCCGTTCTTCGGCATCGCCACCGAGATCGTGCCGGTGTTCAGCCGTAAGCCGCTGTTCGGTTACAAGGGCATGGTCGGTGCCACGCTGGGGATCGCCGGGCTGTCGATGACGGTGTGGGCGCACCATATGTTCACCACCGGGGCGGTGCTGCTGCCGTTCTTCTCCCTCATGAGCTTCCTCATCGCCATCCCGACCGGGATCAAGTTCTTCAACTGGACCGGCACCATGTGGCGCGGCGCCCTCACCTTCGAGGCGCCGATGCTGTTCATCATCGGGTTCCTGGTCACCTTCCTGTTCGGCGGCCTCACCGGCGTCATCCTGGCATCACCGCCGCTGGACTTCCACGTCAGCGACACCTACTTCCTCGTCGCCCACTTCCACTACGTCCTGTTCGGCACCGTGGTGTTCACCATGTTCGGCGGGTTCTACTTCTGGTGGCCCAAGTTCACCGGCAAGATCCTGGACAACACCCTGGGCAAGTGGCACTTCTGGACCCTGTTCATCGGCTTCCAGATGACATTCCTGGTGATGCACTGGGAAGGCATCCAGGGCATGCCACGGCGCGTGGCCAACTACCCTGACCTCCCCGGTGACATCACCACGCTCAACCAGATCTCCAGCATCGGGTCGTGGATCCTGGGCGCGTCCACGTTCTTCTTCCTCTACAACGTCTACAAGACCTGGAAGTACGGCGAGCAGGTGACGGTGGATGACCCATGGGGCTGGGGCAATTCGCTGGAGTGGGCGACCTCGTGCCCGCCGCCGCGGCACAACTTCACTCGGATCCCGCGGATCCGCTCCGAGCGGCCCGCCTTCAACCTGCACCACCCAGACATCCAGTCGGGGCGGACCCGGACACGCCTGACAGCCTCCTCACCCGGTCCCCCTGATCGCTAGGCAGGCCAGCCGAACCGCCTGCCCGGACGGCTGGCCGTCCCGGCAATAGCCCACCGCCCGGGCGGAACCCCCCGGGCGGAACCCCCCGGGCGGAACCCCCCGGGCCCGCGGGGCCGGGGATGCCACCCGGCTGACTAGCTGCCTGCGCTGCCGGGCAGATCCCGCCCGGGCGTGGTTCAGGCGCTCATCACGCCTTGCTGCCCGGGCTGGCCAGGGCGCCTGCCGCCGGGTGACCTGCATCTGCCGCCGCTGCGGCCCGTCCTGCAGGTACATAAAGCCGTAACCACTAGAGCAAAGTTCGTCCATCCGCCGCCACGTCGCGGCCGGGTCGCGGCCACAGCGCAGCTCAGCCTGCTCACCGCAGACCGGTGCAGCCGGTCTACGGCTGGTCGGTCATCTCGCCGGAGGCAGCGCGTCCAGGCCGGCCTGGACGCGGCCATCCAGGCACACGGGCTGGCCGTAGCTCGCCGTGGCCGTCAGCACCCTGTTGGCGGACGGGTTGCCCGCTCGCTGGGGCGGGGCTTTCCCCGGCCCACCGGGTGTCCCCTGGCCCATCGGATGGCCGCTGGTCAGCTGGGCGGCATGGGCAGCGTGCGTTCCTCGTGGTCGAGTTCGCGCTGCAGGATCCGGAGGCTGGTGTCAGGCAGCCTGCCCGCGTCCCGCCAGCGCAGCAGTTCCTCCTGCTGGGCGTCGATGAGGGCGCGGCGCGCCCGGACCGCGGCCTCGTCGGTCGCCGGCCGCAGGGTCTCCGGGTTCTCCTCGAGGAACTCCAGGCGGCGCTGGTACAGGTCGAGCCGCGCCGTCAGCCTCCGGCGCATCTCGTTCACCACCGCATCGGGAAGCTCGTCCTCGCCAGCCATCTGGTCCAGGCGGCCCAGCGCCGCCTGGACGGCGGCGGTCCTGGCCTCGTTGCGCAGCCGGGCCTGGCCGGCGGGGTCCGCGCCCAGCCCGAGCCAGCGCAGCAGCGGGCCCAGGGTCAGGCCCTGCCCCACCAGGGTGACCAGCACGACCAGGTAGGCGAGGAACAGCAGCAGGTCACGGTCCGGGAACCCGTGCCCGGCCCGGGTGCTCAACGGGAGGCGAACGCAGCGGCCAGCGTGATCACGCCGCGGGTGCCCGCCCAGCTCAAGGCGGTTATCTCCCGGCCCGACAGCGGTTTCTCCCGGTCCCCCCGACCGCCGTCCGCGCCGTCCGCCCCGTCCTCACCACCCAGGCGCGAGTGGAGCCAGCGGGGCACGTGCTGGGTCAGCACGAGCCAGGCCGGCCGCACCAGGAGCACTGCGCCGACGGCGACGGCGGCGGCCGTCGCGATGGTGCCGGCGCCATAGGCGTCCAGGCCCCTGACCACGACCGGAAGCTGCTGCCCGATGAGCAGGAAGACAAAGCCTTCGAGCAGGAAGTTCACCAGCTGCCAGACCGCGCTTGCCTGCAGCCGGGTCGCCCCGGTCTGCAGCCGCGGGTTGTGATGGCCAATGATCAGTCCCGCGACGACCACCGCGAGCACCCCGGAAACGTGCGCGGCGTCGCCCGCCGCGAACGCCGCGAATGGCGTGATCAGCGACACCGCGTTGACCGACAGCGCATCGCTGAGCACCCGCCGCGACAGCTGGACCAGCCACGCTACCGCCGTCCCGATCGCCACCCCGCCGGCCGCCTGCACCAGGAACGTGCCCACCGCGCCGCCGAAGGAGAACTGGCCGCCTACTGCGGCGGCCACCTCGATCTGGAAGATGGTCAGTGCGGTCGCGTCGTTGAGCAGTCCCTCGCCCTCGATCAGCGTGGACAGCTTCGCGGGTAGGCCCACCGTGCGGCCGACCGCCAGCGCTGCCACCGGGTCAGGCGGCGCGACCGCCGCGCCCAGCGCCACCGCGGCCGCGAGCGGCAAGCCCGGCACCAGCCAGGCCAGCAGGCCGCCGGTAACCAGGGCCGTGACCAGCACCAGTACCACTGACAGGCTCACCACGGTGCGCAGCCTGCTGCGCAGCGCCAGCAGGCTGGACCCCAGCGCCGCGTTGTAGAGCAGCGGCGGGATCACCAGATCCAGCACGACCTCGGGATCCAGCCGCAGGTTCGGGCCCGGCAGCAAGGCGTACACCAGGCCGACGACCGTCAGTAGCACCGCGTCCGGCAGCCCGGCCAGGCGGCTGACCTTCCCGACCGCCACCACCACGGCCACCATCGCCAGGACAAAGCCGATCTCAGCCAGCATGCCTTGCCTCCGCCCGGTTACTGCTCCTGCGGGAACAATCATCTTCCAATCAGGGTGATCGCCGCGGGAGCGGGCACCGGTGATGCAGCGGCTCACCTGGGCGGCGGCTGCCGCGGAGCCCATGAGGTGTTATGCCGGGCTGGCCGCGCCGCGGCAGGCGCGATGAGCACGGAACTCCTCGGCGTAGCCAGCGTCGCGATCGCGCCGCTGGTGACGGGGAGACAGCGCCCAGCGCGGCTGGCCGGCCTGGTGCGCGGCGCTCTATACCTCGATCTCGCGGGCGGAGCGGACGTGATGCGATCGTCGCCAGCGACGCGGCCAGGCTCAGATCTCCGGAAGGTGCTGTAGGTCTGGTTTTAAATTGCCTGGGCCGGCGTGGCCAGCTGGTAGGTGATGGGCCGGGTGTCGCCGGGCATGGCGGGCGGGGTGGCGTTGATCTCGTCGATGAGCGCGGCCAAGGCGCGGGCGACGCGGGGGGCGCCGGGCCGGTTGATCTGGACGGTGATCGCCGCGGGGGCGTAAGTGATGGTGCCGGCCAGGCCGCGGATGATCGTTTCGCGGGTGATGGCGCGGTATTCGTCGTCGTCGCGCAGGTAGGCGTTGAGGTGGTTCGCCAGCCAGTGCTCGGCGTTGTGCGCGAGCAGCCGCAGCACCATCTGCAGGCCGCGGCGCCGGGTGCGCAGCAGCGCGACCTGGGCTGCGGGGTCGATGAGGTTGGCGGGCAGCTTCGCGGGGATCGCGTCGCGGGCGGCGGTGGCGGCGTCGAGTCTGGTGCGGGCGGCGGTGATGTTCTTCTGCGCGGCGGGGATCAGCTGGGTGTTCTTGGCGGCGGGCGTGATCGCCGGGTCGGCCAGCAGCGCAGCCAGGCCTCGCTCGGCGTCGGCCAGCGCCTTCTCGGCCTCGCGGACCACGGCATTCGCCTTCTTGCGGGCGGGGTTATCGATGACCTTGGTGTTCGCGCTGATGCTGGCGATGTAGTCGCAGATCTTGTCAATGCCGTAGTTCTCGCTGGCGTATTTGAGGAAGTTCTCCTCCCGCCAGCGGGACTTCAGCCAGGCCAGGATGTCAGCCGGGCAGGCGTCGGTATCGGACGTCAGGATCTGCAGCGCCATCTGGCCGCGCTCGAACAGCGTGATCTGCCGGGCCTGCCCGTAGTCCTTGACGTCTGCGGTCTCCTCGGCCCAGGTGACCTGCCGGGCCTTGCCGCCGGCGGTGATCGTGGTGATGACCGGCAGCATGGCCGGGACAGCCAGCGGCGCCCGCCGGTAGGTCACCCAGTGCACCTGCTGGTCGCGGCAGTGCCGGAACACCTGCGCGTACGCCCCGCCCCGGTCGAACCCCACCATGATCTGCGCGCCGGGACCGGCGGCCTTCTTCAGCTCCGCCAGCGCCTTGGGCAGCGTGACCGCCAGGCCGGACGGCTCCCCGGTCACGAAGCACACCGCCCGCCCGTCGTGCGCGGTCACGTGGGTGTCCGCGCGGCCCCGTTCCGCCTTGCCGCGCTTGTTGTTCCAGCCCTTGGCCACCGGCTTGGCGCCGGCGTAGGGGACGAAGTGGTCATCGACGTAGTAGACCCCGGACATGACCGGGTCCGCGGCCAGCATCGCGGAGGCGAACAGGCGCTGCACCGCGACGGGGTCGGTGCGGTCGGCGATCGCGGCCAGCTTCGGCCGGATGGTCCGCAGGTCCGGCAGCGCGCCCAGCCCGGCTAGCGGCCCGGCATCGGCGGCGGCCAGATGCTTGAACTGCTCGAGGGCCGCCGCGCCCAGCGCGAAGCACATGCTGACCGCCGACAGCAGCGCCACGCCGGCGGGCTGCCCGCCCGCCGCGGCGGCCAGGATCTGCCCGGCCCCGGCCCGGCCGCCGAAGGCGTGCAGCAGCATCGCGCCCGCATACCGCGACGCGACCTGGCCGGCGATGCCCGGCCCGGCCACCGCGTGGCCGGACCCGCCGCCCTCGTGTCCGCCAGCGCCTCGCCCGGCGTCCGCGGCCGGCCCGGGCTCCGGCGTGCCCTCCCGCCCCGGTTCAGCTTCCGGCGCCAGCCCGGCTCCCGGCCGCAGCGGCTGTGGCATGCCCGGCTGCGGCTCCGCCGCATCCTGCTGAAGCGGCAGCTGGCCCTGCGCGCCGGCCGGGCCGAGATGGCGCAGCACCGTGGACTGGTTCACCCGCAGGCGGCGGGCGATCTCCGCATCGCGCACCCCGGCCGCCCGCCACTGCCGCGCCCGGTCCCACGACTCCTGGCCCGCCTTGCCCGGGCGGCCCCGCGGCCGCACCACCCCGCCGGTCCCCTCCCGCAGCGCCCGGTTATGCAGCGTCGCCACATAATTCACCGTCAGGCCCATCACCGCGGCGACCGCCTGCCCGCCGTAGCCCAGCTGCCGCAGCACCGCCACCGCCACGTTCCGCGCCCCGGTGTCGTCGTCCCGGTACCGGAACAGCACCCGTGACCCGGCGAAGACCAGCGTCTGGCCGTCCGCGCTGACGCGGCGCAGGTCCCTGGGGTCAGGCATGCCCTCCAAGATGGCAGCAGCGGCAGGCGTCATACCCTCAGGCTACCATGAATTTAACACTTTTCGCAAACCAGGTGATACCGGTAACCCCAGGTCAGAAGGCATGCCGTCAGCCATCTTCCGGAGATCTGAGGCTCCCTAACACCATTGCCTCGCCCGTGCCTGCCGCGGGCGGCCAGTTCCGGGCAGTAACCCCGCAGTGCCCGATGACTGCCGGCCGCGGCCGGGTCAGTGCCAGAGGGCTGCGCCTCACGATCGCGGGGACGTGGGATCCGCGGCCGGCGACCGGCGTGCCTGGCCGGTCTGTGCTGGCCGGCCGGCTCCTCGCCCTGCGCGGCCTCATCGCAGGCGCCCGGGCCAGCGGCATCGCTTTCCGGGTTGACTGCTTGAAGCCTGCACCCGCCAGGACACCGGCCGCGCCCTGCCGGTCATCGACTCGCTGATCAGGCGGCCCCGGGCCTGACGCCGAGCGGGGACGACCTGCTGGCTGGCTTCCTGCCGCGATGCGCCTGCTCGGCGGCGACGGGACGTTCGCCGACACCTGCGCCGCGCAGATCACCATACTCGCGCAGCGCCGCACGACAGTCCTGCCGGCCGCGCTCCTCGGCCTGGCCGCCTCGGGCCACGTCTGCGCCGAGATGGCCGGGCTGCTGCTGTGTGCGCTCGCTGACGGATGGCCCCCGCTGGGCTCCGCGATCGTCTGGCTGTGCGCCGCCTGTCACACCTGCGGTGCCGATCTGACCCGCGGCGTCTACATCGGCGGCTGGGCAGCGCTGGCTGCCAGGGGCGGCGCTCCCGGGCGGTGTCACGGTCGCCAGTCTCTAGCCTGGCTCCCCCCGCAGCTTGCGGCGGGCGACCACGGCAATATCGACGACCGCGACGGCCGCAAGGAAAGCGAGCGCCGCGGCGATAACCGGCTGGCTCACCATCACCAGAAACAGCGCGGCGCCAACCGCGCAGACCACCAGGCCAAAGACCGCGAGAATCAGCCGCAGCGTGAGAGCGCTGCGCGCCGGCGCAGCGCCAGCGATGCCCGCAGTCGGGTCGTGGTAGTCCTCCCGGGCATCCTCCTCGCGTACCCGCGAACCGTGATTCCACTTCACTAGCCCACTCCTTCCCCCAGTTCGCCGCTCACCCTTCCCCAGGCTCTCCGCTCACGCGCAACAGACGAGGTTGCCCGCCGGCTGCATTCACCTGTAACACGCAGGTCACGGCCCAGGACGCCCCGGCGCCGGACCGCCCGGCCAGGCGGCATGAGCCCTCCTCACGCTGGCCGAATCTCCATCTCATCGCCAGGAAGTCGAGGGCTGATGCAGGGCCAGTGGAGAGGTCATGCAGCGGCCCGGGTGAGACCGGCGGTGTGGTCCGCGTCCGGCGGCTGTCACGATCTCCACACGGCTGCCACCAAGCGCTCACCTGGCCTGCGCTGGCACGTGCTGCAATCAGACTGATCGGGTGACCGCCACTCTCGCCGGAGGACAGCATGCCGCACACCGTGCTCGTCAGCCTGTACTCCGCTGTGGGACTAGTCTGCATCGGAGTGCTCTGCCTCCCCCCGCTTCTGACGGCTGGGTCCTGGCGTCTGCGCCTCTACACTGGGTCCCTGACAGCCGTGTTCACCGGCGAGATCGCAGCAATCGCCGCGTACTGGGCGACCTTGAGCTGACCGCCGGTGCCCGGGCCCGCAGATGCGCAGGGCGGCGCTTTTCTGGGCATTCCTGAGGGTTCCACGCTGTCACCATGCCACCGTCGGCCACTCTGCGCATCCAGGTGATCTGCTCAGCCCAAGGGTCAACTGGCGGGCATCTGCCATGGCCCACCGCGACCACCCATAGCCCAGGAGGTAGCAATGACCGGCATTCCGATCACGAGCCACGACGGGCAGTCGCGGGAGTGGAGCATCGACCACAGGACCCTCATCCTGAGCTCCAGCGGCAACCGGGTGCTGGCCATGCTGGACACGCACTACCCACTGCTGCCTGCAGGCAGCGTGCTGCAGTTTGAGGCCCGCCAGGTGAGGTGGTGGTGACCGGGATCCGCGTCATCCCCGGCGAGGCCAGCGGGATTGTCTGTGCCGAAACCGAACACGCCGTGTTTCTTGAGTTCCCCGCCCAGCGGGCGGGGCTTGCGGGAAACCGCGCGGCTGCACAGCGTTCAGGCGGCCGGCCGGACCATGTCGCGGACCTGGCTTCCCTCAGCCCGTCTGAAGGGGACCGGAACGTCGGCTCGTCCACGTCCCGGTCGATGCCCGGCGGTCGTCACCCGTGCTCACCGAACCCCGGCCGCAGCTACTTGAACCCAGCCACTGGCTACCGGGAGTCTCTATCAAGCTGGCCCGGAGGCAGCAGCCGACAGCTGCGGCAGACTCTCTGGCGCTTCAGGACTATCGGCAGCTACCGCTTCACAGCGTGCGCAGTACCGGGACTCCGGATTTGCCGCCAGTCGCGCCACTGGGATCCCGGCGCCGCATTGCTCACAGCGACCAAAGCTGCCCGACGAGAGGCGTTCCAGCGCCTCTTCGGTGTCGCGCAGGGCACACCGGGCGGCGGCGGCCTCCCGCATCAACTGCCGGAGCTGCCCACTGCTGGCCGTCACGGGGGCCCCGGGGCCGCGGCATAGTTGCTCTGCGGCGTCATGATAGGCCAGGGAAAGCGTGGTGACCGAGCTCACCCGCTGGCGCCAGCGGGATTCAAGGAACCTGCGCCACGCCGGGAAGATCAGGCTCGGTTCGGGACGGCCCCGCACGTCTGCTGGCTGGGTGTCCGGAGTGATCCGGGGACCAGGATCCTGGGGCCAGCTCCCACGACTTCTTACTGGCATCGACATCCTCCCGCTGTAAACCATGACAGACCCAGGCACCTGCCTTAATCCAATAGCCGCCAGGTGCGTGCCTGGTGACGGCCATGTGATGGCCGCATGGAGAACACGGCGTCCCGTCAACGGCCGGTTCCGCACCGGGCTCTTCTGCCTGCCATTACCAGTCCCGTGTGGCCCGCTCGCGGGCCGCAGACCCCGTGGCGCAATCCCGGCCGATGTGATGTGGCGTTGCTAATCGTCGCGGGCCAAGCCGAGCCGGTAGCCGCCACCCAGGACGGTCTGGATGATCTCAGGGCTGGCGGGATCGGCCTCGATTTTGCGGCGCAGGTTTTTGACGTGGGAGTCGATGGTGCGCTCATAGCCCTCGAACTCATACCCGCGGACCCGGTTGATCAACTCGAAACGTGAGTACACCCGGCCCGGCATGCCGGCCAGTGCCACCAGGATTCCCCACTCGGTCGGGGTCAGTTCAGCCTCCTTCCCGCGGACGGTCACCTGGCGCTGCGGCTCGTCGATGACCAGGAGCCCGCCGCCGTAGCTGGCGGCCCCGGCCCGGCGGCCCGGCCGCCGCGGCGCAGGACCGCTTGGACCCGCAGCACCAGCTCCCGCGGGCTGAACGGCTTGGTCACATAGTCGTCGGCACCGAGTTCGAGCCCGGCGATGCGGTCCTCCTCGGCACTCTTGGCGGTCAGCATCACGATCGGGATGGGCCCAGCGGCGCGCAGTTCGCGGGCCACAACTTCACCGGGCACATCGGGCAGGCCAAGATCCAGTACAACCAGATCCGGGGAGGCCGCAGCGGCCAGCGTGATCGCCTCGGCGCCGGATCCAGTCGACAGCACGGTGAACCCGGCCCGCTCCAGATAGGAGCGGACCAGCTCCCGCAGCTTGCGCTCGTCCTCCACCAGCAGCACCGTGGCCGCCATTCCCGCTCACCAGCCTCTCCGCAAGCGAGCCAGGGTCAGCCTGGCCGCACCTGCTCCCGATGATCCCCGGAGCAGGGCAAAGCTGCCAGCCTGTCCTCTCATGCACGTCGGTTCGGATACCCGGCTCATGCGCTAACTCGCGTCCGGCGCCAGCGGCAGGGTCAGCGTGAACCGTGATCCGGTACCGAGTTCGCTGGCGACGTCGATGGTGCCTTGGTGCGCCCGGACCAGTCCGGCGGCCACGGCCAGGCCGATGCCGCTGCCGGCGGTCTGAGCGCCGTGGCCACCGCGCCACAGCCGGTCGAACACGCGCCGCTGATCATCTGGTGCGATACCAGGGCCGGTGTCGCTTACCTCGAGCCTGGCCCGGCCACCGGTCACCGACAGGCTTAGCGTGACCTTCCCGCCGGACGGGGTGAACTTCAGCGCATTGCTGAGCAGGTTGGTGATGACCTGATGCAGGCGGCCCGGGTCGGCGAGCACTGGTGCAGGGGCAAGCTGACGGGTGAAGGTCACCCCGGCGGCAGCGAAACTGGCCGCCCAGTCCTCGGCCGCCGCCGCGGCGATCTGCGACAGATCGCATGGCTGCACGCGGAGCTGCAGAGCGGCGGCTTCCGCGGCCGCGAGGGTTTGCAGGTCCTCAACCATCCGGCCCAGCCGTACCACCTCCTCGTGCAGGGAGGCAGTCTGCTCAGGAGTGTGTGGCCGGAGGCCGTCGAGCAGTGCCTCAGTGTTTGCCTGCAGGACCGCGACCGGGGTGCGAAGCTCGTGGGTGATGTCGGCGACCAGGTCCCGCCGCAATTGCTCCTGGGCGGTCAGAGCATCAGCCATCTGGTCAAAGGTGATGGCCAGTTCCCGCAGCTCGGCGGGCGCCCCCGGAACCTCGCCCACCCTGGCCCGCCGGTCACCACGCCCCATCGCGCGGGCCGAGTCGATCAACCGGATGACCGGCCGGGTGATCCGCCGGGAGACCAGCAGTCCCACCAGCAGCGCGAGCACCGCCGCCAGGCCAGCTGCGCCGATCACCGCCCGGATCAGCGAAATTCGCAGGTTGCTCACCTCGGCGGCCAGGCCGCGCCCGGTGAACCGGACCAGCAGGGTGCCGATCCGCTGGCCGCTCAGGTGCAGTGGCCGCCGGATAGTATCAGCCGCACCGGGCTGGCTGGGTAGCGTGGAGGCGACCACCTTGCCGCGGCCATCCAGCACCGCCGCTTGCGCGCCGTCGCTGGCGGCAAGCTCCAGGGCGGGGCGCAGATCCACGTCATCCCATCCCGGCCTGCCGGTGTTGTAGGTCGAGACGGCGTCGGTCGCCAGTGACCTGGATAGATCGTTGCGCCGCTGGGCGACCAGCGCGGTGATGTCCCGCTGCGTGAACACAACCGCCAGTACCGCGACCAGCGCCACCGCCGCCACTGCTACTGCGACGAACGCCAGCGCCAGCCGCAGCCCCACCGGGCCCTGGACCCGGCTACCCACCGCGCACCCCCCACACCTGGCCAGCAGGCCACTGGCAGCCCGCCGACTGGCTCAACCGTCGTGGAGGCCATGCCTGGGCTGGGCGCGGACACCCCGCCGCAACGCAGCGAGCGAGCGCACCGTGCCTGCGCTCATTGTTCCTGCGGCCAGCAGCCGCCGCTTCCAGACCCGGCACCATCCGCGTACCGGCGACCGGGACGGCGGGCACCGGGCGCGAAGACTTCATGGCGTAACCACCGCGGCGCCAGCCGGTCCCATGCAAGCTGCTGCCCTGTTCAGGCTGAGAACCTGGCCCACCGCAACGCCAGACGTTCCGACACTCGCCGTCTGGGATGCGAGGCATCGGCTGCTGCCCTCGTGTGGTGATGTTCTTCGACGACCCAGCGGACGAGCCGGCGGTCATCAGGGTCCGCATGAACGATAGTCAATCAGGCCAGCTCTGTGCGCCGGGGTCGCGCCGGTGGTCGGGTCAGGTGAGCCAGGTGGCGTCTCTACACGCTCACCACGCCGGCTGCACCGTGGTACCGGATCTGACCGTCTGCGGTCAGGTGGAGACCAGATATCCGCGGCAGGCGAACATGGCCAGCGGCGGCCTAATCATTGCCGCGCTGTGGCTGTTCACCGCAGGCCTGGGCGTGATCGGCTGGCGGCTGATGCGGACCGCGATCGGCGACGGCGTGCAGCTGCGGAGCGGCCAGACGCGGGCACCAGCCCGGACCAGACCAGCCGGGCCCTCACCCAGCCTCTGCGGAGGCCAGCCCGGCGGGACGCGATCGTGGCCGGTGACCAGCCGGCTGGCGCCCGTCCGGGTGCTGCCCGGCGTGGGGCGAGCTGGTGCGCCATAACCGCGGCCCAGCGCATGCGCGCACGCCACCTGCGTACTCCACGCCATTGGCGTTGAGAGTCCCGCGGAAAGGAGATGGCAATGCCTGCTGTCCGCCGTGTCATCACGGGCGTGAGCGGATCACCGCGGAATTTGCCGGCGCTGCGTTACGCGGCGGCCCCGGCCCTGGCCCGCCGCCAGGGTGCCACGCTGATCCCTCTTCTCACCTGGGTGCCGCGTGGCGGCGAGCTGGCTGACCGCAGATGCCCGTCCCGGCACCTGCGCGAGGTGCGGGAACAGGCCGCGTGGGAGCGGTTGTGGAATGGCCTGGCCACGGCGTCTGGTGGCGTGCCTGCCGATGTGGCTACCCGGCTTCACCGTCCGCGTGACGCAGGCTGGATTCTGGTCCGTACGCCAGCCGGGCCACTGACCTGCTGGTCATTGACACCGGTCGGCATGGTCGCGTGGCCCGCTTGGCCAGCGCCAAGGTCAGCCGGTACTGCCTGGCCCACCCCAGCTGCCGGTCCTCGCTGTCCCGCCTTCGCCCCTGGACGTAGAGGCAGACGTCGCACCTGAGAAGATGCTCGAGCTGTCCGGAGGATGCCTGACCGCGGGCGTGACCAGCGGTCGAGCCGTGGTCGTGGTTGTTCAACACTGAGGAGCGCGGCGATCAGCCAGATCTCTGGTGTCGCGGGATTCGCGAGAGGGTGCCGCCGCGCGCACTTGGGATGGTGCCTCTGACTCTTCGGGCTGTTCGCCGCCTCCCACGGACGGTGCGTTATGCATTTCCTGCTTCCGGTCCTCCAGGTGAGGTTCCGCTGACCTCACCGGCTGGCCGCCGCCGATCCACAGGTCTTGACTATTCCTCAACTTCGCCATACTCGTCGGCGCCATCGCGCGACATCAGTTCGTAGTACGCCATCGGCCATCCCCGCGTCCGATGAAGCAGCGGGACCAGGAAGCGCTGCTGGACTGGGTACTTGCGGGCCAGTTTGGCGGCGACTCTGCTGGGTTCCCCGCCGGGGAGCACTCGTGCCGCCGCATTGAGCGGAGGTCCAAAAGTACAGAAACCCCAGATAGTGCATGGCGTCACTTGGACCGCGTCAGTGCGCTGAAGGTGCTTTACGCTTCGCGACTGGCGCCGCACCCGGAAATAGGCCCGATTGCCGTCGAGCACTCACTACTTTGCCCCGTTGGCGTCAGCCAGGTACATGCTGCTCACGACGTCCGACGGCAGCTTCGTGTTGGCTAGTGCCCTCGGGTGAGACCTGGCGGTTGGGCATGTCTTCTCCTCCATCACCGACAGGGTCAGTGACGCCGGCGGGCATGAAGCCCGGACGCCGACGCGATGGAGGGGTGATGGAGAACAGCCCAGGTCACTGCAATTCAGGTGGTTGCCGCCGCGTTCACCTTGCCCCCGTTCAGCTGCCACCCGTCAACGCTCGCCCAAATCCTGGCTCTGGCACTGGTTTTGCGAGATGCCTGATCTGGCGTGGCGCAGCTCTATGAGTACGGTGGGAGAAGCCTCCAGTGAGGAGACGTTACAGGACCCGGATTCGCCATACTTCCGGCCGGGAAGGGCAACGTGACTGATGACGGCGACCGCGTGATACGTCGGGCGGCACATGGGCGATGAAGGCCCGAACCGTCAGCTGCCAGCGCACGGGGTCCGGTCTGTGCAGGCCTGGGCGGAATGGGGGCTGCGGACAGCGCGGAGACTGGTTGTGATTCCCGTGCTGATGCTTACCCTCTCGGCGGCAGCGGCGTTCGTGTCCGGCACCACGCTGCTCATCGCGGCACTGGGCCAGGTGGTGCGGCATGGGCTCCCGCTAGGCGGCCCGAGCGGAATCTTCCTGGTCCTAGAGGTATACCTGGTCGGTGCCACGCTGATTATCGCCGGGGCTGGTTTCTATCAGTTGTTCGTCAGCCAGGCCTTGATGGGCGGGCTGCTCCGGCACCTCCCGCGCTGGCTGACGATCCGCGATTTGGCTGATTTCAGCGCGCGGATGACATCGATGCTGGCGCTGGTCGCGGTGGGCGGCTTCGTCAGTGCGGCCGCTGGCTTGCGTAACGGGCGCGACATCTTGTTCCTAGGCGCCGCTGTCGCTCTGGTTATCGCAGCCCTCACCGTGTTCCAGCGGTTCGGCGGCGACCGTTAGCCGTTTCCTGTGGGCCTGGCCGAGATCGAGGTGCCGGTGGTTGTCATCAGCCGGTGCGGATGGATGGAACATCCGGTCTTCCGTGGCTTCACGGTGGTGCCACACCAGTTTCACTGGTGTCGCGGCGGTTTGAGGCGTAGTGACCTGAAAGGTGGGCGGCCCGCCGCCGCTCGGCTGCGTTTCGCGCGGCGCCGGTGCTTGGCGGTCTAGCCTCGCCCGCGCGGGCGAGCTGCAGACATGATGTGAATACCGCAGGTCAGACAATGATCGCTGTACTGGCGGCACTCGCTGCTGCAGCCTCGTTCGGCGCGGGGTCCGCGCTGCAACACCAGCAGGCCCAGCAGGCCAGCACGGCCAGCGTGCCGCCACACCGGGCGGCACGCTGGCCGTCTCGCGCGCCGACGGCGCTGGCTGGCTGGCATAGCACTCGCGGCGGCCGCCTATTTGGCAGGCGACGGCGCTGGCCTTCGGGCCGCTTGCCCTGGCCGCCCCGATCGCCGCCACCGATCTGGTGTTCGCCGTCGCCCTGGCAGCCTGGTGGTCGCGCCAGCGCCTGCACAAGCGGGACTGGTCTGGGTGCGGGCTCGTGGTGGAAGGCGCTGGGTGCTTTCTTGCCGCCTCCCCCGCCGGGCCGGTCCGCCGCCTCAGCAGCGGGCTGGCTGGCTTCGCGGCCGTGACGGTCATCGTCGGCCTGGCGGCCGGTGCTGCAGTGGCCGCCCGCAGCACAGTCCGCGCCGGTCTGCTGGCCGCCGCGGGCGGCGCCGTCTTCCGGGCTTACCGCGGCCGTGACGCTGAGCTTCGCCCGGTTGCTGAGCGATGTGGGCCTCGTCCCGGCCCGGCAGCTGGGAGCCCTGTACTCTGATCGCGCTGGGGACCGTGGGTTTGCTTTGCCCGTGGCGGCCTATCAGGCCGGTAGCCTCGCGGCCAGCCTGCCGGTCATCGACACGGTGGAGCCCATCCCCGGCGTTCTGATCGGGCTATGGTCTTCGGTGAGCATCTCGCCGGTCCGGCGGGCAGCATGGTGATCCAGTTCACCGCTGCCGCTGCCGCTGCCGCCGCCGCCGCCGGGATCCTCCTGCTCAGCCCATCCGCTGGCAAGCTGCGCGACCCTGATGGCGGGGACACGAGCCGGCAGCGCTCAAGCCGGGGGACAATCCATTCCGGGCAGTTACCGCGCAGATCGTCTCTGCCCGGTGCTGACGCGTGCCAGACACCCAGTCTTGTGCCGCATGGGTAACGCCCGGAGGGGTGATTGTCGCCGTTGGCTGGCATCTGCTCACCCGAAGTGCTACATGCCGGGGTCTCGCGTTAGCCGAACGCTTGGCGATGCGAGGCGACTGTCAAGGGACATCAGGACTTCCCTGTGGGCGGTCAGATGATCTCCTTGTCGGCGGACAGTTGATCTCCGCGCGGGCGGACGGGGTGATGTCCGCCCGCGCGGTCGGCTGATCTCCCGGTGGTCAGGTCAGCGGGGTGACTCCTTTCCCGGTGGTGGCGTCGGCGAGCCGGAGGCTTTTGCCTTCGGTGGCCATGAAGGGAACGCAAACGGTCTTCAGTTGACAGTGGCGGCGTGCCGCTGCTGGCTGGCGCCGGCCCGGGTTGGGGTGTCCGGTGGTGCGTGTGATCACCGTCTGGCGGGTCGTCGAGCGGGATGCGCAGCCGGATTTTCACGTGCCAGCCGGTGACCCGGACGTCTTCGATGAGCAGCCGCAGTAGTTCTTGCCGCTGCGCGGGGTCGAGCTGGTCGATGACGGCGCGGACGCGGGTGGCGAAGCTCTCGACGCCGTGGCGGAGCCGGTTGCCGCGGGCGAGGTCAGCGCGCTGAGCGGCGAGGCGGGCGCGCTTGTGATCGAGTTCGCGTTGCCGTGCGGTGATCGCGGCGGCGCGGCGCTGCAGTTCGGGCATGTCGATCAGCCCCGCCTGGTAGAGGTTGACCAGCCGGCGGTGCTCGCCGCGGGCGGCCTCGAGCTTGCGGTCGAGGCGGGCCAGTTCGGCGGCGAGCAGCTGGTCGTCGGGGACCGGGGCGTGCACTGCGATGGCCTGCTCGCCGGCCAGCAGCAGGGCGGGGTCGAGCAGGGCGGCGCGTACCTGTCCGAAGACGAACTCGTCGAGGGCGTCGGCGCGGATGTTGCGTTCGGGGCAGCGACGGTCCTGGCCTCCGGCGCGCAGCGGGTCGTGGTTGTGGCAGTAGTAGTAGCGGTGCCAGGTGCCGTTGCGGCCGCGCATCTTGTGGCAGCTGGTGCCCACGCCGCAGGGCCCGCACTTGACCAGCCCGCGCAGCAGCCAGGCACCGGGCTCGGCGCGGCGCGGGCTCCACTTGGCGTTGTCGGTGCTGACCTTGCCGGCGGCCTCGAATGTCTCGTCGGCGATGATGGCCGGGCAGCTGATCGCGATCCAGTCGGCGCGGGGGCGGGGCACCTGGCGGGAGTGGTGGCCAGGCCTGCGGTCCGGGACGGCCTCGGTGCGGTTGAAGTAGGTGCGGCCGATATAGGCCTCGTTGCCCAGGATCCGTCCGAGGGTGGAGGTGCCCCAGACGCTCCGGCTGCCGGTGGGAGTGGGCACGGCGCCGGCGTTGAGCAGGCGGCAGATCTGGCGGATGGTGGTCCCGGTCGCCCGCTCGGCGAAGATCCGCCGCACCACCGCGGCCTCGGGCTCGAAGATTTCCAGGTGCGCGGGGCCGTCCGGGCTGCGGGGGATGCGCCGGTAGCCGTAGGGGGCCTTCCAGGTAATCACCTCGCCGGCGCGGGCGCGGAACAGCTTGCCCCGCCGGTACCGTTCGGCGATCTTGGCCCGCTCGTATTCGGCGATCACGCCCTGGACCTGGGTGAGCAGCTTGGCCTGCGGGTCGTCCTGGTCGAGGCCGGGGGCATCGGTGAACCGCACGCTCACCCCGAGGCGGGCCAGCTCGTCGAGGATGAGCACCTGGTAGGCGTAGGAGCGGGCGAGCCGGTCCGGGGACAGGCACCAGGCCACCTCGAACAGCCCGGCCTCAGCGGCGTCACGCAGCGCGTCCAGGCCGGGCCGGTCCAGCCGGGCCCCGGAGTGCCCGTCGTCGTGGTACTCGCCGGCCAGCTCGTCGCCTGCCGCGGCCACGTGCGCGCGCAGCGCCTCCACCTGGGAGCCGATCGTGCCCCGCTCGGCTTGGCGCTCGGTGGACACCCGGGCGTAGATCACGGCCTTCATGTCCATCCCTCCATCACCTGGCCGGCTGGCGCGGCCAGCGCGCCGGCCGCGCCGAGCAGGAACTGATAGCAGGCCGACAGCGCCTGCTCACGCGGGTCGGCGTCTGGGGTCCAGGGCGGGCGGGCCGCGCCGGCCAGCTCGGCCCGGAACACTGGCTCGGCTGCGGGCCAGGCGATCAGCCCGGCCAGCCCGCGGCGGGCGAACCGGGCGCCGGCCAGCCCGGCGGGCAGCCCGGCGGCCTGCAGGACGCAGGCCCGCAGCATCTCGTAGTCGGCCTGCGCCGCCTCGGCCGGCGGCCAGAACACCCGGGCGCTCACCGGCCGCGTGCCCGCTCGATGGTGCGCCGGTGCAGCACCACCCCGAACCGGGCTTCCACTTGCTCGGCCAGGGCCGCCCCCGATGCGGGCGGCGACGAGCGGATGAACTCCGCGATCTCGCCGCGGAGCTTGACCGGGCCACGCCGGCCGCGGCGCTCGTCCAGCAGCCCGGCCATCCCGGCCTGCTCGAAGCTGGAGGCCACCAGGTAGAACGCGGCCCGTGAGTACCCGTGGGCCGCCGCGGCCACCGTGACCGGCACGTGCTCGGCCAGGTGCGCCCGCAGCATCTCGTACTTGACCTGCACCTTGTCCGCAGGCAGGAAGAACCCGCCCGAGCTGAACAGCGGCGCGGTCACCGCCTCCGCCCTCGGGTGCACCAGCCCGGCCTGCTCCAGCGCTGTCAGCCGGCCCGCCTCGCTCACTGCGACCACCTCCGCCACCAGACGGTAGGGCGGTCCCGGCATAGTGTCCAGTATTTGACGCCGCGTGTCGTCCCACGCTGCCTATTGTCCCGCCAGAAGCCGAGGACTGCTGGGTGATCGCCTGGAGCTGCGGCAGCAAAGCATAGACATTGCGGTGTTTATTACTAGACATTTAGATCGCTCCGTACCGGGGCACGGCGCAGCCTGCGACGGTGGTCAGGATGCAGATACAGCCCCGGGACTTCGTCTCCCGGCGCCAGCACGGCGCTCAGTTGCAGCTTTGCGTTCCGCAGGTGAGGACGAGGTGGGCGTGGTGCAGGAGCCGGTTGACGGTGGCGGTGGCGAGTGTTTTGGGCATGATCGTGTCGAATCCAACTGGCGGGCGCCCTGTTGGATGTCAGGATCAGGGATTTCCCGGCGCGTTCGCTGATCAGCTCGTAGAGGTCGTCGGCCTACGGTGCGGTGAGCTCTCGCATCGCGAAGTCGTCCAGGACCAGGACGGCGGGCCGGGTGAGCTCGGCGAGCCGCTTGTCCCAGGTGCGGTCGGCGTGGCCGCCGGCGAGGTGGGCGAGGACGCGGCTGGTTTTCATGAACCGGGCGTCGGCGCCGGAGCGGATCGCGAGGTGGGCGAGGGCCTGGGCGATGTGGCTCTTGCCGGTGCCGGGAGAGAAGGCGACAGACTGCAACATCTTCGTGCGGTGCTGCCGTGCGAGGTGCGGGTTATCTCGAAGACTCATCCGCTGTCGGGGCGGCTGGTGGCGGCCCGGTCGTTCAAGCGGCTGAACGGCGGGCTGGTTCTGGTGATCGAGCTGCCGGACGGATCGCCGGGGACGATCCAGGCGGATGCCACTGACGTGCTCGGTCCGGCGGAGTCAGCTGGCCCGGGTGTGGTGCTGGACGCGGCAGGGTGGCGGCGGCTGCGGGAACTCGTCGTGGCGCTGGCGGGCCGGTGATGACGTGGGGAGCCGGGGCGCTCCCGGCGTGTGGTGGCTGTGAGCTGGGCCGGGCGCGCTGGCATCTGGGGCGGGCTGTCGCGGAGCTGGAGGAAGCCCGGCTGGCGTGGGGGGTGTGGGCTGATGGCATTCGCCAGCTGGCCGAGCAGCGGCTGGGGGCGGACGTTTTCTTTGACTTCCGAGTGCTGGACGACCCGGGGTATCGCCGGGCGCTGCAGATGGGCAACCCATTTGACGAGGCGGTGAACTCTGCTGAGACGGCGCTGGCAACGGCCGGCCGGGGTGAGGACTCCGGGGCTGCGGATTGCCCGTGCCGGGAGGTTAGGACGCAAATAGGTTCACCTCATCCCTGATCGCGCCCACGACTTCGGGAGAGGTGAACCCATGCGCGTCTTGAGGATAGCGCCTGCCCGCCAGCTTTCTCTGTTCGCTGGCCAGGCCGGGCCGGCGGCCGGGCAGTGGCACGGACTGCCCGAGCAGGCCAGGGCTGAGGTGCTGGCGTTGCTGGCCCGGATCATCGCCCGCGGTGTCCTTGCTGGTGATGACCAGGCCCCGGTCCCTGCCGCCGGGCAGGAGGGCTGCGGTGACTGACCTGGCGGATGGCCCGGTGCTGCTGATCTCAGGCGAGAAGATCACCGCATCCCACCGGGCCCGCGACGCGTATGTGTATGTGCGCCAGTCCACTTTGCTGCAGGTGCGGGCCAACACCGAGTCCCTGGCCCGCCAGTACGACCTGCGGCAGCGGGCGGTCATGCTCGGCTGGCCCGCCCACCAGGTCGTCGTGGTCGATGAGGACCTCGGCCGCTCAGGTGCCTCGGCGGCGGGCCGGACCGGGTTCTCCGAGCTGGTCGCCGACGTGGGGCTGGGCAAGGCCGGGATCGTCTTGGCGCTGGAATGCTCCCGGCTGGCCCGCTCCAACGCGGACTGGTACCAGCTGCTGGATCTGTGCGCGCTGACTGACACGCTGATCGCCGACGCAGACGGCATCTATCACCCGGGCAGCTTTAACGACCGGCTTGTCCTGGGCCTTAAGGGGACGATGTCCGCATAAGAGGCCGAGCTGCACCTGATCCGGTCCCGGCTGACCGAGGGACTGCGGCACAAGGCTGCCCGTGGTGAGCTGCGGCAGGGCCTGCCGGTCGGGCTGGACTACGACGAGAACGACCGTGTCATCCTGACCCCGGATGAGGCGGTAGCCGCGGCGATCGCGGCGGTCTACCAGCGTTTCGATGAGCTCGGCTCGGCCCGCCAGGTGCTGCTGTCGCTGCTGGAAGACGGGCTGCTGCTGCCCCGCCGGCCGACCGGCTCCAGCCGGATCACCTGGGCGCCGGCGTCATACCCGGCGGTGCATGACTTCCTGACCAACCCCGCGTATGCGGGGGCGTTCGTGTTCGGCCGCACCCGCGCCTGGAAACGGGTGGACGCCTCCGGGAAGGTGATCAGCGGGGTTCGGGTACTGCCCCGCGAGCAGTGGGCCGTGCTGATCCCTGACCATCATCCCGGGTTCATCACCTGGGAGAAGTACGAGGCCAACACCACGCGGCTGCGGGCGAACTGGCGGCCACCGCGCGGTCACGGCGGCGGTGCCCCGCGGGAAGGCGCGGCGCTGCTGCAGGGCCTGCTGCGCTGCGGCCGGTGCGGGCGGATCATGCAGACCGGCTACTCCGGGCCGGAAGGCAACAGCCCCCGCTACGTCTGCGCCCGGGCCAAGCAGCTGTATGGCACTGAGCGCGGCTGCTGCAGCATCGGCGGCGGCCGGCTGGAAAAGACCGTCCTGGCCGAGTTGTTCACCGTGCTGGAACCCGCCTGCCTGGAGGCCACCGCCAAGGCGCTGGCCGAAGCTGAGCAGCACTACCGGCAGCGGCTGGCCGCCTTCGAGCTGGCTGTCGAGCGCGCCCGGTATGAAGCGAGCCGGGCCAGCCGCCAGTACGACGCGGTCGAGCCAGAGAACCGGCTGGTCGCCCGCACCCTCGAACGCGCCTGGGAGGACAAGCTGGCCGACGTCCGCCAGGCAGAAAACGACCTGCGCACCCAGCAGGCCCGCCGGCCGGTAGCGCTGACCAGCCAGGAACTCACCTGGATCACCACAGCCGGCGCAGACGTCAAGGCGGTGTTCAGCGCGCCGACGACCACCATTCCCGAACGCAAGCAGCTGATCCGCGCCGTGATCACCGAGGTCGTGGTCACCATCCATGACCAGGAACGCGTCGCAGGCCTGCGGATCATCTGGCAGGGCGGCGCGGCCACAGAGCTATCTATGCAGATGACCAGGACAGGTAGCCATACCCGCACCACCAGCGAGGACACCGTCTGCCTCGTCCGCCGGCTCGCCGCGCACTACGACGACAAGACGATCGCGCTGATCCTTTCCAAACAGCACCGCCGCACCGCCACCGGTCTGACCTGGACCAAGACCCGGGTCCGGGACCTGCGGGCCTCCCGGCAGATCCCGGCCTATGAGGCGGGCGGACCAGAAACTGTCACTGCCAGCCCCGAAGATAGCGTCGTGGTCACCGTCCCCCAGGCCGCCGCCCAGCTCGGCATCAGCAAATACACGATCTACCGGTGGCTGCGCGACGGATTCATCACCGGCGAGCAGCTCACCCCCGCCGCACCCTGGCGGATCCGCGTTGACCAGGCCCTCCGCGACCGTCTCCGCCCCGAAGTCCCCGACGGCTGGCTGCCCCTCGACCAGGCCGCGTCGGCACTCGGGATCGCCCGGCAGACCGTGTTGCACAAGGTCCAGCGCGGGGAACTGAACGCTGTGCTCGTCAACCGCGGACAGCGTCAAGGCCTCCGCATCCAGGTCGAACACCCAGCAGATGGACTGTTTGACACACCCCGATGAAAGAAAGGCGCAGTGTTAACCATGACTGGCGGGGCCGTAGAGGATGACGGACTCGCCGGAGGCCAGCCAGCGGAGGGCGGCGAGGTCGCGGATCTGCGCGGCGGGCAGTTTCGGCGAGGCGCCGAAGTCGAACCCTTCGAGGGTGGCCTCGTTCTCGAAGCGGGCGCGGCGGATCCGGCGGGCCAGGGACATGGACTGGCGGCGGGAGATCTCGTCCTGGCACAGGACCTGCAGGAAGTCCAGGTGGCCGAGTTCCCCGGCATGCGCCTGGGCGAGACGCGCGTCGAGGGTGGCGAGCATGCCGGACAGTTTCAGGTTGCGGAGCGCGGCTGCCAGCGCGCTGCGGTCGGTGACGGTGACGGCGGTCATGATGCTGCCTCCTGGCTGACCGGGGTGAAGATGTGCACGGGGTGCCCGGCGAACGTGCCGCGGGCGTGGATCCAGCCCTGGGTCCTGCCGGGCTCCGGGTCAGGCGCGGGCTCGCATCCGCTGAGGGCGGCCAGCCGGGCGACCCTGACGGCGCGGGACGGGGCATCGCCTGACGCCTCGGGAACCTGGATGACGATCTCGCCCGGCTCGGGGTAGAGGGCCAGGCCGGGGACGCCGGCCTGCTCGATCAGGTCCGCGGCGGCGCGGATCAGGCGCACGTGGGCGGCCAGCGGGCGGTTCCCGCTCGCGGTGACGGCGGTCACTGCGTCACCTCCTGCGCGTTTCCTGGGCGGACCGCGTCGCTGGTGACCGTGCCGGGCAGGGGGATGACGTTCGCGAACGACGCGGGGCCGCGCAGGAACGCCGCCGCGCCGCCGTCCCCGGCAGCGGCCGGCAGCTGGTCTTGCTCTGTGCCGGCGGCCAGGATGCCCTTGATCGTCCGGTAGGACGGGTCGCCGGCGGTGATCGCCTTGGCGCAGGCGGCCTCCAGCCGGGCGGGATCGTGCCTGTCGGCCAGCCCGATCACGCCCTGCGCCGAGCGGAGCCGGTAGAGCGCGTTCTCGGCCAGTAGTTCCGTGATGATCTGCTCGCACGCCGGGCCGATCGCAGCCGCCTGCTTCCGGCACCAGGCCGGGGTCCGCATGTGGAACGCGATCTTCTCCGGCGGGTAGTCCCCGAAGTCGGTCTGCTTCCCGCGGATCTTCCGCGGGTGGGTCTTGACCAGGTCCCCGCCGATGAAGAACTGCACCATGGTCCCGGTGAGGCGCACGTCGGCGGTCTTGCCGATGTGCTGCCACGGCACGGAGTAGAGCACCTTCTCGACCTGGGCGTGGATGTCCGGGCCGATCTTCGCCGTCGCCCACGTGGCCAGCACGAACGGCCCGGCCGGCAGCGGCTTGAGTGCCTCCTTTTCCACGGCATCGAACACCGCCGCCGGGGCGGCTCCCTCCAGCGGCCGGCAGTGCCGCTGCCCCGCGACCTCCAGCGACCAGCGGACCGCCTCGGCCTGCATCTGCAGCAGCGACGTGAACTCCCGGCCCCGCCAGAAACTGTCGCGGACATACGGCATCGGGCGTTCCACCCTCGCCTTGTCGCGGGGCTTCAGCGCCCGGGCCGGGTCGATCAGGCAGCCGTAATGCGCGGCCATCTCCGCATAGGACCGGTTCAGCTTCGGGTCGTAAAGATCCGGCTTGTCCACCCCGGTCTTCAGGTTGTCCGGCACCAGCCGGCCAGGCACACCGCCGAAGAACCCGAACGCCGCGACGTTGCACTCGGTCCAGGACCGCTGGTCCATCTTCAGCACCGGCCGTACGAACATGTGCCGGGAGCACGCCAGCACCATCACGAACGCCCACACGGTGCGCAGCCTCCCGGTCACCGGGTCCAGCCACCGGCCGAGCTGCCCGTAGTCGATCTGGGCCTGCTCCCCGGCCTCGGCCGGGTGCGGGTTCCACACCGTCACCTGCGACCGGCGGATCTCCTCCGGGAGGTTGGCATTCACATAACGCCGGAAGCTCGCCACGCTGGCCGCCAGCCCCCGCTCGTCCCGCAGCCGCTGGTGGATCGTCGACATCCGCACCCCGGCCTTCAGCTGCGCGACGATGTAATCGTGGTGCCCGGCGATCGCCGGCCAGGTCACCTGCCGCAGCCGCGTGTCGGCCAGCTCCGGGAACCACTCCCGGACCAGCTCCGCCCACTCCTGCTCACTTTTCGCGGGCCCGCCCTGGGTGATGCCCGCCGCGGCCGCCGGCGCGATGTACTTGCGAAGCGTCTTGCGGTCCACCCCCAGCGAACCGGCCATCTCGCTCAGCGACCGGCCGGCATGCCAGTGCACGAGTATCTCGGTCACGTCGATCACGTCGAACGTTCTCCTTGCCATCGGCCCCCCGTCCTCGACGGGAGGGAAGGTTGCTCCTTCTCGATGGCCAGGTCCACCACGACACGCACGCTGTCCCCATGGGGAATTACGTGATCGGGGCGGGGAATTACGTGATCGCTACCCCCTCAGAGCTGGGGAATTACTTGAGCGCCGACACGTTATCAGGGCAAGCCGGAACGCCGACTCTGCGCACGTGCCGCTCACGACCTCGTGACCGCGGTGGGCGCGCCGATCGCCCTGTTCTGCTTTCCTCCAGCAGACACCAGATGTGCCGGAGCTGGCTGAGAAGGCGGCGCTACGACGGCTCTTCGACGCTAACCGGGATCGTGTTGCCGGTTAGTTACCGGAGCAGGCGCCGCTGTGGTGGATCACCGGCCAGTGGCCGGTACGGGGGGTACATGCGGTCCTGGCGCGGGGCGGCTGGCTGCGGGTTACGGGACGGCTGCCGGGTCAGGCGTGGTGGGCCGGCTTGAGCTGCCGTTCCCGGACGAGCCGACTACCGGGCTCGATCCGGAGGCGCGGGAGGCTGAGCGCCGCCGGTGCCTTGCCAGGCGATGATCCTCCCTGATCAGCACCGCCGGTCTGTCCGGTGCCCCCGGCGCGTACCGGCGTCAGGGTGAACTAGGGCACCATCGGGCGGACCGGGGGTTATCCCCCGCCCGGACCGCGGGCCAACCTGGGGGCCAGGACGCCAGCTGGCCACATTTTCCTTACGCCACGAGCTTTCTAGCGTGGGCGGCACAGGGCACGCAACTGGCGTGCCCGGCCAGGGAGGCGTCATGATCGAGGCCAGCGGCCTGAGCAAGAGGTACGGCCCGGTGCGGGCCGTCGACAACCTCAGCTTTACCGTTGAGCCAGGCTTGGTGACCGGGTTCCTCGGTCCGAACGGCTCGGGCAAATCCACAACGATGCGGATGATCCTGGGCCTGGACCGCCCGGACGCCGGCCGGGCCACGATCGGCGGGCGGGCCTACCACGATCTCGCCTGGCCGCTGCGGGAGGTGGGCGCGCAACTCGAGGCCCGCGCGTTTCATCCGGCCCGCTCGGCGCGTTCGCATCTGCGGGTGCTCGCGGCGGCGGGGAATATCCCGGACTCCCGGGTTGACGAGGTCCTCGGCGCGGTTGGCCTGTCCGATGCGGCACGCCGCCGTGCGGGCAAGTTCTCGCTCGGCATGTCCCAGCGACTGGGCATCGCCTCGGCCATGCTCGGCGACCCTGGGGTGCTGATCCTGGATGAGCCGGTGAACGGCCTGGACCCACAGGGGGTCCGCTGGATGCGCACCCTGCTGCGCGACCTGGCGGCGGAGGGCCGAACCGTGCTGGTGTCCAGCCACCTGATCAGCGAGATCGCGCTGGTGGCCGACCACCTGATCGTCATCGGCGGCGGCCGCCTGCTCGCCGACACGACAGTCACCGACCTGTCTGCCAGCTCGGGATCCCTTGAGGATGCATTCCTCACGCTGACGTCCGGAGGTGCAGCATGACCACCATCTCGCACACAACCAGGCGGCCGACTACCCACCGATCCGCCGTTGGGTTCCGGCAGGCCGCGCGGATGGAGTGGATCAAGCTCCGTACGCTGCGCTCACCCTGGGTGACGCTGCTCATCACTGTCGCCGGTGTGGTCGGCCTGGCAACCGCGGTCGGCCTCAACTCCAAGGACACGCATGGCGACATCACCAGCAATGTCCTTGCGGGCGTCGCACCCGGCCTGCTCGCATTCGGCGTGCTCGGTGTGCTGGTGATGACCAACGAGTACTCCTCCGGCCTGATCAAGGCGACGCTCGCCGCGGTGCCACACCGGGGGACGCTGCTGGCAGCGAAAACGGCGGTGTTCGGGGCCGTTGCGCTGGCGGTTGGTGAGATCGCCTCGTTCGCCGCGTTCTTCGCCGGGACGGCGGCCCTGCCTGCCGCGTTCCACGCGCCATCGCTTAGCGACCCGACGGTGCTGCGGGCGGTGCTGATGGTCGGCGCGGCCTACCCGCTCATCGGGCTGCTTGGGCTGGGCATCGGCACGATCGTGCGGCACGGGGCCGCGGCAACTGGGGTGGTCATCGGCGCCGTGTTCGTCGGTGCGCAGGCGCTCGGGGCGCTGACCCACTCGCTCGGCGCCTACGCGCCGATCGCTATCGTCTCTGACTCGCTGTCTGTCACCAAGGCCGTGACGGCGCATGCAGCGGGCTACCCTGCGCTCGGGCCCTGGGCCGGCCTGGGGATGCTCGCGCTCTACGCGGCGGTGGCGGTGGCAGCCGGGGCGGTGCTGCTCGCACGGCGCGACGCCTAGAGGGGACACTGGATTCATGAGCAGCAAGGTGGGGCCGCGGGCCAAGGAGGCTGGCTTGCGGCCATCCGCCAGAGGCGGGCCGCGCCCGGCCGACGGTGCCGTCCGCACCCTGCTCGGCGCGCCGTTCACCCGGCGGGCCTGGCGGGAGCTGCTGTACGCGGTGGCCGGGGTACCGCTGGGCGTGGCGGGGTTCGCGCTCACCGTTCCGTTTCTCGGGGCCGCGACCGTTCTGACGATCTCCCTCGTCGGTACCGTCCTCGGCCTCGTGCTGCTCATGACCGGGCTGGGCGTTGCGCGCCTGGTGAGCGCGGCGCAGCGGGCGCTGGCCGGGGGCCTGCTCGGCGAGCGGTTGCCACAGCTCCCGCCGCACCGGCCGGCGCACGGCGCGCTCCGCCGTGTCGATGCCCGTCTGCGGGATGCCGCAGGATGGCGGGCGGTGGCCGCCGCCATCCTGGGCCTGCCGATGGCGGTGGCCAAGTACATCGCGGTCCTCTGGTGGGCATACGGGGTGTTCAGCGTGACCTCTCCCGTGTGGTGGCTGATGTTCCGCAACCATCCGGCCGGCACGCACCTGAACCCGGTCGAGTTCGGCGGCATTGCGGTCGAGACCTGGCCGGGGACCTGGCTGGCGGCCGTCGCAGGGGGCGCGATACTGCTGGTGGCGCCATGGCTGGTGCGCGGAATCGTTGTGGTGGAACTGTGGTTGCTGCGCCGGATTCTTGGGCCTGGCGAAATGGCGGCGCGGGTCGCCACGCTCGAGCGGTCGCGTTCGGAGGTGGTCAACGAGGCCGCGGCGCTTGTGCGGCAGATAGAACGGAACCTCCACGACGGCGCCCAGACCCGGCTGGCGACCCTCGCACTGCACCTAGGGATGGCGCGGGACAAGCTCGCCGCAGGGGGTCCGGACGAGGTAGCGGCGGCGCGAGACCTCGTGGAGGCGGCGCATGCCGGAGCGAAGGAGGCGCTCGTGGAGTTGCGGGACCTCTCCAGCGGCATCCATCCGCCCGTGCTCGACAACGGCCTCGGGCCGGCCCTGGAGACCCTCGCCGCCGACAGCGCGATCCCGGTCCGGATGACGGCGCACCTGATGGAGCGACCCTCGCCTGCGATCGAGACGATCGCCTACTTCAGCGCTGCCGAGCTCCTGGCGAATGCTGTCAAGCACAGCAGCGCCAACCTGATCGAGGTCGCCGCTGTGTCACCGCCGGGCGGGCCGTTCGTGCTGACCGTCAGCGACGACGGCCGGGGCGGTGCCGACGAGTCGGACGGCTCGGGGCTTTCTGGCCTGCGCCACCGGGCGCGCACCGTTGATGGCACCCTAACCGTCACGAGCCCGCCCGGCGGACCGACCACCGTCAGCGTGGAGCTTCCCCTGCACTCCTGAGACGACGTCGCCCAGCGCTGCCACCCTCTGCCCCGCCCCTGTGCCGCTCACCCTGTGGCGCCGCAGCCGCCGCCGGCCATGGGACTATGGCGGGCATGCGGGTGGTAATCGCGGAGGACTCCGCGCTGCTGCGGGAAGGCCTCGTGCGGCTGCTTGAGGACCGGGGGTACGAGGTGGCTGCGGCGGTTGCGGACGCCGGCTCGCTGCTCGCTACGGTCGCTGAGCACCATCCGGACGTGGTGGTGACCGACATCCGGATGCCGCCCACCCACACCGACGAGGGCCTGCGAGCCGCGGCGGAACTGCGCAAGCATCACCCGGAGGTCGGGGTCCTCGTACTGTCCCAGTACATCGAGACCACCTACGCGACCGCGCTGCTCGCCGGGAACGCCGGGGGCGTCGGCTACATGCTGAAGGACCGGGTCGCGGACGCGGCGGAGTTCGCCAGCGCACTCGAGCGGGTCGCCGCCGGCGGAACCGCGCTCGACCCTGAGGTGGTCACAAAACTGATGCGCGCAAGCCGGCAGGTCGGCGGGCTCGGCGGGCTCACTCCGCGGGAGCGTGAGGTCCTCGAGCTCATGGCCGAGGGGCGCTCCAACGCAGCGATCGCCGAGGCAATGGTGATCTCATCCGGAGCCGTGGAGAAACATGTCGCCTCCATCTTCGGCAAACTGGGGCTGCCGTCGTCCGAAGCCGACAACCGGCGGGTGCTAGCCGTGCTGCAGTACCTGCGAGCCTGACCCACGGCCGGGTGAGTTCGCAGCATTTCTTTGCGCCGGTCCACCACCGGCGGCACATGCCGCGCCTCTAGGACCGATACCCCGAAAGGGCCGGTTTGCGCGGACCTGGCCGGGCAGGCCATCAGGGCTGGGCTGGTCGACAAGCTGCAGCTGTTCCTGGTTCCCCATAGTCGTCGGAGGTGGCAAGCAAGCGCTCCCCAGGGTCCGCTCCGATCTGGAACTACTGGACACGCAGCGGTTCGCAAGCGGTGCTGTCTACCTCAGCTACCGCCCCAAGTCATCGTGATCACCTCGCAGGGTGTCGTCGGCCGATCACTGCGCCCGGATCGGGTACCCAACCCTACGGCTGCCCGCGCAGATCGCCCTGATCTGTAGCGCCAGTAACTTGAACGGCATCGAGCAATTGACCGACCATAGCGGCGGTTCCGGCGCATTGACCTGCGACGGAGCGTGACGGAACGTGACGAAGCGTGTCAAGGGGTCGTATGATCTCGGGTCTGCCTTCTATGGTCGGCCGGGCAGCCGTGCCGTGGTCCGCTCGGTGATCATGGGCATCAGTCGCTGGCGCCCGGTATCGAGGCTAATCATTCCGCTGGACATGCCGCCTTGCGCGTACTGCACCCTAGGTACATCGACGAGGCGGGGTCGCTGGTGAGGTCAGTGCCGGTGAGCTCGCGGAATGCCGTGTGCAGGAGACACGGGCCAGTTCGCCGACCGAGGCCGGCGCATCCTGGTCGGCCAGGCGGGCGCGAAGGGCCGCCATAGATTAGTCGCCGCGCAGGCCCCACGCTTCCGGCCCGGGGTCGAACAGGTCCGACACCCGCACGGTCCCTGGCTCGTCACCGCTCACAATGGCAGTTTCACGCAACCGCCGCCTGGGCAGCACGCGGACGACTCCGCAGCTGGGCCAATCGCGACGTGAACGCGAAAGCTCCGCCACGCTCGGGAACATGCTTCCTGCCGATTTAGTCCAGGTTGACATTGGCTCGGCTGGCGTGGAGAGCCACATACAGAACAACCAGTTCTGCAGAGACCCGACGTAGCGGGCTCATCACCAACCGGACGTGTGCGTAATCTTCCCCCATGACGTTCTTCGGTGCTGCTCTCCTCACCGCCATCACCACTGCGGTCCTCGCGGTCGGCGCGATCTTCACCGCCGTCTTCGCCGTTCTCGCCTTCCGCGCGCAGTCTCGGCAACTTGACCTGCAGCAGCAGCAACTGAAAGACCAGCGGGAGGCCAGCGCAAAGCAGGCCGAAGTCCTCGAACTCCAAGCGGCTGGGTTGCGCGAGTCTATACGCGAGGCACTCGAAAGGCGCGACGCTCAGGAAGCGATGGTGCACGCGTGGCAGACCACGGAGGACATCCCCGAACCAGTCGAAATCTTCGCCCACGTGAAGAATATCAGCGGGCAGCCTCTCTACGACGTAACACTCCAATGGTGGCCTGAACCAGGTCTTGACCCCGTGAACGACGAGGAGGAGTGCGCAAAAGTAAAATCGGCTGCCCAGCTCATGCCCGGCGAGGATCTCAGCGACTCCTCCGGCACTCTGGGCCCGTACGCTTGCTGGTCCGTCATTTTCCGCGACCGCACTGGGGTCTGTTGGCGAGTGCGCCCGGATGAAAGCCCCAGAAAAGTCGGGTAGAAATAGGTTTCCTTGCGCTACTACTCCGGCCGCTGCTGGCGGCGGAGGGTCTCGGCGAGTTCGACGAGTTGCCTGGGCCCGAGGAGCACCTTGCGCGACCCAGCCTTGCCGCCGGAAGCACGCGTTGCGCCGCGTGATCCTGCTTCAGTGGGCTGGCGCGTCTCTCTGCCGAATACTTTGGCTGATGTCACTCGCCAATCGTTCTTGCTCAGTCCGCTAGTACGCCAAACACACCGGGCATCCACTAGGCTGTCCCGGTGCCGGTCACTGGCGATCTACTTTCGGATGTGCAGATGATGCAGTTATGGGTGGCTACCGGAAGACAAGCGCTTTCCTTCCAGAGCGCCCAGATCGAGTCCTCTTTGCTGCTGGTGTCAAGCGGCTGGGCGGGTTTTCTTCGAAGTCGGCTTCGGTGGCGTAGTCCCCGGGCGGGCGCCGCGTCGTATGGTGGTGCCAGGTCCGGGAGTGGCTTGTCCGAAGAGCTGGCGTTCGGGGTGTGAGCCGGCCGCGCTGGAGTCAGAGTCGTTCCCTGGTTGCCCTCCCGGGCCCTTTTCCCTGGCTTTCGCGGCCTGGCGGTCGTCGGCCTGCAGACGGGCGTAGATGGTGTCACTGATCCGCCGTTTCAGGGACCTCAGTGCATCTTTATGGGTTCTTCCTTCGGCAATCTTCTTGTCGTAATAGGCGCGGCCGGGGCTGTGCTTGTGACTGATCTGGGTGATCGCGGCCATGTGGATCGCGTGGTTGATCCGGCGGTTGCCGCGCAGCGACAAGCGGTGGACTTTCCTGTTCCCCGACGACACCTCGACCGGGGCGGTGCCGTTATAGGCGGCGAAGTGATCGCGGCCGGGGAACCGGGCGGCGTCACCGGCGTCACCGATGATGGTCCCGGCGTTGACGGGGCCGACGCCGAAGACCTCGGTGAGGGTGGTGCGCGGGGCCCGGACCGCGGCGGCCAGCTTCTTCTTGGTGTCCCGCAGCTGGGTATCGAGGTGGCGAAGGTCGGCGAGGAACTCGGCGGCGAGCACGGCGCGGGCCAGCGCGACGGCACCGGATGGCGCGGCCGACTCCAGGATCCTGGTGGCTTGAGCTGCGGAAATCTCTTTGGGGTGGCCGCCGGGGACCAGGTCGCAGAGCACGGCGTGGAGCCGGCATGCGACCTGGTTGCGGTTCCGGGCCAGGTCACGGTGGCGCTTGGACCAGATCTTCAGGATCGCCGCGTGGTCATCGGCGACCACCTCACGACTGCTCCTGGAGCGCAGCGCCGCGACCGCGACGGACAGGGCGTCGTTCGGGTCGTTCTTGTTCGTATCGCCGGCCTGCAGCAGCCGGACCCGGGCGGCCAGCTTGGGCTGCACGTCCAGGACCCGCTCCCCGGCGGCGGTGAGCTGCTGGGCGAGCAGGTGGCCCAGGCCGCCGGCGCCTTCCACCGCCCAGGTCCGCTCCGGCCACGCCGCCGCCCAGGCAATCAGCTTCCGGGCCTGAACAGCCGAAGCGCGGATACGCAACTCGCCCAGCGGCTCTTCCGCCGGACCGATGACCACCACCGTATGCGAGCCCTTGTGCGGGTCCACCCCGATCATTACTGCCGTCATCAGCACGCTCCCAAGTCATCGTCACCAGGAATGGACAACGTGGCGGGCATGCCTAATTACGGATCTGCTAGCGTTCGCACCTCTTTCGAGCCACGCCACGGCAAGACCCGGCAGGCTGGCACCTCGATCTAAAGCCAGGCCGCTGGCGCGGCCGGCAGGCGGTTCGGGAGCCAGCCCGTCGGACCTCACGGACGCTACGGCACAACCGCAACGCCCTCAGACACAATTAGATGACTGGAGCGTTCCCGCTTTTTTTGGACACCGAATTAGGCTGCCAATTGACTGAGTTGCCTATATCCTAGTTCGTATTCCTCAGGTGTCAAGTACCCGAGCGTCGAATGTCTCCGCAGCGGATTATAATAGGTGCTGATCCAGTCAGACGTCTCCTTCTCCAAGTTCGCCAGCGAGGGCCACGGGCGGGTGTGGATCAGCTCTTTCTTGTACGTCGCGAAGAATGATTCCGATACGGCATTGTCATAGCAGATTCCCGTCCTTCCCAGGGACCTCCTGATGTTATTCTCGGTGCAGTACTCGTCAAACACCGAAGATGTATATTGGCAGCCGCGATCGGAATGAAAGACGACTCCCGGGGGCGGTTTCCGGGCGGAGATGGCCATATCGAGGGCCGCCGTGACCAGGCTGGTCCGCATATGATCGGCGATGGCCCAGCCAATGAGTTTGCGTGAGTGCAGGTCGATGACGGTCGCGAGGTAAGCCCATCCGGCCCACGTTTTGACGTACGTGATGTCGCCGCACCATTTCTCATCGGGGCGGCCAGCGGTGAAGTCCCAGGGACACGGCAAAGTCGTGAATTGAGGCTGTGACCTGCGGTGCCGTAACGGCAGGTGATGTGCCCGGCGTGTCTGGGAGTGGCGGGCAGGGCCCGGGCGGAACGATGGAAGTTCTCACACTCACCATCTTCTGCCGCGAGGGACACCCGCCCGCCGATGACATCTTCGTCTATCCCGGCTGCCCGCAGCCAGTACCTGCTTGATCTCCTTGCCCAGGTCCCGGACCCGCGGAAGAGACGCGGCCGCCGGCACCCGCTGGCCGGGCTGCTGGCCGTCGGGGTCGCGGCGGTGATCGCAGGCTCGAAGTCGTTCGCCGCGATCGGGCAGTGGGCCGCCGATGCCGGCCCGGAGGTGCTGGCCGTGCTGGGCGCGGTCCGCGGCGCGGCGGAGGAATCGACGTTCCGGCGGGCCTTCGCCCTGGTCAGCCCCGATGTGCTCGACCGGGTCCTGGGTGCCTGGCTGTGGACGAGGGCGGTGCAGGCCGGCGGCCGGCTGGTCATCGCCATCGACGGGAAGACCGTCCGCGGCGCGAAGAACAAGGCCGGGAAGGCCCCGCACCTGGTCGCGGCCCTGGCGCACGGCATCGGCGCGGTCCTCGGCCAGGTCGCCGTGGAGGAGAAGTCGAACGAGATCCCCGCGGTGCGGGAGCTGCTGAAGGCGTTCGCCGACCTGGCCGGGGCAGTCATCACGATCGACGCAATGCACACGCAGCATGACACCGCGCAGGTCATCCTCGGCCGGGGCGCTGACTACGTGATGACCGTCAAGGGCAACATGCCGACCCTGTACAGGCAGCTCAAGAAGCTGCCCTGGGCCGCCGTCCCCGCCGTCTCGGCCGTGAGCACGGACCACGGCCGCCGGGCCCGCCGCACCATCAAGGCCGCGCTGGCGCCGGCCTGGATCGAGTTCGACGGCGCCGCCCAGGTCGCGCAGCTGCGCCGCACGGTCACGAAGAACGGCAAGAAGACCGTCGAAGTCGTCTACCTGATCACCAGCGACCGCGACGCCGGCCCGGCCACCCTGGCCGCCTGGGTCCGCGGCCACTGGGAGATAGAAAACCGCCTTCACTGGGTCAGGGACGTGACCTACCTGGAGGACAAATCGCTGGTCAGGACCGGAAACGCGCCCCGCGTGATGGCATCACTGCGCAGCCTGGCCATCAGCCTGCTGCGCCTGGACGGCCACACCAACATCGCCGCCGCCAACCGCCACCACGCCCGCGACCCGCAGCGGACGCTACAAGCTGCTTCAGACCGCATGAACGACTTTGCCGGGTCCCTGGGTGAAGTCCCGGCCGATCAGGTCGGGGGCGGGCACCGGCTTGTCCCCGCCGATGGTAGTCCGCTTCCACGCCTTCGGGTGGCGACCTCGCAGGCCAGCGGCCTGCATCAGCCGGTGAACGCGCTTGTGTGACACCAGGTGCCCCAGCGCCGCCAGGCCTGCGCGCATCCGGCGCACCCCCGGATTGCCCCGCGCGTCCTCATAGATTTTCCTCATGACCGCGACCAGCGCCGAATCGTCTTTGGACCGCTGGGACGGCTCCGCACCCCGCCACGCATAATAGCCGGAACGCGAGACCCCGAGCCAGGCGCACATGAATGACACCGGGTAATCGCCCGAATCAGCCCAGTCCGCGATGGCAGCGAATCTCACTGACTGCCTTTCGCGAACCAGGTCGCTACTTTTTTTGCGAACTCCACCTGCATCCGCAGCTCAGCGATCGCCGACTTGTCATCACGGGACTCAGCCCGCAGCCGCACCAGCTCGGCCCGCTCGGACTCACCCAGCGGCGCATCCGGGGACTTCCCGGATTCCGCGGCATCTCGTGCCACCTTCACCCACTTGCCAAGAGTCATCTCGTGGACGCCGATATTGCGGGCGACCTCGGCAACCGGGCGGCCACCGTCAAGGACGAAAGCTACCGATTGCGCCTTGTACTCCGGCGTATATGAGCGGCGTGTCGAACCCATTTCTCGCTCTCCCGACGAATCGGGCAGCTAAACCGGGTGTCCACCGAAGCGGGTACGGTCCAGACATGCATCGGGCCGGGCTGAGGTCGCTGGCCGGGTGCTGGAGACCTCCCCAGCTCAGACGCAGGTCAGGCTTGACCGCGTAGGCATTTCGCATGGGGGGCGCGTGCGGCCCCTTCGGAGCTTGAGGAGGTCCCGATGCCTATCGTAGGCGGGCTGGATATCCACCGGAAGCAGCTGACCTTCGACTATCTCGACACGGTGACCGGGGAGGTAAAGCGCGGCCAGATCGCCCCGGCCGACCGGGAGCACCTGCGGGCCTGGCTGGCGCGGTTCGCCGGCCGCGGCGACGTCGCGTTCGCGATGGAGGGGTGCACGGGGTGGCGGTATGTCGCCGAGGAGCTGGCCGCGGCCGGGATCGCCGCGCATGTCGGCGAGCCGGCGGACACCGCCGCTGCCCGTGGCCGCAAGCGGCACGCCAAGACCGACAAAACTGACTCCCGGCACCTCAGGACGCTGCTGGCCGAGGGCAGGCTGCCGGAATGCTGGGTCCCGCCGGCGCAGATCCTGGAGTGCCGGGCGCTGCTGGAGACCTACCACGACGTGCGCCGCGAGCACACCGCCCAGGCGCAGCTGCGCGGTGTTCTTCCACCAGGGCGCCCCGGCGCTGGGCGAGGGCGCGCTGCGCACCGAACAGGGCCTGGCCGACCTGCATGGCCATCCGCTGCTTGGGCAGGTCCCGCCAGAGAAGCTCCTGCGGCACGGCATCACGACGATCCGGGACACCGGCGGCCCGCTGGTGGCACCCTCGGGTGGCGATGGGCGGCTGCGGGTGCTGGCTGCTGGGCCGATCCTCACCGCACCCGGCGGCTATCCGGTCCCGGTGTTCGGCCCCGGCGCCGGGCTGGAGGTGCCCGATGTTCAGACCGCCCGCGTGGCCGTCGGCCGGCTCGTCGCCGGCGGTGCCGCGCTGATCAAGATCGCCCTGGAGCCGGGCGGCTCGCCGGGCGCGCCATGGAGCGGGCACCAGCCCGGCTCCCCGCCGCCGTGGCCGATCCCCTCGCTTGAGGTGGTCCGGGCGATTGTCGGCGAGGCCCACGCGCACGGCCGCATCGTCGCCGCGCATCTCAGCGGGCCCGAGGGCGCGCGGCTGGCGCTGGAGGCGGGCGTGGACGAGTGGGCCCACGTCCCCTGCGATCCGATCTCGCCCGACCTGGCCGCGCGCGCGGCGGCCGCGGGCGTGCGGGTGGTGAGCACGCTGGACACGCTGTCGCACTGCACCGGGGTCGCCGGCAACGCCAGCCAGCTCATCGGGGCAGGGATCCGGCTGCTGTACGGCACCGATCTGGCCCACCCCGACGTCCCCTGGGGAATCGACGCCCAGGAGCTGCAGCTCATGCTCCACGCCGCCCAGGGTGCGCTCACGGCGCCGGAGGTGTTGTCGGCCGCGACCGCGCGAGCGGGAGAGCATCTGGGGCTGGCGCCGCTGGGGCGGCTCGTGGAGGGTGCTCCCGCCGATCTGATCGGAGTCCGGGGCAACCCTCTCGAGCAGCTCAAGCTGCTTGAGTACCCGGACCTCGTCGTGTCGGGAGGCGCGACGATCGTCGAGCCCGCCGAGAACTGACGCGGGACCGGGTGCCACAGGACCGGCGACCGCGGGGCGATGAACCACACTCCGATCTTCGCCCGCCTGCCGAAGACGGGGAAGCCGATGCACGTCCACAACCCACAGGAGACTGGCTGTGAGTGCGTACAGCGGGATGGAAAGAAAAGAGAAAGCGAACACAGCGGTGAACTCGATACGGCCACGTGCCGGAGACCACCACGGCTGACGGTGACAACCGGAGCGTCCGGTGCGCCTTGGGCGCCCGCGCTGGGCACGCTGCTTGCCCACGGCTTTCGGAGCAGGCCGGTGACGTAGCGGACCAGCCGCCAGCCGTCCAGCAGGCCGCTGGCAGCGACCAGTGAGCGCCGCTCGGTCACGTGGCTGAAGGCGCCGACCAGAATGAACTGCCATAGACGGTATGAGCCGGCGCGGCTGTGGGCGTCACCCCAAGGTGGACATGCCGGGTGGAATCTCCGGGCCCAGCCCTGGCACGAAGGGGCGCGGTATCGGCTGGGGGCGGCGCGCTAGGGGATCAGGCCGAGCTGCCGCGCGCGGGCGACGGCCTCGGTGCGGTTGGCCGCGCCGAGCTTGCCGAGGAGGTGGGTGATGTGTTTTTTGACGGTGTCGAGGGTGACCACGAGCTGGTCGGCGATGGCCCGGTTCGGCGTGCCCGCGGCCACCAGCCGCAGGATTTCCAGCTCGCGGGCGGTCAGCTGCTCGACCAGGCCCGGCACCGTGGCGGTGCGCGGCCGGGAGCCCGGCACGGCGTGGTTTTGGCCGAGCGCCTGCAGGACCCGGGCCAGGCAGCTGAGGGGAACGCTGCGGGCAGTGGCGTGCTCGGCCCGCTGCGCCGCGACGAGCCGGCCGAGCAGGACGCCCATCGGCGCGCCCGCGTCGGCGAAGACCCGGACGTAGCCCTGGGGGCAGGCCAGGGTCAACGCCCCGGCCAGGGCGTGCACCGCGGCGGCTTCGTCGCCGCTGGCCGCCAGTGCCAGCGCCCGCAGCACCCGGATCTCGATGATGCTGCCGGTCCGGCCCTGGGAGGTGGCCGCCGCGAGCATGCTCTCCAAGAGCGTGAGCGCCTGACCCGGGCGGTCTTGCGCGAGCAGTACCCGCGTTAGCGCCAGATACTCCGGCTCCCGGCTGTGGGGTGGCGTGTCCGTTGCGCGCAGGCCATTCTCTTGCGCCCAGCGGGCCGCTGCGGCGACGTCGCCCTGGGCGAGCAGCAACCGCGCCCGCTGCGCGGGCACCGGGTTGAGCAGGCCGGTCACCGCTGTGTCGGGCGCCGCCTGCACGGCCTCGCCCATCGCCTCCCGGGCCCCGGCCGAATCCCCTTGAGCCTGCCGGATCCACGCCAGCGTCGCCAGTCCCGTGGCCAGCGGCTGCGTGTAGGCGTAACTCCTGGCAAGAGGGATGCCCTCGGTGACCTGGCGGAGGGCATCGTCAAGCTTGTCCCGCTGGTATGCCACCTCGGCCAGGCCCACATACCCGGTGCCAGCGCCGGGCGTGGCCGCGGCCGGGCACGGCCGCTGTGTCGACCGCCTGCTGGTAGGTGCCCAGCGCGGCGTCTAGGCGGCCTTGGGCACGCTGGATCTGGCCAAGGTGGTAGCAGCCCCGGACCACCAGGGCGGACTCGCCAGCCGCACGCCACTGGGCAATGGTCGACGACAACAGCTGCTCGGCTTCCCCTAGCCGGCCGCGCATCCACTCGGCGAGGCTGAGGTACCCGCGGGCGTGCGATGCCAGCATCCACTCGCCCTCGCCGGCCTCGGCCAGGGCCCGCGAGGAATAAGCGATCGCCTGTTCGGCGTCGCCGCGGAGCTCGGCGAGGTAAGCGCGGTCGAGCGCGATCGTGGCGGGGACGTTGGCCAGCAAGCTCGCGGCACGCCCGGCCGACGGTTCGTAGGGCTCGCCCGCCACCTCGGGAGCCTCCGCGTAGGCGCGCTCGGCGGCATCGAGCATGTCCCCGGCCGCTGCCACCCGGCCGCTGAGCAGGGTCATCCGCGACTGGGCCAGCAACAGCCGTGGCCGCGAGCCAGCCAGCCCGGCAGGCAGCGCCGTCAGCCACCGCTGCACGGTCGCACGCTCGCCACGGAACAGCAGCTCATCGGTGTGCTGCTCGATCAGCCGGGCGGCCCAGACCGGGTCGCCGGCGCCCAGGGCGTGGCGCACGGCATCGTCGGCGAGACCATGTTCCCCGCACCAGGCCGCCGCGTTGCGGTGCAGCTCGGTGACCCGGCCGGGCTGTTGCTGTAGCAGGCGGGCGCGGAGCAGGTCGGCGAACAGATGGTGATAGCGCCACCAGCCGCGCACCTCATCCAACGGCACCAGGAACAGGCCGGCCTGCTCCACTTGCTCCAGCATCACCTGGCTGCCGTCCCGGCCGGTGACCGCATCGCACAGCCCGCCGGACAGCCGCTCCAGCACCGAGGTTTCCAGCAGGAACTCGCGCATCTGGCCGGTCTGGCCCTCCAGCACCTCCCCGGCCAGGTAGTCCAGGACGTAACGGTGGCTGCCGCTGAACGCCGCCACGAACCCGGCGGGATCCGCCTGCCCGCGCAGCGACAGGGCGGCCAGCTGCAAGCCCGCCGCCCAGCCCTCGGTGCGGGCGGCCAGCGCCGCCACCGCGGCAACGGGCAGGCCGGACCCGGTCGCTTCGCGCAGCAGCGCGGCCGCCTCGTCCGGTGTGAACCGCAGGTCGTCGGCGCGCAGCTCGGCGAGCTGCCCCGCGGCCCGCAGCCGCGGCAGCGGCAGCGGCGGGTCGCTGCGGCTGGTCAGCACCAGGCGCAGACCTACGGGCAGATGGTCCAGCAGGAACGTCAGCGCTGCGTGCACCGGTTGTGCGTCGATCAAGTGGTAGTCGTCGAGGACCAGCAGCACCTGGTCGTCGCCGGGCTGGGCGGCCAGCTCGTTGATCAGCGCCGTCACCAGCCCGTCGAACGAGGACGGCGGCGGCGGGCCGAGCAGCGGGCCAGCACGCTCGCCGATCCCCGGGCACGCCCGGTCCAGCGCGGCAACCACATGCCGCCAGAACCGCGCCGGGTCGTTGTCGGCGGTGTCCAGCGACAGCCAGCACACCGGCCGCCGGCCGCTCTCCGCCCAGTCGGCAAGCAGAGCGGTCTTGCCAAAGCCGGCCGGGGCGCAGACCACCACCAGCCCCCGCGCCAGCCCCCCGCGGAGCGCCTCCACCAGCCGCGGGCGGGGCACGAAACCCGGCTGCGGGCGTGGCACGTGCAGCTTGGTAGCTAGCAGGGCGTCCTGCTCGGGCACGGCAACCTCGAAACGGGAAGCCGCAGGCGGCTCAGCCGTCGGTGACCTTCCCCTCAGTGCGTCCAGCGATGGTCAGCTTCGTTGCTGGGTGCGCTCATTGTAGTGGCGGGCTGGCCGGTCGCCGTGAAGCGGCGGGCCGGCCCGGCTGATCTCGGCCCCCCAGCTTCTTGATGTTGCTTCTGCCACGTCGCTGCCGCCGCCGCGCGGCTCCTGCAGGTGCGGCTAGGCAGCGCCACCTTCGTGCCCGGCGCCTCCCCGGAACATTTCCACCCGGCATGTCCACCTTCGGGTGACGCCCCGGCCCGGTCACCGTCCGTAGCGTGCGGGCTGACGGAACCGCCCATCTGCAGGAGGAATGAGCCATGGCTACGCTCCGGCTCGACCAGTTCACGATCGACCCCGCCAACACTGGCGAATTGCTCACCAGGCACGCCGCCCTGGTCGCTGCGGCCAAAGACGCCTTTCCCGGGCTCATCGAGGTACAGCTGGCGAAGGTCGACGACCAGACGTGGCTCGATGTATGGCGCTGGGACTCACTCGCCAGCGCACAGGCGGCCATCGCCGGCGCGCCGGCCATTCCCGAGGCCGCGGCCGCGTTCTCCATCACCAAAAGCATCACTGTGGAAATCGCCGAGGTCATCGATGCGTGACCGCACGCGGCCCGTACCCGGCAGCAAAGGGCCAGGTCCTTGCGGGCGGTGTGATGCCCGCCACCCTGCCTGGCCTGCCCCGTCCCTTCCGCAGTTGCGGCACGGACCTGGCCGCGTGCTGGCTGCCCGGCAAGAAAGCGGGCGGTCGTGAACGGCCTGGGGCCAGCCCATTACGAGATCCGCGTCGACGGCGTCCTCGACGGCCGCTGGGCGGACTGGTTCGGCGGCCTGCAAGTCACCAGCGACGGGACGCAGACGGTCATCTCTGGCCTGCTCGCCGATCAGCCCGCACTGCACGGGGTGCTGGCCAAGGTCCGCGACCTCGGGCTGTTCCTGATCTCGGTGCGCCGCCTGGGCTCCGGTGAAGCCAGAAACAGGGCGCGGCAATGAGACCCAATCCGCATCCGGAAACCGGAGACCCCCGGTCAGCCCCGTTCCCCGCATCCCGCGGGTACCCGAAACCAGGAGACTGCGATGGCACTGACAGATCCACGGTCCGGCCAGGACCCCGACACCGGCCCCGGCTCCGGCGAGACGCCAGCGGGCAACAGCTGGCGCCAAACCGCCGGGCCCACCCCGCCGGGGCTGCTCGGCAGGATCGCGCGCGCCTCCCACCGGCACCGATGGCTGACGCTGGCCGGATGGATGGCCATCCTCGGCTGTCTGATCGTCTTGTGGATGCAGTTCGGCGCGCCGGCCGACAACAACCTCACCTCCACCGACGCGGGCACCAGGCTGGTCAACCAGCACTTCCCGCGCCAGTCGGGTGACACCCTCACACTGGCGATCCGCTCCATGCAGCCGGTCACCAGCCCGGCGGTGCGCGACCGGGTGACCAGCGCGCTGGTCCCGTTCGGCCGTGCGCGGCACGTGACCGCGGTCGGCTCCCCGTATCAGCTGCCCGGCCGGATCTCGGCCGGCCGGCATATCGCGTTCGCGACCGTCCAGTTCAGCGTGAAAGCGAGCAAGATCCCGGCCAGCGAGGCGCAGGCGCTGATGAACGACGCCCGCGCCGCGTCCGGCGGCGGCGTGTCGTTCTACCTCGGCGGCGACGTGGTCGACCAGGCACAAACCCCCGAAGGCGGCTCGTCGGAGGGCATCGGGGTCCTCGCCGCCGCGGTCGTGCTGCTGATCAGCTTCGGCTCCGTGCTGGCGATGGGGCTGCCGATCCTCACCGCCCTGTTCGCCATCGGCAGCGGACTGTCCCTGATCGCGCTGCTCGGCCACCTGATTCCAGCGCCGTCGTTCGCGCCAGTGGTGGCGTCATTGATCGGGCTCGGGGTAGGCGTGGACTACGCGCTGTTCATCGTCACCCGCTTCCGCGAGGCGCTCCGATCCGGTGCGGCGCCGGAAGGCGCCGTGGTGACCGCGTTCTCCACCGCCGGCCGGGCAGTGCTGTTCGCCGGCACCACGGTGATCATCGCTGTGCTCGGCCTGCTGGTCCTGCGGCAGCCACTGATGAACGGCGTGGCGGTCGCGGCGGCCGCCACGGTCGGGTGCGTGCTGGCCGGGTCGCTGACCCTGCTGCCCGCCCTGCTCGGGTTCACCGGCACCCGGCTCGCGAAGCGGTCCAGGCTCGCCCGCGCAATCAGGGGTGGCGGGGCCGAGCGCAGCCGTTCGGTATCCACACGTGCCGGCGCCGAGCCATCAGCCCCCGCCCGCCGGGTCCCTCTTACGGAGCGGTGGGCCGGTGCGGTGCAGCGGCGGCCGGTGTTTGCCGCCGCCGCGTCCGGCGCCGTGATCCTCGCCCTCGCCACGCCGGTGCTGGCCATGCAGCTCAACCTGCCGGACGAGAGCACGCAGCCGCGCGGCACGATGGGCTACCAGAGCTACCAGACGATGACTGAGGGCTTCGGCCCCGGGTTCAACGCGCCGCTGATCATCGCAGCCAAGCTCCCGCCGGGCGGGTCCGGCACCGCGGACATGCGCGGGGTCGAGGCCGCGGTACGCGCGACCCGCGGCGTCGCGCGGGTGACGCCGCCGGTCCTCAGCGCGGACCGCGCGGCGGCCATGATGATCGCCTACCCTACGACCAGCCAGCAGGACACCGCCACCAACGACATGGTGCACAGGCTGCGCGGCACGGTGCTGCCGCGGGCGACTGCGGGCACCGGCATCCGCGCCTACGTGGGCGGGCCCAACGCGGGCGCCGTGGACCTGGCCGACCTGGTCAACCAGCGGCTGCCGTGGCTGATCGGGATCGTCGTGGGGCTGTCGGTGCTGCTGCTCATGGTGGTGTTCCGGTCGGTCACCGTCGCGATCAAGGCGGCGGCCATGAACCTGCTGTCCATCTCCGCCGCCTACGGCGTGCTCACCGCGGTCACCCAATGGGGATGGGCCGGCAAGGTGTTCGGGTTCCCGGAGAAGATGCCGGTAGCCACGTGGGTCCCGATGTTCCTTTTCGTCATCCTGTTCGGGCTGTCGATGGACTACGAGGTGTTCCTGCTGTCACGGATCCGTGAGGAGTACGACCACACAGGTGACAGCTCCGCCGCTGTCGCCCGCGGGCTCGCCCGCACCGCCCGGGTGATCTCCGCCGCCGCCGCCATCATGGTCGTGGTGTTCCTGTCGGTCGTGCTCGGAGCCGACGTGGCGGTCAAGCAGATCGGCCTCGGCCTGGCGGCCGCGGTGCTTATCGACGCCACCCTGGTGCGGCTCGTCCTGGTCCCGGCCGTCATGGAACTGCTCGGCAAGGCCAACTGGTGGCTGCCCCGCCCCCTCGCCCGGATCCTGCCCGACGTGCGGTTCGAGGACCACGCCGTGGCGGAGCCAGAGCGGGTTCCGGCCAGTGTCGCCTGAGCTGCGTCGCGGGGCCAAGAAGCCCGCATGAATGCGCACCGACAGCGCCATCGGGCGCCACATACCGGCCCCCGATGGCGCGGTCAGTGCCATCCGCTCAGCGCGATTCACACCCGGTGGGGCGAGTGCCTTTTCCAATGACTCGCCTCGTGACAAACCCACCTCCACAGGAGCAGCACATGAACCTAACGATCTTCGCAGCAACCGGCGGTATCGGCCGGCAACTCCTCGAGCAGGCCGTCGCCGCCGGCCACGACGTCACCGCAGCCGTGCGGAACCCGGACAAGCTGACCGGGCAGGTGCGCACCGTCACCGCCGACCTCGCGGCCCCGGACCCGGCCGCGCTGGAATCCGCGGTCGCTGGAGCCGACGCGGTGCTCTCCGGTCTGGGGCCGCGGTCGAAATCCGACGTTGGGATCGTCTCTCAGGGCACACGCGCCATCATCGCGGCGATGAAGGCAACAGGCGTCCGGCGCCTCGTCGTCGTCAGCGCCGCCCCGGTCGGCACCGTGGCCTCGCCCGGCCACCCGCATCGGCCCAGGCACGACCCGGGCGACGGGTTCTTCATGCGGCACCTGTTCAGCCACGTCGCCAAGACCGTGTTCGGCAGGGGCTACGCCGATCTCGCGGTGATGGAGGACACCCTGCGCGGCAGCGGCCTGGACTGGACCATCGTCCGGCCGCCCCGGCTGACCGACAAGCCGCTCACAGCCAGCTACCGGACCGCGTTCGGGCAGAACCTCCGCGGCGGCCTGTCGGTCCCGCGCGCCGACGTCGCCCACCTCATGCTCCGTGCGCTCGGCCAGCCTGACACGATCGGCCAAGTCATCGGCATCGCCAGCTAAGCGGCCATCCGGTCCGCTCCCAGCTACCACAGAAGGAGAACCCAGATGAGCGAACCAGGCGCCGCGGGCCCCGCCAGCTCCGACTGGACGCTGATGAACGCGCAGCACGACGCCTTCCGGCGCGACCTCGACGAGCTGCTGGCCACCAGCGCCGACCGCAGCGCAGTCCGGGCCCGGTGGGCCGTGTTCCGCGTCCAGCTGCACTTCCACCACACCGCCGAAGACCAGGCCTTGTGGCCGCCGGTGCGCGCCAAGCTCACCGGCGACCCAGCCGGCCTGGCCCTGATGGACGCGATGCAGACGAGCACAAGCTGATCGACCCGCTGCTGGCCGCGATCGACGACACGCTCACCACCGGCGCCGACGGCAACCGGCCCCGCAGCCTGCTGTCCCAGCTCCGCACCACCCTGGCCAGCTACCTGGCCCACGAGGAAGCCGACACCCTCCCGCTGATCAGCAAGGTCATGACCCCGGCCGAACTCACCACGATCCGCAAGACGATCGCCGAGATGAGCGGCCTCAAAAACGCCGCCGTCATGTTCCCGTGGGCACTATCGACCGCCAGCCCCGACGTGCGCGCAGGTCCTGTGGCAGTTGCCAGCCCCGGCCCGGCTCCTGTACCGGGCCATCTGGCTGCCCCGCTACCGGCAGGCCACCCCGCCGCTGTGACAACCTCAGCCGAGGTCCCCGCCGTAAGCGCCGACGTGATATGTCGCCTGCGCCTTCCGGGTCGGTGGATCTAACGGCACTTCTCTTGTCAAGGCGTGGGCAGCAGAGAGGTCTCCAACTTCTTGGGTTGGTGGCGGAGGTCAGGGTCTGCGGCCATGATCTTCGAGGCTGTGGCCGGGGTCGCCCGGGAAACACCTGCCGCCTTCGGGCTGGCCCGCGAACGGCCTGCGCCCTGACCACAGCCACCGGCGGAAGTGGCCCGGGAGAGGTCTGTTAAGCCCGAAGCTGGTCTGCCCTCCTCGCCGGACCCTGCTCACCTGGTCCCCGCAAGGAGAACCCGTGCCCTCCGCCCTGCCCACGGCGCCCGCCCCGGTCGTCATCGCGATCGATCCCCGCAAAGCGTCCTGGACCGCTGTCGCAGCCGGCCAGCGCCTGCAGCCCCTCGCCGCGATCCGTGTCGAGGTTAACCATGGCGGCTACCGGAAGCTGCGCCGCTTCGCCCGCCGCTGGTCACATGCGACCTGGGCGATCGAGGGCGCAACCGGCCTGGGAGCTTGCCTGACTGCCCAGCTGGCGGCCGATGGCGTTGATGCCGCCGGCGTGCCCGCCAAGCTGGCCCGCCGGGCCCGGATGCTGCCCACCGGGCACGATCCTGGTGGTTAATTCGGGTAATGCGGCAAGGCCGAGTTCGAGGCGTGCCAGGTGGCTGGTCCGCTGCCGGTCAAGGGGCGTGCCGTTCCAGTAGGCCTCTAGCCGCAGTAGGTTGAGCGCAGGCCATGTAGGCGTGGTCGAGGCGGGTTTTCGGCAGGCCGCGGTAGCGGGCGCGGCGGGCGCCGTGGCTGGCGGCCTGGTGCATGGTGCCCTCCACGCCGGCCCGGCGGGCGTAGTCGGCCTGGAAGCCGGCCGTGGTTTCCGCGGCGCGGGCGGCGGCCTGGGCTTCGGCCAGGTCGCGGGGCAGCACGGTGAGCTGCCGCCGTTTCTTGCTGCTGGTGGTGCACAGGGCACGGGCCGGGCAGGGGCCGCAGTCGCTGACGGCGAAGGTGGCCACGATCGCGGCGCTGCCGCGCTGGGCACACGGCGTCCATGACGCTGATGTCTTGCCTTGCGGGCAGGTGACGGCCTGGGTGTCGTAATCGACGGTGAAGTCAGCGCGGGCGTAGCCGGCACCGGCGCGGGCCTGCGCGGAGGTGTCCGCGAGCAGCGGGCCGATCAGCGCGATGCCGTGCCGGGCGGCCTCGGTGACCGCCAGGGCGGCGCTGAGGTAGCCGGAATCGACGTAGTGCCGGCCCGGGGCCAGGGTCCTTGCGGCCAGGTCGTCGTCGATGGCGCCGGTCATCTGGTTATCGGTGACCGTGGCATCGGTGGTGGCCACGTGCGTGATCAGGTTCGGGAACGCCGGGGCCGCGCAGTCCTCCTCGTGGCCGCGGCGGCCGGTCCCGCCGTCGCCGGGGCAGCCGCACCGCGGCTGGTCGTCGCAGGTCTCGGTGACGTGCAGCTTGTAGCCCAGCCAGAATTCCTCCCGCTTGACGCCCCAGCGGGCGTCGGTGTCGTACGGGGAGGCGATCCTCATATGGCCGGGCGGGAGACCGTCGCCTTCCGGCTCCTTCTCCCGCCGCCTGATCACCTCCCGCCCGTCCGCACGGGTAACCCGGGTGTAGTTCTGCACCAGTACCCGGCGCAGCACCTCCACTGCGGGGATCTCAGCCAGCCAGGCCGGGGAAGAATCGCCGTAGACCGCCTCCAGCAGCGCGTACCCGTCGCGGGCGTGAACGATCGCCAGCTCGTCCTGCTTTGCCTTGGACGCCGGGGGCCGCCAGGCGGTCATCGGGGTGCCGTAGCGGCGGGCCCAGTCGCTGACGCAGACCCGGGCCGCGACCCAGTCCGGGTGCGCGGCCGTCAGTGCCTCCAGCGCGGCCCGGACACTTTCGCCTGCCAGTTCCAGCCGGTTCAGCGCCGCGACTGCGGCGACCACGTGCGTGGAGTCGGTGCGCTGCTTCCCGCCCGCCTTGACCAGGCCCGCGGACAGCAGGCGTTCCAGCAGCGCGTCCAGCGCCGCCTGCTCCAGCCCGCCTCCGGCGACCCTGGCCCGGAACTCGGCCAGCACCGTGTGATCGAAGCCCGGGTCGTCCAGCGGCAGGCCCAGCAGGTACTGCCAGTCGATCCGGGTCCGCACCGCCTCCGCCGCGGGCCGGTCGGTCAGGTTCTCCGCCCGCTGCAGCACGGTCACCAGGGCCAGCCGCGACGGGGACCAGCCCGGCCGGCCCCGCAGGCTGAACGCGGCCGCGAACTCCTCATCCTCCAGCCACTGGCCCAGCCGGTCGCGGACCTGGACCGCCAGCGGCCGCGGCCGCTTGCCTGGGTACTTCGCCGCGATCGCCGCCGCGATCTGCGGATCCGGCTCCGGCCAGGCGACAGGATGCACGCACATGACATACCCGATCCTGCGGCCAGGACTAGGGACAAGAGAAGAGCAACGACGGCCGCACGCCAGATCATCGCGCGCAAGACGGCCCGAACACGGCAAGTCTGCCAGCCTGCCGCGAATTAACCACCAGGATCGGGCACGGCCGCAAAACCGGCCAGGCCGGCGCCCTGCCGGCCGGCATTGCCGCGCACACCGCCACCCGGCTCAGCACCGCAGTCGCCTGGCGAGGCCACCGCGGCCCTGCGCGCCCTGACCGGACACCGCGACGACCTGATCCGCACCCGCACCCAGACCACCAGCCGGCTGCACGCACTGCTCGCCCCGCTCCTTCCCGCTGGCCTGCCCCGCGGGCTGACCGCGGCGGCTGCGCTGCCCAGTATCCGCCCCCGGGCGGTGCTGGCCCGCACCCTGCGCCAGGTCGCGGCGGAACTGCTCAGCGAAGTCCGCCGCCCCGGCCGGCGTATCGCCGGGGCAACAGCCGCACTGTCCGCCGCAGTCGCCGGGTCAGGCACCACCCTGACCGATCTGCACGGCATCGGAGACGTCACCGCCGCGAAGATCCTGGCCCGTTCCGGCGCCGTCAGCAGGTTCCGGTCCGGGTCTGCCTCACCTCCTATTGCGGGGTTGCGCCGATAGAAGTGTCCTCCGGTGACATACAGCGCCACCGCCTATCGCGTGCTGGCGACCGGCAGCTGAACTACGCGCTGCATGTCATGGCCATGGCGCAGATCAAGCGGCCGACCCCGGGCCGGGACTACTACCAGCGCAAACGAGCCGCCGGCAAAACCCGCAAAGAAGCCATGCGCTGCCTCATTGGTGGACTATCGGTCTGGCGGTCCGGGTAGCCGGGTCGTGGTTCCCCGGTCGCGTCAGGGGATGGCCTCGTTGCCGGGCCGTGGTGACGGCAAGTTTGAGTACTGCCACCCCTGTCGCGCCGCGGGCCGGTGACCGGCGTTGAGGGACATGCCCGTTCGAGGGCCGGGCAATGAGGAACCGGCTGGGCCCGCTGACCGCGGAACTCATCATCTTCGGTCAGGAAGTCAGGCATGAAGTACGTCGGCTGGGACTGGCCAGTGCGGCCCACGACGTCACGGTGCCCGATGAGGCGGGCGCCGTGCTGGACCGGTGGTCGTTCCCGCATACCGAGGCCGGGTGGCTGCGGACCCTGGCCCGCCTGCGCCGCCACGGCGAGCCCGGCGGCCTGCTGGTAACCATCGAGAAGACCAGCGGCCTGATCATCGACCGGCTGCTGGCAGCCGGGCACCCGGTCGTGCCGGTGCATCCGACCTCGTTCTTCGCCGCGCAGCCGCGGTGGGGAGCCTCCGGCGCGAAATCCGATCCTGGTGACAGTTACAAGCTTGCCGATTACCTGCGCACCGACGGGCACCGGCTACGCCGGATCGAGCCCGCTGACACCGGCCTGCGGGAGCTGCAGGCCCTGGTGCGGCTGTGCGAGGACCAGGTCCGCGCCGGCGCCACCTTCGTGCCTGATGACTCGTGGAAAGCTTCCACCCGCATGCGCCACCTTCGAGTGACGCCCGGGCCCGCAGACCGTTCGTAGCGTGCTGGGTGAAAGAACGACCTCAAATCCGTTCGGTGTGACAAGGAGACAATCATGCAGGCACCATCAGGACAAATAACCCAACTGGCGCCGCAGGCTCTGATGGACGGGGTCCTGGCCGGGGAATGGGTCCTGGATCCGCGCAAGTCCAGCATCTGTCTGAAGAACAAGAGCATGGGGGGCCTGCTCCGGGTGAACGGTGTCTTCCGCGAGGTCAGCGGGAACGGCACCGTCTCTCCGGGCGGCGAGGTCAGCGGCACCGTCACGGTGGCCGCGGCGTCCATCGACACTAAGAACACCCGCCGCGACACGCACCTGCGCTCGGCTGACTTCTTCGACAGCGGCAACCATCCGGACGTCACCTTCACCGCGGATGGTATCCGGCCGTCTGGTCGGGGTGTCGCCGTGACCGGCGCGCTAACCGTGCGCGGCCGCACCCGGCCCTTGTCCTTCGATGCCGCGGCGTTCGTCCAGGGCGACGGCGAGGTCTGGCTCGACGCCGAGGTTCACATCGACCGGGCCGGCTTCGGCCTCACCTGGAATCTGATGGGCATGGCCTCGATGAACAACACCCTCACCATCCACGCCACCTTCACCCGGCGGTGAGCGCATGTGAGTTGTAGTGACGGGCGCCACGGGGCTCATCGGGAGCACGGTTACCCGTCTGCCGCGCTCTGGTGGCGGTGAAGTCGTCGCGCTCGGCCGCAATCGCCGCCGCAGCCGCTCCGCAGGGCTACCGAAAGCGCCTCGGGGTGACCGCCAGCCGTGCACACACCGTAACAGAGACACAACATAGATGAGGGAGGAAACCAATGAGCGACTTTCAGGCTATCGCTGACCGCGTCGAGATCGAGGCCCTGCGCGGCGAGTTCACCGACGCAGCCATGATGCGCGACCGCGCCCGCCTCGCGTCGCTGTTCACGCCAGACGGCGCGCTGCGGATGCCCAACATCCCCGCCGAGCTGGTCGGCCGGGAACAGATCCGCGCCGGGGGCGAGCGGCTGCAGGCCCAGTGGGACTTCTTCGTGCAGACCACGCACCCGGGCACGATCCAGCTGGACGGCGACACCGCGACCGGCCGTGCCTACATCCAAGAACTCGCCCGCGCCCGCGACGGCCGCCAGGGCCTTAACTACGCCATCTACCACGACCGCTACGAGCGCACCGGCGACGGCTGGAAGTTCACCGAGCGCGTCTACGAGGTCAGATACCTCGACACCACGCCACTGGCGGGCTCGGCGCCCCACGCAGCGGGGGGCGTCCGCTAACCGCCGGCCGGGAACAAGTCTTCGGCGAAAGGAAGTCGGGGACCATGGCATCACCACTTCCCCGGCACCTGAGATCTCGATCTGGTGCCCTCAGAGATGAGGGAGCAGAACCGGGAGGTCAGCCGGGGTGTCGTCGGCGAGCGGGTACGCCAATTCTACTCCTCCCAGACTTAGAACTCCTAACAGAATGACGTATGGGAATACCGGTGGTGGTGTGCTGGTTGGGCCTGGCCGTGAGGAAGGGACAGCAGCCGCCGTGGATGGTGCCGGACGGGGTTATGGGAGCGGATCGAGCCTTTGCTGCCGGTGGTCCCGAGGCGGGCTGATCATCCGGGGAGCAGGCGGCTGGATGACCGCAAGGTGCTATGCGGCATCTTGTTCGTGCTGTACACGGGGATCCCGTGGGAGTTCTTGCCGCAAGAGCTGGGGTTCGGGTCCGGGATGACGTACTGGCGGCGGCTGCGGGACTGGCCGAGGCGGGCGTGTGGCAGCATCTGCACGAGCTGCTGCTGGCCGAGCTGAACGCGGCCGAGGCGCTGGACTGGTCCAAGGGGGTGATTGTTGACAGCTCGCATGTGCGCGCGCTCAAGGGCGGCCCAAAACGGGGCCGAGCCCAGGCCGGGGCCAGAACCTACGGAAGCGGGGGTCGCGAAATGCGTGTGCTGTTGTCGACGTACGGGTCGCGCGGGGACGTCGAACCGATGGTGGCACTCGCGGTGCGGTTGCGGGAACTCGGCGCGGAGGTGCGGGTATGCGCGCCGCCGGACGAGGAGTTCGTGGAGCTGCTGGCCGGCGTCGATGTACCGCTGGTGCCGTTCGGCCGCGCGTGGCGATCGTGGGAGCGGCCGTCGACGGCCGAGGAGCGGTCCCGGCGCGTGGCGGAGTTCATCGCCGCCCAGTACGACACGGTCGCCGCAGCGGCCGTGGGATGTGACGTGCTCCTGGCGACCGGCATGTCGCACTTCGTCGCGGGGTCGGTGGCCGAGAAGCTGGCCATCCCCCACGGGTATGCGACCTTCGCCCCGATGGTGCTGGACAGCCTGTTCGCCCAGGACTGGAACGCGCTGTTCGGTCCGCCGATCAACGCCCACCGGGCGTCGATTGGCCTTCCGCCGGTGGATGACGTCCGCGAGTTCATGTTCACCGGCCACCTGTGGCTCGCGGCGGACCCGACCCTGGGTCCGTGGCAGGGGATGCCCGGCCTCGACGTCGTACACACCGGGGCATGGCTCCTGCCGGACGAACGCCTGCTGCCGGCCGAGCTGGTGGCGTTCCTGGACGCGGGCACACCACCGCTGTACGTGGGCTTCGGCAGCATGCGCGGCGTCGCGAAGGACGCCTCCCGGGTGACGATCGAGGCGGTCCGCGCGCAGGGCCGCCGTGTGCTCGTCGGCCGCGGCTGGGCCGATCTCGGCCTGATCGACGACCGGGACGACTGCTTCGTCGTCGGCGAGGTCAACCAGCAGGCACTGTTCGGCCGGGTGGCCGCCGTCGTGCACCACGGCGGCGCGGGCACGACGACGGCGGCCGCCCGGGCCGGCGCGCCCCAGGTCGTCGTGCCCCAGGCGGGAGGGGACCAGCCCTATTGGGCTGGCCGGGTGACCGAGCTGGGCATCGGCGCGGCGCACGACGGTCCGGCTCCGACCACGGAGTCCCTGTCAGCCGCGCTCCGTACGGCGCTGACCTCTGAGACCCGCGCACGAGCTACCGCCGTGGCCGGCACGATTCGCACCGACGGGGCGACGGTGGCCGCGAGGCTGCTGCTCGACGCGGTCAGCCGGGAAAGGCCGCCAGTGTCCGCGTGAATCACGGGATCGCCGGGCCAGGAAAGTGCCCGGCGCCGGGCTGCACTGCCATTTCGGCATGCCCGAAGAGACCGGCATACTCGGCCGGCGTTCCGCGGCGACAGCCCGACGTCGTACTCACCGGCGAGCAACAGCACCGGCTTCGAAGATCATTCTGTTAGGAGTTCTTAGTCCTGGTATCCCTGCGGGGACGCCGCGCGGGCGTGAAAATCGATCCACAGCCACAGCAGCATCAGGCGTACCGCATTTCCTGGTTAGGACACGCCTAAACCAGCCGGGCTACCGAGATACACACGCCAAAGGCTCAGCGTCCCCGGCCAGCAGGAGACGACCGCCAGGCCATCGGAATCGCCAGCTAGCAAGAGCGATGCTGCCGACCGCAAACCCCGGAGGCATTCTCGCTCACCAAAGACATCACCTCGAATACGCGGAACGAACAGGACGGAGCTGATGACAGCAACCGCCGTAATCGATCACCCAGCGGCACCCGCAGGCCCGCACAAGCTCACCCCGCACGGCTGCCTCGGGCTGCGGCCGATGTGGGCGCACGGCCCGGCGGCCATGTCGAGTGCCTGCTGGTAGGTGCCGAGTGCGTCGTCTAGGCGGCCTTGGGCGCGCTTGACCTGGCAGAAGTGGTGGCAGCCGCGGACAGCCAGGGCGCGTTCGCCGGTTGCCCGCCACTGAACCGCGAGGTGCGGCCGACCATCTTCGGCGGCGTGCCGCGCGTGTGGGAAAAGCTCAAGGCCGCAGCCGAGGCCCTGGTGACCTGGGAGCCGGACGAGACCAGGCGCCAGGCCATGCAGCAAGCCGTGACAACCGCCCGCCGGCATGCGGCCGCCGCGCTCGCCGGGTCCGTGCCGCCAGCGAAGTAGGTGTCAGTGCGGGCGTTCAGCACGAAGGTGCCGCTGGGCGCCGCGGCGCGGGCAGCCGCGATGCGGCCGGCGGCCTCGTCGATCCCGAACAGCCCATTCTTGTCGGCGTCCTCGAGATTGGCGCCCACCGCCCCGATCTCCACGGCCCGGGCCACGGTTCGGCCGACGTCGCCGGGGGTGTCTGCGTATCCAGCTTCGAGGTCCGCGGTCACCGGCACGCCGACCGCGGCCACGATGCGAGCGACGTGCTCGAGCATCGTGTCGCGGTCCAGCGCTCCTCCGTCCGGGACTCCGCAGGACCAGGCGATGCCCGCACTGGTCGTGGCGATGGCCGGGAAGCCGATCTGCTCCAGGATGCGGGCGGAGCCGGCATCCCAGGCGTTGGGGAGTACGAACCCGGGACCACTGTGCAAGGCAAGAAGGGCAGTTGCCTTGCCGGCCGAAGGTCCGGTGATCACGACGCAACCGTGCTGACGTCAGCGAAGGACGCACCGCCCGGGAGCGGGACGTAGCCAGGTCTACGGCCGGAGGGCGCCTCCGCCCGGGCCGGCCACGGTGCGCGTGTGGCATCGGTTGCTGCGGCGTCGTACTGCAACAAGTCGTCGTCCAGCTCCCGGGTGAACACCGACCCATCATCGTTGATCGCGGTCCCTCGCGACACCCCCGGGTGATCTCGCCGCCGTGGGCGCGAGCATCCGTACAAGCCGCGATGAGGTACGTCACGTCGGCCAGGCGCAAGGCGGGACATGGACGGGAGCCCGCGGAACTGGTTCGCGATCACGTACGGCATAGCGGGCACTCGCCGCAGCCGATACGCCCGCGCAGCGGCCGACTGTCGATCACAGAGCGTGATTGGCAGTCCCGCGGCCGATGCGCAAGTAACCGCCGATATGGTCGGCAGCCTGAATTCGCGGGTGACCCTGCTCGCGACACCGAACCGGGATTATGCGGCGATCCGGCCTGCTCGTACTGCTCAGCGTCGGCGACGGTCGGCGTTTCGCCGCAGATCAGCTCAGCTTGCCCGTACAGGTCGGTGCCGGCGAACGGCAACACATGCTTCGTCTGGTATTTCCGTTCCGGGCTAGCCGTGCGACTCGGCCATCCGCCGCGCCATCTGCTCGCGCGGCACATCCTCTACGTGCGAGGCGATGGCCCACCCATGCCCGAACGGATCGATGATGTACCCGTCCCGGTCTCCGTAGAACTGGTCTTGGGCGGGGCGCTGCAGCGTTGCTCCGAGTTCCACCGCGCGGTCGATGACCGTGTTGACGTCCTCGACGTAGATGAACAGGAAGGCAGGAAAGCCGGGCAGGCCGCCGGACGGGGGTGCCTTGGTCCCGCGTTGTGGGTCCTCGTCCTCGATCATCACCACAGAATCCCCGATCTGGACCTCGGCGTGCCGGATGGTCCCGCCCGGGCCGGGGAAGCGTATCCGCTCGGCCGCGCCAAACACGGCTGCATAAAACGCAAGGGCCTCGGCAGCGCCCTGCACGGTGAGGCATGGGGTGACACGGCGATACGAATCGGGGATCGGGCTGGGGCTTTCTGATGCGGTCATCCGGTCCTCCTGGAGCATGTCCGTTATCCCTCTACCCAATCTGACGATCGGCGTGCCGCCCGCGACGGCAATCGCACGGGATCTTCCCGGTGGGACAGCGGTGCCGACGGCACACCGAATACGCAACGCAGGTCCCTGGTGACCAGTTGTCCAGGCCGATTCCCCGGCAGGCCGCCGTCGCCATCTCTGCGGGATTCATGCAAACCGCCTGACCACAGGCCGCAGCCGGGAACTTCCCGGCAGTGGCATTAATCCCGGCTTTGACGCGCTCACGTTATGCAAGTGGCCGGATCACGCTCCGTGGCGTGGCTGGTCGGCGCTCAGCGCGCATCGCCGCCGCTCTGAACGCCTGGCGCTCTGTTTGCGCGGCCACCTGAGGCAATACCGAACGCGCAGGTCTGTACACCTCAGTGCGGGGCAATGTTCGCGTCACTGCTCATGGTGGTGCTGATCGATGTTCTCACCGGCCTGATTCTCTTGCGCATCCGCGCCGTCGGCTGGCCGTGCGGCCGTCCGCTGGCTGGGCGCGTGGCGGTGGGCTGCTGCTAATGCGCGATCTCGTATCGTCGGCTGGCGTGCGCCAGACTGTGTCTGTGAGGGGCACGGCTGGCAGCCGATCTGCGCGGTGGTAGCGGTCCGGCTGAGAGTGCCTGTGCCCATGGCTCGGACATCTGACCGGGCGTGGTGATCGCGTGTGTGCGGATTGGGGTGTGGTGTGGGGGAGATCGGGTTGTCGGAGGCGATCGGGGCGGTGCGTGCGGAGCTAGCTGTGGCGGTCGGGCAGGGTGTGGATACGGAGTTCCAGTTCCCAGTGAATGGGGTGCAGTTGGAGTTTCACGTTGCGGTGACCAAGGGCGGCGAGGGCCGGGCCGGGGTGAGGTTCTATGTGGTGGAGGTAGGCGGGGGGGGTAGCTACGCGCGGGAGGAGATTCAGACGGTGACGGTGACCTTGGGGGCGCCCGTTGACCGTGCTGGCGAGGTGGTGAAGGTGACCCGCCAGTCCGGGCAGAAGCCGTAGTGCCTGTTAAGTGGGCTAGGTGCCGGGGTTTGTGATGATAGCCACGGAGCGTGCGGTCGAAGTGCTCCGCAACGCTGGCACTGACAAGGATCCGGACTGGAGCGTTGGGTCGGGCTATCTGATTGGCGGTCGGCTCGTGCTGACCGCGGCGCACAACGTGGGTGCTGGAGAGTGCCTGGTCCGGATGGTCAATGGCAGCGAGCATCCGGCCGTGGTGCGCCGACAGGGTGGGGAAATCCGGCTCGACCTGGCGGTGCTGGAGTTGACCGGCAATGACGCCCCAGACGTTGGTGAGGGCGTGCGCTACGCGGTGGTGTCACAGGAGCAGGCCGAGCGGCTGGAGTGGTGCACGGGTCTGGGCTTTCCTCGGTTCAAAGAAGACCCGACCCGGCCCCGGTCACGGTCTGGCAAGGCGCTGCGCAACATTGAGCAGCTCGACGGGGAGATTCCCACCGCGGCTGGCGCGCTGGCGAGCCTGCTGACGTTCCGGGTCACCGCGCGCCCGCGTGAACATCCGCTGCCGTCCGGGGTGGAAGAGTTCGGTGGCTCGCCCTGGCAGGGGATCTCGGGCACGGTGGTATTCGCCCGCGATCAACGTCTCGGTGAGCGGGTGGTAGGGGTGGTCACCGAGCATCATCTGGCTGAGGGTGGCAGCGCGCTGACGCTGGTGCCGATCGGCGCGATCGGCGTCCCCGGTGTCCTGCAAGCGGAGGAGCAGCGGGCGTGGTGGGACCTGCTCGGCGTGCCGGACCCAGCGGCGCTGCCGGAGCTGCCCGGGCCGGCTTCGCGGCGGCGGCCGCAACCGCCTGCCCCGCCTCGCGGGGCGGTGGCCCGCGAGGAGCTGGCTGCGGCCACGCTCGCCGCATTGCGCGACGGGCCCGCGCCGCTGGTCGCGCTCGCCGGCGGCCCGGGGTTCGGCAAGAGCGTCCTTGCCCGGATGGTCGCCGCGGCCGCGGACACCCCCGCGGGCTCCGGGGCCGTGGACAGCGGTGAGAGGTGGTGCCCGGGTGGGGTGGTGTGGCTGGATGTCGGGCAGGATCCCGACCTGTCGGGCCTGCTGGCTGAGCGCCTGACCGACCTAACCGGGCAGCGGGCGGGCGGGCGAAGCGTAGAACAGCTGGCCAGCGACCTCGGCGCAGAACTCGCCGCCCGCCGCTGCCTGCTCGTGTTCGATGACGTCTGGCCATCCCGGACAGGAAGGGACGATGTTGTCGGCCTCGTGCTCTCCCGAATCGAGGACGTGCCGCGCCTGGTCACTACCCGCTCCGCGACGTTGCTGGACACAGAACCCGGCGCGCGGCGCATCGATGTGGGCGAACTCCAGCTGAGCGAAGCCGCCGCCCTGCTTGCCACAGCCCTTCCTGCACAGCCAAGCGAGAGCGATACCACGCAGTTGGGCGCGTTCGCCCGGCGTCTCGGGCAGTGGCCGCTGCTGCTCGGCCTGGCCGCTGCGCACCTGCGGCGGTGGGTGTGCGACGGGGTGCCGTTGGATCAAGCAGTGCGGGACCTGGCCAACAGGTACGCAGCCAAGGGCATCACTGCGTTCGACGCAAGATACGCTGACTTGCTTAAGCCCAGCGACCCCGCGCAGCGAGCCCGCGCAGTGGGCGCAGCGGTCGAGGCCAGCCTCGGGCTGCTCACCCCTGAGGACCACGCCCGGTACCGGGAGCTGGCAGTATTTCCTCCTGGCCAGCCCATCCCAGGCGACATCATCGCCGACTTGTGGGCACCCGTCGGCCTTGACCGTTTTGACACTGGCGACCTGCTCGGCATGCTCGCTGACCTGTCATTGCTGTCCGTGGATTTGAGGACAGACGAGGTGCGGGTGCATGACCTGCTGCGTGACTACCTCACCCAAGCAGGCCATCAGCAGCAGGCAATGCTGCACGGGAGGCTGCTCGGGAGCTGGGGCGATCCGCTGCACCTGATGGACGAGTACCGCATCCGCTGGTACGTCTACCACCTTGACAGGGCCGGTGAGAGTAACCGGCTCTACGCGCTGATTACTCCCGCCTGGCGCGACCATGTCCTCGCCGTCACTGGCGCGCTTTCCGATGTCGCCTCCGACACCGTCCGTGCGGCCCAGCACGCTGCCCGCCAACACAACTTCTCCGAAGAACTCAGGTGCCGGCTCATCGTCACCACCCTCGCCAACCGCGCCCAGGCTGTTCCCCGCGCACTGCTGGTGGCCCTCGCCAGGGTCAGCGAGCTCGATCGCGCCATCGGCTACGCCAATTTGCTCCCGTCCGATGAGCGCGATAGCTCCCTGGAAGCCATCGCCACCGCGCTGGCCCACACTGAGCCCGACCACGCTCTGGCTGTCGCTGACCGCATCACCGGCATCAAGGCCAAGGAGCAGGCACTCGCCGGCATTGCTGCCGCGGCCGCTGGGGCCGATCTCAACCAGGCGCTGCGCATCGCCGACCGCATCACCGGCACCAAGGCCAAGGAGCAGGCACTCGCCGGCATTGCTGCCGCGGCCGCTGGGGCCGATCTCAACCAGGCGCTGCGCATCGCCGACCGCATCACCGGCACCGAAGCCAAGGAGCAGGCACTTGCCGGCCTTGCTGCCGCGGCCGCTGGAGCTGATCCCAAGCGGGCCCTCGACATCGCCGACCGCATTGACATACCCGCCCTTAAGGTGCGGGCACTCATCGTTGCCGTGCTCGCTGGAGCTGATCCCAACCGGGCCCAGCACATTGTTAACCGCATGGATAGCTTTGCGGCAATTCTCGTGCGCCGTAGGATCATTTTGCTGGTCGGCGACGAGCCTAGCCAAGCGCTAGCTGCCGCCCGGGTTCTCCGCCCTGATGACCTGAGAGTGCGGGCGGTCGGCGAGATCGCACGGCGGTTCTCCGCTGCCGACATCAGTCAAGCCCTGGACAGCGGCGACCATCGGTTCAGCGCGGAGGAACTTGGCAGCATCGCTACGGCGGTCGCCGCTACCGACCCCGGCCGCGCCGTAGACATGGCCGACCGCGTCGACGACCGCAGGGACATGGCGCAGGTACTCTCGAATATCGCCGTCGCGCTGGCTAGCGCCGATCGCGACCGGGCCAACCGGCTGATCGGCCGGGCGATGGCGCTCGTCGAGCGCATCGACGCTGGTCCCGATGCTCAGTTCGCCAAGGCGTGGGCATGGGCAACCAGCGCTGCCACAGTCGCCGACGCCGACCTCACGCGAGCCCTGGACATTGCCGATCGCATTGAGATCCCCCAATTTAAGGCGCGGGCGCTGGCCGGGATTGCCGCAGCGCTGGTCGCGCTAGATCCCGACCATGCCAGCCGGCTAACCGATCATGCCTTGATGGTGGCCAGGTCCATCCAAGAGCACCGCGATAAAGCACGGGCACTCGCCGACATCGCTGCCGCACTCGCGCCCGCCGACCCCGGTCGGGCCCTAAAAATCGCCTACCGCATCTATGACCCCTACTACAAGGCACGGGCACGTGCCGGAATTGCTGCCGCTCTCGCGCCCGCCAATCCCGATCGGGCCCTAAAAGTCGCCAATCAGATCAGCCCGCAGAAAGAGGCCGATCTGTGGAGCGTCCAATGGAATCAGTACAAGCATATGTACAAGGCGCAGGCACTCGCCCACATCGCGGTGGCGGTCGCCAGCAGCGACCCCCACCGGGCCAGCCGACTGATCAACGACATCGTAGCCACCGCTTCTGGCAACTTCCTTCCGCTTGAGACGGCCACCGCGCATATGCTCGCTGACATCGCTATTACGCTGGCTGATACATTCCCCGATCACGCCAGCCGACTAGCCGAACAAGCCCTGAACGCCACCGATACCGAAGGCTACTACCCGTTGACACCTAATTACGAGGAGGTAGCGCGAGCATTGGCCAGTATCGCTGCCGCGCTGGCTAGCATAGACCCCGATCGCGCCCGCCGACTGGCCAAACAAGCCCTAGCGGACATTAGCAAAATTCACGATTCATACGACAGGGCACAAGCGTTGTCCAACATTACATACGCTCTATCTCGCCTAGCTCGCACCCTGAACTCGGCCGATCATGAACGGACCGCTGTCGGCTTTACCAGAGAACTAATTTCTTGCGTCCGGCGAGTCGATACGGCAATTAGCAATGCGCTGCTGTGGCACTTCGCGCAACTCGCTGTAAGTTCTGCAGCAATTGCAATACGTGCCGACCTCGTCCAGGCCCTCGTGGCCGCAGATGAGTGGTGAGTCCGCCCAGCCAGATTTTCAGCGGTCCCTCTGGCGACGACATGGCCGGCACCGGCATGACAGCCGGTGAGTTCCTGGGGCTGCTGGCGACCCGGGCCGGGCAGCTGCTGGCCCAGGAGGCGCCGGGGTCTTACCCCCGGTCGCTGGCGGCCGCCACCGGCCTGATCGCCGACCGGCTCGCGCGCCAGGATCCAGCCGCGGCCGAGCTGGCCAGCGTGTGCGCGTTCCTGGCACCCGAACCAATCCCAGAGAGCCTGTTCACCGCCGCCGTCAGCGTCTTGCCCAGCGAGCTGGCGACCCGGGCCATGGACCCACTGGCCTGGCGGCAGACCCTGGCACATTTGACCAGGCAGTCGCTGGCCCGTGTCGATCACCGCGGGCTGCAGATGCACCGGCTCACCCAGGCCATCCTGCGCGATCGGCTCACCCCCGCCCAGGCCGCTGCCACCCGCCAATACGCCGAGGCGATGCTGGCCGCCAGCAACCCCGGCGACATGCCCAATCCGGTGACCTGGCCCCGGTGGGCGCGGCTGACGCCGCACGTGCTGGCCGCCGACCTGGCCGCCACCGGCAACCCCGCCCTGCGCGAGCTGGCCGGCGACACATGCTGGTACCTGCTCGAGCGGGGCGATATCCGTACTGCCCATGATCTCGCCAGCGGCCTGTACCAGCAGTGGCGCGACCGGCTCGGCGAGGACCACCCGCACACGCTGACGGCCGCGCACTATCTCGCCCGGACGCTGCTGGAGATGGGCCGCCACGCCGAATCACGCGACCTGAACCAGGACACCCTTGCCCGCCGCCGCCGCGTCCTGGGCCACGACCACCCTGACACCCTCTACTCCGCCCACAACCTGGCCATCGACCTGCGAAAGCTGGGCGACGTCCAGGCCGCCCGCGACCTGAACCACGACACTCTGGCCCGCCACCGCCGCATCCGGGGCCAAGACCACCGCGACACGTTGTCCTCCGCCACCATCCTGGCCATCGACCTGCGCGCGCTGGGCGACGTCCAGGCCGCCTGCGACCTCAGCCAAGACACCCTGGACCGCCGCCGTCGGGTCCTGGGCCCTGATCACCCCGACACCCTGAACTCCGCCCACAACCTGGCCATCGACCTGCGCGAACTCGGCGAGGCAGACGATGGCCCATGAAGCCATGACGGCATGCGCGCATGATCCGATCGCGGGGGCTACGCACTGCCCGAGCACCCGGCAGCGGCGTGGTCTGCGCCGCCCCGGCCGCCAGCAGAAACGAGAGGACCCCACGTCAGCTGGCCAGGCAGACCGGGTCCCGGACGTCACGATCATGGCCCCGCCCGGAGGAGTTCCTCTGCGCTCACGAGCAGCACGGGCGCTCGACGCTTGTTCGCTTTGCGTGGCGACTTCTGGCCCGACTTGATGGCTGCTGGGTTGCGGGACGACTGCCTCAGCTCTCCGCACCCGGCGCAAGCGCCGTGCCCGTCCGTGCCTTGCCGAGCCCCACAGAAGCCCCACAAGTCCTTGCTTGCGGAGGGCTCACCACCGGAAGCCCACAGACGAAACGGGACTACGCGGCACGGTCGCTATGATGACGGTGTAGGCCCCATTGACCAGCACCTATGCCGGTGAGCTGGGCTGGCGCGAAGGCTAAGAGATCATGGTCTCAGAGGGGATAGAACCCCTGGCGCGCATAACCTTCTTCAGTGGGAGAACCTGTCCAGGTCTTGCGCTGTGTCTTGCCAAGATCCTTACTCACGCGTCCTAGCTGGGTTTCGAGCTTCGCGATCTTGGTCTCAGCACGCTCCTCTGCTCGGCGCATCTCCTGTTCCCACTGGATGCGCAAGGGCTCGATGAGCTGTTTGACTATCGCCTCATCGAGCCGGACTTCCTGGTCGCAGTAAGGGCAGCGAATGACCCGGCCCAGGGGATCTGCTGACATGATTCCCTCCTAGGGGAAATCGATGACCCTGATGCTGGCACCGGGGGCTGACAGTCTCTGGCACCCGGGCCGCAGCGGAGCTGGTCATCCGACCCCTCTAACTGATCGTCAGCAGCTTAAGGAAGATCAGCATGGAGATCCTAGTCACCGATGAGGACTGGAACCTGATCCGCCAGTCACTTCGCGCCACCATCCGACACCGAGAGACCACTGACGACTATCTGGACGACGATGCTCTACGCAGAGCGCAGGTCGAGGCGGTAAGGGAGACGTTGCGACGAGTGGAAGCGCTGCGGGAGCAGCTCATGGAACAAGCGTGACCCCCCCGCAAGTTCTTGGGAGCCAACCTGGGAGCCACCCGAGCGAACGACTTCGCGTGCCATACGGACGGGTCTGGACAACCGAGCCGCGATCATGCCTGCTCGCGAAGTGTCCATACGACGCTGAACGCGATGCAGGTATCTACGGATCAGATGTCTTGGCGGCGCAGCCAGGAGACTGGGCTGTGCCCGCCACGTGCCCGTCAGGAGGGTCGGCCACGGCGATTCACGGTCAGTAACGGGGCAACCAGCAACCCTCTTGACCTGTGTAGCCGCAGGTCCTTCGGGCGCGTCCACCTCCTTTGCAAGCAGGGGATCAAGCAAACGCCCTTCAGACCAGCCCATCGTAGGAGTCTCCTTCGTCATCCTCGATGTCCGGGCGAGCGGTCCTGCCACTAGGGCCTGGCATGTGAGCCAGACGGCTGCGCGTTTCGGCCCGCATCTCGTGCACGCCCATGTAATGGGCCCTGCCGTTGGCTGCGACTAGATAGACATGTAGCTGGCGGGCGACGGCACGGCCAACTACTTCAACGTCCAGGTATGGGGATTCCAGGCCGGGAACGTGGCCGAGTCGATCACCAAGGGCGACTGTGTGATGGTGCTCGGCACCATTCGCACCGAGACTTGGACGCCCGAGGGCAGCGATCAAGAGTGTTCCGCTCAGGTCGTGGTGGCCGATGAGGTCGGTGTCAGCCTGCGCCACGCCACGGCCAAGCCCGTCAAGTCGACCCGGGCCGACGACACCCTGTCCGAGGAGCAGGCGTCGTAGCCGAGTGGTTCTCGACCGGCCCGAGCCCTGGGCCGGTCGAACCGCGGTTCTCGCCGACGTTTTGTGCTCAACTAAAGGCGTGACCTGGGCGATACATGCTTACAAGGAGTAGAATGCGATCATGACCACGAGGCAACACGCGGCGGCCACCGCCCTAGGTTCGGTACGGGCCGAGGGCCTCGAACCTGAGCCGGAAGTCGTCGAGTTGCTCGAGCGCTGGGCCCGAGGCGAGGTCAGTGATGCCCAGCTGGACGAGGCTCGAAAGACCCTCGCCGCCAAGGGCACGCTTCGCCCGCCTGCCGCGGCCGCCAGTTAGCTCGACGCTTAGCGCCTCCGCTTTCCTGCGGCCAGGATGTAGGCCGTGGCTGATGATCCCTACGTTTACCCCGGAACTGACATTCTGCGGAACCGCCTCGGCATCCGAGACGCAGACCGCCTGAGTGTTCTCGAGGCCAGCATCACCACTGTCCGGCTCGCCCAGCTCGACCGTACAGACCTGCGTGGCCGCTACGACCTCGATCATCTTCGGCGATTCCACCGGGAAATCTTCTCTGACGTCTACCCGTGGGCGGGCGAGATTCGTACCGTGGCCATCGCCAAGACCCAGATGTTCGCCCTCCCCCAGCACATCAAGCCGTATCTCGATGGTCAGTTCGCTCAGCTGGCCCGGGAGGACCACCTTCAAGAGCTCAGCCGCGACCGGTTCGTCGAGCGCGCCGCACACTACCTCGGCGAGGTGAACGCCGCCCACCCCTTCCGGGAGGGCAACGGCCGGACGCAACGTGCGTTCTTTGGCCAGCTCGCCCGCGACGCCGGTTATGACATCGAGTGGGGTCGCCTCGACCCGGAGCGCAACATCGAGGCTTCCGTCGCCAGTCTCGATGGGAACGATTCCAAGCTGCGTGAGCTCCTAGATGACCTCGTGATCATCGACCGGGAACGTGGCCGCGGTGGGCGCTACTAGTTCTGGCATAAGTAACCGCCTGGCCCCCAGGAGGAGGGTGGGGACCCGGCGGCAGTCGGTTACTTGCCTACAGAACGGATTCGGCGCCTTGCGGGCGGGCCTCGACGGCCGAGTCGGAGTTGGCCGGGATCACGACCGTCTTGCACAGCGAGTCGGCCCAGGTCTGGTGGCGGCGCTGCCACAGTGGCCGGATGAAGCCGATGTAGACGATCATGTCGAGGAAGTGGGCCAGCTGGCGGAAGAAGCAGCGGACCGGGCCGGGGTAGACGAAGGTGGCTGTCACCGGGCCGGTTTTCACGGCCGACACCAGGCGGGTGCCGACGATCCGCTTGCCGAGCGACTGGCCGGTCAGGCCCTGCATGTAGACGTTGTTGGCGGCAATGGCGACGACGGCGATGATCCAGCCCAGTGAGGCGGCGTGCATCTGGCCGAACAGGTAGATGACGAAGAGCAGCGGCAGGTAGTCGATGGCACCCGAAACCAGGCGGACCGGCCAGGAGACGAGCTTCTGGCTGCCCATGTAGCCGTGCTTCCAGGTCTGGAGCTGGGTGCTCTGGCGGGGCTGGCTGTCGTCGCCCTGGGTCATGGTGCCGGTGCCGGGGTAACCGTTGAAGGTCATTGTTCTGCTCCGTTTTCGTGGTGTGTGCTGGTTGGCTGGTGACTGCTGGGCGCTAGGCGGCCGTGGTGAACGGCTGGTTCCAGGTGCCGAAGTGGATATATTCGTCGTTGGTGAGCAGGCACGTCGGTGTGAAGGTCGAGAGATGTTCGGCCAGCCGGCGGGCCATGTAGGCCGCGGGCCTGGTGGTGGACCAGACTTCGAGGACCAATCCGGCGCCGGGAATCTCGCCCGCCCACCGGGTCATGGGCGTCGTCCGGGCCCGGGCTTGTGCCCCGCCGTTCACCACGCTGATACCGCCGATGTGGCGCGGGAGTCCGGGCGCTTCGATGATCCATTCGGGATGGACGAAGGGGTTTTCGGACAGGTCCTCGAAGGGAGTCATATGACCGGTCAAGGTGGATTGCGTGTTGACCAGCAGCTCCTCGTCGGGCCGGGCCCAGCGAATCTCGGGACACATCCCGAGAAGATGAGCGAGACCTTCGGCCTGCCCGACGTCGCTTCGCAGGGCGATGAACGACCGCGCCGGGGCGGGCAAGGTGACGGGCACACTGTCGTCGTAGCCGTCGAGCAACGACCCCGGGACGGTCGATGAAAGGAGCTGTTCCCGCCGCTCGGCGAGCTGGCGCAGTTCCCCGAGAGCGGTCCGGTAACGGTCGGCCATTGCCTGTCCGCCCGAGTAAGCGAGCGTTGCCGCAGTGCGGTCTTTGTCGAGGATCGGGGCGGCCAGGCCGCAGAACTTCTCCAGCGGGTCACCCATCCGGGCGAAATATTCCATCGTCGAGACAAGCAGGTGGGGCCACGGCGAGGCGCTGTAGTACGGCGTGCAGAAGAACCAGCCCCAGCCGCGGCCGCTCGGGGTAAGCCCAAGCACGAAATCGGGATGCTGGGCGACGCGGCCCTGGGAGATGGCACCGGGGTCCAGGCGATCGACGAGCTGCTGGCTGACCTGAGACGTCGAGCCACTTTGACTGCTCCAGCTGCTGCCGCTGCCGCCGCTGCTCTGCTGGTTTCCTTCGGTGTAGACATCCTTCCACCCTTTTCCGATGACCGTTGAGATGGCCCTCAGGGTGTCGTCGTCACGGATGCCTGCGTGGATGACGACATTGCCGAACAGGGTGAGGAAGGCATCGGCGGCCTTGTCCCACTTGGCCCGGGCCATCTGGAGGTCCTGCAAGCAGGCGGCGATCAGCAGACCTTGGCCGCCGGACTGGGCGAGGGTTTCGGGCAGGTCGCGCATGGGTGCGATGCCGGCGATTTCATCAAGGGCCCACAGCACCGGCGGGCGGGTGAAGTAGTCCCTGGCCTCGTCGGCGCGGTTGAGGGCGAAGGTGGCTTCGCGAATCTGGCTCAGGAAGCTGGCCACGATCGGGGCGACGAGGTTCTGCTGTTCGGAGCTCGCCGTAATGTACACGGTGTCAAACCGGCCATTGTGACCGACCTGGGCGCCGATGACATCCATCGGTGTGGCGTCGCCAGTGACCGGGGAGAGCCGCAATGGGTTGAAGGCGTCCGGATCACCGGCAACGAAGTCAGCGGGATCGAAGTTCGGGTTATCGCACGAGGACAGGGCGCCGGGAAGCCGGTAGGCGGCGAAGGCGTTGGCCGTGGTGGCAAAGATCGCTCCCCGGCTCCGCTCGTCGAGCTCGAGGACGCCGGTCAGGTCACTCGCTGCGATCTGGGAATCGGGCGACAGGCTGCCGTCGAGAATCTCTGCCGCCTCGGCGAGGACCTTACGATCACCGTTGACGGCTTTCAGTAGCCACATCATCGGCTTGAGCTCGAGAGCCGCGGCGTGCAGGAGCGCGGCGATGACGACACCGGACTTGACCCGGAAATACGACGAGTTCTCGCCGCCACCCGAACCGCCCGAACTACTCTCGGAGATGTCGGCCATTGCCTTGCCGATAGCGATCGCTGCCGCCCACTGGACCGAGGGCGGGATCGGAGACCAGCGCAGCTCCGCGCATCCAGGCGGCGTCTTCCCCCCGTCCGGGCTGTAGTGCCAGACCCGGCCGAGGCGTGCCCGTACCAGGCCTGTGGCCCGGAGCACGTCGGCCTTGGTCGAGGTCGAAACGAGCGGGCCGGGATGGTTCAGGATCGCCGGGATCAAGACGCCTGCTGTCTTCGCCGACCGCGGCGGGCCGAGGATGAGCAGGTTCCGGCGAGGCTCAGTCGTGATCAGGTTGCCGTTTGAACCGGCGCCGATCACCAGCTTGTGCAGGTAGGCCTGCTGCGACATTGCCCTGATTTGCTGGGGCCACGGGTCCCACACGTTGGTCATCCGGCCGATATCGGTCGCCTGGTCGCCGGTCTGCTGGTGCGCGTCCCCACCGGCGCCGTTCTGCCAATCCTTGAAGAACTTCTTGAAGGCACCCACTGTGATCTCCGCTCCTCCGTGCCCTCCCCTTGCGGGCTTGTGATTCGAGGTACGACCGGCTTCGGCGAAGCGGTTCTAACGACGGCCGAACAATCGAGGTCACGGTTTGGTAACTGCGAGGCAAACGGGAGGGTTTGGGCCATCTGGACCCGGGCACCCATGCGTCAACACACCAAGGCAAGTCGGCCTACCTGCCGGCACCCGCCGCCAGGCCGAGCGGCGGACGTTGTACCAGGGGTTCGCCCGGTTGAAAAAAATCCGGGCGGGCTTGAACCGTTCGGCGGGTGGACGTCGTAAGAACCTGGTTGGGGGGACACCTAGGTGTCGGTAACCGATACAGAGGATCAAGACCGCAGCGCGGCCGAGGAGGCCGGGCTGGTCGCCCAGATAGCAGCTGGGGATGTGGGAGCCCCGGTGACCGAGCTCTACGGGAGGTATGGCAAGCGCTTGTATCGCTTCGGCGTGCAGGCGCTCGGAAACAACGGACTGGCCGAAGAGATGGTTCAGGAAACCTTTGTGCGGCTGTGGCGAACAGCCGGACGCTACGACCCCAAGCGGGCCAACGTTGGTACCTACCTGTTCGTGATCGCCCGCAGCGTCGCGCTCGACTTGCGCAAGCGACCATCGTCGCGTGAGCTACTTCCTGTCGAGGAGGCCTACACGCCGCCCGTCTTCGACAACGTTGACCAGATTCTCGACACCCTGGTTATGCGGGATGCCCTCGACACCCTGAGCGTGGCCCACCGCCAGGTAATCCGCCTGGCTCACGATCAAGACCTCACCCAATCGCAGATCGCCGAGCGCCTCGGCCTGCCTTTAGGCACGGTCAAGACCCGCATGTTCCACGCCATGCGCGCCCTGCGCACCGCTCTAGACGAGCGAGGTTTCAATGCCGCCTGATGCCAGCCCCGAGCCCCACGACGACGCCGCGGGCTGGGCCCTTGGCGCCCTGGACCCCGACGACGCCGCGGCCTTCGAGACCCATCTCCACGACTGCACCGAGTGCCAGACCGCCGTCGCCGAGTTCGCATCGATGACCCGGGCGCTCAAATCCCCGGCTCCGTCAGTCGAGCCACCGCCCGACCTCGGGGCCAGAACGCTCGCCGCGGTGCAACATGCAGTGCTGACCGCCGGGCAGGCCGAGCAATCCACGCCCGCCGCGGCCACCGTCATGACGGCCGTACCCACCAAGGAAGCCCCGACTGCCGCCACCGTGGCCCAGGCCGTCGCCGAAGCCAAACAACCCACCCCGGATCCTGAGCCGTCGAGAATGTCAAAGTGGTGGCACTGGCACTGGAACTTTCCCGTCTTCTCACTAGCGACTGTGTGTGGCGCCGCCGCGGCCGCGGTCGTTGCCGTCGTCGTCAGTGTTGGTAGTGCCGCTCCAGCCCTGGCGGGAACGACGATTCCGCTGAGTGCCACCACAAGCACTAGCGCCTTGCATCCCTCGCCCTCAGGGCGCGCCGTTGCCCGCAAGGCCGCCGGCGGTTTTCAGATTCACCTCACCGTGAAGAACCTCCCGCCACTAAAGACGGGCCAGTTCTACGAGTGCTGGTATACAACTCGCACCGCCGGGCCAGGGCCCAAGCCCTTGATCACCGCCGGTACCTTTACGGCAAGAACCGGGACCTTCACCATGTGGAGCGCGGCCGACCCCAAACGCGTCAAGGTCATGGAGATCACCGTTCAGACGGCGGCCAATCCAGGCGTGCCCGGGACTCCCCTGCTCCGAGGCGTAGCGAAGTAAGTCGGTCGAGCTGTGGGGAGATTCCCGGCTGAGCGTCCGGACCCGCCCCTCCAGCGTCAAGGGCGCTATCGCGTCTCTATCGAGATGGCCTACGGCCACCCCTGACTCCGGAGCCTCTGCAAACCCTCGCGACAGTTAAGGGGCAGGCGCACAGGCCTGCCACGGCCAAACGCCGGGAATCTCCAGGGCGGCCGAGCACGAGAGGCGGGTGCCGATGGACACGACTACCGAGGCGATGCGATCGCGGCGCGTGCTGGTGACCGGCAGCCGGAATTGGACCGACGCCGACGCCGTGCGGGCCGCACTTGAACGCCACTACTCCCTGGCGCCGTGCTGGTCTCGGGAGCGTGTCCGACTGGCGCCGACGCCATCGCCGAACGCATCTGGCGCGAGCTCGGCGGTCAGGCCGCGCGCCATCCGGCTGACTGGCGTCGGCTTGGTCAACGGGCCGGGCTCGTTCGCAACCAGGCGATGGTGAACCTCGGCGCCGCAGTGTGCCTGGCCTTCATCCTCGACGCCAGCCCGGGTGCGTTCGGCTGCGCCGAGCTCGCCGCCGCCGCCGGGATCCCGGTCGAGGCCACGAGGCGACAAGCCGCTGACCGAGCTCGGCCGACGCCGAACAGCCGTGCGCATTCCTCGCCCAGCACATCGGCCGGCCGATCAAGAGCCAACCGAATGCGATCTTCCGATCGCCCTCGCCTTCAACCACTGCCCACTATCTGAGTCGCCTCGGTTACCCAAGCCTTCTCAAGAGCCAGTGACCTCGACACCGGCCGAACCTCTCACACCTGACACTGGGCGCCCTGGCGGCCGCACAACACATCATCATCCCGGTCAGCGCCACGGTCTGGAGCACGACAGGTCTGCGGAAGTTCATCCGCTGGATGACGAGAACCGCGAAGACGAGGTCATAGGCGCCCAGCTGCTCGGCCTGTTGGCCACGATGGTCATGGCTCGCACCCGATCGGCCGCGACGTCGTCGAGGAGATGCGCCGGAGTCCCTTCCCGTACTTCGAATCAACGATCCCAAGCGTGTCGGCGCCGGGGAAGCCGTCATGGACCGCGCCGTGGCAGGGGAGCCCGGCGTCGATCCGCAGTTCAGTCGTGCTTACCTGGCCTTCGCCGAGGAAGTCGCCACACGAGTTGCCGTTGCGGCCAAGAGGGGAGCTCACCGTGCCTGAGTCCCGCAGCGGATTCTCCGGCCGGCCTGGCTGCCTTCGAGCGGCAGGCAAAACGGCGCTGACCAGCTGTGGCAGTGTGGCATTGCCACACTGCCAGCCTTCGAGATGAGTCGCAGAGATGCTCTACCCCCACCGCCGGCCCTTGGAGTCGGTGGGCTGCTCGCGGCATTGAACCGATTTGATAGTGGTCGTCGTACCTCGATCGAAGCCCCGCAAGGGGGCTGGCGAAGGGGCGCAGCCCAAGCGCCTCCCGTCCGGCGCATCGAAGGGTCGCTGCCATGTCCGACCAGCCGTGTGGCGACGAGACGAGCCGTGTCAGCGAGGATCTTGCCTCTTCCTATGAAGACCTGCCGGAGAAGACGGAGGCCCAGAGCATGGTGGACTACTGCGAGGTTCACATGGAGGACACAAAGCGTGAAGCGAAGCAACTCATTGTCGTCGACGGGCCCGGCTTTCATAAAGAGCTCGGCGCGTGCGACAAGCACGCCCAGCCACTAAATCAGGCGAAACCCAACCTCGAAGCCTTCAGAGAGAATGCGAACCCGGCCAGGGCGGCGGCGGTCGAAAGAGCCATACAAGACCCCAGGCTTACGGTCAGAGTCGTCCCCAACACCAGGACGCCCGAGCTCGGCAGGAGCTTGAGTATCCAGACGCCGAGGGATCAACCAGTGCCCTCGAAGCCAGATCGCACGTTCGACTCAGTGCCTTCGCCGACAAAAGAGCCTCGCACCATAACGCCTCCACCACCGGCAACGAAAGAGGCTCGCACCATAACGCCTCCACCGCCGCCGACCCGCCGACTGCAGCCAGGTCGGCCCGGCCGGCGATAACCTCTGACTCCTGCTTGCTCTGGCTGGCCACTTGGTCGTAGTGGATGACAGACGGGTAGCCGGCTGGCTGGGCGGCGTATGACCATTGCCTGAAGTACGGGTTCCGGGCCAGGGTGAAGAATACGCCCGGCCGGTATTGCGAGATCTTGTATGGGCCGGTGCCGGGCAGGAACGGCGCGTAGTGGATGACGTGGTCCGGGGCGCCGGGTGGGGCCGGGGCGGCGAGGATCAGCGCGAGTTTGTAGAAGAAGTCGGGGTCGGCGTGGCCTAGGTGGAAGGTGACCGTCCGGGCCGCGTTGTTGGTGATGATCCCGGCGGACAGGTCGCATCGCTGCGGGTGCTGGTGGCACATTTGCCCGCCGAGGATGCCCTCGTAGTAGCCGGGATTGGCGCCAAAGCTGAGCTGGCGCTGGATGCCGCGGCGGAAGTCCGACGCCCGCACGGGCGTGCCGTTGGAGTAGCGGATGCCGCGACGGAGCGTGAACGTGTACGTTGTGCCGCCGCTGGCCGGGCGGGGCAGCGTCAGTGCCAGGTCGGGGATCAGCGTGTAACTGGCCGCGCCACCAGATCGGCGCAGGGTGACCAGGCCGTCGTAGACGGTAGCGAGCGCAGGAATCCATGTTGGGTCATATGCTCGCACCGGGTCAACCCCAGGCAGGTCTTCGCTCACTACGGTCAAGGTGCCGCCGCGGTGGCTGGCCGCTGTGAAGGCCCGCGCTGCGGCCCACATGCCGGATGGGGTGGCCACAAGGCCTTGCGGTGAGCTGCCGACGAAGACGGTTCTCGTCACCTTGCCGGCCCGCGGGTCGATGCGGTCGAGCGTCGCATTGAACTCATCGCTGACCCATATGGCGTTGTTGGCCGCGATGATGGTGCTCGGTCCGTCACCGACGCCGATGGTGGCGGTGACCCTGTCGGTCGCCGGGTCGATCTTCATGACGGTGAGATCCAGCGAATTGGCGACCCACACGGCTCCGGGGGTGATCGCGATACCCGCAGGCCCAGAACCGACGGACACTGGGCCGCTCGGCTGGCCGGTGGCCGGGTCGATGCGGGTAACGGTGCCGTCTTCAGCATTCGCCACCCAGACGGCGTCCGGCCCGACCGCGATGGCGTCTGGCCGCCCGCCAACCTGGACCGTTTTCGTCACCGTGCCGGTCGCCGGGTCGATCTGGTCCACGGTGTCGTCGCCCTCGTTGGCTACCCACACGCCACTTGGCCCGCTGGCGATGGCGACAGGAACGTTGCCGACCAAGATGTTCTGCACCACAGTATTGGACGCGGCGTTGATCCGGGACACGGATCCGGCGCCACTGTTGGCTACCCACAGGTTCTCGGCGGTGACAGCCACGGCGCTGGGCGCGGAGCCGACCGGGATCTGGTCAACCACGGCATGGGTGGCCGGGTTGATCCGGGACACCGTGCCGTCGGTGCTGTCCACGGCCCAGACGGAGCCGTCGCCGTAGGCCAGGTCGGCCGGGCTGCCCACGTTTACCGCGGCACCGACCCGTCCCCCGGCCGGGTCAATTAGGCCCACACTATTGGCGGGCAGGCCCCCTCGCCCGCCCGCCCACGGCCGGGCCACCGCGACGATGGCCGCGGTGGCGGCGACCGCGAGCGCCAGGCCAGCCACCAGCAGGCGGCGGGCGCGCCACTGTCGCCGGCCCAGCAGGCGGCTGACCCTTTGCTGGCCTCGGGCCACGGCATTCCGGGGCCGGGGAAGCCACTGGAAGGCCGGCCTCGGCGCGGTGATCTTCGGCCGGGCCCCTGGCGGCTATCGCTCCAGTCGAGCGCGGAGTCCTGCGCCAGAACGGATGCATGCAGGCGCCGCAACGGCTCCCCGGGATCGATGCCGAGCTCACCGGCGAGCAGATCGCGGGCACGCCGGTAGGCGGCGAGCGCCTCAGCCTGCCGGCCGCAGCGATACAGCGCCAGCATGAGCTGGCGCTGCAGCCGCTTCCGCAGCGGATGGTCGGCGGCCAGCCGCTCCAGCTCGGCGGTGAGCGTGTCGTGCCGGCCAAGCGCCAGGTCAGCATCGATCCGCGCTTCCAGTGCGGCGAGCCGGAGCTCCTCCAGGCGGGCCGCCTCGGGCCGGGTGAACGCGTAGTCGGCCAGGTCGGCCAGCACGCCGCTGCGCCACAGATCCAGCGCCTGGCGTAATCTGCCGGCGGCTTCGGCGTACCGGCCGGCGTCCAGCGCGGCCCGCCCAGCCGTGAACCCGTCCTGGAACCGGGCCGCATCCAGGTGCTCACGGTCTGCCCGCAGCAGGTAACCGGGGCCCCTGGTCACCAGGAGCTCTCCCGCTACGCCCCTGGCCCGGTCCGGCTCGAGCGCCCGGCGCAGGTGAAACACATACGTCTGCAAGGTCGTGGCCCACCCCTCGGGTGGGTGCCCGCCCCAGACCTCTTCGGCCAGCCGGTCCATCGAGACGACCCGGTTGGACTCCAGCAGCAGTAAGGCCAGCACCGCCCGCTGCCGCGGGCCGCCCAGCGGCAGCATGCACCCGGACCTGCAGACCTCCAGCGGCCCGAGAATGCCGAACTCCGCAGGCCCCATCACCCCAGCCACCGCGTCAGCAGCCATCGTCCCCCCCCCCGCCCGGTTGTCTCCCCCAGCCGCCCGGGCCAGCGGCTTTCCCATTCCACCACCAGGCCTGCCGCAGGTCCACCGCTGTTCCAAGCCACCGTTCCAAGGCGATCCCAAGGCAATCCCACTCGCCCCGCGATGAGGTGACGGTGCAGCCGCACACCAGACAGCGACACCAGGCGAGGACAGCGACAGCCTGGCGCCTGAACGGCAGGCACCTGCGGCAGCTCTTCTCCTGATCCGCCACCGCCCACAGGAGGGCACCATGAATCGCTTCCGCCGCATCTTCGCCGCTGTGGCCACACTGGCCGGGGCCGTGCTGGCCTTCGCCGCCGCGCCCGCCGCTTTCGCCGAAAATGTGCCGCCGCCCGGTGAAGGCAGCGGCATCGCACCCCCACCCCCAGTGCGTGTCATCGCCGAGGGCGGCATGCCCGGCTGGCAGATCACCCTGATCGCGCTGGCCGCCGCCCTGGTCGCCGCCGCCACGGCCGTGCTGCTGGACCACGCCCGGGCGGCACGCAAAATCCACGCCCCCGCCGCCTGAACCCGCCACCCACGCCGGGGCGTAGTGTCCCGAAACGCCCCCGGCATTGACCTCACAATTCCCTTGTGAAAGGGGAGCAAGATGAGACGGTTTTTGATGGCGCCACTCGCCGTCGCACTCGCCGGTTTCCTCGGTGTCGCTGGAGGCACCCAGGCCTCGGCCCGCCACCTGCCTGCCCGGCACCACGCCGCGGTGGTCTCGGTCTTCGCGACAGGCCTGAACAATCCGCGCGGGCTGACGTTCGGCCCCCACGGGAACCTCTACGTCGCCGAGGGAGGTCTCGGCGGCTCCCATTCGACCGTTGGCCAGTGCCCCCAGGCACACGGCGCGACCGCCCCCTACACCGGAAGCAGCCATAGCCGGGTGCGCGGCGGGCGGATCGCGAAGATCAGCCCGGCCGGCGTGGTCACGACAGTAGTGAATGCGCTGCCCTCGAGCCAGACCACCCCGGCCAGCGGGAGCCTGGTCAGCGGCGTTTCGAGTGTGGCCTTCATCGGCCATCAGCTCTACGCGCTGCTGTCCGGTGCGGGCTGTTCACATGGCGTGCCCAAGATCCCGAACGGCGTCATCAAGGTCGGCCGGCATGGCACGTGGAGGCTGATCGCGAACCTGAGCGCGTTCCAGAAGGCGCATCCCGTCGCCCACCCGGACCCGGAGGACTTCACGCCGGACGGCACCTGGTACAGCATGATCGCCATCGGCGGGGCCCTGTACCCGATGGACTCCAACCACGGCGAACTCGACCGGGTCACGCCGTCCGGTCAGGTTAGCCGCGTGATCGACATTTCGGCGAGCCAGGGGCACGTGGTTCCCACCGCGCTCGTGCACTGCGGTGCCACCTACATCGCGAACCTGGGCGTGTTCGATGCCACCGACCGTGCGGGCGACGAACATGTATGGCGGCTCACTGGTCACGGCACGCTCAAGGTCCGCGCGACCGGGGTGGAGAAAGTCCTCGGGCTCGCCTTCCGCCACGGCAAGCTGTACACACTCGAGATGAGCACGACCGCAGGTGCCCCGGCCCCGGGGACCGGAGCGATCGTGCGTGTCAGGCCACACGGAGCCCCGCAGACGGTCGTCTCGGGCCTGACGTTGCCGACCGGCATGACCGTCGGGCCTGATGGAGCGTTCTACGTCTCCAACCAGGGCTTCGGTTTCGGCGCCGGGCAAGGCCAGATCCTCCGCATCCAACCCTGACCGTCATGACGACCCCGGGCCAGCCCCAGGCCGGCCCGGGGTCGTGCGCACCTAAGGCACAGTTGAGGTGCCGTTCGCGTCCGGCGGCGACTCCGGAGCCTGAGCCCGACCCCACGCACGGCTGATCGCATCGACAGCGGGCAGCAGGGATCCCGGCCGCCGACCGTCAGACAATCCCAGCCGCGAGAGCGCGTTCCGAAGACATGCGAAGACACACCTCGGTTGGCTATCGGTCGGCCGGCCCGCATAATCATGCATCGACGCCACGCACGATGAATGTCCGCACATGGCTCCCTTCTATGACGGGTGTTGTCAAGGGGTATGGCCCCGGCGCTGTTGAGGGTATGGCGGCGCTGGTCGGCGTCAACGTCGTTCGTCCGGGGCGCTCCACGTTGACACCTCGGGCGCGCCGCCGGGTAGCAGCGGCTGCGGGGTCATGGCCTTGGGGGCATGCCCCAGGCCCGGCGGGGACCGCCACGATCCGCGGCAGCGGCGATGAGGTAACCACGGCGGATTTCAGGCGGTCTGGCGGCACGCCGGGTGCCGGCCCTGGACAGCGCACCACGGTGGGCACCGATAATGAGAGCCGTGCCTGCTGACGAATCACCGCGAGCGACGTGCGTCTTCTGCCAGATCGTGGACGGCCGGGAACCGGCCAGCGTGGTCTACTTTGATGCCGGGGTCATCGCCTTCATGGACCTGCGCCCGGTCAATGCCGGCCACCTGCTGGTCGTGCCACGGGCCCACGCGGCACGCCTGGCCGACCTGGACGAGCGGCTCGGCGCGGCGATGTTCGCCGTGGGGCAGCGGCTGGCGGGAGCCATCCGGCGCTCAGGCCTGCCGTGCGAGGGAGTCAACCTCTTCGTCCCCGACGGCGAGGCCGCCGGGCAGGAAGTCATGCATATCCACCTGCACGTGCTGCCGAGGACACCGGGCGACGGGTTCCGGATCGAGCGCGGGTCAGCAATAACCGGCCGGGCCGAGCTTGACCAGGCAGCTGCCCGTGTCCGGGGCGGCCTGGACCGGGCAGGCTGACTGGGTGCAGGCCGCGCGCCGCCAGCGGATCCCGATTCCGCCCGCAGCGAAGCAGCGCGGCGCCGGTACCGCGGCCACTACTTGCCTCACTTAAGGCGTATCGCTCACCGCAACCGGCGCACATGCCGCGACGAGGCACGCGGCCAGGGCACCGGCGGTGCACGCGAGGATCCCATCCAGCAGGCCAGCCTGGCAGCCGAGGGCGCCACTGCCGGCGCGACCGCAGGGAGCTCGCGTCGGCTGAGCCGATCGCAGGGAGCCACCAACTCACCGACGGCAGCGCACACTCCTGCCGTTATCTGGAGTCCGACATGATCGGGCGGCTCAGCGAAGTGTTCCCGGACGGGGAGACCGTCGCTGGCTAGCAAGGCCGACGCCGCCCCGGCCCGCGGTGGGCGATGACGTCCTGGGGCGGAGCTGGCACGCACGGGATGAGACTCCAGACCCTCGCGGCCCGTGCGCTAGGGCTCGACCTTTGTGGGCACCCGTGGACAGTCGCCATCGGTGCCGGATAACCCGGCGAGGCCGCGATCGGCCGGCTGAGGTCCGGGGATCCCGTCCCCAGGTTCGCAAGGCCCGCAGCCTGGCCGCACCCAAGGGGGAGAACAAAGGGTTATGAATATCTGTAACGAGGCGCTGACCGCCGAGCAGGCCCTCCCTGACGCGAAATTCGTGTTCGATAGGCCTGGAGCAGTGCTCGTCGTGACGACCCCCAGAACGACTTCCTGAGCCCCGACGGTGCCGGATGGCCGGTCTTCGGCCGAAGCGTCACCGAGAACAACACAGTCGCGCATCTCGCGAGCCTCTTCGAAGCAGCGAACGGCCGTGACGGACCAGGGTCCGGCCAGGGTGGTCCACAGGCGCGATCGCATGGCCCAGGGGCAACCGTGGATGGGAGCTCAACATGAGCCCGCGCTCCGATATGCAGGAGGTTCCCTGTGAATGCCACAGATAAGCAAACTGGCGTCAAGCCGACGATCGTGCTGGTGCATGGCGCCTTCGCCGATGCGTCCAGCTGGAACGGCGTCATCGAGCGGCTACAACAGCAGGGCTATACCGTCATCGCCACGGCCAACTCGCTGCGCGGCCTGGCCGCCGATTCGGCCTACACCGCCAGCCTGCTCAACCAGATCGACGGGCCGGTACTGCTGGCCGCGCATTCCTACGGCGGCGCGGTGATCACCAACGCCGCGACCAGCGCCCCGAACGTCGTCGGCCTGGTCTTCGTAGCCGCCTTCGCCACCGATGACGGCGAAAACCTGAACGATGTCGAGAGCGGCTCCAAGGACAGCATCCTGGGCACGGCCCTGGTGCAGTACCAGTATCCGGCCGGACCGGACGGGGAGACTGCCGTTGAGCTCGCGGTCAACCCCGCACTGTTCCGCGAGGCCTTCGCAGCCGACCTGCCTGCGGAGACCACCGCCCTGATGGCCGCCACCCAGCGCCCCACCGCCGCGACGGCGTTCAGCGAAGCGTCCGGGCCGCCGGCCTGGAAGAAGCTGCCGTGCTGGACGGTATTCGCCACCGGCGACAAGGCCGCCGGCGCCGACGTCATCCGGTCTGAGGCTCAGCGGGCGGGGGCCGACATCACCGAGGTCGAGGGCTCGCACGTGATCATGATCTCCCAGCCGCAGGCGGTCATCGACGTCATCCTGACCGCGGCCCGGGCCGTCGCCGGCTCACACCGGTAGACGACGATGAACACGGCACCCAAGATGAGCATGAAGCAGTCGATATGACCATGAGCACCCCGTTCGGCGCGCTGAAGCAAGTTGACGCGGGCCCGCTGAGCGTCGGCTACGCCGATGCCGGCCCTGCTGGTGGCCCGGCCGTCATGTTGCTGCATGGCTGGCCCTACGACATTCATAGCTTTGCCGATGTCACCCCGTTGCTGGCATCGGCGGGCTACCGGGTCATTGTCCCGTTCGTCCGCGGCTATGGGACCACTCGCTTCCTGTCCGACGACACGCTCCGGAACGGCCAGCAAGCAGCCCTGGCGGCCGATGTCATCGCGCTGATGGATGCGCTGGGGATCGACACGGCCATCCTGGCTGGCTTCGATTGGGGGGCGCGGTCGGCCGACGTCGTGGCGGCGCTGTGGCCGGGCCGCTGCAGGGCCCTCGTGTCAGTGAGCGGGTACCTGATCGGCAGCCAGGCCGCCAGCCACGCGCCACTGCCGCCGCAGGCCGAACTCGCCTGGTGGTACCAGTTCTACTTCGCCACCGACCGCGGCCGGGCCGGCGACGAGAAGTACCGGCGCGAGTTCAGCAATCTCATCTGGCGGCTCGCCTCGCCGAAGTGGGCTTTCGACGACGCGACGTTCGCGCGCAGCGCGGCCGCCTTTGATAACCCGGATCACGTCGCGGTCGTGATCGACAATTACCGGTGGCGGCTCGGCCTGGCCGCAGGCGAATCCCAATACGACGACCTGGAGCGGCGGCTTGCCGGCTTCCCGGCCATTACCGTGCCCACCATCACCCTGGAGGGAGACGCCAACGAGGCGCCGCACCCGGAAGCTACCACCTACGCCAGCAAATTCACCGGCAAGTACGAGCACCGGGTCTTCGAGGGCGGCATCGGACACAACCTGCCGCAAGAAGCTCCGCAGGCCTTCGCCGAAGCCATCATCGACGCCGGCAGGCACTGACCGGTGAAGAATCACGCCGCCGATGGACTTACGACATTTAGCCCAGGAAGCCCGCTACGGCCGACCTGCGAGGCCCAGCCGGGCGCCGCGAACACAAGACGAGGAGTGCACAAAACCCGGGACGTTTCACGGTGAGCTGGGCTGCGTGATACTTCCGAGATCATGGTCTCAAAGGGGGATAGAAAATCGCCGGGTTCTACCGGTATGCCGTCGAGGAAGAGTTGCTGGATCACTCCCCGGCCGTCCACGTTCGCCGGCCAAGGCTCGGCTACGAGTCGCACGATCCCGGGCCTGCTGGTGGTCAGGACGCACGGGATTACCGGCGGTAGCAGCGGGCTGTGGTGATTGCGGCAGGCTGGTGGGGGTTCTGGCTGGCCGTCGCTGGCACCAGCGCCACCCGCGCGTCCAGCGAACAGCCGGGTGCGCGGACGGGCCGGCAGCGCGGCCATGATCTGGTTGGCTGGGCCTGCCCGGCAGCGCGGCCATGATCTGGTTGGCTGGGCCTGCCCGGCAGCGGGTGTGGCCACGCGGAGTCGGTGTTCACCTGCTGCTGTTGCCAGCAACACCGCCCCCACTAACGATCTGCGCAGGCTTTCCAGGGAGACAGTGACCGCTGGCGTAAACGAGGGCCCAGGTGGCTGAGAACTCGGTGCTGCGCAGGCCGTCGGGTGCGGTCTGGGTGGCAGGAGAGCTGAGGGTGAGCCACAGCCCGATGCGGGCTGGGATGGCCGTGGGGTTGATGGTGAACGCGGTGTGGCCGCTGGGGTGGCTGGCCTGGGGGAAGATCATGGCCTGCAGCCGGAAGCTCTGCTTTGGGGGCAGCGGGTAGTACAGGCACGAGCGGGGGGTCTGTCCGGTGAACCGGACAGTAGCCGGGACGCCGTCGGCACGCAGCCGGCGCTGCAGGCCGGCCGGGTCGCGCAGCTCGCGGATGGTGACGGTGAGCTTGCCGCCAGGCTCGGTGGTGACGGTCCAGGCCGCCAGCCTGGCGCCATTGCCGCCGTTGCCGGGCAGCAGCGCGGGCACCGCCACTGCGGCAATCACTGCCGCGGTGGCGGCCGCGGCCAGGCCTTGCCGCAGGCGGCGCCGCCGCGCCCGTGCGATGATGTCGCCGACCGGGCGCGCGATCTGCTCCCCAGCTACACTGTCGCGGGCGGTGGTGAGGCAATCGCGCACCGCGGCGAGCACGTCGTTGTCGGTCATTCTGTGGCCTCCTGGCTGACCGGGGCGGAGATCATCTGGGCGCGCAAAGCGGCCAGCGCGCGGTGCAGGTGCACGCCGACAGTTCCCGGCGCGATGCCAAGCGCCTGGGCGGTGGCCCGGGCGTCCAGGTCGAAGAACACCCGCAAGATGATCACCTGCTGCTGCCGGACGGGCAGCTGACGCACCGCGGCTAGCAGTTCCCCGTCCGGGCCGCTGCCACCGCCTCCCGGCGCCACGGAGTCGCGGCCGTCTAGAGCGGTCTCCCGCCGCCGGTGGCGCCACCAGGAGACATTAAGGTTCAGCGCGGTACGAACGACCCAGGCCTGGGGGGCCGGATGCCGGCGCACCGTCCGCCAGGATGTCCAGGCCCGGGTGAACGCCTCCGCCACCAGGTCCTCAGCCAACTGCCGGTCACCCACGGTGACAAGCACGATCCGCAGGCAGTCACCCCTGGCAGCGGCGTAGAAGCTGGTGAACTCCAGTTGCTTGCCCGTCATGGTCCATCTACGCATACCGGCCCTGATCCGTTTACACCTGGGCCTCTCTGGCTGCACCAGCAGCCAGCCGGGCACCCGCAGGCGAGCGCTAATCCGCCTGGAGGCCACAGAAACCCACAAGTCCGCGCTTCAATGGCGTCCCCACACAAAGCCCACAGACGAAAAGGGACCCCACAGCATACAGCGGTACGGTTGTTACAATGGCAGCCGGGCTTGTTGACCAGCATCAATGCGGGTGAGCACGGCAGACGTACTTGCTGCAGATCACGGTCCCGGGGTGATAGAACCTTGAAAAGCGGAAGGTCGGCGGTTCGACCCCGCCCCTGACCATCACATTGCAACCCTCGTACCAGTCCCTTGACCTGCGTAAAGCCGCTACTGATCGTCGGCAGCCGAGATCTGGGATTGACCGCAGGTGCCCGGCGGTGACCGTCATTCGCCGTTCGATGGTGCACGTGGGGTGCACAAAGCTTGATCACCAGCTTGCAAATTGCCGCATGTACCAGGCCCATCCCAGCTCACCCATCCGGCCGCCCCCGAGTGTCCGTGAAGTACCGCCAGTGGCCGCACTTAATCACGCTAATGGCACGCGATCTTGTCGTTGAGCTGCTGGGGAGGTCTGGCCAGGATCCGGGTCATCACTGCGCCGAGCGCCAGGAACGCAATGCAGGCGGGCAGTTCAACCCAGGCCATGCTGGCAGTGTAGTAGCCAGTCGAGCTACCACAGACTGGCGCGTCGGGCGGCCATTCAGCAGCCAGGAACATGAGCGCCAGGCCCGCAGCCCACGCACCGGCCCACACGCCCGCGAGGGACATTTCCACGGTAGCGGCCACGGGGGCGCTGGTCGAGGGACATCGTACCCACGGATCTCGGGGGATCAGCCCGCCGATACCGACTTCATGCAATTTGGCATGATGTTTCGTCGGGATGTTCCCGGACGTGATCACCGCCTACCTCGCCTGCGGCGAGTTCGATCTGGAGGAGGGGACGCAAGGCATTGTCGATCGGCGTCTGGGCTGGCCTTCGGAAGCCGCCGCACTTCTAGGCCGCCGACCGCGCAATGGAGGCACCGGTCACTCTGGCACGGAATGATCAGGAGATTGACGTAGCACTGCCGCAGAGGCGGCTGCCCATAGGCTGATCGCCGTCAGCCAGATGATCACGCGAAGCCATCCCGGCTCGCCGGAGCCTGGTGGCGAGAATGCCTGCCCGGTCAACGGCGCGTAGGCATACCACCCGGCTCTCGTTTCCCAGGCTGGTGAGGTAACTGGCCGCGGTCGCCAGTGCCAGCCCGAGGGCGATGATAACCACGACCCGCTGAGCCGTGCTCAGCCTGTCAATCCGGCGCAAAGACCAACCCTGGCAGCCAGCAGCTGATGCGGCACCCAAAACCGCGTGTAGAGCCAGATATCCAGTTCAGTATGGGACCGCGCCGCCCGTTCCGGTGCGCGGCCGGCGCCGCGCTGCGGGCAGTCGCGATCGTCTCCGTAGGTCGGCGGCGCGCCGATCGGCGTCTTGCATCAGGTTGGCAGAGAGGGCATCGCTGCGGTTGACGGTCGCCGACGATCACACCACGCTTAGGACGACAGTTACCTTATTAGGAGCGGTCGCATGATCCTGATCAACATCAAGATGCCGATCCGGCCCGACAAGGTGGACGAGTGGCTGGCGCTGGCCGATTCCTACGCCAAGGACGTCAACTCCGAGGACGGCTGCCTGTTCTTCCAGTTCGCCCGAAGTCTTGCCGATGAGCACGAGTTCATCTGCATCGAGGGCTTCAGGGATGCTGAGGCAGGCGCCGCCCACGTCAAGCAGCCGTACGTGAAGGCGTTCTTCGACGCCGCGCCCGGCCTCGTGTCCGCGCAGCCGCAGATCATCTACATCGACACGCCGCATGAAGGCTTCGGTCCGATGGGCGAGATCCAGCCCCGCTGACTGGTCCCTTCGCGCTCCGCTCGGTGCGCCCGCGGTCGGCCGAGGTGGCGGCGCGTCGGCGGGGCCTCGATCGCCGACTGCGGCGCTTCCGCGGCGTGCCACCGGCGGCCACCGACCGGCCGCCACGACCAGCCATGCCGAATTGGGCGCTTCGCGTTCGCTGCCCGCTGACTGGCGGACACACCTCGCTCCAATCCGGCCTGCCAGGCACAGGGTCTGCCGGATGGCGGACCCGCCAACACTCATCGGGGGCAGCAGGTGTTCGCTCATAAGATTGTGGACTTCACTGGCCCCGATGACGTTCAGTGGGCCGAAGCTGACGAGCCAGCGGCCGACGGTGGCGTGCTTATCGACGTAGCCGCCGCCGGTGTGTCGTTCGCGGACCTGCTGCAGACCAGGGGCGCCTAGCTGCACCCCGCCGTCTTGCCAGCCTTAACCGCACGCCGGGCGGCGGCTGTCGGTCACCGGTGCGATCATGGTCGCATGACGGCATGGCGCGACGTCGAACAGGCAGACCCGGAGTTCGCGCAGCGCGTACGCGCGCTGTTCGACGCTCACAGGCACAAGACGATTGCCACCTTGCGAGCCGACGGATCGCCGCGGATCTCCGGGATCGAGGCGGCCTTCGATGACGGCGAACTGATCTTTGGCTCGATGCCGGACGCGCGCAAGGGCGCGGATCTCCGCCGGGATCCGCGGTTCGCCCTGCACAGTGCCACGGTCGACCCGGTCGAGGGCTCGGAGGCGCAGTGGCCAGGCGAGGCGAAGATCTCCGGCCGGGCGAAGGCGGCCGGATCGATCACCGAAGGGCCCGAAGGCGACCGCTTCCACGCCGACATCGCCGAGGTCGTGCACACCCACCTCAACGAGAAGGCCACGATGCTCGTCGTCGAGTGGTGGACGCCAGCGCACGGGCTGCGAAGGATCGAGCGTGAGTGAGCCGATCGCGTCCGCGACCAAGCGAGGAATGGAGCGACACGTGAAACCCAACAGGTCCATCCCGCCGTCCACGGTCATCCCGGTGCTCATGTACCCGGATGTACGGGAGGCAGTGGCGTGGCTGAGCGCGGCGTTTGGCTTCGCCGAGCAGACCCGGATCGGCGAGAGCCATCGGGCGCAGATGAGCATCGGCGAGGACGGGGCGATGATCGTGGCTGACGTCCGGGGAGAGCAGCAGGCGCCGCACGAGGGCATCGTGTCCCATGTGATGAAGGTCCGGGTTGAGAACGTCGGGGCCTGGTACGAGCGTGCCCGGGCCCACGGGGCCCGGGTGCTCGAGCCGCCAACCGACCAGGTGTACGGCGAGCGGGAATGCACTGTCGAGGACCTGGCCGGCCACCGCTGGCAGTTCACCGAGACGATGCGGGATGTGGCGCCCGAGGAGTACGGCTGCCAGACTGTCGCGGCCTGGCCCGGACGGTGACCTGATCGCGAACCCGGAACAGCTTCAGGCCTGGCGGACGGCGAAGTTGTAGCAGCCGTAGCCCACGTTGCGCAGGTGCACGAGCGTGACGTCCGGCCGGGCCAGGAGTCCGCGGATCACGGTCATGGCATGCTCGCCGTCGCTGGCCAGGACGCCGTCGGCGATCCGGCCGTCCTGGTCGTAGGCGCGGACGACCTGCTGGCGGTGGCTCAAAGCAGGCGGGTACTGGCCTGGGGTGAGGTAGCCGTCGCAGGGCTCAGCGTGGATGAATACCGGGCCGCGTTCGGCGTAGGGGTCGCTGCGCTACCTCCCGGTCGGCAGCGAAATGATCCTTCCCATCCAGCAGGTAATCATAGACCCGGGCGATGGACGGCACGCGGGGGTCGAAGTCGGCCACAGCTCCCACCGTAGCGCCCCGGCGAATTCGGCGATCCGCGCTCCGCACGCGGGCGGGTGCTCGGTTATTTCGGTGACTGGCGCAGCGCTACTACCCGGTTCACGCTGGCCAGGAACGCCGGGCCGTTGAGGGTCCCGTTGCGGTAGTCCGCTGCCAGTTCGCCTCTCGCCTGCACTCCCTGGTTGACGTTCTGGGCAGAGCAGAGCAGCAGGTCCATGCCGGCCAGCGCGGCGAACCGCGCGCGGTTCTGGGTCGAGCCGTAGGAGCGCAGCGCGCCGGCCTCCAGGGCATCTGTGATCGTGACCCCGGTGAACTTGAGCCGGTTCCGCAGCTCACCCTGGACGACATTGGGCGAGAGCCCGGCGGGCCGGGCTCCTATCGCCGGGTAGGCAGCCCACGACACCATGATCAGCTTGACTCCGGCAGTGATCGCGGCCTGGAACGGCGCCTCGTCGATGCTGCGGATCGTCGCCAGCGGCAGATTGATCGTCACCGGCCTGATGTCGGTGTTCTGGCTTGCCGTAGCGGCCCCGAGACCGGGGAAGTGCTTGGCCGAGGCCGCCACCCCGCCGGCCTGCTGCGCCTTGATCATGTTGGCGCCCAGATCCGACACGACAGCGGGGTTCATGCTGTAGGAGCGCCCGAACTGGTCATCGAAGTTCCCGGCCCGCCGGTACACGTCCAGCACTGGCGCAAGATTGACGTTCATGCCCACACCGTGCAGGTTGGCTGCGGCGCCCTGGCCCGCTTGCGTGGCCAGGACCTCCGCCTTCGCCAGCGGATTCGCGCCGATCTGCTTTTCAGACAGATACGGGCGGCCGGGCAGGCGGCGGACCTGACCGCCCTCCTGGTCGGTCATCAGCAGCAGCGGCGCCCGTACCGGGTTCAGCGAGCTGGCGTTAGCCCGATTCAGCTGCCTGATGACGCCCGCGATCTGCGCCTCGCTAGAAATGTTCTGCCCGAAGAAGATCACCCCGGCGGCCTCACCATGCTGGATCAGCGAGATCAGGCTGGCCGGCGGGGTCAGGCCCGGGTAGCTGTAGATCACCCGCTGGCCTGCCAGTTGCTGTGCCGACAGCCTCGGCAGGGCCGGCGCCAGCGCCGGCCGGCCGGCCGCGGTCTGCGCCGGACCAGTCACCTCGCCGCCGTCACGGCCGGCCACGCCAGATGTTCTGGCCGCTGCGGCCGCCATCGCCGGCATGGCCATGGCGAGCGCCACAGCCAGGCCTCCAGCCGCCAGCCATTTGCGTTGAACCCGCACGTCGGGCCACCTCTCCGCACGCGACGGCGGCCACCCGGCACCTCGCCTGCCACCTCATAGTACGAAGCCTGGGCCTGTTATATGCCGCCTTGTTCCTCTCCCCGGCCCCCTTCTATGAAGAGTTTGGCTTCGACTGTGGCCCTGAGCTCACCCTTATGGCCTGGTAAGCATGCGGCGCACCAGGCCAGCCAGTTCCCCGCCGGCGGCCGGCGTGACTGGCGATGCGGTGATGTGCCCCGGATGTGCTTGATCTGGTCGGCTGTGATGTCAGAGTTCACCGGCACTCTTGACTTCAAGCCCTCTTGAGCATGGATGCTGGTCTCATCGGCAGGCCGTGCGTGCCGTGCCCGTTAGTTTCGTGCCCGTTAGTGCCGTGCCCGTTAGCCCGCCCGACGTCAGGAGCGTGATGGACGAGAGGGTTGTCGCTGAGTATCTGCGCCGCCTCGAAGTCACCCGCCCTCAGATGGTCGATGCGGGCACGCTTTGCCTCCTGCACCGGGCTCACCAGATCGCGGTGCCGTTCGAGAACCTGAGCATCCACCTCGGCGAGCCCATCTCGCTGGGCGAGGACGACCTGATAGGCAAGATCGTCAGCGGGCGGCGCGGAGGCTTCTGCTATGAGCTCAACGGGGCCTTCGCGCTGCTGCTGCAGGCCCTGGGCGCGCACGTCGAACGGGTCGCCGCGCGGGTCTACGCTAACGGCCAGCCCGGACCGCCGTTCGACCATCTGGCGCTGATCGTGCGCCCCGCCGATGGCAGCGGCCCATGGCTGGCCGACGTGGGGTTCGGCAGTCACAGTGTCTTCCCGCTGCTCCTGGACCGCAGGGACGGCCAGGACGATCCAGCCGGCCGGTTCCTGCTGGCTGGCACCGAGGACGCGGATGTGGATGTGCTCAGGAACGGCGAGCCCCAGTACCGGATCGAGCGGCGTGAGCGGTCGCTAGCCGACTTCGTCCCCACCTGCTGGTGGCAGCAGACCTCACCGCAATCCCATTTCACCCGCGGCACCATCTGCTCGCGGCTCACCGACGACGGCCGGATCTCTATCAGTGACCGAACCCTGATCAGGACCAGCGGTGGATCACGCGTGGAGCAGCAACTGTCCGACGACGCCGCCCTGCTGACCGCCTACGGTGACTACTTCGGGATCATCCTCGACCGGGTCCCCGCGGCAGCACCCTGCGGATAGGTCCCGTGGAGTTGGCGCAACGGGACTGCTGGCCATGACGTCTAAGAAGTCATGCGGAACGCGATCTGCCGGGCGGCCGGCCTGCTTGGGCTGGCGACAGGCATGCTCGCAGGCTGCGCCGGGTTCGCCCTTTCCGCCATGCGCCAGAACCGGGACCTGCACCCGCAGCACACCGGCGCCCCGGCTGTGGCGCACACCGCCGTCGAGCGACCACTGGAGCGCCGACCCCGCGGCGGGCGGCGTGAGCACCGGGCTGGCCGTCCACGGCCGCTCGGTGTGGGTCCTCAACACGATGAGCACCCGCGACGGCCCGGCGACCGGCACCAGGCTCCTCCATTCGGCCGACGGCGGCGGCCACTTCGCGCTCGAGCCCGAGGTGATCCCCGGTATCGCCTGCTCCTATTCACCGGCCAGCGAGACGGTCATCTGGTCTTACTGCCCCGCACCGCGGACATCCTGTACGAGCCCCGGTGGCAGCTCGAGGGACTCGCCCTGTCGCCGGATGGACGGCACGCCTCGGTGATCGAGGGCTACTCCAGCGACCCCGCGCTGCTCAACGGGAGCGTCCTGATCGTCAACCTCTCCAACGGCTCCGTCCGCGACCCCTGGCCGGGCCTCGAGACGGTCGGCGTCGCGACCTGGTGTGATGAGGAGCCGCTCGCCTACGCCCGGATGCACGGAACCGGCACGGCCTGGGGACGCATCCGGCTCGACGGGGGGCGCGAGGAAGCGTGGGCCGACGTGGTGCTGGAACGCCGTGTTCTCCGACTCGGAACCGAACGCGGTCCTGCTTGCCGCGGCCGGTTACGCGGTCCTGCTGCCGAACCCGCGGGGGAGTACCGGCCGGGGCCACGCGTTCGCCCAGGCCGTCATCGGCGATTGCGGGGGGAAGGACTTCGAGGACATCATGGCGGGCGTCAACTGGTGCATCGCCGAGGGGCTCGCTGATCCCGGCCGCTAGGCATCTCCGGTCTGTCATATGGCGGCTTCATGGCCGGGTGGGCTGTCACCCAGACCGATCGATTCAAGGCAGCCGTCGCGTTCTCGGTCGTCGCGAACCACCAGTCGTTCTTCCTCACGTCGGAGGTTGCCGGCTATGCCGAGATGATCCTCGACGGCGCCTGGTCTGACCAGGCAGGCCAATTCCCCGACCGCTCACCGATCTTCCACGCGCACCGGTGCTCGACGCCGACGCTGGTGATCCAGGGCCAGATGGACCGTTGCACACCGGTGGGCCAGGGGGAGGAACTCTTCGGCGCGATCGCGCTCACCGGCACCGAATGTGAGCTCGTCGTCTATCCCCGGGAGGGCCACGTGCCGGTCGAGCGCGAGCATTTGCTCGACGCGCTCCAGCGAACCCAGGCGTGGTTCGACCGGCATCTGATGAGCGCAGGGGCGGCAACGTGACACCCGGCGGGCTGCGTGCTTCGTCACTGCCGGGGTGAGGCGTTCATCGTGCGGCCGGGCCGCGGGCGAACGCAGCTTGCATCGGCCCGACGACGCTGATCGACTCCGCCGCTGCCCGGGATCCGGCCCGGGCGGCCTCCACCGGCGTTGCGCCGGTCATCGCGGCGGCGATGTAGCCACCGGCAAAGGTATCCCCGGCGCCGTCGGTGTCAACGGGATCGGCAGGGTCGGCCGGGATCTGCCATGCCCCGTCTGGTGTGTGAAGGCGCGCTCCCTGGGCGCCGTCCGTGGCGCACACGATGCTCCCGCCGCGGGTCAGGTCGGCTACGGACAGGCCCAGCGCCTCGAGCTCCCCCTGGCTGGGAAAGATCACGTCGGCCAGTTCCAGCACGTCGGCGAGCAGTGCGGCGGCGGCCGGGGTGAGCGCCTCCGGCCTCACGTTCGGATCCACCGAGACTGTGGCCCCGGCGCAGTGTGCCCGGTGCAGGGCGCTGCGGACCGTGCCGGCCAGCGGCTCGCCGAAGAGCAGCGCCGATCCCGACACGTGCAGCCACGCGGCAGTCTCCGGCAAGCCGGCCAGGTCCGCCTCCAGCACGGACGTGGCCGCCGTGCCTTCGACCCGGAAGTCGAACTCGCGGTGGCCGTCCGGGTAGTAGGTGATCCACGCGGTGGCGGTTGGTCTGAGGTGGCCGTCGCTGCTCTCGTGGCAATTCACGCCTGCGGCGCGGAGCCGGCTGCGGATGAGCGCTCCGTTCTCGTCCTGGCCTATCCCGGCCACCAGGTGCGTGGGTGTGCCGAGCATTCCCGCCGTATACGCGGCTATCGCCGGGGCGCCGCTCGCCCACGGGCCAGAGAAGGGCGTGAGCTCTTCCGCATCATCGTCAGCGGTGAGCTGCCGCATGAAGGCGGCGATCGTCTCGCCGACGATCAGAAGCATGGGATAGACCTCCAGCGACCAGGACGCCAGTGTGCGCCCGCCGGGCCAGCCCCGGGAACCCCGCCCCTCCTGAGCAGACCGGGCAGGATCTAGGCGGCGTCCTGGTTATGCCCAGAGCCAGGCACTGCTGGCCGAGTCCTCATGAAGCTCCCACACCTCGGTGACACGCCCGTCCCGGACGTGAAAGACATTCGCGGCGTTCTGGTCCACGCGGTCGCTGCCACGCTCGGCGAACTCGTGATGGAGCGCGACCGTGTGCTGGTCCCCGCCGATCACGTCGTGGAGAGTGATCTTCATAGTTCCACCCGAGCGCGCCATCAGCTCACCGAAGAAGGCCAGGATCGCATCTCGCCCGTGCTTCGGGCCGGAGAGGCTGCCGCTCCCCGGTACGTGCCAGACCGCGTCGTCGGCGAACAACTCCCTGAGCGTCGCCATGTCCCCGCTGCTGAAGGCCGCATACCCGCGCCGGACCAGATCCGCGTGGTCCTGAGATTCCATCGTTGACTCCCCCCGTGACTCACTGCAGATAGCCCGCCCGGGATTTGGCCCGGCTCAGGCCGGGTCAAGGATTCGTAGTCCCGAGCGCCACCGTGATCTCCCGGATGGCCTCGGTCTCGGCGGGGCTGACCCTCTGCCCTTCCTCCTTGTGCGCCGCGGCGACCTTGCCTGCCAGCGTGAGGACGAACTGCCGGTAGTCGTCGAGTTCCCCGGACGTTGCCTTGCTCTCGAGCAGTCCCACCGCGTCACGGAGGTTCTTCAGCCCGTTATCCCTGAGTTCTGCCGCCGAGTGGTACCTCGTGTGGTCCAGTTCGGGCTTCGCGGCGACGATCTCGTCGAGGAGTTCGCTGTCGCCGTGCTGGGCGCGTGCCTCGGCGTAAGCCTTCGACATCGCGATGGACTCGCGGATCATTCCCCCGCGGGCCGCGGTGACCACGATCATGCCGGCACTCGGCGGGCCCTCCAGCACCGCCTTCCATTCCTCGGATGAGAAGTCCGCTTTTGATGTCATCTGAAACTCCTAGGGGTACGAGATCAGGAACGTGTCCACGCGCAGGAAAGATGCGCGCGACGCGATCATCCCCGGGCGGAAGCCTACCGACACCAGGAGGCCGGTGACCGGGTCGAGGTGTGCCCTGGAACTCAACCAGCCCGCGGCTCACCGGGGGGCGTGATCCCCGGCCGCGGTCCGGGCCCGTCACGACGCGGCCGCGCGCACGGCGAGGAGCAATGGCAGCGCCCCGTCCTCCCGGATCCGCCGGGGCAGGCCCGGCGCGGTCAGGAGTTCCGCACCCTTCGCGAGCTCACGGCCCAGGGCGTGATCACGTCAGCATCCTCATCCGTACCGGGTGATGTGGCCCCGCGCCAGGTCCGCAACCGTGGCAGCATGTCCCGCTGGCCGGAAGGCGGCCCGTTCCCCGGGGGTGCCGCCTGCCCGGGATGACGCTGACCGCGCTGTCCGCCCCGGTGTCGGCCCAAGCGTCCGTCGAGGCGTCCGGCGAGACGTTCAGCTCTTTCATGGATCACGTCGCCCAGGGCTTCGAGGCCCTGGGCGCGGCCGTCCTGGTCGTCGGCATCGTGTGGTCGTTCGTGCTGGCCGCGGTGGCCTGGCGGCGGTCCGGTCAGGCGGGTACGGCCTACGTGGCGCTGCGCGCGGCGTTCGGCGGGACGCTGCTGCTCGGGCTGGAGGTCCTCGTGGCGGCGGACCTCCTCCGCACGGTCGCCGTCGCGCCCACCCTCGACAACGTCCTGGTCCTCGGGCTGATCGTGCTGATCAGGACCGTGCTGAGCTTCTCGCTGGAGACCGAGATCGAGGGTGTCGCGCCGTGGCGGCGAGCCCAGATGAGCGGCGTGGGGGGCATCCGCCAGGCCACGGCCAGGGCGCTCAAGCCCGGCCCCGGCCCGGGGCCCGGTCCCTGATCAGGCCACCAGGCAGCCAGCCGGCTGGCACCTGAAGACGCTGCTGGAGACGGGAGGCGCTCTCCCGGCCGGATAGCGCCTCCGGCACGGAACCCTCCCCGGTTTGGCCAGGCCAGCCGGGGGCAGTTCAAGCCCGTCGGAGGCGGGGTGGTCGCGGTGAATCCAGTCGAGCGGGTGATCCGCCGGGTCGACACGACCCAGCAGCGCCTCACGCCCACCTCCTTCGTCTTCGGCGTGTTCAAGAAGTACGGCGACGACAACGGCGGCGTGCTGGTCGCGAACCTCGCCTACTCCAGCTTCATCGCGCTGTTCCCCCTGCTGCTGGTGCTGGTGACCGTGCTGGGCCTGGCCGCCTCGGTCAACGCCTCCTTCCGGCAGCACGTCATAGAGGCGGTGGCCAATCAGGTCCCGCAGATCGGCAGCCGGCTGACCGGCAACGTCAAGGAACTCCGCCGGTCCAGCGTGATCGGGCTCATCATCGGCCTGGCCGGCGTGATCTGGGGGGCCACCGGGCTGGCCCAGGCCGGCCTGTTCACGATGGGGCAGGTCTGGAACCTGCCCGGCCCGGCCCGGCCCGGGTACTTCCAGCGCCTCGGCCGGGCGATGGAGTTCCTCGGCGTGCTCGGCGTGGGCGTGATCGCGACGACGCTGCTGGCCGCCCTCAACACCTACGGCCAGAAGGCCGCGATCTTCGTGGTCCTGGCCGAGGTCGCTGCCGCAGTGGTCAACGTGGGCATGTACCTCATCGCCTTCCGGGTGCTCACCCCCAAGGGTGTCCCCATCCGCAGGCTCATCCCCGGCGCGGTGACGGGCGGGATCGCCTGGACCATCCTGCAGATCGTCGGCACCTACCTGGTCCATCACTTCCTGCACAGCAACTCCGTCTACGGCTACTTCGCGACCGTGCTGGGCCTGGTGGCCTACATCAACGTGGCCGTGCAGATCACCGTCTACGCGGCCGAGGTCAACGTGGTGCTCACCCGGCGGCTGTGGCCACGGTCCATCCTCCAGCCGCCGCTCACCGAGGCCGACCGGGCCAGCATGGCGCTGCAGGCGCTGCAGAACCAGCGGCGCGAGGAACAGCACATCGAGGTGTCGTTCGACGACCGGCCCCCGGGAGACCCTGTCCCGGACAGCACCCCGCAGACACCCGAGGACGTCGCGCCGCCCGCCGGTCCTCCCTGACCCGCCCAATCCGGTCAGCGAACTAATTAAGCCCATTTCAAATACTGAATACGAGCGAGCCCCCCAACAGTGAGCATTATTCAGAAGCGACTAGTGAGCCTGGGCCGTCAGGCCCGGGCGAGCGGTCGGTGCCGGTGGTTTCTGAATAATGCGAACTTCTGAATACGAGAAAGTGTTCCGGGAGTTTGCCGGGCGATCCGCCTGCGCATATTCCTGCGTGATGCCATCGACGGGGGAGCGGGATAATCGTGTTCAGTATCGTCACCCATAGACGTTCACGACGCGGAACAATTGTCCGTAAAGGCCATTTCGTGCCGCGGGTCGCCGGTGCCGGTGCGGGTGCCGGTGCGGGCCCCGGGCGCCACCCTGATCGCCGCGTGCGTTGCCGCGTCCGGAATGATCGCGGGGGGTGCCACCGCCGCGGCGGCCACGCGCCCGGCCCACCACCGCAACCTCCCGCCGGTCTCCGCGCGGACCCTCACGGTGACCAGGCTCAGCAACGCCGGGCCCGGGTCGCTGCGGGCCGCAATCAACACGGCCAACGCCAGCCCGCCGGGCCGCCGGACGCTGATCAGGTTCGCGGTCCGCGGCACGATCACCCTGTCCAGGGCGCTGCCGGCCGTCGCCCGGAACACGACGATCAACGGGACCACGGCCCCCGGCTACCGCCGCGCCCCGGTCGTGGAGATCGACGCCAACGGCCAGGCCGGCCTGCGGTTCGCCCCGGGCTCGTCCGGCTCACGGCTGCTGGCCCTCGCGGTGGACGACGCCGGCGGCGACGGGGTCACGCTGAAAGCCAGCCACATCACCCTCGACGGTAACTACATCGGCCTCAGCCTCTCCGGGGCCACGGCCGGCAATCAGGGGGACGGGGTTTTCGTTGCGGGCTCCTCGACAGGGAACACGATCGGCGAGAACCTGACCGGCAGGTCCGGCGTGGTTTCCAACGTCATCTCCGGCAACGCCGGGAACGGCATCACGCTGTCCGGGTCCTCGGCCAACACCGTGCAGGACAACCGCATCGGGACCGGCCCGGCCGGCCAGGCATCCATGCCCAACCGCCACAACGGCATCGCCATCACCGGGCGCTCGCATGCCAATGAGATCGGCGGCACCACGTTCGTGGACTCCGCCACTGGCCAGGCGAACAACCCGACCGGCAGCAAGGGCACCGTGACCCCCGTATTCGTCGTCCCCCCGCTGGGCAACCTGATTTCCTCTAACGGTCTTAACGGCGTGCTCATCGACGCGGGCGCCGGCCACAACGAACTGAACGGGAACTTCATCGGCACCACCGCCAACGGCGACGCCAGCCTCGGGAACGGCGCGAACGGGGTGTGGATCGACTCGGCCAACTTCAACTCGCTGGTCGGCTGCAAGTTCGTGAACAACCCGTTCGTGTACTACAACGTGGTCAGCGGCAACAAGCAGGACGGCCTGCGCATCACCGACGCCCGGGGCACGGTCGTGCAGGGCAACTTCTTCGGTATCGGCGCCAACAACACGGCCATCGTGGGCAACCGCCTGGACGGGATCCTGGTCCAGGGGTCCTCGGCCGGCACCCAGGTGGGCGGGGTGATCCCGCTGGGGAACGTGTCCGCGGGCAACGGCCGCAACGGGATCGAGGTCACCGGCAGGGTGAGCGGGTTCACCACGTTCAACACCTTCGGCGGGCTGCTGGCCTTCAAGGGGGCCGCGCCGAACGGCCGGGACGGCCTGCTGATCACGGCCACCGGCGGCGGCAACCTGGTCCGCACCAACGTGTTCTCCGGCAACCGGAGCAACGGCATCGAGCTGGGCGGCAACGCGTCCGGGGTCACCGTGGACCCGGACATCGCCGGCCTGAACACCAAGGGCAACAGCCCGCTGCCCAACGGCGGGGACGGGCTGCGGATCGACGGCACCGCGCACGGCAACGTCATCGGCGGCTCGCTGTCGTCGGTGATCCCGCAGGACACGTTCTCCGGGAATGCCGGGTACGGCGTGGCCATCTCCGCCGGCGCCCACGCCAACCGGGTGTTTGCCAGCTTCATCGGCACCGAGGTCCTGGGCCTGTCGGCGCTGGGCAACCAGAAGGGGGGCGTCCTGCTGACCGGCCACGCCCGCGCCAACGTCATCGGGATCAGATCGATGAGGCCGGCCAACCTGGTCAGCGGCAACACCGGCATCGGCGTCCTGCTGCGGGCCGGCACGACCCGCAACCTGATCATCAACAACTACATCGGGCTGAACCGGAGGGCCCGGCGGCTGCCAAACACCGGCCGCCCGGTCGTGAACCACGGCTCAGGCAACATCATCCTGGGCAACCGGACCTGAGCCCAACCGACCTGAGCCCAACCGACCTGAGCCCAACCGACCTGAGCCCAACCGACCTGAGCCAGGGTGAAGTCCCGGCAGGCACGCGGCCCGCCGCGCATCCCACGTGGATCTGTCGCCCTCTCATGCCCCCATCGTCCCCGGCCGGTATTTCTGCCCCGTTACGTCCGGCCCGGCCGCCCGGACGCCCGTTTTCTCCTGTGACCCATCTCACCCGCCTGCCCGGGGGGACTGCGTTGTGCTGGCAAAACTCTGGCCTGGGCTGAGAAAGCGGGGTGATAAGGGGTACATATCGTTCGGGCGCCAGACGGCGGCCTCGGTCGTTCGCTGGTGTTGCATCACGGGGCGTGGTTAGGATGCCATGCTGGCGGGCGGCGACATGACGAGACGAGCAGTAGCGTTCTGTGCCGATCTGGTAACGGGCTGAGTACAGAGCCCGCCCGGGTAGACTGGCCGGCCACGGAGCGCCAGGGCCTGGGTAGCTTGCTGTCCGCCTTGAAGTTCCCGGCCCCAACGGCAACGGCCGAAGGGCGTCCCTGCAAAAAAACGGCGGAACGTGATGGGAGTCGGAATGCGCGTTCTGGTTCTTGGCGGCGATGGTTTCTGTGGCTGGCCGACCTCGCTGTACCTGTCGGACCGCGGTCACGATGTGACCATCATCGATAACCTGAGCCGCCGCAAGATCGACATCGACCTGGAAGTGGACTCGCTGACGCCGATCCGGCCGATCGGCGAGCGCATCCGGGTCTGGGAAGAGGTCTCCGGCGAGGAGATCGGCTTCATCAGCCTGGACCTGGCCACCGAGTACGACAAGCTCGTCGCGGTGCTGTCCGAGCTGCGGCCGGACGCGATCGTGCACTTCGCCGAGCAGCGCGCCGCGCCGTACTCGATGCGGACCACGGCCACCAAGCGCTACACCGTGGACAACAATGTCCGGGCGACGCACAACCTGCTGGCCGCGCTGGTCGAGACCGGGATCGACGCCGCGCTGGCCCACCTGGGCACGATGGGTGTCTACGGCTACGGCTGGTCCGGGAGCGCACCGATCCCCGAGGGGTACCTGACCGTGAAGGTACCGACGCCCGACGGTGAGCTGGAGCGGGAGATCCTGCACCCGGCCAACCCGGGGTCGGTCTACCACATGACCAAGACCCTGGACCAGCTGATGTTCGCGTTCTACGCCAAGAACGACGGGCTGCGGATCACCGACCTGCACCAGGGCATCGTCTGGGGCACCCAGACCGACCAGACGTCCCGGGATGAGCGGCTGATCAACCGCTTCGACTACGACGGTGACTACGGCACGGTGCTGAACCGGTTCCTCATGCAGGCCGCGATCGGGCACCCGCTGACCGTGCACGGCACCGGCGGGCAGACCCGTGCGTTCATCCACATCCGCGACACGGTCCGGTGCATCGAGCTGGCCATCACCAACCCGCCCGAGACGGGCGACCGGCCCCGCGTGCTCAACCAGATCACCGAGACGCACCGGGTGCTGGACCTGGCCAAGATGGTGGGCGACGTGATGGGCGTGGAGATCGCCTACCTGCCCAACCCCCGGCGGGAAGCCGAGGAGAACGAGCTGATCGTCCGCAACGACCAGTTCCTCGCCCTCGGCCTCCAGCCGACCACGCTGTCCGAGGGGCTGCTCGGGGAGGGCACCGAGATCGCGAAGCACTACGCGCACCGGGCGGACCCCTCCAAGATCATCGCCCGCTCGGTCTGGAAGGCCGGCATGGAGACCGCCGACGACCTGATGACCGGGCTCCCCGCCCAGCAGTAGCCCAGGCTGTACCGCCGCGCGGCGGCACCGGATCACGGTGCCGCCGCGCGCGGTATCGTGCGCCCCGGCAGGCACCGCCGGGATGCTTATCACGTAGCGTGACGTGCCATGATGTCACGCGAGACGCCGTTGCGGTTCCGGCCGATCGCCCTGGCGGTCGTTCACACCGCCCGGCGGCACGCCTGGCGGATCCTGGCCGTCTCGATCGTGGTGTCGGCCCTGACCGTGACGGTGGAACTCGCCGCGGATCATCTCCTCAGCCGGACCAGCCTGGCCACCGCGCTGGTCGGCTCGCTGTCCACGTCCACGGTCAGCCTGCTCGGCGCGGTATTCCTGTCCGGCTTCCTGTGCCGGCTGGTCAGTGATACCGAGCACTCGGACACCGGGCCCGAGAACACCGGGCCCGAGAACAGCGGGCCGGAGAGCACCGGGCCCGGGGACACCGGGCCCGGCACCCGGATCCGGGATGTGCTGGCGTCGCTGCCCTGGGCTGCGCTGATCCTGGCCGACCTGCTGGCCGCGCTGATCATCCTGGTCGGGTTCGTGGCCCTGATCATCCCCGGGCTGGTCGCCATCACCCTGCTGGCTGTGGTCGGGCCGGTCATCGAGATCGAGCGCCAGCACGCCGTGGCGGGGCTGCGCCGGTCGGCGCACCTGGTCCGGCCGCACTTCTGGCGGGTCGCGGCGTTCGGGACGCTGCCGCTGGTCCTGTCCAACGGGCTCGCGGCCTTCCTACCCGACCCGTCCGGGACCACCAACGTGGTTACCACCCTGATCGTCCGGTCGATCGGCGAGGGCATCATCGAGTCGGTGGTCGGGCTCATCCTGGTGGAACTGTGCTACCGGCTCATCGCCGCCGACCAGGGCGGATCAGGCCGGCGGTCTCACCCGAGCGCGACCGCCGGGGCGGAGGGCAGCTGATGGTGGCGCCCGGTGAGGGCCGGCTCGGAGCGCTCCGCGGGGAGCAGCGTGGCCAGGGTGGCCGCGAACCGGCTGCCGGGGGCCTGCTGCGCAACGCGTTCGGCGTCCGCGGCCGTGTCCACGTCGAGAAGCTCCGGCACCTGGCGGACCCGCAGGCCCGCGTCGCGCAGCCGCTCCAGCTGGACCCGGCCGGTGTGATCCGCCGACATCGGCACGCCCAGGATCAGCCCGGGATCGGGCCGGCGCAGGCCGAGCAGCCAGAAGCCGCCATCCTCGGCCGGGCCGAAGACCGCGTCCGTGTCCCCGGCGGCCAGCAGGTGCGCCACCGTTTCCAGCAGCCCCGGGGTCACCTGGGGAGTGTCCATGCCGATCAGCACGACGGGCAGCGCGATCTCGGCGTAGGCGTCGTCGAAGGCGGCGGCGATCCGCTCGTCCAGCCCCTTCCCGCGCTGCGGCGACACCTCGAACCGGGCCGGCAGTTCCGCGCGCAGCGCGCCGGGCGCGGCCCGCGGGTCATCGATGGCCAGCGTGTGCCGGGCGAACGAGGCTCGCGCCCCGGCCTCCAGGGTGTCGGCCAGCGCCGCCTCGGCGAGCAGGGCGGCTTCCTGCGGCGTGAACGGCGGGGTCAGCCGGGTCTTGACCCGGCCCGGCACGGGGGCCTTGGCCAGGACGATGAGCTGGGCCTGGATAGTTTCAGACGGGCTGGAGAGGTTCATGAGGCGAGTACCCGGCGCATGTCGCGGACGGTCCGCACCGTCCCGCCCACCGTCCCGGTGACCTTGGACCGCCCGGACCGGGGCAGGTAGGGGATATCCACCTCGTCGATCCTCCAATCGGCGACGGCCGCGGCCATCACCATCTCGAGCGGGTAGCCGAAGCGCCGGTCGGTGAGCCCCAGCCCGAGGAGCCGGGCGCGGCGGGCGCAGCGCATCGGCCCGAGGTCGCGCAGGCGCACCCCGGTGCGGCGGCGGAGTTCAGCGGCGAGGACCTTGTTGGCGACCCGCGCGTGCACGGGCCAGCTGCCCAGGGTGCGGGTCACCCGGCGGCCCAGCACCAGGTCGGCGGAGCCGGACCGCACAGGGCCGGTGACCTGCGGCAGGTCACCGGGGTTGAGCGAGGCGTCGGCGTCCATGAAGCAGACGATGTCGCTGGTCGCCGCCATCAGCCCGGCGTGGCAGGCCGCGCCGAACCCGCGTTGCGGCACCCGGATGACGGTGGCCCCGTGGTCCACCGCGATGGCGCCCGACCCGTCGGTCGAGCCGTTGTCGGCCACGATGGGGTGAAAGCCGGCCGGCATCCGCGACAGGACCCAGGGCAGCGCCTCTGCCTCGTTCAGGCAGGGCAGGATGACGTCGATCCTCATGGCGCGACAGTAGCCCGGGCAGACCGTTATTGACCCTTACAGAGCTGTGACGTATGGGCCTGCACTGTATGAGCGCAGGTGGGCCGCATGATTCGCTACTGTCATGCGAATACTGGTGACCGGGGCCGCTGGTTTCATCGGCTCCCACGCGGTCGATGTCATGCGGGCGGCGGGCCACGAGGTGCAGGGCCTGGACTCGCTCGCCCCGGCCGTGCACACCGGGCGGCCCGATTACCTGCCCGACGACTTCGACCTGGCTGTGGGGGACGTCCGTGACCCGGACGCGGTCCGCCGGGCGGTGGCTGGCGCGGATGTCGTATGCCACCAGGCCGCCCTGGTCGGCCTCGGCGCCGACCTGGCCGATCTGCCCGCGTACTCCGACGTCAACGTGACCGGGACCGCGGTGCTGCTGGAGGCCATGGGTCGCAGCGGCGTGCCCCGCCTGGTGCTGGCCTCGTCCATGGTGGTCTACGGCGAAGGGGCCTACGACTGCCCCGGGCACGGCCGGGTCCGGCCGGCCCCGCGGGACGTGAACGACCTGGAAGCGGGCCGGTTCGAGCCCCGCTGCCCGCAGTGCTCGGCGCCCCTGACCGTGGCCACCGTCACCGAGGACGCCCCACTGGATCCCCGCAACGCCTACGCGGCCAGCAAGCTCGCGCAGGAGCATCTGGCCGCCACCTGGGCCCGGATGACGGGCGGATCCGTGGTCGCGCTGCGGTACCACAACGTGTACGGCCCCCGGATGCCGCGGGACACGCCGTACTCGGGAGTGGCGGCGATCTTCCGGTCCGCGCTCGAGGCGGGCCTGCCGCCGCAGGTCTACGAGGACGGCCAGCAGCGCCGCGACTTCGTGCACTCCCGCGACGTGGCCCGGGCCAACCTGGCCGCGCTGCGGGCGGGGGTGCCGGGCTCGCTGCGGGCCTTCAACGTGGCCAGCGGTGAGCCGCACACGGTCGGCGAGATGGCCACGGCGCTGGCCGGGGCGTTCGGCGGCCCCGCGCCCGCGGTGACCGGGCAATACCGGCTGGGCGACGTCCGGCACATCGTGGCCTCACCCCAGGCCGCCACCCGCGGGCTCGGTTTCCGGGCCGAGACCAGGTTCGCCGACGGTATGACCGAGTTCGCCCACGCACCGCTGCGCCTGCCGGCCAGTGGCAGGCTGGCCGGTGACGGGCCCGCCGGTGACGGGCCCGCCGGTGGTCGGCCCGCCCGGGTCAGTCAGCCCGCCTGAGCGTACCCGGGCTGCGCGATCGGGGCGGTGTGCTGGGGCGCCATCTGGGCCAGCGGCAGCCGGATCACGAACTGGCAGCCCTGCGCGATGTTCTGCACGGCGATCTGGCCCGCATGCGCCTCCACGATGCCGCGGGCGATACTGAGCCCGAGCCCGGCGTTGTTGTCGGGGCCGGGGGTGCGGGCCGTCTCCGCGCGGAACGCCACGTCGAAGACCCGGGGCAGCGCCTCGGGCGGGATCCCGCCGCAGGCGTCCACCACGCTGACGCAGGCCATGCCGCGGTGCAGATCGCCCTGGACCTCGACCATGCCCTCGGAGGGCGTGTGCCGGATCGCGTTGGTCACCAGGTTGCGCAGGGCCCGGCCGAACTCATCGGCGTCGACCAGGACCGGCAGCCCGCGTACCGAGGACCCCCGCAGCCGCACGCCCTTGGCGCGGGCCAGCGGCTCGGTGCTGGCCAGGGCCTCGGCCACCAGGTCGTCCAGCCCGACGAGCCGGCGGGACAGGCGCAGCGCGCCCGCGTGGATGCGGGCCAGCTCGAACAGGTCGTCGATCATGGCGGACAGCCGGTCCGCCTCCCGGCGGATCTGCGTGTGGTACGTGGACACGGTCTCGAAGTTGACGACCACGCCGTCCTCCAGCGCCTCCGCCATCGCGCGCAGCCCGGCCAGCGGGGTGCGCAGGTCGTGGCTGACCCAGGCGACGAGTTCGCGGCGGCTGGCCTCCAGCGCCCGCTCCCGGGTGTGGGACTCGGCCAGCTTCTCGTGGGCGGTGGCCAGCTCGTCGGACAGGGTGGCGAACTCGGCGGGAAGGTGGGCCTGCGGCGGCTCGTAGTAGCCGACGCTGCCGACGTTGCGGACCGCGGTGAGCAGCACCCGGCTGGCCGCGGTGACCCGGTGTCCGACCAGCAGCGCGACCGCGAAGCCCGCCATGCCCGCGATGACGACGACGGCCAGCACGACGTTCCGGTCGTCCACGGAGATCATCATCTTGTAGGCGATGACCCCGACCCCCGCGCATCGAGCTGACGATGACCACCGCGGCCACCACGAACAGGAGGGTGGCCAGCGACCGCCGCGCCAGCAGCCGGACGCTGAGCAGCCCGGCCGCGGCGGACGCGACGGCGACGCCGGCGACCGTGTAGGTCACCTGCCAGAGCGTGGGCGCGTCGATGCCTGTCATGCTTCTCCCGGTTCGTAGCGGTAGCCAACGCCCCAGACGGTGACGATCCGCCGGGGCGCTGTCGGGTCCGGCTCGATCTTCTCCCGCAGCCGCCGGATGTGGACGGTCACGGTCGAGGTGTCCCCGAAGGTCCAGCCCCATACGTGCGCGAGCAGTTGCTCCCGGCTGAACGCCTGGCGGGGACTGCGCATGAGGAACACCAGGAGGTCGTACTCCCGGGAGGTCAGCGACAGCGTGCTCTCGGCCAGCATGACCGAGTGCGCCCCGAGGTCGACCACCAGGTTGCCGTCCTTGATGACGCCGAGCGCGGGAGGCTCGGGCAGGCCGCCGCCCCGGGCGCGGCGCAGCACCGAGCGGACCCGCAAGGCCAGCTCACGGGGGCTGAACGGTTTGGTGACGTAGTCGTCGGCGCCGGTCTCGAAACCGACCACGCGGTCGGTCTCCTCACCCAGCGCGGTCAGCATGACCACCGGGATCGGCCACTGCGCACGCAATCGCCGGCAGACTTCCAGGCCGTCGATGCCGGGCAGCATCAGGTCCAGCACGACGAGGTCCGGCGGTTCGGCGGCGACCCGGCGCAGCGCCTCATAGCCGTCGCCAACGCATTCCACGTGGTGCCCATCGCGCGTCAGGTAGCGCCCGACGACATCAGCCAGGGTCGCGTCATCGTCGACCACGATGATGCGACCCGGCCGGTCGGGGTTGGTGTTCACCCTTACACCGTAGATGCCGCACCGGCATTGCGCCCCTGACCGGGACAGATCCGTCATCGGTCCGTAAGGGTCATTCCACTGCCGGCCCGGTTAGGCTCATCGCCGCTGCCACCGGACCGGGCTGCTGCCCGGGCCACACCCCGGAAGGAGGGACCGCGTGCTCGGTGAGCTGTACGAAGACGCTCTTGCTGGCCTCGCGCGGCCGGAAATCGAGTACGCGGACGGCCGCCGGACCCCGCTGCGGATCGATGACTGGCTGCACGTCATCCCCGGCGACGCCTCGATCCTGGACCGCTGCCAGGGGCACACGCTGGACGTGGGGTCGGGCCCCGGGCGGCTCACCGTGGCGCTGGCCGAGCGCGGCGTGCCCGCCCTCGGCATCGACATCACGCCATCGGCCGTGCAGCTGGCCCGGTCCTGCGGGGCGCTCGCGCTGCACCGGGACGTGTTCGCCAGGCTCCCGGGAACCGGGCGGTGGGCCCGGGTCCTGCTCGCCGACGGCAACATCGGCATCGGCGGGGACCCGGATGCCCTGCTCAGCCGGGTGGCTGAGCTGCTGAAGCCGCTCGGGCAGACGCTGGTCGAGGTGGAGCCGCCCGGCGCGCCGCTGGCCAAGGACATGGTCCGGCTGAGCCACGGGGGCCAGTGCAGTTCCTGGTTCCCCTGGGCGTCGATCGGCGCCGACCAGATCAGCGAGATCGGCCTCCGCGCCGGGCTGGCCGTGACCGAGGTGTGGACCGACGCCGGCCGCTGGTTCGCCGCGCTGTCCCGGGGCATCGACTCATGAGCACGAGAGTCAGGACCGCCGCGGCGGCGGCGATCGCGGCCGCGCTCACCACGCTGATCGTCCTCACGGTCCACTCGGTGCTGTTCGCGCGGATCGGCACGCTCCCGGTGGCGCTGGGCCTGTGGGCCCTGTTCGCCGCCGGTGCCTGGCTGGTGCTCCGGCTGCCGGTCCGCTGGGCGGTGGCCCTGATCGTGATCGGTGGCATCGCGGTGCAGTTGGCGGCCCTGTCCGCCGCGCCGCAGGGCAGCGACGACCTGTACCGCTACATCTGGGACGGGCGGGTCCAGGCCGCGGGCATCGACCCGTATCAGTACGCGCCGGCCGCGCCCCAGCTGGCCTCGCTCCGCGACCCGTTCCTCTGGCCGGCGCACGCCCCGCACTGCGTCCACGCTGGCCAGCGGCTGGGCGGCTCCACCCAGCTCGCGGACCCCGGCTGCACCCGGATCAACCGGCCCATCGTGCACACCATCTACCCGCCGGTGGCCGAGGCTTACTTCCTCGGCGTGCACTACCTGTCGCCGGCGGGCAGCGGGACCACGCCGATCCAGGCCGGCGCGGCGCTCTGCGCGGTCCTGGTCACCGTGCTGCTGCTGTACGGGCTGCCGAAGGTGGGCCGGGACCGCCGGCTCGCGGTGCTATGGGCGTGGTGTCCCACCGTGGCCCTGGAGGCGGGCAACAACGGCCACGTGGACGTGCTCGCCGCGGGCATCACCGCGGCCGCGCTGATCCTGCTGGCCCGGCCCGGGGCGGCTGCGGCGGGCTTCACCGCCGGGGCTTTGCGGCGGCCCATGGCCGGGGGCGCGCTGCTGGCCCTGGCCATCTGGACCAAGGTCACCCCGGTGCTGATCGTCCCGGCCGTGCTGCGGCGCCGCCGGCCGCTCGCGGTGATCAGCGCGGGCGTCGCCGCCACGGTCATCGTGTACCTGCCGCACGTGCTGGCCGTGGGCAGCGGGGTGATCGGCTTCCTGCCCGGCTACCTGCAGCAGGAGGGGTACGCGAACGGCTCCCGGTTCCTGCTGGTCGGCATGCTGGTGCCGGGGAAGTGGGGCTTCCTCGCGGCGTTCGCGGTCCTGGCCACGGTCGCGCTGGCCGTGCTGCTCCGCGGTGATCCGGACCGCCCCTGGCGCGGCGCGGTGGTGATGACCGGCGTGGCGCTGGCCGTGGCCACGCCGCCGTTCCCCTGGTACGCCATGCTGCTGGTCATGCTGGTCGCCTTCGACGGCCGGGTGGAGTGGCTCGGCCTCGCCATGGTCCGCTACCTGGCGGTCAGCTCACCTCTGCCGGGCGTGCACGTGCCGGTCCTGGACGCCCTGCGGGCCGCCTACGGACTGGCCCTGGCCGTGGTCGTGGCCGTGGCGCTGATCCGGTGGCACCGCTCCCGCGCCCTGGCCCGGCCCGCACCAGCCCCGGCCCTCCCGGCGCCCGCCCCGGCCCTCCCCGCGCCAGCCCCGGCCCCCGCCCTCCCCGCGCCAGCCCCCGAGGCCATCACCGTGTCCCAGTGACGCTCGTGGGCGCGGCGGGACGGCTGGATGTTAAAGCGTGTCTCCGGCTCCCACCGGCATTTCACCCACCCGGAGAAGCCCGGGCTGGTGACCGTGGCAGGCAAGCCGGGCGCTACCTTGAAACTAAGACCGAGTCGAGCATCCTGAAGCGAGCAGGCCTGCGAAAGGAGCGGCCGTGACCGGCTGCGTGGTCGTCTTCGAGGGCGATGACCAGGCGGGCTATTCGGCGTACTCCCCTGACCTGCCCGGGGCTGTTGCCGCCGGGGCTACCCGCCAGGAGACTGAGCGGCTGATGCTTGAGGCCATGGCCGCGCACATAGCCCTGCTGCGACAGGAAGGCCGTCCGGTGCCCGCGCCGTCGGAGGCGGCCAGCGTGACGATCCTCGACCCGGCGGCGGCCTGAGCATGTCCTGGGTGGGACCTGCCGCTTTCCCCTGCGCCAGGAATCGACCGTGATCATTGAGGGCCGGGGGAGTCGGGACCGTGGGCGGGACGGGCTGGGTTCCAGACGTCGAAGCCGGGCCGGGGGGCAGCCGGTGACGGGACGGGGCCATGGCCGGCGGGGGACGCCTGCAGCTCGCCGGCCCGGGCCGCCTCCTGCTCGCGGGCCCGGGCTGCCTGCTTCCGGGCCCGGGAGGACGCCCGGCGCCAGCGGAGGGCGTAGCTGACGGCGGACCCGGCGAACAGGACACCCGTCACCCCGAGCCACCGCCACAGGTACGGCTGCGTGGTCAGCCCGCTGGCCCGGTGGTACCCGGGCTCGGACAGGCCCAGGATGAGCGGGAAGAACACCATGAGGATCAGCAGCGAGAACGCCACCGGGATCCGCACGTAGTTGATCAGCGGGGGTCCCGGGACCTGGCCGGGCGGTGCCTGCCGAGCCTGCCTCCCGCGTCCGCGCCCGGGCAGCAGCCGCTGCACCGAGAGGTCGGCCAGCGAGTACAGCGGGAACAGCAGCAGGTCGTGGCCGATGATCGCGACCGCGAACCAGATCGCGAAGCCGCGGAACTCCCCGGCGGCGATCACCGCCCGGACCGCGTAACCGGCCAGCGTGAACGCGGCCAGCAAGGCCAGCAGGTGCAGCGGGTTGGCGCCGTACCAGTGCCGGATCCGGCTGGTCATGCTCCTGCCGCGGGCCGCCACGCCGGTCACGCCTGCTTCAGGAAAGTGATCTTGCTGACCCATTTGGTGTTATGCACACCTGGTGCGTTCGGGATGATCGTCCGGGCCGGGTAGCCGTGATCCCAGGGCAGCACGTGGCCGTTGAGCGTGACGGCCAGCAGCGACTGCGGATCGGTCACCTGGCCCGCGGACAGGACCGCGGACTTGAACGCCCCGACCTGCTGGATCGAGTCGACCTGCGCGGCCGCCGGTGCCGGCATCCCGGCCAGCCGGGCCAGGTCGGCCAGCCGGACGCCGGTCCAGTGGGCGGACACCGACCAGCCTTCCACGCAGGCGATCGGCAGTTCCACCGCGTGCTGCGGCAGGGCGAGGAGCTGGTTCCGGGTCAGCGTGAGGGTGCGGGCGCCGACCAGCGTGAGCCGGTACGCCGGACCTACGTCAGCGGCGGTCAGGCCGATTGACGTCGCGGTCCGGTTGACCGGCAGGTAGTGCGGGGCGGTCGCGGACAGCCCGCGCGGCCCGAACAGGGCCGTGCGCCGCGCCAGCCCGCCGATGGACTGGCCGACGACCAGCCCGGCCAGGGTCACCGAGGCCCCGCCGACCGCGGCGAGCAGGCCGCGGCGGGAGATGGTCGGGGCGCGCGGCCGCGCGGCGCGCAGGCCCGGGCCGTCGCCCGCGGGGTCCGGCTCTTCGGGCATGGTCTGCGCCAGCGGCGTGCGCAGTTCCCGGCGCAGGCTCCGGGAGCGCAGGCCGGCCACCATCCGCGGGAACTTCAGCGTCACGTGGATGACGAACCCGGCGATGAAGACCCAGGCGCCGTACAGATGCGCGGTATAGAAGGAGAACGGGAAGACGTAGTAGTTCTGGATGTTCAGGATGCCGGTCGCGAACTCGAACAGCACGCCGCCGACCAGCATGATCAGGCTGATCCGCTCCAGGATCTGCGCCAGCGACCGGACCGGGGGCCAGGCGAACAGGCGGGGCAGCACCGACCACAGCTTGGCCGCCGCGACCGGCAGCAGCGCGAGGCCGAGCGTGATGTGCACGCCCTGGTCCACCCGGTACAGCCAGGACGGGTCCGTCGGCCAGGAGAACATGTAGAACCGGAGCAGCCCGGCGCCGGGGGTCTGGTCGTTGCCCGGCAGCAGCGGATCGTAGGCCGCGTAGGACAGCAGCCCGGTCACCGCGAGGATGGTCAGCCCGGCCAGCAGCACCACGGCCAGGACCGAGGTCAGCCACAGCCCGCGCAGCGGGCTGCGCCAGACCCGCGGCCGGAACGGGCCGGGCGGCGGGTGCGCGGCCGGATGCCGGGCCGCGTCCATCGCGCGCCGGGCCAGGGCCGCCGCCCGGTGGTATTCGGCCGCCGCCGACGCCGCGAAGGCCCGGCGACCCCGCCGGGCGGCCCGGCGTTGGCGTTCGTCGTGGCGTGCCTGGGCCGCGCGCCGCACGCGAGCGGCCCGCGGTCTTGGTCCCCTGGTTCCGGCCCCGGCCATGGTTCGACGGTAAGCGCGTTCGCGCAGGTGAGGGCCGTTCCGTACGGGACGGTAAGAACCTCGTAAGAGCGCCCGGGCGTCAGTGGGACGGGTGGTGATCCGGGGGTGGGAGTGTGCTCAGCCTTCGCCCTGGCGGTCCCGGATGGCCCGGCCCAGCCGGATCAGCGCGCCGGCGAACGCCTGCTGCTCGTCGGGGGAGAAGCCCTCGAACAGCTCGGCCATGGCGTCCAGGCGCGGCTCCAGGGCCTGCTCGGCTTCGCGGGCCCCGCTCGGGGACAGCTCGACCAGCGTGGCCCGCCGGTCGGTGGGATGCGGGCGGCGCACGACCAGCTGGGCGTCTTCCAGCGCGTCCACCATCGCGGTCATGTTCCGCGGGCTGACCCCGAGCTGGTCGCCGAGATCCCGCATGATTGCCGGGCCGCCGCAGTGCAGCGTCTGGAGCAGCCGCAGCCGGGTGTAGGTGAGCCCGCCGCAGGCCCGCCCTTCCATCCAGCGCACGAACGCAGACGTGAAGCGCGCGGTCTCCGCGACCAGCAGGCGACGGCGTTCCGCCTCGGGCAGGCTCGCCAGGGACACGCCGTCCGGGGCCTCCACGCCAGGAGGCACTCCATCCGTGCCCAGGCCGTCCCTGGGCTGGCTGCCCGGCGGCTCCAGACCCTCCCCGGCGCAACCCTTAGCCACGGTCGGCTCAAGCACCTGACCCACCCCCCTACATCCCAGCGTACCTGGGGTGCTTCGTTGACACTATTATTACGACCGGTAATATGTGGGCAGTAACTTTCACGGCATGATCAAACGACCTCACAGCACCCGTCGATCGTGGCCGACCTGGCCAGCGCGACCAGGACCGGCGACCAGGTGGCCATCCAGGGCACGCTCACGGTCGCGGGGGAGACCCGGCCGCTCAGCTTCAACGCCACGCTGGCGGAGGTCACCCCGTCGGCGTTCACGCTGCGGGCCGAGGGGGTCGTGGTGGACCGGGCGGAGTTCGGCCTGACCTGGAACCAGATGGGCATGGTGGCCGGCCCGGCGACCGTGGACGTGGTGGCGCGCTTCACGCGTTCGTGATCCGGTCCGCCCTGCCCCGCCGGCCTGTTCGGCGGCCCGTAGGGTAGGACTGTGCGTGCATGGGTGGTCCATCAGCCCGGGCCGGTCGCGTCCGGCCCGCTGCGCCTGGTTGAGCGCCCGGTTCCCGAGCCGGGTCCCGGCCAGCTGCTGCTCCGGATCCGCTGCTGCGGCGTGTGCCGGACCGATTTGCACCTCGCCGAGGGGGACCTGCCCCCCAGACGGCCGGATACCACACCCGGTCACGAGGTGGTCGCCGAGGTGGTGGCGGCCGGACCGGGAACGCGCCGGTTCACGGCCGGTGACCGCGTCGGGGCGGCCTGGCTGGGCGGTACCGACGGGTCGTGCGTGTTCTGCCGCCGGGGCCAGGAGAACCTCTGCCCGGCCTCGGTCTACACCGGCTGGGACTTCGACGGCGGGTACGCCGAGTACATGGTGGCCGCGGAGGCCTTCGCCCACACGCTGCCGCACGGCTTCAGCGACGCCGAACTGGCCCCGCTGCTGTGCGCCGGGATCATCGGGTACCGGGCCCTGCGCCGGGCCGAGGTGCCGCCGGGCGGGACGCTGGGAATCTGGGGGTTCGGCGGCTCCGCGCATCTCGCGGCCCAGGTCGCGATGGCCCAGGGCGCCGAGGTGCACGTGTTCACCCGGGGCGAGGCGGCCCGTGAGCTGGCCCGCTCGCTCGGCGTCGCGTCGGCGCAGGATTCCCTCGACCCGTCGCCGGTGCCGCTGGACTCCGCGATCCTGTTCGCGCCGGTCGGCACCCTGGTGCCGGCCGCGCTGAGCGCCCTGGACCGGGGCGGGACGCTGGCCATCGCCGGGATCTACCTGACCGACATCCCGGAGCTGAACTACGACCGTCACCTGTTTCAGGAACGCCAGGTTCGCAGCGTCACCTCGAACACCCGGGCCGACGCGACCGAGTTCCTGACCCTGGCCGAGCGGCTCCGGATCAAGGTCACCACCACCCCGTACCGTTTCGACCAGGCCGATCAGGCGCTGCGCGACCTGGCCGGGGAAAGGGTCCACGGCGCGGCCGTACTATCCATGCCATGAACGAGCCGGAGGACCGGGCGCGGACGCTGCTCAGCCGGGTTCCGCTGCTGGACGGGCACAACGACCTGCCCTGGGCGCTGCGCGAGGCGGGCTGCGGTGGCCTGGACGCCACGGACCTCAGCGAGCCGGTCAGCTTTACCCATACCGACCTGCCCCGGCTGGCCGCCGGCGGGGTGGGGGCCCAGTTCTGGTCGGTGTTCGTGCCAGCGACGCTCGCGGGCGAGACGGCCGTCGCCGCCACCCTGGAGCAGATCGACCTGGTCCTGCGGATGATCCAGCGCTATCCCGGCCGCCTCGAGCTGGCCCTGACCGCGGATGACGTGCAGCGGATCTTCACGGCCGGCCGGGTCGCGTCGCTGCTCGGCGCGGAGGGCGGCCACAGCATCGCGTCCTCGATGGGGGTGCTCCGCGCGCTGTACGCGCTCGGCGTCCGCTACCTCACCCTGACCCACAACGCCAACGTGCCCTGGGCCGACTCGGCGACCGACCAGACCCGGGCCGGCGGGCTGACCGAGTTCGGCCGCGCGGTGGTCCGCGAGATGCAGCGGCTGGGCATGCTGGCCGACCTGTCCCACGTGTCCCCGGCCACGATGAGTGACGCGCTGGACGTCGCGGAGGCGCCGGTCATCTTCTCCCACTCCAGCGCCCGCGCGCTGTGTGACCACCCGCGCAACGTCCCCGACGGCATCCTGGCCCGGCTGCCGGGCAACGGCGGGGTGTGCATGGTCACGTTCGTGTCCTCGTTCGTCTCGCCCGAGTGCTGGGCCTGGGAGCGCGAGCTCACCGCCGAGATGGAGCGGCGCGGCGCTGACCCCTGGGAACTGTCCGCGCGGGACCGGGTCCGGCGGGAGCTGGCCGTGGCTGACCCGCTACCCAGGGCGACGCTGGCCCAGGTCGCCGACCATATCGAGCACGTGCGCGAGGTGGCCGGCGTCGAGCATGTGGGCCTGGGCGGCGACTTCGACGGCACCGACCAGCTACCCGACGGGATGGCCGACGTCTCCTGTTACCCGGCGCTGCTCGGCGAGCTGCTCCGCCGCGGGTGGGCCGAGGACGACTGCGCGAAGCTGGCCGGGGGCAACATCCTGCGGGTCCTGCGCGGCGCGGAGTCGGCGGCCCGGGAGCTGTCCGCACAGCGCCCGCCGTCCGACGCCAGGATCGAGGACCTGGACGGCCCGTGAGCCCGGCCCGCTCGCGGGGCCGCGCTCAGAACACGTCGCGCAGCAGGGTGACCAGGTCACGTGCGCCCTGGCCGTCGTAGTCCTTCTGCGGGTTGTAGCAGGCCAGTGACAGCCCCGCCAGCGCGGGCGCGGCGAGCAGCGGCCGGATCAGCGCGTCCAGCTCGTCCAGGGTCAGGCCGCCGGGCATCAGGTAGTCGGTGGCCGGGAAGGCCTGCTCGTCCAGCACATCGACGTCGAGATGCACCCAGTACCGGCCCGCCGCCGCGGTGAGCCGGTCGCGGGCCGCCTGGCCCGCCGCGGCCAGGCCCCGGTCCCGCAGCAGCGCCGGGGTCAGCTCCGGCTCCAGCCCGGCGTTCTCCGGCAGGACGGAACCGTACTCCACCGCCTCGTCCCGGTCCCGCTGGCCGAGCAGGGCCAGGTCGCGCCGGCCGACGAGCGGCGCGCCGAGTTCCCCGGACCACGCGGCCGGGCCGCGGCCGGTGATCACCGATATCGGCATGTCCGCGGGTTCCCCCGTGAGTGATGTCCGGCCGTCGTAGAGGTCCAGGTGGCCGTCGAGATAGGCCAGGCCGATCGCGCCGAGGGCGTCGCGGGCCCCGCCGAGCGCGCCCGGCAGCAGCGTGCAGCAGCCGCCGACCAGGAAGGGCACGGCCCCGCCGTCAATCTGGTCCCGGACCAGGGACCGCAGCGCCCGGGTGGTGGCCAGGACCGACGGCCAGCCGAGGACCCCGGTCGCGGGATCCCGGTCCCGGCCCACCAGGCGGACATCCAGGTCGCCGGCGTCCGCCGCCCCCGCCGCACCAGGCAGCCCCGCGTCCCGCAGGGCGGCCGGGGCCAGTTCCGTGCCGAACGGGGGGCTGGCCGCCTCGGCCGCGCTGACACAGTCGATCGGCACCCCGGTGGCCAGGATGCGCCGTCCCCGGTGGTCCGCGTCCTGAGGCATGTAGGTGACCTCCGGCCTCCGCCGATAGAGCCGTTAGCTGAAATGGGTCCTGGGCCGTTCCTGGAGGTCGCCGTCCAGGTACACGTCGACCTTCTCGTCATAGAAGCACGCCAGCCCCGCGATCTTCTGGCTCTCCGGCAGCGGGGTGCGGTAGATCCACACGATGTCGGTGTGCAGCTGCCCCCCGGCCTGGACCGACCAGTAGCCCGCCGTCCCCTTGTACGGGCAGCGGGACTGGGTCCGCGAGGGCCGCAGCAGGTCTATCCGCACGTCGGTCAGCGGCAGGTAGTAGCGCGGCGGCAGGCCGGTCTCGAACAGGATCCGCGGCTGCCGCGACTCGGCCACCGTCACCCCGTCCACCTCGACCCGGATGTGCCGTGAGCTGGCCAGGATGTCCACCCGCGTGTAGGGGTCCCGAGGATGGGTGTAGACCGGCTCGTCTTCCTCCAGCCACTCGCTCATCGCGTCCCAGTCCAGCCGGACCAGGTCGCGGAGGTCTTCCAGCGGCGAGCCGGGGTAGCGCCGGGCGGCCCGCTCCGCGGTGGCGCCGGGGACCCGCACGTGGTAGATCTCCGCGTCCCCCCGGCTCGGTGAGTGCTCGGTCTCCCCGGCCGGGATCAGCTTGGCCAGCACGTCCGCGGCCGGGAAGTAGTACACCGGGAAGTAGGGCCACTCCCAGACCAGGACCGGTGCCCTGGTATCCGCGACGAGCTCGCCGCCGAGGTAGGCGCGGACCCGCTTGCGGCCGGGCTCGGTGCGGACCCGTCCGGCGGTCTTGCTCATGGCGGCCTCCAGTGCATGGGTCGTGGTCCTGGCGTCGCTTGCGGCCCAGTAGCGTCAATGTATGCGACTCGGTGTCCTGGACGTGGGCTCGAATACGGTGCACTTCCTGGTGGTCAACGCGTACCGCGGTGCGCGGCCCACCCCCGTCTACTCCCATAAGGCCGAGCTGCGGCTCGGTGACCATCTCGTAGGCGGCACCCGGCTCTCCGAGGAAGGCGCGGAGCAGTTGCGCGCCTTCGTCCGGGAGGCGCTCCAGATCGCCGAGGACAAGGGGGTCGAGGAGCTGCTCGCGTTCGCCACCTCCGCGGTCCGTGAGGCGGCCAACGCCGACGAGGTGCTGGCCCAGATCCGCGAGGAGAGCGACGCGCACATCCAGGTCCTGTCCGGCCAGGACGAGGCGCGGCTCACGTTCCTCGCGGCCCGGCGCTGGTTCGGCTGGTCCTCCGGCAAGCTGCTGATGCTGGACATCGGCGGCGGATCGCTGGAGATCGCCGAGGGGGTGGACGAGGAGCCTGACGTGGCCATCTCGCTGCCGCTCGGCGCGAGCCGGCTGACCCGGGACTGGCTGACCAGCGACCCGCCCTCACCCGACCAGGCGCGCCAGCTGCGCCTGGCACGTCCGGGCCGAGATCGGGCGGCAGGCCGGCCAGGTCATGCGGGACGGCCGGCCAGACCGGGCCGTGGCCACGTCCAAGACGTTCCGGCAGCTGGCCCGGACCGCGGGCGCGGCACCGTCCAGCGACGGTCCCTACGTGCGGCGGCGGCTCAGCCACAGCGACCTGACCAAGCTGGCCGACAAGCTGACCGGCATGTCGGCGGCCGAGCGGGCGCAGATGCCCGGGGTGTCCCGCGGCCGGGCCGGCCAGCTGGCCGCGGGGGCCATCGTGGCCGACGCGGTCATGGACCTGTTCGATCTGGAAGAACTGTTCATCTGCCCGTGGGCGCTGCGCGAGGGCGTGATCCTGCGGCGCCTGGACGCGCTCACCACGGGCATGCCAGGGCGCTGACACGCTTCAGGCCCGGGGCGGGTGCCCCGGGCCTGAAGCGTGACGGGCCTGCTGCGTGACTTGGTTACTCCGGGATGCGGGCGTCGCCGGGCGCGCCGTCGGCGCGGTCGCCGAGGCTGCCCGGCGTGCCGCGGCCGGCGGTGGGCCGGACCGGCTTGGCTGCCGGCTCACGCCCGGGGCGCTCGGCCGGCCCGGTGCGCTCGGCCGGCCCGGGCCGCTCGGCCGACCCGGGGCGCTGGGCGGGGCCGGGGCGCTGGGCGGGGCCGGGGCGCTGCGCGGGGCCGCCCGCCGGGGTGCTGCCGGACGGTGCGGCGCCGGCCGGAGCGGGTGCGGGCCGCTCAGCCGGGACCCGCTCACCCGGGAGGGGACTGCCCCGGTGGCTGCGGGCCGCCGCGGCGTCCGCCGGCCCGTCCGCGGGCCGGGCGCCGGCCGCGGGTGCGTGCCGGCCCTCCGGCCCGCCACCGGGCCGGGCGCCGGCTGCCGCCCCGTTGCCGCCGCCGTTGCCGGACACGGCGCTGGCCACGGACCGGGCGACTTCTTCCTCCAGAGAGCCGCGGGCGGCTTCGCCGGCCACCAGGTTGGTCACCACGTCGCGCACCTCGGTGAGCCGGCGCACGGTCTCGGTGTGCCTGGCCACCAGGAGGTTCAGGCGGCGCTCCGCGCCATCGTGGATGGCCGTCGCGCGCGCGGTCGCCTCGTCCAGCATCTGCTTGGCCTGGGCCTGGGCGGCCGCCACCGCGTTCTCCGACTTCTTCTGCGCGTCGCCGATGGTGCGCTCCGCCTCGGCGCGGGCCGAGGTGCGGGCCTTCTCCGCTTCGGCCCGGGCCGTGGCGATCGTGTTCTCGGCCTGCTCCTGCGCGGCGGCCAGCATCCGCTCGGTCTGCTCGCGGGCTTCGGCCTTGAGCCGGTCGATTTCCTGCTTAGCCTCGTTGCGCTGCTGGGTGATCTCATCGAGGGCGCGAGCCTTCTGGGCCTTGGCCTCGTCGTCGGCCAGGCTCAGGATCTGCGCCATCCGCTCGCTGAGCTCCTGATGGGCCGGCTTGTCCGCCATCTCCCGCTGGCGGGCCGCGGTCACCTCAGCACGCAGGCGCTCGACCTCGTCCATGGAGCGGGACAGCCGCTCCTCATAGTCGCGCTTGTCGCTCTTGGCGCGGGCCACGAATTCGTTGACCTGACGGCGGCTGTAGCCGCGCATCTGCACTTCGAACGCGTCTTCAGAGTCGAGGTCAGGGATAAGGTCGTTGTGCTCAGTCATGGTGTCACCCGTCAGGTGGGTCAGGGCCAGGCTACGCCCGGCCCGGCGCGGCGGCTCGGTCAGGCTCACCTGCGGTGGGAGCGGGTTTTGTGGCAGGAAAGATCTGGAACAGCAGGCAAGACTCTTGTCCGTAAGCCCCTCGGGCGCAACCGAAACGAACGTCTATCCCGTTTTGCCCGATTAGCTCGGTCTGCGGCCGGCTGGCTGGGCAGCAGAGGAGGGGTCAATGGGCCAGCTCGGCTCCCTCGACGGTAACACCCCGCAGGTCGATCCGGAGGCCTGGATTGCCCCCGGTGCCATCCTGGTCGGCCGGGTCACGCTGGGGCCGGGGGCGAGCGTCTGGTACGGGTCCGTGCTGCGGGCCGACGACGACGAGATCATCGTGGGCGCGGACTGCAATATCCAGGACCAGTGCTGCCTGCACGTGGACCGGGGCGAGCCCGTCATCCTGGGCGAGCGGGTCAGCCTGGGGCACCGGGCCACCGTGCACGGCGCGCTGGTGGGCGACGGGGCACTGGTCGGCATCGGGGCCATCGTGCTCGGCCGGGCCTGGGTCGGCGCGGGCTCCCTGGTGGCGGCGGGCACGGTCGTCCGGCCGGGCCAGAAGGTGCCGGCCGGGGTGCTGGTGGCGGGGGTCCCCGGCCGGGTCGTGCGCGAGCTGACCGACGCCGACCGGGCCACGTTCGCGGATACCGCCGCGAACTACCGGGCCCGCGCCGCGGTGCACCGCGCCGCGGACTGGCGTGACTTCCCCCCCCATCCGGGATAACGCGCGCTGCCCCTCACGACGCCCGTCACTCAGGCCTCGTTGAAACGCGGCAGTTCACTACCGCACCCGCAGACTCGTCGCCCACGGCTTCTTGGAATTGTTACCGGGGTTCTGGGTAAAATCCCACGTGAGGGTGGTCCAGAAATGACCCTGATGGGTCATGCGGGGGCATAGGGCCGCGTCGTAGCCTTGTGGCCAGGCTTCCGCGAATCCGCTTGGCGATGGAGGTGGGCGCGATGCGCGAACATCTCGATCTTCGCGTCCCCGATCGTGTTGCCCTCGATGAGATCGAACTGTACGCCGAGGTTCTCAGTGCCGTGGCGGTCTGCGACCGGCCGCTGACCGACGCGGAACTCGACGCGGTGCTGGGCATCGACTCTGTCGCGCGGATCGACTGACGCGGCCCCGCTTCCCTATCCCGCCCCGGGATGCCGGAACATCACGTCAGTGCCCTGGTGACTGAACCCCAGTGACCCGTACAGCCGGATGGCCGGGGCGTTGTCCTCGTCCACATACAGCATCACCTCGGCCAGTCCCCGCGCGCGCAGGTAATGCAGCCCCGTCATGGTGAGCACGCGGCCCAGGCCGCCGCCCTGCCCGGCGGGGTCCACACCGACCACGTACACCTCGCCGATTTCCGGGGGCGAGCCGTGGATCTTGGTCCAGTGGAAACCGGCCAGCTTCCCGTCCCGCTCGGCCAGGAAGAACCCGTCCGGGTCGAACCAGGGCTCACGCTCACGCAGCGACAGGTCCTCCGCCGTCCAGGCGCCCTGCTCCGGGTGGTGCGCGAACGCCTTCCGGTTGAGATCCAGCCACGCGGCCTCATCCGCGCCCGCGGAGAACGTGCGGATCGTGACCCCCGGGGGGAGCGCCGGCACCGGCGGCAGATCCGCCAGCGGGCGGTGCATCGTCCACAGCGACCGGATCCGGGAAAAGCCGGCCCGGGCCGCGAGGGCGCGGGCGGCGGGCAGGTCGCCATGGGCCCACACCCGCACCGGATGCGAGGCCGCCTCGGCCAGCAGCGCGCAGGCGAGCGCCAGACCGAGCCCGCGGCCGCGGTGGTCAGGGTGGATCACCAGTTCCGCGGCCGGGCCCTCGTCCGGATCGGCCGGGTTCGCGGCCGGGCCGGCTGGGTCAACGTGGGCATAGCCGGCCAGCGCGGGGCCGGCCGTCAGCAGCAGGTTGCGGGCCCGCGGGTCGCCGCCGTAGCGCAACTCCAGCAGCACAGGCTCCGACAGGGGGCCCACCGCGTCGTGTCCGGCGGCCGCCCCGGCCAGCTGCAGCACCCGCGCGGCTTCCGCCTGCGCCAGCGGCCCGGTCGCCGTGATGAGCGGGGCCTCATCACCCCCAGGCGGCGGCGCCTCAACGCCGGTCGGCCGGTGCGGCACTGGTCTCCTGGTCTCTGCCGGCCTGTCTACTGCCGGCCTGTCTACTGCCGGCCTGTTTACTGCCGGCCTGGTCTCTGCCGGCCTGGTCTCTGCCAGCCTGGGCTCGGCCCGCCCGCGGCGGGACCTGGGCGCCGCCGCCGTCCGCGGGCAGGCCGTCCGCCTCGGTGACGCCCCCGTTCGCCGGATCCTGGTCCGCCGGGCCGGAGGCCCGCGGAGCCCGCCCCTCGTCGGCGCCCTTGGCCGGGACGAAGCGGTAGCCCACGTTGCGGACGGTCCCGATCAGCGCCTCGTGCTCGGTGCCGAGCTTGGCCCGGAGCCGGCGCACGTGCACGTCCACCGTGCGGGTACCGCCGAAGTAGTCGTACCCCCAGACTTCCTGGAGCAGGTGAGCCCGGGTGAACACCCGCCCGGGATGCTGGGCGAGAAACTTCAGCAGCTCGAATTCCTTGAACGTCAGGTCGAGGGCGCGGCTGCGCAGCCGGGCGGTGTAGGTGGCCTCGTCGATAGCCAGGTCACCGGAGCGGATCTCGTCCGGGGTAGCCGGGGCCAGGCTGGTCTTACGGCCGATGGCCAGCCGCAGCCTGGCCTCCACCTCAGCCGGGCCAGCGGTGTGCAAAATCACATCGTCGGCGCCCCAGTCGGCGGTCACCGCGGCCAGGCCACCTTCGGTGACCACGGCCAGCAGCGGGGCGTCCACGCTCGCCGCGCGCAGCAGCAGGCACAGGCTCCTGGCCTGGGCCAGGTCACGCCGGGCGTCGACCAGGATGGCGTCCGCGGGCGGAGCGTCCGCCAGGACAGGCACCTCCGGCGGCCCGATCCGCACGCTGTGCAGCAGCAAGCCCAGGGAAGGAAGGATTTCCGGTGCTGGTTCCAGGGCACTGGTGAGGAGCAGCAGGTCACTCACGCGCTGCCACCTCCGCCCTGTGGTCCCTCGTGGAGAGCTGTGGGTCTCCTGCGGGAGAAACTACCCATCAATGCACACAAGGACCCGTCGGCGGCATTGCCCGGATCCGATGTGAGCGAGGATAGCGGACATGAGCACAGTGACATTGCGCTACTGGGCTGCGGCGAAGCAGGCCGCAGGGGTCGCCGAGGAGACGATCAGCGCCGGGACCCTCGCCGCCGCGCTGGAGGCGGCCTCGTCCGCGCGCGAGCGGAATGCCGCCGCTGGCGCGGATTGCGACCTCCGCGCGGTTCTGGCCAGGTCCTCATTCCTGGTCGACGGCACCCCCGTGGGCCGCCGCGCGCCCGAGACCGTGACCCTCCGGGAGGCGGCGGTGGTCGAGGTCCTGCCGCCGTTCGCCGGCGGATGACGCCCTCCGCCCGCCAGGCAGGGCCGCCGGCGACCCGCGGAATGCCGGCCAGCTGGTGAACCGGCTGGCCGGGCGGCCCGTTACCTAGGTCGTGGCACATCACCGCGGAACCCAGGGCCGCGAACCCGGTGAACGGGCCTGTGACGAGGCACTGGTCCGCGCGCTGTACGCCGAGCACGCCGCGCCGCTGTTGCGTTATGCGCTCCGGCTAACCAGCGGCGACCGGCAACGGGCGGAAGATATCGTGCAGGAGACATTGCTCCGGGCCTGGCTGCACCCCGAGGCGATCGCGGAGCGCCCGGCCCGCCCGTGGCTGTTCGCCGTGGCGAGGAATCTCGCGGTGGATTCGCACCGGGCGCGCAACGCGCGGCCACGTGAAGTCGGCGAGGCGGCGCTGGAACTGGTACCCGTGGCCGACGAGGCGGATCGCGTGCTCGAATCGTGGGCGGTGGCCGATGCCCTGCATGACCTGCGGCCAGAGCACCGGCAGGTGCTGGTGCAGACCTACTACCTAGGCCGATCGGTCGCCGAGGCGGCCACCGAACTCGGCATCCCGGGGGGGACAGTTAAATCACGGACGTTTTACGCGCTCAAGGCGCTCAAACTGGCGCTAGAGGAACGGGGGCTCGCGCCATGACCGGCTCAGCGGATTGCCGTGATATCCGGCACGCGCTCGGTGTCTACGTGCTCGGGGCCATCGACCCCGCCGAGCGGTCCAGGGTGGACGCCCACCTGAGCACGTGCCCGGAGTGCCGCGAGGAACTGGCCGGCCTGGCCGGCCTGCCGGCCCTGCTGCGCCGGATCCCGGTCGGGGAGGCCCAGCAGCTGGCCGACGACGACACCGGCGAGCTGCCCGGTCCCGAGGTGCCCTCGGAGGAGATGCTGCACTCGCTGCTGGCCCGCACGACGCAGGCCCGCCAGACCCGCCGGTGGCGTGGCCTGGCCGCCGCGGCGGCTGTGGTCGTCGTGGCCGGGGCGGCGGGAGCGGCGGGAGTGAGCGCCCTGCACCACGCCGCAGGCCCCGGCGGCTCGCCGGTGCCCGCGCACTTCACGTCGGTGTCCGCGACCAACCCGGTCACCCACGTGGCCGCGACCGTCCGGTACGCGCCGAGGACCTGGGGCATGGTGCTGGATACGCGCGTCGAGAACGTGCCGGCCGGAGCCCGCTGCCAGCTGGTGGTCACCGACGCGAGCGGGCACAGCACCGTGGTCGGCGGCTGGATCACCGACTACGACGAGAGCAGCGTGTGGTACCCCGGCTCGTCCCCGGTCGGCCAGGACAGCGTGCGCAGCTTCGAGATCACCTCGCAGGGCAAGGTCCTGGTGAAAGTCATGGCCGCCAGGGCGTGACCGGGAATGACACGGGCCGTGGTCGCGCTGTAGACGCCGTGATGGGCGGACTTATCGCATGCCTGGTCGTCCTGGCCGGGGCGACGGCGTTCGGGGTGGCCTGGCGGCGCTGGGACGGCAGGCTGGCCGGCCCGCGGGACGGCCAGGCCGCCGCGGGCGGCGTCCGGCTCGGCCCAGCCGAGCTGGGCGAGCCCCTGGGGCCCCGGGCCACCTTGCTGCAGTTTTCCTCGGAGTTCTGCGCTCCGTGCCGCGCCACCCGCCGGGTCCTGGCCGAGGTGGCCGGCGACGCGGACGGCGTCCGGCACGTGGAGGTGGACGCGGGCGAGCGGATGGACCTGGTCCGCCTGCTGGACGTGCGGCGCACCCCCACCGTGTTCGTGCTGGGGCCCGAGGGGCAGATCGCGCGCAGGGGCAGTGGCCTGATGAACAAGGCCGACGTACTGGATGCCCTGGACGAAATCCGGGCTGGCTGATGCCCTGGACGAAATCCAGGCTCATATCCTACCGGGCAGGTGGGGAGTGACACAGGGTCCGCAGGCGCATACCATCAGGGACGTGCTTTCCCTGGCCAAGCCGGATCACTTGGCAGATGGCGGCCGATCGCGGCTGCTGCTGACCAGGCGGCGCGTCGTGGACCATTGTCACATCGCCGCCGCCCTGTGTCCGGGTATGTTCTGCCTGCAGAGCCGCTCCTGAGCCCGGCGCAGGCTGCGCGGCTCATGGCCATGCCGCCCGAACGGCGCGGCCCGCGGGCAGTTCCCGTGTCCTGGCCCGATCCCGCCGATCCCGCAAAGGGAGATACCACGCATGAGAGTCGATCCCCGGGGTCAGCGTTTCAACGCCACGCTGTCCGCCATCGTGCTCGTCATTGTCCTGATCACCGGCAGCGGGTGGCTGTTCGGGTTCCAGGCGGTGGTCTTCGGCATCGGGGCCGTGTTCGGGCTCCGGTACGCGCCGTACGGCCTCATCTACCGGTTCGCGGTCCGGCCGCGCCTGGGGCCGCCGGCTGAGCTGGAGGCCGAGGCCCCCCCGCGGTTCGCCCAGGGCGTGGGCCTGGTCATCAGCGTCATCGGGGTGATCGGGTACGCGGCCGGGATTGTCCCGCTCGGCATGGCCGCCGCGGCGGCCGCCCTCGCCGCGGCGTTTCTCAACGCAGCCTTCGGGTTCTGCCTGGGCTGCGAGATGTACCTGCTGATCAAACGACTCCGGCCCGGCCGCAAGGGGATGGCCAGCGCGGAGCCCGACAAGGAGGTTGCGGTATGAGCCGTCCAGACGTCCTGGTGGACGCAGACTGGGTGGAGGCGCACAAGAACGACCCGGGGGTGGCCATCGTCGAGGTGGACGAGGACACCAGCGCGTACGACACCGGGCACATCCCGAACGCCATCAAGATCGACTGGAAGCAGGACCTGCAGGACCCGGTACGCCGCGACTTCGTGGACAAGGCCGGCTTCGAGGCGCTCCTGTCGGCCCGCGGGATCGCAGGCGACGACACCGTGGTGCTGTACGGCGGCAACAACAACTGGTTCGCCGCGTACGCCTACTGGTATTTCAGGCTGTACGGTCACCAGAACGTGAAGCTCCTCGACGGCGGCCGCAAGAAGTGGGAGCTCGACTCCCGCGAGCTGGTCAAGGACATCCCGGACCGGCCCAAGACGTCCTACACCGCCCAGGAGCAGGATGCGGCGATCCGGGCCATGCGCGACGAGGTGGTGGCGGCCATCGGCAAGCGCAACCTGGTCGACGTGCGCTCGCCCGACGAGTTCTCCGGCCGCCTGCTCGCCCCGGCGCACCTGCCTCAGGAGCAGGCCCAGCGCGGCGGGCACATCCCCACCGCGAAGAACGTGCCCTGGTCCAAGGCGGCCAACGACAACGGGACGTTCAAGTCCGATGACGAGCTGCGCACCCTGTACGGGGACGAGGCCGGGCTGGACTTCGCCAAGGACACGATCGCCTACTGCCGGATCGGCGAGCGTTCCGCGCACACCTGGTTCGTCCTGCACGAGCTGCTTGACCAGCCGAATGTGAAGAACTATGACGGCTCCTGGACCGAATACGGCTCGCTGGTGGGCGTCCCGATCGAGATTGGTGATGGCCAGTGACGGCACAGGTGAGCGCGGACGGGTGCGGGGCACCGGCAGGGGGCGCGGCCCGGCCAGCGGACGTGGGCAACCAGGCCGTGGTCGAGGGGCGGGTGACCCGCGGCGGCGCGGCGGTGGCCGTAGGCTACGCCCGGCTCCTGAATGACGGCGGCGAGTTCGTGGCCGAGGTGCCGCTGGGCGCGGACGGCGGGTTCCGCTTCTTCGCGGCCCCCGGCAGCTGGACCGTGCGGGTCCTGGCCCCCGGCGGGGTCAGCACTGACCGCGTGGTGACCGCGGAAACCGGCCACGTCGCCGAGGTGGAAGTCAGCGTCTGAGGCGCAGCCTGCGGATCGATAGCTGAGGGGCGGGTGACCGCGGTCACCCGCCCCTCAGCGGTGCTGGCCCCGGCCCTGATGCGATCCGGCCAAGTCCCGGCTTGTTCATCTGCTTGTCAGGTTCCCCTCACCTGAACGTTCACCTGAGTGTCATCTTCGCTCCCTATCAAGGGGTGGTGGCCAGGGGGAGGTGCCTGCCTGGCCGGCGACCATCTGAGCAGCGAGGCGGCCTTCACCAGTGTGTCTTCAGGCTGATCCGGCGGGACCCGGGGGCGCTGGGGGCAGTGGGCTGGCGGTCCTCGCGTATCCCCGGCGAATTGCCGGATGACCGACGTCCGCGGGGACAGGCACGGCCCGGCGCCAGCGCCGGGCCGTGCCCCGGCGGCGAGCGTGCTCGCGGAGCGGATGGCGGCGGCCTTGCTGCACCACGAGCCTGGCTGGCGGCTGCCCCGTCACACCGCGCTCGCCCGGCGCTACAACGTGACCACGGCGCAGATCGACGCGGCGATCGAGTTGCTGGCCGCTCGGCACCTGCTGACCCGGCTCCCTGACGGCCAGATATTCCGGGCCAGCCCGGCCGAGTACCGGGTCGCCCTGGAGGGATTGCCTGGCTTCGCGGCACAGGTCGACCCGATGGGGGGCGAGCTGGCCTGCAAGAGCCGGAGCGTGTCCAGGCGGCGGCCCGCGGAAGACGTGGCCCGGGCGCTCGGCGTGTCGCCAGGCTGTGACGTGCTCACGGTCCGCTGCGTGTGGACGGTGGGGGCCGAACCCGCCGCCTACTCGGCCAGCTACCTGCCACCGCAGATGGAAGGGCTGGCCGGGGAGGTGGCCAGCGCATCATCGCCTGCCGGGCCGGCGCCGCGGGACACCCGCCCCCATGCTTTCCAGGTGGACTTCCAGCCGCCCACCCCGGCGGTGGCCCGCAGCCTGCGGCTGTCCGCCGGGGAGCCGGCCGCCACCGTGACCGTCCGGTTCGAGGACGCAGAGCAGCCGGGGGTGATCGCGATGACCGTGGCCGTGCTGCGGCCGGAGCTGTTCCGCATCGTGGTGGAGTCGGCAGGGATTCCGGCCCCTGCCGTCAGCCCGGAGGGTCCGCCTGCCGTAGGTGCCAGCCGCCAGCGCGGCCAGTAGGCTTCGGCCATGGTGGAGCACCGGCAGGAATTCCAGCGCGAGATGGAGGCCATCGAGGCCAAGGTCATCGAGCTGTTCGCCATGGTCGCCGAGGATCTGCCCGGCGCGACCCAGGCTCTCCTGACTGGCGACCCCGAGCTGGTCCAGGCGCTGGCCGAACGCGAGCAGGCCATCGACGCGCTGTACCCGGAGATCGAGGAACTGGCCAACCGGGAGATCGCGCTCCAGGCGCCTGTCGCGTCCGACCTCCGCTTCCTGCTCTCCGTGCTGCGGATCGTGCCCGAACTCGAGCGCTCCCACGACCTGGTCATCGACATCTCCCATCGGGCCAACCACATTCTCAGCCAGGACCTCTCGCCGCGCACCCGGGGGCTGGTCGAGCAGATGGGCAAGCTCGTATCCGGCATGTGGCGCCAGGCGGCAGACTCCTGGTACCAGCGCGACAGCACCGCCGCGGCGGCGCTTCGCGAGCGTGACGACGAGATGGACGAGCTTCATGCCAGCCTGGTCGCCGAGCTTGCCTCAGGGCTGATGGCCCTTCCGGTGACGATGGAGATGACGCTGGTGGCCCGCTCCTACGAACGTCTCGCGGCCCACGCCGTCAACATCGCGCGCCGGGTGGTCTACCTGGCCGGCATCCAGCCGCCGGATTAACGAGGGTCCTGCCGTCCGTCGTCACCTCACCAAAGCGGTGCCGCTGACCTGGAACCGGGCCCGCTGCGCCGCAGGCCAACCGCCCTGACCTGCGGCGCTGTGCGGCGCCCCCGACCGGCCGGTGCGCCCACTTTCACCTCGTGTCTCCTTAGTATTCACCGTTTGGCCTTCCTTCCTTAACTCGTGGGTACGGCCGGCACGACAGACTCGCGGAGTTATCACGTGATTGGGCTGGCTCGCTGGCCGCGGGGGCCCGGTGCTCCTCGCGCCCAGGAATCGACCGGGGAATACCGGAGAATGGGGTCTTTCAACATGCAACGTCGGCGCATCCAGCGCATAACGAGTGTGGGGCGCACAACGACTGTGGGGCTCGCCGCCGTGGCGATGGCCTCGTTTGCTGCCGCTTGCGGATCCTCGGGCGGTGGCGGATCCTCGTCAGGCAGCGGCAGCAGCAGTGCCGCCCTCTCCGGCACGCTCAACGGGAGTGGATCGACGCTTCAGCTCACCTACCAGCAGGCCGCCATCTCAAGCTTCAAGACGGTCCAGCCCAGCATGACGGTCAACTATGGTGGTGGCGGCTCGGGTAAAGGTCGGACCGACCTGGCCTCGGGGGCCGTCAACTATGCGGGCTCGGACTCTCCCATCCCGTCCGACGAGACAGCGAACTTCAAGGGCAAGACCGTTCTCTACTTCCCCGATGTGATAGCGCCGGTCACGGTCTCGTACAACCTGTCAGGCGTCAAGAACCTTAAGCTGTCGGCCCCAGTGATCGCGAATATCTTCCAGGCTAAGATCAAGAAGTGGAACGACCCGGCGATCAAGGCAGATAACCCCGGCGTCAGCCTGCCCAGCACTGCGATCACGATCGCCCACCGTTCGGACTCCTCAGGCACCACCGCGAACTTCTCCGAGTTTCTCGTCGAGGGCGCGCCAGGTGTGTGGAAGCTCAGCAGTGGGTCGACCATCAACTGGCCCGCGAACAGCCGGGGCGGCAATGGCAACGGCGGGGTAGCGCAGATCATCAAGAGCACTCCGGGGGCCATCGGGTACGTGGACTACGCCGACGCCAAGGCCTCCGGGCTGGTGTTCGCTTCAATCAAGAACAAGGACGGACAGTACGTCTTGCCCTCGGTGTCGTCGGCCGCCGCCGCCGCTAGCCAGACCACGGTCAAGCCCGACCTGACCTTCAGCGCGATCTGGGCTCCCGGCGCCAGTTCGTACCCGATCACCGCCCAGTCGTGGGTGCTGGTCTACCAGAAGCAGCCGAATGCGAACGATGTGAAGATGCTCAAGGCATGGATCGGCTACCTGATCGGAGACGGGCAGAAACTGCTCTCCGGCATAGGGTTCGCGCCGCTGCCCGCCAGCATTGACTCGCAGGCCAAGGCGCAGCTGAGCAAGATCAGCTCCTGATTGTGGTGACCACCATGGCGCAGACTGATCAGATGGGCCCGCCGCTGTGAGTTCTGCGACGAAGGCGGATCCGGCCAGCCCGGCCGGATCCGCCCGTGCCCTGGCGCAGCGGCGGCCGCTCGGCGACCGCACCTTCCAGGCACTCGCGCTCGCGGCGGGCCTGCTGGTGCTGGTCATCCTCGTCCTGATCGCCATCTCGACCAGCCAGCAGGCCTCATCGTGGTTCTCGTCCGAGGGGATCAAGATCTTCTCGGCCACCTGGAACCCCGCGGCCAACCAGTTCGGCGCGCTGGCCTTCATTTACGGGACCGCCATCACGGCCGCGATCGCGGTCCTGATTTCCGTGCCGGTCAGCGTGGGCGTCGCCCTGCTGCTGACCGAGGTCGTGCCCTACCGCTGGTCACGCCCGATCGTGTACGTGATCGACCTGCTGGCCGTGATCCCGTCCGTGGTGTGGGGCCTGTGGGGGATCCTGGTGTTCGCGCCCTGGATCCAGCACATCTACACCTCGATAGGCTCGGGCGTCACTGGCATCCCGGTGCTGGATTCGCTGTTCGGGCCGCCCACGAGCGGGGCCTCGTTCTTCACCTGTGGCATCATCCTGGCCTTCATGATCACCCCGATCGTGACGTCGCTGTCGCGCGAGGTCATCGCGACGGTGCCGGCGATCGACCGGGAGGGCGCCTACGCGCTGGGCGCCACCCGCTGGGAGATGATCCGGGGTGCCGTCTGGCCGCACAGCCAGGGCGGTGTCGTCGGGGCGGTGCTGCTCGGGCTCGGCCGGGCGATGGGCGAGACGATCGCGGCCGCACTGGTGATCGGCTCGTCGGCCACGATCACCTCGCATCTGTTCGCCCCGGGCTACAACATGCCCTCGGTCATCGCGAACGAATTCGGCGAGGCCTCCGGGACGTTCCGCGCCGCGCTGATGGGGCTCGGCGTTCTCCTGTTCGCCTTCACGATCATCATCAATGTCGTCGCCCGCGCGGTCGTGGAACGTTCCGCCCGGCGGCAGAGGGGGGCGTGATGGCGGCCAGCACCGGGCGGCAGATCGTGGACCTCCGGGAGCCGCCATCGTGGCGGCGCACCAAGAGCCGCATCGCGACCGCGGCGATGGTGGCCGCGATCGGGCTCGTGATCCTGCCGCTGGGGTTCGTCCTGTACACGGTGATCGCCAAGGGTGCCTCGATCATCAGCTGGCAGTTCCTGACCGGCTCTATCCCGCCGAACGTGCTGCCCGCGAGCGTGGGCGGCATGGGTCCGGCGATCGTCGGCACGCTCGAGATCACGGCCCTGGCCACGGTCCTGGCGGTGCCGCTGGGCGTGCTCGGCGCGGTCTACCTCCATGAGTACGGTGGCAACAGGGTGCTGGCGAAGGTCATCGGCTTCATGGCGGACGTGATGACGGGCGTGCCTTCGATCGTGATGGGGCTGTTCATTTTCTCCATCTGGGTGCTGCACTTCGGCTACTCGGGCCTGGCCGGAGCGCTCGCTCTCGGCTGCCTGATGCTGCCGATCGTGATCCGCTCCACCTACGAGATGCTGAGGCTGGTGCCGGACCCGCTGCGCGAGGCGAGCTACGCCCTCGGGGCCAGCAAGGCTCGCGTGACGGTGACGGTCGTGCTGCCCGCGGCGATCGGCGGGATCGTCAGCGGTGCCCTGCTCGCGGTCGCCCGGGCCGCGGGTGAGACGGCACCGCTGCTGTTCACCATTCTTACGGTCACCACCGTGAACCGGAACGTGTTCAGCGGCCCGAACACCTCGCTGCCGTCGCAGATATTCGCGAACGCGACATCGCCGTATGTTGGCGCGCAGGCCCGCGGCTGGGGCGCGGCGCTGACGCTTATCGCGATTGCCTTTATCCTGATGATAGTGGCTCGACTCGTTACCGCACGATTCGCCAGATACATGCGATAGGGACACCATGGAAGAGCCTGAGCAGTACGCCGTCGCCAACCGTCAGCTGACCGAGCCGGCCGTCCAGCAGAAGCTAGACGTACCAGCGGAGTCGCGGGCGTCAACCGCGACGGGCGAATCCGTGTTCGAAACGAGGAACGTCTCGATCTACTACGGCAGTTTCCGTGCTGTCACGGACGTGTCGCTGACTATTCATGAACACGAGATCACGGCGTTCATCGGCCCGTCGGGATGCGGTAAGACGACCGTGCTGCGGACACTGAACCGTATGAACGACCTCGTGGTGGGGGCCCGCGTCGAGGGCGACGTGCACTATCGCGGGGCGTCGCTGTACGCCAAGGATGTCTCTCCGATCGCCGTGCGCCGGCGGATCGGCATGGTCTTCCAGAAGCCGAACCCGTTCCCGAAGTCAATCTCCGACAACGTCGCGTACGGGCCGCGCATCAACGGCGAGCGCAACAAGGGCAGGCTGGAGGAGATTGTCGAGCGCTCGCTGCGCCAGGCCGCGCTGTGGGACGAGGTGAAGGACCGCCTGCACAAGTCGGCCCTGGGCCTGTCCGGCGGGCAGCAGCAGCGGCTGTGCATCGCCCGTACGCTCGCCGTCAAGCCGGATGTCGTGCTCATGGACGAGCCCTGCTCGGCGCTCGACCCGATCGCGACGGGTGCCATCGAGGACCTGATGCAGGAGATCAAGTCCGAGTACACCATCGTCATCGTCACCCACAACATGCAGCAGGCCACCCGGGTCAGCGATCGCACGGCTTTCTTCTCCGTGCTCATTAACGAAACCAGCGATGTCCGGACGGGCGTGCTCGTCGAGTACGACCGGACCGACAAGATCTTCCAGGACCCGCACGACAGCCGTACCAGGGCCTACGTCACCGGCCGGATGGGCTGAGCCGCAGCCTCCTGCGCGGGCGGCCCGTGAGGCGGGCTCTGGCGGGGCTCTAGCGGGCCACGGGGATGACCACCTCGGGGCAGGCTGCATGGTGCACGACCTGGCTGCTCACCGAGCCGAGCAGGAGCCTGGTGAACGCGCCGGTGCCGCGGGACCCACGACGAGCATGTCGGCGTCACGGGAGGCTCCCACGAGTCCTTCCGTCGCCTCCCCCGTAGCCACACTCACGGTGATCTCAGGTGGCGTCTCGCTGATTTCGCTCCCGGCCTTGGCCACGGCTTCCTGGACCGCCCGCCGCGCATGCTCGGCGTTGAAGCCCCCCTCGGGGAGGGTGCGCAAGCCCCAGAAACTCATGGTCGCCGGGCGGGCTGAGGACGGGACCACGGTCATGACGGTCAGCGGGGCCTGACGCAGCACGGCTTCGTGCATCGCCCAGCAAAGGGCATAGTGCGAATGGTCCGAGCCGTCTACACCAACAATGATCCCGGGCATTGCCGCCCCCAAATTTTCCAATCTAAATTTACTTAATGACATCGTACCCCGGCGCGTCGGCCGGAATACAGGCCGGAGGACCTCAGCGGCCGGGAGGCGGGAGCTGGCCTGCGCGAACGGCCCAGATGACTCGGCGCGCCCACTACGAGGAGTCCTTTCCATATCAGGCCGCCGATCATTCCCGGGCATCCCAAGCCGGCCGTGCCCCAAGCGATTTCGCGACCGCCTGGACACAGGATGGCGGGGACTGGGAACCTTGACCCCGAGATGCCTGTTTCTGTGACGACCGCGGCGGAGCGCGACCCGCGGCGAGCCCGCTCCCTCCTTCCGCCGGACACACCGCGACGGGGTGATCTGGCCGCTGCGCTCGCGCTGGCCGGGCTCCTCACCCACTTATTACTGGCCCAGCTGACCCTGCTGCTCGCCATCGCGCTGGACCTGGCCGGCCGGGTCTCCCGGTGGCGGCCGCTGTGGCTATGCGCCCCGGCCGCGGCCGGGTTCCTCTGGGTCCTGGCCATCGGCCCCGGCCGGGCACTGGCTGGCTTCACCGCCGGACCGCATCAGGTGCTGGGCTACCTGGCCGGGGCGGCCGGGCAGCCGGCCCGGGTCCTGCATCCGGCCCGGGCGTTCGCCGGGATCGGCCACTGGCTGCCGCGCCAGGCCCCGCTCGCGCTGCTGCTGGCTCCGGCCGAGGCGGCGATAGCGTGGTGGCTGCGCTGGCTGCGCTGGCGGCGCGCCGGGGCCCAGGGCTCAGCGCCGCCGCGGCCCGGCCTCATCGTGGCGGCCCGGCGGCAGCTCACCGTGGCCTGGGTCAGGTCCGGCGGGGTCGTCAGCCGGACCGGCGCCTGCCTGGGAGCGGACCAGGAAACCGGGCGCCCGGCCGGGATCAGCTGGAGCGCCGCGGAAGGCGGGGTCCTCGTGACGGGCGCGGTGCCCGCGGACGTGTCCGGGGCCAGCTTCCAGCTGGTCCACGCGGCGATCCGGCGACGCAAGCCGGTCGTGATCGTGGACCTCCGCGGGCTCGGCGGCCTGCCCCGGGCGCTCGCCGGGATCTGCGTGGACGCCGGCGCCCCGCTGCACGTGTTCGGGCCGGCCGGCCAGGGCTGTTATGAGCCGTGGCGCGGCGGCGGGCCGGGGCGCAAGGCCGCGCTGGTCATGGGGATGATCGACTGGAGCCCGGTTGATGATCACGCCCGGCGGACCTGCGCCGCCTACCTGGACGACCTGTTCGCGGTCGCCGCCGCGGCCCCGGGTGATCCGCGCCTGCCCGTCCTGGACGATGTGGCCGCGCTGCTCGCCCCGCCCGCCTTAGCGGCCCGGGCCAGTGAGGTTCCCCCGTATCACCCTGCGCGCGGCACACTGGGGGAGCGGGTCCGGGTCTCCGCGGGCCTGCTGGAAGCCGACCCGGCCGCGGCCACGTTCCTCGCGGGGGAGCTGGCCGGGCTGCGCGACTGCGCCCTGGGCCGCTGGCTGCGCCCGGGCGTGCCCGGTGCGGCGCAGATCAGCCTGCCCGCCGTGGTCCGCGAGCGCGCGGTCGTGTTCTTTCCGCTGGACCGCTCGCGCTACGGCCGCGCCGCCCAGATGATCGCGAACCTCGTGGCCCTCGACCTCACCGCGGTGTTCGCCGAATCGCAGCGCCTGGGCACGGCCGGTGACGGTCTCGCCTGGCTTGGCGACGGGGACGCGTTCGCGGCCCCGGTCCTGGCCCGGCTGATGAGCACCGGCGCCCAGGCCGGGCTGGCCACCGTGGTCAGCGCGGCGTGCAGTCCCGCCCCGGGGCCGGCGGTGGAGCAGATCGCGGCGCTGGCCAACGTCCTGGTGATCCGCGGCCCGGGGGATCCCGGGCTGGCCGGGTTTCCCCCCGGCGCGGCCCTGGCTGCCGATGAGTTCGCCCTCCTGACCCGGGACCCGCGGCAGCAGGCGGTGGCGCAGGCCCGGTTCGTGCCAGGCAGGACGCCGTGACCGCGCTGCGGCCGGACCGGCTCTACCTGGGCTGGGAGTACGCGCTGGTGCACCCGGATCCGGGCCCGCCGCCGCGGCGCCTCATCCCGCCCGGCCAGGAACGGCTGAATCCAGGCTGGCTGCTGGCCCAGCACCGCGAGGAACGCCGGCTCGCCCTGCCGCTGAAGGCCGGCGCCGCGGCGGGCGCCGCGCTGGCCGGGCTGGCCGGGGCGCTGGGCGCGGCCAGCGTGCTGAACCCGGCGCTGGCCGGCACCGGGATCGCCGTCTTCCTGGCCATCACGGTGGTGTGTGCACGAGGTCTGTGGCGCGGCGCCCGGGATCTCCGCGCGCGGGTGGCCGCGGAGGAGCGGCGCGTGGCCCGGGCGCGCGCCGCCCAGGAAAGCCGGCTGTCCGGCTGGCAGGAGGAGCACGCCCGGCGGCTGCGGGACTGGGAAGCCCGCGACCGGGCTTTCCAGGCGCAGCGGCAGTGGTACGGGGTGGCCGTGCCCACCGCGATCGACCGGCTCGACGTGGCCGGCGGCACGCTCGCCGGGTGGTCCGCGCTGACCGGCACGCTGGCCGGCCTGCGGCTGGCGGAGGGTGGGGAGGTCACCGTGCTGGACCTGTCCGAGGGGGCGGTCGCGCAGGAACTGCTGGCCATGGCCGGCCAGGCCGGTGTCAGCCCGCTGGTCTGGGTGCTGCCCGGGGACCTGCCCCGGCTGGATCTCGGGGCCGGGCTGCCCGCCGGCCCGCTGGCCGACGTGCTGGCCGCCGCAGCGGCCGGCGACCCGGCCAGCCCCCCGGACCCGGCACCGGACCGGGCCATCCTGGAACGCGTCGCCATGCTCCTCGGCGGCCAGCCCGGTTCCGGCCAGCCCGGTTCCAGCCGGTCCGGCAGCCCGGTTCCGGGCAGCCCGGTTCCGGGCAGCTCAGCATCGGCCAGATGACCGCGGGACTGCGGGTCCTGGCCCAGATCGGTGATCCGCGCGACGACACACGCCTCGGGCTGATCAGCGCGGCGCAGGCCGAGGCGATCGCCGGGCTGTACGGCCCGGGGGCCAGCGACCGGGTCATCACCGAGCGGGCCCTCGGGCTCGAAGCCAGGCTCCGGGCGCTGGAGACGCTGGGGTCGGCGCCGGCCCCGCTGCCGCCCAGCCGGCTGCGGGTGGTGGCCCTGGACCGGGCGGCGGAGATGGCCGGTACCCAGGTCCTGGGCGCGTACGTCACCGCGGCGCTCACCCAGCTGCTCCGGCGCCAGCCGCGTGGCCCGGCCTGGCAGCACACGCTGCTGGTCGCGGGAGGCGAGAAGCTCCGCGGGGAGCTGCTGGACCGGCTGGCGGACGCCTGCGAGGCCAGCGGCACCGGGCTGGTCCTCGCGTACCGATCGCTCCCGCCCCACGTCCGGGACCGGCTGGGCCGGGGTAACGCCGCGATCGCGTTCATGCGGCTCGGCAACGCGGGCGAGGCCAAGGCCGCGAGCGAGCAGATCGGCACCGCGCACCGCTTCGTGGTGTCCCAGCTCACCGACACCGTGGGCGACTCGGTCAGTGACACGGCCGGTTACTCCTACACGAGCACCGTGGGCACGGCGGATTCCGTGGGCGTGTCCGCCTCGGCCAGCTGGTCCAGCGGGCAGGGCCGCGGGCACGGCCGGTCCTGGTCCGGGTTCGGGGCGTTCGCGCCGCGTAGCGCGTCCGGGCACCAGGAGAGCAACTGGTCGGCGGGGAGCAGCGAGTCGCGGTCGTGGACGGGCAGCCGCAACTCGAGCTCCGCCTGGGGGCTGCAGACCGCCCGGGCCGTCGCGGCCACCGCGTCAGCCGCCCGGACCAGGCAGCGGTCGCGGGAGTTCCTCGTCGAGCAGCACGAGCTGCAGCAGCTCCCGCCGAGCGGCATGATCGTCAGCTACGCCTCCCCGGCCGGCCGCCGGGTAGTGTTCGCGGACGCTAATCCCGGCATCCTGACGCTGCCCACGGCCACGCTGGCCAGCCTGGAAGAGGCCCGCGCCCCGGCGCGGCCGCCCGCCAGCTGGCGGCACGGCGCCGGGCCGCGAGACCTGGGGCCGCCGCGAGACCTGGGGCCGCCGCGAGACCTGGGGCCGCCGCCGGACCTGGGCCGGCCACCGCCAGACCGGGGACGGCCGGCCCCGGGCCTGGGGCCACCGTGAGCCTCCTGTGGCTTTCCGGTCGACTAGACGGGTGCCGTCGGGGCCCGCGGGCCGGATAGCATCGTCGGCCATGGGCAAGCTTCCGATGCGGGCGCGCGTCGCGACCACGCTGGGCGGAGCCGCGGGCCGCATGTCACGTCTCGCGGGCCGCGGCGACGGATCGGTGATCGGGGGCGTCATCGGCCTGCGCGTGGAGCCCGGCCTGCTGTCGCTGCTCGCAGCCGACCGGCAGATTGTCCTGGTCACCGGAACCAACGGCAAGACGACGACGACGCGGCTGATCACCTCGGCGCTGAGTGCGCTGGGCCAGGAGGTGGCCTCGAACGCGTTCGGCGCGAACATGGAGGCCGGGCTGGCCGCCGCGCTGGGCCAGGCCCCGGAGGCGCCGTACGCGGTGCTGGAGACGGACGAGAAGTACATCCCCAGTATGCTCCGGGCCACGAACGCCCAGGTGGTGACGCTGCTCAACCTCAGCCGGGACCAGATGGACCGGGCCGCGGAGATCTGGCTCGTGGCGCGCCGCTGGCGGGAGGCGTTCGAGGCGGCGCCGGACTGCCGGGTGGTGGCCAATGTGGACGACCCGCTGATCGCCTGGGCGGCGAGCGGTGCTCACCAGGTGACCTGGGTCGCGGCGGGGCAGCGCTGGCACGAGGACTCCTGGTGCTGCCCGCGGTGCGGCTCGCACCTGCGGCGCGACGAGATGGGCTGGCGGTGCCACGAGTGCGAGTTCAGCCGGCCCTCGGCGCGCTGGGTCCTGGACGGTTCCTCGGTCATCGACTCGTCGGGCAGGGTGACCGAGCTGTCGCTGGCCCTGCCAGGCCGGGCCAACCGCTCCAACGCGGTGATGGCGCTGGCCGTCGCCGAGGTGTTCGGGGTCAGCCCGGCGGCGGCCCTGGAGAAGATGCGCTCGGTGACCTCGGTCGCCGGCCGGTACACCCAGGTACAGCGGGATAGCCGGGCGGTGCGGCTGCTGCTGGCCAAGAACCCGGCGGGCTGGCTCGAGGCGTTCGACGTGCTGGACCCGCCGCCGGTGCCGGTGCTGCTGTCGGTCAACGCGCAGATCCCCGACGGCCGGGACACGTCGTGGCTGTGGGACGTGGATTACCGGGTGATCCGCGACCGGCCGGTGTTCGTGTCCGGGGAGCGTGGGCTCGACCTGGCCGTGCGGCTGGAAGCCGACGCGGTGCCGTTCGAGATGGTCGGCGGGATCGACGACGCGGTCAGCCGGGTGAGCCCCGGGGGGGCCCTGGACGTGATCGCCAACTACACCGCATTCCAGCAGATCCGCACGGCCGTCGGCCGGGCGGCCTGACCCCGGGAGGCAGCGCCATGGGAGCACACGCCCGCGGGCCCAGCCGCCTGGGCCTGGTCTGGGTCTACCCGGACCTGCTCAGCACCTACGGTGACCGCGGCAACCTGCTGGTCCTGGAGCGGCGGGCCAGGCTGCGCGGCATCAGCGTGGAGGCCGTCAGTGTCAACTCGGACCAGCCGGTGCCCCGGCAGGGCGATATCTACCTGCTGGGCGGGGGCGAGGACCTCCCGCAGGTACTGGCCGCCCGCCGGCTGCGCGCCGACGGGGGACTGGCCGCCGTGGCGGCCCAGGGCTCGGTGGTGTTCGCGGTCTGTGCCGGCTACCAGCTGGTCGGCGCGGAATTCGGCGGGGACCGCGGCCAGCCCGTGGCGGGCCTGGAGATCCTGGACATCCGCAGCGGCCGGGGGGAGCGCCGGGGAGTCGGGGAGATCCTGGCCGACGTCGATCCCGCACTGGGCGTGCCCCGGCTGACCGGGTTCGAGAACCACCAGGGCGTGACCCGGATCGGTCCCGGGGCCCGGCCGCTGGCCCGGGTGCTCACCGGGGTGGGCAACGGGGACGGGACGGAGGGCGCCTACGCGGGCCGGGTGCTGGGTACCTACCTGCACGGCCCGGCCCTGGTCCGCAACCCGGGCCTGGCCGACCTGCTGCTGGGCTGGGCGATGGGCGGGCTGCCGCCGCTGGACAGCGAGTACGAGGCGTGGACCAGCCGGTTCCGCGAGCAGCGGCTGGCCGCCGTGCCCGTGAGGTAGGCGCCCCGTGGTACAGGCGCCCCGTGGTACAGGCGCCCCGTGGTACAGGCGGCTAGTAGACCAGCGCCCGCGCGCCGTCCGCCATGATCTCGGCCACGAAGGTGGATGCGCCCGCGATGCGCACCCCGGGGATCACGTCGTCCGGGGCGATGCCGCGCCGCGCGGCGCACTGCGTGCACAGCGAGACCGTGCCGCCGGACAGGACGCTGGCCAGCAGGTCGGCGAGCGGGGGAGCATGCGACAGGCTGAAGTCGCCGGCCCGGCCGGGCAGTGCGAACCAGGACGCCTCGCCGGTTAGCCACAATGACACCGGCACGCCGCTCACGGTCGCGGCCGCCGCCACGTTGAAGGCCTGGTTGCATCGCTCCGGGTCGTCCTTGCCCGCAGTGATCTTGATGACGAGGCTCCGCGCGGTCATGGACGCACCTTAACCTGACGGGCCCTGGCCGGCATGGCGGACGTCCGCCATTACGGCGGGTCCGTACACTGCTGGAGTCAGGAGGGTGGTCATGCAGGGAATCGCCAGCGGGGTCCTCCTCGTCGCCGCCTTCGTGGCGGTGGTGGCGGCCGCCGCGCTGCTGTCGGTGCGGCTCCTGCGGGCGACCGGGGGAGACGAGCCCCATGCCTGAGGAACCCCGGCCTGGCGGGGCCGGGCAGCAGCCGGATCTGCACCCCGACCTGGCCCCGCTGAGCTTCCTGCTCGGCCGCTGGGAAGGCGCCGGGGTGGGCGGCTACCCGACCATCGAAAGCTTCCGGTTCGGCCAGGAGATCACGTTCAGCCACAACGGGAAGCCGTTCCTGATCTACTCCAGCCGCAGCTGGCTGCTGGACGAGGACGGGAACCTGGTCCGGCCGCTGGCCACCGAGACTGGGTACTGGCGGCCGCAGCCCGGCGGCCAGCTCGAGCTGATCCTCGCCCACCCCTCCGGCATCGCCGAGATCTACATAGGCGAGGTGACCGGCACCAAGATCGAGCTGCGCACCGACGTGGTGGCCCGGACCACGTCGGCCAAGGAGGTCACCGCCGGCCACCGGCTGTACGGGCTGGTCGGCCCGGACCTGGACCTGGGCTGGGCCTACGACATGGCGGCCATGGGCCAGCCGCTCCAGCCGCACCTGTCCGCGCAGCTCAAGCGCGCCGGCCAGCTCACCCGGGACCAGTAGACCGGGCCGGCCAGCTGGCCCGGAACCACGCTCAGCTGGCCCGGAACCAGTAGACGCTGAACGCCTGGCCCTGGAATAGCGAGGTGGGCTGGGCCACCAGCTCATGGCTGGAGTCGCCCACCCCGACGATCCGGAACGTGTTCCAGTGCCGGGAACTCAGGCCGCTGCGCCGTCCCCTGGACGTGGTCAGCGTGATGCTGGAGTAGCTCGCCGCCCGGTAATCCGCCAGCGGCAGGATGCCGCCTGAGCCGCTTGACGGGGCCTCACTGATCACCTCGGCCGAGGAGCGGGTGCACGTTTTAGCGGCGCAATTAAGGCTCCGGGAGAAATGCCGGCCGTTGGTTGTATCGAGAAGCATGAGCACGAATTTGCCGGCTGACCGCTTATACGTGACACTGGCATGGACCGCATTCCCCGCGCCGACCTGGAAAGCGACGGATACGGGCTTGGGGTACATCTCGTACCACGCGTAATACCGGGGCGCTGATCCGGAGCAGTCGGCCTCGATGCCTACCTGCTCCACGCTGGCCGAGCCCAGCCCGTCCAGGCCCACCCAGTGGGAGGAGTAGGAGTCCGGGGTGGCCGAGCAGTCCAGGTACGGCACGAGGAACGCGGCGCTCACGTGGCGGAACGAGGTGCCCGCCCGGTTGGCGGCGTACCCGGCCCAGTTCAGCGAGTGGATAACCCTGCTACCCAGGCGGGAGGTGCTGGCCGTCTGGGAATGGCCGGGCGCGGTGATCATCGGGCCGCCCGGGGAGGCGGACGCCGGGCCGGGCGTCCCTCCCCCGGTGAACGCGCTGACCGTGAGCACGAGGGACACGACCGCGACAGCGGCGCCGGCGCGATGGAGCTTCCGCATCTATCGTCCTTTCCTGTGCGGTGAGGCCCCGACCTTACGCGGCGGGCGGCCCGCAGAGGAAGTAAACACAGCCGTAACCAGCGCTAATTGCGGAAGTAAATCCCGGGGGCTGCCCGGTGCGCCAAATTATGTCCTGCATTTAGCGGGACAAGAGCGCGAATCGCGGAAAACCCGGGAAAAGGGAAATTAAAACCCCCGGGCGGCTCCCTGGTGCCTTGGCGCCAGGGGACTGGTTGGACAGACCAGTCAGCCCGGGGGTCCGGTGTCTGCCGAGTATTCGCCGGCCGCCGCCTTCGCGCGCGGCACGCGGGGCGTGCACCGTGCGGAAGAAGACCGCACGGTGGGCCCTACGCACGGGCCGGTGACCGCACGACGGGCTTGTGCCGCTAGAAGCTGGTCAACTAGGGGCCAGGCCGCGTGCGTGCGTCGGCGGGACGGCGGCTAGCGGACAGCCACCTCGCGAGTCCTACTGCTATGCATGCTGTTGGACCACCTCCTCTCCCGCGTTGCGAGCAGGCTATGCCAGCCCCCCGGGCGCAGGCAAATAGGTTTGTTCGCGGCCGCGCCAGCGCGGCGTTAGTCTCAGCGGATGGGGCAGGCGTGGGACGAGGAGTTGCGGGCCCGCGGCTATCGGGTCACCCCGCAGCGCCAGCTCGTGCTGGAGGCGGTCACCAAGCTGGAGCATGCCACCCCCGAGGAGATCTGCGCCTCGGTGCAGCGGACCGCCCGCGGGGTGAACATTTCCACCATCTACCGGAGCCTCGAGCTCCTCGAGCAGCTCGGGCTGGTCACCCATACCCATCTGGGGCACGGCGCGCCGCGCTACCACCTGGCCGCCGAGGCCGAGCATGTGCACCTGGTCTGCGCCGAGTGCGGCCGGATCACCCAGGTCAGCCCCGACGCCGTGCAGCCGCTGGTGTCCGGGCTGGCCGAGCAGCACGGGTTCGAGACCGACGTCGGGCACCTGACCGTCTTCGGCCGGTGCGCCGGCTGCCGGAAGGCAGGCGCCGGCGACCCGGGCCGCACCGCATAGATTGGCAGCATGGACAGTCCGCTGCTGAATGCCCCTGGCGCCGTGGCCGGCGACGCCCCGGACGCGGGGGTCGCCGCGCACTACGGGAACCCCTACGCGGAACAGCGGGCGCTGGCCGCCGGCACGGGGATGACCGACCGCTCGCACCGGGGCGTGGTCCGGGTCACCGGCCCGGACCGGCTGTCCTGGGTGCACAGCCTGACCACCCAGCATCTCGAGCACCTCGAGCCGGGCCAGTCCGCCGAGGCGCTGATCCTCAGCCCGCAGGGCCACATCGAGCACCACCTGACCCTCACCGACGACGGGGACGCGCTCTGGGCCCACGTCGAGCCGGGCACGGCCGGGCCGCTGCTCGCCTTCCTGGAGTCGATGCGGTTCATGCTCCGGGTCGAGCCGGCCGACGTCACCGGCGACTACGCGGTGCTCACCGTGACCAGCGAGGGCGCGCTCCCGGCTCTGCTGGCCAGAACAGGTACCGCGGCCGCCGTGCATGGTGCGGTCGGCACCGACCTGCTGGTCGCGCGTCCCCATCTCCAGGCCACCGCAACGAAATTCGCTGACGCCGGGCTCACCCTGGCCGGGATGCAGGCGTACGAGGCACTGAGGATCGCCGCCCGGCAGCCGCGCTTCGGGCTGGATACCGACCACCGGACCATCCCGCACGAGGTCGGCTGGATCGAATCCGCGGTGCACCTGAACAAGGGGTGCTACCGGGGGCAGGAGACCGTGGCCCGGGTGCACAACCTCGGCCATCCGCCGCGGCGGCTGGTGTTCCTGCACCTGGACGGCAGCGAGGACCGCCTCCCGGGGCACGGTGACCCGGTCCAGCTGGAGGGCGCCGCGATCGGGTTTGTAGGATCGGCCGCGCGGCATTACGAGCTGGGGCCGATCGCGCTCGCGCTGATCAAGCGGACCACCCCGGTGGACGCGACCCTGCAGGCGGCCGGCCTGCCGGCGGCGCAGGAGGTCGTGGTGCCGCCGGACGCCGGCGCTAATGTCACGGTGACGCTGAGGCGCCGGCCCGGGCTGGTCCGCTAGCGGGCTGGCCCCCGGGCCCTACTGGCTCCTGAGTAAGTACTGGAGGTCGTCAACGGTGCTGCGGCGCACGTTGCTGGCCGCCTCGGGCAGTGACCGGGTGCGGCGCCTGATCACCTCGGCTCCCCTCACCCGGGGTGTCGTGGCCCGCTATGTGGCCGGGGACACCACCGCCGACGCGGTGCGGGCCAGCCGGGAACTGCTCCACCGCGGCCTGCTGGTCAGCCTGGACTACCTGGGCGAGGACACCGTCGACCCGGAGCAGGCGGCCGCGGTGACCGGCGAGTACATCGCGCTGCTCAGCCAGCTGGCCGCAGCCGGCCTGGCCGGCGGCGGCCGGGCGGAGGTCTCGGTCAAGCTCACCGCGGTCGGCCTGGGCCTGCCCGAGCACGGGGAGAAGACCGCGGCCGGCAACATCGCCCGGATCTGTGCCGCCGCCCGGGCGGCCGGGACCACGGTCACCGTGGACATGGAAGACCACACCCTGGTGGACCAGACGCTGCGGATCGCCGCGGAGATCCGGCCGGACCACCCGGACCTGGGCGTGGTCATCCAGTCCTCGCTGCGCCGCTCGGTGGCAGACTGCGCCGCGCTCGCGCAGGCCGGCTCCCGGGTCCGGCTCTGCAAGGGAGCGTACGACGCCCCGGCTGAGGTGGCCTACACCGCGCGCCACGACGTGGACCGCAGTTACGCCCGCGCGCTGCGCGTGCTGATGGACGGGCCCGGCTACCCGATGATCGCCACCCACGACCCGCGGCTGCTGCGGATCGCCGCTGCCCAGGCGGCGCTGGGCGGACGGTCCCCGGACAGCTATGAGTTCCAGATGCTGCACGGAGTCCGCCCGGCTGAGCAGCGGCGGCTGGCCGACACCGGGACCCGCCTCCGCGTGTACCTGCCCTACGGCCAGGACTGGTACCGCTACCTGGTGCGGCGGCTGGCCGAGCGGCCGGCGAACGTGACGTTCTTCGCCCGCTCGCTGGTCTCGTCCCGGTAAGGGCAGCCGGCCCGGCGGGAATCAGCGCCGCAAGCGTAGGCTCCTCAGCGTGATCGGGATTTTCGGGGCCGGCCAAATGGGCGAGGCCCTCATCTCCGGGCTCCTGCGGGCCGGGCGCGCACCCTCCGGGCTGGTCGCGGTGGTGCGGCGGCCGGAACGGGCGCAGCAGCTCCGGGACGGGTACGGGATCGCCGTCGCGGGCGCGGCCGAGGCGGCCAAGAGCGCGGACACGCTGATCATCACGGTGAAGCCCCAGGACATGCTCCCGATGCTGGACGAGATCGCGCCGCACGTCCCCGCGGACAAGCTGGTCATCTCGGTCGCGGCCGGCATCACGACCGGGGTCATCGAGCGCCGGCTCGGCGTGGACGTGCCCGTGGTCCGGGTCATGTCCAACACGCCCGTCCTGGTGGACGAGGCCATGAGCGTCATCTCGCCGGGCGCGTACGCCCGGCCGGAGCACCTGGCCCGGGCCGAGGAACTGCTCCGCCCGGTCGGCAAGGTACTGCGCATCCCGGAGTCGCAGCAGGACGCGGCCACGGCGCTGTCCGGCAGCGGCCCCGCGTACGTCTACCTCCTGGTCGAGGCCATGGTGGACGCGGGCATCCTGCTCGGCATGCCGCGCGGCACGGCGATGGAAATGGTGACGCAGGCCGTGTTCGGCGCGGCGACCATGCTCCGCGAGACCGGCGAGCATCCCGTGATCCTGCGCGAGGCGGTGACCTCACCCGGCGGGACCACCATCGCCGCCATCCGCGAGCTGGAGCGGCACGGGGTCCGCGCCGCGTTCCTGGCCGCGATCGAGGCGGCCCGGGACCGGGGCCGCGAGCTGGGGAACGCATGACCTGCACGCTGCACGTCGCCTGGGATGACCGGCTGACCAGCTACGACTTCGGGCCCGGGCATCCGCTCGCGCCGGTCCGGGTGGAGCTGACCATGGCCCTGGCCCGGGCGCTGGGGGTGCTCGACGCCGACGGGGTGACGCTGGCCGTCCCCGAGCCCGCCACCCAGGAGCAGCTCGAGCTGGTGCACGACCCCGGGTACATCGAGGCGGTCCGGCGCGCGGAGCCCGACCCGTGGTTCGGCCTGGGCACCCCGGACGATCCGGTCTTCCCGGGCATGCACGAGGCGTCGGCCCTGGTGGCCGGGGCCACGCTGGCCGCGGCCGCGGCCATGTGGTCCGGGCAGGCGGCGCACGGCGCCAACGTGGCCGGCGGCCTGCACCACGCCATGCGGCGCGCGGCCAGCGGCTTCTGCGTCTACAACGACCCGGCCATCGCGATCCGCTGGCTGCTGGAGCAGGGTGCGCAGCGGATCGCCTACGTGGACATCGACGTGCACCACGGGGACGGCGTCCAGACCGCCTTCTACAACGACCCGCGGGTGCTGACCATCAGCCTGCACGAGCATCCGATGACGCTGTTCCCCGGGACCGGGCTGCCCGGCGACACCGGCGGGTCCCAGGCGGACGGGATGGCGGTCAACGTGGCGCTGCCCGCGGGCACGGGGGACGCGGACTGGCTGCGCGCGTTCCACGCGATCGTGCCGCCGCTGCTGCGCGCGTTCCACCCGGAGATCCTGGTCAGCCAGCACGGCTGCGATACGCACCGGCTGGACCCGCTGGCGCACCTGGAGCTGACCATCGACGGGCAGCGGGCCGCCCACCAGAAGCTGCACGAGCTCGCGCACGAGGTCGCGGACGGCCGCTGGCTGCTCACCGGGGGCGGCGGGTACGAGCTGGTCCAGGTCGTGCCCCGGACCTGGACACACCTGCTCGCGGTGGCCGCCGGCCGGCCGCTGGATCCGGGGCTGGCCACCCCCGCATCATGGCAGGAGTACACGCTCAACCGGACCGGGGTGCCCGCACCCGGGCGGATGACCGACGGCGGCACGGCGGATTTCACCCCGTTCGAGTCCGGCTACAACCCGGGTCATGCCATCGACCGATCCATCATGTCCACCCGCAGCGCCGTCTTTCCCGCTCACGGGCTTTTCCCGGGTCTGTGACCCAGAGCGCGTCCCGCGCCGGGGTTGCCCTTTTCCGCACAAGACTTACGCTGGGGACGGAGGTGACTGATGCGCTGAATCCGGCCAGGCGCACTCGGCTCCGCGCGGAAGAGGGAAAAGCAGATGGCTGCAGGCGAAACTCCGCTCAGCGACGTCAGGTTCCTGACCGTGGCCGAAGTGGCCTCGATCATGCGCGTATCGAAAATGACCGTCTACCGGCTGGTGCACTCGGGGGAGCTGGAGGCGATCCGGGTCGGCCGGTCGTTCCGGGTTCCCGAGCAGGCGGTGAACCGGTACCTGAAGGGGTCCTTCGTCGCGGCCAGCTGATGCCCATTCCCCGAGGGGGCATCACCAGGGCAGGTGCGGGGCAGGTACCCTGGGGCGTTGGCGTGGGCCCAGCCGGCTGGCATCGGGCGAATACGTCGCAAGCCTGTTTGCCTGAATCCCGAGTGAGGGTGGTGTCGTGGGCTCGGTCATCAAGAAGCGCCGTAAGCGAATGGCGAAGAAGAAGCACCGCAAGCTGCTGCGGAAGACCCGCGTGCAGCGGCGCAACAAGAAGTAGGGCCGTGCCGGCGCCCCGGGGGTACCGCTGGCCCGGGGCGCTGCGGGAGACGCGGCGATGAGAGGAAGACGGTGGGCTGGGAGGGAAGCACGGGGGAGCTTCCCTCCGGGCTCCACCGTGCGCCCGGGATGAACTCCCAGGACGGCGCCGGTGCGAGCGGTGCCTCTCCCGGCGGCGCCGGTGCGAACGGTGCCCCTCCCGGGGGCACCGGGGGTGACTGGCTGGATCGTCTCGACGAGGCGGTGCAATTCGCCCGGCGCCAGGTCACTGGCGAGGGCGAAGTTGACGAGTTCGGGTTCGACCCCGAATTCAATACCCGGCTGCTGATCCCGCTGGCCCGGCTGCTCTACCAGCAATGGTTCCGGGTCGAGATGAGCGGGCTCGGGAACGTTCCGGGAACCGGGGCCGCGTTGGTGGTCGCCAACCATTCCGGCGTGCTCCCGCTCGACGCGATCATGCTGCAGACCGGGCTGCACGACGAGCATCCACAGCACCGCAACCTGCGTCTCCTCGGCGCGGACCTGGTCTACGAGCTGCCCGGACTGGCGTTCCTGGCCCGGCGGTCCGGCCACATCCGGGCCTGTCCCGCGAACGCCGACCGGCTGCTGCGCGACGGGGAGCTGGTGGGCGTGTTCCCCGAAGGATTCAAGGGCATCGGCAAGCCGTTCAGCGACCGTTACCAGCTACGCCGTTTTGGCCGGGGCGGGTTCGCGGTGACCGCACTCCGGGCGCGGGTGCCGATCGTGCCCTGCGCGATCGTCGGCGCCGAGGAGATCTACCCGATGGTCGGCAACGCCAGGCCGCTGGCCCGGGCACTGCGGTTGCCATACTTCCCGATCACGCCCCTGTTCCCCTGGTTCGGCCCGCTGGGCGCGGTCCCGCTGCCCTCCAACTGGATCATCGACTTCGGCCCGCCGGTGGAAACCACCGGGTACCCGGAGGGCGCCTGGCGGGACCCGGAGGTGATCGCGGAGCTCGCCGCCGCGGTCCGCGGCAGTATCCAGGCCAGGCTGGACGACCTGCTGGTGGAGCGCGGCCCGGCTTACGGATAACCGGTGCCCGGATGGTGGGTGCCCGGATGGTGGGTGACCAGTGCCCGGAAGACGGGGCGGCTGTGCCTCAGCCGCCCAGGTTGCGCTGGTGGCGCCGGTGCAGGGCCAGCCCGGCCGCGATGCCGCCGGCCACCGCCCCGACGCCGGCCGCGGTCGGCAGCGCGACCAGGGTCACTTTGCGGCCGGACCGGAAATCGTGCACCGGCCAGTCCTGGCGCCGGGCTTCGGCACGCAGGTCGGCGTCCGGGTTGACGGCGTTCGGGTGGCCGACCAGCTGGAGCATGGGCAGGTCGTTGCTGGAGTCGCTGTAGGCGGAGCAGCGCGCCAGGTCCAGGCCCTCGCGCCCGGCGAGGGACGCGACCGCCGCGGCCTTGGCCTCGCCGTGCAGCAGGCCGCCGACCAGCCGCCCGGTGTAGACGCCGTCCGCGGACTCCGCGACCGTGCCCAGCGCGCCCGTCAGCCCGAGCCGCTGGGAGATGACCGTGGCCAGCTCCACCGGGGTCGCGGTGACCAGCCAGACCCGCTGGCCGGCCCGCAGGTGGCCCTGGGCCAGTTCACGGGTGCCTTCCCAGACCCGGTCGGCCATGGTCTCGTCGAAGATCTCCTGGCTCAGGCTGACGATGTCAGCCACCTTGTGCCCGGCCACGAAGGCCAGCGCGGCCTCGCGGGCCGCGTCGATATGCTCGGAGTTCTCCGCGCCCCGGAGCCGGAAGGCGACCTGCCCCCAGGCGATCCGGGCCAGGTCACGGGGACCGAACATCTTGCGCGCCGCGAGCCCGCGGGCGAAGTAGTAGATGGAGGCGCCGCGGATGAGCGTGTTGTCCACGTCGAAGAAGGCGCCGGCGGTCGGGTCGGCCTGGGGCGGGGCCTGGACGACGGTGGCGACCGCCGCGGATGCGGCGCCCGCCAGCGCCGCCTGTTCCTTGCGCACCCGGGCGGACCTGCGCAGCCGGAGGGATCTGGTGCCGTCGGGAAGCTGGTCCCGCAGCTGCCTCATGCCTGCCGAGTCTACAAAGCGGACGCGGCGCCGGGCGGGCTGGTCGTCGATCTGGTCCGCATCACCGCCGCTTGTCGTGCACCATAGGCTGCAATGTCTATTTCGTTCGCCGTTGCCCTGGCCGGGACGGTGCTCGCCGCGGCCGGCACCGGCCTGGCCATCCGCCTCTGCGTGCGGCAACCCAGGGCGGACATGGTGGCCTGGGTGATCGCCCTGGCCGGCCTGACCGTCGCGCTGGCGGCGCAGGCCGCCGGCTACCGGCGCGGGTTCGTGCCCACCACGTTCCGCGCCACCCAGCTGGGCGGGGCGCTGATCGCGCCGCTGTCCCTGGCCTGGGGGATGACCGAGCTGGCCGCCAGGGGGCTGGTCGCCCGGTTCGCCGGGCGGCTCGTCCTGGCCGGCCTGTTCGTGGTGGTCGGGGTGATCCTGGCCACGGACGTGCTGAGCTCGCAGCCGTTCGGCCAGACATGGCCCGCCGCCCGGAACCACTTCGAGCCCCTCTCGCTCGGGCTGCTGGGCCTGGTCGCGGTGGTCGTCATCGTGACGATTCTCGCGGCCCTGCTCAGCACCGGGCTGCGCAGCCGGCACGACGCCGCCTGGCGGCCGGCGCTGGCCGCGGTGGGGCTGGCCGGCCTGGCCGCGCTGGCCACTCAGGGACTTCAGGCCGGGCTGCCTGCCGGCGCCGCGTACCCCGCCCTGACCGCGGCCGCCGCGGTCGCCGCCTGGCTGGCCGCCGGGCGGGCGGCCGGGGTGAACCTGGGCGCGATGCGGAGCGGGACCGGCGATCACGGCGGCCCGCCGGGCCCGGGCGGTGACCCGGGCTACGAGGGCGCCGACTCGCTGGACCTGTATCGCGACGGCTACCGCCAGTTCGAGGACAGCGCCGCATTCGCCGCCTACGCCAACAGCGGGTACGGCGCGACCGGAGGCCACCGGAGCCCGACCTACGGGACTCCCGCGGCCCACTACGACGACCAGTACGCCGGTACCGGCGGCTACCCGGGCACCGGGAGCCTGCCCCCGGCTGAAGGCGGGGGCTTTCACGCCGATCCCGTCGAGCCGGTGACCGGGGCCTTCGACCCGCTCTTCCGGCCGAACGGGGCCGCGGTCCCCGTGCGTGATCCGGCCGTGGGTGATCCGGCCGTGGGTGATCCGGCCGTGGGTGATCCGGCCCTGCGTGATCCGGCCCTGCGTGATCCGGTCCTGCGTGATCCGGTCCCGGGCCACGGCGGCCATGACATCGAGTTCGCCACCGGCATGCAGCTGCCCGCCATCGCCGACGTGATCCCCGCCGCCGGGGACGCGGTGGACACCGACCGGCTGTACGGCCGGATCGCCATCTACACCCTGCTCGACGCGGGCGCGGACGAGTTCGACCGGCTCGCCGAGCGCGTGGTCGAACAGGTACGGACCGCGGAGCCGGGGACGCTCGCCTACGTGGTCCACAGCGTGCCGTCCGCGCCGTTGCAGAGAATTCTCTACCAGCTCTACGCCGACCGGGCGGCGTACGACCGGCATCAGGAACGGCCCTACGTGGCGGACTTCGAGACCCGCCGCCGGCCGCTGGTGCTGGCCACCAACGTGATCGAGCTGGGGGTCCGCCAGGCTAAGGTCGCGGCGGTGACGCCGCGCCGGGTCCCCTGACGGGCGGCCTGATGCCTCCCGGCGCGCACGCGATCACCCTGCTCTCCCGGCCCGGCTGCCACCTGTGCGACAGCGCGCGCGAGGTGATCGCGAGGGTCGCCGGCGATCTCGGCGTGCCCTGGGAGGAACGCGACATCACCAGCTCGGACGCGGATATGCGGGAGTACTGGGACAAGATCCCGGTCACGCTGATCGACGGGGTCCAGCACGATTTCTGGCGGGTCAGCGAGGACCGCCTGCGTGCGGCCCTGACCGCGTGATGCTGCCGGGGTGGTCCCGGTCGGCCCGCGCCGGGGACGGCTCTGGCCGACTTTGTGCAAACGTTCACAAGAGCGTACGGTTGAAGACCGCAAGCCTTCATCGGGCGGCTGGGCAGCCCTCAGTGCTGGTCAACTCAGTGCAGGTCGAACCTCAGGAGCGTCGGCGCATGTCACGGCGTGCAGCATCCGCGAACGGCAGTGAGGCAAACGGCAGGGCGGCCAGCGGCAGGATGGCAAACGGCAGGATGGCAAACGGCAGGTCAGCCACGGGCGGCCAGGGCATCCCGGAGGCCACCATCGCCCGGCTCCCCGTTTACCTGCGGGTTCTGTACGCGTTCGCGGAACAGGACATCCCGACCGTGTCCAGCGAGGAACTCGCGGCCGCGGCCGGGGTCAACTCGGCCAAGCTCCGCAAGGACCTGTCGCACCTGGGCTCGTACGGCACCCGGGGCGTGGGCTACGACGTGGAGTACCTGGTCTACCAGGTATCCCGGGAGCTGGGGCTGACCCAGGACTGGCCGGTGGTCATCGTCGGCGCAGGCAACCTGGGCCGTGCGCTGGCCAACTACGGCGGGTTCGCGTCCCGCGGGTTCCGCATCGCGGCGGTCCTGGACAGTGACCCTGACGTGGTCGGTACCCAGATCGCGGGCCACGGCGTGCAGGACGTCGAGCAGATGGAGCAGGTGGTGACCCGGCACCGGGTGGCCATCGGGGTCATCGCCACGCCCGCGGGCACCGCCCAGGCCGTCTGCGACCGGCTGGTCGCGACCGGGGTCACGAGCATCCTTAACTTCGCGCCCGTGGTCCTTAATGTGCCCGCTGGCGTAGACGTGCGTAAGGTTGACCTGTCCATTGAGTTGCAGATTCTCGCCTTCCACGCGCAGCGGAGGTCGGTGGTGCGCGTTCCGCAGGATGCCCAGGCAGTGGGCCGATGAGCGTTCTCGTGGTCGGCCTGAGCCACAAGAGCGCCTCGCTCCCGGTCCTGGAGCGGGCCGTTGTCAGCGGTGACACGCTCGGCAAGCTGATCCGTGACGTGTCACAGGCTCCGAACGTCGGCGGCACGTTCGTCGTGTCCACCTGCAACCGGGTGGAGGTCTACGCCGAGGTGGACAAGTTCCACGGCGGCGTGTCGTCCATCTGCGACCTGCTCGCCCGGCACTCCGGCATCCCGCTCGGCGAGCTGACCCCGAACCTGTACGTGCACTACGAGGACCGGGCTGTGCAGCACCTGCTCGCGGTGGCCTGCGGCCTGGAGTCCATGGTCGTGGGCGAGAGCCAGATTCTCGGGCAGGTCAGGCAGGCCCTGGCCGCGGCCCGTGACCACGCCACGCTCAGCCGTGGCCTGGGTGAGCTGGGCACACTCGCGCTGCGCACCGCCAGGCGGGCGCACGCCGAGACCGGGATCGACCAGGCGGGCGCGAACCTGGTCAGCCTCGGCGTGGCGGTCGCGCATGGCCGGCTGGCCGGGGCGGAGCCATCGGCTGCAGGCCACGCGGGGCCCGCGGATCCGGGCCGGCCGCTCGCCGGGCTGGGGGTGCTGGTCGTCGGGGCCGGCTCGATGAGCTCACTGGCCGCCACCACCGCGGCGCGGATGGGCGCGGCGCGCATCGTGGTGGCCAACCGCACCGCTGACCGGGCCGGGAAGCTGGCTGCGGCGGTCGGGGGTGCCGTCACCGACCTCAGTGACCTGGCCGGGCCGATCGCCGAGACTGACCTGGTCATCTCCTGCACCGGCGCCGCGGGCGTGGTGATCAGCGCGGATCTGGTGACCCAGGCGCTCGCCCGGCGGGCTGAGCGCGGCCGGCCGCTGGTCCTTCTGGACCTGGCCATGCCCCGCGACGTGGACCCGGCCGTGGCCGGGCTGCCCGGGACGCACCTGGTCAGCCTGGACACGCTCAGGGACCAGCCCGCCCGGTCCGGGGACGCGCCGGAGCTGGCGGCCCTGGCCACCCGGGACGCGGACGTCGAGGCGGTCCGGGCGATCGTCGCCGAGGAGTTCGCGGCCCGCGTATCGGCCGTGCACGCGGCGCGGGTCGCGCCCACCGTGGTCGCGCTGCGGGCCAAGGCATCCCAGGTGGTGGACGCCGAGCTGGCCCGGCTGGCGGGCCGGCTCGCCGCCGACCACCGCACCATCGGCGAGGTGGAACGGGCCATGCGGCGGGTCGTGGACAAGCTGCTGCACGCACCGACGGTGCGGGTCAAGGAGCTGGCCGGCTCGCCGGGCGGCGACGCCTACGAGGATGCGCTGCGGGTCCTGTTCGATCTCGATCCGGCCGTGGTCGCCGCGGTCACGCTGGCCGACACCGGGACGCCGGGCCCTGGCCCCGTCTCCGACGCGCCCAGCGCCAGGCAGGAGGACGAAACGTGAGCAGGCCGCCGCTGCGGCTCGGGACCCGTAAGAGCCCGATGGCCATGGCCCAGTCCGGCCAGGTGGCCCGGCTCATCACCGCGCGCACCGGGGTCAGCGTCGAGCTGGTCGGGGTGACCACCTTCGGCGACGTGACCCGGGCCGAGCTGGCCCAGATCGGCGGGACCGGCGTGTTCGCGAGCGCGCTGCGCGAGCACCTGCTGGCCGGCCAGGTCGACCTGGCCGTGCATTCGCTCAAGGACCTGCCGGTGGCCCCCGCGCCCGGGCTGGTGATGGCCGCGGTCCCGGCCCGGGAGGACCCCCGCGACGCACTCGCCGCCCGCGGCGGGGCCAAGTTCGCGGACCTGCCGCCCGGGGCCACGATCGGCACCGGGTCACCGCGCCGGGCGGCCCAGCTGCGGCTGCTGCGCCCCGACATCCGGCCGGTGCCCGTCCGCGGCAACGCCGGCACCCGGCTCGGCAAGGTCGAGTCCGGTGAGCTGGACGCGGTCCTCCTGGCCAGCGCCGGGCTGGCCCGGATCGGCCGGCTGGACGCCGTGACCCAGATCTTCGAGCCGGACGAGATGCTGCCCGCGCCCGGCCAGGGCGCGCTGGCGGTGGAATGCCGCGCCGGTGACACCGGCCTGGCCGGCCTGCTGGGCCAGGTGGATGACCCGGTCAGCCGGGCCGCGGTCACCGCGGAACGGGCCGTGCTGGCCGGATTGGCGGCCGGGTGCAGCGCGCCGGTAGGTGCGTATGCTGCCGGAACGGAGATACTGCAGCTGAGAGCGGTTGTCGCGGCGCTTGACGGGGGGACCGCGTTGCGGGCCAGCGCGACCGCCCCTTCGGGTGAGGCCGGACGCCTCGGCCGCGACGTCGCCGCCGAGTTGCTGCGCCAGGGCGCGGCGACGTACGCGGCAGTGTCTTCGGAATACATCAGCAACGGGGACGATGCCTTGTGAGTGTGACAACTACGTCGAAGAAGGACGCGGTGGATCCGGCCAGCACTGGCTCAGCGAGCACCGGCCGGGCCAGCACCGGCCGGGCCAGCACCGAGCCGTCCGGTCAGGACGGATCCGCGGCGGCCAGCCGGGCGGCCCAGCCCGGGCTGGCGGCGTTCGTGGGCACCGGGCCCGGCAGCGCCGAGCTGCTCACGGTACGCGCCGCCGGGCTGCTCGGCCGGGCCGATCTCGTGTTCGCGGGCGCCGAGGTGACCGACCGGGTGCGGCACCTGCTGCCCGCCACGGCCACCGTCCGCACCCTGGCTGAGCTGGAGGCCGACCCCCGGCTGCTGGTCAAGGCGGTCAAGGCTGGCCAGCTGGCGGTGGCGGCCTACGACGGCGACCCGCTGCTGTTCGGCACGGCCGCCTCGGCCGCGGCCGCGTGCGCCAAGGCCCGGGTCCGGTTCGAGATCGTGCCGGGCATGCCCGCCGCGACCGCGGTGCCCGCCTACGCGGGGATCGCGCTGACCTCCGAGTCGGGCGGGGATGTCCGCATCCTGCACGCCGCCGACGTGAGCCGCCTGTCCGCCGAGACCCAGCCACCCCGGAGCCTGGTCATCCTGGGGGTGGAGGCCGGGCCGGCCGACCTGGCCAAGATGCTGATGGCCGCGGGCTGGCCGGAGCGCACGCCGTTCACCATCACCTGGAATGGGACCACCACCGAGCAGCTGACCATCCGCTGCGCACTGGGGTCGGTGACCGCCGACCTGAAGGCGGCCGGGGTGAGCCTGCTCACCGAGACCGGGCCTGCGGTGGGCGTCGTCGGCGAGGCCGCCGGGCCGCAGCAGCCGGATCTGTCCTGGTTCGAGACCAAGCCGCTGTTCGGCTGGCGGGTGCTGGTGCCGCGGACCAAGGAGCAGGCCGGCACGGTGTCGGAGCGGCTGCGCGCCTACGGCGCGGTTCCGGAAGAAGTGCCGACCATCGCGGTCGAGCCGCCCCGGACCCCGCAGCAGATGGAGCGCGCGGTCAAGGGCCTGGTCACCGGGCGGTACCAGTGGGTCGCGTTCACCTCGGTCAACGCGGTCCGCGCGGTGCGCGAGAAGCTCGAGGAGTACGGCCTGGACGCCCGCGCCTTCGCGGGGGTGAAGGTCGCCGCGGTCGGCGAGCAGACCGGGCGGGCGCTGCTGGACTTCGGCATCAAGCCGGATCTGGTGCCCGAGGGTGAGCAGTCCGGCGAGGGCCTGGCCGCGGCCTGGCAGCCCTACGACAGCCTGTCCGACCCGATCAACCGGGTGCTGCTGCCCCGGGCCGACATCGCCACCGAGACGCTCGTCGCCCGGCTCAACGAGCTGGGCTGGGAGACGGAGGACGTCACCGCCTACCGGACCGTGCGGGCGGCGCCACCGCCCGCACCGATCCGCGAGGCGATCAAGGGCGGCGGGTTCGACGCCGTGCTGTTCACCTCGTCCTCCACGGTGCGGAACCTGATCGGCATCGCCGGCAAGCCGCACGCGGTGACCGTGATCGCGGTCATCGGGCCGCAGACTGCGAAGACCGCCGCGGAGTTCGGCCTCCGGGTGGACGTCAAAGCGCCCAAGCCCTCCGCGACCGGCCTGGTCAACGCGCTGGCCGAGTACGCGGCCGGGGTCCGGGAGGCCGCCATCGCGGCCGGGGAGCCGGTGCGCAAGCCCAGTGAGCGGCGCCGGGGGGCCCGGCGCCGGCTCCGGTGAACGCCGGCCCGTGAAACCAGGGCCCGGGCTCCTGGCTGGCCCGGAGTTCCTGGCCGGCCCGGAGCCGGCGAACCGCCCGCGAGGCAGAGAGGAAGAACGTGGCCGCTGAGTTCCCCGCGCGCCCGCCCGCGCCGGCTGCGCCGGACCCCCGCGCTGCGCAGGCTGGTCGCGCAGACCAGCGTCCGGCCCTCGGACCTGCTGCTGCCGATGTTCGTCAAGGAGGGCATCAGCGAGCCGCAGCCGGTGGGCTCCATGCCGGGCGTGGCCCAGCACACGCGGGACAGCCTGCGCAAGGCCGCGGCCGAGGCGGTGGCGGCCGGGGTGGGCGGGCTGGTCCTGTTCGGGGTGCCGGCCGTGAAGGACGCTCGGGGCTCGGCCGCCGACGACCCGGACGGGATCCTCGCCCTCGCCCTGCGCGACCTGGCCGCCGAGGTGGGTGACGCCACCGTGCTGATGGCGGACCTGTGCCTGGACGAGTACACCGATCACGGCCACTGCGGGGTGCTGACCGGCTCCGGCGAGGTGGACAACGACGCCACGCTGGAGCGGTACGGATCCATCGCGGTCGCCCAGGCGGCGGCGGGCGCTCACGTGGTCGCGCCGAGCGGGATGATGGACGGCCAGGTGGGCGCGATCCGGGCGGCCCTCGACGCGGGCGGGTACCCGGACGTGGCTATCTGCGCGTACTCGGCCAAGTTCGCCTCGGCCTTCTACGGGCCGTTCCGTGACGCCGCCGAGTGTGCCCCGCAGTCCGGTGACCGGGCCTCCTACCAGCAGGATCCCCGGTCCGCGGACGCGCTCCGTGAGGTGGCCCTCGACCTGGCCGAGGGCGCCGACATCGTGATGGTCAAACCCGCGCTGGCCTACCTGGACGTCGTCGCCCAGGTGGCCGCGGTCTCCCCCGTGCCGGTCGCGGCCTACCAGGTCAGCGGGGAGTACGCGATGGTGGAGGCGGCCGCCGCGAACGGCTGGGTGGACCGTGACCGGGTCATCGACGAGACCGTGACCGCGATCCGGCGCGCCGGGGCGAGCATCATCTTGACCTACTGGGCCGCCGAACTGGCCCGCCGGCTGGCCTGAGCATGTGCGTTCGGCAACATGTCGGCATCTGCCGGGCCGGTAGCCTGCGCGCAGCGCACCGGACCCGTCATCATCTGTAAGGAGGGCATGCCCCGGTCAGTGGAGCCGGTCAGCCTGGAGCAGGGGAGTTGGAGCACTGAATGGTCGCACCGGTACTGCGCCGGAGCCGGCGCAGGGAGAGCGGGCGGCTGGCCGCCGCGGCCGTCGCCTACACGGGGCTGGGCTGGCCGGTGGCGCTCGGTGCGTACCCCCGCGGCAACGCGCGGAGCGCGGGCCGGGCCTGCTCCTGTGACCGGGTCGGCTGCCCGGCCCCGGCCGCGCATCCCATGTCCCCGGCCTGGCAGATCCAGGCCACCAACGATCCGGGCAAGGCCCGGCAGCGGTGGGCACACCATCCCGAGGCGAACGTGATCCTGCCGACCGGCCGGGTGTTCGACGTGCTCGACGTGCCGGCCGTCGCGGGGCTGGCCGCGCTGCAGATGATGCGGGACGCCGGGGTGGGCACCGGGCCGGTGTCGACGGGCGCCGGGCGCACCCTGTTCTTCGTGGCGACCCGCGGCGCCCCCGACGACGAGAACGAGTGGTGGTCCTGTCATCTGGACTGCGCGCCCGAGGACGTGGGCGAGGTGACCAGCCTGCGCTGGCACTGCCGGAACAGCTACGTGCTGGCCCCGCCGTCCCGGGACGGCGTCAGCCCGGCCGGGCGCTGGCTGCAGGCGCCCGCTGAGCAGGGCGGCCGTCCCCTGCCCGATGCGGTGCGCCTGCTCGAGGTCCTGGCCGACGCGTGCGACGAGGAGATCAGGTGAGCGGTCCCGGCCGATCCGGTGAGTTGTTCAGCCGGGCCAGCGCGGTCATCCCGGGCGGGGTGAACTCACCGGTCCGGGCGTTCGGGACGGTCGGCGGGGTCCCGGTGTTCATGGACTCCGGCCGTGGTCCGTACCTGACCGATGCCGACGGCCGCACCTATGTGGACCTGGTCTGCTCGTGGGGCCCGATGATCCTCGGGCACGCCTTCCCCGCGGTGACCGAGGCGGTGACGGCCGCGGCGGCCAAGGGCACGTCGTTCGGCACCGCGACCGCAGGCGAGGTGACACTTGCCGAGGAGATCGTGGCGCGCACGCCGGTGGAAAAGGTCCGGCTGGTCAACTCGGGCACCGAGGCCACCATGACCGCGGTCCGGCTGGCGCGCGCCTTCACCGGGCGCCGGGTCGTGGTCAAGTTCGCCGGCTGCTATCACGGGCATGTGGACGCGCTGCTCGCCGCGGCGGGCTCGGGGGTGGCCACCTTCGGGCTGCCCGACTCGCCCGGGGTGACCGGCGCGGCCGCGGCCGACACGCTGGTGCTGCCCTACAACGACGCGCTCGCGGTCCGGCAGGCCTTCGTGGACCACGGTCCCCGGATCGCCTGCGTGATCACCGAGGCCTGCCCGGCCAACATGGGCGTGGTGCCGCCGGTCGGCGGGTTCAACGAGATGCTGGCCGAGCTGTGCCGGGAGAACGGTGCGCTGATGATCATGGACGAGGTGCTCACCGGGTTCCGGGTCACCGCGTCGGGCTGGTTCGGGCTGGAGGGCGTGGCCGGGGACCTGACCACCTTCGGCAAGGTGATGGGGGGCGGGCTGCCCGCCGCCGCGTTCGGTGGGCGGGCCGAGATCATGGACCGGCTGGCCCCGACCGGCCCGGTCTACCAGGCGGGCACCTTGTCCGGTAACCCGCTGGCCACCGCGGCGGGCCTGGCCACCCTGCGGGCCTGCACCCCCGAGGTGTACGCCCGGGTGGACGAGGTCTCCGCCACCATCGCCAAGCTGGCCAGCGACACGTTGTCGGCCGAGGGCGTGCCGTTCCGGCTGCAGCAGGCGGGCAGCCTGTTTTCCGTGTTCCTGGGAAGCGAGCAGCCGGTCCGTGATTTCACCGAGGCGCGCGGACAGTCCGTGCCGGGCTACGCCGCGTTCTTCCACGCGATGCTGGAAGGCGGCGTCTACCTGCCGCCGTCGCCGTTCGAGGCGTGGTTCGTGTCCGCGGCCCATGGCGACGAGGCAGTCGAGCGGATCGCCGCCGCACTGCCCGCGGCCGCCCGGGCCGCCGCTGTTGCCCTGGGGTAGTCAGCAACGGTCGTCACCACGGCCACCACAGGGCAGTCAGCACCGATCGTCAGCCCACCGCGATGCAGACGATCCCGGCGGCGATCGCGATCGCCGCGGCGAGGCGGCGGGCCAGGCTGCCCTCGCCGAGCAGCCTGCGGCCGAGTATCACGCCGGCCAGCACGCTGACCTCGCGGGCGGGCGCGACCGCGCTGACCGCGGTGAAGCTCATCGCGATCAGCACCAGGATGTAAGCCAGGGGTGAGAGCACCGCCGCCCCCGTCACCTGGGGGCGGTAGCGGCGCCAGACCCCCGCCGTCCGGTCCCGCTGGCGCAGCGCGAAGGGTGCCAGGACCAGGGCCATCACCGGGAGCGAGGCGTAGCCCTGGAGGAGCGGCGGCACGCGGAGGGTGCTGACCGCGTACTTGTCCCACAGCGTGTACGACGCGATGAAGGTACCCGTCACGAGCGCGAAATAGATGGCACGGGAGGCCCGGGGAGTGTGGGGCGGCCGTGGCGCGAGGGAGGGCTGTCGTGCGGGGGAAGGTCGTGGCGCGGGGGAGGGCCGTGGCGCGGGGGAGGGGCGTGCCGCCGGGACGGAGGAGGACGCCGGGACCGGGGCAGCGCCCGCGGCCTGGCCGGGGGCGCCCAGCACCAGCACGCCCAGCACGACCAGGACGATGCCGGCGATGCCGGCCGGGCCGGGCCGCTCGCCGAGCAGGGTGATCCCGGCCAGGGCGGCCAGCAGCGCGCCACTGCCCCGGCCCAGCGGATAGACCAGCGACAGGTCGCCGCGCCGGTACCCGGCCTGCAGGAACAGGAAGTACCCCACCTGGAGCAGGCCCGTCCCGATCATGAAGACCCAGGCAAGTGCCGTGAGCCGCGGCGGGCTGACCAGCACGCTGGCCACGACCACCGGGGCGTAGAACGCCGTGGCGGCCAGGGACATCAGCCAGACGAACGAGGGTCCCCCCGCCGCCGAGGCCTGCTTGGTGAACAGGTTCCAGGTGGCGTGGGCGATCGCGGCGACGAGGATGAGAGCGAGGGCGGTGGCGCTCACAGGGCGGCTCCGGGTCCGGGCTCCGGGAACCGGCTGACGGTGTCCCGGGGCATGGCGAACTGAGAGCCCTCGAGGTTTCTATCCCGTCAGGTGTGGGCGCCGGAAGCGCCTGGCGCCGCTCGGTCCAGCCCGCCCCGCCCTGGTTGTGGGTACCCGGCGTGTGACCGGGAGCGGGCAGGGCGCGGAACCCTAGGCGCAGCCACGAGCTTCCCGCATTTTACCCGGCGTTCATCTTCCCGGGCACCCGTCCCGGACCAGGATCAGCGCAGCTGCCCCGGTAGGCTGTGGCCGCCATGACTGAGACGAGCGGGGCGAGCACGGGAGGCGGCGGAGCATCATCCGGGCCGTCCGAAAGCACCGTGGTGCACCTGGTGCGCCACGGCGAGGTCTACAACCCGGGCGGGATCCTGTACGGCCGCCTGCCCGGCTTCCACCTCTCCGAAGAGGGCCGCCTGATGGCCAAGGCCGCCACCGGGTTCCTGGCCGGCCGGGACGTGGTGCTGCTGCGCTCCTCACCGCTGGACCGGGCCCGGGAAACCGCAGCCCCGCTGGCGGCCCAGTTCGGTCTCGAGGCGGAGATCGACGAGCGGCTGATCGAGCCGACCAACGTCTATGAGGGAACCACGTTCGGGGTGGGGTCCGGCGCCCTGCGCCACCCCGCGGACTGGCGCTACCTGTACAACCCGTTCCGGCCCTCCTGGGGTGAGCCCTACAAGGCGATCGCCGCCCGCATGCTCGCGGCCATGACGGACGTGGCCCGGGCCGCGCGCGGCCACGAGGCGGTCTGTGTCAGCCACCAGCTGCCGATCTGGACCGCCCGCCGGGCCGTCGAGGGGCAGCGCCTGTGGCACGACCCCCGGCACCGGCAGTGCGCGCTCGCGAGCGTCACCACCTTCCGGTACGCGGGGGACAGGATCGCCAGCGTCAGCTACAGCGAGCCGGCCGGATCGGGGCCGCCGCAGATGCACGGGGCCTGAGCTGCCGGCCAGGCCTGCCCCGCGGGGCATCAGACACCGGCCAGGCCGGCCCGCCGTGAGCCGGCCCGGGCCGGTCAGGCACAATGGGGCCTGGTACTACTGCCTGTAGGAGAATTCTCTTCCCGTGTCCCCTCCCAGCCGCCGGACCCTCCGCCCCGCCAGGGCGGGTCGCGGCGTTGCGGCGGCTGCCCTCGCGGCCACCGCGGCGCTGGCGGTGGCGGGCTGCACGACGGGCAGCATCGCCGCGAGCACGCCGGCCAGCAACGGGCAGAGCTTCGTGTCCGGCAGCCCCGGGACCACGCTGTTCACCAGCGGCAAGGGACCGCTGGCCCCGGCGGTCAGCGGCCCGGTGGTCGGCGGCGGGAACCTTACCCTGACCGCCTACCGGGGGCACGTGGTGGTGCTGAACTTCTGGGGCTCGTGGTGCACCCCGTGCCGCGAGGAAGCCCCGGGCCTGTCCGCACTGGCCACCCACTTCGCGTCGTCGGGGGTCCGGTTCCTCGGCATCGACATCCGGGACAGCCCGCCCAGCGCCCAGGCCTTCATGAGGGATTTCAGGATCACGTATCCGAGCCTGAACGACCCGAGCGACAACCTCGCCCTGAATTTCCGCACTACGGTGCCGCCTGCCGGGATCCCGACCACACTGGTGATCTCACGCCATGGCCGGATCACCGCGCGGGTGATCGGCCAGGTTAGCTACAACGGGCTGAAGGCCCTGGTCCAGCGGGCCGCAGCGGAGCCCGGATGACCGTGCCCCCCCTCATGCCCCGACCCCGGGTGGTGAGCCGATGACCGGACTGCGCGTCCCGGGCGGTACCCCCCAGGCCGCCCAGCCGGACGACGGTGCGGAGCCCGGTCCCGCGATGCCGCCTGCCCGCAGCCCGAGCCCGTTCGGCCTGGCCGGCTGGGCCCGCTGGGGCTGGCGCCAGCTCACCTCGATGCGCACCGCGCTGGTGCTGCTGTTCCTGCTCGCCGTGGCCAGCGTGCCGGGATCGCTCCTGCCGCAGCAGGGTATCGACCCGGCCGCGGTGCAGCAGTACTACGTCTCGCATCCGGCACTGGCCCCCTGGCTGGCCCGGCTCTCGCTGTTCAACGTGTTCGCGGCGCCCTGGTTCGCGGCGATCTACCTGCTCCTGTTCCTCTCCCTGGCCGGCTGCGTGATACCGCGCAGCGTCCGGCTGGCCCGCTCGGCCCGGACCCCGCCGCCGGCCGCCCCGCGGAACCTGGCCCGGCTGCCCCAGTCCGCCCGGCACGCGAGCACCCTCGACCCGGCGGCCGCCCTCGACGCCGCCGCGGGCGTGCTGCGCCACCGCAAGTTCCGGCTGCGGACCGGTGATGGCTGGGTGTCGGCCGAGAAGGGCTACCGTCGTGAACTCGGCAACCTGGTGTTCCACCTCGCGTTGCTCGCGCTGCTGTGCTCGGTGGCGCTGGGCGGCCTGTTCGGCTACAAGGCCAACCGGCTGCTGGTCAGCGGGACCTCATTCGCGAACACGGTGACGGCGCTGGACGAGTTCCGCCCGGGGCGGCTGGTGTCCTCCTCGGACCTGCAGCCGTTCTCGATGACACTGAACCGCTTCGCTGCCTCCTACGTCACCTCCGGCCCGTCGCGCGGCCAGCCGCTGTCGTTCAACGCGTACGTGAGCTACTCGGCGTCGCCGGGCGCGGCGGTCCGTCAGGCCAACCTGCGGGTCAATCACCCCGTGAACGTGGACGGCGTACGGGTGTTCATCATCGGCCACGGGTACGCGCCGGTGTTCAGGGTTACCGACGGAACCGGGAAGGTGGTCTTCGACCAGCCGGTCCCGTTCATCGCGGTGGGCACCTCCGGCCTCACCTCCGAGGGCGTGGTCAAGGTCCCGGACGCGCATCCCGACCAGCTCGGGTTCGCCGGCGTGTTCCTGCCCACGGCGGTGGATGTCGGCGGCCAGCTGGAGTCGGCTTTCCCGGGCCCGCTCGACCCCCGGGTCAGCCTGATCTCCTACAAGGGCAACCTGGGCATGGACAGCGGCCCGCCGCAGTCGGTGTACCAGCTGAACACGGCAGGGCTGACCCAGCTGCCGGTTGCACCGCGCCCGCTCGCGGCCGGGCAGTCGATCAAGCTCCCGGGCGGCGCCGGGACGCTCACGTTCACTGGTTACCGGCAGTGGATCAGCCTGGCCATCACCTATGACCCGGGACAGCTGCCCGCGCTGCTCTCCGGGCTGGCGGCCCTGGCCGGGCTGCTGCTGTCCTTCTTCATCCGGCGGCGCCGCGTGTTCGTGCGGGCCTACCAGGGCCCGGACGGGCAGACCGTCGTGGACGTGGGCGGCCTGGCCCGTTCCGACCCCGCCGGCGGCTTCGGCGAGGAGTTCACCGGGCTGGCCAGGGCGCTCGAGGCGGCCTCCCGGGGTCCTGCCACGGCGGAACCGGCCGGTACCGGGACCCCATCCCTCACCACAACCACCGAGGGGAAGTCACACTGATGCCCGACAACCAGGGCCTGTCCCACCTCAGCGATCACTTCCTGATCGTCGCCGTGGTGCTGTACTCGCTGGCGGTGATCGCGTTCGCGGCCGATTTCGCCTTCGGGCGGCGCAGCACCGCCGTCGCGCAGGCTGAGACCGGGGTGCCCGATCTGGTGCCCGCGGGGGTCGCGGCGGGTGCGGGCACGGCCGAGGGCGGCGTCACGGCCAGCGGTGCGACCCAGAGCGGCACGACCCGGATCGGCACGACCCGGAACGGCACGGCCCAGAGCGGGGCGGGCCAGAGCCCGGCCGCGCAGGACGCCCCGTCACGCCAGGGGGTCGGCGCGGACATCCCCGGGGCCGATCCGGGCCGCCCGGGGCCGGCCAGCCCCGTGGCTGGTCACGCCGGCAAGGGAGGACAGCCCGCGCCCCCGCTGAGCCGCCTGGTCCGGATCGCGCTCATTCTGACCACGGCTGGCCTGGCCCTGCACATCCTGGGGGTGATCACCCGCGGGCTGGCCGTGCACCGGGTCCCATGGGGCGACATGTACGAGTTCGTGATCTCGGTCTCCTGCGTGGCCGTCCTGTTCTTCATCGGCCTCATGATCAAGTACCGGCCGTACTATCTCGGCCTGTTCTTCATGGCCCCCATCGTGATCATCCTGGGGCTGGCCCAGACCGTCATCTACACGCCGGCCGGCCCGCTGGTACCCGCGCTGAACTCCTACTGGCTCGCTATTCACGTGACCGCGATGACCCTGGCCAGCGGGACGTTCATGGTCGGGGCGGTGCTCGCGGTCGTGTACCTGTTTGCCGAGCGGCACACCAGGCGCGTGACGGCGGGGCTGAGCACCCGCTACGGCGAGGTGTTCCGGCTGCTCCCCAGCGCGGAGCGGCTCGACCAGATCGCCTACCGGACCGTGGTGTTCGCGTTCCCCATCTGGACCTTCGGCATCATGGCCGGGGCGATCTGGGCGGATGAGGCCTGGGGCCGTTACTGGGGCTGGGATCCCACCGAGACCTGGGCCTTCATCACCTGGGTGGTGTATGCGTGCTTCCTGCACGCCCGCGTCACCGCCGGCTGGCGGGGGCGCCGGGCTGCCTTCATCCAGCTGGCCGGGTTCTGCTGCCTGCTGTTCAACCTGCTGGGCGTCAGCCTGTTCATCACGGGGCTGCACTCGTACGCCGGGCTGAGCTGAGCCGGGGCTGGTCCGGGACCAAGGTCAGCGTGGCGCCGGGGTCCGCGCGGCGCCGGGGTCCGCGCGGCGTCGGGGTGAACCGGGGCCGGGTCAGGGTGACGCCGGGATGAGCCCGGGGCCAGGGTGAGCTGGCGCAGGAGCCAGCGCTGGCCGGCCTGCTTGCCGGGTCAGTTGTCGTTACCCGGTTCCTGGTCGCGCCGGATGAGCCGGTCGAGTTCGCAGATGAAGTCGGGATCGTCGTCGGGTCCGCGGGGCTTGGCCCAGTCTTCGGACACCGGCGTCCCAGCTAGTGACACATGGTCATCGGCCGAGGCGTACCGCCCACGGCCCGCCGGGTGCCGGCGGAAGGCAGCCTCCGCCGCTGAACCCTCGGGCCGGGCCAGCCGCCGCGGCCTCCAGGACCAGCACACCCAGAAACCCAAGGTGAGCAGCGCAGATAGAGCACCGACCAGCCACATGCGCGCAGCTTAGCTGGAGCTGAGACCGGTTCGTCAGTGAATAAGAGGAGTCGTTCGGTTACGGCATGGCATCCATAACCGGTGACAGCAGGTAACGACGGATGACGTTCGCGCAGTTTCGTCATACGCTGGCAGCCTGGCACGCGATCGCTGGGAGTGCGACTTATGCGGCTGCGGCTTATCGATCGCGTTCGCCGGTACATCCGGTTCCGCCCGGGAGGATCGCGATCACGCGGTAGCACCAGGCCGGGACCCCCGGCGGTGAGTGGTTCCGTCACGGCCCCACCGGCTGGGCGGCATCGCCGCGACCCTGGACCCAGGGCTGGTGATGACGGCGCGGGGCAGGCGCTGCCGTCCGCCCAGCCAGGGTTGCCGCGCAGGATGCATGGCCCGGCGGGCCCCGGGCCGACCGCAACCGGCCGGCAGCCAGCGGGCCCGGCAGATACCCGCTCAGGGTATACAGGTCCGGCCGACACGGGGCCAGCTGGTACCGAGCCAGCGGGAATTGGCCCGGCGAACACCGCCCCGGCGGACACGGGCCCGGCGCGAACCTCGTCGCCCCGGTCACGCGCGCCCGGGTCGGGCACGCCCGGATCAGGTGCACCCGGGTCGGGCAGGAGATCAGGCGCACCCGGGTCGGGCCCGGCCGGAACGGGGGACGCAGCGACCGCGGCTGCGGGCACCACCGGGACCGCCGGAACCGGGACCAACCGCAGCGGGAACGCGGGAAGCGGTGCCCGCGGCAGCGGGAACGCGGGAAGCGGGACCGCCGCACCGGGGACCACGTGGACCGGGAACGCCCGCACCGGAAGCGCCAGGACGGGGAGCACCGGAGGCGGGACCGGCGCTGCCGGGAGGCGGAGCGGTCCGGCCGGGGCTGGTGGTGCTGGTGGTGCTGGTGCATCGGGGACTGGTGCATCGGGGACTGGCACGGCCGGGACCGGTGCTGCCGGGAACGGTTCCGCCCGGGCCGCCGGGCGTACCTACGGCCAGGACCGCGCCGCCATCCGGCCGGCGCCCGCGCACGCCCGGCGGCCCGCGGCGCAGAAAACGGCTGCGGCGCGGAAAACGGCTGCGGCGCAGAAGACCGCCTCGGCCGCCCGTCCGGCCGGGGCGGATGAGGCCAGGCTGCCCTGGTACGAGGTCGCACACGCCCGGCGGGCCGCCGAGGGTTACCAGAACTGCGGGCCGCTGGAACGGGTCCTGCGCCGGGAGTGGCCGCCCAGCAAGATCCCGTCGGCCCCGGTGGTCCGCGCGGTCAACCGCCTGGCCGAGCTGCCGCTGATGATCAAGGAGATCCTGGCCGCCGGGGTGGACGCGATCCACGTGGGTGAGGGCGGCGTGCCGGAACTGGACGACATGTCCCGGCTGCGCGGTGTCCCGTTGCCGTCCGGCCGTGCGACCTGGGATGCGTGCGCGGGCGCCTACGGTGAGCGAAAAATCATCGTGGGCTCGCAACCCTCGTCTGCGCCGGACGTCATGTGCCATGAGGTCGGGCACGCCCTGGATGACGTCGACCGGGAGCAAGGCCGCTGGCAGTCCGACTCGGACGAGTTCCGCCATCTCTACCAGCGCTGCGAGGGGTCACTCGTCAGTGACTTCCACAAGCAGCCGGGCGATCTGGGCCGCCGGGAGTTCTTCGCCGACGCGTTCGCCGCGATCGCGTCGCGGCAGCGCCCGGCCCTCGTGGACATGCTCGGCGGCAACATCAGGACCGCTCTTGACGTGATGCTCTACTTCAATCTCCGCTACGGGCTTTAGAGTGATCAGTGATGGACGTCATCCAGTTGCCGAACGGGAACCTGCTGGTTCCCGAGTCAGCCCTGGCTGACGACGGGCAGCTGATCGGTGACGCCTACGTGGAGATCGGGCCGGCCGACGCGGAGTACGAGCGGCTCGCCGCGCGGGCGCTGACCGAGGAGCAGCTCGAGGAACGGCGCCGCCGGTGGCAGGAGGGCGACGCGGAGCTGCAGCGGCAGTTCGCGGAGTACCGGGACAGCCTGGGCGTGGCGCCCGGTCCGGTGAAGCGGCCCGGGCCGGCTGACCGCTAGCCGGGTTCCCCTAGCCGGGTTCCCCCAGGCGAGTTCCCCCAGCCGGGTTCCCCTAGCCGGGCGGTTCCTCGTCTTTGCTGGTCCCGGCTTCGCCGCGGAGCAGGGCGCGCACCTCGGACTCGCGGAAGCGGCGGTGGCCGCCTGGTGTCCGGATGCTGCTGATGCGACCCGACGCCGCCCACCGGGTGACGGTCTTCGGATCGACCCGGAACAGCGCGGCGACCTCCCCCGGCGTCAGGAGGCGCTCATTGCTGCTGTCCACGCACGTCCCCTCCCGACCTGCTGTCCGGGCTCATGATCGGAGCCTGTCCCAAGTGTGGCGACTAACGATGGTTTTCTCCTTAGTTTCCGTAAAACCGGGACGCTCATCTAGGGTGAGCGCGTGCAGCCGCTCGTGTCGATCGACGAGATCCGGACCGCCGCGGCGGCCCTGGCCGGGGTGACCGTCCGCACGCCCCTGGTCCCGTTCCCGCGAGCCGACCCTCCGCTGCTGGTCAAGCCCGAATCACTGCAGCCGACCGGGGCGTTCAAGCTGCGCGGCGCCTACGCGGCGATGAGCACGCTGCCCGCCGCGGCGCGCCAGATCGGGGTGGTCACCCACTCCAGTGGTAACCACGGCCAGGCCGTGGCCTACGCCGCGCGGCTGCTCGGGATGCCCGCGGTGGTCGTGGTCCCGGACAACGCGCCCGCCGTGAAGGTGGCCGCCATCCGTGAGCTGGGCGCGGAGATCGTGGTCTCCGTGCCTGGCCTGGCCGCCCGGCTCGCCGCCACCCGTGACATCGTCACGCACCGGGGGGCGGTGTCGATCCCGCCGTTCGACGACCGCCGGGTCATCGCCGGGCAGGGCACGATCGGCCTGGAGATCGCGGCCGACTGCCCCGGGGCCGGGCTGGTCGTGGTCCCGGTGGGTGGTGGCGGGCTGATCTCCGGCGTGGCCGCCGCGGTCCGCTCGCTATGCCCGCGCGCGACCGTGATCGGCGTGGAGCCCGAGCTGGCCGCGGACGCGCGCGACTCGCTGCACGAGGGCCAGCAGGTGTCCTGGCCGCCCGAGTTCACCCAGCGGACCATTGCCGACTCGCTCCGCGTCGATCAGGTCGGTGCCCTGCCGCTGCAGCACATGCTGGAGTACGTGGACGACATCGTGACCGTGACCGAGGACGAGATCCGGTCGGCGGTCCGGCGGCTGGCCCTGGACGCGAGGCTGATCGCGGAGCCTGGCGGCGCGGTGGCCGTGGCCGCGTGCCTGTTCCGGCGCAAGGAGCTGCCCCCGGCCGGGATCACCGTGGCCGTGCTGTCAGGGGGCAACATCGACCCCGGGCTGCTGCTGGAGATCCTGGCGGACGAGCCGTCCGCCGGGCCGGGCGCCGGCGAGTAGGCTGAAGCCGTCATGCGTTCCACCATCGCCTACACCACGGCCCGGATCCTGATCTTCGTCGCCGTGACCGGCCTGCTCTACCTGGCCGGCGCTCAGGGCTTGCTGCTCCTCGGGCTCGCCTTGCTGGTCAGCGGGATCATCAGCTATGTGATCCTGTCCCGGCAGCGGGACGCTATGTCCGCCGCGATCACGTCACGCATCCAGGGTTTCCGCGGGCGGCTCGATTCGGGCACCCGGGTCGAGGACGACGACTAGCGGCGGCCCCGCGTGAGGCTGGCCGCGCGCCGGTTACCGCTTCGCCGGGGGCAGCCAGCCACCCTCAGTCAGCAGGCGCATGACGGCGTCCAGGGCTTCCTGGCGGCTCAGCACCGAGGTGTCAAGGACCAGGTCCGCGTCGTCCGGCTCCTCGTAGGGATCCGACACGCCGGTGAAATGATCGATCAGGCCCGCGCGTGCCTTGGCGTACAGGCCCTTCCGGTCCCGCGCCTCGCAGACCTCCGCGGGCGTGGCCACGTGGATCAGCAGGAAGTCGCCGACCTCACCGGCTGCCCGCCGGACCTCCTGCCGGGCCTGCGCGTAGGGGGCGATCGGGGCGCAGATCGCGATGCCGCCGTGCCGCGCGACCTCCGTCGCCACGAACCCGATCCGGGCGATGTTGAGGTCGCGGTCGGCGCGGGAGAACGTCAGCCCGGCGGACAGCAGCGACCGGACCAGGTCCCCGTCCAGCAGCGACACGGTCCGGTCGCCCCGCTCGCTCAGCGCGTCGCGCAGCGCCCGGGCCAGGGTGGACTTGCCCGAGCCGGACAGCCCGGTCAGGAAGATGACCAGGCCCCGCTCGCGGCGGGGCGGCCGGGCCCGGCGCAGTTCCTGGGCCACCGCCGGCGGGGTGAACCACGCGGGCACCTCCACCCCGCGGTCGAGCATGTCCTCGAGCTCACCGGAAGCCAGGTCGGTCCGCTCGGTGCCGGCCTCGATGAGGGACAGCGGCCGCCAGACCTCGGCGGCCGGGTCGTAGGCCCAGTCACCGGGGGAGAGCACCGGGATGACCGGGCCGGGCCGGTTCCCGTCGTCGCCGGGCGCGGCCACGGGCTTTTCGGCCAGCAGGTGCGTCGCCCCGTACGCGGCCGCGACGATCGCCCGCAGGGCCAGCTCGTCCCGGGCCGCCGCGTGGTGCGGCCGCAGCGGGACCGGGATGACCTGGGTGCCGGGCGGCAGGTGGCGGGCGGCGGCCTGCACGGTGCGCACCAGGGCATCGGGGCGGACCACGACCTCCGCCGGGCCAGCCACCATGGGCAGCAGCAGCAGCCGGGCCTTCAGCTGGCCCGCGGCGTGCCGGAGCTGGCCGATCTGATGACTGTGCAGCGGCGCGCTGGTGACGTAGGCGAGGACCGGGCCGCCCGCGAACTCGGCGGCCACGTCGGCAGGACGGCGCCGCAGATGCCGGAAGGGGCCATGCTCGGCCGGCCGGTACGCGGTCACCGGGCCGCCGAGCCGGATCAGGTCCGGGGAGACCGGAGCGCGGTCGGTAATGGCGAGCACCGCGAGCGGGGTGCCCTCCGGGTCCTGCAGTACCAGCCTGCTGGCGTCCGGCTTGATCGCGCTGGCCGGCACCTCGAAGGTCACCGGGACTGGCCAGGGTGTGCCGTCCAGCAGCCTGCCGGTGGCCGTGACCGAGTCTGCCCCGGCGGGTGACATGAACCCGCGCAAAGGGGGCAGGGCACCGGACAGGAGCAGCTCCAGGTCCCCGAGCTGCGCTTCGTCCAGGGTCCACGCGGGCAGACCCGCCAGGTCCGCAGACAGCCCCGCAGGTGCCTCAGCGGTCACGTCCACCTCCTCCGGCGCCGCTCCCGCTCCGGGGCGGGATGATCTAGGCCGTGCGTATCCGCTAGGCACCCAGAGGTTACACGGGCCAGGGAGCCTGGGCCAGGCGCCCGGGGAGGATCCGGCTCAGAGGACCCGGGCGAAGCGGTTCTCCGGCTTGCGCATGACGTACAGCAGTTCCTCGTGCGCGGCGGTCAGCCGGCCCCGGGACAGCGCCGCGACCATCTTCTGGGCGGCCAGGTACCCCCGGGGTGCCGCGCGCAGGCCGCCGGCCAGCCCACCCAGCGGCTGCTGCTGGGCGATCACCAGGCCGCGCATCAGCGCGTAGGACTGGACCCCGCGGGCCGACGCGACCCGCTCGTAGACGGCGGGATGAGGACCGGGGCGGCCAGGGCGGTGGGCACGCCAGATCATCCGCCGGACCCAGCCGGGCAGGACCCGGTCCAGGAAGCCGGCCGCGGTATCCCGGTCGCGGACCTGCAGGCACAGCAGCCCGCCCGGCTTGAGCGCGCCGACCAGGCGGTCGAGCACCAGTTCGGCGTGCTCGATCCGCTCCAGCAGCAGGGTGGCCTGCACGATGTCGAACGAGCGCTGCGGCAGCGGCACCGTCCTCAGGTCCCCGAGCGTGCACCGGGCCAGGCCCGGGTGGGTGCCCCGCGCGGCCCGGGTGACCGGCTGGTCGTCATCGACCAGGCCGACGCTGAGGTCGGCGCCGGCCTCGCGCAGGCTGGCCGCGCCGAGGTCGCCGGCCGCGGTGACCGCCCCCGCCAGCAGCACGGCGATCGGCTGCCCGAACCGCTCACTCGCATACCCCTGCGCCCAGCGGCTGAACAGTGCCGTCTCCGGGGCAGCCCGCGCGTCGCCGGCCCGTACCCCTGGCTTGCTCGCCCGCGGTCGCCTGGCCTGGGCGTGACGCCCCTGGCCGCGGGCAACATCGTGGCCGGCAGCGCCGCCCCCCGGAACACCGCTCACCGATGTCACGAACACATAGCGTAGTCCCGCCGGTGCGGTTAGTTGTAGATCCGGGGCCGGTGTATCTGCGGCCGGGCCCGTAGGTCCGGCGGGACAGCACTGCGCCGGGCCCGTAGGTCCGGCGGGACAGCACTGCGCCGGGCCCGTAGGTCCGGCGGGACAGCACTGCGCCGGGCCCGTAGGTCCGGCGGGACAGCACTGCGCCGGGCCCGTAGGTCCGGCGGGACAGCACTGCGCAGCTGAGCGCCCACGGCCCGAGCCGCCTGACCCGGAACGTAAGCTAGAGACATCCCGCGTGAGGGTTCCGGGCACCCCGCTGCCCGCCGGCGCGGGCCTTTCGTGCTGTCTACCTCAGCCGCCAGTGCTGACCCAAGGACACTATGAGCCTCGCCGGACTGCTCAGCGTCATCGCCGCGGATCCCCAGCTGCAGCGCGCCCTGAGCCAGGGTGACGCTGACACCGACCTCGTCGCGCCGCCCGCGCTCCGCCCCTTCCTGGCCGCCTCCATCGCCAGCCCCGATGCCGCCCCGGCCGGCCAGCCCCGTTTCGTGCTGGCCGTGACGGCGACCGCCCGCGAGGCGGAGGACCTGACCAGCGCGCTGGGCTCGCTGCTGCCTGAAGGCTCCGTAGCCTGCCTCCCGGCCTGGGAGACCCTTCCGCACGAGCGCCTGTCACCACGCTCGGACACCTCGGGACGGCGGCTCGCCGTGCTGCGCAGGCTCGCCCACCCCGACGCCGGCAGTACCCGGTCCGGCGCGCTCACCGTGCTGGCCACCCCGGTGCGCAGCCTGCTCCAGCCGATGGTGAGCGGGCTGGGCGACCTCGAGCCGGTGACGCTGAGCAGCGGCCAGGCCGCCGGCTTCGACGAGGTCATCGCGCACCTGGTGGAGATCGGGTACGCCCGCACCGACCTGGTCGAGCACCGGGGCGAGATCGCCGTCCGCGGCGGCATCCTGGACGTGTTCCCGCCCACCGAAGAGCACCCGGTCAGGGTGGAGTTCTGGGGGGACACGGTCGAGGAGACCCGTTATTTCCGGGCCGCCGACCAGCGCAGCCTGCACGCCGCCGCGGACGGGCTGTGGGCACCGCCGTGCCGGGAGCTGCTGCTGACCCCGGCGGTGCGGGAGCGGGCCAGGCGACTCGCGGAGGATCATCCCGGGCTGGCCGAAATCCTGGGCAAACTGGCCGACGGCATCGCGGTCGAGGGCATGGAGGCGTTCGCGCCCGTCCTGGCCGAGCGGATGGACCTGCTGCTCGACCATGTGCCCCCGGGCGGCCTGGTCCTGGCCTGCGACCCCGAGCGGATCCGGGCCCGGGCCGATGACCTGGTCCGGACCAGCCAGGAATTCCTCGATGCCTCCTGGGTCAACGCGGCCGCGGGCGGCCAGGCCCCCATCGACCTGGGCGCGGCCGCCTTCCAGCCGCTGCCCGAGGTCCGCGCGGCCGCGCAGCGCCTCGGCATCGCGTGGTGGACGGTGACCCCGTTCAGCAGTGCTGACGACAGCCTCACCAGCGGCACGGGCACCAGCGGCACGGGCACCAGCAGCACCGGCGAGACGGAGGCCGACCAGGGGGAACGTTTTTCGTTTCAGATGCAAGCCGCACCCGTGCCCGGTTACCGGGGCGAGACCACGCGCGCCCTCGCGGACGTTCGCCAGTGGCTGGCCGGCGGCTGGCGGGTGGTTCTGGTCACCGAGGGCCACGGGCCCGCCCAGCGGATGGCCGAGATGCTGCGCGGTGAGGACGTCGGGGCCCGCCTCGGCGACCTGGACCAGCCGCCCGAGCCGTCGGTGCCCTACGTCAGCACCGGGCTGATCCGGCAGGGGTTCACCTGGCCGTCGATCAAGCTGGCGGTGCTCACCGAGGAGGACCTGGCCGGGCAGCGGACCGCGAGCAAGGACATGCGGATGCCGACCCGCCGGCGTCCCGGCATCGACCCGCTGCAGCTCCAGACGGGTGACTACGTCGTGCACGAGCAGCACGGCGTGGGCCGCTACCTGGAGATGACCAGCCGCAACATCCAGGGCGCCACCCGGGAGTACCTGCTCATCGAGTACGCGCCCGGTAAGCGCGGCCAGCCGCCGGACCGGCTGTACGTGCCCACCGACCAGCTCGACCAGGTCACCCGCTACGTCGGCGGGGAGTCGCCGAGCCTGCACCGGCTGGGCGGGGCGGACTGGGCCAAGACCAAGGGCCGGGCGCGCAAGGCGGTCCGGCAGATCGCGGGCGAGCTGATCCGGCTGTACTCGGCCCGGATGGCCTCGCCCGGGCACGCGTTCGGCCCGGACACCCCGTGGCAGCGCGAGCTGGAGGACGCGTTCCCCTACGTGGAGACCCCCGACCAGCTCGAGGCCATCGACGAGGTCAAGCGGGACATGGAACGCTCCGCCCCGATGGACCGGCTGATCTGCGGTGACGTCGGATACGGCAAGACCGAGATCGCGGTCCGGGCCGCGTTCAAGGCGGTCCAGGACGGCCAGCAGGTCGCGGTGCTGGTGCCGACCACGCTGCTCGCCCAGCAGCACTACGCCACGTTCAGCGAGCGGTTCGCGCCGTTCCCGGTCACGGTGGCCAGCCTGTCCCGGTTCTCCAGCGACGCCGAGGCGGCCCGGGTCCGGGAAGACATGCGCGAGGGCAAGGTGGACGTGGTGGTCGGTACGCACCGGCTGCTGTCCCCGGACACCCACTTCGCCCGGCTCGGGCTGGTCGTCCTCGACGAGGAACAGCGGTTCGGGGTGGAGCACAAGGAGTACCTCAAGCGGATGCGCACCGAGGTCGACGTGCTGGCCATGTCGGCCACGCCGATCCCGCGCACGCTGGAGATGGGCATCGCCGGCATCCGGGAGATGTCCACGATCCTCACCCCGCCCGAGGAGCGCCATCCGGTGCTCACCCTGGTCGGGCCTTACGACGAGAAGCAGATCGGCGCGGCCGTCCGGCGGGAACTGCTCCGCGACGGCCAGGTCTTCTTCGTGCACAACCGGGTCAGCTCGATCAGCCGGGTCGCCGCCCGGCTCGGCGAGCTGGTGCCGGAGGCCCGCGTCGCCGTCGCGCACGGCCAGATGAACGAGCACACGCTCGAGCAGATCATGGGCAACTTCCTGGACCGGAAGTTCGACGTGCTGGTGTCGACGACGATCATCGAGTCCGGGCTGGACATCCCTAACGCCAACACGCTCATCGTGGACCGCGCCGACGCGTACGGGCTGCCCCAGCTGCACCAGCTGCGGGGCCGGGTCGGGCGCGGCACCGAGCGCGGGTACGCCTACTTCCTGTACCCGCCGGAAGTGCCGCTGACCGAGACCGCGCACGAGCGGCTGGCCACCATCGCCCAGCACACTGAGGCCGGCGCGGGCATGTACGTGGCCCTGAAGGACCTGGAGATCCGCGGGGCCGGCAACCTGCTCGGCGGGGAGCAGTCCGGGCACATCGCGGGGGTCGGGTTCGACCTGTACGTGCGGATGATCGGCGAGGCGGTCAGCGAGCTGAAGGGCGACGGGCCCGCCGAACGGGCCGAGGTCCGCGTCGAGCTGCCGGTCAACGCGCACATCCCGCACGACTACGTGCCCGGTGAGAGGCTGCGCCTGGAGGCGTACACCCGGATCGCGGCCGTCGATTCCGCCGACGACGTGGCCGGGGTGCGCGACGAGCTCGCCGACCGTTACGGGCCGCCGCCCGAGCCCGTGGCCAACCTGCTCGACGTGGCCCGGTTGCGGGCCCGGGCGCGGCGGGCCGGGCTGACCGACATCGTCCAGCAGGGCACGTTCATCCGGTTCTCCCCGGCCGAGCTGCCCGACTCGCGCCAGGTCCGGGTCCAGCGGCTGTACCCGAAGACCGTGCTCAAGCCGGCCACGCGTAGCATGCTCGTACCGGTGCCCAGGGCAGGATCAGGCCGGCGCCCGGGACAGCCCGCCCCGCCGGGCGCCCCCCTGCTCCGCGACACCGAACTCCTGACCTGGTGCGGGCAGCTCATCGAGGCTGTTTTCGAGCCTGACGCACCAGTGACACCTGAGGGATAGGAAGGGACGCCGTCGTGCTCCGCACCCCCATCACCCTGACCGCCGCGGCGCTGGCCGCGGCGCTCGCGCTGTCCGCCTGCGGGACCGTCCGGCTGGGCGCGGCCGCGGTCACGAACACGTCCCGGATCCCCACGGCGACCGTGACGGCCGAGGTGAACAACCTGGACACCGCGTACAAGGCGGACAAGGCCAAGGTCCAGCTCCAGTTCCCGGCGTCGCAGATGCCCCAGGAGGTGCTCAGCTGGCTGCTCCGGTTCCGGGTCCGCGAGCAGATGGCGCAGCGCAACCACCTGGTCATCACCCGCACCCAGGCCCAGCAGGCCCTCGCGTCCGCGGCCGCGCAGGCCAAGCAGAGCGGGGTCACGCTCTCCGAGCTGGCCGTGGCCAACGGGGTGCCACCGGACCAGCTGCCCGAGCTGGGCCGGTACGTGGCGATCCAGAACCAGCTGCTGGCCCGGCTGGACGGCGGGACGCTGCCGACCGGCTCCGCCGCGCTGCAGGCGCTCGGCAAGCAGTTCAACACATCCCAGTGCCGGGCGGCCAAGAGCATGGGTATCCACGTCAACCCGCAGTTCGGGCAGCTCGACTACAGCCAGGTCTCGGTGGTCCCGGTGTCGAACAAGCTCGCGGCGGCCGCGGGTACGGCATCCCCCAGTCCGAGTGCGTCCGCGACCTCGTCCCCGCAGCTGACTCCGGCTTGCTAGGGCGGCCGGGCGCGATCTCGTGAAAGACCAGGCAGCTAACGGTCATACCGCGCGGCACCCTGGCGAGCGCCCGCGCCTGGTGCTGCTGGTGACGGCGTCCACGGTCCGGGCCGGGCTGCTCAGCTGGGCGGCATGGCAGATCCTGGCCGGTGCCGCGCGGGTGCTGGCGCCGGCGGCCGACCACCCGCTGCTGCCCGCGCTGGACGAGGCCGGGATCGGCTGGGAGGTGCTGCCGGGCGCGGGGCCGGATGACCCGGCGGCCGCGGCCCGGCTGCTCACCGGCGCGGTGCAGGGTGAACCGGGGACAGTCGTGTGGCTGTGCGATCCTGACGCTCCGGGCCGCCCACCCGGGACGACCCCCGGCCCGCTGGCGCTGGCCGACGAGCTGGGCGGCCCCGGCGGCCCGGCCGCCGCCGCGGTGGAAGTGCTCTACGGCTCCTCCGCGCTGCCCGGCGGGGAACTGCTCACGCTGGTGTCGGTGATGGACACCCTGCGCCGGAACTGCCCGTGGGACGCCAGGCAGACCCACGAATCGCTGGCGCCCTACCTGATCGAGGAGTCCTACGAGGCGCTGGACGCACTGGACAGCGGCGACCGGGCGGCGCTGCGCGAGGAGCTCGGTGACGTCCTGCTGCAGGTCATGTTCCACGCCCGGATCGCCGCCGAGCGCACCGACGGGACCGGGTTCACCGTGGATGACGTGGCCGACGGCATCGTGACCAAGCTGGTCCGCCGGCACCCGCACGTGTTCGCCGACGTGGCGGTGTCCGGCGCGGAGGACGTGACCCGCAACTGGGACGCGATCAAGGCGGCCGAGCGGGCCAGCGGGCGGGCCAGCGGTGACGGGCCCGTCTCCGCCCTGGACGGGGTGCCGTTCGGCCAGCCCGCGCTGGCCCTGGCCGCCCAGCTGCAGGGCCGCGCCGAACGGGCCCGCGCGCCCGGAGACCTGGCCAGGCTCGAGGCGGGGGACGACGGCAGCCGCCTGGGCGCGGAACTGTTCGCGCTCGTGGCCCGGGCCCGCGCCGCGGGCCTCGACCCGGAACTCGAACTGCGCGCCGCCGCCCGCCGGTACGGCAGCCGGGTGCGCGCCTGGGAAGCCAGCTCAGGCGGCGACTGAGAAGCCCTGGTCGGCGTGGCCGGTGCCGACCCCGCCGCGACTCCACTAGGCTCGTTTACGGACAAGTCAGCCGAGCTTCAGGAGTCGTCGTGGCCTCGATCGAGGCGGTGCACGCCAGGCAGATTCTGGATTCCCGCGGAAACCCCACCCTCGAAGTCGAGGTCGCCCTGGACGACGGCTCCCTGGGCCGCGCCGCCGCCCCGAGCGGGGCGTCCACCGGCGCCTTCGAGGCGGTGGAGCTGCGGGACGGCGGTGACGAATACGGCGGCAAGGCGGTCACCAGGGCCGTCCAGGCCGTCATCGACGAGATCCAGCCCGAGCTGCTCGGCTTCGACGCCGATGATCAGCGCATGATCGACCAGGCCATGATCGACCTGGACCGGACCCCGGACAAGTCGCGGGTGGGAGCGAACGCGATCACTGGCGTCAGCATGGCGGTGGCCAAGGCCGCCGCCCAGTCGGCGGGCCTGCCGCTGTTCCGCTACCTGGGCGGCCCGAACGCGTACCTGCTGCCGGTCCCCATGATGAACATCCTCAACGGCGGGGCGCACGCGGACAACAGCGTCAACATCCAGGAGTTCATGATCGCGCCGATCGGCGCGGCCACGTTCACCGAGGCCGTCCAGTGGGGGGCGGAGACCTACCACGCGCTGAAGTCGGTGCTGAAGCAGCACGGCCTGTCCACCGGAGTCGGGGACGAGGGGGGCTTCGCCCCGGACCTGGACACCAACCGGGCTGCGCTGGACCTGATCGTCGAGGCGATCGACAAGGCCGGGTTCACCCCGGGCCTCGACGTCGCACTGGCCATCGACGCCGCGGCCACCGAGTTCCACTCGGACGGCTCCTACGCGTTCGAGGGCTCAGCCAAGGACGCGGCCGAGATGACCCGCATCTACACCGAGTGGCTGGACAACTACCCGATCGTGTCGCTCGAGGACCCGCTGTCCGAGGAGGACTGGGCCGGCTGGGCGGCGCTGACCGGCGCGCTGGGCAGCCGGGTGCAGATCGTCGGGGACGACCTGTTCGTCACCAACCCGCAGCGGCTGCTCCGGGGCATCGCCGAGCGCTCGGCGAACGCGCTGCTGGTCAAGGTGAACCAGATCGGGTCGGTCACCGAGACGCTCGACGCGGTCGCGATCGCCCAGCGCAGCGGGCTGGCCTGCATGATCTCGCACCGGTCCGGGGAGACGGACGACACGACCATCGCCGACCTCGCGGTGGCGGTGAACGCGGGCCAGATCAAGTCGGGCGCGCCGGCCCGCGGCGAGCGGGTCGCCAAGTACAACCAGCTGATGCGCATCGAGGAACTCCTCGACGACGCGGCCAGCTACGCGGGCGCGGCCGCGTTCCCGCGCTGGACCGCGGCTGAGTGATGCCCGGCGCGCAGCCCCGGCGCCCGCCAGGTGAACAGCCGCCGCCGCAGCGGGCCCGGTTCACCAGCCGGGCGGCCGTCCTGGCCGTGGTCGTCTGCGCGATCGCGCTGAGCCTCGCCTACCCGGTGCGGGAGTACATCGCCCAGCGGCGCCAGATCGACCAGCTCCAGGCGCAGAGCGCGGCGACCACGGCTGAGCTGGCGCGGCTGCGGGCCGAGGCCCAGCGGCTCAACGATCCCGCCTACATCGAGCAGCAGGCCCAGGACCGGCTGCACATGTGCCTGCCGGGGGCCAGCTGTTACGTGATCATCGGCGGTCGCCCGGCCGGCGGCAGCTCCGCCCTGAGCGCGGCCGCGGGCACTCCCTGGTACGAGCGGCTGTGGCACTCCGTGCGCCAGGCCGACCAGGGCAACCCGCATGCGTGACGAGACGGCGGTCATCGGGCAGCAGCTCGGCCGGCCGCCCCGGGGGCTGCGGGGGGTGGCGCACCGCTGCCCGTGCGGGCAGCCTGACGTGGTAGAGACCACGCCGCGGCTGGACGACGGCACGCCGTTTCCCACCTTGTTCTACCTCACCTGCCCGCGGGCGGCCGCCGCGGTGAGCAGGCTGGAATCGGGTGGCCTGATGCGGGATATGCAGCAGCGGCTGGCCGACGACCCGGACCTGCGGGCCGCGCAGCAGGCCGCGCACCGTGACTACGTGGGCCGGCGGGCCGCCGCCGCCGCGGCGGCGGGGATGGAGCCGCTGCCGTCCGGCACGCAGAGCGCGGGCGGCATGCCGGACCGGGTGAAGTGCCTGCACGCCCTGGTCGCGCACGAGCTTGCGGTGCCGGGCGCCAACCCGCTGGGCCGGGAAGCGGCGGAGGCGGCCGGGCAGTGGTGGGCGCAGGGCCCGTGCGTCCCGTGAGCCTCCCGGGGAAGCCGGCCCGGGTCGCGGCCATCGACTGCGGGACCAATTCGCTGCGGCTGCTGGTGGCGGACGTCGACCCGGGCACGGGCCGGCTCACCGACGTGGACCGGCGGATGCAGATCGTCCGGCTGGGCCAGGGGGTGGACTCGACCGGGCGGCTGGCCCCCGAGGCGCTGCAGCGGACGCTGGGCGCGCTCCGCGGATACGCCAGGATCATCGGCAGTCTCTCCGCGGAGGCGGTACGGATGGTGGCGACCAGCGCGACCCGGGACGCCGCGAACGCCGCCGACTTCGTCCAGGGCGTCACGAGCGTGCTGGGCATCGAGCCGGAGGTGCTCACCGGGGCGGACGAGGCGTATTTGTCGTTCTCCGGGGCGACCGCCGAGTTCCGTGCATCGCCTGAGCCTCCCGGGCCGCCCTACCTGGTCGTGGACATCGGCGGTGGCTCCACGGAGTTCGTGGTCGGGGACGGCCAGGCGGCGCGGGACGGCCAGGCGGCGGTGGGCAGCGGGGCCGCGCGGGACAGCCAGGCCGCTCGGGACAGCCAGGCCGCTCGGGACAGCGGGGCCGCCGGGATCAGCGCGGTCTCGGTGGACGTCGGCTGTGTCCGGCTGACCGAGCGTCACCTGCGCTCCGACCCGCCCCGGCCGGCCGAGATCCGCGCGGCGGCGGCGGACATCGACGCCGCGCTGGACGTGGTGGCCGGGGCCATCCCCGTCACCGGGGCGCGGACCCTGGTGGGCCTGGCCGGCTCGGTGACGACGGTGGCGGCCCTGGCCCTGGGCCTCGCGGAGTACGACTCGGCCCGGATCCACCACTCAAGCATCCCGGTGGACCAGGTCACCGCCCAGATGCGCAGGCTGCTGGGCCAGACCCGGGAGGAGCGGGGGGCGCTGGGGGTCATGCACCCAGGCCGCGCCGACGTGATCGCGGGCGGAGCCATGGTGCTGGAGCGGATCATGCGGCGGTTCGGTTTCGGGGAGGTACTGGCCAGCGAGCACGACATCCTCGACGGGATCGCCTGGGGACTGGCCGCGGGCGTGACCCGGTGAGCGGGCCAGCGCCGGAGGGCCCCGCCGCCCCGGGGTCCGGCTGGCCCGAGGACCCGGCGGCGCCGGACACTCCGGTAGCGCATGATCCGGCGGAGGTCCGGGCCCTCGCGGCGGGAGCGGGCACCCTGGCCGAGCTGACGGCCCGGCAATCTGTCTGCCGGGCCTGCCCACGGCTGGTGGAATGGCGGGAGCAGGTGGCCCGGGTCAAGCGGCGGGCGCACCTCGGCGAGCCGTACTGGGGGCGGCCGATCGCGGGCTGGGGCGATGGCCGGCCGAGCATCCTGATCGTCGGGCTGGCCCCCGCGGCGCACGGCGGGAACCGGACCGGGCGCGTCTTCACCGGGGACCGCAGTGGCGACGTGCTCTTCGCCTCGCTGCACCGGTGCGGGCTGGCCGCCCGGCCGGACAGCATCCGGGCCGGCGACGGCCAGCGGCTGCTGCACACCCGGGTGGCCGCGGCGGTCCGCTGCGCCCCGCCGGTCAACAAGCCCACCGTGACCGAGCGGGACACGTGCGCGCCGTGGCTGACCGCGGAACTCGGCTACCTGGCCGCTGACCTGCGGGTCATCGTGTGCCTCGGCGCGTTCGCCTGGCAGGCGCTGTGGCCGGTGCTGGGCGTCTCGGGTTACCAGCTGCCCCGGCCCCGGCCGCGCTTCGGGCACGGGGTGGAGGTCGCCCTGGGACCCGTCGCCCCGCCCGGGCCCGGACCCGGCCGCGGCGCGGTCGCCCGGCCCGCGCCCGGACCCGGACCCGGACCCGGACCCCGCAGCGGAGTGGTCCTGATGGGTTGTTATCACCCGAGTCAGCAGAACACGTTCACTGGCCGGGTCACCCCTGGCATGCTGGATGCGGTCTTCCAGCGAGCTCGCGGGTTGGCCGGCTTGGGTGCGCCTCCCGCATGCTGACCACGCGGTAACGCTCCGTAAGCAAACGCCGTCGAACTTAATCGAAATGGTTACGCTTTGCATTCGGCGTCCAAGTGAAAATAGATAACTCCCCCCGGGCGAAACATTCTGTATCAATTCGGCTGCCCGAGAGTCGCTCAGACGCTCCGGGGTATTATTACCCAGCCCCCGTAGCCCAAGGGAAGAGGCCGGCCCCCTAAAAGGGTCCCCAGTGTCGGTTCGACTCCGACCGGGGGCACTCGTGTGCAGGTGGTCCCCGAGCTGCGCTGATCTGGCCGGGAAACCCCTGCTGGCCAAGGCATACGCGCAGTTCGCTAGTCGCACACGGCTCCGGGCTTTCACGGCACTCAGTGCGATAAGGCCGCCATTCACGCCGCGGCCGATCATGCTCACGCCCTTAAATCGTCACTCAGTAAAACTGCCATACCTGCCATGAGCAGCGTTGTTGTTCTGGGCGAACTCCGGTCGCGCAGACAGCAACCACTGCTGAATCGAGTTTGGCCACAGTTGCCCCATTCGGCTCGGTGAGCCAGGGGCGATAGCGACTTCCCTGCTGCTGACTGTGCGTGTCGGAGGGCTGCGACGGCGGCACTGGGGCCAGGGTGCCGGCCACACGGGGCACAGCGCAGTGCCGCGCGCGGAATTGCGGTGCCGGTGGCTGAATTGCCGCGTCGGGTGCCAGATGCTGCGATCCAGGGCATACCGCGGCATCGGCTGGAGCGGGGCCGGGGGAGCTAGCCGCTGATGTCCGGGCCGGCCCGGGTGATCTCGATCCGGATCAGGCAGCGGCGGTCCGCCGCCATGGCGGCGCGGTAGTCATCCCAGTCCGGGTGCTCGCCCGAGACGAGCCGGTAGTACCCGACCAGGAACTCCATGGCCTCCGGCAGCGAGATGATCTCCGCTTTGCCCTCGACCTGGACCCACGGCCCGAAGAAGGCGTCGGTGAACACGCACAGCGAGGCCAGCGGGTTGCGCCGCAGATTCCTGATCTTGACCGCGGTCTCCCGGGTACTGATGATCACGCGCCCGGCGTCGTCGACCGCGCAGGCGACCGGGGACAACTGCGGCCGTCCATCAGCCCGGGCAGTCGCCAGCACGGCCCGGTGGCTCGCGCGGAGAAAATCCCGGGCCTCGTCTGCCTGCATGGGTCAGGCGCTGTTCAGCCTGAGGCGGCGGCGGAACTCGTACTCGTGCACGATCGCGGAGGCATAGCCGTGCGACAGGCCATGCTCGTCGGACAGCCAATGAGCCCGTTCCTCACAGCGGGAGAACGGGGGCCCGGATTCCAGCCGCATGAACCACTCTCGGAGTTCGCGCCCGGTCACCGCGGGGATCCGGGCGAGGATGTTCTTGTGCATCTCCGGCGAGTGATTCAGGGACATGGCCACCTCCAGGGGCAGGCTGGTCTCCCTACCGAGCCTGCACCACCGGTGGGCCGCTGACAACCCCCCGGCGTAAGGGCTTCCGCAATGCCCCGGATAGTCCCGCTTCACCTGGGCGTTGCCCCGCGGGGAGGGGCACCGGGGCGGGCCCTAGGACAGGCGCTCGAGGATCATGGCCATGCCCTGGCCGCCGCCGACGCACATGGTCTCCAGGCCGCAGGTCTTGTCGTGGAACTGGAGGCTGTTCAGCAGCGTGGTGGTGATCCGGGCCCCGGTCATGCCGAACGGGTGGCCGACGGCGATGGCACCGCCGTTGACGTTGAGCTTGTCGATGTCGATGCCGAGGTCGGTGTACGAGGGGATGACCTGGGCGGCGAACGCCTCGTTGATCTCCACCAGGTCCATGTCGTCGATGGTCATCCCGGCCCGGTTCAGCGCCTGGCGCGAGGCCCCTACCGGCCCGAGCCCCATGATCTCGGGGGAGAGCCCCGTCACGCCGGTCGCGACGATCCTGGCCAGCGGGGTAATGCCGAGCTCGGCCGCCTTCACGTCGCTCATCACCACAACCGCGGCCGCGCCGTCGTTGAGGGGGCAGCAGTTGCCGGCGGTGACGGTCCCGTCCGGACGGAACACCGGCTTCAGGGTGGCCACCTTGTCCAGCGTGGTCCCGGGCCGCGGGCCGTCGTCGGCGCTCACCACGGTGCCGTCCGGCAGGGTGACCGGCGTGATGTCCTGCTGCCAGAACCCGTTGGCGAGCGCCTTCTCGGCCATGTTCTGCGACCTCACGCCGAACTCATCCTGGGCCGCCCGCGTGATGCCCCGCAGCTGGGCGAGGTTCTCCGCGGTCTGGCCCATCGCGATGTAGACGTCCGGGATCGCGGAGTCCTCCCGAGGGTCATGCCAGGTCGGCGCGCCACCCTCCGCGAGCTGCGCAGACCGGGCCTCCGCGTCCGCGAACAGGGGGTTGTGCGTGTCGGGAAAGCTGTCGCTGCTGCCTTTGGCGAAACGGCTGACGCACTCCACGCCCGCCGAGATGAACACGTCACCCTCGCCGGCCTTGATGGCGTGGTAGGCCATCCGGGTGGTCTGCAGCGACGATGAGCAGTACCTGGTGACCGTGGTGCCGGGCAGGTTGTCGTAACCGAGGAGGATCGCGACCACCCGCGCCAGGTTGAAGCCCTGCTCGCCGCCGGGCAGGCCGCAGCCGACCATGAGGTCGTCGATCTCGTCCGGGCTGAGCTGCGGGACCTTGGCCAGGGCCGCTGAGACCAGCTGCACGGTGAGGTCGTCGGGGCGGATCGAGGTGAGCGATCCCTTGAAGGCACGGCCGATCGGCGAGCGTGCGGTGGCGACGATGACTGCCTCGGGCATGGCGGGCTCCCTTGCTGCCTCGGCGAACGTGACAGATTAGATTACTGTCCAGTAGCTTAAATCAGCGCGCCGGTGTGCTTAATCCCAGGGTGCACGCGCGTGGGATAGCGTCAGTGATCCGGTCCTTACGAAGGATGGTTGGCGATGCAGGTCCATGAGTCCCTGATTGAGCTGGTCGGAAACACCCCGCTGGTCAGGCTGCGCGCGGTGACGAAGGATGTGGGTGGCGGCCAGGCTCCGGCCGTGCTGGCCAAGGTCGAGTACTTCAACCCGGGCGGCTCGGTCAAGGACCGCATCGCACTGCGGATGGTGGAGGCCGCCGAGGCGTCCGGCGCGCTTCGCCCGGGCGGCACCATCGTGGAGCCCACCTCCGGCAACACCGGGGTCGGCCTGGCCATCGTGGCGGCGCAGAAGGACTACCGGTGCGTGTTCGTCTGCCCGGACAAGGTCGGCCAGGATAAGATCAGCGTGCTCCGGGCCTACGGCGCCGAGGTGGTGGTCTGCCCGGGCACCGTCTCCCCCGAGCACCCCGACTCCTACTACTCGGTGTCCAGCCGGCTGGCCCGGGAGACCCCGGGCGGCTGGAAGCCAGACCAGTACGCCAATCCCGAGAACCCGGCGTCGCACCACCACTCGACCGGCCCGGAGATCTGGGCCCAGACGGACGGACGCGTCACCCACTTCGTGGCGGGCATCGGCACCGGCGGCACCATCACCGGGACGGGGCGCTACCTCAAGGAGGTCTCGGGCGGCCGGGTCCGGGTGATCGGGGCCGACCCGGAGGGGTCGGTGTACTCCGGCGGTACCGGGCGGCCCTACCTGGTCGAGGGGGTGGGCGAGGACATGTGGCCGGCCAACTACGACCCCGCCGTATGCGACGAGGTGATGGCGGTCAGCGACGCCGAGTCGTTCCTGATGACCCGGAAGCTGGCGCGTGAGGAGGCCCTGCTCACCGGCGGTTCCTGCGGGATGGCCGTAGTGGCCGCGCTGCGCGTGGCCGCGACCGCGGCCCCGGACGACGTCATCGTGGTGCTGCTGCCGGACACGGGCCGCGGTTACCTGGCCAAGATCTTCAACGACGAGTGGATGGCCGACTACGGCTTCCTGACCGCGGAGACCAAGGAGCCCCGGGTGGCCGACGTGCTGGGCCGGAAGCTGCCCGGGCTGCCGGAGTTCGTGCACGCCCACCCGGAGGAGACCGTGTCGGCCGCCATCGGGCTGCTGCGCGAGTACAACGTCTCGCAGTTGCCGGTGATGAAGGAGGAGCCGCCGGTGATGGCCGCGGAGGTGATCGGCTCGGTCGTGGAGAGCGACCTGCTGGACGCGCTGGTCTCCGGGCGGGCCCGGCCCCACGACACGATCGAGGGGCACATGTCGGCGCCCCTGCCCATGGTCGGCTCGGGAGAGCCGGTCAGCCGGGCGGTGGGCGCGCTGGAGAAGGCGGGCGCCGCGGTGGTGCTGGTGGACGGCCGTCCGGCCGGCCTCATCACCCGCCAGGACGTGCTGACCTTCCTGGCCGCGGGCTCGTGAGTGCATGTGCCAGAGTGTGAACTGTGACGATCAACTCCGGCGGTTTCGAGACGCTGGCCATCCACGCGGGCCAGGAGCCTGACCCGCAGACCGGCGCCGTGGTCCCGCCCATTTACCAGGTGTCCACCTACAAGCAGGACGGCGTGGGCGGGCTGCGGGACGGCTACGAGTACTCGCGGTCCGCGAACCCCACTCGGCACGCGCTCGAAGAGTGCCTGGCCGCGCTCGAGGGCGGCCGCCACGCGCTGGCGTTCGCGTCGGGGATGGCGGCCGAGGACTGCCTGCTGCGCGCCGTCTGTGCCCCGGGGGATGACGTGATCATTCCCGACGACGCGTACGGCGGGACGTTCCGCCTGATGGCACGGGTGTTCGCGGACTGGGGGGTGAGTTACCGGCCGGTCCCGGTCAGCGATGTGGCCGCGGTCCGGGGCGCGCTCGCCGAGCGCCCGGCCCGGGTGCTGTGGGCCGAGACGCCGACCAACCCGCTGCTGTCCATCGCGGACATCGCCGCGCTCGCGGACGTCGCGCACCAGGCCGGCGCGCTTCTGGTGGTGGACAACACGTTCGCCTCCCCGTACCTGCAGCAGCCGCTCGCGCTCGGCGCGGACGCGGTGGTCCACTCCACCACGAAGTACCTCGGCGGCCACTCGGACGTGATCGGCGGGGCGGTGGTGGTGGCCGACCCGGCGCTGGGTGAGCGGCTCGCGTTCCTGCAGAATGCCACCGGCGCGGTGGCTGGGCCGTTCGACGCGTGGCTGACCCTGCGCGGGGTGAGGACCCTGGCCATCCGGATGGACCAGCACTGCCGGAACGCGGCGCGGGTGGCGGACATGCTGGCCAGTCATCCGGCGGTGACGCAGGTTTACTACCCGGGGCTGCCCTCGCATCCCGGCCATGAGGTGGCGGCCAAGCAGATGCGTGGCTTCGGCGGGATGGTGTCGTTCCAGGTCCGCGGTGGCGCCGAGGCCGCGGTCGCGGCCTGCGGGCGGACGCGTTTGTTCACGCTGGGGGAATCGCTGGGCGGGGTGGAGTCGCTCGTCGAGCATCCCGGGCGGATGACGCACGCCTCGGCGGCCGGCTCGCCGCTGGAGGTGCCGGACGACCTGGTCAGGCTGTCGGTCGGCATCGAGACCGGGGAAGACCTCCTGGAAGACCTGCGCCAGGCGCTGGCCGGGCTGTAGCGCTCACGGTGCCGGCCGGGCGGCGGCGCTCAGGAGTTCCAGACCATCAGCACCAGGATGACCAGCCAGATCAGGCTGACCACTCCGGCCAGGGACGCGATGCGGCCGCGTTCCACCGTGGCGACGTGGGCGGGCGCTGCGGTCGCGGTCGCGGTAGCCGTGGCCGCCGGGGCAGGCTCCCTTTCCGCCGGGGCGGGCTCGACATCCGCGGCGGTCGGCTCAGCCCCACCGGGGGTACCGGCGCCGCCGGGTCCGCCGGGTCCACCGGGCCCGGCGGCTGGCGCGCCGGCTGCGGGCGCCGCCACGGCGGTGGACCCGGAAGCCGCGGCCAGGCTGGCTTCCACCGCGACGATCGCCTTGTGCTGATCCCGCATGATGAGCACCAGCAGGACCAGGGCCACCACGAACAAGGTCATCGACGCGGTGATCCACGTCTTGGTTATCTCATGCAGTGACTGGCCCGCGATGATGCCGAACAGCAGCACGCCGAGCGATGCTGCCCCGAAGATCCGGGTCATCCGGGACAGGTACCGGAGCACGCCCACGTTCCGCGCCCGGATATAGCGCGGCGTGGACATGGTCGCGATCGTGACCGGGCCAATGGCGAAAACGACAAAGCCGATATGGAACCACAGCAGCAGCCGGTCGGTAAAAGACATGGCCCGATCCTAGGGGCGAGGCCGCCCCCGGAAGTGCCGGGGGCAGCCCGGTGAGCAAATCGTGACCAGTGGGGAGACCCTAGCTACGGGCCTTCTTGCCGCCGAAACCGAGCCACCAGGCCCCGCCCAGCAGGACCAGGCCCACGACGAGCGCCACGCCCGAGCGCAGCGGGTGGTGGCCGGTGGAACCGTTCAGGTGACCGGGAATGAAGCTGGGGAGTGAGCCGGCCGCGGTCGTCGTGTAGATCACAGCCAGGATGACCAGCAGGATGCCGACGATGGCGAGAATCAGGGCGCCGATACGCTTCCCCGACGAGCGCGTGCCTGATTCGGTGACAGTACTCACGTGATCCTCCTAGAGATATGCAGGCCCGGCCAGCTGCCACCTCTTCGGCCCGCCCATAGCTGTAACGGCCGAACGCTACTACGGGATCCCGGCGGCTGCGGCGCGACCCAAAAGCCCTAAAGCAAAATCTATCCCCGTGTTTGGGTAGGTTCCCGGTTCCCCGGGCGCCCCCGCTTTCCGAGCGTACGCCGCAAAGGTTAACGGCGCGCCATGGTGGTGCCGGCCCGGCGCGCCGCGCTGCTTGCCCGCCGCGCTGCTTGCGCGCCGCGCTACCGGCGCGCCTCACGGCGTGTCCGCAGGAAGTCACGGACCACGAACTCGCCGAGCCGTTCCGGCACCGCGTGCAGCACCCGCCCGCCGTTCCGCCGGGCCACCTCGTTCACGAAGTCGGTCAGCCGCTCGTCCTCGGCCAGCATGAACACGTTCAGCGACGCGTGCCGCCGGGTCATCTTGTCCACCTCGGCCAGCGTGAGCTGGATCGTCTCCGGCGCGGGCGGCCAGTCGAACCAGGACCGCCCGTCGCGGCGCAGGTGCGCGGTGGGCTCGCCGTCGGTCACGATCAGGACCACCGGGTCATGCTCGGGTCGCCGGTCCAGGTAGCGCCCGGCCAGCACCAGTGCGTGGTGCAGGTTGGTGCCCTGGACCATGTCCCAGCCCAGCCCGGCCAGGTCGGTCTCGCGGAGTTCCCTGGCGTAGTTCGAGAACCCGATGACCTGGATGGAGTCCTGCGGGAACCGGCTGCGCACCAGCGCGTGCAGGGCCAGCGCGGTCTGCTTGGCCGCGCCCCAGGTGCCGCGCAGCGCCATCGAGTAGGACAGGTCAACCAGCAGGCACACAGCCGCGGACGCGCGCCGCTGCGTCTCCCCGACCTCGAAGTCGCGGCCGGACAGCCGGACCCCGTGCGATTCTCCCGGCCGGATCGAACCCGCTTCCCTCAGCAAGGCGTTGCGCACGGTCGCGGGCGCGTCGATGGCCTGCTCGTCCCCGAACTGCCAGCGGCGGGTGGCGCCGGTGTACTCCCCGGCCTGCCCGGCGTCCCGCTGCTCGTGGTCGCCGTAGCCGCCCTCGGGCAGGTCCGCGAAGACCCGGCGCAGCGCGGTCTCGCCCAGCCGCCGCACCGCTTTCGGGGTGAGCTCCAACTGGCCGGCGTTGCGCTCCAGGTAGCCCTGCTGTTCCAGCTCGCGCTCGGTCTGCCGGAGCGCCTCCATGTCATCCACGGCCTGGCGGCCCAGGGCCCGCCGGATCGCGGCCTCGTCGATGTCGTCCAGGCGCGCCCCCGGGTAGTCCTGGCGCAGCTCCGCCTCCAGGTCGGCGAGGTCGGCCAGGTCGGCCAGGGCAGTGGTGGCGTCGCTGAGGGGTAGTGGCTCGTCGCCGGTCATCGGGTCGCCCGACCAGGCCGCCATGTCCATCTCCGGCCGCCGGGCGCGCAGCGCGTCGGACAGCCGGGACATCTCCGCGGCCAGCCCCGCGTCCTGCAGCGTCTGTTCCATCAGCGCGGCCAGCTCGTCGCGCTGCCCCTCGGTCAGCGAGCCGAGCAGCCGCTGCGCCGCGGTGGCCCGGCGGACGAGGGAGTCGACGAGCTCCTCCAGGTCGGCCGGGTTCTCCGGGAACATCTCCCCGTACTGCTCCATGAAGCGGTCGAAGTCCGCCTGGGTGTGCTCGCCCCGGGCGTCGGCCTCCAGCATCTGGTTGAGGTCGGCCAGCATGTCCTTGACCCGCTGAATGGCCTCGGGGTCCGGCTGCTGGAGCACCTCCTTCATGCCGCGGAACTGGCTGTCCAGGACCTCACTGCGGAGCAGGTCCTTGAGCCGCTCGAACGTCTCCCGGGCGGCCTGGCTGCGCCAGTTGTAGTCGGCCAGCCTGCGGATGGCCTGGGAGGTGTCCGACGGCAGCGCGTCCAGTTCGTCCTCGCGCAGCCGGGCCTCATCGCTGGGGTCGGGGAACAGCTCGGCCCGCTCCTGGCCCACCGCCGTGTCCAGCAGGGCCCGCGCTTCCTCCAGGATGCCGTCCAGCCGGCCGCGGCTGCGGACCTCCCGCTGCCGCTCGCGGACCCGGCGCAGCAGGTCATCCAGGCCGCGGCGGCCGTTCACGCCGCGGCGCAGCAGGTCACGCAGGGCGCTGGACGGGTCGGCGCCGTCCAGCACCGCGTCCCCCAGCTCGTCCAGGGCGCCACGGGCATCGAACGGCGGCGCCAGCGGATCGGGACCGTCGTGGTACTCGCCATACCGGTAGCCGCTCACAGCAGGGGCCTACCTTTCACGTGCCGTGCCGGGCAGTCAGGCGAGCCGGGCACCTCATGTCCGGTAGACCGCACTGCCGTCGATCACGTCCTTGGACAGCCGCCGCATCAGGTAGAGGCCCTCCAGCGCGAACTCGAGCGCCGCGGCGGCCTCGCCGAAAGACTCGCCGCCGTCCATGCCCAGCCGGTCCATGATCCGGGCCAGGCCGGGCACCTCGCCGATCCGGTTCAGCAGCGTGGCCGCCGGCACCAGCTCGCCGGTCTCGACCGAGCCGCCTTCCTCGAACGTGGCCAGCAGCCCGCTCAGGTCGGCGCTGCCCAGCCGGGAGCGGAACGTGTCCGCGATGGCCCGCCGGAGCAGGTGATCCAGCACCTCGGCCTCCCGGCCTTCCTCGCTGACCTCGAACTCCACCTTGCCGCGCAGGCTGCTCACGATCGGCGGCAGGTCGCAGATCCGGGCCACCGGCTGCGCCTCGCCGGTCAGCGCGGCCCGTCGGACGGCAGAGGCGGCCACGGACTCAGCTGCGGCGATCGCGAACCGGGCCGAGACTCCGGACCGCGAGTCGACCGCGGGTGAGGACCGGACCAGCCGGGTGAACCGCGCGATGACCTCGACCAGGTGCTCGGGCAGGTCCGCGCCGGGATCGGCGCCGTCCCAGGCGACCAGCGCCTCCTGCTGGGCCAGCGCGAGTTCCTCGTCCAGCGTGAGCGGGTAGTGGGTGCGGATCTCCGCGCCGAAGCGGTCCTTCAGGGGGGTGATGATCCGGCCGCGGTTGGTGTAGTCCTCCGGGTTGGCGCTGGCCACCAGGACCAGGTCCAGTGGCAGCCGCAGCGCGTAGCCACGGACCCCGATGTCCCGTTCCTCCAGCACGTTGAGCAGGGCGACCTGGATCCGCTCGGCCAGGTCGGGAAGCTCGTTGAGGCAGAAGATGCCGCGGTTGGTCCGGGGGACCAGGCCGAAGTGGATCGTCTCCGGGTCGCCCAGCGTCCGGCCCTCGGCCACCTTGACCGGGTCGATGTCACCGATCAGGTCACCCACGCTGGTGTCCGGGGTGGCCAGCTTCTCGCCGTAACGCTCGGTGCGGTGCCGCCACGTGACGGGCAGGTCGTCGCCCAGTTCCGCGGCCAGGCGCTGGCACCGCGCGCAGACCGGCTGGTAGGGATGGTCGTTGATCTCACAGCCCTCGACCGCGGGCGTCCAGTCGTCGAGCAGGACGGACAGGGTCCGGATCAGGCGCGTCTTCCCCTGGCCCCGCTCGCCCAGCAGGATCGTGTCGTGGCCGGCCAGCAGGGCCCGCTCCACGTGCGGGAGCACGGTCTGGTCGAACCCGACGATCCCGGGGAACCTCTCCTCGCCGGCGCGCATCCTGGCCAGCAGGTTGCGCCGGATCTCCTCTTTGACGGTCTCGAACTCGTGCCCGCTGGCGCGCAGCCCGCCGAGGGTCGTGGCGGCGGGGCGGGGCGGGGTTCCGTCGGCTGCATGAGTTTCGTTGTCTGGCTGCACCATTTCACACTACGTCCCCGCCGCCGGGTCGCGTTCCGCGACCACGTCCCCGCCGCCGGGTCGCGTTCCGCGACCACGTCCCCGCCGCCGGGTCGCGTTCCGCGACCACGTCCCCGCCGCCGGGTCGCGTTCCGCGACCACGTCCCCGCCGCCGGCAGCGCTCGCATCTCGGCCGGGATGTCACACTGCAAGGCATGGCGATGACCTCCTCCTCCGTGAGCGCCGACGATGTGGCCGGCGCCCGCGACGTACTGCGCGAGATCCTGCCGCCGACCCCGCTGCTGCACTCCCGGGTGCTGTCCGAGCGGCTCGGCGGACCCGTGTTCCTCAAGTGCGAGAACCTGCAGCGCACCGGGTCGTTCAAGGCCCGCGGCGGGTACCTGCGGATCTCCCGGCTCAGCGAGGAGGAGCGGGCCCGTGGCGTGGTCGCGGCCAGCGCCGGCAACCACGCCCAGGGGGTGGCGTTCGCCGCCGAGATGCTCGGCGTGAAGGCCACCGTGATCATGCCGGAGGGCGCCCAGCTGCCCAAGATCGAGGCGACCCGGGGCTACGGGGCGGAGATCATCATGCGCGGCGCGACCGTGGACGACGCGGTGGAGTATGCGCGTGAGTTCGCGGCCGAAACCGGCGCGGTGCTCATCCACCCGTTCGATCACCCGGACATCGTCGCGGGCCAGGGCACTCTCGGCCTGGAGATCCTGGAGCAGTGCCCGGAGGTCCGCACGGTCGCGATCCCGGTCGGCGGGGGCGGCGTGGCCGCCGGGGTCACGGTCGCGGTCAAGTCCGCCGACCCGTCGATCGCCGTGGTCGGCGTGCAGGCCGAGGCGGTCGCGGCCTACCCGGCCTCGCTGGCGGCCGGCCACCCGGTCCGGGTGCAGCACGCCGCGACCATGGCCGACGGCATCGCGGTCTGCCTGCCGGGGGTGATCCCGTTCGGGATCCTTTCCGGATTCGGCGTGCACGTGATGACCGTGTCCGAGGAGAGCCTGTCCCGGGCGCTGCTGCTCTGCCTGGAGCGCGCCAAGCAGGTGGTCGAGCCGGCCGGGGCGGCCGCCGTGGCCGGGCTGATGGAAAACGCCGGCATGTTCGAGCCGCCGGTGGTGGCCGTGCTGTCCGGCGGCAATATCGACCCGCTGCTGCTGGCCAAGGTGCTGCGGCACGGGCTGGCCGCGGCCGGCCGCTACCTGACGTTCCGGTGCCGGATCCCGGACCGCCCCGGCGCGCTGGCCGGCCTGCTGGGCGCGGTGGCCGGCCTGGGCGCGAACGTGCTCGACGTGATGCACGAACGGGTCACGCCGCGGCTGCGGGTCGGCGAGGTCGAGGTGCTGCTCCAGGTGGAGACCCGCGGCCCCGCCCACTGCGACGACGTGATCAGCGAGCTACGCCAGGAGGGCTATCACCTGATGTTCCGCTGACCCGCAGGCCGGGCTACAGGTTTCCGCGCCGGGCCTGCTCCCGCTCGATCGCCTCGAACAGGGCCTTGAAGTTGCCCTTGCCGAAACCGTCCGAGCCGTGCCGCTCGATCAGCTCGAAGAACACCGTGGGCCGGTCCTGCACAGGCTTGGTGAAGATCTGCAGCAGGTAGCCGTCCTCGTCCCGGTCGGCCAGGATGCGGAGCTCGCGGAGGGTCTCGACGGCCACCCGGGTCTCCCCGGCCCACCCGCCGAGCGTGTCGTAGTAGCTGTCGGGCGTGTCCAGGAACTCCACGCCCGCGGCCTTCATGGCCCGCACCGTGTCCTCGATGTCATCGCAGGCCAGTGCGATGTGCTGGACGCCCGGGCCGCCGTAGAACTCCAGGTACTCGTCGATCTGGGACTTCTTCTTGCCCGCCGCGGGCTCGTTGATGGGGAACTTGACCGTGCGCGAGCCGTCCGCGACCACCTTGCTCATCAGCGCGGAGTACTCGGTGGCGATGTCGTCGCCGACGAACTCCTTCATGTTGGTGAAGCCCATCACGCGCTGGTAGAAGCCGACCCACTCGTCCATCCGGCCCAGTTCCACATTGCCGACGCAGTGGTCGATCGCGGTGAACAGTGGCCGGGCGGGCGGCGCGGTGGCCGGCCCGGCCGCGACGTACCCGGGCAGGTAGGGACCGCTGTAGGAGGACCGCTCCACGAGCGTGTGCCGGGTGTCCCCGTAGGCCGCGATCGTGGCCAGCACCACCTTGCCCTGCTCGTCCTCGACGACCCGTGGCTCCTCCAGGCCGCGCGCCCCGCGCCTGGTGGCGTACTCGTAGGCTGCCTCCGCGGAGTGCACCCCCAGGGCCAGGTCCATCACCCCGTCGCCGTGCGCGGCCACGTGCCGGCCCAGCGTGGTGCCGGCCCGTACCGGGCCGCGCAGCACGAACCGCGCCTGGCCGGATTCGAGCACGTAGGCGGCCTCGTCCCGGCACCCGGTCTCGGGGCCGCGGTAGGCCACGCAGCGCATCCCGAACGCGGTCGAGTAGTAGTGCGCGGCCTGCCGCGCGTTGCCGACGGCGAACACGACCGCGTCCATGCCGGTGACCGGGAATTCGTCCATGGCCGTCATCGCCTGCTCCTGGGCTCGTGGGGGTGCTGGGAGCAGGATCTGTCCGGCGAGGCAGAGTGTGCAAGACTGTCTTAGTAAGCTGCACAATTTGTATATTCCCCAACGGAACTTATCGGGCCAGCTGTACAGCCTGACCGGGACGGCGGCGAGCTGCCGGAAAGAGGTGGTCTCCGGTGATCGACGGCCTGGACGCGCGGCTCATCGGCCTGCTGGCCGCCGAGCCCCGGGTCGGCGTGCTCGAGGCCTCACGGCGGCTGGGCGTGGCCCGCGGCACGGTCCAGGCCCGGCTGGACCGGCTGCTCGCCCGCGGCGTGATCACCGGCTACGGGCCGGAGATTGATCCGGTGGCCCTGGGTCAGGGCGTGACCGCCTTCGTCACGCTGGAGATCCGCCAGCCGGGCGGGCACGATCCCGTGGCGGGTCGGCTGGCGGCGATCCCGGAGGTGCTGGAGGCGCACACGATCACGGGGTCGGCCGACATGCTGTGCCGGGTGGTGGCCCGGACCAACGCGGACCTGCAGCGGGTCATCGACGCGATCCTGGACGTGGCCGGGGTGGTGCGCGCCTCCACGGTGATCGCGCTGGCCACGCCGCTGCCCTACCGGGTGCTGCCCCTCGTGCGCTCGGTCGCCGCGGAGAATTCCCGGGGCACCGCCTAAACTAACCGGCCGGCGGTGCCGCTGCGCGGGCGCACCAGCCCCGGCACCCCGGCTCCCGAGCTGGTGGCATGACAACAGCGCGGTGCATTGTGTGCGTCATGGCAACCACAATGCACCGCGCTGATGCGGCCGGGGTCAGCCGCCGACGTAGGGGACGGCCTCCAGGATCTCCACCTTGGCCCCCCGCCCGTTCGGCAGCGTGTACGTGGCCGTGTCGCCGATCTTCTTGCCGTTGATCGCGCTGCCCAGCGGGGAACGCGGCGAATAGACGTCGATCGGCGCGCCGCTCTCTTCCCGCGAGGCCAGCAGGAAGGTCACCTCGTCGTCGTCACCGTCGAACCGGATGGTCACCGTCATCCCCGGCCCGACCACCCCGTCTGTCCGCGGCGGCTCACCCACCTTGGCGTGCTGCAGGATGTGCGCGAGCTGGATGATCCGGCCCTCGATCTTGCCCTGCTCCTCCTTGGCGGCGTGGTAGCCGCCGTTCTCGCGCAGGTCACCCTCGTCCCGGGCGGCTTCGATCTTCTTGGCGATGTCGACCCGCCCCGGCCCCGAGAGGTAATCCAGCTCCGTCTTGAGCCGGTCGTACGCCTCCTGGGTGAGCCAGGTAAGGCTGTCGTTGTTCGTCTCGGTCACGGGTACTCCTTGCCTGCAGTGCGGACGCTCGGATCCGCGTGAGCCGTGCGCGGCTCCTCGGGGGTAATCCTTCGAGGCTAACAAGGCCTGGCGAGTACGTCGCCCCTCATGAGTTCCGAGTGGGCCAGGCCTGACGCCGCGGCGTCATCAGAGCCCGCCACTATACGGGAATGTCGCCACGGGGCCAGCGCGTTGTCCTGCACAATGTTCTGTCGGTGAGATACTGCCCCCCGGGCGGACCTGCCGGGATGCCCGGCCGGGTTAAGCAGCGCGCCGTTCTATCAGCCATCATGGTGCCGAGGGGAATTCGCTTGTCTGCCGCCACGAATGATCCGGTGGTCCCGCCGTCCGAGCCGTTGCGGCTGATGGCCGTGCACGCCCACCCGGACGACGAATCGAGCAAGGGCGCCGCCACGATGGCCCGCTACGTCCGGGAGGGCGCGCAGGTCATGGTGGCCACGCTGACCGGCGGTGAGCGCGGTGACATCCTGAACAAGGCCATGGAGCGGCCGGAGATCCGGGAGAACCTGCCCCGGGTCCGGCGTGAGGAGATGGCCCGGGCCCGCGAGATCCTCGGCGTGCACCAGGAATTCCTCGGCTTCGTCGATTCCGGGCTGCCCGAGGGCGACCCGCTGCCGCCGCTGCCGGACGGCTGCTTCGCACTGCAGCCCCTCGAGGTGGCGGCGGAGCCGCTGGTGCGCGCGGTCCGTGAATTCCGGCCGCACGTGATCCTGACCTACGACGAAGAGGGCGGCTACCCGCACCCTGATCACATCAAGACCCACGAGGTCGCGGTGGAGGCGTTCGAGGCGGCCGCCGACCCCGACCGCTATCCGGGGGCGGGGGACCCGTGGCAGCCGCTCAAGCTGTACTACTTCGCCACGTTCCACAAGGACCGCATCACCGCGCTGCACGAGGAGATGCTGCGGCGGGGCCTGGAGTCGCCCTACGCCGAGTGGTTCCAGCACTGGGAAGAGCAGGAGAACGACCGCAAGCCGGTCGAGATCACCAGCCGGGTCCCGTGCGCCGACTACTTCGCGATCCGCGACCAGGCGCTGCTCGCGCACGCCACCCAGATCGACCCGGAGAGCTCGTGGTTCGCCTGCCCGGTGGAGGTGCAGCGCGCGGCCTGGCCGACCGAGGACTACCATCTAGCTAGGTCGGTGGTGGACACCGAATTCCCCGAGGATGACCTGTTCGCGGGGCTGCGGGAGAGGGTGACCCAGTGAGCGTGCTGGCCGCGTCGAGTACCGCCAGCCAGGTGTACCCGGGGCTGGTCGGGTTCCTCGTCGTCGCCGGCATGGGCCTCGCCCTGTACTTCCTGTTCCGCTCGCTGAACAAGCAGCTGCGCAAGATCGCGCCGGGCCAGCCGTCCAGCGCGCCCCCGGGCCGTTCCCGGCCGCCGCGGCGCGGGCTCGCGGCCTACCGGGCCATGCAGGCGCAGCAGTCCGGGGAGGCGGGCCAGCCGCCCGTCGGCCCCGGTCAGGCGGACAGCTCGCGCCCGTAAGCCAGCAGCGTGAACCCGGGCACCGGCTGCCAGTCGCGCTCGGGAAAGCGGCGGAACCCGGCCTCGGTGTACAGATGCTGTGCGGCGTGCATGGTCGCCTGGGTGGACAGCACCAGGCGCCGCGTCCCGCCGTCGCGGGCCTGGTCCACGACCGCCCGCATCAGGGCCCGGCCCACCCCGCGCCCGCGCGCGTCCGGCGCTACCGCCAGCGCCCGGACCTCCGCCTCGTCCGGGCCCCGCACCACCTGCCCGGCGTGCGGCGGCGGCTGCAGCATGACGGTGCCCAGGATCGCTTCCGTCTCGCCGTCGACCGCCACCAGGATCTGGCCGGTGCCGTCGTGGCCCAGCGTGCGGAGCGTCTCGCCGTAGTTCGAGGCGTCGGCGAGGAACCCGCCCGTCTGGTAGGCCGTCACCCGCAGGTCGCCGATCTCGGCCAGCTCGGCCGGCCGGGCGTCGCGCACGATCACCCGGGAACTGTACCCATCCAGCCCGCCGGGCGGGTGAGCAGCCCGGCCCCCGTCGCGGCTGGGCCACGTGTTCGGGGCCGTTGTGTCCCTGGTCGTTGCTACCGTCGATCGTGAGCATGGTGCGGCCCGCCCGGGCCGGCGGGCAGGGAGCGGCGGGCATGCTGGTCATTCACGGGAACTGGGCCGGGGAGGCACTCTGCCTGTGGGCGGAGGACTCCGCGCTCCCGGCGGTGCCGCCGGCCCCGGCCGGTGGCCGGGCCTCCCGCGCGGCCCGGCCGCACCCGTTCGCGGTCGCCCCCGACGTGCTGGCCGACGCGCTCGCAGTGCTCGGCGACGGCCCCCGTGACCTGGCCGGCAAGGCGGCCGCCGACGAGCTCAGCCTGTGGCTGCCCGCGGCGGGCCCGGGGCCGGCGTCCTCGCCCGAGCTCATCAGGCCGGCCGGCCTTGACGAGGACGGGGCCGCCGGGAACGGGCCGGGCCGCGGCCGCCGCGCCGCGCTGGGCTGCTGGCGGATCCCCGCGCTGGCGTTCAGCCCGGCCGCCGCGCTCACGATCCTGGCCGCCCTGGATCCGGTGGACACCCCGCCGGGTGAGGTCAGCCATCCCGATCTGGCTGCCGGGGGCTCGGTGGTCTACTGGGCGGCGGTGGCCCGGTTCGGGCGTGACCTGTGCACCCGGGGGCGCGTCCTGCCCGGCCTGAGCCCGGGCAGTGACGGCTGGACCGCGTCCTGGCGGACGGTGCTGACCGGCCCGGACGCCCCGCGGGCCGCGGAGCTGGCCGGGGCCATGCCACCGTTGTGCCGGGCCGGTGAGCCCGGCGGCGAGCCGCCCGGGCCGCTGCTGGCCGCCGCGCTCGACGCGCTGGCCGACGCGTCCGCCCGGGGCAAGCTGGGCCAGGTCACCCCGGCGGGACCCGCGGGCTGGGTTCCGCTGGCGCCGCGGCGCGGACGGCGTCCCGCCCGGGTCCCGGTGCCGGAGCGCTGGGCGGCCGCGCTGACCGGCCCGGACGCCGAGGTCGAGGTGGCCACCGCGGAGGACGAGGCCGAGGCGGCCGGGCTCGCGGCCAGCCTGGACGCCTGGCGCGCCGCGGCCCAGGCCCCGGCCGGCCCGGTGCGCACGTGCTTCCGGCTGGTGGAGCCGGAGCGTCCCGGCACCGGCGCCGACGACGCTCAGGCCGCCGGGCCTCCAGATGACCAGCCCGCCCGGCCTGCCGATGGGCTGTGGCAGGTCGAGTTCGCCCTGCAGTCATCGGAGGATCCCAGCCTGATGCTGGCCGCCGGCGACGTGTGGGCGGGCACCGGCGGCTGGGCGCCGGGCGGGATCAGCTGCCCGGACGAGGAACTGCTGGCCGGGCTGGGCGCGGCCGCGCGGCTGTTCGGTGAGCTGGAGGCGGCGCTGCGGGATCCGGCGCCCGCGGCGGTCACGCTGGACACCGCCGGGGCGTTCCGGTTCCTGAAGGAGACCGGCCCGCTGCTGTCCGGGGCCGGGTTCGGCGTGCTCCTGCCCGACTGGGCCCGCAAGGCCCGGCTCGGCCTCAAGCTCACGTCCCGGGGGGTCACCAGCAGCTCCCCGGCGTCGGCCGGGTCCCCGGGCGGCGCGGGCTTCGGCCTGAACGACCTGGTCGAGTTCCGCTACGACCTGGCGGTCGGCGACACCACGCTGGACGCCGCCGAGCTCGCCGAGCTGGCCCAGCTCAAGATCCCCCTGGTCCGGGTCCGCGGGCAGTGGGTGGAACTGGACGACCGGAACCTGCGGGCCGCGCTGACCTTCATGGAGCGCGGCCGCCAGGGCGTGATGCGGGCCGGCGACGTCCTGGTCGCCGGGCTGCGCGGTCCGGAAGAGGATCTCGAGGTCACGGCGGTCGCGGCGGACGGGTGGCTGGGCGACCTGCTGTCCGGGCAGGCCGAACGGTCGCTGACCCCGGTGACCGCCCCGGCCTCCTTCCTCGGCGAGCTGCGCCCCTACCAGGAGCGCGGCCTGGCCTGGCTGTCTTTCCTCAGCGACCTGGGCCTGGGCGGGATCCTGGCCGACGACATGGGCCTGGGCAAGAGCGTCCAGACGCTCGCGTTGCTGGATCATGAGCGGGTGCGGCGCCAGTCCGTGGCCGGGGACACTCCCGGTGTGCCCGGGGCCGGCCCGGGCACCGGCCCGACCCTCCTCATCTGCCCCATGTCGCTGGTCGGGAACTGGCAGCGGGAGGCGGAACGGTTCACCCCGGACCTGGCCGTGCACGTGCACCACGGCTCGGACCGGCTGTCCGGCGCCGAGCTGCACGCGGCTCTCTCCGGCGCGGACCTGGTCATCACGACCTACGCGCTGGCCGCCCGGGACCGCGAGGCGCTGGCCGCGGTGCCGTGGCGGCGGGTGGTGTGCGACGAGGCGCAGAACATCAAGAACGCGCGCACCCGGCAGGCCCGGGCGGTCCGCGCGCTGCCCGCCGGTTCCCGGCTCGCGCTGACCGGCACCCCGGTCGAGAACCACCTGGGGGAGCTGTGGTCGATCATGGAGTTCACCAGCCCCGGGCTGCTCGGCCCGGCCGAGAAGTTCCGGGAGAGCTTCGCGGTTCCGGTGCAGCGGCACGGCGACGAGGAAGCCGCGGCCCGGCTGAAGCGGCTGACCGGGCCGTTCATCCTGCGGCGGGTCAAGACCGACCGCTCGATCATCTCCGACCTGCCCGACAAGGTCGAGATGAAGATCTGGTGCACGCTCACCCCGGAGCAGGCTTCGCTGTATCAGGCCACCGTGACCGACATGCTGGCCCGGATCGACGCCGCCGAGGCTGACATCGAGCGCCGCGGCCTGGTGCTGGCCACCATGGCCAAGCTCAAACAGGTCTGCAACCACCCGGCGCACCTGCTCGGTGACGGCTCACGGTTGCCCGGCCGGTCCGGCAAGCTGGCCCGGCTGGAAGAGATCTGCGACGAGATCGTCGCGGCCGGGGACAAGGCGCTGTGCTTCACCCAGTACGCCGAGTTCGGCCGGGTGCTGCAGCCGTACCTGGCCGCCCGGCTCGGCTGCCCGGTGCTCTACCTGCACGGCGGCACGGCCAAGAAGGCCCGGGATGCGCTGGTCGCCGAGTTCCAGGAGGCCGCGGAGCCGGCCGTCTTCCTGCTCTCGCTGAAGGCCGGCGGCACAGGGCTGAACCTCACCGCGGCCAGCCACGTCATCCACTTCGACCGCTGGTGGAACCCGGCCGTCGAGGATCAGGCCACCGACCGGGCCTTCCGCATCGGGCAGCGCAAGGATGTCCAGGTCCGCAAGTTCGTGTGCGTCGGCACGCTGGAGGAGCGGATCGACGCGATGATCGAGGAGAAGAAGGCGCTCGCCGAGCGGATCGTCGGCACGGGCGAGGGCTGGCTCACCGAGCTGTCCAGTGCGGACCTGCGTGCCGTGCTGCAGCTCGCGCCGGAGGCGGTACAGCAATGACCGAACGGGATACCCGCTGGTGGCACGAGGCGTCCGCGCCGCGCCAGGTCCAGAACGGTATCAAGGCCCGCAGCAAGCGCGGCGCGATCGGCGAGCAGTGGTGGTCCCGCCGCTTCGTGGAGGTGCTGGAGTCGCTCGGGATGAGCGGCCGCCTGGCCCGCGGCCGGAACTACGCCCGCCGCGGCCAGGTCATGGAGTTCGAGCTGGGCACCGGGAAGGTCCGCGCCCGGGTCCAGGGCTCGAGGCCGGCCCCGTACCAGGTCCGGATCGGCGTGCTGCCGCTGACCACCGCGCAGTGGCGCTCGGTCATCGAGGCCCTCGGTGCGCAGGCGCTGTTCCGGGCCAAGCTGCTGGCCGGCGAGATGCCGCACGAGATCGAGGACGTGTTCGCCGCCTGCGGCACGCCGCTGTTCCCGCGGTCCGCCCGCGACCTGGAGATGTCCTGCTCCTGCCCCGACTGGGGCGTCCCCTGCAAGCACCTGGCCGCGGTCTGCTACGTGCTGGCCGAAAGGTTCGACGACGACCCCTTCGCGATGCTGGCCTGGCGTGGCCGCGGCCGGGAGGAACTCCTCGGCGCGCTGCGGCGCCGGCCAGCAGCGCAGGACCCCGGGCCTGGCGGGGTGACCGACCCGGGAGCGGGTTCGTTGCGGAATATAAGCGCGGCCACGCTGGCGCAGTCACTGGACCGGTTCTGGTCACCAGGGCTGACCCGGGCCCGGCTCCGCGCCGCCCAGGCGGTTCCGGCCACCGTGCCCGACCTCGTGCTCCGCTCATTCGAGCCGCCCGCGGTCCGGATCCGCGGGCGCGACCTCACCGACCTGCTCACTGCGGCCTACCAGCGGCTCGGCGATCAGGAGGCGCAGGAATGATGTGCACGAACGTGTCCGTCGCGCCACAATGAGTTGATCAGTAGGCGTTTGCGGGGAGGGTGCCAGATGAACGGAAGCTCCATGACCGGGTGGGTGGCATGACGGAAGACGCGCGGCCGGGGCAGATGCCCGCGGCGCAGGTGCCCGCGGATGCGTTCCTGGTGGATGTCCGGGAACCGGACGAGTGGACCGCGGGGCACGCCCCCGGGGCGATGCACATCCCGCTCGGGCAGCTCGGGGCCCGTTACACGGAGATCCCGCAGGAGGGCCCGGTGTACCTGATCTGCCGGGCCGGCAGCCGCTCCAACCAGGCCGCGAACGCGCTGGCCGGGGCGGGCTGGACCGTGGTGAACGTGAGCGACGGGATGACCGGCTGGGCCGCCGCGGGGCGCCCGATGCTGAATGAGGACGGTGGTCCGCCCCGGGTTGCGTGACACCGTGGCCTGACCCGGGGCGCCTGGCCGGATCAGGCCGGTCAGGGGAGCAGTTCGGCCGCGCACGCCCGGGCCGCCGCGGACAGCCGCCGCGCGGTCGGGGTGGCCAGCGAAACCCGCCACCGCAGAGCGGGGCCGTCCAGCCCGATCACGCCCAGGCCGGTGAGGTCGGCCGCCGACTGCGGGATGAAGGCGATACCCAGGCCGTTGCGGACCAGACTCGCGGCCGAGGGGAACTCGGTCACTCGAACGGCACCCGCCGGTCCAGGCCCGCCGCGGCAAACGCTCGGTCGGCCACGGTGCGGTTGCCCCAGCCGGGCGGGAAGTCCACGAAGTCCTCATCGGTGAGCTGGGCGAGGCTGACTCCGCGCTGCCCGGCCAGCGGGTGGTGCCGGGCCGCGATCAGGATCAGGGGTTCCTCGGTCAGCGGCTGCAGCCGCAGCCCGGCCGGGGCCGGGCCGGGCAGGGCCACCAGGGCCAGGTCGAGTTCCCCGGCGATCACCTGGGCGGCCAGCCCGGCCGAGCCCGCCGGGGCGTGCCGCAGGTGCACTGACACGCCGGGATGGGTCGTGTGGAACCGGCCGAGCAGGCCTGCGACGTCAACCGTGCCGATGGACACCATGGTGCCCACCGTGAGCGTGCCGCGCAGGCCCGCCTGGGCCTGGGCCACCGCGTCCATGGCGGCCTGGGCCGCGGCCAGCGTGGCCCGGGCTTCGGGAAGCAGGGCCTGTCCCGCGTCGGTCAGCGCCACCCGGTGCCGGTCCCGGTCGAACAGCAGCGCCCCGAGTTCGCGCTCCAGGCCCTGATGGCGCTCGGACACCGCGGACTGAACGACGTGCAGCCGGCGCGAGGCGCGGGTGAACGACAATTCCTCGGCGACGGCGACGAAGAACTGAAGGTGCCCGCGTTCCATGAACCTGATTATCTGTTGGAGAGATGTTCATAAGCAAGATATTTCGTTTGCGTAGATGACCGGGCGGCCCTGATGCTGGAGGGGTCCGCACCTGAAGGAGTTCTCATGCCCACAACGACGCCCGTGGGCCCGGGCATCGTCACCCCTCCGGCGTGGCCTGCCCGCCCGGCCCGGTACCGCACCGGGTTCTGGCTGGTCGGCTTCGTGTTCCTGGTCACCATGGCCTTTTCCGCGGTCCCCGCGCCGTTGTACGTGCTGTACGCCACGCGCGACCGGTTCGGCCCGCTGATGATCACGGTGATCTTCGCGGCCTACGCCGTCGGCGTGATCGCCAGCCTGTTCCTGGCCGGGCACCTGTCGGACTGGCTGGGGCGGCGGCGGATGGCCGCCATCGCGGTGGCCGTCAACGTGGCCTCCGGGGTGATCTTCCTGCTCTGGCCCTCGGTGCCGGGCCTGCTCGTCGCGCGGGTCGTGTCTGGTGTGAGCGTGGGCATGCTGACCGCCACCGCCACCGCCTACCTGAGCGAGCTGGACGCGACCGGCCGCGGCGGCCTGCCCCGCGCCGCGCGGAGATCACCGCGACCGCGGCCAACCTCGGCGGGATCGGGCTCGGCCCGCTGGTGTCCGGCTTCCTCGACCAGTACGCGGGGAGCCCGCTGGTCGTTCCGTACCTGGTGTTCGAGGCGCTCATGCTGGCCGGCCTGCTCGCGCTGGCCCTGGCGCCCGAGACGGTGACCCGCCCGCAGGCCCGGCCCCGGTACCGCCCGCAGCGAGTCTCGGTTCCTGCCCGGCACCGCCAGGCGTTCTATGCTGCCAGCGCCGCCGCGGCGGCCGAGTTCGCCCTGTTCGGGCTCTTCACGTCGCTGGCTCCCGGGTTTGTCGCCGGGACGCTGCACGACACCTCGCACGCGCTGGCCGGGACGGCCACGTTCGCCGTGTTCGGCGCGGCGGCGCTGGCCCAGATCGCGGCGAGCCGCCTGGACCTGAGGAGCCAGCTGGCTGTCGGGCTGCTGGCCCTGGTCCTGGGGCTGACCGTGATCACCGTGGCGTTCTGGCTGGCCAGCCTGGTGCTGTTGCTGGCCGGCGGGATCGTGGCGGGCAGCGGGGCGGGCGCCGCGTTCAAGGGCAGCGTGACCACGGTGCTGGGCATCGCCCGGCCGCAGGCTCGCGGCGAGGCGCTGGCCGGGCTGTTCCTGGCCGGGTACGCCGGCCTCGCCGTCCCGGTCGTGGCCCTGGGCCCGGCCACCCAGCTGCTGTCCGCGCGGGTGGCGGTGCTGGGGTTCGCGGTCCTGCTGGTGGCGGTGGTGGCCCTGGTCAGCCGCCGGCTGCTGAGGACCTGAGCGGGCGGTTCATGCGCGCCTGCCCTCGCTCACTAGGCTAGAAATAACGCGGCTTCCCGACTCCCCGGAGAGGAACCATGCACTACGTCAACCTCGGCGCGACGGGTCTGCAAGTATCCCGGATCTGCCTCGGCATGATGAGCTACGGCAACAATTCCCAGCGCCCGTGGGTGCTGGACGAGGACGCGGCGGAGCCGATCGTCCGCGCCGCGGCGGACGGCGGGATCAACTTCTACGACACGGCCGACGTCTACTCCGCGGGCGCCAGCGAGACGGCGACCGGCCGGCTCCTCGGCAAGATGTTCACCCGCGAGGAAGTCGTGGTCGCCACGAAGGTGCACGGCGAGACCATGCCCGGCCCCAACGGCCGCGGGCTGTCCCGCAAGCACATCATGGCCTCCATCGACGCGTCGCTGGAGCGCCTCGACATGGACTACGTGGACCTGTACCAGATCCACCGCTGGGATAACGGCACGCCGGTCGAGGAGACGATGGAGGCGCTGCACGATGTGGTCCGGGCCGGCAAGGCCCGCTACATCGGCGCGAGCAGCATGTTCGCGTGGCAGTTCGCCAAGGCCCAGTACACCGCGTCGGGGCACGGCTGGACCCGGTTCGTGTCCATGCAGAACCACTACAACCTGGTGTACCGCGAGGAAGAGCGGGAGATGATCCCGCAGTGCATCGACATGGGCGTCGGGGTCATCCCGTGGAGCCCGCTGGCGCGCGGGTTCCTGACCGGGACCCGGACCCGCGACGGCGGCAAGCACACGGCCCGGGCCAACAGCGACACGTTCGGGGACATGCTCTACACCGAGTCAGCCGACTTCGACGTCGCCGACCGGGCCAGCGAGGTCGCCGCGGCCCGGGGGGTGCCCGCCGCCCAGGTGGCGCTGGCCTGGCTGCTGCACCGCCCCGGCGTGACCGCGCCGATCGTGGGGGCGACCAAGGCCGGCCACGTGCACGACGCGCTCGCCGCCGAGCAGCTTGAGCTGTCCCCGGATGAGATAGCCCGGCTGGAGGAGCCGTACGTGCCCCACAGCGTGCGCGGCCACGGCTGAGCCGCGGCGCGCGGGGCGGCTAGGAGTCAGCATGATGGTGCTCATCGTCGGCGCGGGTGTGGTCGGAACCGTCTACGGGGCCCACCTCGCGGCGGCGGGGAGCACCGTTGAAGTGCTCAGCCATGGGCCGAGGACCGATGAAGTGGCAGCCGGAGGCCTCTGCGCCCGGGACGTAACCGGCGGAGGAGTCGCCGGCGCGGAAGCCGCCGTAGTTCCCGATGCCAGCGGCAGCTACGACATCGTCCTGATCGCGGTCCGGCGTGATCAGCTGGCCTCAGCATGCGCTGGTCTCACCGGCCTGGCCGGGAAGCCAGCCATGCTCTTCCTGGGCAACAACCCGGCAGGCCGCGCTGCCATCCCCGGCGGCATGCCCGGTGATGTCTACCTCGGGTTCCCCGGCGTCGGCGGCATCATGACCGGCGGGACCGCCGAGTATGTCCGCATCCGGCAGCAGCCGACGGCTTTGCAGGAAACAGCTGATCCCCGGCTGGCCGCCTTCGAGTCGGCCGTGACCGGCCGCGGGTTCGCTGTCCAGCGGGTGGCGGACATGGACGGATGGCTCGCCTACCACGCCGCGTTCGTCGCCTGTATTACCGCGGCCCTGTACCGGTGCGGGACCGATCCCATCCGCCTCGCTGCGGACCGCGCCACCCTGACGCTGATGTGCCGCGCCATCACCGAGGCCTTCGCCGCCCTGCGGGCTAACGGCACCGCAGGGCTCCCGCGTAACCTCGCCGTGCTGCATAGCCCGCTGCTCAGGATGGTTGCCGTCCGCTACTGGGCACGGGCCATGCGCTCGCCCATGGGTGAGCTGTGCTTTGCCGCCCATGCCCGCCATGCCGAGGCGGAGATGCGGGCCCTGGGCCGCGATGTGGAAGCCGCGATTCCAGGTTCGCCCGCCGTGACGGAGCTACTCGCCCGACCCGACCCGGGTCACAGCGGGCCGGCCTAAGCGGTGACGGCCGCGGCGGCGGCGAGGATGGCCTCGATCGCAGCCTCAGGATGGGACACCATCGATACGTGCGATCCTACGACCTCGGTGATCGTCGAGCCCGCCCGCTCCGCCATCCTGCGCTGCGTGGCCGGGGGTAGACGCGGTCCGCAAGGTTCCGATCACCGCCCAGCTCGGTCTGGTCTTCCAGGCGGCCGTGCACCGGCCTCAGCCGCATTGCATGACGGATCACTCGCGGCCTGCCGCAGACGGTGGCAGCCCGAAGGCGGTGCGCTGAACGGGAGCCACTGGGCCACCATTGCGCTCCAGCAGGCTCGTATTACCCCGACGAGGCGGTGGTCCTCTCACCGACAGACGCCTGGGTTGCAGACCCCCAGCGGCCATGCGCTTAGCCCGGCACCGCAGGCCCCACGAAGCTGCCAGCACGTCGATCGTGGACGCTTAGGGCTGTCCAGGCAGCTCAGTTTCCGTCCAGCCGATCGACTCGCAGACGGTCAGCACCGGGATGCCAAGTCGTGGCTGGTGGTGCGCCGTCAGGCGCGGCCTGCGAACGGCACGGCTATCCGCGCGACGTGCCGCAGGTGAGGACGTGCATGGGCAGTGCGCTGGCCGAGCGCAAGCCGGATCGGTCAGCTTTTACCCAGTCCTCAATGTCCCTGGACGCCCGGGCGCTGGGCAGTATCTACCCCAAGAACTGCATCCGGGACGGAGGAGACCGCTGGTCACCGACGGAGCCAGCGGGGCGTGACCGTCAGCAGGTTGGTCAGCGCGTGATGGTCAGGCCGTGGTGGCGGCCAGCACGAGGGGCAGCACACGGGGCGCGCCAGCCTGGCGGAGCAGCCTGGCGGCGACCGTCATGGTCCAGCCGCTGTCGATGCGGTCGTCGATGACCAGCACCGGGCCGGCGAGCGAGGCCACCGCCTCGGCCAGTGGCCCGGCGAGCTGCAGCTCCCGCCAGACGGCCTGGAGCCGCTGCGGGCTGTTGAACTGGCCTGACCCGCCGGGACCCAGGCCTGCGTAGCCGAGGGAACCCAGCAGCGGCAGCCGCGCCGATCTCCGCGATCCGCTGGCCCAGGCTGGCGATGAGCCGGGGCCGGGTCCGGCTGGGCAGGGTGACCACCCCGCCCGGCCGCTGCTCCCAGTCCCACGCGGCCAGGACCTGGACCAGGGCGGTGACGAGGTCATCGGGAACATCAGCGTCGGTGCCGGGGCTTTCCAGCAGGGTCCGCAGCACCGGCCCCCAGCCCAGCCCGGTGAGACGGCCCAGCGCCCGCCCGGTATCGGCCGACAGATCCGCCGGGATCTTGCCCGCCACGTCCACGCCGAGCCGTTTCATGCCCGGCGGCCACATCCGGCGCGGGCTGATGTCGATACCGGGACGGAGCAGCCGGGCCCGCGCGAGCGCGGTCCCTTCCGCCGACACCTCCGCAGGCCAGGGGTGCCCCGTGCAGTTGTCGCACCGGCCGCAGGGCTGTGCGGCGGGATCATCGAGCTGCTGGCGCAGGTACTCCATCCGGCAGCGGGGGGTGCGCAGGTAATCGAGCATGGCCTGCTGCTCCCGGTGACGTTCCGCCGCCACCGTCGCGTAGCGCTCGGCGTCGTAGGCCCACGGCTGCCCGGTCGCCACCCAGCCGCCGCTGACCTTGCGCACCGCGCCGTCCACGTCCAGGACCTTCAGCATCATCTCCAGCCGGGCGCGGCTCAGGTCCACCTGGGTCTCCAGCGCCCCCGACGACAGCGGCCCGGCCGCCTCACCGAGCGCACCGAGCGCGGCCCGGACCAGGGCCTCGGCCGGGAAGGCCAGTGACGCGAAGTACGCCCAGATATCGCGGTCCTCCGGCCCCGGCAGCAGGACCACGTCGGCGCGGGGCACGGCCCGGCCCGCCCGGCCGATCTGCTGGTAATAGGCGACGGGAGACTGCGGGGCACCCAGGTGCACGACGAAGCCCAGGTCCGGCTTGTCGAAACCCATGCCCAGCGCGCTGGTCGCCACCAGCGCCTTGAGCTCCCCGTCAAGCAGGGCGCGCTCGGCGGCGAGCCGCTGCTCCTGCTCGTCCCGGCCGGTGTAGGGGAGGACGTCGTGGCCTCGGTCGCGCAGGAAGGCCGCGGTCTCGTGGGCCGCGGCCACGGTGAGCGTGTAGATGATGCCGGAGCCCGGCAACTGGCCGAGGTGCTCAGCCAGCCAGCCGAGGCGCTGCTGGGCGGCGGGCAGTTCCACGACGGCCAGGCACAGGCTCTCCCGGTCCAGCGGGCCGCGCAGCACCAAAGCCTCACCCTCGGCCCCGCTGGACAGCTGCTCAGCCACGTCGCGGGTGACCCGGGCGTTGGCCGTGGCCGTGGTAGCGAGCACGGGCACGCCCGGGGGCAGGTTCTCCAGCACGGTGCGGAGCCGGCGGTAGTCGGGCCGGAAGTCATGGCCCCAGTCAGAGATGCAGTGAGCCTCGTCCACGACCAGCATCCCCGCGGTGGCGGCGAGCTTGGGCAGGACCAGATCGCGGAAGCCGGGGTTGTTCAGCCGTTCCGGGCTGACCAGCAGCAGGTCCACCGAGCCCGCGGCGATCTCCGCGTAGATCTCGTCCCAGTCGGCCATGTTGGCCGAGTTCACGGTCCGGGCCTGCAACCCGGCCCGGGCGGCCGCCTCGATCTGGTTGCGCATCAGGGCGAGCAAGGGGGAGATGATGATGGTCGGGCCCATGTCCCGGGCCCGGAGCAGGGCAGTGGTCACGAAGTACACAGCCGACTTGCCCCAGCCGGTGCGCTGCACGACCAGGGCCCGGCGCCGGTCCCGGGCCAGGGCCTGGATCGCCGTCCACTGATCCTCGCGAAGCCGTGCGGACGGCCCGGCCAGCGCCCGCAGGCTCTGCTCCGCCTCCTCGCGAAGGTCAGCATCGGATGTCATGCATCCTTGGTATCAGGCCCGGCCGACAACCGGGGCCGGCAACCGGGGCCGGCAGCCCGCGCCGCGTCGTGAGCCGCGGGCCGCGACCCCCGGATCGTCCCAGCAGGACAGCCGACATTTGGGTTCATGGCACCCAGTGCTCCAGGGGCAGGCCAGGCCGCACCTTACTTCGCTATGCTGCACGTACCGGACCTGACGGCAGCCCCCGCCCTGCAGTCGAGCGCGCGCCGCCACGGCGCGCGCCAAAGGCATAGTTCCTGTGGCCCGAGGAGGTCGCTGATGATCGCTGCCGGGTTAATTCGCGCCATGGCGCGCAGGCGACGGTGGCCGCTAGCGATCGCCGGGATGGCTGCCGCCCCCGTCTTCCTCGCGGCCCCCGCATGGGCGGGACCCGCGACCGCGGCGCGCGGGGGGGCGGCCCAGGCAACCACGGGAAGCCCGGACGCACGGACCGGGGCCCGGGAGGTCAGCAACTGCGGGAACGGCGTGTCAGCCGTCACCGTCCGGCTGCCCGCCGGCTTCGACCCGCTCACCGCCACCGCGGCCCAGCTGGCCGCGAACGATCTGCCGCTCCGGCCGGCCGGCCGGGCGGAGCTGGCCGCGTGGCGCACGTTCGTGACCGGGGGAGTGCAGGCGGCCCGGACCACATGCTCCTTCGCGCCGGTGACCCCGTCCAGCGCACCCCGGTCCATCGTGGGTGACGCGAAGCCCGCGAACTCCCAGTCGATCGTGGGCGATGCGAAACTGGCGAGCGCCCAGTCGATCGTGGGCGATGCCCAGCCTATGCAGTCCCAGTCCATCGTGGGTGACGCCAGCCCGGTCCTCGGTACCCTGACGCCGCCGGCCACCGCGCCGCGGCCGGGTCCCGGGGGGAACCGGGCCAGCGCCGCCACCCGGACTGTGGTCTCCGGCACCTGGCGGGTCACCCGGCCCAGGAACGACCCAACCGCCGTCGCCTCATCGTGGGCAGGCATCGGCCTGGGCCGGCGGGCTGACCCGCGCATCCAGGCGGGCTCCGCCGCAGGCGGCTACTTCGGCCCGTACCTGTGGTGGCGGGTGGTCCCGCAGCGGCCGAACGAGCAGCGGATCAGCCTGGACACCGCGCCGGGAGACACGGTGTACGTGCGGATCCAGTTGCTCCGCGGCCGGGCGGCGGTCACCATCCGGGACGAGAACACGGGCGCCGGCGGCAGCTACGTCCTGCGCTGGAGCGGGCTGGACGGTTAACTGACTGGATGCACGACGACATCAGGCTCGTCAAGGCCTGCCTCAACGGCAAGCGCAGCCAGGCGGAGTTCCCCGCGGTGCCGGTCACGCCCGGCGAGCTCGCCCGGGACGCCGCGGCCGCGGTCGCAGCCGGGGCCGAGGCTATCCACCTGCACGCGCGCGGCAGGGACACGGCCGAGTCGGTACAGGCCGCGGACGTCGGGGCCGCGGTGGCCTCGGTCCGCGAGGCGTGCCCGGGCACCCCGGTCGGGGTTTCCACCGGGTTGTGGATCACCCGCGGGGACGCGGCGGCCCGGCAGGCCGCCGTGGCGGGCTGGGCGGGCCTGGCCGCTGGCGCGCGGCCCGATTTCGCCTCGGTCAACGTCAGTGAGGACGGATGGGCGGGCGTGGCCGGATCGCTGGGCGCCGCCGGGATCGCCGTCGAGGCCGGGGTATGGTCGGCCGCCGACGTCCGGGTGCTGGCCGGCGCCTTCGCGGAGGGCGGGCTGCCGCAGCCGCCGTTGCGGATCCTGGTCGAGGTCATGGACGTGCCGGCGCAGGCCGCGATCCGGGTGGCCGGGGAGATCCTGCACGCGCTCGACGACTCCCCGCTGCGCGGGCTCCCGCGACTGCTGCACGGCGAGGAGGAGGGCTGCTGGCCGCTGGTGGCGCACGCGGCCCGGGAAGGGCTGCCGACCAGGATCGGGCTGGAGGACACCACGGCTGGACCGGACGGCGAGCCGGTCAGCGGCAACGCCGAACTGGTCCGCCGCGCGCTGGAGGTACTGGCCGCGCACCGCCCCGGGGGGCGCGGGTAGGAAACTCAACGGGCGGCCAGGATCAGTTTCTCCAGGGCGCTGCCTGGCTGCACCAGGATCGCGTTGCCGACGGTCTTGCCGTTCAGCCGTACCGTCGGCGTCGAATCAATCCCGTTCTTGATGATCCGCTCGCTGAGCGGCACGGCCAGCGGCGCGTAAGCCTGGGATGAGACACACCGGGTGAACGACGCGCTGGACAGCCCGGCCTTGCGGCCCAGCGCGAGGAGCAGGCTGACCGGGAAGCCGCCCTGGGTCCGCTCACCGGGCTGGTTGGCGTAGAGCAGGTTGTGGTATTGCGCCCACTGGCGGGCGGGCACGCACTGCGCCGCCGCCCACGCCCGCACCGAGTTGCCCTGGGCCGGCTGCTCACCCAGGAAGATCGTGAACGGGTGGTAGACCACCCGGACCTTGCCCTGGAAGGCCAGCTTCTGCACGACCGCGCCGTTGGCCTTCTCGAACACGTCGCAGACCGGGCACTGGAAGTCCTCGTAGATGTCCAGCACCGGGGTCTTCGCGGACGGCCGGGACATGGTCACGCTGTGGTCGGAGTTCTTGGTGACCGGCGCGAACGGGCCGTTGTAGGAGGCGTCATGCACCGTAGCCGGACCGGTGCCCGTGCTCTGGCCGGGCCGGATCACCACGATGACGATGAGGGCGATGACGACCGCGCCGACGGCGCTGCCCACCACGATCAGCACCCGGTTGCGCTGCCGGCGGCGGGCCGCCCGTTCCCGCTCCGCCCGGATACGCTCCCGGGCCGCGGCCCGGCCGGACCTGCTCATGGCCCGACGGCCCCGGCCCGCCCGCCGACGTCCGCGCTGCACGCCGGGCACAGCCCGAACAGCTCCACGGTGTGGTCCACGGCGGTGAACCCGGCATCGGCCGCGACCTGCTCGGCCCAGCGCTCCACCGCGCGGCCCTCGACCTCGACGCTGGTCCCGCACTGGCGGCAGATCAGGTGGTGGTGATGGGCGTTGCTCTCGCACCGGCGGTACAGCGTCTCGCCGCTGGCATCCCGGATCGTGTCCACCTGGCCGTCTTCGCTCAGCACCTGCAGGTGCCGGTAGACGGTGGTCAGGCCGATATGCTCGCCACGCTGGCGCAGCTCAGCATGGATCCGCTGGGCGCTGCAGAACCCGGGCAGCCCGCCGAGGACCGCCGACAGTGCCTCAGCCTGCCGGGTCCCGCGCACCCGGGTGCCGCCCAGTGGACGCTTAGCAGGCACCGGCGTCATCACACCCGCACATTAGCAGCCGGTATCCCGTGCTCCCCGGCTCCGCGCCACGCCCCCTGGCCTGCGGAACGCCGCCCGCGCAGGGTGGCCCAGGCCCGGCCGGCGGCGTAGCAGAGCGCCCCGAACGTCCCCACGAAGAAGCCGACTGGCCAGTTCGTGTCGTAGGCGGCCGCGATCGAGGCCCAGACCACCACGACCGCGATGGCCGCGGACAGCAACAGGGCGGCCATCGGCTTGCTGGTCACCGAGCGGGCGGCGGCAGGCGGCCCGATCATCAGGCTGAAGATGAGCAGCGCCCCCACCACGGGCAGGGTCAAGCTGGTGGCCAGCGCCACGACCACGAGGAACAGCGTCTCCACCCGGGCCGGCCGGACGCCGCGCGCCTCGGCCAGCTCCGGCATCACCGAGGAGAGCAGCAGCGGCCGGTAGAGCACGGCGATGGCCGCGACGGATGCGGCGGCGAGGATCGCGACCGGCAGCACCTCGCTGGTGCTGACCCCGAGCACCTCGCCAAACAGCAGCGCGTAGATCTCTGGCGCGTACTCGGTGCTGAAGCTCAGGAACAGCGCGCCCAGGCCGAGCAGGGCCACGAGGGCCAGGGCCGTGGCGACGTCCCGCCGGCCACGGCGGCTCAGCCAGCCGATCCCGAGCGCGCCGAGCAGCGCCGCCGCCGCCAGCCCGATCAGCGTGTTGACGCCGATCAGGCTGGCGCCGGCCGCGCCCGCGAATGCGCCCTGCGGGACGGCGTCCGCGACGAACGCCGAGCCGCGCAGCACGATGAAGAACCCGACGACGCCCGCGACGATCGCCACTATCGTGCCCACCAGCCAGGCGTTGGTCATGAACCCGGTGAACATCGGCTCAGGCCCGCCTCACCCGGCTGGTGAGGCCCGCCGCGGCCACGTAGGACAGGAAGATCAGCGTCACCACGAAGAAGCTGACCGGCCAGCCATGCCGGGCGGGCGGCCAGTAGAAGCTGTCGTAGGCGAGCAGCACACCGAGCCACGTCGCCGCCACGCCGGCCAGGGCTGACCAGGCCATGGCCAGTCCCGGGCGGCTGGTCAGGCGCAGCCCGATCGCGGCCGGCCCGATCAGCAGCGCGGTGGACAGGATGGTGCCGATCGTCATCGCCGACAGCGAGACCGCCAGCGCGATCGCGACCAGGCACGCCGCGCCGACCAGCCGCACGCTGACGCCACGCGCCGCGGCCAGGTCGGGGGCGACCGAGCTGAGCAGCAGCGGCCGGTACAGCACGGCCACGATCGCCACCGCCGCGAGGCTGAGCGCCACGATGGCCGGCAGGATGGAGCTGCTGATCGTGAACATGGAACCGAACAGGATCGTGATCGTGGCCCCGGTGACGTTGCTGTGCGTGGTGTCCCAGTAGAGGAACAGCGCGGCCAGGCCCAGCGCCGCGCCGCGGACGATCCCGGTGGCCAGGTCGCGGCCGCGGGGGCGCTGTACGCCGATCATGTCCATTACCCCGGCGGCCAGCACGCCGACGCCCACGAATCCCCACAGCGGGCTCACGCCGACGAGATAGGAGGCAGAGCCGCCGGTCACGCTTATGTCGGCCAGCGCGTGCCCCGCGTAGGACTGGCCGCGGATCACGGTGAACGAGCCGACGATCCCGGACACCAGCGCGACGACCCCGCCCGCGGCCAGGGCCACGTGCACCGGGCCGCTGGCGAAGAAACCTGGCTCGATGACCGCGTTCAGTACTCCGGCCACGGCGACTTCCCCGCCGCGGCGGCGACCGCGGCCACTAGGCGCTCTTGTGGATGATGGCGTCCGCGGACGGCACATCCAGCTCTTCCGGCTGCGGGGCGCCCGGCCCGGCGCCCCGCCCGGCGCCCTGCCCGGCGACCTGCCCGGCGACCACGAGGATCCGGTCGTGCACCCTGATCACGTCCACGTGCTGGCCATACAGGTCGCTGAGCACCTCGGGGCGCACCACCTCGGCGGTCGTCCCGCTGGCCGCCCGGCCGGCCGCCATGTACACGATCCGGTCCATGACCGGCAGCAGCGGGTTCATGTCGTGGGCCGAGATCAGCACCGCGATCTGCTGCTCGCGGGCGACCCGGCCGAGCAACTCGACCACGTCCTGCTCGCTCGCGATGTCCAGGTTGGCCAGCGGCTCGTCGAGCAGGAGCAGCCGGGGGCGGCTGATCAGCGCGTGCGCGATCAGCACCCGCTGCTGCTCCCCGCCGGACAGCAGGCCCACCCGCGCATCGGCGAACCGGTCCGCGCCCACCGCCTGCAGCATCTCGTCCACCAGGTGCCTGCGCCGGGCGGACGGCAGCGGGATGCCCAGCCGCTGCCCATCCAGCCCCAGGCCGACCAGGTCGCGGGCGCGCAGCGGCATGTCCGGGTCAAGCTGGATCTTCTGCGGTACATAGCCGGTCACCGAGCCGCGCCGGGTCCGCGACTGGCCCGCCACGCGCACGGTGCCCGCCGACGGGGCCTGCAGGCCGAGGATGACCCGCAGCAGCGTGGTCTTGCCCGCGCCGTTCGAGCCGATCAGGCCCGCGAACTCGCCCGGCCCCAGGCTGAAGCAGACGTCATCGAGGACCTTCCGGCCAGACAGCCAGAGGCTGACCCCCTCCATCTGGAGGAGTTCGCCGACCCCCCGGCCCGGCCCGGGCCGCGCCATCATCTCAGCCTCTCCGTCGAAGTCCCGTGCTGGACGGCCCGCTCCAGCGCGGTCGTCTCGGCCATCATCCAGGACTGGTAGTCGTAGCCCGGTTCCGGCATGGTCTCGTACACGCCGACCACCGGGATCCCGCTGCGCTGGGCGGTGGCCAGGAACGAGGCGGTCAGGGAGTCGGTCACCTGCTGGTTGTACAGGAAGACCTTCACCTTGTGCCCGGAGAACAGGCCGTCCTCGAGCGAGACGTACTGGGGGGCCGGGTCCACGCCGTTCATGACGCCGGCCTGGAAGGCGAACGGCGTGAGGTTGCGGGTGCCCGCGGCCTGCAGCAGGTAGTCGCCGACCGGCTCGGTGGTGGCCACCGGCGTTCCCGGGTAGCGCGCCCGCAGCTTCGCGATCAGGTGATACCAGGGCTGCAGGGACCGGTCGAACGCGGCGGCCCGGGCGGCGAAGTACGCCTGGTGCGCGGGCTGGATGGCCGAGAGGGCGGCGGTCACGGCCCTGGCGACGGCCGGCATCGTGGACGGCTTGTACCACAGGTGCGGGTTGGGGGTACTGTCCGGCAGCCCCAGCAGGTGCTGCACGTCGATGACCCTGCGGCTGCCGCTCGGGGCCGCGGCCTCGATCTTGTTCATGTACGTGTCGTAGCCCAGGCCGTTCTGCACGACCAGGCCCGCGCTGCTGATCAGCTGGGCCACGCTCGCGCTGGCCTCGAACGCGTGCGGATCGGTGTTCGGGTTGCTCTCGATGGCGCTGGCGTGCACGTACCTGCCGCCGACCTGGCTGATCACGTCCGCGTACTGGTTCTCGGCGCCGACCGCGGCGATCGTGGCGGTCGAATTCGCGGCGGGGACCGTCCCGGGCCCGGCCGAGCACGCGGCGGCCAGCATGGCCGTCGCGGCGGCGGCCACCGCGATCAGGACGGCCCTGCTGGCAGGTGGCCTGAACGCTGCTGGCCTGAAGGCTGCTGGCCTGGATCCTGCTCGCCTGAGTAGGCGCATGTGCTGTCGGTCTCCGGTATGGATAGCTGCGGCTGGCCGGGGGCACGCCCCGTTGATGAAAACGATAACCGTTATGACTTCCGTTCGCAACGCGATCGGCCGGACCGCCACCCCGCCCGGGCACCGGGCAGGACAAGCGATGATGGGGACATGGCCACCCGACTGAAGAACGCGACCAGCCCGTACCTGCTGCAGCACGCGGACAACCCGGTCAACTGGTGGCCGTGGTCGGACGAGGCCTTCGCCGCGGCGCAGGCCCGCGACATGCCGGTCCTGCTGTCCGTGGGGTACTCCGCCTGCCACTGGTGCCACGTGATGGCGCACGAGTCGTTCGAGGATCCGCAGACCGCCGCGCTGATGAACGAGAACCTCGTCGCGATCAAGGTCGACCGGGAGGAACGGCCCGACGTGGACGCGGTGTACATGACCGCGACCCAGGCCATGACGGGCCAGGGCGGCTGGCCGATGACCGTGTTCATGACCCCGGAGCGGGATCCGTTCTTCTGCGGCACCTACTTTCCGCGGGAGCACTTCCAGCGCCTGGTTCTGGGGGTGGCCAAGGCATGGCGCGACGACCGCGACAGCGTCACCAGCCAGGCCCGGCAGGTCTCGTCGGCACTGGCCGAGCGGGCCGCGCCGCTGCGCGGGCTGGGCCTCGACCCGGCCGCCGGCGCACCGGACGCCGCGGCCGCGGACGCCCTCGCAGAGGTCTGCGACCAGGCCGTCCTCACCCTGGCCGAAAGCTACGACGAATCGGCCGGCGGATTCGGCGGCGCGCCCAAGTTCCCCCCGTCCATGGTGCTGGAATTCCTGCTCCGGCAGGGGGAGAGCGCGCGACAGCGCAACGGCGAGCCGTCCCCGATGGCGTTGCGGATGGTGGAGGGCACTGCGGACGGGATGGCCCGCGGTGGCATGTACGACCAGCTCGCCGGGGGTTTCGCGAGGTACTCCGTGGACGCCGGCTGGGTGGTGCCCCACTTCGAGAAGATGCTCTATGACAACGCGCTGCTGGCCCGGGTCTACGCGCACGTGTGGCGGCGGACCGGATCCGGGCAGGCCCGCCGGGTGGCCCGGGAGACCTGCGCGTGGATGATCGCCGAACTCGGGACCGCGGAGGGCGGGTTCTCGTCGGCGCTGGACGCGGACAGTGAGGGCGCGGAAGGCCTCTTCTACACCTGGACCCCGGACGAGCTGACCGGAGTCCTCGGGGCCGCGGACGGGCAGTACGCTGCCGCCGCGTTCGGGGTGACGGCCGCCGGGACGTTTGAGCACGGCCGGTCGGTACTGCAGCGCCGCGCCGAGCCCGGCGACCCCGGCCGGTTCGACCGGATCCGGGCCGCGCTGCTCGCCGCGCGCGGGCGGCGGGTCCGCCCGGCCCGCGACGACAAGGTGGTGGCGGCGTGGAACGGCCTGGCCATCGCGGCGCTGGCCGAGACCGGGCTGCTGCTGGGCGAGCCCGCGTTCGTGGCCGCGGCCCAGGACGCGGCCGGGCTGCTGGCCCGGGTGCACCTGTCCGCCGGGCGGCTGGCCCGGACCTCCCGTGACGGTGCGGCGTCCGTGAGCGCCGGGGTGCTGGAGGACTACGCATGCGTGGCCGAGGGCCTGCTCGTCCTGTCCGGGGTGACCGGCGAGGCGCGATGGCTCACTCTCGCCGGGGAGCTGCTCGGCACCGCGCTGGCCCGGTTCGGCGACGGGAGCGGCGGCTTCTACGACACCGCGGACGACGGGGAGGCACTGGTCTACCGGCCCGCGGACCCGACGGACGGGCCCACCCCGTCCGGCACGTTCGCGGCGGCCGGGGCCCTGCTGAGCTACTCCGCGCTGACCGGGTCGATGGTGCACCGGGAGGCCGCGGCCGCCGCGCTGCGTGTCCTGGGGCCGATCGCGGGACGGTTTCCCCGCGCCGCGGGCTCGGGCCTGGCGGTGGCCGAGGCGCTGATCTCCGGCCCCGCCGAGATCGCGATCATCGGGCCGGCGGCCGACCCGCGCACGACCGCGCTGCACGTGGCCGCGCTGCAGGCGGCGCCGCCGGGCGCAGTCCTCGCCCTGGGGGACGGCCGGCCGGGGGGGCCCGGGCCGGACGGCACGATCCCGCTGCTGGAGGGGCGTGGCCCGGTCGGCGGGGCCCCCGCGGCCTACGTCTGCCGCGGCTTCAGCTGCCTCGCGCCGGTGACCGAGCCCGAGGCGCTGCGCGCCGCACTGCTCGGTGGCTAGGTCCTGGGCGGTGAGGCAGCGCTGGTGTAAATGGCACCGTAAATTTCCTTTCGTCCTGGCCGGGTCCTGGTATGCCCGCCGGGGCGTGGGTATAGAGCCACTCGTGAATCGAGCTCCGGCCGTGGCACGGCGCCGTGCGCAGCGCTGGGGTGCCGTGCTGCTCGCGGTCGCGGCCCTCGCGGCCACCGCCGGGGCACGGGTCCAGGTGCCTGGCGGAGACGGGCCGGGGTCCGCGGCCGCCCAGGCCACCGCGGCGGCCACGCCTGGCAAGCTGCTGCGGGCGGACGTGATGGTGGTCGCCCAGCACGCGCTGCCGGCCCGGGACGTCGCCCGGGTGGCCCGGCTGCGCGGCGTCCAGGCGGCACGCGCGGTGGACGCCGCCCGGGTGCGGGTGAACGGCGCGTTCGCGGCGGTCCTGGGGGTGGATCCGGCCACGTTCCGCGCGTTCGCCGCCCGGCCGACCGCCTCGGCCGGCTCACTGTGGGGCAACGTGGCAGACGGCGCGATCGCCGTCTCCTACACCATGGGCAAGCAGGACAAGCTGCCGCTGGGCGGCACGGTCCAGGTGGACGGGCGGACGCTGCGGTCGCTGCGCGTCGCCGGGTTCGGCACGGTCGGGATCGGCGGGGTGGACGCGGTGATCTCCCGGGCCATGGCCCGCTCGCTCGGCTTCCCGGCCGGCAACGCGATCGTGGTGAGCGCCCCGCACGAGCGGGTCGCCGCACTGGTGCGCGAGATCAAGGCCAGGATGCCGCACGGAGCGGTGGTCGAGCCGCTCGTCACCACCTCGGCGCGCGGCACGCCGGCCGCGGCCGGGCAGGCCGGGGCGTCGCTGGCTCCCGGGAGCGTGGCCGGCGGCACGGCCAACGGCCGGGCCGCGCTGAGCATGGCCGAGCTCGTGACGATGCTCAAGGCCGCGGCCAGCCGGGTCGGCTACCCGTACGTGTGGGGCGGCTCCGGGCCAACCACGTTCGACTGCTCCGGGCTGGTGCAGTGGTCGTTCGCCCGGGCCGGGGTGGTCATGCCGCGGGTGGCCGCGGACCAGGCCCGGACGGGGCCCGCGATCCCGTTCAGCCAGGCCCAGGCGGGTGATCTGCTCTTCTACCGGACCGACCCCACCGCTCCGGACTACATCTCCCACGTGGCCATCTACCTGGGCAAGGGGCTGATGATCCAGGCGCCCCACACGGGTGCGGACGTGCAGATCGTCCCGGTGGCGCTCGGCAGCGAGTTCGCGGGCGCGGTCCGGGTGTCCCCGGCTATCGCCGCCCAGGTTGCCGCCTCGCCGGTCGGCTGACCGCTTCCCCGCCCGCCAGCCGGCGGGCCACGACCGCGCTCTCGACAGTCAGCTGACCTCCGCTCACGCACGCCCTACTTGCCTGCGCCCGAATCACATGATTACATGATTACATGAGTACTGAGAAACACGGCGAAGACGCCGCCCCGGGCGAGGAAGTACGTGGCTGGTTCGCGGGGCGGCTGCCCGCGGGCTGGTTCACGGAGACGCCGGAGGTCCTGGTGGACCGGGAAGAGATCACCGTGGTCGGCCCCCTCGGCGGGCTGGACCTGGCCGCGGACGCGCCGCCCGCCGCCCAGGCGGCCGCGGCGGACGGCCGGGCCCGCCGGTTCCGCGAGGAAACCCGCGACCGCCGGATCGAGATCGCCCGTGAGGCCGAGCTCAAGTTCAGCCGCAAGGTCTCCTGGGGAGTCATCTGCGGCGGCCGGAAGGTGATGTTCACCACATTGTCGGTCCCGGTGATGACCCGCCTGCGGCAGTCCGAGCGCCGGGTCCTCGACACGCTGGTGGACGCGGGGGTGGCCCGCAGCCGCAGCGACGCGCTCGCCTGGTGCGTGCGCCTGGTCGGCGAGCACGAGGAGTCCTGGCTCGGCCAGCTGCGCGAGGCCCTGCGCCGGGTCGAGGAGGTCCGCGCGGAGGGGCCGCAGACCTGACTGACCGGGCGCCCGGACGGCGGGCCGCACCATGGTCTGTGCATGGTTTGGTGAACAAGTAGTAACTTTTCGCCGCGAGATCACTACTTTCTGTTTAGATAGCCTCGGGTGACGTAGCACCAGGGCCTGGACCGGCCCCCTGCGGGCTGGTCGTGTCACGAGCCCGCCCCAGTGGTGACATCCTTGAGGCGGGCAGGCCATGCCCGTCGGCCGGTGGCTAGCGGCGGAAGTAGGTTGGGATGGGGCTGCGCAAGGTTCGGACGAGGCTCCGTGATCTCGCCTACCGGGTTTACGAGCGCAGGCTGGAAGCGTCCCTGTCCGGGCACACCGTGCCGCGTCACGTCGGGGTCATCCTCGACGGCAACCGGCGGTGGGCCCGCCTCGCGGGTTTCACCGACGTCAGCAACGGCCACCAGAAGGGCGCCGACCACATCTTCGAGCTGCTCGGCTGGTGCAGCCAGGCGCGGGTCGAGGTGGTCACCCTCTGGCTGCTGGCCACGGAGAACCTGTCCCGGCCCACCGCGGAGCTGGAACCGTTGCTGAAGATCATTGAGAGCACCGTCCAGGCGCTGGCCGACGCCGGGTGGCACGTGAAGCCGATGGGCGCGCTCGACCTGCTCCCGGCGGAGACCGCGCAGGTACTCAAGGACGCCGGGGAGTCCACCTCGGGCAATCCCGGCCTGCTGGTCAACGTGGCCATCGGCTACGGCGGCCGCCGTGAGATCGCCGACGCGGTCCGCTCCCTGCTCCAGGACCACGCGACCAAGGGCACCACGATCGAGGAGCTTGCCGAGGTCCTGGACGTGGAGCACATCGCCGAGCACCTCTACACCGCCGGGCAGCCCGACCCCGACCTGGTCATCAGGACGTCCGGGGAACAGCGGCTGAGCGGTTTCCTGCTCTGGCAGAGCGCCCACTCGGAGTTTTACTTCTGCGACGCCTACTGGCCTGACTTCCGCCGGGTGGATTTCCTCCGCGCGCTGCGCTCCTACGCGGCCCGGCAGCGCCGGTTCGGCTCCTAGCCCGGGTCCGCGGTCTTAAACCCCTTCCTAAACGTTCTCCGGCGTGGTGTGCGACACCCTGTCTGGGTCTTCCAGGGATGCCGCGGCCCGGGTACCTTTTCAATCAGGTGGGCGGTGCCTAGCCGTCCCCCCGGGAAGGCCCTCGACATCCTCGAGCTTCGTGTCCTGGCACGCAGGCGAGACGAGCGAAGGGCCGGGACCTGGCCCTTCGAGGGCCTATCCCGGTCCGGGAGACACATCTGTGTCCGAGCGCGGCGCCACTTCAGGCGCCCAGGGGAGAACGAGTGGCCAGTTCTTCTGCCCGCCGCGAGCCGCGGCCCAGCAACGCCCGTACTGACATGGACGGTGGGGCTCCCGGCGTGACCGGAAGCCGCCGGTTCAGCTACGTGCTGGACACCAGCGTCCTGCTTGCCGACCCGGCCGCGATCAGCCGGTTCGCCGAGCACCGCGTGATCCTGCCCATCGTCGTCATCACCGAGCTGGAGGCCAAGCGTCATCACCCCGAACTGGGTTATTTCGCCCGCCAGGCCCTCCGGCACCTGGATGACCTGCGGATCGAATTCGGCAGGCTCGATGCCGACCTGCCGATCGGTGACGATGGCGGAACGGTCCGGGTCGAGCTGAACCACTCCGATCCCCAGGTTCTTCCCCCGGGGTTCCGGCTCGGCGACAACGACACGCGGATCCTGTCAGTCGCGCGCAGCCTCGAGGCTGAGGGCGAAGACGTGGTCCTGGTCAGCAAGGATCTGCCGCTGCGGGTCAAGGCGGCCTCGATCGGCCTGACCGCCCAGGAGTACCGGGCCGAGCTGCCCGCCGACTCCGGCTGGACCGGCATGACCGAGCTCGGGGTGAGCGCGGAGGACATCCAGGAGCTCTACGACACCGGGAAGCTGGACTGCGAGCAGGCGCGTGAGCTGCCCTGCCACACCGGGCTGGTGCTGGCCGCGGGGGGCAACGGCAGCTGCAGCGCGCTCGGCCGGGTGCTGCCCGACAAGTCGGTCCGGCTGGTCCGTGGCGACCGGGAGGCGTTCGGCCTGCACGGCCGGAGCGCCGAGCAGCGCGTCGCGCTCGATCTCCTCCTCGACCCCGACGTGGGGATCGTCTCGCTCGGCGGCCGGGCCGGCACCGGCAAGTCCGCGCTGGCCCTCTGCGCGGGCCTGGAGGCCGCGATGGAGCGGCGCCAGCACCGCAAGGTGGTGGTGTTCCGGCCGCTGTACGCGGTGGGCGGCCAGGAGCTCGGCTACCTCCCGGGCTCGGAGGCGGACAAGATGAACCCGTGGGCCCAGGCGGTCTACGACACGCTGTCCGCCGTCACCTCGCAGGACGTGATCGACGAGGTCATGGCCCGCGACATGTTCGAGGTGCTGCCGCTGACCCACATCCGGGGCCGCTCGCTGCACGACTCGTTCGTGATCGTGGACGAGGCCCAGTCCCTGGAGCAGAGCGTGCTGCTGACCGTGCTGTCCCGGATCGGCTCGGGGTCGCGGGTGGTGCTGACCCACGACATCGCCCAGCGGGACAACCTGCGGGTGGGCCTGGCACGACGGCGTGGTCGCGGTCATCGAGAAGCTCAAGGGGCATCCGCTGTTCGCCCACGTGACGCTGGTCCGGTCGGAACGGTCCCCGATCGCGGCACTCGTCACCGAGATGCTGGAGGATTCAGGTTTGTGATACCCCGGGTGGCGGGAAGCCCCGGGAAGTCGGCAGACTACTCCACATGGTTTTCGACTTGCCGGAGCTTCTCGCTGCCCGGCGTGGTGAGGGTTACGCCCTGGCCAGCCAGCACCTGAACCCCCAGCTGCCCCGGATGCTGCACGCCATCGGCTTCGACCGCGTGTACGAGCGCGCCGAAGGCGCCTACCTCTACGATTGCGAGGGCACCGCCTACGCCGACTTCCTGGCCGGGTTCGGGGTCTTCGGCGTGGGGCGCAACCACCCGGTGGTCCGCAAGGCCCTGCACGACATGCTCGACGCCGGGCTTGCCGACATGGTCCAGTTCGACACCCCGCTGCTGCCCGGCCTGCTCGGCGAGCGGCTGCTGGCCAAGGCGCCGGGCCTGGACCGGGTGTACTTCTGCAACAGCGGCACCGAGGCGGTGGAAGCGGCGCTGAAGTTCGCCCGCTACGCGACCGGGCGGCAGCGGATCATCTACTGCGACCACGCCTACCACGGGCTCACCATCGGCTCGCTGTCCGCGAACGGATCGGGGGAGTTCCGCAAGGGCTTCGGGCCGCTGCTGCCGGACACCATGATCCCGTTCGGTGACCTGGAGGCCCTCGAGGCCGAGCTGCGCCGGGGCGACGTGGCCGGGTTCCTCATCGAGCCGGTTCAGGGCAAGGGCGTGGCGGTGGTCCCGCCCGGCTTCCTGGCCGCGGCGCGGGCCCTGCTGCACGAGCACGGTGCCCTGCTGATCTGTGACGAGGTGCAGTCCGGGATCGGGCGGACCGGGCGGTTCTTCGCCTACCAGCACGACAACGTCGAGCCGGACATCGTGACCGTGGCCAAGGCCCTGTCCGGGGGGTTCGTCCCGGTCGGCGCCACGCTGGCCAAGGGCTGGATCTTCGACAAGGTGTACTCGTCGATCGACCGGGTTCTGGTGCATGACTCCACCTTCGGCTCCAACGCGGCCGCGATGACGGCAGGCCTGGCCTCGCTGGCGGTCATCGACGACGAGAAGTTGGTGGAAAATGCGGAGCAGACCGGGAACCTGCTCCAGGAAGCCCTGCAGCTGCTGGTGGACAAGTACGAGCTGCTCGCCGAGGTGCGCGGGCGCGGGCTCATGATCGGCCTGGAGTTCGGCCGGCCGAAGGCCGTGCGGTCACGGGCGGCCTGGAACGTGCTCCAGGCGGCGCGGCACGGCCTGTTCGCGCAGACCGTGGTGGTCGCGCTGTTCCAGCGGCACCACATCCTGACCCAGGTCGCGGCGGACAACGTGGAAGTGATCAAGCTGCTGCCGCCGCTGACCATCGGGGAGGCGGAGGTGGACCTGTTCCGTGACGCGTTCGTGGAGGTCATGGACGACGCCAGCCGGGGCAGCGGCCTGATCTGGGATTTCGGCCAGACTCTCGTGAAGCAGGCGGTGAGCGCCCGCCGTCACTGATCGTCTGCGGTTTCCTCATCCGATCCGGCGCTCAGCAGGACCTCGGCGATGCTGAGATCGCCCGGATAGGTGATCTTGATGTTCCGCTCGCTGCCGCGGACCACCGCGACCCGCACCCCCGGCAGGTAACGCAGCACCACCCCGCAGTCGTCGGTCGCGGTGAGATCCGCGAAGCCAGGGTCGGCCCGGGCCAGCTCGTGCGCCTTGCGGATCACCGACAGCCGGAAGCCCTGCGGCGTCTGGCAGCGGCGCAGGGTGTCCCGGTGCGGCATGCCGGTCATCAGGCCGTCCTCGACGACCACGATCGTGTCGGAGGCGGGCACCGCCACCCCGACGGCCTCGTAGGTGTCCAGCGCGTCCACGCAGCCGGCGATCGTGACCTGGTCGAGCAACGGGCGGGCGGCGTCGTGGAACAGCACGTTGCACTCATCCGGGCCCAGCGCGTCGATGGCCCGCCGGGTCGACTCGGGCCGGGTCATCCCGCCCTCGATGATCCTGGTCACCTTGCGGTACCCGCCCAGGGCCAGCAGCTCGCGGACGTGGGCCGCGTGCCCGGGCGCCATCACCACCAGGGTGGCGTCCACTCCGGGGGCCTGGTCGAACGCGGCGACCGAGTGCTCCAGCAGGGCCCGGCCGGCCAGCGGAAGCAGCTGTTTGGGGAGCGCGGCGCCGAAGCGCACCCCCGAGCCGGCCGCCAGCACCACAGCCACCGTTCGCATGAGCGGACTCTACCCGGGTACGACAGGCAGGGGTTACCCGCGCAGTCGCAGCCCTTGCTGACGAGCCACTGACCCATCCCGAGTACCGGAGAAGGATATGACGGTAGCCACGGCCGTGGTGGTGCTGCCCCGGCGCGTGGCCGTCTGGGCCAGCCGCCGGGCCGTGGCCCGCACCTCCGTGACCGGCATCGAACTGGCCTGCCTCCTGTGCGCCGCGGTGTGGTTCAGCGGGGGTACCCGGTTCACCGCGCTGGCCGGGGGGGTGGCGCTGGGCGGGGGGTACCTGGCCCACCGCGTCGGACGGCAGCTGACCGTCGGCGCGTTCGACGGCTGGCTGGCCGGTCTCTGCGCGCTGGCCGGCGAGCTCGCGGTGTACGCGGGGCTGGCCGCCGCGGCCCAGGGGCCCCGGGTCTGGGCCCTGGCCACCGCCGCGGCGATCCTGCTCGGGATGCGCGAGGCCGCCCGGCTGTGCCGCCCGGCCCCGCCCGCGGCCCCGCCGCCCGCGGGCCCGCCGCCCGCGGGCCCGCCGCGCGCGTCCCAGGAGGCGGCCGCGCGGCCCGGGCCCGGCCGGACCCTCGCCCTCATGGCCGCTGGCCTGCCTGGCCTTCCCGCGGGGGAGCGGGCCGTGGTCATTACCGTGACCGCGGCGCTGTACGGAACACGGATGTCCCTGCTCGTCCTCATCTGGTGGGGGGCCGTCGCGCTGGCCTGGACGATCGCCGGGCCCCGCCTGGGGGGCGGGCGGCGTTCCGCGGCGGACGCCGCCGGCACCCCTCCCGCCCGCAGCCCGTCCCCCGCCCGCACCCCGTCCCCCACCCGGGCCGACATCGCGGTGGCCCGGGACGACGGCCCGCTGGCCCGCTTCGCTGGTGCGGTGGTGCGCGGCCAGCTGGTGCCGCTGCCGCCCGCCGTCGCGGGCCTGACCGCGACCGTCCTGCTCGCCACGCTGGGCTTGCGCGACCTGGCCGGCCTGGTCCTGCTCACCCCGGTGGCGGCCATGCTCCTGGCGGCGCCTGGTTCCGCGCATCCCCACGATGGCCCGCTGGACTGGCTGACCCCCCTCGTCATCCAGGCGGGGGAGTACGTCTACCTGGCGGCCCTCGGCTTCGCCAAGGGCATCCCCGGCCCGCTGGTGTTCGCGCTGACCGGGCTGGTGGCCCTGCGCCATCTGGACGCTGCCTACCGCGCCCGGCGCCCGCTGCCGGCCGGCGATCCGCGCGGCGGGATCGGCTGGGAAGGCCGGATGCTGGTGGCCGGGGTCGGGGTCATGCTCAGCGTGGGCCCGCTCAGTTACCTGACCCTGACCGTGTACCTGCTCTGGCTGCTGGGTTCGGGCAGCCTGGCCAGCTGGCTGGCGGCCCGGACGCACTCCCGAGGTGTTTACCGGGCCAGCCTGGGCAGGTCTGCCCCGGGGTGCCTGCGCAGCGCGGGAAGGGCGGACGGCTAGGATCCCCCGTGGAGGGTTGGATCTGTATGCTCATGGTCAGACGAGCGCCGCTGGTCCGCGGTGGGCCGGGCCCGGGATGGCAGTCACCGGTAGCCATCCCCCGCCCGTGGCTGTCCGCGACCTTCGCCGCCTGCGCACTCTTCGCGGCGGGCATGGGCGTGTTCAGCTCGGACTCACTGCACCGGCTGTGGGGCGTGTTCGCGGCCGTCGCTTACGTGCTGGCCGCGGGCGTCGTGGCGGCCTGGAGGTCGTCGCGGGCCGTCAACGTGGCCCTGCTCCTGGGGATCGGCGGGGCGCTCGTCGCGCCGCTGGCGGTGCTGGCCGACCAGGGCCGGTGGCAGCCGGAGGTGGGCGTGATCGCCCGGGGCGCGCGGCTCCTGCTCCAGCACGGATCCCCGTATGAGAGCCAGGCCGTGGTCACCGCGTCGCACGACCCCAACATCTACAACCCGTATCTTCCGGTCATGGCCATCTTCGGGCTGCCGCGGGCGCTGCTGGGCCCCGGGCTCGTCACCGACCCGCGGGTGTGGTTCTCGCTGGGCTTCGTGGCCGTGTTCGCGGCCGCGCTGGCGGCCGCCGGGGCGCGCGACGTGCTGCGCTGGACCGTCCTCGTCACGGCCACCCCGGTGATCGCGTTCTCGCTGACCGTGGGGGGGACCGACGTCCCGGTCCTCGCGCTGCTGTGCCTGGGCCTGGCGCTGCTGTGGCGCCGTCCGCAGCCGGTGGTGGCCGGGCTGGTCCTGGGCGTCGCCGCGGCCACCAAGGCGACCGCGTGGCCCGCCCTGATTGTGGCCGCGACCATGCTGGCCGTGCGGGACGGCAGGCGGGCGGCAACGCGGTTCGTGCTGGCCGCCATCGCCGCCGCGGCAGTCATCATCGCGCCGGTCGCCGCGGTCTGGCCGCATTCCCTGGTCGAGAACACCATCCTGTTCCCGCTCGGGCTGGCCAAGATCAAGTCGCAGGCGGTCAGCCCGCTGCCCGGGCATGTCCTCGCGGACACGGGGCCCGCCGGGCACACGATCGCCGTGGCGCTGCTCTGCCTGGCGAGCCTGGGGGTGCTGGTGTCCCTGGTCGTCCGCCCGCCCCGGAACGTGCCGTCCGCGACCTGGCGGCTCATCATCGGCCTGGTGCTCATGTTCGTGCTGGCCCCCGCGACCAGGTTCGGGTACTTCATGTATCCGGCGGGCCTGTGGGCCTGGCTGGTCGTGTCGCAACTCGGCGCGCGGCGCCTGCGGCCCTCCCACCGCCCCGGTGAGGACTTCCCGGGCGGTCCGCCCCCGCACGGCCACGGCGGCGTGACCCAGCCGAGCGTGGCTTAGTCCAGCGCGGTTCAGTCCAGCGCGGGCCAGTCCAGCGAGGTTCAGCCGCCCGGGAGCTGGTTGTCCGGGCCGGCGAACGCGGCCGAGTCCTGGCAGATGTTCGTGCTCGCCGTGATGCCGCCGTAGCTCTTGGCCAGGTTGCCGAGCGTCGTGGCGGACGACTTGGCGCCCGTTCCCGCTCCCGCGCCCGCGCTCAGGCCGGTGAAGCTGGACCCGAGGATCAGGTTGAGGGCGCCGGCGCCCACCGCCGTGTCCTGCTGGGCCACGACCGAGCCGCCGAGCACAGCCTTCAGCGTGTTGACCTCGGGCAGATGGCTGGCCGAGGAGTACTGGATCACGCTGCTGGTGTAGCCGTAGTTCGCGGCGGGACCAGTCCCGGTCACGGTGAAGCCCTTGGCGGTCAGGGCGGTGGCGGTGGTGCCCGCGATGCCGTTGACCCCGGACCCGTTCAGCACCTGGACGTGCACCCTGGCCGGGGTGACCGTGGCCGCCGTCGTCTGGCCGGGGCTCCCGCCCGAGCCGGAGGCCTGGCCGGAGCCGCTGCCCTTGGACTTGGTTGCGGCGGGCAGGTCGCGGTCGGCCTCGATGGCCCGGAACATCCGGGCCGCCTGCGGCTGCTCCCAGGACAGCTCGGCGGCGGGATCTCCCACGTACGGCACGACCGGGACCGTGACCAGCTGGACCGAATTCGAGCTCAGGCTCTTCATGCTGTTCGCGATGCGCAGCATCGTGGACAGGTCCAGCCCCTGATCGGTGGTCAGCGACCTGGCCACGTCACGGACGACGCTGAAGATCCGGTTGGGCTGGGTGAGCAGGTTGGTCGACTTCAGCTTCTGCATCACAGCGGCCAGGAAGTACTGCTGACGCTGGATGCGCTGGGTGTCCGAGCCCTCGCCGACGTTCTCCCGCAGGCGCACGAACGCCAGTGCCTGCGCGCCGTTGACCACATGCTTGCCCGCGGTGAGCCGCAGCCGGGACTGGGGGTTGTTGATCGCGAACGGCAGGCACACGGGGACGCCGTGCACATCGTTGACGATCGCCTGGAAGCCCGCGAAGTTCACTTCCAGGAAATGCTGGATGCGGATGCCGGTTTCCTGCTCCAGGGTCTTCCAGAGGCAGGGAGCGCCGCCCGCGGAAAAGGTCGCGTTCAGCCGCTCGAACGCCCCCGGCTGCGCACTCTGGCCCGGATGGCCCTGCTTGTCGTCGGCGCAGGCCAGGACCGGGACCACCGAGTCCCGAGGGAAGCTGATGATGTCCGCCCGGGTGTGCCCCGGCGCGATGTGCAGGAGCATCGAGGTGTCCGAGCGGGCTCCCACGACATCCGCCCCGAACTTGCGGCCCAGGCCCTGGCGTGAGTCCGAGCCGATAATCAGGATGTTCAGCCCCGCCGTGTAGGGCGGCCGCTTGCCCAGCATCGCGGCGGTGACGTCTTCCCGGTGGATGCTGCCCACCACGCCGCGGTACTTCGCGTAGGCCACCAGCGACGTGGCGACGACCGCGAACGTCGCGATGATGGCCGCCCCGCCGAGCAGCGAGTGCCAGCTGGGGCGCGGCCACCGCGCGCGTCCTGCCGTATCCGTCCCGCCCCCGGAGTCGCCATAACGGTCTGCCCGTGGCGACGGATCCCCGGGCTCCGGGCCGTAGAGGGCGAGCTGCCAGTCCGTGTCCCCAGGCGAGGCCAGTTGCGCCGACCGCGGCGGCCCGGGTGCATGCCCGGACACTGAGATGCCGCCCCCGGGCTCGTCCATGTCGTCGTAGCGGGTCATCGCTCCTCGTGGCGTGGGGCCGTGGCTTGCGCGGGCGTTGCGCGGGCGTGACGCGTGTGCGGGGGTGTGGCGCCCATTGTTCACCGAACGGCTACCGCATGTGGCGCCAATGGGATGAATCGGTCACCCAGGCCTCCGCGGGAATGTCGGCGCGCCGGCCTAGAGTGGACCCGTGCGCCCGGGAGCCCGTCAGGCCGGCCCAGTAGCCGAGAGCCGCGAGTCTGCAACGACAGTGAGGCTGAGCCGGCGGGTGCCCTGGGGCGGGTGGTGGTTCACCCAGCTCACGCTGCTGCCGGTGCTGCTGGCGCTGGCGTGGCTGATCCCGGGGGCGGCGCTGCTGATGGCCGGCCGGTTGCGACCCGCCCCCATGCTGCTGATCTCCGTTCCGCTGGCCGTCATCCTGATCGCCGCCGCGTTGCGGCGCGTGCCGGGACAGCGGCCGCTCCTGGTGCCCGGGGCGGGCCCGGCGGGGAAGCCGGTGCGGGCCTGGGCCGGCTGGTGGGGCCTGGCCGGCACGGCCGTCGTGGCGGCCGGCTTCGGGGCCTGGCAGATCTGGCTCAATTCACCGCAGATCATCGTCATGCGCCAGCCGGGCGTGCTCTTCCAGATCGGATACTGGATCGCGGGTCACGGTTCGCTGCCCATCCCGGAGTCGCTCGGGAGCTTCGGCGGCGCACACCCCGGACTCACCTTCGCCAGCACCGGGCTGGCGGTCACGCACGGCGGCCTGGCCCCGCAGTTCGCGCCGGGCCTGGCCATCGTGACGGCCGGCGGCTGGTGGATGCACAGCATGACCACGGCCGTGCTGGCCAGCCCCGTGCTCGGCGCGCTCGCGGTGTTCACCTTCGGCGGGCTGGCCGGGCGGCTCGCGGGCCCGGGGTGGGCTCCGCCGGCGGCCCTGGTCCTGGCCGTCACCCTGCCTGAGCTGTACACGAGCCGGTCGGCGTTCGCCGAGCCCCTGGTCCAGCTGCTCCTGCTGGGCGGGTTGTGCCTGGTGGCCGACTCGCTGACGGTGCGCCGCGGCCAGGGGTGGCTGGTCCGCTACCCGGGCTGGCTGCGCTGGCCCGGGTGGCTGTCGCCGAGCGTGGCCGCGGCCGCGCTCGGCGGGCTGGCCCTGGGGCTGGCCCCGCTGGCTTCGCTGTCCGTGCTGCCCTACCTGATTCCTGTCATCCCCTTCACGGGACTGCTCGTCGCGGCGCGGCGCCCCCAGGCACTGCCGCTGGGGCTCGGCGTGCTCGCCGGGGCCGGGTACGCAGTTGCCACCAGCTGGGTGGTCGCGCCGGCCGCGCTGGCCGACCCCGGCTTCCCGGTCCGCCAGGTGAGCGTGATCGCGCTTGTGGTCACCGGCGCGACCGTGGCCGCGGTGGCGATCATCGCCTGGCCACCGGCCAGGACCTGCACCGGACGGGCGGCCCGGGGCGCGCTGCGCTGGCGGGTGCCAGACGTGGCCGCGGGCCTCGTGGTGGCCGCGCTGATCGCCCTCCTGATCCGGCCCTCGTTCCAGACCGCGCACTGGACGCCGGGACCGGGTACCGCCGCGTACGTGGCCGCCCTGCAGAAGCTGCTCGGACTGCCCGTCGAGCCGACGCGCTCCTACGCTGAGGACACCCTGTACTGGGTGATCTGGTACATCGGGATCCCGGCTCTGCTGCTCGGCGGCTTCGGCCTGGCCCTGCTCACCCGGCGGTGCGTGCGCGCGCTGCTCCGGTGGGCTGACGAGGACGGCACGGCCACGGCCTGGGGGCTGCCGCTGGCGATCTTCGTCTGGACCACGGCGAGCGTGCTCTGGGAGCCGCGGACGGTCCCGGACCAGCCGTGGGCGAGCCGGACCCTGATGCCGGTGGTGCTGCCCGCGTTCATCCTCTGCGCGGTGTGGGTCGCGGCCTGGCTGGATCGCCGGGCCCGGGAGCGTGGCGCCGGCCAGGCCGCCGTGGCCCTGGCCGCGGCGTGCTTCGTCGTGGCCATGACCGTCCCGACCGCCGTGACCACCTTCGGGATCAGCCTCAGCCACCGCGCCGCCGGGCATTCGGGGCCCGCGGCCACCGGGCTGGGCGTGAAACGGACTGGCGCGGGCCAGACGGCGGCCGTCCAGGGGCTGTGCGGGACGATGAGTGCGCGGATGTCCGTGATCATCCTCGACCGGCTGGCCGCGAGCGAGTTCGCCCCCGCGATCAGGGGAATGTGCGGCGTCCCAGCCGGGGTCATGGCGGGAGCCTCGGTGGCACAGGTCCAGTCGGTGATCCGGGGCATCGCGGGTGCGGGCCGTCAGCCGGTCCTGCTGGCCACCCGGCCGGCCGAGCTCACCGCGTACGGGGTCACCCCGCGCCGGCTGGTCGGCCTGGTCACCACGCAGGACCCGCACGACCTGACCCAGCCTCCCTCGGGCACCTGGCCGATCAGCTACCAGCTGTGGATGTCGGCCCAGAGCACGTCCGTACCTGGCGCCTAGCCGGGCGACGGCCGCCAGCCGGCTGCGCATCGCTGCGGGCATGCCGACCTCACCTCCTCGCGGGTGCCCCATCCTCCCGGGACCGAACACGCGTTCGAATAACTTGCGACTTCACACCAGCATCGCACATGTGTTCTAATAGCCGCCAGGCCTCGGCCCTACCGGGCAGGGGCTGTCACGGGGCAGTTGAGGGTCCGCCGCCGTCCCGGGCCGCTGTCAGCGGCCGGGGGCTCGTCGTCGCTCTCGGCTACCTGACGATCACTGACCTGATGGGCGATCCCGGGCCGGCCCACCGCACCCGGGATGGCCCGGTCCGGCCGCACGCTAGAGGTGAGACAGTGACGACACACTTCGAAGACATAATCCGCCAGAACAGCCAGCGGCTCGACGACCTGAAGAAGACCACCGAAGAACTGCAGAGGGAACTCTCGGAAGCACGTGTGTCGCTGGAACGGGAACTCGCCAGGTCCCCGCATGACCACGCGGCCCTGACCGAGCAGATGCGCGCGTACCCCGGGCCGGGTCGTGAGGCGTTCTCGGCGCACGCCCCGGTCCCGGCTCAGGGACGTTATGCGGAAGACCCTCTGCCCTATTATGCGGAAGACTCCCAGACCTACTATGCGGTTGATGAGCCGCCTTTCGTGGGGGAAGGCCCGCGATATGAAACGGGGGCGGTCATTAGTGGCGCGCGGGTGCCGGCTGGTGATTTCGGGGCCTCCGCTTCAGTTGCCTCCGATGCGGCCCCCTTTGATGGCACTTCGGTCGTTTCCACGGCCTTCGGTTCGGCTGTCTTCGATTCGGCTGCTTCCGATTTCACTGCTTCCGATCCCACGGCCTCCGATCCCACGGCCTCCGATCCCTCGGCCTCCGATCCCACGGTGGGAATCGTCAGTCATGGCCGGCGGAGCGCCTACCACCGCCGGCTTTCCCGGCGCACCATCATCGCGATCAGTGGTGCCACGGTCGCCCTGGTCACGGTGCTCGTCGTCATCATCACCAGTGGCGGGGCGTCGTGGCCGGCCAGTGTGGCCACCGTTCAGGCGCAGGTCGTCAAGGCCTGCCAGAACCCCGATGTGGTATCCGAGCCTGGCCAGGTCAATTTCGCCTGCGCGAAGGCCACGCGTCAGGTCCTGTGGGTTTTCGCGCTGCTGACCAGCAATGACAATCCCCGATTCGCGGACACCAAGACCGGCCGGCAGGGCCTCGAACCCATCACGCCCACCCAGGGCGGGGCGGTCGCGGCGTCGCTGAACCTTCATCACCCCTACGACCCCGCTAACCCGATCGACAGCATCGCGGTGGCCGCCCGCGCGATAAACGACATCATCGGCGGCGCCACGCTGACCGGGACCGACGGCAACCCTGTCGTCCAGCCGGGATTGGAAAGTCATTCCGGGAACTGCCTGCGGTATACGGGTTCTGGCCTGGTCACGTCCCGGCAGGGATTCCCGGATCTGTGCGCGCGCCCGGTGACGAGCACGCACGGGCAGATGGAACTCGTGGCCGACATCTACCGGAAATGGATCGTGGGCGCCTCTGCCGGGGCCGCGCATGACGCGGCGGTGCTGTTCGCGAACGCGGAGAATCCGGGTGATTCGCAAGTACAGGCCATTTTGAGGCAGCTAGGAAACGAGACCCTGGCGGCCTGACGTGGCCACACTCCCGCTCTCGCCCGCACTATCCGCTGGGACGCAGTATTCGTACGGAAGAGGTGAAATCGTTGCCTTCGGCAGGCCGGCCACGGTGGCAGCAGATGGCGGCGCTGGTGAGTCTCAGCGCCGGCGGAGCGATCACCGGATTCTCCTTTGTCCCGAAGGCGGCCGCCGATTTCAGCTCTCCCTCCAGCATGCCGCTCAACCTGGTCGCGCTCCGGCAATCGGTCCACGGAGCCAGCCCGGACCGATCAGCGCCGGGCCACGACGCGATGCTGCGGGCGGCCATCGTCCACGTGGCCAACTACTACCTCCGGATGGCCGGGACCAAGACCCCGGCCGAGATGGAGGCGATCATCTGGCAGCACGACAGCATCGACGGCGTCAACCACGGCCAGTCATGCGCGGCTTTCGCCAGCCTCACCCTGGAACTGGGCGCCCAGGTGGTCGGGGGGCAGAGCTGGGTATCCGGCGGCGGTTCCTATCCGTGGCCCCTGCACAGCTGGGCGGACGTGCGGGTCGAGGCGAACCCGGCCTCCCTCGGGATCGTCTCGATCCAGCAGGACGCACAGGCTCATGATCGCTGGCATCCGCTGGGAGACGGCTACGCGCCGCTCCCGGGGGACTGGGTTCTGTTCGACGGGCACGTCGAGGTGGTCACCAAGGACGCGGGCGGGGTGCTGCACACCATCGGCGGGGATTCGCTGCCGAATTTCTCGGTCAACTCCCACGAGTACCCGGGCCCGCTGTCCGCGGCGGGTGTCGTTGGTTTCGTCAACAACGGTTCCACGCCCGATGCGGGCCCGGCTGCGGGGGCGGCGGGCGCGGGGAGTGAGACGGCTGGAACCCAGACGGCGGGGCACCCGAAGGCGAGCGGCACGAATGCCGGGACCACCTCCGCGGGGAGCACGAATGCGGGGACCACATCCGCAGGGAGCAACAATGCGGGGGCCGTGTCGGCGGCAGTCACGTCTGCGGGTGCCCCCACCGGACAGGCGGCCATCCCCGGGACCGAAACGGCCCCCGCGGCCCGGGCTGCTCGGCGCGTGTCCACGGACCCGGCGATCCCCGGCCTCGTACCGGCGCAGCGGGCCGCGCGCACCGCCGAGGACCACCGGCCGGCCCGGGAGGGCCGGGGGGCCGCGAACGCCGGGGGGGCCGGGAACGGCCGGAGAGCCGGGAACACCCGGGAGGCCGGGAACGGCCGGAGAGCCGGGAACACCCGGGAGGCCGGGAACACCTGGGAGAAGATCTCCCCCGGGGGTGCCGCGATCCCGGGCGTCACCTCCGGGGCCCGGCCGCGGGAGCAGGGCGCTGCGTACCGCAGGCACCATCCCGCACCCGCGCGGAAGCCGGTCTCCGAGTCCCGCGCGCAGCAGGCGTTCATCAGTGCGGTGGCCCCCGGGGCCATGGAGGCCCAGCACCGCTACGGGGTCCCAGCCGCGGTCACGATCGCCCAGGCCATCGACGAGTCGGGGTGGGGCCAGAGCGAGCTGGCTGCCCGGGACCACAACCTGTTCGGCATCAAGGGCACCGGCCCCGCGGGCAGCGTTCCGCTGCCCACCCAGGAATACGTGAACGGCCAGCCGGTCAGCACCTCAGCGTCGTTCCGCGTGTACCACAACGTGGCCGAGAGCATCGACGACCACGGCCGGCTCCTGGCCCGCAGCGGCTACTACCAGCAAGCCATGGGCGACCGGACGAACCCCGACAAGTTCGCGGCCGCGCTGACTGGCGTCTACGCGACCGACCCCGACTACGGGGCGAACCTGATCAGCCTGATGCGCCGGTACGACCTGTACCGCTACGGCGTATCCGGCGACGGCCAGCCGCGCGCCGCGAGCAGGGGCGCGGAGACCGGCAGCGCCAGGATCCCGGGGGTTCCTGCCGCCCCGCCGGTACCGGCCCGGCCTGCGGGGTCCGCCCGCCCGGACCCGCGGCCCACGCCCACGGCCCCGGCGCCCCCGGCGAGCCCGCGGCCCACGCCCACGGCCCCGGCGAGCCCGCGGCCCACGCCCACGGCCCCGGCGCCCCCGGCGAGCCCGCGGCCCACGCCCACGGCCCCGGCGAGCCCGCGGCCCACGCCCACGGCCCCGGCGAGCCCGCGGCCCACGCGCACAGCACCGACAAGTCCGGCCAGCCCGCAGCCGAGCAGCGCCGTCCCAACGCTCCCGCCCAGCCCGCAGCCGAGCAGTGCGGCCCCGACGTCCACGGCCAGCCCCCGGCCGACGTCCACGGCCAGCCCGCGGCCGAGCCGCCCGGCCAGCGCCCAGCCCTCCATCCCCGGAATCTCCCCCCAGTCCACGTCTGCGCACCGGCTGAGCAAGGCCCAGGCGCACCGGGCCGGGCAGCCGGTCCGGGCCACCCTGTCCAGCACCCGCCGGTACCAGACGCAGATCCCGCGGCCGGTGCTCAACGCGTTCGTGGAATCGGCGAAGGCGCCGTTGCTCGCCGGGCAGACCACGTACCAGGACGTGGCCGCGCGCCGGGGCGTCAGCTGGCAGTTGCTGGCGGCCTGCGACTGGATGCAGTGTGAGGCACGGGCCAGGCGCTCACCGGTATACGGGGAGCGTCTGGGTGCCGTCAACGGCGACGGAACGGTGTACGTGCAGCGGTCCGCGGCCCTCGGGCGCTGCGCCGACGACCTGGTCCGGCTGTCCCGGACGGTGTATGGGCTCGACCTGACCCGTGCCGACCTCTCGGTGGCTGATCTGGCCAACGCTTTCGCGGCTTTTCGCTGGGGTGGCCTGCTGAAAGCTCACGACTGCTCGGCGATGGAGTTCCCGTACTCGGTCGAGGGCCTGACCGACCGTCAGGTCCGGATGCGCTGGCCCCGGATCACCGACCCGGGCAACGGTGACCGGCCCGGGGCCCGGTTCCACCGGCGGTTCGGCGCCGTGCCCATCGTGCTGAGCCTCGACTACCCGGCGACCGTGTAGCGAGCGGCCACCGTCATGCCCCGATCCGTTGCCGCCCTGGAAAGAAGGTGGACCGCGTGGTTCGCATCCTGCTCGCCCTGCTGACCCTGATCACCACACACGGCCGGGGACGGGCCATCCTGGCCGGCCCCGCGGGGGCAATGGCCCAGGCCGCAGGCCTGGCGCCCCCCGCCACGGCCGGTGCCACTCCCGCCGCTTCTCCGGCCGCCACATCCGCCGCCCCTCCCGCGACGCTCGCCGCTGCCCCGGCCGCGACCCCCGCTGGCCAGCCCGCCGGCCTGGCCGCGTGGCCGCCCCCGACCCCGCCGCCCGGCCCGCGGGGCCCGCGCCGGTGGCGCCTGCGCACCCGGATCACCGCGGGCGCGGTCCTCGTACTCACCGGCCTGATCTTCCGCAAGGCCATCGCGTCCGTGGTCCTGGCCGTGCTGTCCGCCGCCCTGCACACCGTGGGGCTCAACGTGCACCTGCCTAGTGTCCGGTTCGCGTGGCCCTGGCAGGTCATCGCCACGGGCACCACCACGAACACCGACCTCGGTCCGTGGGTCCTGCAGAAGATCGAGGGCATCTCCCGCCCTGCCCTCGGCCAGGCGAACTTCGATTTCTACTTCACCCGCAAGGTCTCCAAGAACATCGGGCCGTGGCCATGCTGGTACGCCAGCACCTTCTACGCGGTCGGGCACGCATCGGCCACCGTGGACCTGAACCCGGGACGAGCGTGGTGGGCCAGGTCCGCGGGGCACTACCGGCTCCAGGTGCTCAGCCGTCCCGCGGGCGCCAGGCCCGGCCACGTGACGGTCACGATGGTGCTGCCCCGGCCCCGCCTGCCGCAGACCGTGCACGACATCACGATCGACAACATCCCGTCTCACCCGATCGCCACCCAGCACAGCTGGACCTACCCGGGATTCGGCTGCGGGGTGGTACTGCGGCCCCAGTTCGCGCCGTCCGTGCTGTACCCGCAGGCCCAGCAGATCGCCTTCTACAAGGCCACGCGCGTGCCGGGGGTGACCCGCCCGCTGATCGCCAGCGCCGAGAACGAGGCCGCGCAGACCATCCGGGGCAGCTTCATCCAGCCGACGCTGAACGCGCTGGGCTACACCCTGGACCGGTTCACGCTGAACTGGGCGGCGCCCCGGGGAACGTAGCTACTGCACCGAGTAAGAACTGCGCCCCGCAGCCACGGGGGCGTCACGCGCCGCGCAGCGCGGGTTACGGGCTGCTGGAGGCTGCGCCGGTACGCTGGCCGGGTGAACGGCCTGGGAAGCGCCGGGTCCAGGGCCCGGCAGGTTCGGCAGGTTCGGCAGGTCTGGCAGGTTCGGCTGACCGCCGCGATCCTGGCCGTTGCGGTCAGCCTGCTCGCGGCCGGATGCGGCAGCCCCGCGCAGGTGGCGGCGACGGACGGGCCGCCGCGCCCGGGCACGCCCGCGGCGCCGGCCACCCCCGCCGCCACCGCGGCGCCTTCGGCGGCGTCGCCGGGCAGCGTATCCACCCCCAGCCCGGGCCAGCCAACCGTCATCCCCGTGCCGCCGCCGCCCGGGGCGCTGCACCAGACCCGCACCCTGCCCAGCGCGCACACCCGGGTGTTCCGCGCGGAGATGACCGACCTGTGGGCCGCCGTGACGACCGGCCAGGCCCGCCTGGCCGCCCAGGCGTTCTTCCCGCTGGCCGCCTACACCCAGGTCAAGGCCATCGCCGACCCGGCCGCCGACTGGCACACCCGGCTGCTGCGTGATTTCCGGCTCGACCTGGCCGCCGTGCACCGCTACCTCGGCCCGGGGGCCCGGGACGCCGCCCTGGTCCGGGTCATCGTGCCGTCCGCCGGGGCGGCCTGGATCGGCCCCGGGGCCTGCTACAACGCCGTGGGCTACTGGCACGTCGGCGGCGCGCGGCTGGTCTACCGGCAGCACGGCCAGGTCCGCTCGGTCGGCGTCGCGTCCCTCATCTCCTGGCGCGGCCGCTGGTACGTGGTCCACTTCGGCGCCGTCCTGCGGGCCGGCGCCGCAGGTGTCGTGGATGCCCCCGCCACCGGGCCGGGAGTCCCCGGGCCGGCCGGCGGCTGCTGAGCAACCCTGCCCGCGGACGCCTCCCGGCCTGCCGCGGTGACTTTCGCCCCGCTGGTGGGTCTATAGGGCATGCCCCCGCGCACTGGAGAGCACCGATGACCGCCAGCGATGATTTCACCAGCGTGACCCGCGAGTTCCGGGCTGAACTGCTGGTGCACTGCTACCGCATGCTGGGCTCCGCCGACGAGGCCGAGGACCTGGTCCAGGAAACCTACCTGCGGGCGTGGCGCGGCTACCCCGGGTTCCAGGGCCGCTCCTCGGTCCGTACCTGGCTGTACCGGATCGCCACCAACGCGTGCCTCACCGCGATCGAGCGCCGCGGGCGGCGGCCGCTGCCCTCCGGGGTCGGGGCGCCCGGGCAGGACCCGCGGGCGCCGGTGGCCCGGGGCACGGAGGTCCCCTGGCTGCAGCCCATGCCGGGGGCGTGGCTGGGGGAGTCGCCCGAGGATCCCGCTGAGGTGGCCGCGGCCCGGGCCGGCACCCGGCTGGCGCTGGTCGCCGCCTGGCAGTACCTGCCCGCCCGGCAGCGCGCGATCCTGATCCTGCGCGACGTCCTGGGCTGGCCCGCGTCCGAGGTCGCGGACCTGCTCGGCACGAGTACCACCGCCGTGAACAGCGGCCTGCGCCGGGCCCGGACCCTGGCCGCCCGGGCCCTCCCCGGACAGGACGACGTGGCCGAGCCGGCCCGGGCGGACGAGCGGGCCCTGCTGGACCGTTTCGTGGCCGCGTTCGAGGGCGCCGACGTGGCGGCGCTGGCCACGCTGCTCCGCGACGACGTGGTCCTCGAGATGCCCCCTGTGCTGGCCTGGTTCACCGGCCGCGCTGCGGTTTTGACTTTCGTTGCGGAGAAAATCCTGACCACGAGCGGGCGGTTCCGGTTGCGGCCGGCCCGGGCCAACGGCCAGCCAGCCTTCGCCATCTACGAGCGCGGCGCCGACCGGGCGTACCGGGCGCACGCGGTGCAGGTGCTGACCGTCGCGCCGGGCGGGATCGCGCGGCTGGACATCTTCCTCGACCCTGGCCTGTTCCGGGTGTTCGGCCTGCCGCCGCGGCTGGATGAACTCGTGGCGGCCCGGGCGGCGACTGCGGCCCCCGCCGCTGGTCTATCTGGGTAACCGGCCGCACCAGGCGGCCGCGGACCCTTGGGGGCAGCTCATGACCACCACTCAGATAACGGACCGCCCGGCGCTGGTCACCGGGGCCAGCCGCGGGTTCGGCCGGGCCATCGCCACCGCGCTCGCCCGGGCCGGTGCACCCGTCGTCGGCGTGGCCCGGGACCGGGCCGCCCTGGACGGCCTGGGCGCGGAGCTGGGCGGCTCGTTCACCCCGGTTGTCGCGGACGCCGCCGATCCGGTCGCAGCCGGGCAGCTCATCGACGCCTACCGGCCAGGCCTGCTCGTGCTCAACGCGGGCGCCGCCCCGCTGTCCCGGCCGATCCAGCGGCATACCTGGGAGACGTTCAGCCGGAACTGGGACGTCGATGTGCGGCATGTCTTCGGCTGGATCCGCGAGGCGCTGCTGGCCCCGCTGGAGCCGGGCAGCCTCGTGGTTACCCTGTCCAGCGGGGCCGCGCTCCGCGGGTCGCTGCTGAGCGGCGGCTACGCCGGAGCCAAAGCCACGGTGCGGTTCATCACCGCGTACGCCGCCGCGGAATCGGAACGGGACGGGCTCGGGATCCGGTTCGTGTCCCTGCTGCCCCAGCTGACCCCGGTCACGCGGCTGGGGGCCGCCGCGGTCGCGGGGTACGCGGCACGGGAGGGCATCGAGGTGGCGGCGTTCACCGAGCGCGCCGGCCCGTCCCTGACCGCGGAGCGGGTCGGGAAGGTGGTCCTGGATCTCGCCGCCGGAGGCGACGGGGCCGCCCCGGGCGCGTACCTGCTCACGGCCGCGGGCCTCAGCCCGTCCCCGTGACCGGGAACGGCGGACGGCTCCAGTCGCCGACGGCCGCGATGATCTGCGGCGGCGCCTTCGACGCGGCCCCGGCGCGGGCGGTGTCGAAGGCGGCCGGGGTGAGGTGGTCCCGGGCTGCCGCCAGCGCCTGACTATACCCGGCAGGGTATACGGGCGGCAGGAACACGCCGATCTGGGCGCGCAGCGCGTCACGGGCTCCGTCGATTTCGGCGGTGCGCGCGTAGTCGCCCTGCGCGGCCGCGAGGCTGGCCAGCCCTTCCAGGCACCACGGCAGGTAGACCATGTTCCCGGTGGCCTGGAACAGCGACCCGGCCTCGGCCAGCACGGCCTGGGCAGCGGTGGCATCACCCTCGGCCAGATCCAGGTGGCCGAGCAGCATCAGGGACATGGCCGAGCTCCACGGATCCGCGTACCGCCGCGCCACGTCGAGGCTCTCGTCCAGCACCGCCCGGGCGCGCGGCAGCTCACCGAGGTTCAGCAGGGCGGTGCCCAGCCCGCCGAGATCTCTGGCCAGGATGGGTTCGGCGCCGTGAGCCCGGTGCTGGTGCGCGCTGTCGGTGAAGAAGGCGCCCGCTGCCTCGTAGCGGGCGGAGTAGATCTCGACCGTGCCGAGCACGAAGAGGGCCTCGGCGCGGCCGCCGGCGTCGCCCAGGGTGGTGAACAAGTCCAGAGCCTCGGTCGCGAGCGCCGCGGCCTGCTCGAAGCCGGCCCCGTTGCTCGCTACCCAGCTGAGGAAGAACAGCGCCTGGGCGAGAATGAGCGGATCCCCCGATGCCCGCGCCTGCGCCAGGCTCTCTTCGGCCAGGGCGCTGGCCCGCGGGGCATCGCCGGTGAACATCGCGGCGTAGGCCAGGCCGAGCAGGGCGCTCGCCTCGGCGCCCGGGTCGGCCGCCGCCCGCGCCAGCGGCAGCGCGGCCTCATGTGCCTGCAGCGAGTCGGCGTAGTGGTTCATCGCGCGGTCCAGCAGGCCCCGGGTATTCAGGGCTGCCGCCTGGTCCGCCGGGTCTCCGCGCCCCCTGGCCAGAGCAACAGCCTGGTCGGTGTACCCCGCCGCCTCGTCGAAGGCGGCCTGGTCCATGGCCAGCCTGGCCGCCCCCACCAGCCAGTTGAGCTGCGTCGCCGCGGGAACCGGGCCGGCGTCGCCCGGCAGGGCGAACGCCTCGGTGAACCACCGGCGGCCCTCGCTGAGGTGGCCGCGCTGGGCCCAGAACCGCCACAGCGCCCCGGCCAGCCGGAGCGCCGTCACCCGGTCGCCCCGCTCCCGCGCCCAGCGCAGAGCGGCCCGCAGGTTGTCGTGCTCCTCGTCCAGCCGCGCCAGCCCGTTCGCGGCCTCGGGGCCAGTGATCGCGATGGCCGCATCCTCGGCCAGGGCCAGGTAGTAAGCGGCGTGCTGCTGCCCGAGCGCGGCGGCTTCCGAGTGCGCCGACAGCTGCTCGTTCCCGTACTCCCGGATCGTCTCCAGCATGGTTACCCGGGGACCGCCGCGCGGACCATCCGCTCGCGCCGCCGCCGGCGTCTCGTGCTGCTGGAGCAGGCTGCTGGCCGCGAGCGACGTCAGCCCGTCGAGAACTGGCGGCCCGCCGGGGCCGGCCGTGCAGACCGCCTCGGCGGCCTCCAGCGTGCAGCCGCCGGTGAACACGCACATCCGCCGGAACAGCGCTTGTTCCGGCTCGTCCAGCAGGTCGTAGCTCCAGGCGATCGCGTCCCTCATGGTCTTCTGCCGGCCGGGCAGATCGTGCGCCCCGCCCGCCAGCACCGGCAGCCGGCGGTCCAGCCGGTCGAGCAGAGCCGCCGGTGAGAGCAGCCGGGTCCGCGCCGCCGCCAGCTCAATGGCCAGCGGCAGCCCGTCCAGCCGCCGGCAGATCCCGGCCACGGCCAGAGCGGTCCCGGCGTCCAGGGTCAGTTCCGCGCCGGTCGCGCCCGCACGCTCCGCGAACAGCTGTGCGGCTGGCGATCCGGTCACCGTGTCCAGCGGACCGGCGGCCTCGGGCACGGCCAGCGGGGCGATCGGGTACTCGCGGCCGCCCCGCACGTCCAGGGCGACCCGGCTGGTGACCAGCATGATCAGTTGCGGGCAGGCCTCCAGCAGGGCGAGCACGCTGTCCCGGGCGGCCAGCAGGTGCTCGAAATTGTCCAGCAGGATCAGCATCTGCCGGGCCCGCAGGGCGGCTGCCAGCCGCCCGGGGAGCGGAGCCGAGTCGCGCTCGTCCACCCCCAGCCGCTGGGCGATCGCGCTCAGCACCAGTCCCGGGTCGCGCAGCGGCGCCAGGTCCACGAACATGGCGCCGTCGGCCAGGTCACCGGCTATCTGCCCGGCCACCTCGATGGCCAGCCGGGTCTTGCCCACCCCGCCGGGACCGGTGAGGACCAGCAGCTGGATGTCTCCCCGGCGGAGCAGTTTCAGGACCGCGGCCGTCACGCCGGCCCGGCCGATCAGCGGGGTAAGCGGTCGCGGCAGTCCGGGCCGGGGCAGCGCCGTGCCTGCCCCGGGAGCGCCGGCCGCGCCTGCCCCGGGAGCGGCCGGCGGGCGGGCGGCCGCGAGCAGTTCCGCGCGAGCGTCCTGATCCGCGCCCAGCGCGTCGGCGAGCAGGGTCACCGTGCCCAGGCGCGGCAGGCGGTCCGGGTCGCGCTCCAGATCGCTGACGGCCTTACTGCTGAGCCCGGCCCGCCCGGCCAGTGCTTCCTGGGTCAGCCCGGCCGCCAGCCGGTGGCGTTTCAGCAGCGCGCCGAAGCCGGCGGTGCCCGGGCTCACCGCTCGCCCCGCCAGCGGGCGGGCGTGAAACAGGGAGGCAACGGGGAGCGCTCGTCCTGTTGCGGCCCGCCCGGTCCGCCCAGGCTGGGGTCAGGCCGCCTGCCGAGATGCCTGGGGAGCACGACCATGGCCCCTGATGAACTGAAGTCCCGCGCCCGCCGCGTCGTCGAGGAAATCTTCAACCAGGGCGACATTGCCCTCGCCAATGAGCTCATCTCCCCCGACTGCGTGCACCACATCCCCGGCGGCCCGCCCGTCCGCGGTCTCACCGCGCTCAGGGACTGGCTGAGGCTGACCCTGAGTATCTTCCCTGATTTCCACGCGATTGTGGAGGACGAGATCGCCGAGGGTGACCGGGTGGTGCAGCGCATCACCTGCTACGGCACCCACGAAGGCGAGTTCTCCGGTGTCCGGCCAACTGGCCGGCAGGTCTCGTTCCAGATCATCGACATCAGCCGGGCCGGGCCGGACGGGAGATTCGCCGAGCACTGGTCAACCGCAGATCTGCCCGCCGTGCTGCACCAGCTCGCCGGGCCGCCCCCAGCCAGCCCGCCGTCAGCTGGCTGATCCCAACATCCTCAGGGGGGAACCGATGTCTTCCACCGTCCAGACGGACAACCGATCCGAGCTCACCAGCGTCCGGCGTGGTGCGTTCGCCGCCTACCGCTGGCTGCTGCTGGCCTTCCTGCTGCTCGGCGCGGTCCAGATCTTCCTGGCCGGCCTGGGGGCGTTCCGGCTCGACAACACAGGCGTCTCCGGTGATACCGCCTTCGCCCCGCACCGCGCGGTCGGGTTCACGATGGGCGGTGTCGCGCTGGTGATCTTGATCCTGGCCCTCATCGCCCGGCCCGGCACCCGGGCGGTCGTCCTCGCGGCCGTGCTGTTCGTCCTGGCGTTCCTGGCCCAGAGCCTGCTGGCGAGCCTGGCCGACAACACGGTGCTGTTCGGCGGCCTGCACGCCCTGGACGGGCTGGCCATCCTGGGCATCGCCGCGTTCTTGTATCTGCGCGCCCGCCGGTAGCACTCATAACGTGGGGTGATGTCATGACGGCGGGCACCGAGAGCCAGACGGCGGGCGTGCCGGTGAAGGACACGGCCGGCATCGGCGGACGGCCCGGCCTGCGCCTCATCGACGCCTTGTGGGCCGGGGCGGTCCTGATCGCCGTGGCGGGCGCCGTCCTTACCGGGCTCACCTGGAGTGACTTCAAGGCGTACGACGCCATTTCCCAGGTAGGATTCCCGGTCTCGACGATGGCGTACGCCACTCTCGGGGCGCTGATCGTCCGCCGGGTCCGCAACCCGATTGGCTGGCTGCTGCTGGCCGTGGGAGTCAGCCTCGGGCTGATGGGGCTTCTTAACGCTTATGCCATGCTGGGGGTCACCACGCATCCCGGCGCGGTACCCGCGCCTAAGCAGGTCGGCGCGGTGTCCGAGTGGCTCTTCTTCCCGGTCGTGGCCGCGCTGGCCTGCACGCTCCTTCTCTTCCCGACCGGGACCTTGCGGTCGCGGCGCTGGCGCCCGGTCGTGGTGGCGAACTTCCTGGCCACCGGGCTGCTGATGATCGTCTTCATCCTGGTACCGAGGCCCGTGGCCCTCCCGGCCCCCGGCGGTACCTCGCTCACGTACCAGAATCCGTTCGGCGTCCCGGCTGTCGGGAGTGTTATTTCCGGGATTCCCTTTAACAATTTCAACTCCCTGACGGTGCTGTCCGTGCTGTTCCTGGGAGCGGGAGCGCTGTCGCTCGTCCTGCGCTACCAAGCGGGCGGCGGCGAGCTGCGGCGCCAGATCAACTGGGTGGCGCTGACCGGCGTCGCCTTTGCCCTGGTCCAGCTGGTGGCGATCATGGGCATCGCAGCCGACCACGGCAAGCAGCCGCCCAGCACTGTCGCTGCCTATGCCGCGTCCGCTTTCATCGGGCTGCTCGGGTTCCCGGCCGCGATCACGGTCGGGATCCTGAAGTACCGGCTGTATGAGATCGACGTCATCCTCAACCGCGCCGTGGTCTACGGCCTGGTCTCGGCCGGGCTGACCGCGGTGTACGCCGGCATCGTCCTGGGTATCGGGGCGCTCGCCGGCCAGCAGGGCAGCCCGGTCCTGACCATCGCCGCCGCGGTCGCGGTCGCCCTGCTGTTCCAGCCGGTGCGGCAGCGGGCCCGCCGGGTCGCCAACCGCCTGGTGTACGGGGAGCGGGCCACGCCGTACCAGGTGCTGTCGGACTTCGCCGACCACGTGGCCGGGCAGCTCGACTACGACAAGGCCGTGGACCGCATGGTGGCGGTCCTGGCCGGCGCGACCGGGGCCATCCGGGCGGAGGCCTGGATCCGGGTAGGCGCGCAGCTGCGGCCGGTCACGATCTGGCCGGAGGGATCCCCGCGCCCGGGCGCTCTCGGTGTGCCCGACGGCGCTGGCCTGCCCGCCTTCGGTGCGGGGACGCGGGCCGTCGCCGTCCGGCACGGCAACGAGCTGCTGGGCGTGCTGACCCTGGAGAAGCCGCGGAGCGAACCGCTGACCGCGGTCGAGGACAAGCTCCTGCACGACCTGGCCGCCCAGGCGGGGCTGGTCTTCCGCAACCGCCGGCTGACCGCCGAACTGCGGGCGTCCATCGAGGAACTGAGGGCCTCCCGGCGCCGGCTGGTGGAAGCGCAGGACGAGGAGCGGCGCAAGATCGAGAGGAACCTGCACGACGGGGCGCAGCAGCAGCTCGTGGCACTCTCGATCCAGCTCGGCCTGCTGGAGGAGGCCGCCGGGGATCCCGGCTCTGTCCGGCAGCTGGCGCCGCAGCTCAAGAGCGCGGTCCGCGCCGCCCTGGATGACCTCCGGGATCTGGCCCGCGGCATCTACCCGCCGCTGCTGGCCGAGCAGGGACTGGTCGCGGCGCTGGCCGGCCAGGTGCGCAAGGCGCCGCTGCCGGTGTGCGTCGAGGCGGACGGCGTCGGGCGCTACCCGCAGGACACCGAGTCCACGGTGTACTTCTGCGCGCTCGAAGCCCTGCAGAACGTGGCCAAGTACGCGGGCGCCGCCCAGGCCACCGTCGGCCTTTCCTGCACGCACGGCGGCCTGGAGTTCACCGTGACCGACGACGGCGCCGGGTTCGACCCGGGCGCGACCCGGCGGGGCAGCGGCCTGCAGGGCATGGCCGACCGGCTGGCCGCGCTCGGCGGCACCCTGGACATCCACTCGCGGCCCGGGCGCGGGACCACGGTGCGGGGCTGGCTGCCGCTGCCCGGCGGGTGAGGCGGACCGGCCCGCGGCGGCTGATCAGCTCACTACGATGGCCAGCAACGATAAGCCACCGGCCACGTACCGACGGGAACGAACCACGCACATGAGGCAGCGCCGTCCCGCGCCTGATCCGGGCGCTGGACGGCTTCCCGCGCCGCTGGGCCCTCCGGGCGGCCCGGCCTCTCCGGGCGGCCGCCGCTTCCCGGCGGCCCGGGTGCCCGCCGGCCTGCTGGCGGGGCTGCTGGCGGTAGCTGTCTCGGCGTGCGGCGGGTCGCCGGGCGCCACGGCCTCGCCGTCAGCGCCTGCCCCGGGTCACGGCACCACCGGCGGGCCGGCCTCCCCGGCGCCCGCCCCGTCCCGGGCCGCGGGCACCCCCCCGTCCTGCGCGGACCGGGTGCTGGCCCGGATGACGCTGGCCCAGCGGGTCGGGCAGCTGTTCATCGTGGGGCTGGCCGGCAGCGTGCTGGACGCGGCCACGGCCCAGGCGATCAGGGTGTACCACTTCGGCTCGGTCAGCTTCATCGCCACCGACACCGCGGGCGTGGCCGGCGTCGGCGCCGTGACCCGGGCCGTGCAGTCGCTCACCTCGCCGCAGGTGACCGGCGGGGCCCGGTTCTTCGTGGCCGCCAACCAGGAAGGCGGCGAGGTCCAGGCGCTGCAGGGCCCGGGCTTCTCCACGATGCCGAGCGCCGTCGCGCAGGGGATGCTGCCTCCCGCCCAGTTGCGCGGCCTGGCCCGGACCTGGGGCGACGAGCTGCGGGCCGCAGGCGTCAACCTCAACTTCGCGCCGGTCATGGACGTCGTCCCGGTCGCGGGCACCAGCCAGAACGCACCCATCGGCCAGCTGATGCGGGAGTTCGGCCACACCCCGGCCGTGGTGGCCGGCCACGGCGTCGCCTTCATCCAGGGCATGACCGCGGCGGGCGAGGCCACCACCGCCAAGCACTTCCCCGGGCTGGGCCGGGTGCGGGGGAACACCGACTTCAGCGCCGGCGTGGTCAACACGGTCACCACGCCGGCCGACCCCTACCTGCGCACGTTCCGGGCCGCCATCGGCGCGGGCGTGCCGCTGGTGATGGTGGCGCTGGCCACCTACACGCGCATCGACCCGCGTCATCTCGCGGTCTTCTCCCCGGTCGTGATGCGCGCGATGCTGCGCGGCCGGCTGCGCTTCGGCGGGGTGATCATCTCCGATGACCTGGGCGCGGCGCAGGCGGTGGCCAGCGTGCCGCCGGGGAGCCGCGCGGTCCGGTTCATCGCGGCGGGCGGGGACCTGGTGACGTCGAAGTACGCAGGCCCGGCCGAGGCGATGGCCCGGGCCGTGCTGGCCCGGGCCCGCGCCTCACGGGTGTTCCTGGGTGAGGTCGACGCGGCCGCCGCGCACGTCCTCGCGGCCAAGCAGCGGTTCGGCCTGCTGCCCTGCTGAGAGGGCTAGACGGGTGGGCTGTTTCCTGGTCATGAAGAACAGGCTGGGCCCGAACGACAGCGGGGCCAGCGGCACCTGCATGGCATATTCAGCGGCGAGCATGAGCCGTTCGGGCATGAATCGCTTGAGTGCTGGCTGGCGCAGGTTAGATACCGACAGCACCCGCTCGACGTGAAGGCCGCAGGCGGCCAGCTGCCGGGTAATGGCGGCGGGATGATGGTTGACGAAGGGGATAATTTCGCTGGTCCTGTTCTCCGCTGACCGGATATCGACCGGCGTGGTGGGAATTTTCTGGCCCCTGCGCCAGTAGCGGACCCGGTTGACCGCGTGCTTGACGTTGGCGGCCTCGATGATGGCGTATCCGCCGGGCCGGACTATCCGCGCGATCTCGGCCAGTTCCCGGGCCGGATCCGGCAGATGATGCAGGACGCGGACCATGATGGCCAGATCGACGCTGGCCGGAGCGAATTCCAGGTGGGCCGCGTCGCAGAGCCGTGTCTCTATCGCCGTGTGCCGCTGCAGGTAACGAGCAGCGACCTCCAGTTGGCGGGAACTCGGGTCGGCCAGGGTCACCCGGCTGGCGTAGTCGCGCAGGACCACGGAAAGCCGGCCATACCCGCCTCCCACGTCCACGGCGTGACCGAACGTGCGGCCGCGCAGCAGCCGGCGCAGGGCCATCACCTCGGCGCGATGTTCGTAGCTGCGGGCCGTCCAGTAGTCCAGGTAGTCGACATCCGTGTCGTACTGGCTGGGAACGGCACTTTCTTCTTTGCCGTGCGCTAGCACGTTAATAGCCATTTTTTCCCCCGATTTGCTGCCGTACGGCCGCCTGCGGTGGAATTCTTCCGCGCGGCCGGTACGTGCCCCCGCGTTCGCTGATACCCGGGTGCTTTCCCGGTAAAACGAAGGCGCTCGCCAAAAAGCCCAACCCGGATAAAACGGCGGGATTGGCGGCCGTCACCCAGGCTGACGTATCGTCTTATCCATCGAACAGCCTGCTTTGGCCGTGGCGCCGTGAGTGACATCCTCAGCCAGGGCGGCGACCGCGACCCCGGGCCGTGGCGCCGCCGGGTGGTGGTGATCGCCGTGCTGGCGGTGGTGGCGGCGCTGGCCGTGCTGTACCTTCCGCGCCACCGGCACCCGGTGGCCCGGCCTCACGCCCAGTCCGCGAGCCCTGCTCCGGTGACGCTGGCACCGTCCGGCGCCGGTCCTTCCGGACCCGGGGGAGTCAGCGGGCTGGCCATGTCACCCAGCGGCGGTCCCCGGCTGCCTGTCACGGGACCAGAACATGTCGGTGCCGGGCGGGAAGCAGCTCCACGCCCGGTACCGCGCAGGAGGTCACCGTCGCCGGGGCCACGATCGGGTTCCCGGTAAGGCTGCCTGCCGGGTATGTCATCGACCGGGCGACAGCCCGGGGCCTGCTGCTCGCCCCGGTAGCCCAGCTGGGGACGGCCGTCTACCGGCTGTGGGACCGGCTGCCACCGGGGCTATCCGCTCCTTCGGCAGCGTCATGGCGGCCTCGGCGCGCCAGGTCGCCTGGGTGACGGGCTGCGACCCGATCTGCCACGTCCGGGTGCTGGACCTGGTAACCGGCCGGGAGAACGCCATCGCCCTGCCGGGAGGGAGTTCCGCCGTGAACGGCGCGTTCAGCCCCGACGGGAAGTTCCTCGCCCTGCAGGTGAGCTCGGTCAGCCGCGGCGACGGCGGGGCACTGGCGATGCAACTCGACGTCGCGCCGATGGCCCGCAGCCACCTGGTGCTCGTCCCGGGGACCCAGGTCAGCAGTGACGCCCTGGTCGGCTTCGGCTGGCCGGCGCGCGGCGACGACCTGGTGGCCGAGCTCAGCTTCCTCACCAAGGTCCAGGTGACGTCCTGGCATCCCGGCGCGCACCAGCTGGCGGTTGCGGTCATCCGCCCGGGGCCGCAGTCCGGTTCCCTGATTCTCCGCTAGCCGCTACCCGACGGCCCGGGCGATATCGATGGCCCGGGCCAGGTTGTCCAGCCGGGCGGCGAGCGTGTCCCCCGCCGGGTACAGGCGCACGGTGTCGACTCCGGCGTCGCGCCAGGTCCGCAGCCGGGCCGCCACCATGTCCTCGGTGCCGATGAGCGTGGTGGCCAGGACCATCTCGTCGGTGATCAGGCCCGCGGCGCCGTCGCGGTCCCCGGCCAGCCAGCGGTCGCGGACCGCGGCGGCCACCTCGGCCCATCCCTGGCGGCTGTAGGCGTCGTTGTAGAAGTTGGTGGTCGCCGACCCCATGCCGCCCAGCGAAAACGCGAGCTCCTTCTTCCGGCCGGCCACGGCCTGCGCCAGGCCGGCCGCATCCACGAAGTCGACCTCAGCGCCCTGGCAGATATCCAGGTCCGCCCGGGTGCGGCCGGCCCGCGCCAGGCCCGCGTCCAGCGGGCCGAAGTAGGCGGCGGCTCCTTCCGGCAGGAAGCTGGTGCCCAGCCAGCCGTCGGCGAGCTCACCAGTCAGCCCCAGCATGCCCGGCGACAGGGCAGCCACGTAGACCGGCACGGGCACGGGCGGCAGGCTCAGCCGCATCGGGCGCCCCTCACCGCCTGGCAGCGGGATCCGGTACTGGCTGCCCTGGAACGAGACCTTCTCACCCGCGAACACGCTCCGCGCTATCTGGACGGTCTCGCGCATCCGGGTCAGCGGATGGGCGAAGGGGACCCCGTGCAGTCCCTCGATGACCTGCGGTCCTGAGACCCCCAGCCCCAGCAGGAACCGGCCGGCCGACAAGTGGGCCAGCGTCATCGCGGTCTGCGCGATCACGACCGGCGAACGGGTGCCGACCTGGATGACGCCCGAGCCCAGCAGCAGCCTCTCGGTGCGCGCTGCGAGATACCCCAGCGGAGAGGGTGCGTCGGTTCCCCAGGCTTCGGCGACCCAGCAGATGTCCAGGCCCAGCTTCTCCGCCTCGCACACGAACTCGGTGATCTCCGGCCAGTTCCCTGCCGACCCTTCTACCGTGGTCGCGGTCCGCATCACGGCGCTCGCTCGGCCAGTTCCCTGATCGCGGCCAGGTTGGCCGTCAAGCCGGCCTCCCACTCCCGCAGCCGGACGAACACGATCTTCTGCTCGTTCTCGGGCCTCGCGTCGATGGCCAGACTCAGGCCGGACCGGCCTGGTCCCAGCCGGGCCCGCTGCTCCAGCATGGTGCCGGGGCCCTCCGGGCGCAGGGTGAACCGCCAGCTGGCCGCGGGCTCGCCGGGGTCCCCGACCACCCAGCCGAACTCGCGGGGAGCGTCGCAGGCGACAATCGTGCTGACCGTCTCCCAGCTTCCCAGGGCGCGGTGGGCGTTGCGGCCGCGGAACCGGCAGCCGACCGCGGGCTGGGTCGCTCCGTCCAGCCACTCGACCTCCTGCAGCTCGGTGCTGAGCCGGGGCATCAGGTCGATGTCACTCACCAGTGCCCACACCCGCTCCGGCGGAACGTCGATGTAGGCGGCCACGGCCACGGCCGGGGAGTCGGCGTAACGCTGTCCCGTCCATTCCATGCCCCTAGCTTCCTCCGCTAGGGCCCGCTGAGGTAGCCGGTGAGCCGTGCGGTCAGCTCGGCCGGGTAGGACAGGGCGGCCAGGTGGCCGCCGGGGACCACGTCCGCGTCGAGCCCGAGGCGGTCCTTGGCCACGCGGCGCTGGAACTCCAGCGGGAACAAGCGGTCGTCGCGCCCGGAGATGACCCGGGTGGGGACGAGAGGCCACCGGTCGATGGCGCACGGCTGGCCGAACGCGATGTCCGCCTCCGGCTGGCCCGAGACCTGCCCCGAGGCGATGACCTCGGCGGGCAGATCGTGCAGGAAATAGGTCTCCAGATCGATCTCTGCCGGGTACCCGCCGTCCCGGGCGGCAGCCACCTGGGCCTCTTCCGAGCCGGTGTTGCCCCCCCACTGCCCAGGTGTCTCGCCGGGCCGCGGGATCATGGCGTTGACCAGGACCAACAGGTCCACCGGCACACGGGCAGACACCATCGGCGCTGTGAAGGCGCCCATCGACTGGGCGACCAGCACCACGTCCCGGCGGCCGCCGATGGCCGCGACGACCAGGCCGGTGTACTCGGGAAGCCCCGCGGACTCGTCGGGGCCGGGCAGGTCGACCGCGATCGCCTCGTGGCCGGCGGCCTCCAGGAGCGGGACGACCCGATACCAGAACGACGCGGTGCCCCCTGCCCCCGGAATCAGCACGAACGTGCTCACCAGCAACTCCTTCATCCTCAATGTCAGAAGATATGACGGTCCGGGCGGGCGGGACTCACCGGCCGGGATCTACGGGCCGGGCCTCACCGGGCGGAGTGGCGCGGGGACCTGGCGGTGAAGCGCCCGGGCCGCAGCGGCGCGAGCTCGGCCGGGGCCGTGCCGCCCGCGCCGCCGAGCACCTCGGCGGCGATCAGCCCGGCCAGGTGCGCGCCGAGGGTGACGCCGCTGTGGGTCACCGCCACGTACACGCCCTCTGCGCCGGGCAGCCAGCCCACGATGGACCGGCCGTCTGCGGGCATGGGACGGACGCACACCCGGTAGCCGGTCACGGTGGCGCCGTCCAGCCCGCCGGTCACCCGCCGCGCGCGGTCCAGCAGCTCGGCGGCCCAGCGGCGCAGCTCCTCGTCCGGCGTGTGCAGGTCCACGGCCGCGTCCGGAGCTTCCAGGTGCACCAGCCCGCCGGCGTGGGGCCGCAGGTACACCTGCGGCGCGTGCACGAGCCGTGCCGGGCCGGAAGGCGCCACGGGGCCCGCCTGGACGACCAGCCCCGGGGCCGCCGCGCCCGGATCTGCCCAGGGGATGAGCGGGATCGGCCCGGCCGCGCCGGCCAGCACAGCCGGTCTGGCCGCGCCGGCCAGCCCGGCCGCGCGGGCCAGCGTGGCCAGGCGGGGAACCTGGATGCCCGCGCAGCACACCACGACGTCCGCGGGGATGAGCTGGCCGGCGGCGGTCCGCACGCCCCAGCCGCCGCCCGCCTCCGGCACCTCGAACCCGGTCACGCGGCCCGGCTCGCCGGTCAGCACCATGACCCCCCGCGCAGCGGCGTGGTCCAGCAGGTGGCTGATCATCGCCTCGGTGAGCAGGTACCCCTCGCCGGGAAACCAGGCGACCGCGGTCACGGTGCGGGGCAGGCGCAGCGACGGCTCCAGCTCCGCTGCTTCCGCCGCGCTGATCAGGCGGGCCGGATACCCCCATCCGGCAAGCCTGCGGACCCGGGCGGCCAGCTCCATATGCCCGGACGGCCCCGCCGCCCATTCGAGGTTCCCCACGGGCCGGTACCACGCGGCGCCCCCCAGGCCTGCAGCCAGCTGCTCCCAGGCCCGTATCCCGGCGACGTTCAGGTCGTGGTAGGCGCGGGGGGCCTTGTCGTTGGAGTTGAGCCAGGCGAAGCTGGACCGGGTCGCCGCGTGGCCGGGCTGGTCCTGCTCCAGGAGCGTCACCTCGGCTCCTGCGCCGGCCAGCCGGGCGGCCAGGCACACGCCGATCACCCCGGCCCCGGTCACCACACACCGCCGGGGTCCGGCCGGACCAGGACCGGGCATCCGCTTCCCCTTCCGGCCGGCTTCCACGGATCATGCACGGAATCTCCACGGCATCACGCTCGTATTGATCGGGGCAAGGGCCGCCGCCGGATCCGGGAGACGGATCGGGCGGGGGCGATGATTTCCCGGCGGGCCGGCCGTCTACCGGGGCAGGCGCCCCGGGGCAGGCGCCCCCGATGACTGGAGGAGAACGACGATGCGACTGACCCTGCACACCTTCCTGACCCTCGACGGCGTTATGCAGGCGCCAGGCGGCCCCGACGAGGACCCCGACGGCCATTTCGAGCACGGCGGCTGGTCGTTCCCGTACGGCGACGAGGACTTCGGCGTGGCCATGACCGGCTGGTTCGAGCACGCCGACGCGTTCCTGCTGGGCCGCAGGACGTACCAGATCTTCGCCGGGCACTGGCCACGGGTCACCGACCCCGGTGACCCCATCGCGGCCAAGCTGAACACGCTGCCGAAGTACGTGGCCTCCACGACCCTCGACACCGCCGGATGGCACAACTCGTCGCTCCTCGGCGGGGATGTCGCCGCCGAGGTGGCCAAGCTCAAGGAACGGCCGGGCCGCGAACTGCAGGTGCACGGCAGCGGCCAGCTGGCCCAGACGCTCATCGACCACGACCTGGTGGACGAGTACCGCCTGCTGTACTTCCCCGTGCACCTCGGCTCGGGGAAAAAGCTGTTCGGTGACGGCGCCCGGGCCGCGGCCCTGCGCCTGCGCAGCGCCACGACCACCAGCACCGGAGTGATCATCGCGACGTACGAACCGGACGGGCCGCCCCGCTACGGTTCCTACGCCCTCGACGAGGGGTGAGGCTGGGCCGGGTTAGTCCGCCAGGTGGTAGAACCCGGCCAGTGCCTGGCGGGCGGCCTCGCCGTCGCCGGCCGAGGCATCCCAGCGGACCTCCCGGCCGTCGGCTGTCACGGTGAACTCGAAGAAGCCGCAGCACTCCTTTTCCCGGCGGGCCAGGTCACGCACCCAGTCCTCGACCCCCGGGCCGGCGCGGAACCGGAAGCTGACGCCCGCGGCGGTCCGGCTGCGCCCGGCCAGGTGCCGGCGCAGCAGGCGGCGGTATTCGGCCATCCGCTCCGCGAACGCGCCCGGGGTGCCGCTCAGGTCGCACGCCACGGGCGGGGCGGGGGCGGGTTGGCCGCCGGGTTCATCCATGACAGCCTCCGTGGTGACCAGATCGAGTGCTCGCCGGCCCGGCCAACGTAAGCCACCCCGGCCAGGGCCTGATCCTGCTCAGGTGCCTGCGGGATCAGGTTGAACCCGGTGCAGCCCGCCGCCACGTACGGGGCGAGGAACGCGGCCACGTCGTCCGCGGTGCCGTACGGGCAGTACCGCTCGAAGCGCTCGAACGGCATCCCGTAGAAAGCCTCCATGGCCGGGGCCAGGCTGGCCCGGGCCGCCTCCCGGGTGTCCGCGAACCCGCACCACACCTGCATCGCGTGCCGGGCCGGCGGACCGGCGCGCCCGGCCCGGGCGGCTTCCGCGGCTGCCAGCTCGACCGCGGCGGCGAAGCGCCGGGGCGAGTTCCAGATGCCCAGCCAGCCATCGCCAGCGGCCCGCCCGCCGGATGGCCGCGTCCGAGCGGCGCCACGATGATGGGGATGCCCGGCGCCGGGGGAACGATCACCGCCTCGTCCAGGAACGCCCGCGCCGTGGCCTGATCCCAGTCCGGCAGGCCGTACGGGATCATCAGGCCGACCCGGGGGCTGGCCGCGCTGTTCATGGCCGCCCGCCCGCAGCCCGGGGCCGCAGCCTGGGGATCAGGGCGGGCACGCTGGCCAGGTAGGCCGTGTAGGCCCCGCCGAGAGAGCGTCTGAGGTCGCGTTCCTCGAACCAGATACCGGCCAGGATGTAGCCGGTCGCCGTGGCGGCGAACAGCAGGTGCCCGGCCGTCATCGTCGGCGACGCCCAGAAGACGATCACGAATCCGGCCATCAGCGGATGGCGAAGCCGGCCGTACAGGCCGCGCTGGGTAAAGGGCGGCGGGGTGTAGCGGGGCCCGCGCAGATGCAGCCAGGCCTGCCGCAGCCCGAACAGGTCCGAGTGGCTGATCATGAATGTGGAGCTGATGGCCACCAGCCATCCCGACGCATAGAGCGTGAGGAGAGCGGCGGCGGCCAGGCCGGACACATGCCAGGCCACCCGGTGACCGGGCGCCAGCCCCAGAAAAGCAGGGCCAGGGCGCCGTCCGCGCAGAGCACGAACGTCGCCCGCTCGGCCGGCCCGGGCACCAGCCGGGTGGACCAGCGCTTGAACCAGGGCCGGGCCATGACCGTGTGCTGCAGCGCGAACAGCGCCAGCAGTGCGACGTCGGCTGCCACGGCGAGCGGCCAGGGGGAGTGCGGTCCGTCGTCGATGCCCTTGGGTACCCCGGCACCGATGAAGAAGCCGATGGCGTACCCGAGCACGGCGAGCAGGCTCAGGTACGCGGCCGCCGCGTAGCCCATGATGAAGCCGCCGGCGGTGCGGGGGCGCCAGCCTGGCGGCGTGGTCTTGCTGAGTTCGGACATGCCCCGACGGTAGGTTCGCGGCACGGCGGGTGGCCCACCACCTGGAGCGCACGGCACTGCGGGTGCTGACCGACTGCGCGCCCGAGTTCGTGCCGGTCGCCGTGCCGCACGCGGTGGCGCTGATCGACCGTGAGCCGCAGGCCGCCCTGCGGCTGACCGGGTCGGGCTGACCGGGCCCGCCTGAGGTCACTGCTGGGCCGGGTTGGTGACCTGGGCGAGGAACAGGGGGGTGTGCGTGGCGGTGTCCTCGAGCACCAGCAGGAACGGCCGGTTGAAGGTCAGGATCAGCGGGGGGGCGGCGGGCTCGGCGGTGCCGACCGCCACGCCGGTCGCGGCGGCGGCGGTGGTCCCGGCGGGAGTGACGTCCATGATGTCGTGCTGGACGACTTCGGAGATCTGGGTGTCGCCGGCGCCGAGGCCGGTGTAATCGCCGTCGAGGGGCAGGCCCATGGTGGCCAGGGGGGCTTGCAGGTTGTCCCAGGCCTGGCTCAGGTGCAGCCGGGGCAGCTGGACCTCGGCGGACCGCGTGGAGCTTCCGGCGGTCAGGGCCGCCCACTGGGCCAGCGTGGGGGCGGCGCACCCGGTCGCGTGAGCCGGCGGCAGCAGGGCCACCGCGGCCAGCCGGCCGCCGGCGTAGGGCAGCGTGGCCGACTGCCAGCCGCCCGCCTGACGGTAACTGGCGACCGGGACGCCGCTGCGCATCAGCGGCACCCGGATTACCCGGCCGTCGCCGGTATGGAACGGCGCCGGGCTGGTCGCCGGGAACGGATTCCGCCAGCGCGCCTTCAGGTAGAGGGCGTTGGTCAGCACGACCCGGGTGGACAGGGGCAGCGGTGCCGCGAAGAGGGCAGGAATCAGGCCGTGGGTCTCGCGGGCGACGACTGCGTCGATCCCGTTGGTGGTCGCGGGCTCGTCCCCGAAGTCGACGGCCCCCAGGCCGGTGTGGAAGGCGGTGCGCAGATCGTCGAGCACCCGCTGGGTGGGACGGTTCCCCGATTGCGCGAAGAGATGGTTGCTGACCGCGAGCTGGTGCAGACCGGCCAGCGTCGCGGTGTGCCGGTCGAGCGCCGCGACCAGCCCCGGCTTCCAGGCGGGCAGGCGGAGCAGCCGCCCGAGGGACGCTGCGGTCGGTCCCCTGGCCCCCGCGTACAGCATGCCCAGCGCCTGGGTGGCAGATTCCGGCGACAGCAGCAGGTTGGGGCCGGGCTTCGAGGGGCAGACGCGGTCGAACAACGCCAGGCTGAACGCGTCCTGCGCGGCTGTGACCTGGGCTGGGGACATGCTGCTGGGGGGAAGCTGTTCTACCCGGCCCACCAGCAACTGCTCCCCGCGGCCGGCGGATGGCCGTGACTGCCCGCAGGCCGCCGCCAGGACCGCCCCGCTGGCCAGGACAGCCAGAGTCATCGCCGCGTGGCGGCCAGACCGGCGCCATCCCATGGGGCCTCCCTGCCGGGGCATCCGATGTCTACCTGCTATGAGACGCACGCCGCGTCCTCGTGGTTTCGCAACAGCCCCGCCGACCATGACGGCCCGGGATCCGCCGCAGCGGATCCCGGGCGCGCCGGTCGGCAGATACCGAGAGTTAGCAGCTCGCCGCGCCGAAGCAGCGGACCTGGTTGGACAGGGTGTCCTGATAGGGCGAGTACATCGCGTGGGGCAGGTTGGAGTACGTGTAGTCGTTATGGCCGTTGATGAAGCCCGGGCCGCTGGTCGTCCAGCCGATGTTCCAGGCGCCCCCGCTTGACCCTCCGGTCATCGGGTTACCGATGACGATGGGATGGGTGGGGTCCGCGCCGCCATGGCTGTCCTGGCCCGCGGTCGCGCCGATGTCCTCGATCAGGTTATTGCCGTTGTACGGGGCCGCGGCCGGGTACCCGAAGGCAACGAACTGCTCGTTGACGGAATGGTTCCAGGCGAATCCGTCCCAGCCCACGGTCTGCCCGAGAGTCCGCCCGGTCTTGCTGGACCTCCCCACCGTCATGGCGGCTTCGTCCTCGGTGAAATCTCTGTTGCGGTACCAGGCAGTGCTCGTGGCCGAACCGCCGTTCCAGACGAATTCACCGAACGGGTCGAAATTCGACAGGTTTCCGTTGTAGGCCGGGATGAAGATGGCGGAGCTGTCATAGACATGGTTGTTCGCCTCGGTGTTCACGAGGCAGTGACCGGCGGTCCAGATCTCATTCTCGTTGCTGGTGCCACTCGCCGAGGCGACCGCGGTGGCGGAACAGACGAATCCGCTGCCGCCGTTGGTGAAGAAGAGCTTGCCGTTCACCTGGTAAGGATAGGTGTGCCACAGGGCCGCGGCCGGGGTGAAACTGTCGTAGGGGTACGGGTAGGGGAACGCCTGCGGCGAGATTGCCTTGGTGGACGGAGCGGCCGCCGCGTGCCCGTTCGGCAGGCCGCCCGCGACCTGGCCGGGCTTCCCCGGCTGCTTGCCCCTGGCCGGGAGTGTCTTCGGCGCTTTCCCGGCGACGACCACGCTGGCCGGCTTGGCCGCCCGGAGCCGGGCCGGGGTCCAGTAGGCCAGCACGGCCTTCGCGCTCGGAGCACCGACGGCCGAGTGGATGACCACGGCAGGGCCGGCGGCGGGCGTGCTGGCCTGGGCGGACGCCCCTGGGGCGAGCCATGCCCCCATCATGCCGGCTGAGCACAGTGCCGCCGGGACGGTCCAGCGGACCGCGCCGGACAGTGGATGCTTATGCGTGTGAGATGGCATTCAAGACGACCCTTCTCGTGAGATGCGCAAGGCGCACTGGCCTGGCCTTCCGGTCGTACCGGGTAAGGCCTTGGTGTCATGAGACCGGCGGCGCGGGAACAGCCGGAAGCACTTCTCCCCTGTATCCGAATTGCCGCCGCCGGAAGGGAATCGTGCGAAACTGGGTGATAGCCGCCCTTAATTCTCCCTTATGCTGTTCCGTGCCGGGCCGGTCGGGCGCGGCGGTCCTCACCATAATGTACGGACAGGGGCCGCTACTTAGGAATACACGCTCTCCCCGCCGGCTCGTAAAATAGGTAAAGCAATTCGCCTCAGCATGGACTGATAACGGCAGGAATGTGGCTGAGCCAAATAATGTCCCATTGAAGTGATTTCAGCGATTTCTGGGCCTGGTCCCCTGACCCGGGGCCGGCCTGTGACCCTAGGCCAGGCTCACAGGCCGGCCGAGCCGTCGATGGCCTCGCGGATCAGGTCGGCGTGCCCGTTGTGGCGCGCGTACTCCTCCACGAGGTGCTGCCACATCCAGCGCACCGAGGTGGTCTTCCCCCCGAACGTGAATGTGTCGTCCAGCTTCGCGCCCTCGAGCGCGGCATCGACGGCCCGGCACTCGGCCCGGTAGCGCTCGACGTCCTCCTCGGCGCCGGCCGGGTCGGCCTCTTCGAAGTCCGTTCATCCCGCCATGGTGCCCGCTGACGGCGGCCTGGTCAGTGGAACCTGGCCGCCGGCCGGGCCGCCCGCCAGCCTGCGGCCCGCCCGCCAGCCCGTGTTCCGCCGGCAGTTACAAGTTCCCTGGTCTCTATCAGCAGACAGTAGCCATAGTGATACTTTCAGTTATCAAGCTGCTGGCACCCCCCGTGCCCCACGGCTGACCCCCGGCATGACAATGAGCTCTTATGTGCGGCCAGTGCGGGATCATGCGGCCGCCCGAATGAGGGAGGAGATCGCCCTATGAGCCCGCTCGCCGCCGAGCCGGCCCGCGCACCTGGTCCGGCACGCCGGGCCCTGAGAATGGCCGCGGCGGCCCTCGGCACCCTGGCCGCGGTCACGTCGGCGGTGCTCAATCAGGCCGGGACGGTGCAGGCGGCCGTTCCGTGGCCTGCTGGCCGGGCGGCACAGGTGCGGGAGCAAGCCTGGATCCCCGCGCCGGCCACCGGGACGCTGCGTCCGGGCATGGAGGGCGCCGCGGTGCTCAGGCTCCAGCAGCGCCTCGCCCAGCTGCACTACTACCCGGGCTCGGCTAACGGCCGGTTCGGCACCGACACGCTCGAAGCTGTCTGGGCGTTCAAGGAAGTGCAGGGGCTGCCCACGACGGCCGGGGCCAACAACGTGGACCCGGCCATGCAGCGGGCCCTGGCCCGCCCCCGGCCGCCGCAGGTGCTTGTCCCCGGCGGCGGCCACACGCGCATCGAGGTCAACCTGCCCCTCGAGGTGCTGGTCCTGTACACGCACGGACAGGTCCGGCTAATAAGCCACATTTCCGCAGGTGGCGGGTACCGTTACCGCTGCCCCGGCGGCGGGACCTGCGGCCCGGCCCTCACTCCGGACGGCAACTACCGGGCTCACCTGTTCGAGGCCGGATGGCTGCATGTGCCGCTCGGCCGGATGTACAACCCGGTGTTCTTCATCGGCACGAACTTCGCCATCCACGGCGACATCCCCATTCCGCTGAAGCCGGCCTCGCACGGCTGCGTGCGGGTGCCGGTGGCCGTGGCCGACCTGCTGTACCGGCAGATCCGGATCAGCGAGGGCTGGGGCACGCGCATCTACATCCGCGGCCACGCTCCCGGCACGGTGGTCCCGGACCATCCCGGCCGCGGCGCCCCCGCCCCTCTGGCCCCCTGGTCCCTGGCCAGCCCCGCGCTGCTCGGCTCCCCGGCGCCGCGGGTCTCGTGAGGCCGGGCCCGCCGCGGCCGGGCTGACCGCGGCCGGGCTGACCGCGGCCGGGCTGACCGCGGCCGGGCTGACCGCGGCCGGGCTGACCGCGGCCGGCTAACGGCAGGCGCGGCCTGGGCTCCGGTCCTCGCCACATCCCTGGCCCCGGCTGGCATACTCGGCAGCACGCGTGGCGCGCCGCCCGGCCGGGCGGGCCAGGGGGGTTGCTGATGGGTGAGTACTTCGATCTCGGTGACTACACCCGCCCGGTGGCCACCTCCTCGGCCACCGCGCAGCTCTGGTTCAGCCGCGGGCTGGTGTGGGCGTACGCGTTCAACCACGAGGAGGCGGTGACGTGCTTCGAGCGGGTGATCGAGGCCGACCCTTCCTGCGCGCTCGGCTACTGGGGTCTGGCCTACGCGCTGGGACCTAACTACAACAAGCCCTGGGAGGCGTTCGGCCAGGCTGAGCTGGCCACGGCGGTGCCGCGGGCGTTCACCGCCGCGCAGGCCGCCGCCCGGGCCGCAGGCGCCGCCGGGACCCCGCCGGTCGAGCGCGCGCTGGCGGGCGCCGTCGCCGCCCGGTACCCGTCCGCGGCGCCCGCCGGGGACTGCGGCCCGTGGAATACCGGCTACGCCGACGCGATGCGTGAGGTGTACCGCTCCTACCCGGACGACCCCGACGTGGCCGCGCTGCTGGCTGACGCGCTGATGAACCTCACGCCGTGGGAGCTGTGGGACCAGGCGACCGGGCAGCCGGCCGCCGGGGCGGCCACGGCCGAGGCCCGGGCGGTGCTGGAGCGGGCCCTGGCCCGCCCCGGGGGGCAGGCTCACCCCGGCCTCCTGCACATGTACATCCATGTGATGGAGATGTCGCCCACCCCGGAAGCCGCCCTCCGCGCCGGGGACCTGCTCCGCGACCTGGTGCCGGACGCGGGACACCTCCGGCACATGCCGACGCACCTGGACGTGCTGTGCGGCGACTACGCGCGCGTGGTGTCGTCCAACGACGCCGCGATCGAGGCCGACGAGAAGTTCCGGGCCCGCCGGGGCGGGATGAACTTCTACACGCTGTACCGGGCGCACGACTACCACTTCAAGATCTACGGAGCGATGTTCCTGGGCCAGGCGCAGGCCGCCCTGGAGGCGGCGGACCAGCTGGCCGCGGCCATCCCCGAGGACCTGCTGCGGGTGCAGGTCCCGCCCATGGCGGACTGGCTCGAGGGCTTCGTGCCGATGAGAATGCACGTGCTGGTCCGGTTCGGGCGCTGGGCGGACATCATCGCCGCGCCGCTGCCCGCGGATCCGGGCCTGTACTGCGTCACCACGGCGATGATGCACTACGCGAAGGGCGTGGCGCTGGCCGCCTCGGGCCGGGTGGACGAGGCGGTGGAGCAGCGCCGCCGGTTCGCGGCCGCGGTGAACCGTGTGCCCGCCTCACGCACCGTGTTCAACAACACCTGCCAGGACGTCCTCCAGGTGGCCGGGGCCATGCTGGACGGCGAGCTCGAATACCGCCGGGGTGACTACGACGCGGCCTTCGCGGCGCTGCGCCGCAGCATCGACCTGGACGACGGGCTGCCCTACGACGAGCCGTGGGGCTGGATGCAGCCGGCCCGGCACGCCTACGGCGCCCTGCTGCTGGAACAGGGCCGGGTGGAGGAGGCCGAGGCGGTCTACCGCGCCGATCTCGGGCTGGACGCCACGCTGGCCCGGGCCTGCCAGCACCCCGGCAACGTGTGGAGCCTGCACGGTTACCACGAATGCCTGACCAGGCTGGGCAAGCAGGAACAGGCCGGGATCATCGCGCAGCAGCTCACGATCGCCGCGGCGCGCGCCGACGTCCCGATCACCGCCTCGTGCTACTGCCGGCTGACCACGGCCGCCTGCCACTGACCACCGTCACGGACCGCTCGCCGGGCCCGCCCGGCGGCCAGCGGCGTGCTCAGCTGATGGTCGAGTTCACCACCCGGGGGTGGCCCTTGCTGTGGAAGAAGATCCCGGGGTAGGGCCGGGTCCAGAACACCGCGCTCGGGTTGCCGTGCAGGGTCGAGTTCTTGATGGTCAGCCAGCCCGTTTCGTTGTCGCTGACGTAGAAGATGGCGCCGCCGCCCTCGCGGGCGTGGTCATTGCGGATGACCGTGCCCACGACCTTGAGCGAGTACTTGTTGCCGTCGGTGTAAATGGCGCCGCCGCTGCCGCCGCCCGCGGTCCCGGGGCTGGCCGGGTTCGCCCCGTAGCCGATGGCCTTGTTGTTCGTCATCACGCTGTTGAGCACCATCCAGGACACCCCGATGCTGCTGAGCGCGCCGCCGTTCGAGCACCGCCCGCCCGAGAACGTGTCGCGGGTGATGTAGACGGCCCGGTTGCGGTACTGGGCCAGCGCGCGGATCGCCGCGCCGGCCGAGGCGGTGCTGCTCGCGGAGGCGGTAGCCGCGAGGAGCCCGCTGACCGCCAGCGCGGCGGCAGCCGGGATGACGGTGACGAACCGGCCAGTACTACCTATGGGGCGCCTGGCGCCTCATGCTAGCCCTGGTGTCCGGGATCGGGATGGGAAATCAGGGGGCCGGCGTGGCTGGTGACCCGCCGGTCGTAGCGGCGGAAGCCCGGCAGCAGGCCGGCCAGCGCAGCCGCCCCGGCGATGCAGGCCAGGCCGCCGGACACGATCGAGAACTCCGTGGACACCAGGGTGGCCACGGCGCCGGCCTCCAGGTCGCCCAGCCGCGGCCCGCCCGTGACCACGGCGATCTGCACCGCGGAGACCCGGCTCCGGAACTCCTCCGAGGCTGAGGTCTGCAGGATCGTCGACCGGAGCACGGCCGAGATGACGTCGGCCCAGCCCGCCACCGCCAGCAGGGCCAGCGCCGCCCACAGCACGTGGACCAGCCCGAACGCCACGATGGCCGCCCCCCATACGACGACGGCCACGATCACGGCCCACGCCTGCCGGTGGACCCGCGCCAGCCAGCCGGTCGTGAGCGCGCCGATCAGGGCGCCCGCGGCAGGCGCGGCGTACAGGTAGCCGAGGGTGCGGGCCCCGCCGTGGAACACCGAGACGGCCAGGGCCGGGAACAGTGCCCGCGGCATGCCGAACACCATCGCGTTGACGTCGATGAGGTAGGCACCCTGCATGGCCTGCCGGCCGCGCAGGTAACGCAGGCCCTCCACGACGGAGGCGAGCCCGGGCCGGCCCGCCTCCGGAGCGGGCGGGATGGCTGGCAGGCGGGCGGCGGCCACCGCGGTGAGCAGGTAGATGACGGCGGTGGCGGCGTAGACCCAGGGCAGGTGCACCGCCTCGATCAGGAGCCCGGCCAGGGCCGGCCCGATGACCAGGCCAACCTGGTTGACGGCCTGGGTGGCCGCGAAGGCGGCGACCAGGTGCCGGGGGGCGACGAGCGAGGGGACCGCCGCGTTGCTGGCCGTGGAGGCCGTCCCGGCCAGGCCCGCCGCGGCCGCGCTGACCAGGTAGAGAGCGGCCAGCGACGGGTGCGCCGCCGCCGCGTTGACAGCCAGGCCGCCGCTGGTCAGGGCGAGCAGGACCGAGGTGACCACCAGGATGAGCCGCCGGTCGAACGCGTCGCCGAGCGAGCCGCCGGTCAGCGCCCCGATGATCAGCGGCGCCAGCTGGGCCAGGCTGACCAGCCCCACCTGGAGTGAGGACCCGGTCAGCGCGTACACCTGGAACGGGATCGCCACGGCGGTGAGCTGGCTGGCGAAGACCTCCACGAACTGGCCCGCGAACAGCAGCCGGAAACCCCGGGATTCACGGATCGGACCGAGATCAATCAGGATCCGGCTCGCCACGGGGACCATCATGCCTGGCGGCCCGGGTGGCCGGGCCGTTGCCCCGGGTGGCATGGTGTCCGCATGCCGTTTGACGGACCCGACCCCCTCGCCGCCGGTATCCCGCTGGACACCAGCCTGCCGCACATCGCCCGTGGCTACGATTACTGGCTCGGCGGGAAGGACAACTTCGCCGCGGACCGGGAGCTGGCGGAGAAGTTCAAGCGCGCCGACCCGTCGGTGACCGCCGGGGTCCGCAGCAACCGCGCGTTCCTCGGCCGCGCCGTGCACTACCTGGCGGCCGAGGCCGGCGTCCGCCAGTTCCTGGACATCGGCACCGGCATCCCGACCGCCAACAACACCCACGAGGTGGCGCAGCGCGCGAACCCGTCGGCCCGCGTGGTCTACGTCGACAAACGACCCGATCGTGCTCACGCACGCCCGCGCCCTGCTGGCGAGTGACCCGGCTGGCGCGACCGACTACGTCGATGCCGACCTCCGCGACACCGCGACGATCCTGGCCGCGGCGGCCCGGAGCCTGGACTTCAGCCAGCCCGTCGCGGTGATGCTGGTCGGCGGGCTGCACTGCATCCCGGACGAGGACTATCCGGGTGAGATCGTGGCCACGCTGATGGGGGCGGTGCGGCCGGGGAGTTATCTGGCGCTGTCCCATCCGGCTGCGGACATCCACGCGGAGGAGATGGCGGCCGGAGCCGCCCTGATGAACCAGGCCATGGCCGGGTCGATCACCTTCCGCGCCCGGGCACAGGTGGCGGCGTTCTTCGACGGCCTGGAGCTGGCCGAGCCGGGCCTCGTCTCCACCCCTCAGTGGCGCCCCGGGACGGGCGTCTCCCCGCGGCCGCTGCCGGGCTGGGCGGGAGTGGCCCGCAAGACCTGACCGGCCGCAGGCCACGGCCTCAGCCGGCCGGGCCTAGCTCAGGAGCCGGTCGGTCGCGGGGTCGGGCTGGCCGTCGAAGTACTGGCGGAGGACCTGGGCGAACGGCGACCCGGTGTCACGCGCGTCCGCGTCACGCGCGTCCGCGTCACCCGCGTCCGCGTCACCCGCGTCCGCGGCTTCGGCCCGCAGGAACAGGGTCATCGACGAGCGCAGCTTCTGCGCGTCCAGGCCGCCGAAGATCTGCTCCGCGCTGCGGCCGGCCACCCCGGTGAGGGCCCGGGCGGATTCGGCCAGCCGCGGGCCCAGTACCGGATGGCGCAGGTAGGCCCGGGCCTCGCCGAGCGATGAGATCGCGAACTCCTGCGCCGTGGCGCTGCGCCCGAGGCCGGCGATCTGCGGGAACACGAACCACATCCAGTGGCTCACCTTGCGGCCCGCCCGCAGCTCCGCGACCGCGCGGCCGAAGGTCGCGCCTGCCTCCTGGGCGGCCACGAAACGTTCCAGCCGGTAGGGGTCCGCGGCCCGGTCAGGACCGCCCATCAGCCCGCCCTGCGATAGCCCTGATCATGTGCTTTCACGCCAACATATTAACCACGCTCAAGGCGGTTACTCGGAACACTCCGGCGCGCGGATTTGCTGTGACCCGCGCACTCACCGGAAACCGCTAATTTGTTCTCTTCAGCCAATCTGGAAACGCGCCCGGCCGAATTCCTCACGCGATGATGAAAGCAATAGGTCACCGGGGATCGCCATCCCGGCCCGCCCCGTGGCCAGCCCGGCGGCGGACGGCCGCCAGCGGTGCGCCGCGCTGATCGTGCCGCCAGCAGCAGCCGCCCCGATCGCCGCCGGTGCCTGCCACCCCCGCCGGGCCGCAGCCCTCGGCCGACGGGGCCAGGGCAGGCCACGTGCCGCTGTCCCGGTCAGCGTGACCGCGGCCTGGTCGGGAGTCTCGCTTCCGGGACCGGTGGCCAGTGGACCGCGGCCGCCGCGCGGCGAGCAGTTCCCGGTCCCGGGGATCAGTCCGTTCACCACGTCGAATGGGAGCTGCTACCGGGTGGACACCGCGCTGTCCCTGCCCAGGTCGCGCACGGTTGCCCAGTCCGCACGAAGACCCCCCGGCCTGTACGCCGCCAGGTGGGTGGTCAACCAGGAGATCGCCACGTTCGCCGCGACTTTTCCCGCGAAGCGTGCGCCGTAACCGGGCAAATCACCCGCCGCGACGCACGTCACGCGGGAAGAGTCGCAACGAGCCATGATCAATGTGACTGGTAGTGCCAGCGGGTTCCGTTGGGTGGGCCCACGGGGCTAACGCTGGGTGGCGAAGTCCCTGGTCCGGATCGCGGCCAGCGCCACGACCCCCGACGCCAGCGCGATGATCGCCGCGACCAGCAGGATGTGGTTCAGGCCGGTGGTGAAGGCGGCCCTCGTGATCTCGCCCACCTTCGGCCGCAGCGGAGCGGGGAGTTTCGCGATCACGTTGCCGATTTCACCGGACTGGACGGCGGTAGCGATCCTCGGGCCCTGGTGGGACAGGCCGGGTATCGCGGCGATGGCCGCCCGGACCTCACTGGCCACCTTGTTGGAGAACAGGGTGCCCAGCAGCGCAATACCGGTGGCGATCCCGACCTGGCGGAACGTGGAGTTGATGCCCGAGGCCATGCCCGCTTGTGCCGGGGGGACCACGCCAACCGCGGTGGAGGCCAGCGGCGGGTTGACCAGGCCGATGCCGAGCCCGCCCACGATCATCCCGGGGATCAGATGGGTCCAGCCCGACTGCGCGTTGAGCCCGCGCATCAGCAGCAGGCCCACCCCGACCAGGATCAGCCCCGGCCCGATGAGCAGCCGGATCGGCACCTTCGACGTCAGCCGGCCGGCCACCGTGGCGCTCACCAGGATCGCCCCCGACAGGAACATGACCCGCACGCCGGTGCCCAGCGGGGAGTAGCCCAGGATGTCCTGCAGGTAGAGCACGATGTAGAGCAGCATCGCGAAGATCGACGCGCTCAGGCCGAACGCCGCGACGCTACCCCCGGTGAACGTGGGCAGCCGGAACAGGCTGAGGTCGAACATCGGGTACGAAAGACGCCGCTCGACCAGGACGAAGACCACAAGCAGGACAGCCGCGGCCGCCAGGCAGCCCAGCACCAGGCCGTCGGTGAACGACCGCTCGTTTGACTCGATCAGCGCGTAGACCAGCAACGACAGCGCCGCGGTGAACAGCACGAAGCCTGCCCAGTCGGGCCGGTGGGCCCCGGGTGCCCGTGATTCCGACACCTTAATCACCGAGATGATCACGGCGAGCACGCCGATCGGGGCGTTCACGAAGAAGATCCAGCGCCAGGACAGGCCGGAGGTCAGCAAGCCGCCGAGCAGCGGGCCGATCGCCACGGCCAGGCCGGTCACCGCGCCCCAGACGCCGAACGCGGTGCCCCGGTCGCGGCCGCGGAACGCGTCCGCGAGCAGGGCCAGCGAGACCGCGAACATGATCGCCCCGCCGATGCCCTGCAGCGCACGGGAGAGTTGGAGCATCAGCGTGGTCGTCGCGAAGCCGCACAGCACCGAGGCGGCGGTGAACACCGCCAGGCCGATCAGGTACAGCAGGCGGCGGCCGAACATGTCGGCCAGGCTGCCCGCGGTGAGCAGGAACGCGGCCAGGGTCAGCGCGTAGGCGTCCACCACCCACTGCAGGTCCGAGAAGCTGGAGTGCAGTGCGCGCTGGATGTCCGGCAGTGCGACGTTCACAATCGTGATGTCAAGCAGCAACATGAACGTGCCGAGGCACACCGCGACCAGTGTCCACCACTTGTTGCCGCGACGGTCCGGGTCCTTGATGCCGGGGCCCGGCTGCGTTCGCTGCTGCTGGTCCTGTCCGGACGGGCCAGCCTGCGCTTCGGTCACGGACTCTCCCAGGGGTTGATGACTCGTCAGAGCGGCCCGGCACGCGAGGTACACCAGCCGGCCAGCAGGTGAGGTACCGCTCCCTGCCCACGATACGGACGGCCGACTACCCAGGCTTTCGTGGGTGGGGGCGGCCCGGGTTGCCGGATGGGCCGGGCCGGGTTGCCGGATGGGCGGGGCCGGGTTGCCGGATGGGCCGGGCCGGATTGAGGGATGGGCCGGCCGGGCCGCCCCGCGCCGGGCCGCCCCGCGCCGGGGTCAGCGAGGTTTGGGGGGAACTGGGGGGATACTGGGGTTATGCCCCACCGGCAGCACAGCAGGAGCGGGCCGGCCGTCCGGGCAGACATCGATTCGGGTGTGGCCGAGCTCGTGGCCGACCCTGACCGGCCGCGGGCCTGGACGCTGCAGGTGGACGGCATCCCGCAATCCCATGTGGACCTCGACGACCCGCTGTACCTGGAGTTCGAGTACATGCGGCGGTTCGGGCACCTGGCTGACCTCGCCGCGCCCGCCGGGCAGCCGCTGCGGGTCCTGCACCTGGGCGGCGGAGGGCTCACCCTGGCCCGGTACGTGGCGGCGGCCCGTCCCGGATCCAGCCAGCTGGCCGTCGACTCTGACGGCGCCCTGGTGGACCTGATCCGGCGGCGGCTGCCGCTCGATCAGCCGGCCCGGAGCGCGGGACGGCACGTACCCCGGGTCCGCATCCGGGTCGGCGACGCCCGTGCCGTCCTGGCCCAGGTCAGGGCCGGCTCGTTCGACCTGGTCATCGCCGACCTGTTCACCGGGGCCCGCACCCCTGCCCACGTGACCACGGTCGAGTTCGCGGCGGCTGCGGCCGCCGCACTCGCCCCGGCGGGGATCTTCGCCGCCAACATGGGTGACGGCCCACCGCTCGCGCACGCCCGGGCCCGGGTCGCGACCGTACGCGCCGTGTTCCCGCACGCCTGCCTGATCGCGGACCCGGGAGTGCTGCGCGGCCGCCGGTTCGGCAACCTGGTGCTGGCCGTCTCGCGGCGGGGACTGCCGCTGGGCGCGCTGGCCGGACGGGCAGCGGGTGACCCGTTCCCCGGCCGGGTCCTCGGCGGTGCGGACCTCGACCAGTTCGCAGCCGGGGTAATGCCGCTGTACGACGGGGAGGCGGAGGCCTCACCCGCCCCGCCGCTGGACCTCTTCGACGTCCGGGGCTGAGCTGGACAAGCGAGGCTGGGCTGGCGGGGGCTGAGCTGGCGGGGGCTGAGCTGGACAAGCGGGGCTGGGCTGGCGGGGGCTGAGCTGGCGGGGGCTGAGCTGGACAAGCGGGGCTGGGCTGGCGGGGGCTGAGCTGGCGGGGGGCTGAGCTGGACAAGCGGGGCTGGGCTGGCGGGGCTGGACTAACGGGAGCTGGGCTGGCGGGGGCTGGCGACGGTGTTGACCAGCTCGCCGATCCCGGGGATCTCGATGCTGACCTTGTCGCCGGGCTCCAGGTAAACCGGCGGGTTCATGCCCAGCGCGACCCCGGACGGCGTCCCGGTCGCGATGATGTCGCCCGGCTCCAGGGTGATTCCCGCGGAGATGTGGGCGATCAGCTCGGGCACGCCGGTGATCATCTGGGCGCAGCTGGCGTTCTGGCGGACTTCCCCGTTGACCAGGGTCCGCAGGGTCATCTCGCCGACGGGCGGCGCGGCCGCCGCGTCGAGGACGACCGGCCCGAGCGGGGCAAACGTGTCCAGCGCCTTGCCCCGGATCCACTGCGGCTCGGCGCCCTGCAGGTCCCGGGCCGACACATCGTTGATGATCGTGTAGCCGCCGACGTAACCGAGGGCCTGGTCGGCCGGCACGCTTACCGCCCGCTGCCCGATGATCACCGCCAGCTCGCCCTCGTAGTCGAGCTGGCTGGTGATGGCGGGCCGCACGATGGGGTCACCGTGCCCGGCCAGGGCGTTGGAGAACTTGGCGAACAAGACGATCCGCTCCGGGCGCTCCATCCTGCTCTCGGTGATGTGGTCAGCATAGTTGAGCCCGACGCAGATGATCTTGCTGGGGCGCAGGACCGGCGGCGCGAAGCGGACGCTGGCGGGGTCGACGCTGGCCTGGGCGCCGGACGCCAGCTCGCGGAGCCGGCCGACAGCCGCCGGGCCCCGGGCGAAGAGCCCGGCGACGTCATGCAGCCCGCCAAGGTCAGGGGCGCCCGCCGCCGCCGCGAGCTCGTCAACTGCGGCGAACCCGCTCCCCGCCGCCACGTGGAGGGAAGGAACGGCGGCGTCTGGACGGTACAGGGCCGCGAGTTTCACCTGGGGCTCTCCCTTGCTCGCCGGCCGCCGGGCGCGGGCAGCCAGAACAGGCATTTCGTTGAAAATGAAATATCACGATAGCAACGTGCGCCGGGCCAGGTCAGGCGGGGCGGCCACGTGAGGCGGCGGCCACGGCTGCGCCCGGGGGCCACGGAACACGGGGCCGCACGGGGGGCGGCGGGCACGGCTGCGCGGGGCGGGCCCGGAACGCGGTGGCCGCACGGGGGCGGCGGGCACGGCTGTGCGGGGGCGGGCCCGGAACGCGGGGGCCGCACGGGGGTGGCGGGCACGGCTGTGCGGGGCGGGCCCGGAACGCGGGGGCCGCACGGGGGTGGCGGGCACGGCTGCGCGGGGCGGCCCGGAACGCGGGGGTCACACGGGGGCGGCGATGATGCCGGCGGCCAGCGCGTCTTGGAAGCCCTTGATCGTCTCGCGCACCCCGTCGGCGAGCGCGGTGCCCGGGACCTCGCCGACCGCGTCACGCAGTGCCGGGCCAGCGAGCAGCGACGGCACGGGGAGAGGGTTGTCCTCCCAGGTGATCAGCCCCCCGGAGCCCGGCAGGATGTCCTCGATGAGGCCAGGCAGCGCGGGCACGCCGATCCGCTGCCCCGGCACGTTCAGGCTGATCGCCTCGCCCGACCCCGCGGCCGCGCGGGCCGACGCGATGAACGCCCGGGCACAGTCCGGCGCGTAGGTGAGCAGCATGCTGCCGCTGAACTTGATCCGGAACGGCACGCCCGCCGCCGCGGCGAGCATGGCCTTGGTCGGGTCGGAGGTCATGCCCTGGTCACGGCCGAGGCCGTAGACGATGAACGGCCGCAGGGCGACCGAGCCGATCCCGTGCCCGGTCGCGTAGACCTTCGCGGTGCCCTCGTTGGCCGCCTTGTACACGCCGTAGAAGGAGTCCGGCAACAGCGGGGAGTTGTCCGCGACGACCCCGGCGGCGTGGCCGGCCGGCGGCCCGAACACCGCCGCGGAACTCGCCAGGGCCAGCCCGATACGGCCGCCCGCGGCCCGGATGGCCTCGAACACGTTAACCGTGCCGACCACGTTGACCATGGCCCCGAGCGGGGGATCCGCGGCGCAGAACGGCAGCTGCAGGCCAGCCAGGTGCACGACATGCGTGATCTCGTGGCCCGCCACCACGTCCGCGACATCCCGGGCGCTGGTCACGTCAAGCTGGGCGAATTCGGGCCGCCCGCCCCGGCCCCGCGAGAGGAGGTCGAAGCGGCGCAGGTCCGGGCTCAGGTCCGTCGCCACTACCGGGACGCCCTCGTCGAGCAGCAGCCGGACCGCCCACGCGCCGATGCATCCTGCGGCGCCGGTGACCAGGAATCTCTCGGCTGTGGCTGGCATGCGAGGTGACCTCTCGGTGGGGACGGGGAGCGACGTTAAACTCCCGGCGAGGGCACTGTCAACGGGCAGGGAGGCCGGAGATGACCGCCGCGTACATCGCCCAGGTGTGGAGCGCTCTCTTCCTGGCGGCGGCCGTGGCCACCGCCGCGCTCAGCGGCCTGATCTTCGTCGGGCTCTGCGTCAACATCAGGACCGTGCTGGCCGCCGGCCAGCGGGAGGGCCAGAACTTCCTGACCGGCCGAGCCTTCGAGGCGCTCGCCGCGCTGCTGATCGTCCTGGTCGTCAGCCTGATCGGGCTGGTCCCGGCGATCCCGCGCGGCGCGCTGGCCGCGTTCATCCTGGTGGCCGGCCTCGCCAGCGCCACCTTGCCGGTCCGGGCGCTGGCGGCCAGCCGGAGCAGGACCGGGCTGGACGCCCCGCTGCTGCTGCGGCTGATCACCGCGGCCGGGCTGGCCGTCACCCTGCTGCTGGCCGGGGTCACGCTCGCCACCGGCCACGGCGGCGGCTTGTACTGGCTGCCCGCCGCCTTCGTGCTGGCCATCGTCATCGCGGCCGTCAACGCCTGGGTGCTGCTGGTCGAGGTACTGCGCTGAGCTCGCGGCTGCAGCCCCCCGTCACGCCTCGGACGGTCCCAGCGGACTGCGCCCGGCGGCGCGCAGCTTGAGTTCCCGCTCGATCATCGCGAGCAGGTCCGGGTGCGCGCTGAGGCCCCACAGCACCTCCGGCGGGATCCCGAGCCGCCGGGCAGCCTGCGACACCACCGGCTGGCTCATGCCCAGCGCCTGGGCCAGTCCCTCGTCCCGGGCGAATGTGGGCGGCAGGTCGTCGAGTGACAGGTCCGCGGGGCGGTGGAACAAGCCGTCCGGTCCGGGCAGCCAGGCTTCGCTCACCGCGGCCTGGCCGGCCGCCGACCTTACCGTCTCCCGGGTGGAGTCGGCGAACTGCTCACGCACGGACTTCTCGACCACCCCGCCGATGAGCCGCCGGTGCGGCGCCAGCAGGACGTTCCATACGAACTCGGCGCGGGCGTGGCCAGGGTGCGCCAGCGCGAACCCCAGCCCGTCGATCCGCGCCTCCGGGTCGAAGCCGTCCAGGCCGCGCTCATGCCGGGCGAACCCGGCGACCAGGAGAACGTGCCCGAGCGGGCCCGGTGCGCGGGCCTGCACGTCCACCTCGTCGCGGACCCCCATGGCGCGGAGCTGGACCAGCCACGGCCCGTAGGTGTCGGCGGCGAACCAGGCATCCGGGTTCCCGTCCAGGTAGATCTCCAGGTCCCGGGTCCGCTGATACAGCGCGCCCGGCGGCATCAGCCGCAGGCTGCCGGACGCGGCGTTCTCCCCGATGAGGAACGCGGTCTGGCGCAGCTGCTCCAGCAGCTCGGCGCGGCGCCCCGCGTCCGCCTCGTCCATCGCCCGCATGATGCAGTCCAGGTCCGCGGCGTGCTGGGCCCGGTCCAGGGCGGCCACAACGGCCGGGCCGTCCGCGGTGGTGCCCGGGTCGGCCGCCGGTGCGCCGCGCTCCGCCAGCCGCGCGTACCGGGGCAGGATGACCTCCAGGACCTCGGCCACGATGTCCGGCTCGGTGAACCTCAGCGCCTCCAGGAACGCCCGGGCCGCCGGGTCGCCCGCGACCGCCCGCCGCACCGTGGGGAAACCCGTCCCGGCCGGCCCCGGCTCGTAGTCCGCGGGCAGGTAGGCCGCGGGCCGGCCGGCGGCGTCGAAGGGCTCGGCCTGGCGGCCGTCCTCCAGCCTGATGATAGGCCGGGTGCGCGCCGGCCCGGGCGGGTCGCCCGGGATCCGCGGCTCGCGCCACAGCGCGGGATCGGCGTGCAGGAACCCGTAGAAGCGCGTGATCCAGTCGTCGGGCTGGGCCTCGAGGAATCCGCGCGTGACGGCGGACAGCACATCCCCGGGGGTGATCTCACCGACGCCGATCTCCTCGCGCAGGTAGTGACGCAGCACGGGGAACTGGTCTTCGTTGCGGGAAAGCTGGGCGAAGGCGAGCGGGAGGCCCGTCTCGAACAGCGCGGTGAGCTGGCCGGGGTCCAGGAGTTCGCGTACCGCGTCCGTGCTGGCCAGCTTCAGCTGCCGCGCCGCTGCGTAGCCGCCGCCCGCGGCCGGGATGAGGTCCTCCCCGGTGAGCGCCGCGCGCACCGCGTCGAACAGCGGCCGCAGCATCGAGCCTGGCGGGAAGCGCGCCGCGTCGAGGGGCAGCGCCGCCAGCACCTCGACCGTGAGCAGCCCGCTGGCACGCAGTTCCCGCAGCACGTCCACGATCAGCGCGGCTGTCTCGCCCACCAGGGCCTGGTTCTGCGGGTCGTCGCCGGGGACGTTGTCCCGGGCGGGCGTGGTCCGGTACGGGCCCTGGATCAGGAAGCCGAGGAAGGTCTCCTTCTGGGTCGGGAAGAACACCACCAGCGGGGAGCCTTCCCGGGCGGTAAGCCGGGGTTCGCGGTGCGTGGTGTCGGCGCGGAACGCGAGCTCGACCCGCTGGCCGGCGTGGCCGAGATCATCGAGCGGGCGGTCCCAGACGAACCAGCCCTCGGCGCGCCGGATGCCCCGGGTGTCCCGGGTGAGCGTGATGTGCCGGCCTGCCGGAGATGCCGGCGTGCGCGGCTGCGTCCGGCGCTCGATGACCGTGTCAGTGACGCCGGCCCCGTGGGCCCGCAGCCGGGTGATGTTCCGCAGGAACAGCAGGGTGGCACGCTCGATCCGGCTGAGGGCGGCGGAGATCTCCGCCACCGCGGTGCCCGCCGCCACCGTTTCGAGGTCGAACGGGAACACGAACAGGGTCTGCGGGGAGGTGGTGGTCCCCGCAGACCCGGGATCTGCCGGATCCACGGCGGCGGGCCGGACGTAGTGGTCGATCCGGAAGTCCTCGGCGCCGCTGTGCACCTGCGGGGTCCTGGTGTACGCGTACACCGACTTGAAGCCGATGCCGAACTGCCCGATCTTCGTGAGGTCCCCGGACTTGCCGCTTTGCGCGACCCCGCACACGCCGCGCACGTCGGCCTCGGTGAACGGCCGGCCGTCGTGCCGGACCTCCAGCCGGTCCGCGAACAGCTCGAAGGCCAGCGCGGTCGCGCCCGCGTCCTCGGCGTTCTGGATCAGCTCGAAGATGAAGTGGGTGCGCTCGCTGTACAGGTGCCCGAGCAGATCGAGGACGGCGGTGTCCCAGCCGTAGCGGGCGACATTCTCGTCGCGGATCTTCGCGTAGTCCGCTGGCACCCGAACCTCCGTCCGCGCCCGCCGCGGGTCAGCGGGGCCCGTCCCCCATGCTGTCATGGGGGACGGGCCGGGGATGCCCGGCGAAAAAGGCGGTCAAGAGGTCACCACGGAGGTGCTCAGACCCGCTGGCGCGGCGTGCGTGATCGCGGCCGGAAGTACGCCGCGGCCGGGTGGGGGACTGCGGGACGGGACCGCTACTTGGTGCAGCCGCCGCCGTAGAACCCGGGTCCGGCCAGGCCGGGGCCGGTGATCTGCGGCCGGTGCGCCCCGCCGCCGCGCGGGTAGGCGGTGTCGAACCACGCGGTGAAGAACTGGCCGAGCCGCTGCCGGCACGCGGTGCCCCGGGCAGGCAGCCACCGGCCGAACGCCGCCTCCAGTTGCGGCTCGGTGATCGACGCCCCGCCGTACTCGCGCTGGATCTGCTCCAGGGCCCGGGTGAAGTTCGCGTGGCCCAGGATCTGCCGCAGCGCGATGTACGCGATGCCCGGCCGGTAATAGGTGGAGGAGCCGCTGAACAGCCCCCACGCCGTCGGGTTGGATGGCGCCACGGTCCAGAAGCCGTCCTTGCTCGCGTAGATGCTGGCGAACGTGGCGTCCAGGCTGGCCTGGAAGGCCCGGCGGCCGGCCGCGGTGCCCGGCCCGCCCGCCTTGCCCTGCGCCTTCCGCGCCGCGAACAGGAACTCGGCCAGGGTGGCCAGGCCCTCCTTGTAGAACGTCATCCGGTAGCCGGACTCGGTGACGTGGTCCCCCCACCACTGGTGCATGTTCTCGTGGTAGAGCGTGTCGGTGTCGATCTGCCCGCCCGCGAAGGTGATCATGGTCTGCATCTCCTCCTCGAACGAGGCGGAGGGCCGGCCGACGGCCACCCCGTCCGAGGTGAACGGGAACGGCCCGCTGAACATGCTCTCGAACCGGGTGATGTCCGGCTGCTTGTCCATGATCGCGCGGTTCTTCGCCTTCCGTGCCGCGCTGAGCGAGCTCGCCTGGGCCTGATAGAACGGCATTCCGCTAACGGTCCGTTCGGTCAGGTCGAACCGGCCGACGCTGTCCTCCACGAGGTAGCTCGCCACCGGTGCGGGCGAGTGCCAGGGCCGTCCGGGGACAGCGGGGCGTTCGGGACGGCCGGGCTGTTCAGGGACGGCGGGCGACGGCGCCGAGGATCATCGAGTCCTGGTCCACCCGGGCGGCAGGCGCGGGCTCGGCGCGCCAGGTCGCGCAGTCCACGATGCCCGGGGGTTCCAGGGCCAGGCCGTCGAACAGGGCCGAGATGTCCTCCCAGGAGTGCGCGTAGATCCGCGGGCCATCCTGGGCGTTGTAGGTGCTGGCGAACTCCTGGCCGGCGTCGCCCTTGCCGAATCCCAGGGAGATGATCATGTACGAGCCGGGGGCCAGTGCCCGGGCGAAGGTACTCATCACGCCTTTCGCGGCCCTGGTGTCCAGGAAGTGCAGCACGCAGCACAGGATGACGCAGGCAGGGGCGTCCAGGCTGAACCCGGCCCGGCGGATGCCGCCGTGGGCGAGGATCGCCTCCGGGTCGCACATGTCCCCGCCGACCGCCACGATCTCAGGGCCGCCTTTGGCCAGCAGCGCCTGTGAATGGGTCACCGCCACCGGGTCGCAGTCCACGTAGCCGACCATCGCGTCCGCGGCGACGGCCCGGGCCGCTTCGTGCGTGGCGAGCCACAATGGCGCCGCGCCTTCCGCCCGGACCGGGGACGTGGGCAGTCCCGAGCCGATGTCCAGGAACTGCCGTACGCCCTGCCCGGCGACGTAGCTGATGGCCCGGGTCTGGAACTTCTTGTTGTCCAGCGCCTGGTCCGCGACGTTGGGACGCCGTTGCCGGATGGCCTCGGCTGCTTCCCGGTCGGCCTCGAAGTTGTCCTTGCCACCGAGCCAGTAGTCATACATACGGGCGATGTTCGGCTTGGTGACGTCAAGGGAGACCATGTGAACGCTGCTTTCTCCGCAGTTTGCCGAGCGTGACGGATGGGTGACAGCTAGTGCAACTGCAACCCGGCCACTAAGGATTATCGGTGACGGGAGCGGGTTCCGTGTCCGGGGGATGGCGGCGAGGCGCGGAGCGCGAAGGCCGTCTCGACGTCCTCCCGGGTCACCGCGGGGCCCGGCATCCCGGGCATGGGGCCAGCCCTCCGCTCTCCGGCGGCCAGTGTCTTCGTGTCCGGCGAGGACGCCGGCCTTCAACATCCGGCTCGTCACGTGAGCATCCGCCCGGCAGCCGAAGCCACGCAGGACCAAGGACACGCAGGACCAAGGAGCAGCCTCATGAGCCAGAGCCCGGACCCGGCCCGGCACCCGGTGATCCCGCCCGACGACCCGCGGCGCCAGCTCGCGGTCGCCCGGCCGGACAGGGACCAGGCGCTTGCGCATGTGGGGCTGGTAGGTGACACCTACACCATCCTCCTCACCGGCGAGGACACGGCCGGCCGGTACACCCTCATCGACATGCACGTCCCTCCGGGCGGCGGCCCACCCCCGCACCGTCACGACTTCGAGGAGATGTTCACCGTCCTGGAGGGCGAGGTCGAGCTCACCTTCCGCGGCGAGCACATGGTCGCCCGGGCCGGTGAGACCGTGAACGTGCCGGCCAACGCTCCGCATGCCTTCACCAATGCCTCCGGCCAGCCCGCGCGGCTCCTGTGCCTGTGCTCGCCCTCCGGGCAGGAGGAGTTCTTTCTCGAAGTCGGTGAGCCGGTGGCCACGCGGACCGAGCCGCCTGCCGCGCTGGACGAGGCGGCGCAGGCGGCGTTCATCGCCAGATCCCAGGCGCTGGCCCCGCAGTACCGCACGGAGCTGCTGCGCCCCTGAACCAGGCGGGCGTGGTCCCGGTGCAGCAGAATTCAGCGGTCACCAGCGCGAGAATGCCAGCAAAGGCTGAAATAGGCGGCATGGTCCTGCGGGGCTACCGGGAAGGTTGCCAAAGCCCGCCCGCCTAAATTAGCCTCGCAAAGGTAATGCGCCGGTCCGGGGGGGCCAGTGTGTATATCATGCTAGGGGGCATTTGATGCGCAGATTCGCTGCGTGCGCGACGACACTCGGAATTTCACTCACGACGGCATTCGCGGCAGCCGGGCCGGCTTCCGCGGCCACCACACACCAGGGCAGGCCGGCGGCCATCATCGTCGTGTCGCCCGGCCAGTCCATCCAGGCCGCGGTCAACCACGCGCACCCGGGTGACACGGTTCTGCTCAGGCGGGGCGTCTATCACCAGAGCGTGCAGATCCGCACCGACGGGATCACCCTGCGGGGCTCGGGTAACTCCCGCCGAGGCACGGTACTGAAGCCGCCGGCCAGGAAACCGCACACCCTGTGCACCAGCGCGTTCGGCGTGACCGGCGTGTGCATCCTGGCCAAAAAGGTCAACCCGAAGAACGGCGCCGTGCTGAAGCGGGTCAGGAACGACACGATCACCGGGATGTACGTCACCGGCTTTCCCGCCAACGGCGTGTTCGGCTACGGCACGAACCGCCTGACGGTGACCGGGGTGTCGGCCGTCAATGACGGTGACTACGGCATCTCGCGCTTCGTCTCCACGCGGACCCTGTTCGCCGGCGATACCGCGGTCGGCAACCATGAGGCCGGCTTCTACGTGGGAGACTCACCGCACGCGGACACGGTGGTGCGTGACAACGTCGCCATCGGCAACCAGTTCGGGATCTTTGTCCGGCACGCCCGGGGGGTCACCGTGTTCCACAACGTGGCCATCCGGAACTGTGAGGGCATCCTGGTGCTCGACGACGGCCAGAAGGGCGGCGCGGGCAACGCGGCGATCCTGAGGAACGTCGCGGCCGGCAACAATAAGTTCTGCCCGAAGACCAGGGACACGCCCGTCAACCTCAAGGGCGGCGGCATCCTTCTGCTGGGCGCGACGCACACCCTGGTCGCCCGCAACGCCGTGTCCGGCAACGTGGGCCGGCAGTTCAACTCCGGCGGGATCGTGGTGCTGAGCGCCCGCAAACTGACCCACGGGAGCAATCCCAACCACGACACGATCGCCGCCAACCACGCCTTCCACAACCGGCAGGCCGGCCTGATCTGGGACGGCACCGGGGTCGGCGTCCACTTCGTGGCGAACCACTGCGGGAGGTCCCGGCCCGCCGGGCTGTGCCACTGACCAATCCAGGCTGCTGGCCCCCAGGAACAGGCCGGATCCCGCGGGGAATCTGCTGAGATTCCCCGCGGGATCCGCATATCAGCCGGGAGTTAGCGCGTGACGATGGTCGCCCGGTAGGACCGGATGGTGGCGGAACTGGCGCGCAGGTAGATCCCCATCACGTGGTCGCGGATCACGGTATTCCCGGTCACCACGCTGCAGCCGCCCGAGCAGAGCGCGCTGCCCGGGACGTTGACGGTGTGCCAGGTGGCGCGGCCCAGGGCTCCGTTGCGGCGGACGGGAACGAAGGCCATCGCCACGGCCGGGGCGGTGCTCAGGCCCACGAGGTTGAAGCCACCCGGAACCGCGGTGATGCCCTCGAAGTGCGTGTCCGCCCCCGGCCGGTTGCCGAAGCTGTAGTACCTCGGCACGCCGAAGCGCCCGGTCCTCTCGTTGTAGTCCATGAGGAACGCCCGCTTGTGCCCGCTGGCGGCCGAGCCGCCGGCCAGCGTGTAGTGCGGGCTGCCCGGACCGCCGTCCTGCCAGATCCCGTAGACCGAGGTCTGGCTGGACAGGCTGCCGCCCAGGCGGAGCAGGGTCCACCGACGGGTGGCCAGGTTGTAGATGAAGGCATTGCCCGAGACCACGCCGACACCGGCGGTGGGCTTGAGGTCGTAGTTGCCCACGACCAGGTTCCCCATGGTGCTGTGCGCGATCGTGTCCATCACGAAACAGTGGGGCCGGCGCCTGGGGCAGGCCCGCACGTGCCCGGTCGTATGGCCGCCGTGGGCGGGCACGTCGATGGATCTCCATGATCCACCGTGCCCGCTCACCGGCCCGACGTAGATCATGCCCTGGTTGATGACCCCGGCGGGCGCCGCCGACGACTTGTAGCTGCCCACGGCGCGAACCTGGCCGGCCGGGATGCGCCCCGGGTTGAAACGGTGCGTGTCAGGACCGTAGAACGTCGCCGACGTCACCCCGCGGAAGGGCGGCTTCCGCACCGACACCGCCGCTCCCGGGGCCTTCGCCAGCGAGCCCCGGTACAGGAACGGCTCCGCCTGCGCCCCATTTCCGGCCGCGGCCGAACCCGTCAGCACCACGTCGTGCCCGTTCCCCGCGCCACGGACGCCGGTGACGATGTCACCGGCACGGAGAATCGAGGAGATGGAACCCGATCCGCGGATGTTCGCGCACAGCAGCGGGCGGAAGAGGATGGTCGGCTGGCCGTTGCGGAGGATGTCGCCGCTGTTGCCCTGGTGAATATTGAGGTACCAGCCGTGCGCCGGTATCGGCGCGGTCACGTGGGTGAAGACCCGGACCGCGTGGGCGATCCGGCCGTGGCGGTTGGCCACCAGGTCGGCCAGCATGTACTTGACCGGCCCCTGGCTCTGGCAGCTGCCCAGGTGGATGTGCGCGGCGTGCGGCCCGGGGGTCAGCCCGCTGGCCTGGACGGTGACGGTCAGCGTGCGGCGCTGGGCGTCATAGGAAATGGTGGCCCGTCCCCGCGGCGTGCCCCAGTTGGCACCGCCCCGGCCGATTTCGACCGCGATGAGCCGGCGCGGCCCGGGGCCGCCTCGCCGCAGCAGCCTGGTCCGCGCGATGGCCTTCCGCGCGACGCGGCCATCCCCGGTCCCCATGCGGATCACCAGGCGGCTCCCGCTGGGCAGCGGGCCCCTGAAGTGGCTGTGCAGGGTGGCGCGGGCCCGGCCGGCGGCGCTGGCCGGCAGCGGGCTGAACCGGACCACCCCGGCATGGGCGCCGGGGAGCAGCAGGTGCACGCCGTGCTGCGAGCCGGGCGTGAGCCCGGTCATGACGGCGTGCACCGTGAGCCGGCCGGCGTGCCTGCCGAAGGTGACCGTCCCGCGCGGCATGGCCCGCAGGCGCAGGGAGTACGCAGAGGCAGCGGCCTGGAGGGCCTGCGGGCTGCCCAGGCCGGCGCTGCTCGTGGCGGCGCTGCTCGTGGCGGCGCTGCTCGTGGCGGCGGCCGGCGCGCCTGCCGCCAGCGCGGCCGCCGGCGCGCCTGCCGTCAGGGCGGCCGCCGCGGCCATGGCCCCGGCCGCGGCGACGGCCAGCCAGGCCCGGGAGCGGCCTGGCATCCTGCGCCGGATCTGCCGGCCCGGCCCGCCGGCCCCGGCCGGCCACTGGTGCTGGCGGTTACGCTCACCTGTCAGGTCCTTTCTGTCCCGCTGAACTCAACCCGCGCAAGCGCATTGAGCTGATTAGCCGCGGATAACCAGCGGGAAGTAATTCCGCGGGGCATTCCTGCTGATGCCTCAGCTCAGAGAATAACGCGGCGCCAATTATTTCCCGCGTCTCCCGCGGCCTGGAGATATCGAATGTCGCGGGCAATCCCGATGCTTTCCAGAGATTAACGCGGTGCCCTGGCAAGCATGCCGATATCCGCTTTTCGGCGTGCCGGTCAGGCTGAGTCGCGGACGACGATGTGCCCGGGCGCGTGCGGGAGGTCGGCGGGTCGAGCACCTCGGCGGCCAGGGCAGCAGGCTGAGCCCGGGGCCCATGATCAATGTGACCCATGATGCTCACGTGGCGGCAACTCATCGATCCGGCCGGAACGGTCCTCTCGCTGACGCTCATCGACAGGCGGTACGCCGAGCCGGGAGCCGCCGTCACCGTCGTGTGGGGCGAGCACCCGGGGCCCGGCACGGCCCCCGACGCCGAACCCGGCTCCCCCGGGCCCACCGTGCAGCCCGCGCCCCCCGACCAGCACGCGCGGGTGCCGTACGCCAGAACGCCTGAGGCCAGGACGCCGGAATCTCGAGGCGGCCCGCGCCGCCCGGGCGGCCAGGGGGTCGGCTTCGTCTTCGCCTGACCCCGCGGCCTACTGTGTCCGGGGGCAGGACGTGGCCGCGGGCCTGGATGCGGCGCGCGTGGGCGCGGCCCGAAGGAGGGGCGGAGCATGCGCTTCCAGTTGGTGCGGCGGGCCCTTGACTGGCAGCTCAGCGCGGCCGACGTCCTGCGGCTGGTCCGGGCCGACCCGCACCCGGTGGCCCTCCTGGGCGCCTGGGCCGGGGGCAGCGACATCGTGGCCTCCGACCCGGTGCGCGTCTGCAGCCCGCCCGGCCCGCTGGGCGACGTGCTCGACGCGCCCCTGGCGGGCCCGGCGGCCCCGCCAGCCGGGCGGGCGGCGGCCGCCCCGCGATCGTCGTCGTCGACAACTACGACTCGTTCACCTACAACCTGGCCCATCTGCTGCTCAGCAACGGATGCCAGGTGGAGGTCGTCCGCAACGACGAGGTCTCCGCGCGCGACATCGCCGACTCCGGCCCCGGCGGCATCGTCATCTCACCTGGCCCCGGCACCCCCGGCGACGCCGGGATCAGCGTCGACACCGTCCGGGCCTGTGCGGCCGCGACGCCCCTCCTTGGCATCTGCCTCGGGCACCAGGCCATCGCCGCGGCCCACGGCGCCCGGATCACCACCGCCCCCGAGCCCGTCCACGGCCAGGCGTCACTGATCACCCACGGCGGGGGCGGCGTCCTGGCCGGCCTGCCCCGCGCCTTCCGGGCCGCGCGCTACCACTCCCTGATCGTCGAGGAGGACTCCCTGCCCCCCGACCTGCTGATCACCGCACGGGGCCCGGGCGGGGTCCCGATGGCCCTGCGCCACGCACGGCACCGGGCCGAAGGCCTGCAATTCCACCCGGAATCGATCCTCACGGCCTACGGCAACGACATCATCCGCAACTTCGTCCATGCCGTCCGCCGCCTGAGTCAGGAAGCTGGCGACGCCCTGGCCATGAACAGACCGTTAGGGAAAATTGTGACCGGGCTTTATTGACGGGCGTGCGGATATGGCGCCAGTTCCCCACGTCGCCGCCTGCCAGTGCGGGCGCGTCACCGGGTAGCGCGGCGGCGGGCTAGGGTTGTGCCATGGCCCGGCGGAGCCTCGGCACGTGAGCGCCGGAAGACGGTATGAGCCCGGCTGGACCATGACATGAGATCGCAGGATAGGGACCATGGAGATGGACGAGCGACGGCCTGATGACGGGCAGATCGGCGTGTTCCTGCTCGATGATCACGAGGTGGTCCGGCGGGGGGTCCGGGAACTGCTGGAGGCCGACCCGGGCATCTCCGTCGTCGGTGAGGCGGGGACGGCGGCGTCCGCGCTGGCCCGCATCCCCGCGCTGCGTCCCGACGTGGCCGTTCTCGACGTGCGCCTGCCGGACGGCGACGGGGTAACGGTGTGCCGGGAGATCCGGTCCCGGATGCCCCACGTGGCGTGCCTGATGCTGACGTCCCACGAAGACGGCGACGCGCTGTTCGACGCGATCATGGCCGGCGCGGCCGGGTACGTCCTGAAGCAGATCCGCGGCGCCGACCTGGTCAGCGCGGTGCGCGCGGTGGCGTCCGGTGAGTCGATCCTGGACCCGGTGGCCGCGGGCCAGGTGATGGCCCGCATGCGCGACCAGACGCGGCATCCGGATCCGCTGGACGGGCTCACCGACCAGGAACGCAAGGTCCTGGTGCTGATCGGTGAGGGGCTCACCAACCGCCAGATCGGCGAGCGGATGTTCCTGGCGGAGAAGACGATCAAGAATTATGCGTCGGCGCTGTTCGCCAAGCTGGGCCTGGAGCGGCGCACCCAGGCTGCCGCCTACGCCACCCGGGTCTTCGGGGAGACGGGACGCTCCGGAAACTAGCGTCCGGCCCGGCCGCGGCCACGGACGGCCTGCCCGGGATCAGGGTTTGCGCGCCACGCCCACCAGGCCCCAGAACTTGCCGGGGTCGGCGGGGACGTCGGCGGGGGAGTCCGGCCGCCACTGCGGGATGTAGACCAGGCCGGGTTCCACCAGGTCGAAGCCGTCGAAGAAGCGCAGGATCTCCGCCCGTGATCGCATGTGGATGCCCGTGGACACGCTGCGGTTGTACACCGTCTCGGCGGCCTGCGCCACGGCGGGCCTGCTCTCGTTGGTGGCGTGGGCCAGCACGAGGTAGCTGCCGGACGGGAGCGCGTCGCGCAGCGTGGCCACGATCCGCCAGGGGTCCGCGGCGTCGTCGATGAAATGCAGGACCATGACGAGGAGCAGCCCGGCCGGCTGGCCGAAGTCGATCAGCCGCCGGACGGCCGGGTCGCCGAGCACACTGCCCGGATCGTGCAGGTCGGCATCGATGATCGCGGCGTTGTCGTTGCCCGCGAGAATGGCCTTGCTGTGCGCGATCGCGACCGGGTCCACGTCGGCGTAGACCACCCGCGCACCCGGGCTGGCCTGCTGGGCCACCTCGTGCACGTTCCCCTGGGTGGGGATGCCGGAGCCGATGTCCAGGAACTGGCCGATCCCGGCGGAGGCCAGGAACCGTACCGCCCGGCCGAGGAACGCCCGGTTGGCCAGGGCGCCCGCCCGGGAGTTGGGCTCGACCGCGGTGATCGCCCGGGCGAGATCCTGATCGGCCAGGAAGTTGTGGCTGCCACCCAGCCAGTAGTCGTAGACCCGGGCCACGTTCGCCCGCTTGACGTCCACGCCCGGGGGCACCCGGTCCGCCTCGCCGGCCATCCCGTCTCCCTCTTCTCCCCGCCCGCGCTCCCGGGCCCGGCGGCGCCTTTTCGCGCCCCGGGCGCCCGCCGGCGCCTTTCGCGCCCCGGCTAGGAAGACCGTAGCGGCTGGTCTGGTGCGTCGGCAGGTTTTGCCGCCGCTATTGGGATACATTAATTTTTTTGTACGATATCGCAGGGTACGGGCCATAACGGCCGGTACCGCGTGGCCTCTCGTGCGTAATGGCTCGCGGCCATTGCCGGGCGGGCGGCTGCAACGGGGGGTGCTGGCCCGCGAGGACTGGTGCAGATACCGGTGGGGTTACAGATGGAGGGGCATCACGGGGCGGGGCTGCCACGGCGGCGCGGGCCGGACCTGGCCGGCCTGGCCGCGTTCACCCTGGACGCCCAGGGCCGGGTCAGCTCGTGGCCGGTGTCCGCCGAGCGGTTCTTCGGGCATCCGGCGGCGGCGGTCACCGGGCACGACGTGTGTGACGTCCTGATGACCGGCCCGGGCCAGCGCGAGCTGGCCGGTGAGGCGCTGGCCGAGGTCACGGCGGGACGGGTCTGGAGCGCGACCGTCAGCATGGCCTTCGCGGGCGGCGGCGGCCCGGTCGCTATCCGGTGGGAGCCGCTGGGCGGGCCGGGCGCCGGGGTGCTGGTCATCGGGCAGCATGTCTCGCCGAGCATCGGCCCTGGCTGGCTGCGTGAGGCGGCCGACCGGATCGGCAGCACGCTCGACCTGTCCCGCACGGCGCGCGAGGTCGCCGACGTCGCTGTCCCCGCGTTCGCCGACGTGACCGCGATTTTCGTGTACGAACGGCTGCTCGCCGCCGACGAGCCGGTCTCGGCGCAGGCTGGTCACGGCGCCGTGATGCGGCGGCTGGTGGCCCGGCTGGCCGGGCAGACCACCGCGGTCACCGACAGCCTGCTGCGCCCCGGTGAGGTGCTGGTCTTCGGCGACGATACGCCCAGCGCCCGCGCCATGCAGACGCGGAGCCCGGTCCTGTTCGACCGTCTCGACGACGAGAGTGCCGAGCGGATCGCGCGCCGTCCGGGCGGCCGGGACCTCGCGTCGAGCTACGCCTCGTTCCTGTCCGTGCCCCTGGTGGCGCGAGGGGTGGTGCTGGGGTGCGCGACGTTCGGGCGGGCGCCGCAAAGCCCGGACTTCGGGCCCGCGGACATCGCCGCGGCGGGCGAGCTGGCCTCCCGGGCGGCGGTGTGCATCGACAACGCCCGCCTCTATCACCGGGAGCGGCGGACCGCGTTCGCGCTGCAGCGCGGCCTGCTGCCCGGCGAGCCGCAGGTCCCGCCGGGCATGGAGATCGCCCAGCGGTACCTGCCCGTGGGCGCCAGCATGGTCGGCGGCGACTGGCACGACATCGTCGCGCTGCCCGGGGGCCGGGTAACCCTCGTGGTGGGGGACGCCATGGGGCATGGGCCCGAGGCGGCGGCCGTCATGGTGCAGCTGCGCACGGCCACGCACCTGCTGGCCGGCCTGGAGCTGCCGCCCGCCGAGCTGCTGGCCCGGCTGGACGCGATGGCCACCGGCATGCCTGCCTCGCCCTACGCCACCTGCATGTGCGCCATGATCGACACCGCCGCGAGTACCTGCGTGATCGCCGCCGCCGGGCATCCGCCGCCGGTGCTGGCCCTGGCGGACGGCACCACCGAGGTGCTCGCGGTGCCGGCCGGGCTCCCCCTGGGCCTGAGCAGCGGAAGATTCGACGCCGCCCAGGTCAGCCTGCCACCCGGGGCCACCCTCGCGCTGTACACCGACGGGCTGGCCGAAAGCCGCACCCGGCCGCTGGAAGACGGCATCGCGGCGCTGCGCGACGCGCTCGGCTCGGCGCTGGGCCGGACCGGTCATTCCCGGTCGCTGGACAGCGCCTGCGAGGCTGTCATCCAGGCGCTGCGCCAGCGCGGGGAGGATGACATGACCCTGGTCCTCGCCCGGATCCGGCGTTAGGCGGGCCGGGCCCGTTGCGGCGCCGGGCGGCCGCCCCGCGGCCTGGCCGGGCCCTGTTGCGGCCTGGGCGGCTCAGCCCCCGGGCTCGGGCACGTAGTGGCGGCTCAGGTCGGCGGGGTCGATCCAGACCCGCATGAACACTGCGAGCCTGGAGAGCGGGGACACCGGGCACAGGGACGTGCGTTCAGAGGTACTCCCTCTTCCGCATCCACACGAGGGTGGCCCAGCCCCAGATGGGCGGCAGGTACGAGGTGAACAGCCGCTGGATGAAGACCGCGGCGGTCGCGTCGGCTTCCGCGACACCAGCCGCGGTGAGGCCCAGGATCATGCCTGCTTCCACGACGCCCATGCCGCCGGGTGAGGGCGAGATGCCCCCGATGATCCCGGCCAGGAAGATGACGACGATCAGGGTGGGCAGCCGGAGATGGTCATCGAAGGCCCGCAGCGAAACCGACAGGGCCATGGCCACCACCAGTTCCTGGGCGAAGGAGCCCCCCACCAGCAGCACCAGTTTGCGCGGGGAGCTGGCAACCTGCTTGAGATTGCCCCAGATGTCGCGCACCTTGGGGCGCAGCTTGGCCGCAGCCAGCCGGCGGAGCCTGGGGACGGCCAGAGCCAGTCCCGCCAGCACGGCGACCACGACCACGACGGCCAGGATGATCCACACCAGCTTGGAATTCCCGCCCGACTGGGGCGTGGCCTCGAGGTGGATGGACCCCCAGGCGAACGGCAGCGAGACGAGGAAAAGCACCAGGGTGGCGATCCAGCTGGAGGTGGTCATGATGGCGCCGGAGCTCAGCGCCACCGACGCGTCGTAGCCCTGCTGCTGGAAGAAACGCACCCGGGTAGCGAAGACGGCCGCTGTCCCGCCCGCCAGCGCGCTGAACGAGTTCGCCACCTCCACCGCCACCACCCGGCCGAAGGGCAGCACCCCGGCTACGCTGCCGATTCCCTCGACGGCCGAGGCCACGAAGGCCGACTGGGCCAGGATGAACGCCACGATGACCCAGAGCCAGTTGGCACCGAGCACGGTGTCGAACGACTGGGAAACGTCGATGAGCACGCCGACGAGCGCCCAGCCGCCGATCAGCGTGCCGACCACCATGATCAGCGTTGGCCAGCTCACCCGGCGGGGTTCGGCCAGCGCCGGCACGTCGATCGACTTGGCCTGGGAGGCGAGCCGCCTGACGTCCTCCAGCAGCCCGCGCCTGCCCCGCAAACTCCGGCTGACCACAGGGTCCAGCCCGGCCCGGCGCAGGTGCGGGAGCGCGGCGCCCAGCACCTCCGCATCCAGGCAGCTGGCCGCGCAGGCGGCAGCCTGCTCGGCACCGACTGCCACCGCCGTCGCCGCGATGGCGCCGGCCATGTCGCGGTCGAGCTGGTACGGCGAGGCGTTCGAGGTGGCGTTGCGGAAGTCCGCCACGGCCGTTGCCTGCGCGGCCGGGTCGACCAGCAGCGTGTCGCCGCTCATGGCGCCGTGCGCGATCCGGGCCCGCCGCAGGGCCAGCAGCTGACCGTACAGATTGCCGAGAGTGGCGTCGCTGATGCTGGCGGGATCCGCATCGGACATCGTCGTCCCGGGCGGCAGACGGCAGACCAGCAGCGCGTCCCCGGATGATCCGGCCGTCCCCGCCTCCAGGATCTCAGGCACGGCGACCCCGGCCTGTCCCGCTCTCAGGGTCAGGTAGGCCTCGTGTTCCACCTGCTGAAGCCGGGTGAGGGTGAGGCTCGGCCCGGAGTCCCGGTAGAACAGGAACCGGCCGATCTTGGTGAGCAGCTTGGCGTCGGCCGCATCCCGGCCATAGACCGCTACGCCGATGCGCTCATCCGGCGCGTGTGGCTGGCCCGCGACGGTTCCCTCGAACTTCGCCACTCCCCAGATCTGCCGCGCCGACGGGCGCACGGTCCCCGGGTGGATGCCGAACTCGCTGAGCAGCGCCCGCACATCCTCAATCGAGGGCAGGCCGAGCGGTGAGCCGAAGACCAGCCTGACCACCGCGGTCGCACCCCAGCCGATGGCCAGGCTCCCGAGGACATTGAGCGGCAGCCCGTGACCTCCGACCGCGCAGGCCAGCGCGACCAGGGTGATGAACAGCTCGATGAGGCGCTGCAGGCCCCGGGCCAGGTAGGGCAGGGCGGCCGTGGCCACGGCCATGAACAGGGCGACCTGCAGAACGGGGAAACGCATGTAGTAGCCGTGGATCAGGATTCCCGGCGGGCGCCCGCCATTGCTTCCGAGCAGCACGGTGAGGATCCCGCTCACCGCCGCGGCCATGACCGCGCTCAGCGCAAGGTCGCGTGCGACTGCCCAGCGCCGCGCGATCAGGGCCAGGGCCAGCAGCGCGATCGTGACGCCGATTCCCCCGGCGGCGTACACCACCGTCACCAGCCAGGTAATGCTCCGCGGCGGCGGATGGATGACCTGGGTGACAGCCCGGTCGATACGGGAGTCGTAGTGAATGACAAGGACGCAGCACACCAGGGCGAGAGCGGCAGTAACCAGCCGCACCCCGTCGCTCCCGCGGCGGCGTCGCTGCCCGTCGCCGACCGGCGCGAAGAAGACCGAGCGCCAGCCCGGCGCGAGATCTGGCGCAGGGGGAGCACCCGCAGCCGCGACGAGGTTTCCCCCCATACAGGACCAACTGCCCTTCAAGCGTTGCCGGCCTCCGCCTGTGCTGAGAATACCGTGCACGCCCCCGGAGCGGCCGACCTCACGACCGGGGCATCAGACCGGCGCCGCCGCCCCGGGCCTGATCAGTGACGGGCGGCCCCAGGATCCACTGGCCAATCCAGCCCCGGCGGGGGCCAATAAATGCGTGCGCGCCCGGTGCGATAACCCGATGTGGCCGGTCAGGAACCAGATCCCGGGTAAAGCTACCGCCATTGAGGAGATTAGTTCTAGAGTGCCCGGGCTCGCGGCCATTCCGCATCCGCGCGGGCTCGCGGCAGGACTAACTTCCGGCAGGGTCATTTCGGGACTTATGGCATCTGTGCCCCGGGTGCGCGCCGGGCGCATGCTCGCCACAATCAACCCGAGAGTTGTGGGGGAATCACATGGCTTCCATCGACCATGGCACTCAGCCTGCACCAGCTGCACCAGCACCCGGGGGTCCCGCACCAGCCAGCGCGGTGGCGTGGGGGAACTCCGCCCCGCTCGCCCTGGCCGGCTTCGCGACGACCACCTTCATGCTCAGCATGATCAACGCCAACCTGGTCAACATCGGCACCCTGCCGGTGGTCTTCGGCGTCGCGTTCGCCTTCGGCGGGCTGGCCCAGCTGATCGCCGGGGTCATCCAGCTGCGGATGGGCAACACCTTCGGCGGCATGCTGTTCACCGGGTACGGCGCGTTCTGGCTGTCCCTGTTCGCCATCGGCCTCTTCTTCCTCAAGGAGGTACCGGTGACCCAGATTGGCCACGCGCTCGGCCTGTTCCTGTACGCGTTCGGTATCTTCACCGTGGTCATGATCGCCGCGTCCCTGCGGACCAGCGTCGCGGTGGTCACGACGCTCCTGCTGCTAGGCGTCGCCCTCTTCGTGCTGGGCGCCGGCAACTACTCGGCGTCATCGGGGCTCATCAAGACCGGCGGGTGGATCGGCCTGGTGGTGGCGGCAGGCGCGTTCTACCTGGCCCTGGCCGAGGTCTGCGAGGCAAGCTATGGCCGTGCGATCCTGCCGCTCGGCTCGCTGGCCAAGAAGTAAGCACCAGGCGCCTGATCACACCAAAGCCCGTCCGTCCCATCAGGAGGAGCAGTCATGGGCCGCTACGCGGAAGCTTTTCAGCAGAGCATCACCGACCCAGAGGGCTTCTGGGGCGCGGTAGCCGACGGGATCGACTGGTACCGCAAGCCGACGGTCGTGCTGGACAGGACCAATCCGCCGTTCTACCGCTGGTTCGCCGACGGCGTGATGAATACCTGCTACAACGCGCTGGACCGGCACGTGCTCCTCGGCCGCGGCGACCAGGCAGCGCTGATCTACGACAGCCCCGTGACCGGGACCGGCCGTACGTATACCTACCTGGAATTGCTGGATCAGGTGCAGCGGTTCGCGGGCGTTCTGCGCGGCCTCGGCACGGGCCAGGGCGACCGCGTGGTGATCTACATGCCGATGATCCCCGAGGCAGTGGTCGCGATGCTGGCCTGCGCCCGGATCGGGGCCGTGCACTCGGTCGTGTTCGGCGGCTTCGCCGCGCCCGAGCTGGCCGCCCGCATTGACGATGCGTCGCCCAAGGTCGTCGTGACGGCTTCCTGCGGCATCGAGACCACCCGGGTGCTGGAGTACAAGCCGATCTTGGACAACGCGATCGAGCTATCGTCGGCGAAGCCGAGCCGGTGCGTCATCCTGCAGCGGCCGCAGACGGTGGCGGCGCTGACCGAGGGCCGTGACGTGGACTGGGAGGAGGCCATGGCGGCCGCCGAGCCCGCCGAGTGCGTCCCGGTGGCGGCAACCGACCCGCTGTACATCCTGTACACCTCTGGCACCACCGCCAGGCCGAAGGGTGTCGTCCGCGACAACGGGGGCCACGCCGCCGTGCTGCACTGGAGCATGGAGAACATTTACGACATCAAGCCGGGCGAGGTGTTCTGGGCCGCGTCCGACATTGGCTGGGTGGTCGGGCATTCCTACATCGTCTACGCACCGCTGCTGGCGGGCTGCACCACGGTGCTCTATGAGGGCAAGCCGGTCGGCACCCCGGATCCGGGAGCGTTCTGGCGGGTGATCTCCGATTACCACGTCAAGGCGATGTTCACCGCACCCACCGCGTTCCGTGCCATCAAGAAAGAAGATCCGGCCGGTACGTTTGTGAAAAAATATGACCTGTCGCATTTCCAGTGCCTGTTCCTGGCGGGCGAGCGGCTCGATCCGGAAACGTACCGCTGGGCAGGTGAACTCCTCGGCGTCCCCGTGATCGACCACTGGTGGCAGACCGAGACCGGCTGGCCGATCGCGGCGGATCTGATGGGCCTCGAGCCGCTGCCCACCAAGCCGGGCTCGCCGAGCGTGCCGGTACCGGGCTACGACCTGCACGTCATCGACAGCACCGGCGATGACGTCCCGCCCGGCACTACGGGGGAGATCGTGCTCCGGCTGCCGCTGCCACCAGGCTGCCTGACCACCTTGTGGGGGGACGACGAGCGGTTCATCGAGTCCTATCTGGTGCAGCATCCTGGCTTCTACATCACCGGCGACGGGGGATTCCGCGACGAGGACGGCTACGTCTACGTCATGGGCCGGACCGACGACGTCATCAACGTCGCCGGGCACCGCCTCTCCACGGGGGAGATGGAGGAGATACTCGCCAGCCATCCCGCCGTCGCCGAATGCGCGGTCATCGGCGTCAATGACCCGCTCAAGGGCCAGGTTCCGCGCGGGTTCGTCGTGCTCAAGGCCGGCATCGAGACCGACCCGGACGTGGTGAGCGCCGAGCTCGTCGGCCTGGTCCGGGCCCAGATCGGTGCCGTCGCCGCCCTGCGCAGGATCGACGTCGTGGTGGCGCTTCCGAAGACCCGGTCGGGCAAGATCCTGCGCAAGACCATGCGCGGCATCGCGGACGGCAACAAGGACGAGCCCGTGCCCTCCACCATCGAAGACCGGGCCACGCTCGATGCGCTGCGATCCGTCTTGCAGGGTGGCAGCTGACGAGGAGCCCGGGCCGCGCATGAGCCTCCGGGCCTGGCCCGGGATCCCTCGGGTGCCACGCGCCGTCCCGGCCAGCCTGGCGCAGGCGGGATGGCGCGCTCGGGCCTAGCCGAAGGTGAATGAGAAGGCCTGGGCGCCAGGGCCGGGAAAGGTGATCTGGACGGTGTGGTCGGTTACCGGGCCGGGCTGGCGGATGAGCTGGTAGAGCCGCGGTTCATAGACCGTGCCGTTGCCCTGGGCGTCGATGTCGATTCCGTGCGCGGGACCGGGTGGCTGCCCGTCGAGCAGAACGCGGAATGGCGCGGCGGCCGGTGACCCGGCCTGCCCCATGACGAGGTTGAGGTCGCGGGCGCGGAATCTGCAGTCGATCTGCCCGCCTGCCTTGTTCACCGTGGTGGCCTCGGCGTCCATCGTCCAGTCCCCGGACAGGGCCCACTGGTTGAGCCTCAGCTCCGCCGGGGCGGTGTAGTTGTGGGCTTCGCCCGGTACGGTGCCGCCGGGAGATGCGAAGTTCTCGGTCCGCTCGTAGCCGGTGTAGTTTTCCGCCGATCTGAGGTCATCCCAGTCAGCGGGGGCTTCCACGCCGCGCGCGTCGACCGAGACCAGGTCCTGCCGTGCCCCAGCGGATCCGGCCTCGGCCAGGAGCTGCTGGATGACCATTTCGGACTGGCTGTATTCGCCTTCGCCGAAGTAATGATGGCGCAGGCGCCCCTGTGCGTCGGCGAAGTAGAGGGCGGGCCAGTAGTGGTTGCCGAAGGCACGCCAGACCGAATAGTTGTTGTCGGTCGCGACCGGGTAGTCGATCTGCATGTCCTGGATGGCCCGGCGGACATTACCGGGATCATGCTCGAACCCGAACTCGGGTGTGTGGACGCCGATCACCACGAATCCCTGGCTGGAGTATTTTTCCGCCCAGGCCCGCAGGTAGGGCAGCTGCCGGAGCCAGTTGATGCAGGTGTAGGTCCAGAAGCTGGCCAGGACAACCCTCCCGCGCAAGCCTGCTGGTGTCAGCGGCGGCGAGTTAAGCCACCCGGTCGCGCCGTCGAAAGAGGGCAGCTCGCCCTCGACAGGCAGCCGCGGCGCGGCCGTGTGCAGCCCGGTGGGCATGCGCCAGTTCGTTCCCATGACAATGCTTCCCTGTGGCTGGATGTCCCGGCCCGGGCCCGGGGCAGGCGGCGAAGTGGCCGCCGCTGTCTATTTTGCTGAAGTATATGAGCCTTGGGTAGGCCCGCCCGGGCCAGGGCGGTGCGCCTTTGTGGCCAGCCCGGGAGGCTTGCCGGGCTGGCGGTCGTCATGTAGGACGGGCTACATGCGTGCGATCCGCGCTCGCCACGCCTACGACGGCGAATCATTCCTGAGCGCCGGTGCGACCGTCCTGGTTGAGGACGGCCTGATCATCGGTGTTGAGTCCCACGGGTTTCAGGTTCCCGGGGACTGCCAGGTGACCGGCCATGAAGGGACGCTGCTGCCGGGCTTGATCGACGCGCACGTTCACCTGGTCGCCGACAGCGGAGACTCGGCCCTGGACCGGGTGGCAGGTTACTCGGCCGGGGAAATCGAGGAGGTCATCTCCCGGGCGTTGAGCGATCAGCTCCTGGCGGGTGTGACTACCGTCCGCGACCTGGGGGACCGGCGATTCTGTGTCCTTGACCGCCGGGACCGGCAGCAGTCCACCCCCGCGATCGAGCCGACGATCGTCGCCTCGGGGCCACCCCTGACCAGCAGGGGCGGCCACTGTCGCTACATGGGCGGTGAGGTTTCGGGGCCCGGCGAGATCACCGTTGCTGTGGCGGAACGGGTGGATCGGGGCGCGGACATCATCAAGGTGATGGCCTCTGGCGGTGTCAACACTCCTGGCACCGATGTGATGCGTACCCAGTTCACCACCGGTGAGCTTCAGCTGATCGTTGACCGGGCTCACGCAGCCGGTGTGCCGGTGACTGCGCATGCGCATGGAACACCTGCCGTCGAGCAGGCGGTCGCGGTCGGAGTCGATGGCATCGAGCATTGCTCCTGCGTGACCGACCGCGGATTCGGGCAGGTCAGTGAGGAGACGGTCGCGACCCTGGCGCGAAGCCGCATCGCGGTCTGTCCCACCATCGGCATCGACCCGCAGCTGATGAAGGCCCCGCCGCCGGCGATAAAAGCGATGATGGCCCGGATGGGGGTGACGGCTGAACAAATGCTGCAGGCCCGGTGGGCCTTCGTGGGCCGGCTGCACCGAGCAGGGGTGCGTCTGGTGTCCGGGGTTGACTCCGGCATCGGGCCGGCCAAGCGGCACGGCGTGCTCCCGCATGCCGTATGTGAGCTAGTGACCGCGGGACTGAGCGTCACGCAGGCCCTGGCCACGGCGACTTCAGGTGCGGCGCAGGCATGCGGGGTCGGCGCACGCAAGGGCCGGCTCGCCCCTGGCTACGACGCCGACCTTCTCGTCGTGGCTGGTGATCTTGAAATCGACGTGACCGCCTTGCACCGGGCCCAGTCGGTGCTGCTACGCGGCCTGCCCGTCAGCGTCGGACGGCCGTCTGCCTGATGGATGGCGCCGCCGGCGGCGGCAGCGGCCAGAGGACTGGAGGAGAGACGATGGGCAAGGTGCTCGCAGGGATCACCATCTCGGTGGATGGCTTTATCACCGGGCCGCGCGATGGCCCTGGGTGCGGGCTTGGCGTCGGCGGCAAGCAGGTGCATATGATGGGCGGCGCCAACCTCATCCGCCAGGCCCTGGCGGCCGGGCTGGTCGACGAGCTCACGATCATCATCGCCCCGGTGACCCTCGGCGCCGGCAAGCGCCTGTTCGACGGGTTCGGGAAATCCCTGGAACTCGAGCAGCTCGGCGTGCGCCAGTCCCGGTTCGCGACGTTCATCGACTACCGGGTGAAGAAGTGACGGCGGGCGAAGCCGCTGTCCCCGAGGACGATGCCTTGCGCTCCGCGGCGGTCGCGGCGCCGGTCAGGAGATCGCGGCCTTCACCAGCTCGGTCACCTTCTTCTCCGCCGCGGGGCTCCACTTCTTGAGCGCGTACGCCACCGGCCATATGTCGCCGTCGTCGAGGTTTGCCGCGTCCTGAAAGCCCAGGGTCGAGTAGCGGTATTTGAACTTGCCCGCATTCTGGAAAAAGACGACGATCTTGCCGTCCGCGTTCGAGTAAGCGGGCATCCCGTACCAGGTTTTCGGCGACAATTCGGGGGCGGTCGCGGTCACCGTCACATGAACACGCTCGGCCAGCTCACGATCTTCCGGTGCCATCTGCTCGATGCTGTCGAGGACTGCCTGCAGGCCGTCGGCCTTCTTGGCGCCCTTCTTGCCCTCGGCGCGCAACTCGGCCGCACGCTCCTTCATCGCGGCGCGCTCCTCGGCGCTGAAGCCGCCGGACTCGGTCTTGGCATTCTTCGCGGGCATTCTCAGGCTTCCTTTCCTGACGCTTAGGGGCTCGGTGTCGTGCCGGCCTCCCAACGAAGGCTAGGCCGGACCCTGCCGTGGCGCTTCTCGATTCCTGACCGGATCGGGGCCCAGCCGAGGGGATACCCGCTCATGCCGCCGGCCCCCCGCGGCCCGGCCGCAGTCAGGTATCGCGGCGCTCGCGGGCATAGGCGTCGAGCCGCTCCAGTTCGTCGGCATAGATGCCGCGCATCACCCGCGGCGCGAAGAGGCGCTCGAAGAAACCGCCGATCCCGCCCGCGTCCTCCCAGGCCGTCGAGATCTGCACGAGTGACATGCTGCCCTGGAGGCGCTAGCGGAACTCCGCCGCGGCCGGATCATCGACGCCCGCCACCTCGCCTGAACCGCTCACCGCCGTCACCCCCACCGAGGAGAGTCACGATGATCCTGGCCAGCCACCTCGCTGAGGCAGTCAACCAACTGGCGCCGCCCGGCCGCCCGCTCATGCTGCACGCGTCGCTGCGTTCCTTTGGCGCTCCCATCGCCGGGGGAGCAGACACCCTGCTCGACGTGCTGCTGAGGCGCGGCCGCACGGTGATGGTTCCAGCCTTCACCGAGCCGTCCTGATCAATCGCGCCGGCGCTATACGCGGTGAGCATCCGCTCAATTCGTTCGCCGCGCTCGGTCCGCTGGCAGGCGAACTGATCGCAGCGCAGAGCCCCGCCGACGTGTACGGCCCCATCCGCGAATTGGCCGCCCACGCGGGCCAGATTCTCCTCATCGGAGTGGCACTCAACCGGATGACAGCGCTCCACCTGGCCGAGCAACAATCGGGACGACGCCTGTTCCTGCGCTGGGCCCGGGCCGCTAACGGCCAGACGTCCATGTTCGAAGTGGGATCCTGCTCCGAAGGATTCCCGCGGCTAGAACCGGCCCTGGGCTCCTATGCGCATACCGCAGTCGTTGGCGGCTCGACGTTGCGGGCCTATCCCGCCAGGCAAGCCCTCACCGTCGCGACTGATGCGATCAAGAAAGACCAGAGCATCACCCACTGCTTCAAGAATGACTGCCAACTCTGCCCCGACTCAATCGCTGGAGGGCCCATTGAGCGGGGTGGTTCTCCCGTTATCTGCTGCCCGAGCGCAGCAGTTGCCGGCGAGGTGGCGAGGTGAGCGGGTTTGCCTGTGCTGGTGGGATGACCCGACCGGCGCGGCGGCGTACCATCGATGACACGCAGTGCGGGGCCGGGTGCGGGAGGTTGCGGTGAGACTGCGAGCGCATCGGCGGAACCTGGTGATCTGGAGTTCGTCCACGCGGCCCGCCGACCGGCTCGGTTCCCTGGGGCTCGTGCCGGCCGCCCGTGGCGGGCGAATCCGCCGGCTTATCCGGATCAGTGCGCTGCTCGCCATCATGGGCCTGATGGATCTCACCCGCGGCGCACACCCCCGCCGCAATCTCATGCTGGGCGGGGCGGTGCTCACGGTGGCCGGCATCGCGGTGCGCAGCAGCCCGGCCGGCGTGATTCTCCTGCCCGGGCTCATGTTCTTGCTGTCCGCCCCGCTGGTCCCTGACATCCCTGAGGCAGACCGCAAGCGGCGCGCCGCGCTATCGCGCGAGCTGGCCGCGTACTCGACCCCGGCCCAGCGGCGCGATCTGGAAGCGACTTTCGACCAGTATCCAGACCATGTCACCTGCGAACTGCGGGACATCCTCGCCAGCCAGGCCACGGTTCACTGCGGCAACGGGATCCCGGGCAGCACCGGGAGCAGTGCCTGAGACGTGGACCGGCCGGGCTAGCTGGACCGGGTGCCGTCCTGCGCCATGACCTGCTCGACGGGGTAGACGGCTCGCCCGCGGTGACCGACCCGGCCGGCCGCGATCCGGCCGCGGTGCAGGCCGCCGCCATCTCACGGGTCTCATCGTCGCTGAGGCGGCCGATCGGGCACACCTGGGCGCCTCCGGCCTCCAGCAGGGCCCCGACGTCCTCGCGGCCCTCGCCGGTCCGGACGGTGGCGAGCACGGTCGCCCGCCCGGCGGTGAAGATCTCGCGGATCCGCCACGGCGCCCCCCTTCGCGCAACGGCACAAGCACGCACCATGATCCCACTGCCCGGCGCCGGGTTTCAGCAGCGATTTGCGGACGGCCCGGACGCCGGATCGGAGCTCGTCGCTGGTTTCAGCGAAAGATACTTACCGCGGGCGGCCGGGCGGATCACAATGTGGGCATGCCCGAGCTTGACCCGGCCGCTGTCATCGGGGCGGTGACTCGCGACCCCCGGCTGCGGGCGTTCACTGGCCACGGCAGGATCGAGACCCTGCCGGCCCGGCAGGCGCGGCGGCACCTGCTACTGGACAAGATCGCACAGGCCTTCGAGCCGGGCGTGCGCTACTCAGAGCGCCAGGTCAGCTTGTTCCTCGGTGCTCTGCACGACGACTACGCGGCGCTGCGCCGCTATCTCGTTGAACGAGGAGTTCCTGTCCCGCTCCGATGGCCAGTACTGGCGCAGCGGCGGTACGGTGCTCCCGTCCCCGCCGGATGCCCAGCACGCGCACCGCCGCTACTGACAGCAACTCAAAACGCCCCGCCCCACTGGCCCGGGCCAGCCTGCGGCCCGGGCCAGTGCCACTACATCGGGATGGCCTCGTAGATCTCGACGGACCCGCCGCCGGCTAGCACCGGGCAGCCCTTTGCCTTCGCCGTCGCATCACTGAGCGAGTCGGCCGACACGATCGAGTAGCCGCCCGCGCCAGACTTGCCCCCGTCGGTGACACCGCCCGAACTTACCGTCGCGGAGTTACCGAACGGGTTCCCCACGTCCGCGACCGAGTCGCCGAGTGTGCCGAACCATCCCCCCCAAGCCTGCATCGCCTCCGCCTGCGCCTCTGGCGTCTCTGCCATCTGACCACCGACGTAGACATACACGAACTTCGCCATCGAATTCTCCCCGCGCTCGCCGGCCGACGTCTGCGGCCGGAATATGGACCCGACACTAAGTCCGACGGACGGGACCGCTGCAAATCGACAGATCTACCTAGCGATCTTGAACCTCACTCCGGGCCTGCCCGCCGATCCAGGCCGGGCCGGGGTCCGGCCGGGCGCATTCTGGGCGCAGGATCGCCTGTGTCCTCGTCCCGGCCGCTGTCGGGCTGGGCGGCACCAGCGATGATCGCGAGGGCTTGCGCGTACCGCTGCTGGCGTGCCTGTCTGGATGATCGCTGGGTAGTCTTGCCGGGTGCGGATGGGCGTGAACGTGCCGAATTTCGGGCCTGGCACCGAGCCGGGCGTCTTGCGCCGCTGGGCACAAACTGTGGAAGGCCTCGGCTTTGACTTGCTGATGGTTTCCGACCACATTGCGCTGACACCGGACGTTGCGGAGCAGTATCCGGCGCCGTTCTACGAACCGTTCACCACGCTTGCCTGGCTGGCCGGGATCACCGGCAGGATCCGGCTCGGGACCACGGTCTTGATCGTGCCGTACCGGCACCCGCTGCTGATCGCCCGGATGGCCGCGAACCTCAACGACCTGAGCGGGGGACGCTTGATCCTCGGGGTGGGCGTCGGCTGGGCGGTGCAGGAGTTCGATGCGCTCGGCGTCCCGTTCGCGCGGCGGGGGAAGCTGACCGACGACTACCTGCTGGCCGTCCGCGCGGCCTGGGAGGACGACGGGAATTACCGCGGCGGGCGGATACCGATCTGGGTTGGCGGCAACAGCGATGCGGGCCTGCGCCGAGCGGTGCGTCTCGGCGAGGCATGGCATCCGCTGCGGTTCACCATGCCCTGGCTGCGCGAGGCGGTGCGACATATGACTGCGCTCGCGGACGAGCAGGGACGGCCTGTACCGGGCCTGGCACCACGCATCGCCTTGAGGCTGGCTGAATCACCGGTCACTGACCCGGGCCGTCTGGCTGGTGAGGGAACGATCGACCAGATCCTCGATGACCTCGCACAGTTGCGCCTGCTCGGCGCCGACACCGTCGTGCTCGATCCGTTCAGCGGCGATCCGGGGGAGACGCACCGCCCGGAGACGGCCTGGCAGGCGCTCGCGACGGTCGCAGCGGCAGCACGCCACGTGGGGGAGTAACCATGGCAACAGGATTCACCGAGGCCGACCTGCCACACCTGCGCCGTTGCGTGGAACTGGCGACGGTGGCCGTTGAGGCGGGCGACTTTCCATTCGGCTCCGTGCTTGCCGCCGCGGACGGGACCGTTCTCGCCGAGGACCGCAACCGCGAGGTGACCACGGGAGACCCGACGCGGCACCCGGAATTTGCGCTGACCCGATGGGCGGCGGTGAACATGACCCCGCGAGAACGAGCCACGGCGACTGTCTACACGTCAGGCGAGCACTGCCCAATGTGCGCCGCCGCCCACGGCTGGGTCGGGCTGGGGCGCATCGTCTATGTGACCTCATCCGAGCAGATGGGGATCTGGCTCGCCGAGATGGGAGTGAGCCGGGCACCGGTCCTGCCCCTGGCGATCACGGACGTCGTTCCCGATCTCGTGGTGGCGGGCCCGGTCCCCGGCCTGGCGGAGCAGGTGCGCGACCTGCACCGCAGATTCCACTCGGCGTAGCGCTGGAGCGAAGGCGCACGCAGGTCCCCGCGCCGATCTGGTGCATGCCGAGGCCCAGTGTTGATGAGGCCCAGTGTTGATGATGCCTGGCTGCTGTCCGCTCTCGCTCGGTCAGCCCTTCCCTAGCAGTCCGAGAGGGCTGGGCGCGCCGTACTCGACGCGCAATACCGGCCGGCCGCCGGCCAGCCGGACGTTGGTGATACTCGCGGGCCGGAACGGGGCCAGCTGGTTCCGCAGGAAACGGGCCAGCGAGGCCACCGTGTTGGGCCGGTGCCGGATCCACGGCCCGGCCGGGGCGATGTCCGCGGCCCGCAGCGGCATGCCCCGGCTCGCCCCGCTCGCGGCCTCGCGAAAATCGACCACATCTACTATGTGCATGGTGGCCAGCGCGGCGAACGCCGTGAGCAGGCGGGAATCGACCCGGCCGGCGGCCAGCGCGCGGCGGGCCGGGCCGGAAGCATGGAGCCGGGGGTTCTGCAGCAGCTGGCGGCCCGCGGTGGCCCGCTCCGCCATGTCGGCCCGCAGGCTGCGCATGTAGGCGGCGGCCCCGTCGGCCGCTACCACCCGGACCGCGGTCTGCTCGCCGCCCGTCCCGAAGCTGGCCAGCACCACCGGCGCGTACACGCTGCTCAGCCGGGCACCGAACTCGCTGCGCACGGCCGCGGTAGACACGATCAGATCGCTGCCCAGCGGGGCAGAGTCGCTCCCGCCCAGCGGTAGCAGGCGCCCCGCCGGGATCCCGTGGGCCTCCAGCAGCGCGCACATCTGCGGGTCGCAGGACACGATCGCGTCCGTGGACACCTCCGCGGCGATCCAGCGGGCCGCGGCCGTGCGGGCCGCCGCCGCCGCCCGGATGGCGGCCGGCGCGGCCGCCGGGCCAGCCGCGGCCGGGGCTGGGCTGCTGCGGATGAGCGCGATGCTGATCGCGCCCGCGCCGAACAGCACCGCGGCCACGACGACGAGGGTGATCACCCGCCACCGGGCCTGAGCGGACCAGCGAAGGTGCAGACGGCGCTGCGCCCACAGCTGCACGGCCGTGAGCAGCACCCTGCCCCGGGACGGCGGGTGGAAGCTGACCTGACGGGAGCTGACCATCCCGGCTACTGGCTCTGGCCAGTAACTCCCCGGCCAGCCAGCCTGGTCAGGCGCCGATCCGTCCCTGATGGCATCCATCAGCTGGGCCAACTGCGGGCGGTCGGCGGGGCTCTTGGCGAGGCAGGCGGTTACCAGGTTCGTCAGCGAGACCGGGACGTGCCTGAGGTCAGGCTGGGCGTGGACGACCCGGTACGCCACGACGATCGGGCTGCTCTCCCCGGCCCCGAATGGCGCGGCCCCCGTCGCGGCGAACGCGATCACGCTGCCGAGGGCGAACACATCGCTGGCTGGCCCGACTGGGAGCCCCTGGGCCTGCTCAGGCGACATGAACGCCGGTGTCCCCACGATTAAGCTGGTCACGCTCATTGCGGCGCCTTCTAGTGCCCGGGAGATCCCGAAGTCGATCAGCCGCGGCCCGTCGGCAGCAAGGAGCACGTTGGCTGGCTTCAGGTCCCGGTGCACCAGACCGCCGGCATGCACCGCCTGCAGCGCTTCGATCAGGCCTCCGGCCAGTCTCCACAGCGCCGTCTCCGGCAGGGGTCCCGCGCGGGCGATCACCTCGGCCAGCGACGGGCCGGGCACGAAGACTGTGGCCAGCCAGGGGGGATCATCGCGGGGACCTGCCGCCACGACGGGTGCGGTGTATGCGCCGCTGACTGCTCTGGCTGCCGCTACCTCGCGGCCGAACCGTCGAACGAACTCCGGGTCGCGGGCGAATTGCCGATGGATGACCTTCACTGCCACCGCCCGGCCCGCCGGGGAGAAACCCAGGAAGACCTGGCCCATCCCGCCCGCCCCGAGCACGTGCGCACTGCCGTGGCCGACCCAGCCCTGGTCGCGCTGCCCGACGAACAGATCCTCGCTCACGCCGCCAGCACCGGGCGCGCTTTAGTCACCGCCAACATCAAGGACTTCGTCCCTCTGGACGCCCGACACCGCGCAGCCAGCCAGGCAGACGCCGGCCCGATCCTCGTCTCGGCCAAGACCTTCCCCCCAGGACCGCAGCTACACCGGCGCCATCACCAGCGCACTGACCGCCCTCCTCGACCAGCGCGCCCCGCTGCAGCCTGGCCAGGTCACCTTCCTGCCCCGCCGATAAGCAGCCTCACCGCCCGCAGATGTCCGAAACGGCCGTTCCTGTCAGCCGCCGGCGCCGCGATCGTCGAGTTCGAGCTTGGCCCTGGGACCGATCACATAACGGATGTGGGTAACCTCGGGCGTCTCGACCACACGGGCCGGCGTGAGCTCGATGCCCTCGCGGACGTCTAGCCCGAGCCTGGCGTCGAACAGCCGCATGCCGTCACCGAGCAGCACCGGGACGATGTGCAGCTCGAGCTCATCCAGCAGCCCGGCCGCCAGGACCTGACGCAGCAGCGTGCCCCCTCCCGCGACCGCGACGTCCTTGCCGGCGGCGGCGTCCTTGGCCAGCCCGACGGCCCGCTCGATCCCGTCGGTCACGAACGTGAACGACGTCCCGCCCTGGCGTTCGAGGATCTCCCGATCGCGGTGGGTTACCACGAACACCGGCGCCCGGAAAGGCGGCACCTCACCCCACGGGATCTCGCCGCCATCGAACATGCGCCGGCCCATGACGTAGGCACCGGCGGCGGCGAACGTCTCCTCGACGATCTGCGAGTTGACCGACCGCTCACCGCCGGCGTAGCCCTGCCGCTCCCGCCAGGCCATGGCGTCGATGACCCAGCGGGTGACCCGGAAGAACCCGGGCCCCTCGGGCCCTTCCAGCCAGGCAGCCATGTCATGCGGGTCGGTCGAGCTTCGTGGCCCGGCGTAGTAGCCGTCGAGCGAAACGGACATCTGGGCGGTGACTTTGGTCATCCCTGCTCCTCCGGCGAGGGCGGCCCCAGTGGCCACCCGGCACTGGTTAGTCGGAGCCGGGCGGCCAGCCTCGACGCGCGGCCGCGGAAAATCTCTTGTGGATCAGGAATCCGCCAGTTCCGTCCCGGTCGCTCACGAAATATCAGGTCCCGCAGAGAGGTGTGACTCCGCGTATTCGTAGGTACTGACTGCCGTTGGGCGACAGCCGCCATCAACCCTGCGCTTCTTCCGGCGAAGCGGGCAAGAGGATCCCAGGACTGGACCGCGCAACTAGGACTCTTCGTAGTAGCGAGGAGTCTGGTGATGTACCACCCAGGCCTCGCCGGGACGGCCGGACGCCACCGATCTGTGACAGTGGTTGTCTCGTAGCACCGCTCGTCAAGGGCGAGTCCCGCCAACGAATCGCCAACGGAGGATCAAGAAGGCATGACCACCTTTCCGGCAATCAGGCCCCTGGCCTGCGACTACTTGGTAGCGGAGGCAGAATTTGAACCTGCGGCCTCTGGGTTATGAGCACAGCGTGGCAGGGTTCAACACAGCCCGGCAGGCAGCAACACTCGTTAATATGACTCGAAGCGACTACCATGTAGTCATGGCAAAGCGTGCAGCGACACCGGTCCGGTTCGACATGGCCGTGGCCGAGCGACTCTCGGCCTTCGTCGTCGCCAACCCCGGCATGTCCCTGTCATCAGCCGCGAACCGGCTGGTCGACGAAGCCCTCAGGATGAATGAGCATCCCGGCATCGTGTTCCGGCCCGGCCCGACCGGGCGGCGGGCCGGGCTAGTCGGAGGCCCCGATGTATGGGAAGTGGTCCGCGCGGTGAAATCCGCTCGTGCCGCGGAGCCCGGCCTGGCTGAAGAGGAACTGCTTGCGCTGGTGGCCGAGAACACGGGCATCCCGGTGCGCCTCATCCGTGCCGCCGTCCGGTACTGGGCCTCCTACACCGAGGAGATCGATGCCCAGATAGCCGCCGCTGAGGCGGCTGAGGAGTCCGCCGAGGACGCGTGGCGGCGGGAACGCCGCCTGCTCGCCGGGTAGGACCATGACCTACCCGCTGCTGCTGGATGAGATGTTCTCCGGCGCCATCGCCGAGCAACTGCGCGCCAAGGGCCACGACGTCCTCGCCGTCGTGGCCAACCCGGCCCTGGTCGCACTTCCCGACGAGCAGATCCTCGCCCGCGCCGCCAGCACCGGGCGCGCCTTAGTAACGGCCAACATCAAGGACTTCGTCTCACTGGACGGCCGCTACCGGGCAGCCAGCCAGGCACACGCCGGGCTGATCCTCGTCTCAGCCAAGACCTTCCCGCAGGACCGCAGTTACACCGCCGCCATCACCAGCGCACTGTCAGCCCTCCTCGACCAGCCCGCCCCGTTGCAGCCTGGCCAGGTCACCTTCCTGCCCGGCGATAAGCAGCCCCACCGTCCACAGGTCTCCAAGCGACCAGGTACTGACGACCTCTCATGCCGGCAATCGGGTGTCGTGTCCTGGGTCTGTCTCGCCAAATTACAGTCCCGTATCGGGTCGCCGGGCAGGCTGTGTTCTGATGCCAGGCTAGTGCTGGTGGCACGTGACGCCCCCGATGTTGGTGCTGTTCATCGGTGGCCGACCCGGCTTGGGCAACGGCAGCGGGATAGCTGGGCTGAGGGATGTGGCTGGCGAGGCGGCGGGTAATGAGAGCGATTGCTTACTGGATCATGCCTGGTGGGCGGGCTACTCGCTGTGCAGCACTCGGGCCGGGGGGTTCCGCGTGGCCGTCTCGCCCGGTAGGGCGGCGATCACCGCGGCGGCGGTCAGCCAGCTGGCCGCCATGATGGACAGCACCACGGTCGGCACGGCTACTACCGGTGTGATGCCGAGTTGATCTGCGAAGACCTGCCAGCACAGCCTGCCACACGCGATCCCGGCCGGGACACCGATCAGCAGGGCGATCCCGGCCAGCGTGAGTGCCTGCCAGCAGAGCGTGCCGCGGACCTGCCATGAGGTGAAGCCGAGCGCCCGCAAAATCGCGAAGTCGCGCTGCCGCCGGCGAACCGAGGTCATCAGCAGGTGTGTAATGGTCAGCAGGGCGACCACAGCGAGCCCGATGCCAAGTACCTGCGGCAGGTCCTGCACCTGGCCGAAGTTGACCAGGTCGGTCGGGGTGGCCGGGCCATCTACCCTGAACGAGCCGGCCTTGGCCAGCCGCGCGGTGAGCGCCTGGCGGCCTGCCTGCGGCCCGACACCCGGCCAGAACCGGACGAACACCGCTGCGGGCGGCGGGCTCGGGGCCCTCGCTGGCAGCAGGTGACGCGCGCCGCCGGGGGTCAGCGCGGCGCCGGTGCCCAGGCCGAGCGCATCGCTCAGGGTGGGGAACACGGTGGTCCCGACAATGGTCATCGGGCGGGCCCTGAGGCCGAGCAGCGAGACCTGGATGGTGGTGCCGACCGGGAGGTGAAGCTGCCGCAGGGTCCGCCTGCCGAGTGCGATCTCCCCGTCGCTCCTGGGCAGCCGTCCAGTCACCGGCGGCAGGATGAAGGACATGCCGCCGGGCACTGGGAGCACGATCGCCTCGAACTCGGTGCGGCCGGCCCGCAACGGTGCTCCGGCCCAGCCGGTGGTCCACGCCGCCACCTGCCGGTCCCGCTTGACCGTGGCCACCACCGGGCCGGTGCCGGTCCCGGAATTGTTCGTCACACCAGCGTCCCAGGTCACGCCGTACAGGGCAGGCGAGGACAGCAGGTGGCTGAGGCTGGCGGCAAACACGATCGCGGCGCTGAGCGCAGCCACGCCCACGGCCGCGCTGGCGACCGCGCTGCGTACCGGCACCGCCGCCTTGCCCGCGCCGCGGTGCAGGGCCAGCCGGATGCCCATGGCCAGCGGGACCGGCCCGGCTGCCGCCAGCCGGGAGATGACCCCGCGGCGCCGCTGCCGCTGGCCGGGTTCGGCCCGCCTGGCCAGCGGCCGCTCAGCCGCGGCCCGCCACCCCGGCCACGCCGCGCAGGCCACGGTAACCAGGACCGCGGCGGCCAGGCCGGCGGCCAGGACACGAACATCCGCGTGGATCCCCGGGTGCGGCTCTGCCACCCGGGCCAGGCCCACTGGCAGCAGCGGGGACAGCGCGACGCCCAGCACCGCGGCGATGACCCCGCCCGCGGCGCCGATCGCCGCCGCCCGGCCCAGGCCCGCGGTCATCAGCTGCGCGCGGCTCATCCCCAGCGCGCGCAAGGTGCCGTACCCGGTAGCTTCCAGGAAGCTCAGCCGGGCCAGCAGCTGGCCCACGATGAGCAGCCCGATGACGCCGAACAGCGCCGCGAGCAGCCACAGCGCCACGGCCTGCGGGCGGATCGAGCGCTGGGTGTTCACCGACTGGGTAGAAAGCAGCGTGGCCTCCACGAGCTTGCTATGCGTGTTCTGGCTCAGTTCCCGCTGCACCGCGGGCCAGTCCCGGCTGGCGTGGTGGAACCGCAGCGCTACCTGGACGAATCCGTCCAGCGCCCGGTGCTGGCGGTAGAAGGCGGGGGTGCCCCAGGCGATATAGGTGCCATTCGACGGCTGCGGCGGGAACTCCATCTGCGCCGCGTCGATGCCGGCGACATGGAACACGAACGGCACCCGCCGGCCGACCTGGGTCAGCACCAGCCGCAGCGGGTCGCCGACCCGCAGGTGGAACCGCTGGGCCAGGGTGAACGAGACGTTGACCTCGCCGGGCCGGGCGGGATCGGCGAGACGGCCGGAAAGAATCTTCCTTTTCCAGAAGCCGCCCGGGATCGCGTTACTGGCCGGTGCGATGAACTGGACGATGCCCGGGGTCACGCCGAACGACTTGATCACGGTGGCGTCCGCGGCCTGGGGAACCCGCATCACCACAGCAGGCGAGAGCCGGGCGTAGCTCGGGTTGTACGGCTCGGCGTCGACCAGAACATCGGGTGCCCTGCTCCAGTCGAGGAAGCGGGGGTACGCGGAGCCGGTCCGCCGCGCCCCCGCCGCAGCCGTCACCACCCCGCCAGCGAAGACGCCGACGATCAGCGCGAGGGACAGCCAGGCCCGCCAGCGGCGCCGGGACTCCGCCCGCAGGAACAGCCAGCTCGCGGTCATCGCACGACACCGCCGGGCCCGCGTACCCGCAGGCCGGTTCGCGGGGCGAGCCGCACCGCACTCATGTACCAATCCCAGCGGCGCAAGGCGGGACGGTCAATGATGCAGACACCCTCACCATGGTGGTGCTGCCCGCACAAGCACCCCGGCTGGCCGCCGCGCTGACGGACCGCGGCGGCCATGCTGGGCCTGCACATTGGCGAGGCGCTGACCATGCGGGCTGTCCCAATACCCCGCCGCCCGGCTTTGGTGCCGCAGACCAGAGCCCGACCCGAGCTCGCCCACTCCCTGGCCAACCCGTCATCCTGCCGTGCGTCATGGTCGGTCCGAGGCGGGATGTTGGCATCCCTTCGGGACGCATGTTGGCACCCTTGGCGACGATAGGCGCCTTGCCTACTGTGAGTTCACGGCCGACAGGTCAGTTCAGGATCCACGCGGTTCGATGGGGCAACGTCGCGTTGTATCAGCTGCCCGATCAGAGCGCTCTACACAACGGGACGTGTGCGGTGCGCCGGAAGGGAACAGGCTGGGCTCGGAGTATGGGGCGCCGGTTTGTGACCGGCCGGGCGCAGGACCACACCGTCGTCAACGCGGCGCAACTGGTCAGCGGGACACACACCAGCTCGCACGCCTGAGGGGGATGGACGTAATGAGCTTGCAAACTGCCGCACCGGCTGGCACGACACCCGGCGTGGCGCCGGTCGTACCCGGATCGTTCTTGCTGGGCTCCGCGCTGGACCTGCGCCGCGACATGCTGGGTCTGTGCGAGCAGGCATTCCAGCGTTACGGCGACGTGGTTCGCTTCCGGTTCGGCCCGCCCGGGGCGCGCATGGAAATGCACATGCTGTTCCATCCCGATGCAGCGCATCGGGTGCTGGCTGGCTGGCCGGCGAATTACCGCAAGGAGAATGTCTTCTACAGCGAGATCCGTAGCGCGTTTGGCGATGGGTTGCTGACCACACAGGATGCCGAGTGGCAGCGCCAGAAGCGTTATCTGCAGCCGCTGTTTGTGGCCAGGCGGGTGAACGGTTACGCCACGGCCATGACCGAGCAGGTTCAGCAGGTCGCGCAGCGGTGGCGGGCCCGGCCGCCCGGCACGGTCGATCTTCATGAGGAGATGAGTCGCCTGACGTTGGCGACCGTGTGCCGCATCCTGTTCGGTGAAGACCTCGGGCAGGCGCTGCCGGTGGTGCAGCGCACTTTTGGTCCGATGGGCGATGCGGTCCAGCGCCGTGCGCTTGCCGGTGGCCGCGTGCCGCGGGGCTGGCCCACCCCGGTGAACCAACGCCTGCGGCATGCAGAGCGTGAGCTGCGGGGGGTCTGCGACCAGATCGTCGCGCACCGCCGAGCCAGCGGCGACCGGCAGGAGGACCTCCTGGGGCTGTTGCTCGACGCGCAGGACCAGGGAAACTCGCTGGCCGACGGCGAGGTCCGCGACCAGGTGCTCGTCTTCCTGCTGGCCGGACACGAAACCACCTCCACTGCGCTGACCTACACGCTGCACCTGCTCGGCCGGCATCCCGACGTGCAGCACCGGGTGCGGGCGGAGGTGGACACGATCGCGGGCGATCGGGCCCTCACCGCCCAGGATGTCCCGGCACTCGGGTACACGACCATGGTGCTGAAGGAGGCGATGCGGCTCTACCCGTCGGCGCCGTTCCTCGGGCGGCAGGCGGTCCAGGATGATCAGATCGGCGGCTACCACCTCCCGGCGGGCGCCGACGTCGTGCTCGCACCCTGGATCACCCACCGGCATCCGGCATTCTGGGAGCAGCCTGAGCGCTTCGACCCGCAGCGGTTCACCCCAGAGCAGGAGAAGGCCCGGCACCGCTACGCATGGTTCCCGTTCGGCGGGGGTCCCCGGGCGTGCATCGGACAGCACTTCTCAATGCTCGAATCGGTGATCGCGCTCGCCACGCTGGTACGGGACTTCCAGTTCGCGGCGCCACCCAGCGAGCCCGCGCGCACCAATCACATCACGCTGAGGCCCACCCACGGAGTACCCAGCCGCGTCACGGCCCGGTAGGCACAACATCAGGTTCAGCGGACGGTTTGTCCGCGGATCGCGCCGCTATGATCTGCACGGGCGTGACTGACCAGCGCAGCCGGTCCGGCTTCAACGGCATCGCGCGGGACATCCAGGTAGAGCGGACCGCGATCGAGCGCAACGACATCGGATGGCGAAACGCGTTCCGGGTGCACCCAACTGAAGCGCACCCCGTTCGTGGTCGCGTTCGCCATCATCGGGCTGGTGCTGGCGGTGCTGATTACCGCCAATGTAGTAAGCGCAGCAGTGGTGTTTCGCTAACGAGCCGATCATCACCCGCAGCTAACTGCCCATGACATATATTTGCGACGTCGATCCCGCAGGAACATCCGATTCGGCCGCATGGCGTAGCGCGGGGGCAGGTTGCGGTCATGCCTCACGGTAGGGCAGCGGCTTCGCCGGTTCGCACTACGCCGTCGGGCAGTCCGTTATGTATATTCGCCGCGCACCTCTTCCTCGCCGTACTGGTTCTGTGGGTGCCGGGTGCCTGTGACCGCTGTCGTTTCCCGCGTTGGGGCCCCGCGGGTTCAGTGCTGTCCACCGAGTTTCTGCACGAAGCTGACACCATCGCCGATGGGAATCAGAACCACTTTCACCCGGGGATCGCCGGTGATCGCGTCGTTGAGGGAACGGATCGCAGCGACGTCCTCGTCGTCGAGGAGGTCACCGGCCACGTGGCCGCCCTGCAGCGTGTTGTCCAGCAGGATCAGGCCTCCTGGCCGCAGGCGGGTCAGCACCTCTTCGTAGTACTGGGCGTAGCCGGTCTTGTCGGCGTCGATGAACGCGAAGTCGAATTGCTCTCCAGGTGGCAGCGCGCGCAGGGTTTCCAGGGCCGGACCGACCCGCAGCTCGATCCGGTCGGCGACCCCGGCTTCCTGCCACGCCGCGCGGGCAATCGAGGTCCACTCCTGGCTGACGTCACAGCACAGCAAGCGGCCGCCGGGACCCAGGCCTCGCGCCACGGCCAGAGCCGAATAGCCGGTGAACGTGCCGATCTCCACCGCGCGCGTGGCTCCCATGGCCCGGACCAGCATCTCCATCAGCACCGCCTGGTCATCGCCGATCTGCATGCCTGCGGCACCGCCGGTCTTCTCCTGCGTGATGCGCTGCAGCTCAAGCTGGTGCGCGTCGGGCGGGGTGGAATGCACTGCCGCGTAATCATCGATCACTGCATCGATGAACTGGCTCCGCCTGCGAGCGGCCGGTGGGGTCATGTCCGTCCTTCTCCTTCCAGGGATGCCACATCGTTGAGGTCTGCATCGTCTCATCAGCGACCCCGGTGACGGCGAGGTTGTAGCCGCTCTGCCAGGCGGGAGGGACCCAGCAGCTGGCGGCGCAGCCCGGATCCAGACAATCGACATGTACCGCTGCACGCGGCATGCGCTGACGCCGCAACGCCGAGATCGCCTGGCAGGATTTCCCTATCGGAGAACACCGTACGCAAGCACTTGGAGAACATCTACCAACGGCTCTCCGTCTCCAGCCGTACCCCAGCAGTTGCCCGCCTTCCGAGCCGGATACCTAACCTGACCACTTTGCTGGCCCATGACGCCGCCCGTCAGAACTCGTGAACGCGCGTTCCCTGTCAGTCGCACCCTCCTGCCGGGCAATTGCGGATCGATCCGGGACTCGCCGATACTGCTTCGCATGACCAGTCGGCTGCGCGCCCGCACCGTGACGGCGAACGGGTTGCAGTTCGGTGTCCTGGAGGTGGGCAGCGGGCCGCTTGCTCTGTGCCTGCACGGCTTCCCCGACTCTGCTCACACGTGGCGGTATCTGCTGCCAGCGTTGGCTGATGCGGGTTTTCATGCGGTGGCGCCGTTCATGCGCGGGTATGCGCCGACCGGCATCCCGGTGGACGGCTGCTTTCAGCTGGGGGCGCTCGTCGCCGACGCAGTCGGACTGCACGACGCCCTGGGTGGCGACGACCGGGCTGTCCTGATCGGCAGCGACTGGGGCGCCGAGACGGCATACGGCGCGGCCGCGTTCGCTCCGGACCGCTGGCGGCGCGTGGTCACGCTCGCCGTGCCCCCGCTAGCACTCGATACGAAGATCTTCGCCGACTACGATCAGCTGAAGCGGTTTTCTACTTGTTCTTCCTGAAGACACCCTTCGCCGAGTCCGTGCTCGCCGCCGGGGACATGGCATTCCTGGACCGGCTGTGGCAGGACTGGTGCCCCAGCTATGACGCGGGCGAAGATCTCCGCAACGTCAAGCAGTGCCTTCGCGGCGAGGGCAACCTCGCGGCGGCGATTGGCTATTACCGGGCCGAGGAACCGGGGCTCCGCCGCTTCGGCGCGGATGGCGCCTACGCGGCTGAGGAGGCGGCGCTGGCCAAAGCTGGACCGCAGCCGACCCTGTACCTGCACGGGAACCGCGATGGCTGCATCGATCTCGCCCTCGTCGAGGACGCCGAGCGTCATCTCGCGACGGGGTCAAGGATGCGGGTTGTCGAGGGCGCCGGCCATTTCCTGCATGTCGAGAAGCCAGCAGCGGTAAACGACCAGATTCTGGCGTGGGTTAGCGCGTGACGGCCGGCCGTGCCGCGGGCGAGGAGACTAAGCCCGCGAAGCTGCTCCGGCAGACCGGCGCGGTGCGCAGATCCGGCCCTGATGCCGTTGCCTGCCAGTCCCGCCCGCTCACGCCCAGCCAGTGCGGCCCGATCCCGCTGCCACCACGCTGCCATGAAGATCAAAAAGGCCTGACCGCCTTCCGGCGATCAGGCCCCTGACCTGCAACTACTTGGTAGCGGGGGCAGGATTTGAACCTGCGACCTCTGGGTTATGAGCCCAGCGAGCTACCGAACTGCTCCACCCCGCGTCGGTGTGCCTTTACTTTATGGCCAACCGGAGACGGAGGCAAATCAGTGCCGCACCGCGGCCTGGGATCGCACCACCAGCACCACGGCGACGACGATCAGGGCTCCGCCGAGCAGCATCGACGACGTCAGGGCCTCACCCAGCAGAGACGTGCCGAGGATCACGGCGATGATGGGATTGACGTAGGCGTAGGTGGCGACGGTCGCGGTGGGCAGGCGGCGTACGGCCACCACGTAAGCGCTGAACGCGATGATCGAGCCGGGTCCGATGAGGTAGGCCAGGGCCAGCCACGAGGCGGCCGACACGTGCGCGGGATCGAACTGGCCGAATTCCCCGGTCACAGCGGCCACCGCGAGCAGCACTGCCCCGCCGGCCAGCATCTGCATCGAGGTGGCCAGCAACGGCCGGGAAGGAAGCGGCACCCGCCGTGAGGCAATGGTGCCGGATGCCCAGCTGACACTAGCTATGAGGATGATCACGATGCCGATCCCGGGCGAGCCGCCTGTGCCTCCGTGCCCGGCCCCCGCGTGCCCGGCGCTGCCGCCGAACGGCCCGGCCAGGAATCCAACCCCCACCACGCCCGCGAGCAGGCCAGCCAGGGCCGGGAGGGCGATCCGGGTTCCGTTGAAGACGCGGTCGATAACGATCAGCCACAACGGGACCGTGGCCACGAGCAAGGCGGCCAGCCCGGACGGGACACTCCGCTCACCAGCCGACACCCCGCCGTTCCCGCCCGCCAGCAGCAGAGCGCCGACGAGGAGCGCAGACCACCATCCTGCGGCACGGGGCCGGTCGGCGGTGCGGAGCTCGGGACCACCAGACCGGATGGCGAACGGGAACATGAGCAACCCGGCCACGACATAGCGGATACCCGCCATCAGCAACGGCGGCAGAGTCTCCACTCCGACCCGGATGGCAAAGTAAGTGCTGCCCCACAGCACCCAGACCACCAGCAGCGAGAGCCATCCCACCTGCCGTACGCCGCTCCCAGGCCGGTCCGGTCCAGCCTGGCCTGCGCCGGGCCCGCCGATCCGGGCCTCCTCGCCTCCCCGTTCTCCCGTCTCCGCGTTGACCACGCAGCCACGCTGCCCGCAAGACAGTCCTCTGGCCAGTGGCGGGAACGCCATATTCCGACGGATTCCTGCCATTGTTCACGCAACCGGCGCCCAGCCGGCCCGAGACCAGCTGCCCGCGTCGCCAAGGAAATCACGATCACCGGCTCGATGGCCGTGCTGCACAGCTTCGAGCGGGCCGCGGAACTGTTCGCCGCCGGGGTGCTCGACCCGGACGTGTTCATCAGCGACCGGTTCCCGCTGGACGACTACGCGGGGGCGCTGGACCGCTTCAAGCGCGGGATCGGCCGCAAGATCCAGGTCATCCCGTAACCGGCTGCTCCACGGGCTGGGCCCGCTGGAGGCGCTGGGCACGCTGGTGCACGACCAGCCGCTGGATGCCCAGGCTCACCGCCAGGTAGAGAACGATCGCGGCGTTGCCCAGGCCGGCGATGCTGTGGTCGGCGACAAGGGCGTCATAACCCAGGTGAGCGGCCAGCGCCACGATCCACAACGACGCCGTAACCCAGCTTCCCCGCGACCAGGGCCGGCCTTCCTGCAGCCAGATCCGGACGGTGGCCGCGCGCAGCACGCCGAACACGGCGGCGAGCACCAGGCTGCCCAGCAGTGCCGCGAAGGTCACCGCGCCGGCGTGGTGCTTATCGATGAACTGGCAGGCGGGTCTCGATCGGAATCCTGTGGATCTGCGGGTGTTCGCCGAGAATGTCCGCGAGCTGCGATGTTCCCGAACGACCCGTACCCGCTACGAAGATCGGTGAGGGGGCAGACACGGCGTTCAGTTAAGTCTCGGCAGGCCCGGTCAGCAACCGCTTATCCGTGGTGCCGGCTTTGCAGCGCAGACCCGTGATGGCGTCCCACAGTTCCGGCCGCTCGCTACAGCGGATCAGCTGCGGATTCATGGCGTCGCGCGGGCCGGGCGGAACACGTCACGCAGGGTCTGGGCCAGCAGGGCGGGCTCGGCCACGGCGGGAAAGTGCCCGCCCCGGTCGTGCTCGGCCCACGCGGTGACCGCGAAATACCGTTCGGCCAGCTCGCGGGGCGGCTTGGGGAACGGGACCCGCTCGCCGCCGAAGATGCTGACCGCGGTGGGCACGTTCGGCGGCTCCCCGGCCGGCATCGCGGCAGCGGGGTTGTGCGCGTAGGCCCAGTAGGGCAGCAACGACGAGGTGATGGTGCCGGTGACCCAGTACAGGGTCAGGGTGGCGAGCAGCAGGTCCCGGCCGAACGCCGGCTGGCCGTCGCGGGTGACCGCGCTCCAGGCCGTGACCTTCTCGCCGATCCAGGCGGCCAGGCCGGCCGGGGAATCGTGCAGGGCGGCGCCGAGCGTGGACGGCTTGGTCGCGTGCTCGTGGGCGTACCCGCCCTCCTTCCTGGTCCAGGCGGCGGCCTCGGCCAGGAACGCTTCCTCCGCCGGGCTCCACTCCTCTCCGGGGCGGCACGGGCGCGGCGGCGCGGCCAGTCCCGGCGTGGCCAGGTGGATGCCCGCGACCGCGGCCGGGAAGTCCCGGGCCAGCCACGCGGTAACCCCGGCGCCGAGGTCGCTGCCGTGTGCGGCGAACCGGCGATAGCCCAGTCCCTCGGTCATCAGCCGGTGCCACAGCGCGGCGACCGCGTCGGCGGGCAGGCCGCCCGGCGGCGGGGCGGCGGAAAAGCCGAACCCCGGCAGTGACGGCACCACGACGGTGAACGCGTCCGCCGGATCGCCGCCGTGCGCGGCCGGGTCGGCCAGGAGCGGGATCAGGTCGAGGTACTCACAGAACGATCCGGGCCAGCCGTGGGTCAGCAACAACGGCAGCGGGTCGCGACCCTGCCCGGGAACGTGCACCAGGTGGATCCGCTGGCCGCCGACGTCCGCTTCCTCGTGGGGAAGCTGGTCCAGCCGGGCCTGGAAGGCCGCGGTGTCGAACGACTCCCAGTCCGCGAGCAGCGCGGCCAGCCAGGACCGGGGCACGCCGCGTTCCCAGCCGTCCCCGTCCGCCGCGGCCAGCCGGGTCCGGCGCAACCGCTCCCGCAGGTCGGCGACCGCGTCCTCGGCCAGGGTGACCCGGACCTCCCGGGTGCGCACATCGCCCACCCAGCCAGTGTGGCAGGCCCGTCACATCGATCATGGCCAGCACCCACCTTTCACGCCGGACGTGCGTCATGGCGGATGATTTGTCCGGTTATGGCGAACGTCCGGCGTGAAATGTGGACGGGAGGGGGCGGTGCGAGTTGTGGGACCCGGAGCTGTGCCGCAGCAGAGGAGGGGATGGGGCGGGTAGGGGAGGGCTTCGGCGCGCTGTGCGGCGGCCGGCCCCCGGGCGGGCACGGGAAGGCCCCGGCGCTGGTGGCGCGCCGGGGCCTCGCGATGGCAGGACGGTCAGGTGTCGGTGGTCGCGTCCTGGGGGTCGAGGGATTCGCGGGACATCGTGGTCCGCGGCGCGGAACCCGGCCGGGCCAGGATCTCCGGGGACTCCGTGGTCCCGTTCGGGCCGGGCTGGTCGAGGACCTCGGCCGCCACCGTGGCCCCCGGGACCGTCATGGTCCCCTCGGGAGCCGCAGCGTCCGCGTTCGGTTCCGGCCACTGCTTCAGTTCCACCTGGGGGATGAACCAGGTGGCCAGGAAGGCCAGCGCGGCGATCGGCACGGCCACAATGAATACCGTCTGGATCGACTCCGCGTAGCCCGCGACGAAGCCCGCGTGCACCACGGTCGGCAGCTTGCCCAGCAGCGCCGGGGTGGCGTCGGCCGCGCTGAAGCCGGCCGGCAGGTGAATGCCGTGCAGGTGGCTGGCCAGGTTGCCCACGAGGACGTTGGAGAAGATGGCGCCGAAGATCGCGGTGCCGAACGACCCGCCGATGGAGCGGAAGAACGTGGCCCCCGACGTGGCGACGCCCAGCTCGCTGTGCGGCACCCCGTTCTGCACGATGATCACCAGCACCTGCATCACGCTGCCCAGGCCCAGGCCGAGGACCAGCATGTACATCGCATCGAGGAACGTGGACGTGTGCACGCCCATCAGGTGCAGCAGGAACAGGCCGAGGGTCATCAGGGCGGTCCCGACGATCGGGAAGAACCGGTACCTCCCGGTCCTGGAGATGACCTGACCGGAGCCGATCGACGTCACCAGCAGCCCGGCCATCAGCGGGAGCAGGTACACCCCGGAGATGGTGGGGGAGATGCCCCGGACGACCTGGAAGAACGCGGGCAGGTACGTGATCGCGCCGAACATCGCGAAGCCGACGATGAAGCCGACGATGCTGGTCGTCGAGAAGGTGCGCAGCCGGAACAGGTGCAGCGGCAGGACCGGCTCCACCGCGCGCCGCTCGACCAGGACGAACAGGCCGATCAGCACGATCCCCGCCGCGCCCAGGATGTAGATGGGCGCTGACTTCCACGGATAGGTGGTGCCGCCCAGGCTGGTCAGCAGGATGAGCGAGGTCGCGGCGGCCGACAGCAGCAGGGTGCCGAGGTAGTCGATGACGTGGTGCACCCGGCTGAGCGTGCCGGGAACCTGGCTGGCCACCACCACGAGGGCGATGATGCCGATGGGCACGTTGATGTAGAAGATCCAGCGCCAGGACAGGTTGTCCACGAAGACCCCGCCGAGCAGCGGGCCGATCACGCTGGACACGCCGAAGACCGCCCCGAACAGGCCCACGTACTTGCCCCGCTCGCGGGGCGAGACGATGTCGCCCACGATGGCCTGCGCGCCGACCATCAGCCCGCCACTGCCCAGGCCCTGCACCGCGCGGAACGCGATGAGCTCGAACATGGTATGGCTGAGGCCGGACAGGATCGAGCCGATCAGGAAGATCACGATAGCGGCCTGGAAGAAGATCTTCCGGCCGTACTGGTCACCCAGCTTGCCCCACAACGGCGTGGACACGGTGGTGGCGAGCAGGTACGCGGTGATAACCCAGGCGATGTGCGATCCGCCCTGGAGGTCGCCGACGATCGTGGGCAGCGCCGTCGACACGATCGTCTGGTCGAGCGCGGCCAGCAGCATGCCGAGCATCAGCGCGCCGATGATCAGGAAGATCCGGCGCTGGCTCAGCCCGGGCAGCGCGCTGCCGGGAGCTACGGCCGTGCTGTCAGGGGATGTCATTCCTCGTCCTTTCCGGGCGCCGCCGTTCCCGTGACGGGGCGCAGTGAGCAGTGTTCGGGTAGTCCGTCGGCCAGGGCCTGGAACGCCCGGTCGGTGGCCTGGTCCAGTGGCTCGGTGCTGCCGGAGCAGGCCCAGAAGACGGTGGTCGCGCGGATCACCGCGCCGGCGATGCTGGCCAGCAGGGCCGGATACGGGTCACGGGCGGGATCGGTGCCCAGCCGCTCCGCGAGCGCCTCGGCCACGGCGCTCTCGACGCTCGCCATGTGTCCCGACTGGGCGGCCCGAAGATGCGGGTCCGCCCGGACCGCCTTCATCCGGCGCAGCATGTCCCGCGGGTCGCCGCCCAGCTCGCCGAGTTCGTGGGTGATCACCCGCGCCTCGGTCACCATGGCCTTGCGCAGCGCGTCCAGGGGCGGTTCCCCCGGCGCCCCGTGCCGGACCCGCTCCCGCAGCGCCTCGACCCGCTCGGGGTCCCCGCCGAACAGCGCGGCTTCCTTGGAGGGGAAGTAGTTGAAGAAGGTGCGCGGGGAGACGTCCGCCGCCTCGGCGATGTCCTCCACCGTGACGTGCGCGAAGCCCCGCTGGGCGACGAGATCGAGGGTATGCCGGCGCAGCGACCGGCGGGTGGCGAGCTTCTTGCGCTCGCGCAGCGAGGTGCGCGGTTCCGCCACCGGGATGGTATCGGCCAGAGTCATGTTGCGCTCACTGAAAGCTGATAACGCATCGAATGTTGCGGGCACATCAACATTACACACTGCGCAAAAATTCCTGGGCGCCCGGGAGATCCTGGCGGATGGCTCCCGCGCAGGTGGGGGCGGTGGCCGGCCAGCCCGGGCTGGGTGTGGCGCACGACTCGACAACCGCCAACCCGCCACCTGCCGAATACCAGTCATCACCCCCGATGCGAGACTCGAGGACATGTCCACGTCACTGCGATGCCTGGTCACCGGCTCATCCGGGTACATCGGCGGCCGCCTCGTGCCCGAACTGCTCGCGGCGGGCCACACAGTCCGGTGCATGGCCCGGGACCCCGGCAAGCTCAGTGACCGGCCCTGGACTGACGACGTGGAGATCGCCCGGGCCGACGTCAGCGACGCCGGGGCGGTCCGGCAGGCGCTCCAGGACGTGGACGTGGCCTACTACCTGATCCACTCCCTCGGCACCGGTCCCTCGTTCGAGCGGCGGGACCGGGAGGCGGCGGAGCTGTTCGGCGCGGCGGCCGCGGACATGGGCGTGCGGCGGATCGTCTACCTGGGCGGGATCATCTCGGGCCCGGCCGCCGACCTGTCCCCGCACCTGCGCTCCCGGGGCGAGGTCGGCGACATCCTGCTGCGCAGCGGGGTGCCGACCGCCGCGCTGCAGGCCGCGGTGATCATCGGCAGCGGGTCGGCCTCGTTCGAGATGCTCCGCTACCTCACCGAGCGGCTGCCGGTCATGGTCACCCCGAAGTGGGTGCAGACCCGGATCCAGCCGATCGCGGTCAGCGACGTGCTCCGGTACCTGGTCGGCTGCGCGACGCTGCCGCCCGGCGTGAACCGCCGGTTCGACATCGGCGGCCCGGACATCCTCACCTACGCGGAGATGATGCGGCGGTACACCGAGGCGGCCGGGCTGCCGCCGCGGGTGCTGGTCGCGGTGCCGCTGCTCACCCCGCGGCTGTCGTCGCTGTGGGTCGGGCTGGTCACGCCGGTACCCTCGGGGCTGGCCAGGCCGCTGGTGGAATCGCTGCGCAACGAGGTGGTGTGCGCCGAGCACGATATCGCGCAGTACGTGCCCGACCCGCCGGACGGCCTGCTGCCCATCGGCGAGGCCATCGCCCTGGCCCTGCGGCACACCCGGGAGGGGGACGTGTCCACCCGCTGGTCCTCCGCGGGCACGCCCGGCGCGCCGAGCGACCCGCTGCCCAGCGACCCGTCGTGGGCGGGGGGCTCCCTGTTCGTGGATGACCGGAGCAGCGTGGTCCGGGCCTCACCCGAGGCGCTGTGGCGGGTCATCGAGGGTATCGGCGGCGAGACCGGCTGGTACTCGTTCCCGCTGGCCTGGGGTGTGCGCGGGCTCATGGACCGGCTGGCCGGCGGGGTCGGGCTGCGCCGCGGCCGCCGTGACCCCCGGCATCTGCTGGTCGGCGACGCACTGGACTTCTGGCGGGTCGAGGCCATCACGCCGGGGTCGCTGCTCCGGCTGCGCGCCGAGATGAAACTCCCCGGCCTGGCCTGGCTCGAACTGTCCGTGGGCGCCGATGAGCAGGGCCGGACCGTCTACCACCAGCGGGCCATCTTCCAGCCCCGCGGCGCGGCAGGCATCGTGTACTGGCGCTCGATCTCCCCGTTCCACGGCGCCGTGTTCGGAGGCATGGTGCGCAACATCGCCCAGGCCGCCGAGCGCGGCGGCACCTGGGGGGCCGCCACGGCCGAGACCACCGGGCACAGGTAGGCGACCCGGGCCGGCGCGGGGGTTGACCCCGCTGGAGATCGACCCCAGGTAGGAGGAATAGATGATGCCGGTAATCCCGGCGGTGAGGCCACACGGCGCGAACGCCGCCACCTTGATCCGGCTCACATTGACACCCGCCCGGCGGGCCGCCTCGGCGTTGCCGCCGATGGCGTAGATATAACGGCCGAACCGGGTCCGGCCGAGCAGCGTCGTGTAGATGACCAGGACGGCCAGCACCACCAGGACGACCCAGGGCAGTCCCCGCACGGCCAGCAATAGGCCCCGCGGCGCTTGACTCCGTACCGAAGTACGGCTGTTAGCTTGCGGGCATGCCTGGGTTGACGATCGGGAAATTCGCCGGCGCCGAAGGGGTCGGCGTGGAGACCGTGCGGTTCTACCAGCGGCGCGGGCTGCTGGCGCGGCCCGCACGCGGCAGGTCCGGCTTCGCGGAGTACACCGACGACGACCGGTGGCGGCTGGCGTTCATCCGCCGGGCCCGCCGGCTCGGCTTCACCCTGGCCGAGATCAGCGACCTGCCCGGCCCGGCCGAGGCCCGGTCCACCGACGAGATCGTCCGGGCCGCCGAGGCGAAACTGGGCGCGATCGCGGACCAGCTCAGCGAGCTCGCCCGGCTTCAGTGCCGCCTGCGCCGCCTGGTCCAGGTCTGCGCGCACGGCAGCAGCGCCGACTGCCTGGCCCTGCACGTGGGCCAGGGGCACCCCGGCGAGGAGCAGACCCGGCTCCCCACCAGCGCGTGCGGCCCGTGCCGCCAGCTCGGGCCGGTGCTGGAGGCCATCGCCGCCGAGCACGCGGACGTGATCGACGTGGTCAAGGTCAACGCGGACGAGAACCCGCAGGCCGCCATCCGGTACGGCGTCATGCTGGTCCCCACCGTCAGCGTGTTCTCGGGCGGGGAAGTGGTCAAGCAGCTGGTCGGGGCCCGGTCCAAGGCCGCCCTGCTGCGCGAGGTCGCCGACTTCCTCTGACGGGGCCCGGGCGGTGTCACGGTTCTCCGGGTGCCGCCGGTGAGAACGCCACCTGATGGGCATGATCACCGTCGTGTCCTACTCTGCCCTGACCCATCTCGAATGCTCCCGCTGCCGGCTCCGCTGCGACGCCGGCCAGGTGCGGGGCACCTGCTCGTGCGGGGCACCGCTGCTGGCGCGCTACGACATCGACGGGGTCAGCGCGCGGCTCAGCCCCGCGGATATCGCGGCCCGCCCGCCCGACCTGTGGCGTTATCACGAGCTGCTGCCGGTGTCGGATCCCGGCCGGGTGGTCACCCTGGGCGAGGGCATGACCCCGCTGCTGGCGCTGCCCCGGCTGGGCCAGGCGATCGGGGTGCCCCGGCTCTGGATGAAGGACGAAGGGCTGACCCCCACTGGCACGTTCAAGGCCCGCGGCGCGGCGGTCGGCGTGTCCCGGGCCGCCGAGCTCGGGGTCACCGGCGTGGCCATGCCCACCAACGGCAACGCGGGCGCGGCCTGGGCGGCCTACGCGGCCCGCGCCGGGCTGCGCAGCCTCATCGTCATGCCCGCCGCGGCCCCGCCGATCACGTTCGCCGAGTGCGCCGCCGCGGGCGCGGAGCTCTACCTGGTCGATGGGCTGATCGGGGACGCGGGGGCGATCATCGCCGCGGCGCTGCCCGGCCGCCCCGGCTACCAGGACGTCTCCACCCTCCGGGAGCCGTACCGGCTGGAGGGCAAGAAGACCATGGGGTACGAGATCGCCGAGCAGCTCGGCTGGCGGCTGCCGGATGTGATCGTCTACCCGGCCGGCGGCGGCGTGGGCATCATCGGCATCCACAAGGCGCTGCGGGAACTGCGCGATCTCGGCTGGGTCGGCGGCAAGCTGCCCCGGCTGGTCGCGGTGCAGGCCAGCGGCTGCGCCCCGATCGTGGCGGCGTTCGCCAGCGGCGCCGCCGAGAGCCAGCCCTGGCCGGACGCCCGGACCGTCGCTTTCGGTATCACGGTCCCCAAGGCGCTCGGCGATTTCCTGGTCCTCGAAGCGGTGCGGGGAACCGGGGGGACCGCCATCGCCGTAACCGACGAGGCGCTGCTCGCGGACCAGCGCGAGACCGCGCGGCTGGAAGGCAGCCTGATCTGCCCCGAGGGGGCCGCCTGCGTCACGGCCGTCCGGCAGCTCCGCGAGTCCGGCTGGCTGGCGGCCAGCGACGAGGTGGTCGTGCTGAACACCGGAACCGGGCTGAAGTACCCCGACCTGGTGTCCGTCAACCCGCCGGTCCTCGCGCCCGGCGACCCGCTCCCGGAGCCGGCCGCGGAACCCTCGCCGCGCGCCGGGTGAGCGCGGGCACGAATCCGGCCCGGTCATGTGTGGCGAGGTGTATGAGGAGCGTCGCTACACCGAGCTGCCCCTGTCAGCCGCCCGCCGGTAGGTAGTCCCTGGTCACCGTGGGGTCACAGCATAGAATCAAGATCCACGACGCGGCTCAGCCGGGGAGAAGAGCATGGCGCGTTCCATCTGGTCAGGGTTCCTGAGTTTCGGGCTGGTGAACGTCCCGGTAGGGCTGTACCCGGCGACCGCGGACCAGACGATCCACTTCAACCAGCTGCACAAGGGCACGTCGCACCGCATCCGGTACAAGAAGGTCAACGAGGTCACCGGGGACGAGGTCAAGACCGAGGACATCGTCAACGGGTTCCCGCTCGGCGGCGGCGAGTACGTCGTGGTCACCCGGGACGAGCTGAAAGAAGCCGCCCCCGGTAAGTCGGAAACCATCGAGATCAGCGACTTCGTGGACCTGGGCGAGATCGACCCGGTGCATTTCCGGCAGACCTACTACCTGGCCCCCCGCGGCAAGGGCGCCGACCGCGCCTACGCGCTGCTCCGCCAGGCCATGGATGAGACGGGCAAGATCGGCATCGCCACCATGGTCTTGCGGGACAAGGAGCACCTGGTCGCGGTCCGTCCCGGCGACGACGTGCTGATCCTCGAGACCATGTACTTCGCCGACGAGATCCGCTCGCCCAGCGAGGAACTGGAGACGCTGCCCAAGGACGCCAGCTTCCAGGGCCGGGAGCTGGACGTGGCCAAGCGGCTGGTCGAGTCGCTCACGGTGCCCTGGGCGCCGGAGGACTACCGCAACACCTACCGGGCCCGGGTCGAGGAGCTCATCGAGCACAAGCGGGAAGGCGAGGCGGTGGTCTTCGAGGCAGAACGGCCCAAGTCCAACGTCATCGACCTGATGGCGGCCCTCGAGGCGTCGGTCGCGAAGATGGGACCGGGTGCGTCCGGGGGCACCCCGGACAGCGGCGCCACGCAGAGCGGTGCCGGCGGGAGCAAGGCCCGGGGATCCGCGGCCCGGGGATCCGCGGCCCGGGGATCCACCGCCCGCGCGACCCCGGCGCGGGGAAACGGCGACGGCCAGGGACGGGGCGGCGGCGGGGCTGCGGCCGGCCGCGGCCAGGCCCCGGCCGCGGAGACCGGGGCGGCGGAGCTGGACGAGCTGTCCAAGGCGGACCTGCTGGCCCGGGCCGCGGAGCTCGATATCCCCGGCCGGTCGAAGATGTCCAAGCCCGAGCTCATCAAGGCGATCCGGTCGGCCGGCCGGCCGAAACGGGGCGCACGGAAGATTTCCTAGGAATCGCCGCCCCGCCGGCCTGGCGTGCTGCGAGTGTCGGCCGGCGGTGATAGAGCTGACTCGGAAGGAGCCGTGATGCCCGAGTCAGCTGTGATCACCGGCGCGTGCGCCGAGTGCCGGGAGGATCTGGAGCACTGCCACGGGACCGCGATCCTGCACGTGGACGGCGCGGCGGACTGCTCGGACGACCCCGGCTGCCGGCTGACCGCCGAGCTGCACCTCTTCGTGATCTCCTGCGCCGAGGTGGACTGCTGCTGCGGCGATGCCGCTGACGTCCCGGAACTGGCCGGGGAGCGGGCCGCCGCCTCCTGACGGCCGCGCCGCGCGCGGCGCAAGCCCTGATCCGGCCGAAGGCCCGGTTACGGGACCGCGGAGGCCGCCGGGTGCGGAGCCGTGGTGTGGTGGCCCCGGAACAGGATCGACGGGATCTGGGTCAGCTTGTTGGACCCGTACTTGAAGCCGGCGTCCCCGACCCCGCCGAAACCCTCCAGGTTGTACATGATCGCCATCGTGTACTGCTGGCCCGGCCCGGCGAACCCGACGGTGTTGGTGATCCAGATGTTGCCGTCCTGCTCCCAGCCGTCCTTGTTGCCCGGGTGGTTCTCCGGGCCCGCGCCCCACACCCCCCACTGCTGGTCGAGCGCGGCGACGTGCTGGAGCCGGTAGACCAGGTAGTTGCGGACGCTGGCCGGGGTGTCCTTGAGCACATAGTTGATCAGGTTGTCCAGGTCCCGGGCTGTGCAGTACATGAAGCCCCAGTTCACCGCCGTGGTGAACCGGGCGCCGTGCATGCCGAACTTCTGGATCCGGCTCAGGAAGCTGCTGTCCTCGTACTTGTTCCACAGGTAGTTGGCGTCGTCGTCGTTGCTGGTGTACAACGCCTCGAACATGGCCTGCCGGTCGGCGCTGCTCAGGGTCAGGCGGCCCGCGTTGTTGCGCAGCAGGATGTCCGTCATCATGGCCAGCTTCATCGTGGACGCGGCCGGGTATGCGACGTTGGCGTTGGCGTTATGCCAGGTCGCCCCGTTTTTCCGGTTGTAGATCACGATCCCGATGGACCCGGGCAGACGCCGCATGTAGGCACGGATCTCCTTGATGCGGTTTCGCATCGTGCAGGGGAAGCCGGGCGCGTTCCGGGCGCAGACCCTGGGCGTGGGCGTCGGGCTCGGCGATCCACTCGCCTGCCCGGACGCGCTGCCCGTGGCCACTGTTGTCGAATGCTGGCTTGCGGGCGTGAACATACTGCAGCCCGACACGGCCAGAATTACGAAAAGTGAGAATGAAACTACGGGGAGCCACGCGCGGCGACGCGTCCGGGCAACCGACCAATGCATGCCCGACAGGATACGAGCGACGGGGCGGTCGCGCGCGAATCGGCGCCCTCTCCGGCGCGCCGGTGGTGAATTCTTGACGCGCCGTCTCATGAATCCTGGTGCGGGTGCGGCCCGTGAATCCTGGTGCGGGGTGCGGCCCGCTCAGGCCGGGTGCTCTTGCTGGTCGCCGTGGCGCGAGGGTAGCCCGTCAGGTACGGGCTCGGGCCCGGCCCGGATACTGGCACAGGCCGCCGGGCGGTCATGCCGTCCGTAGACGACACTACCGAGGCCTGTGCGGGCCGGGCGGCGCGGCAGGCTAGCGTGACGGACGTGGCAATTCGTGACCAGCGTCCGCCGGTGTCCGCGCCGAGGGTCCCGGGATTCCGCGCTGATCCCGGGCAGGGCCGGGTGTTCACCACGCGCCGCGAGGTGCGCAGCACCGACGTGATCCCCGAAGGCCGGCTGCGGCTCGACGCGCTGGCCCGCTACCTGCAGGCGGCCGCCGAAGACGATGTCAGCGACGCAGGGTGGGACGGGTCGCACGTCTGGCTGCTGCGCCGGATGGCCCTGGTCATCCGCGGATACCCCGCGCACCGGGAGCGAATTTCGTTGCGGACCTATTGCTCAGCCACGGGCCCGCGGTGGGCGGAGCGCACGACGACGGTGAGCGCGGCGGGCGGAGATCTTATCCAGTCCACCGCGATCTGGGTCGCCGTCTCTGCGCAGGATGGGCGGCCGGTCCCGCTGGGTGAGTCGTTCCAGCGGCACTACGGGCCCTCGACCGGCGGCCGGCAGGTCTCGGCCCGGCTGTCCCACCCGGGGCTGCCCGGTTCCGCGGCAGGGCGGCCCTGGCCGCTGCGCACCGCGGACTTCGACACCGCGGGCCACGTCAACAACGCGGTCCACTGGGCCGCCGTCGAGGACGAGCTGGCCCCCCTGGACTGGCTGCCCGGCCAGGCCGAGTTCGAATACCACCGGCCCATCCTGCCCGGCGCCCAGCTGGAGCTGGTGACCAGGCAGGGACCCGGGGAGCTGCGGGCCTGGCTGCGGGAGGGCCCGCAGCGGCTCGCCTCCGCCTGGCTCACCGCCGCAGGAAGGCGCTGACTGCGCGGGGTGAGCCCCGGAGTGCCGAGCGAGCAGGGCGGACCAGACTTGGCTTTCGCTTTACACTGGGAGTAGCGGCCTGATAGTGACCGGTGGCGTAGTGCGACGAGCAGCGCGGCTGGCTCGGCGGGTCGGGAGGCGGAGCGATGACGTCCGGGATCAGCGTGGTCACAGCGTGGGCGGGAGCCGCATCCGCATCGAATTCGTTCACCATCACTGACGCGGTCGTTATCTTCGTGGTGGCGGTCGTCCTGCTGACGGCGGGCGTGGCCATCGCGGGCCGGCGTACCCGGCTGCTGGTCTCCCGGCCGCGGCTGCGGAGCTCGCACAGCCGGCGGGTGCGGCGGGCCGCCATCGAGGACGTCCGGGAGATCGAGCGGAATGCCCGGCTGCACGGCCGTGGCCCCGGCGGCCGGGATTTCCCCAGCCGCCGGGAAGAGAACGACGACCTCTAGGCACGGCGGATGGTCGTGGGCCAGGGCGCCTGAGCGCGCCCGCTACCCGGTCAGAAGACGTGGAAGTCGGGGTGGCCGTCGTGCCACAGGAGCATGACGACCCTGCCGATGATGCTTGAGCCCTTGATCGGCCCCCAGAAGCGGCTGTCGCAGGAGATCGCCCGGTTGTCGCCCATCATGTAGAACTCCCCGGGCGGGACGTGGAATGGGCCTGGCCTGGTGGCACCGGGTATCGCAGGCCCGAGCGGGTCGTGTGGCGGCAGGTATGGCTCGCGGAGCCGCCTGCCGTTGACGTAGAGGATGCCGCCTGCCGAGTAGATGGTCTGGCCCGGCAGCGCGATGACGCGCTTGACGAGGTCGGTCCCGGCCGGCCCGCCGCAGTGGTCGCGCGGCGGGTGGGTGAAGACGACGATGTCGCCCTCGCGCAGCTGGTGCCAGTTGAAGAACGCTTTCTGCACCAGGATCCGGTCATAGACGTCAAGCGTCGGCACCATGGAGGTGCTGGGGATCGAGAAGACCTGGAACACGAACGTCCGGATGCCGAACGCCAGCAGCAGCACCAGCGCCACGGAGATGGCCCATCCGGCGAGGGCGCGGCCCCGCGATGGCGGCGCCTTGCGCGCGTCAAGCGGGCCGCCCGCCGCGCGCCCGGGAGTCCCGCCCAGGTCATCGGGGGCGCCGCCGAAGTCAGCAGTGGTCATGCCGGTCACAGCGGTCCGGTGCGCCGCGCCCGCCGCCATACCGCGGATCGGCGGGCCGTGAGTCGCCATACCGCGGATGGGCGGGGCGCGGATGGGCGGGGCGCGGATGGGCGGGGCGCGGATGGGCGGGGCGCGGATGGGCGGGGCGCGGTTGGGCGGGGCGTGAGTGGGCCACGCTCGCCGCGTTGGCCGGTGCTGACGAGGACAGCAGGGCCAGCGGGACACCGAGGGAGCCGGCCGCCAGCAGCAGCGCGCCCACCGCCGCACCGGCGCGCCGTCGTGACCCGGTCACCAGCCGCGTGCGGGCCGCGCCTATGAGGTAGCTCCACGCGACCGAATACGCGGGTGTCCCGTCCCTGATGAGCAGCCTGGCGATCTCAGCCGCTTCGTCGCCATGACGGCTGCGCCACCGCTGCGGGTAGCAGCGCAGTGCGGACTCCACCAGGCGCATGGACCGCGGACCCGGCATCAGATTCCTCCCAGTCCCAGCCGCAGCCGCCCGACCCTGGTGACTCGCTCGATCGAGTCGAGGTGGGCGCGCAGCGCCACCACCCCCGCCGCCGTGATCCGGTAGGGCTGGCGCCGGTCCTCGGCCGGCAGGGCCTCGATCAGGCCCATGCGCTCGAGCCGGTCGAGCGCGCCATAGAGCGTCCCGGGCCCCAGCTGCAGCCCCGCGAACCCTTTGATGTCCTGGATCAGCGCGTAACCGTGCTTGGAGCCGTCGGCCAGGCTCGTGAGGATCAGGACCGACGCGTCGCCGGCCCGGCGCAGCATATCCTGGCCGCCGGCGTCGTCCCGTTCACGAGCTGTCATCGCGCCTCCTAGTACGCTGACCAATATATCAGCCAGCGTACTAGTGCCCAGCAGTCGTTACGCGGCGCCACACCAGCCAGCCGATGCCGCCCAGGACCGCCAGGCCGGCGACGACGATGCCCGCGACCGCGCCGCCGGACAGGCCTCCTGCGGGTGCGGCGCCCCCTCCCCGGACGAGGTCCGTGGCGGGCGCCGACGGGCCCGTGCTGACTGGTCCGGTGCCGGACGCGGCGGGACTGGCCGGGCTGCTCCCGGAATGGCCGATCCGGAACGCCACCACCCGGTTCCCGGCCGGGGCCAGCAGGAGACCGGCTCCCACGCTGGGGGTCGGGAAGTGGTTCGCCCCGGTACCGATGGGAGCCTGCCGCCGGACGTGCCCGGTCCCCGGATCGAGGCCGTACAGCCAGCCGCCCTGGCTGATCGTCCAGACCAGGCCCCCGGCCACGATCGGCGGGCCGCCGCCGGTCTGGGAATTCCACAGCAGCCGCAACCCCGGCGGGGACGCGGTCACCCCGACCGCGACGATCCCGGCCACGCAGGGCAGGTACACGGTGCGGCCGGTCACCGCGGTACCCCCGAAGATGTTCGCGGCGCACACCGGCGCGGCCGTGGCCAGTTGCCCGCCGATGCCGCCGAGATGGGCGCCGTCCAGCAGGTAGGGGATCGCGGACTTCCCGGCGATCAGCACCTGGCCGCCGGGCAGCAGCGCGGGCTCGGCGGACAGGTCCAGGTCATGTGCGTTGTCTGAGGCCCAGCTGGCCGGCGCGAAGTACTGCAGCAGCTTCATCGAGGGGGTCAGGTCGAGCGCGGAATCGCTGTCGTCGTAGCCGCGTGAGGCCTGGTACACCGACCCGTTGCCGACGCTGACCCAGACGTGGCCGGCGGTGTCAACGGCCGGGGCGCCGCCGCCCATCCAGACCGCGCCCTGCGACTGGCCGGGCTTGCCGTCCACGGTGAACATGGCGGGTGTCCCGCCGGTCACCGGGACGGATACCACCCGCCCGCGGTAGGTGGCGCAGTCCCCGTCGTTGCCGCCGAAGCCGAACACCACCCGGCCGCCGGCCAGGTTCAGCCCGGTGCGCTGGAGCAGCGCCGCGGTGTCCGCGCCGGGCGGATCCACGTCCCGGGTCATCTCGACCCGGCCGGTCGCCGTGCTCAGGCCGGCCAGTACGTGGGCCGGATGGCCCCCGGCCTCCTCGTCGGCCACCACGAAGATCTCGCGGCGGGCCGCGTCGATGACCGGGGTGCCGGTGATCCCCACCGTGGGCGTGATGTCACCGCACGGCAGCGAGCTGGCGGGCACCGGGGTGGCCAGGTGCCTCGACCAGGCCACCTTCCCGGTGCCCGCGGACAGCGCGTACACCGTGTCGTTCTCGGTGGCCACGTAGATCCGGCCCGCGGACACCAGCGGCTCGCCGTAGATCTGCCCGTCCAGCGCGGGCGTGGCCCACGCCGGGGCCGTGGTGTCCACCGTGCCCGGGGCCGTGGCCACGCCGTGGCCGGCCGGGTCGCCGTGGTACACCGTCCAGGAGCTGGGGCTGGGGGAGGAGCTGGCGCGGGCCGAGGCGGGGACGGCGGTACCGGCCGCGTCGGCCGTCCCGCCCGCGGTCATCCACAGCGCGGCGGCCAGGCCGGTGAGCCAACCGGCCGTTCGCACCGCCTGGCTGCTGAGCATCGTCACAGACTAGCCATGGCCGGGCGTACTCAGCCGGGCGCGGCGGAGCCTTCGCCGGAGTGACAGCCGGAGTTGCTGTCCGGCGGCACGTCAAGGGCAGGATTACGGTCAAAGAACCCGAACGGCTTGAGCCAGAACGACACCGTGTCCACCGGCATGATCGGCCAGTCCTCAGGCCGGGTGATGTGGTGGATGCCGAACACGTACCACAGCACGACGTCGGTGTCCTCGATCGTGCGGTTCTGCGCGGTCCAGACGGGCAGCCCGGAATCCGCTGCGCTCTGGGTGGGGAAGTCGCCGCACGGCCAGCGCTCGTCCGGGTGGTAAGGCGTGACCCAGAGCGTGTGCTCGATCACCCTGGCGCGCCGCAGCACCGCGGACGAGCGGTCCAGCAGCGACGGGAAGCATCCGCCGGGCACCAGCTTGTACCCGGCCGGGGTTCCGAGTGAGTTCGAGGTGTGCCCGCTCACCACTTTCCAGCCGCGCTGGGTCTGCCAGTCGTAGTCCTGCTTGCCCTCCGCCTCGGTGCGCAGCGGCGTCTGGCGGAGCACCAGCCCGAGCCGGTACGGGTCGTCCGCCAGTGGCCGGTCCGCGGAAGCGCTGGCCGGCTCCGAATCGACCGCGTACACGGTGTTGGCCCGCCCGTCCACGTCGAGGTCCAGCCGGGCCACGATGAAGTGCTGGTGGAACGGCGCGTAGGTGCGCTCGTCGACCACCGTGCCGTACGGAGGCTGCTGGCCCTCCGGGAAACTGGACGTGACCATGATCCCGGTCGCGCGGACCTCGCACTCGATGTTCCCGTCCTGGTAGAAGCGCCAGTACACGAGGTACTCGTAATTCGCCACCGTGACGTGGAAGGACACCACGAGCCGCCGCGCCCGGCGGACCTCCGGGCCGAAGTCGTGGTCCACGTGCTTCCACAGCACGCCGTTGTCCTCTTCGTGGATGCAGATGGCGTGCGGGATACGGCGCGGCTCGCCCGCCGAGTCGTGGACCACCGCGTCCACGTAGGTGATCTCGCCCAGGCAGTCACAGCCCCGCTCCAGTGAGGTGGTCATGAAGCCGAGACCCCACTCGCCGATGTCGAACGCGGTCCGCCGGAAATGGTCGGGGGTCGGATCCCGGTAGGGCACCACCATCTCCGCGAACGAGAGCCGGTGCGCGACCGGCCGCAGCCGCCCGGCGTCACGGAACCCGACCGTGTGCAGGACCAGGCCTTCCCGGTAGTTGAAACCGAGCCGCAGCTCCCAGTTCTGCCACCGCAGCAGGTTCCCGTCCAGGCGGAACGAGACACCCTCCGGCTGGGTGATCTCCAGCGGGGCCACCTCGCGCAGCGGCACCGGGATCAGCTTGGGCAGGTACTCGCCCATCACCTGCGGCAGCGCCTCCCCGTGGCTGGAACTGCCGTCGATCTCCAGCACCACCATCCGGTTCAGGTCCACGACCGGGTGCAGCCCGCTGAGGTGGTGCGCGTAGGGGTTGCCCTGCTCACTGCCGCGGTACCAGACGTCCGCCCAGCCCAGCCGGAGGCCACGGTAGCGTGGCGGTACCAGGTCCGCGCCGAAGGCCCACAGATCCGTCAGGATGCGAGAACGATCGGTGATGCCGCGCCGGGCGAGTGCTGCCGCCAGCGCCGGGTCGCCGCGCAGCATCTCGTCGCACTCGTGCCACTCATCCAGGGTGATGTTGGGCTGCTGGCCCTCGGGAAGCGGCTCCCAGGCGGCGACGGCGCCGGTGTCCAGCGACACCACGGCGCGGTAGGCATGGCCGTCGTCCCGGTTCCAGCACACCACCAGCGCTTCGCGGGCCGGCACCTCGCCAGGCCCGGCGCTCAGGGCGTCCTTGGAGGGCTCGCGCAGCTCGATGGAGGCGATCCGCCAGTGCGCCCCGACGCCCCGGTCCCGCCGCAGCGCGGCGGCGGCCTGCTGGAACTCCCCGGCACTGAGCGGGTCGAGCGGGTGCCGTGCCTGCCCGGGCTGCTCCTCGGTGCCCACCATCCGCCTCCATGTGTGCGCTCAGCCATGCCGGCCCGGTCCCGTAACGTGATTACCCTCCGGGTCGCCTCTTGATCCAGTTTCAGGAGACTCCGTTGACCGGAAACCAGCCGGGCCGGTCGGGTTCGACCTGGACCTGACCCTGATCGACTCCCAGCCTTGTTAGGCCGCCCTCCGCACGGGCTAACCGGGGAGTACTGGGCTGTAGCCTGTCCGGCGTGCTGGAACAGGTGAGCGTCACCCGGTATGTGACCCCGCTGCGGGAAGGGGGATCGCTGCCTGCCCTGGTCGAGGCCGACAACCTCGGCACCTACGTGCTCAAGTTCCGTGGCGCCGGCCAGGGCCCGAAAGCGCTCGTGGCGGAGATCGTCGGCGGCGAACTCGCCCGGCGCCTCGGCCTGCGCACCCCGGACCTGGTGCTCGCCTGCCTGGACCCGCGGATCGCCGCCACCGAGCCCGACCCGGAGATCCAGGACCTGCTCCGGGCCAGTGAAGGGCTCAACGTCGGGGTTGACTTCCTGCCCGGGTCGGCCGGCTTCGATCCCGCCGGCTGGCCAGTGGACGCGGAGTTCGCCAGCAGCGTGCTGTGGCTCGACGCGCTGATCCAGAACGTCAACCGGACCTGGCGTAACCCGAACCTGCTGGTCTGGCACCGTGACGTCTGGCTGATCGATCACGGCTCGGCGCTGTTCTTCCAGCACAACTGGGCCACCGCCCGCCCGCTGGCGCCGTTCGACGCGCGGGATCATGTGCTGCGCCCGGCCGCGACCCGGCTTCCCGCCGCGCACCAGGCCCTGGCCCCGCGGATCACGCCCGGGCTGCTGGACGAGGTGCTTGACCTGGTGCCCGCCGCGTGGTTCGGTGACGGGCGGCCCGCGCAGCACGATCGTGCAGCCCGGGCCGGTGCACAGCGGCCTGACCGCCGACCCCGAGGCCGAACTGGGCCGGCTCTTCGACGACCTGGTCCGCTGACGGGGAAAGGTCGCAGCAGGCCGGTAGCCTGCGGTCATGATCGATCACATGGGTGTCCAGGTCACTGACGTCGAGGCGTCGCTCGCGTTCTACCTTCGTGCTTTCGGGCCGATCGGGATGCGCGAGGCGATGCGCTTCCCGGCCGGCCCGTCCTTCGTCGTCGGCCTGGCCGGGCCGGAAGGGGTGCCGGAGTTCTGGCTCAGCCCCGCCCAGGGCACGGAGACGAGGGAACTGCACGTCGCGTTCCGTGCCCCCGGCCGTGACGCCGTGGATGCCGTGCACGAGGCCGCGGTCGCGGCGGGGGCCGAGGTGCTGCACACCCCCCGCGAGTGGCCCGAGTACCACCCGGGCTACTACGCCGTCTTCCTGCGCGATCCCGACGGCCACAACGTGGAGGCCGTGTACCACGGCGGCTGAGCCGGGGGCCGTTTCCTGGTCAGGGGAGCACGGTGAACGGCCGCATCATCTCGTTGTCCTCGTGCTCGACGATGTGGCTGTGGTGGACGTAGCTCTGCGGCCCGGTGACCGCCTTGGGCAGGTCGAACTTGGCCCGGATCGTGGTGAATGGCACTCAGTCCCGGGCGCCGCTGCCGCGCTCGCCGCGAGAAGCAATGGTGTGATGGGGTAGAACGCGGCCAGAGTGGCCGCGGGAAGGGACAGGTCATGCGGATCGCCGATGATGTCACCAGGCTGACGGGAAATACGCCGCTGGTCCGGCTGCAGCGCGTGACCGACGGGGCCGCGGCGCAGGTGGCGGCGAAGCTGGAGTTCTACAACCCAGCCAGCAGCGTCAAGGACCGCATCGGCGTGGCCATGATCGACGCCGCCGAGCGTGACGGGCTGATCGGGCCGGACACCATCGTCCTGGAACCGACCAGCGGGAACACCGGCATCGCGCTGGCCATGGTGTGCGCCGCCCGTGGTTACCGCTGCATGCTGACCATGCCGGAGACGATGAGCCGGGAGCGACGCCAGCTGCTCCGCGCGCTCGGTGCTGACCTGCTGCTCACCCCCGGTCCGGAGGGCATGCCCGGCGCCATCGCCAAGGCCGAGGAACTGGCCAAGGGCGACCAGCGGTACTTCATGCCGCAGCAGTTCGAGAACCCGGCCAACCCCGCGATCCACCGGGCCACCACCGCGGAGGAGGTCTGGCGGGACACCGATGGGGCCGTGGACATCTTCGTGGCCGGAGTCGGCACCGGCGGGACCATCACCGGCGTGGGCGAGGTGATCAAGGAGCGCAAGCCGTCGGTGCGGATGATCGCGGTTGAGCCGGCCGCGTCGCCCGTGCTGTCCGGTGGCCCCAAGGGGCCGCACCCGATCCAGGGCATCGGGGCCGGGTTCGTCCCGGACGTCCTGGACACCGGCGTGATCGACGAGATCGTCACCGTGGCCAACGACGACGCGATGGACATGGCCCGGCGGCTGGCCCGCGAAGAGGGGCTGCTGGTCGGCATCTCGTCGGGCGCGGCGGTGTGGGCCGCGGTCCAGGTCGCGCGCCGCCCGGAGAACGCCGGCCAGCTCATCGTGGTCGTGGTCCCCGACTTCGGTGAGCGCTATCTGAGCACCCCGCTGTTCGCGGACCTGGACGACTGACGATGCTCGCCGCCCTGCGCGCGGACCTGCGGGCGGCCAGGGAGCGTGATCCGGCCGCGCGCAGCACCGTGGAACTCGTGCTCTGCTATCCGGGCGTGCACGCCATCTGGGGACACCGGGTCAGCAACTGGCTGTGGCGGCACGGCCGGACGCTGACGGCCCGGATCTGCTCCGCGTTCACCCAGCGGCTCACCGGCGTGGACATTCACCCGGCCGCGGTCCTCGGCCCCGGCCTGTTCATCGACCACGCGGTCGGCGTGGTGATCGGCGAGACCGCGGAGGTCGGGGCGGACGTCACCATCTATCACGGGGTCACGCTCGGCGGCACCAGCCTGGAGCGCGGCAAGCGCCATCCCACGGTCGGGGACCGGGTGACGATCGGGGCCGGCGCCAAGGTGCTGGGCCCGATCACGATCGGGCCCGGCAGCCGGATCGGCGCGAACGCCGTCGTGGTCAGGCCGGTGCCACCGGACTCGGTCGTGGTCGGCGTGCCCGGTCAGGTGATCATGCGCAAGCACGCCCGGGCCGTGACCGCGCCCGCGGATCTCGACAACGCCGTGCTGCCCGATGTTGTGGGCGTCAGCCTGCGCACGCTGCACGACCGGATCGATGAACTCGAGGCCCGGCTGGACGGCACCCGGCCACCGCACCCGGTGGGGCCGCGCCCGGCGAGCCCGCGCGAGGCGGGCACCGAGGTCTGGTACGAGCAGGACTTCTCGATCTGACCGAGGTCAGGCGCCGCGCCGCCGCCACCGCTCGCTACGGCCATTGATCCAGAGCAGCTTGGAGTGACGCAGATGGCGCCCCCAGCAGGTAACTCGGGCGGTCGTCATTCTGTGGTGTTGGAAGACGATGATCATGAAGTGCCGGGCCGGCCTTTTCCCTTGGTATTGGCGGCGATGACCGTGACTGAGTAATGGCCGCTGCTGCCGGTGGCGGGGGTGATCGCGATGGCCTGGGGGCCATCACCAGTGGTGATCGGCGGCCCGGCGGGTGTTGGTGGCGGTCGCGATCGGGGTCACTGTTCCCCAGCCATCGTTGGCGGCGTAGGCGGTGACCGGGCTTCCCGGCCACGCCGGCGAGCCGGGCGACCCCGCCATCCGGGCCGCGTAGGCCGCGGCGTGTGGCGCGGGCACCACTGAACCCAGCCCGCCGACCAGCAAGACCAGCATCGCTGGCATGACCAGCCATCGCCTCACTGCCCGCTGTGCCGTTATTGTCCCCGCTGGCATGGATTCACATCCTCTCGCTGTCGGCCCAGCGACCGCACAAGACTAGATGCGCCAGCTCTTGGGACATCCTGCTGGCCTGAGCAGGCCATCCGGCCCAGGCCAGATGGCCCGGCCAGCTACGGGCCCGGCACTAAAGGGCCTGGGTAAAAGTCCTCTAGAAAGACAGGCTGCAATTCTCTGGCACACAGGCGGCGATTTCCTAATACTGGTAACAAAAGCACAAATAAACCAGTAAGAAATTAGGAGGTCCGACATGCATTCCACTGGAGAATCATCGCCTGCAATCACCCCGGCCAACCATGGATCAGGGGCGGCACCCCATGGACCGCAATCACGGGGACACCCGTGGTTCCGCACGACCCGGGGGAAGGTGGTCGCCGTGGCGGCAGCCTTCCTCACTGTGGCGGGCACCACAACGCTGGTGCTGTCGTCAGGACCGGCCGGCGCGGCGGTCAACCAGTTCGGCGTGGCGGCGCCAGGCCTGGGCAGTGAGTCGGCCTCAGCCCAGGCGGCGGACCTCGCTGCCATGAAAGCAGCAGGTATCACCGCGGTCAGGCTGGACGTCAACTGGAACTGGGTCCAGCCCGGCGGCCCGAATTCGTACAACTGGGGATGGCTGGATCAGGTAGTCGCGTCCTCGCGGGCCGCGGGGATGTCAGTGGACCTGATCGCGGAGGGCTGCCCGCAATGGGCGGCGGTGAGCGGCGCCCGGGCCCCTACAGCCCAGCCCGCCTCACCGGCCGCCTTCGGGCAGTTCGCAGGTGCGGTGGCTGCCCGGTATGCGCCAAAGGGCGTCCAGACGTTCGAGATCGGGAATGAGCCGAACAACGCGAATTTCTGGCAGCCCGCGCCGAATCCGGCTGCCTACACCGCGGATCTGATCGCCGCTTACAACGCCATCAAGAAGGTGGCCCCGTCGGCGGTCGTCCTGTCCGGTGGGCTCTCCCCGGCGACCGACAACGGCACCAACATCAGCCCGATCATGTTCATGCAGGCCATGTACGCGCACGGAGCAAAGAACCACTTCGACGGCGTTGGCTTCCACCCCTACAGCTTCCCGGCGCTGCCGAACACCTACAAGTACTGGTCAGCTTGGTCTCAGATGAGCCAGACAAACCCGTCCATCCGCAGCGTGATGACAGCCAACGGCGACGGCAGCAAGAAGATCTACATCACCGAGATCGGCGCGCCGACCGGCGGTCCGGTGGGAGTCAGCCAGGCTGCCCAGGCGGATGAGTTCACCCAGGCCATCGCGGCCGCGAAGACGACCAGCTGGATCGGCGCCATGTACTTCTACACGTGGCGGGACCGGGGGACGAACACCAGCGACTCGGAGGACTGGTTCGGCCTGCTCACCAACGCAGGCGTTCAAAAGCCGGCCTACACGGCGGTGAAGAACGCGATCGGTTAACCAAGGGAGCGCACGACAGCCCCGTCTCCGTGAGCCGCGGAGGCGGGGCTGACTCTTTCGGGGCGGTTCCGGCCGCGGAAATGGCAAGCTCATCCTTCACCGCCGATGCCGGCGAACCAGCGTTCCACCTGGTTGATCCAGGAAGAGCCGGTCAGGGTGAGGTGCAGGTGGAAGCGGGGTAGCGCGGTGGGGGCCCAGGTGCCTGCGAGGCGCACGCCGTCGGGCAGCGTGCACAGCGTGACCCGTCACGTGAGCTCGCAGGCCAGGCGGGTGAACTCGCGCGCTTGGCGCTCCCACGTGTACAGCTCCCGGGTCTGGCGTGCCGCAGTCTTGGCGATCCGGTCGCGCTCGGCAGGGCGCTTCTCGGCGACGCGGTGCAGGACGTCGGCGAGCGCGTTGGGATCATATGGGTTTACTAGGAAGCCGTCTTGCTGATCGTCGATCAGCGATGGCAACGCCCCGATGCGCGCACCCACCACCGGGACACCCCGCGCCCAGGCTTCGAGCATAACTGTGGGGAACGCGTCGTTCGCTGTCGTCGGGTACATCACTAGCGCAGTTGCCTCGCGGAACGCCTCCTCCTTGGCCTCGCCGGTCTGCCATCCGCAGAAGAAGACCGTACTCGCCAGCCCGAGCGTGCTAGCGACCGCTTCGTAATGATTGCGGTTGCTGCCGTCGCCGACGACAGTCAGCGTAGCGGAGTTGCCGTATTCCTCCCGGTAGCGGACCATAGCGTGCAGGACTAGATCCAGACCTTTCCACGCATGTGTGCGCTCCAGTGAGTTGATGAACAGGAAGTTCGCGGCCGCAGGCTGCTCACGGCTGCATATTTCTTTCTCCCAGACAGCATTCGGCAGCACACTGGCCTTGGCTTGCACCCGGTCCGGCAACTGCTGCCGGACGTAGTCGGATACGGCCAGGATCCGGTCTGCGCGGAAAAGCGTGATCCGCTCGTAGACGCGGTAGGCGCGGGCCAGGCCGTTGAAGAGCGGGGAGCCAACCTTGATCAAGGTCGCGGCATGGTAGGCGAGCACGAATGGTGTCCTGCCAGCTACCAACGCAGTTGCGTCTGCCATAGAAGGCACTGGCGTGTGCGCCAGGATGAGGTCGGGCCGCTCCCGGCGGATAATACCGCGGATCTTGAACGGCCACAGCGGGTTGAGTGGCGTATTCGACAGCTTACACCACGTCCCGAGCCGGTAAACCTTCATGCCATCGACGTAAGCCACCACATCCCTGCGACCCTTATCGTTAGCAGTTACGACGATGATCTCCCAGCCTTCGAGGTCTCGTAGCGCGATGCCCAGCTGGCGGGCATACGTTTCCAGACCGCCAATCCTGGGATGGTAGTAAGATGTAACCATCAAGAGTCTCATGTGCCGGCAACCTCCAAAGTCGCTCGCGGTGATGCTGTTAACGCCGTTAGAATCGCTAGGCTGACTGGCTGAGGTGCCTATCCCGTCCCCGCGCTGCCCTAGCTGACCGCGCCATCGGACATAGCGCAAGTCGGACACGCCAGTGATCCGAAAGAGGCTCGCGGCGGCCCCATGGCAGGGCACCACTCAGGGCGCAAACGGTCACTCCTGCCATCTCCCCCGAATTCACGCCAACAGCTGATCGCGGCGTCGCCAACGTTGCGTGCGTAGCACCACTCTCCACTGTCATGCATCGGAGTCTTCACGACCCAATTTGGCACTGCCTGCCCGAAGAATGTGCATATTGATCGATCTCCACGCTGCGGCAGTTCACCACGTGTCGCCGGTACCCCGCCCGCCCAGCTCCTTACGCCCATTCGGCCCACGCTAGCCCAGCCTGCACTACTGGGCACGCATTTGATCGCGACGTCCTCGACGTGACGGATTACGAGCTAACGCGCCGCGTGACGTGGTAACGTGCGACGCGCGTCAGCCGGCGTTGTAGAGCTGGCAGGCAGACCCATAAAGCATGCACGGGGCCCCTGGCCGCCAGCACACTTCAACGGCGGCCGCAGTCGAGTTCGAACGGTGGTACGCCCAGGCGATCGGCCGCTGAGCGTTGGTCATGGGCACCCAAATCTCTGCATACAGCACCAACCATCAACTTACGGAGTATTCATGAAGCGGCTCGCACAGATTGTGTCCTATTATAGTCCGCCACATGTGGGTGGCATGGAGATGCGCGCGCGAGAACGAGCCGAGCAGCTTGCCAAGGCAGGTTGGTTTGTCGAAACGCTCACATCTTCGGAGCGGACGTACCCCCACACAGTCACTAACGAAAATCTGATCGTCCGCTACCTAAAGAGTCGAGAAATCGCACATACGCCTGTAATGCCAACGCTGCCCATAGCTATGATGAGAATGTCGAAAAAGAGCGTGGTCCAGGTTGAAATGGCCGTGGCCTACTGTCCTGAGATTACAGCTCTTATCTGCAAATTGCGAAGGATGCCATATATCGCACGAGTACCGCTCGACCCTTCCGGGCATAACAAGCTTAGGAGTGCGCTGCTGGCTTTCTACCAGAGGGCAGTGTTGGGGTGGGTCTACAAGAATGCCTCACGGGTGATTGTGCTGACTGAGGATGACATTGCTCCGATATCCGAAAAGTATCACGTGGACGCCAGAAGAATTCGTGTCATTGCAAATGGTACCGATTTCAACGTTCTCTCATCGCCGCGGACGGGCTTCCATGATCCGTTTCGGCTACTTTTTGTGGGACGAGTTGTTGTACAGAAGAACGTCCCATTGCTGCTGGAGTCACTGCGCCATTTTATCGACGCCTACTCGCTGCCCATACACCTCGATCTCGTAGGAGATGGCGAGGATATGCCACGCGTAGAGCATATGATAGCCAAACTATCATTGCAAGAATACGTAAGCCTAAAAGGCTATGTGACGGGTAAACAAATTGAGAGCCTTTACGAGCAGGCTGATGCATTCGTTATGACGTCAACCCATGAGTCATTTGGCCAGGTACTGGTCGAAGCGATGGCCAAAGGTTTGCCGATTGTTGCCAGCAATATTCGTGGTGTACGCACCGTAGTGGAGGATGGCACCACGGGTCTCCTCGTAGAACTTAAGGAAACCGCGTTTGCCGACGCGTTCCATCGCATTATGACCGAGGATGGGCTATATCAGAAGTTCTCACGCGCCTCGCTGGAGGGTGCAGCGAGATATGGCTGGGACACAACTATAAAGAAATACATAAGCATATATAACGAACTTCTTGAGGGTGAGCTTTCCAAGCACTAGCGATGTTAAAGGGTGTTTGGCCTTGGTTTGGCGCGCTGGATCGCGCTGGATACTGTGTTCTTGGGCTGGAGCGATAGGGGCGAGATTGTCGGTCCAGTCTGATTTTGGGGCAGCCGGGCGTTCGTGCTGATCATGGGCGGCGCGCCGCCCGGGGCAAGCGGGGACGGTATAGCGGCGCTGCCGCCGAAGTACCGGCGGCGGCTGATGGTGACCGTCGATGGGGCGGGCGCCAGCCACGGGCTGATCGCCCGCTTGGACAAGCTCGCCGCCCGGCCCGGGCACCAGCGCTCCTAGCGAGGGAGCCAACGCCCAGCTCAAGACGTGGCGTATCCTGCGCAAATTCCGCTGCTGCCCCTGGCGCGCCCGGGCATCTCGCCAAGCCATCCACGTGCTTCAGACCCGCGAGATCACCAGGTGAGGAAGGCTCATGGTGCTGGACTCAGTTTCCGGGCAGGGGATCCAAGACGAGTTTCCTGGAAGGAACCGGGAGCGAGCGTCCGGAGAAAGCGCAAAGATACGCTCATGAATTTGAGGAGCAGGCCGCCAGGCAGGTGGCCGAGAAGCCGCGGCCGATTGCCCAGACCGCCCGCGGGTAAGGTATGGATTAACTGCTCTCGGGTTCTGGTGCAGGCCGACGGGCCCGGGCCGCTGGCAGGTCAGCATACGCCCGTTTCGCGTGCTTCCTGCTGGCCTGAGCGGGAAAATCCAGCTCGGGCCAGTTGGCCCCCAGCCGCGAGACCGGCACCAAAAGGTCCGGTAAAAGTCCTCCGGCAGGACTGGCTGCAATCCTCTGGGGCACAGGAGGCGATTTTTCTAAAAGTCTGGTAAGAAATCTGAGGAGCCATCATGCATCGAACGGAAGAGTCCTCGCCTGCAATGACCTCAGTTAACAATGGATCAGGTGCGGTACCTCATGGACCGCCGCGGTCAGGGGGGCGCCTGTGGTTCCGGACGACCCGGGCAAAGGTGGGCGCCGCGGCAGCAGCCGTCCTCGCTGTGGCGGGAATGATAACGCTGGTGCTGTCTGCATCAGGACCGGCCGGCGCGGCGGTCAACCAGTTCGGCGTGGCGGCGCCAGGCCTGGGCAGTGAGTCGGCCTCAGCCCAGGCGGCGGACCTCGCTGCCATGAAAGCAGCAGGTATCACCGCGCTCAGGCTGGATGCCAGCTGGAACTGGGTCCAGCCCGGCGGCCCAAATTCGCACAGGTGGGCATGGCTGGATCACGTAATCGCGTCCTCGCGGGCCGCGGGGATGTCAGTGGACCTGATCGCGGAGGGCTGCCCGCAATGGGCGGCGGTGAGGGGTGCCCGGGCCCCTACAGCCCAGCCCGCCTCACCGGCCGCCTTCGCGCGGTACGCAGCTGCGCTGGCTGCCCGGTATGCGCCGCGAGGCGTCCACACGTTCGAGATCGGGAATGAGCCGAACAACGTGAAATTCTGGCAGCCCGCGCCGAATCCGGCTGCCTACACCGCGGATCTGATTGCCGCTTACAACGCCATCAAGAAGGTGGCCCCGTCGGCGGTCGTCCTGTCCGGTGGGCTCTCCCCGGCGACCAACAACGGCACCAACATCAGCCCGATCACGTTCCTGCAGGCCATGTACGCGCACGGAGCAAAGAACCACTTCGACGGCGTTAGCTTCCACCCCTACAGCTTCCCGGCGATGCCGAACACCTACAAGTACTGGTCAGCTTGGTCTCAGATGAGCCAGACAAACCCGTCCATCCGCAGCGTGATGACAGCCAACGGCGACGGCAGCAAGAAGATTTACATCACCGAGATCGGCGCGCCGACCGGCGGTCCGCGCAGAGTCAGCGAGACTGCGCAGGCTACTGTGCTTACTCAGGCCATCTACGCCGCGAAGAGGATTAGCTGGATCGGCGCTATGTACATGTACACGTGGCGGGACCTGGGGACTAACACCAGCGACTCGCAGGACTGGTTCGGCCTGCTCACCAGGGCAGGCGTTCACAAGCCGGCCTACTCGGCGGTGAAGAACGCGATCGGTTAACCAGCAGTACCAGTGAGGCTCCGCCTCTGACCGCCTAGCTGCGCGGTCCAGTGTTGCGCATCAGTGCAGGTGAGCGCATTTCGGCAAGGACGAGGCCAAGCTGGAGGTGATGGCGCCGTACCTGGCCCGGCAGGACAAAGCCCCCACCACGCGCACCAAAGCCCCGCCGGAACACCACCGGCGGGGCTTTTCCCGCACCGCATCCTCACCATGAACGTCGCCGCCGTCATCATCCTGAGCGTCCGTGGACACATGAGCGGCCCGGGCCACCCCAACCACACCGTGCTGGCCCGCCGCCTGCAGGCCTCCCTGGCCTGGCGCAACGCCAACGCCCGCCACCCTGACGTGCTGGTCGCCCAGCGCCGCGAACGCGCCCGCATCCGCAGCGAACGCCAGCGACGCTGGGGACGCCCCGGTCCAAGGCCGCAATACAGACCCGGTGAACGTTCATGGACAGCGCACTGTGGCTGGCGCGGTAGATGGCGAAGCCCCAGCCCCGCGACCCGGACTTCGCTCTCAAGGCCTCCCGCGTCCTGGACCTCTACCAGCGGGAATGGGAAGGGGAGCCGCTCGGCGAGGACGAGTACGTGCTCAGCGCCGACGAGAAGCCCGGCGTCCAGGCCCGCATGCGCATCCACCTCCCGCTCCCGCCAGGGCCGGGGCGGGCGATGCGGGCCGAGAGCGAATACCACCGCTTCGGCACCCTCGCCTACCTGGCCGCCTACGGCGTCCACCGCGCCCAGGTCATGGGCCGGTGCGAGCCGGCCACCGGCATCAGGCCGTTCACCGCGCTGGTGGACCAGGTGATGCAGGCCGAGCCGTACGCCTCGGCGAGGCGGGTCTTCTGGGTCGCAGACAACGGCGCCTCGCATCGGAACTTGGCGGCGGCAGCCCGGCTCAGCGACGCCTGCCCGAACGCCCAGATGGTCCACCTGCCCGTCCACGCCTCCTGGCTCAACCAGGTCGAGGTCTACTTCTCCGTCATCCAGCGCAAGCTCCTCACCCCCGACGACTTCGAGGATCTCGATCAGCCCGCTGCCCAGATCCTTGCCTTCGAGAAGCATTACAACGCCGCCGCCAGGCCCTTCGACTGGAAATTCACCCGCACCGACCTCAACCGCCTCCTGGCACGCATCCGGCGGCACGACCGTCACGCACCGCAGCCGATAGCGGCATGACCCCCGACGAATTAACGGTCGCGACCACTAGCCGGCTCCGGCTGCCAGCACCACGAGGGCAGTCATTGTTGGCCGCCGCCGCCACGCTCCGGGTTCCTGGCGGTAATATTCCAGACGCCCATCTCAGGACTCTTCGGGGGCGCTTCCCGGTGGGCTTGATCTCGGACGGGAGATTGAGTACGCACGGTTCGCTGATGACGCACTGGCGCCTTTTGTGGCTTAGCGACCGCAATGGTCACAATGGCGCTGACTAGACCGCCGATTGGCCATGCGGCGGTTAGTCCGGTCAGGCCATAAGGCGCCAGTGACCACGCCAAGCCGCAGATGGTGATCGCGTATGCGCCGCAGCTCCAGACGAGCACTCGGAGTCGTCCGGACAGGCGGAGCGCTGTCCACAACCAATTGTGCGCGGCGATCGGAATAGCGGCGAGCGTAAGCAGTATCAGGCTGGGCGTCCCGTGCTGGCTGTATCTCGTCCCGAAGACCAGCAGCACCCAGTGCGCGGCCACCGCGAGCACTAGACACGCTGGTATGTACATTGCCATCAAGACGCGCCGGCTGCGCCGCAGGAGCTCTCGCCAATCCACACCGCCGCGGGATCCTTCAGCGAGGAATGTCTGTCCGACGGCGTATGCACCAGAGTACAGAAGCGTGGCTACCTGGAACGCAACGAAGTAGTAGGCGGCTGCTTGGGCTCCGAGACGGTCAAGGGCGATAAGGGGAACGACCAGAATGGGAAGCATGTTAAAGACGTTCCCGGCATAATTGGCGCCCGAAAACCTGAGTAGAGGCTTGAGCGTTTGCATAGGCTTCACGGCCGATGGCCGCCAACGTAGCGCCATTGTGACGAGCACGAGGCTGGCCAGAGCTGAAGACGCAAAACCGGCAACAGAAGCGCAAAAGAGCCCGTAGGCGCCGGTGCCGGAAAGGATCACGCCGAAGGCGACCTTGACGGTCCCACCGATTCCCCCATCTGTCAGCGCACAGTAGCCTGCCTTGCGTGAAGCGATGAAGATGGAGTCTGTAAGGAGGTTGACCGCGGCCGCGGCCGTCAGCACTACAAAGCCGATGGCCAGCAGTGGCTGGTGGTCAACGAACGCGAGGCGGGGCGCGAGAACCGGAGTTGCGAGTATGTAGATCAGGCCGATCCCCGCGCCGCAGACGGCAACTAGCACAAGGCCGGCACTGATCAACGCATTCCGGTTGGGAGTGGCAGGCAGGTAACGAACAAACGTACTGTTGAGCCCGAGAAGCGCCAGGTAGGCAATGACCGCTGTCGCGGAGATCAACGAACTCGCTCTACCTACATCCGTGGTGCTGAACAACCGGGTCGTAATGATCCAGAACGCGAAGCCGAGTGTCGCCTGGAGACCCGAGCTGAGGATCAAGTACAGCGAATTGCGTACCATGTGATCTGCCCGGAGATGCAACACGAATGCGGCGATCCCCACTCCCTGCCGGTCCGGCTTTCTCACATCGGCCACAGCCGGGGCGTTGGGTGTCGCAGTACTCTGGCAGCAGACTCCCGGGCAGGTTTTCGGTTGATGCTGCGAGCTCAGCTCAGACGAAGCGGCGCGCCGGTACCGGGACCACCCCTGCCGTGCCGGCCAGAGTTTCCGACGGCCAGGCGACAGTCCGCGAGCCGTTATGTCCTTTGTGAGACTACCCTTGGCTTCGGTTGACGACCCACCAAGCCGGTGGCGGCCGCGACCGCTGGCTGCGAGAGGCACCGTGAGTGTGGGCTCCTTCTCATGAATTCATGCGAAACAAGCGCGAGGACCCTGCAATCCGTCATATCCGAGCGTGTCGGCCTGGCGGTGTGGATGCACACTTATCAACGAGGGGAGGAGGCAAGCGCAAGCCAGGTCCGCTGCTTATCCTGAGTCCGGTACCGACGGTCTTCTGGATCAGGCATCCGGGCATTATCCTGGCCGGTCAAGGATCCCCTCCTGCAATGGCCGAGTGCGTACTCGGCCCATCCTGGTGCCGGCGCTTTGGCTGGAAATTTGACTAAAAGTGATTGGGTTACTACTAAGTGTACTCGCTGCGCCGTTCCAAGACTCTTGCCGGAGCTGGTGTTTCGGGTACTTGTCCGGCCGCTTGGCGGTAACGCTGGTCAGGCGGTGGACGACGACGCGGGCTGCCTCTGGCGTGTCTCGTGGCGAACTTGCTGTGGCGGGTGGCCAGGGGCGCTGGCCATGTCGGGTGGTGCTAGAAGACGATGATTGTGAAGCGCCGGATGGCTTTTCCCTTCGTATTGGTGGCGGTGATGGTGACTGGGTAACGGGCTCTGCTGGTGCGGGCTGGGGTGCCGGTGATGGTGGCGGTGCCGTTGTGGTGGGCGGTGAAGGCCAGTCCGGAGGGCAGGAGCCCGGTCTCGGCCAGGGCGGGAGTGGGGTATCCCGTGGCCCGGATGACCAGCCGCAGCATCGTGCCTGCCCTGGCCAGAACGGCCGGGATCTTCTGGATTTCTGGGGCCCGGGTGATGGTCAGGATGAACGTCTGGGTTGCGGTTCCGTTCGTGTTCCTGGCCGTTAGAGTCAGCGGGTAGCATCCGGCGGCTGCGCGGGTGGGGGTTCCGGAGATCGTGGCCGTGCCGTTGGCGTGATCGGTGAATCGCACGCCGGAGGGCAGCCGGCCGGCTCGGGTGATCCTGGGTGGCGGGGATCCCGTCGTGGTCACCGTGAAGGAAAACGCTGTCCCGTAGGCGGCCGTAGCAGCGGGGCGACTGGTAAATGCAGGCGCTCGGGTGACGGTGTGGGGCATGATCGCGATGGCCTGGGGAAAGCTCCCGACGGTGATCGGTGGCCCGGCGGTGTTGGTCGCGGTCGTGATCGGGGTCACCGTCCCTGACCCGAAGTTAGCGACGTAGGCGATCTTGCCATTCGGCGTGATCGCGACGGCAACGGGCTCGTGATCGGCCGGAATCGGCGCCTCGGCGGTGTTCGTCGCGGTCGTGATCGGGGTCACCGTCCCCGGGCCGAAGTTGGCGACGTAGGCGGTCTTGCCGTCTGGTGTGATCGCGATGGCATCGGGCTCGCTGCCGGTTGTGATAGGTGGGCCGGCGGTGTTGGTGGCGGTCGTGATCGGGGTCACCGTGCCCGAGCCCCAGTTGGCGACGTAGGCGGTCTTGCCGTCTGGTGTGATCGCGATGGCCTGGGGGCCGTTCCCGGTTGTGATAGGTGGGCCGGCGGTGTTGGTGGCGGTCGTGATCGGGGTCACCGTGCCCGAGAGCACGTTGGCTACGTAGGCGGTCTTGCCGTCTGGTGTGATCGCGATGGCATCGGGCTCGCTGCCGGTTGTGATAGGTGGGCCGGCGGTGTTGGTGGCGGTCGTGATCGGGGTCACCGTGGCCGAGAGCACGTTGGCTACGTAGGCGGTCTTGCCGTCTGGTGTGATCGCGATGGCCTGGGGGCCGTTCCCGGTTGTGATAGGTGGGCCGGCGGTGTTGGTGGCGGTCGTGATCGGGGTCACCGTCCCTGAGCCGTCGTTGGCGGCGTAGGCGGTCTTGCCGTCTGGTGTGATCGCGATGGCATTGGGCTCGCTGCCGGTTGAGATGGGTGGGCCGGCGGTGTTGGTGGCGGTCGTGATCGGGGTCACCGTGTCCGAGCCGTAGTTGGCGGCGTAGGCGGTCTTGCCGTCTGGTGTGATCGCGATGGCAAAGGGACTGCTGCCTGTCGTGATAGGCGGCCCAGGGGTGACGGTCGTGATCGGGGTCACCGTGTCTGTGCCGGAGTTGGCGATGTAGGCGGTGACCGTGCTTCCCGGCCCAGCCAGCGAACCGGCTGATCCGGCCATCCGCGCCCCGCTGGACATCCGGACCGCGCCAGCCGCAGCGTGTGGCGCGGGCACCACCAAACCTGGCCCCAAAGCCAGCAAGATGGGCACCGTGGGCGTGACCAGCCATCGCCGCGCCACCCGGCGTGCCCTCATTCTCCCGGCTAGCATGGCTTCACATCCTCTCGCTGCAGGCCAATGAGCCTATCCAAGTCGGTTACTCACAGCAACTTCCTGTTGCAGTTTGTGTTAAGCCAGGGGCCGTGCCTAACGCCGCCCAGCGGCGGCATGGCCGGGCACAGCATCCGCAAGCTGGACATCACCAGCGGTCCGCGCGCAGATCCGTGGGTTCACCCTCTCCCAGCGATGGCGGTGAGCGGCGCCCGGGGCCCTTATGCCCAGCCCGCTGCCGCGAAGACGACCAGCTGGATCGGCTGCATGTACTTGCACACGTGGCAGGACCGGGGGACGAACACCAGGAACTCGGAGGACTGGTTCGGCCTGCTCTCCCACGCAGGCGTTCAAGAGCCGGCCTACACGGCGGTGAAGAACGCGATCGGCTGGCCAGCGGATCGTACGACTGGCGCTGCTCCGCCTCCGCGCACTGCGGGAGGCGGAGCAGGCCGCTGCGGGTCGGCACTGGCGCGACCGTCTCGGCTGGGGTGACGATCGGCGAGGGCGCAGTGATCGCGGGCGGGCAGCTTCGTAACCTCCGCGGTACCCCGTCAGATCCTGGCCGCGGGCAACCCGGCGCGCACCGTCCGGGAAGAGGTGTCCTGGCGGTAGTAGCCGGATCAGCGGGCTGCTCGGGGGCGGGCTGGCCACAGGTAGCGGACTACCGCCACGGAGGCCGCGGCGAGCAGCAGGGCCATCACCCGCAGCGTGCCTTCGGCAGGCCAGGGCAGCAGATGCGTGGCCTGCAGTCGCAGGGTCGCGGGATGGGTCACCGCATTTACCGACAAGTAGGCGACCAGCCCGGAGCACAGCAGCGCCGAGGTCTCCGATGCGCTGAGCAGAAGCAGTGGGCATCGTCTGCCGAGCTTCGGCGCCCCCCTCTCCGCGGTGCCGGGCGAGTGGGAGGCCGGCCGCTGGCTGCCGGGCTGGCACTCAGCTGCCGCGCGGCGGCGCCAGCGCAGGTATTCACTGCCGGCCAGGCCGAGCGCGGCCAGTACGAACGCAGCGATCCCCGTGGTGTCATACCGCAGGTGCGGAATCTTGCTCCAGTACGGGCTGCTCAGGCGGTCTGGCTGGAAACTGGCCAGCAGGCAGACGCTGGCCCAGCACAGTGCCGTGGCGTAGCCGACGCCGGCCATCGCCGCCTCGAGCGCGAGCCAGCGTTTCGGCCAGCCCTGGACTACCTGGCTTTCACCGATAGATTTCGGCCCCGCCATCGTTGTAGACGAGGTTCTTGCTGGCCTGGAGGATCCCAACGGGATAGGCATAGGCAACCTGGTTACCCTCGTAGAACATGCTGGCCTGGTCCCCGTGCACTATCGAGTAGCTGAGGATGGTCCAGCTTGACCGGCGGATCAGCGTCGGGTAGATGTCGGTGATAACTTGTCGGCCGGATACCCGCCCTGGGGAGGTGAAGGCGAACCGCCCAGCAACGTTATCTGCCTGTACCCCGGCCGGGAGCACACCCGGCTGGCGGGACAGCCAATTCACCGCAGCCACTTCCTGCGGGTGCACGTAGTACCTGTTGTAGTCTTCCCCGCTGTTGTCCAAGCTTAGCTGAGCTGGATAGCCGCCCAGTATCTGGGGCACAAAACCGATAGTCGAGGCGAACAGTGTCAGGCCCACCGCGGCAGCAGCCTGAATGGCCCGGTTCTCTCCCAGCGGCCGGAAGACCAGGCAGGAACCGGCCACCAGCACCGGACTGATCACGAGCAGGGCCTCCTGGAAGGCCCGGAGCACGCCGTAGTCCGCGGACAAATCGGGCAGAACCGTGATCAGGGCAACCATCACAATGCTGCCGAGGCACAGACAGAGGTATTCGCGGCCCGGCCGCCGCCGGCCTCGCTTGGCGAACAGGAGCGCGGCCAGGCCGATGAGGACGAACAACTGCTCACCTCCGGCCGCTGCCTGCCGGATCGCCGCGTTCAGCCCGGCCACGGGGATGCCGGCCGCCGCCAGCAGACGGCCAGCGGCGGTGAGTGGCATCGCCTGCGAGGCACTTACGGCCGGCGTGCGGTACCGGTCCACCAGCGCGGTCGGCAGGTAGGCGAGGCCGGCACGTTGCCGCATCGTCTGACGGCGGTAGCCGTTCAGCAGGGACTGCGCGCTGGGCCCACTCCCGGGCAGCAGGCCATAGGCCACGTCACCGGACCGGGTCCCTGCTGTCCTGCCCGTCAGGCTGGAAGCGACCGCCCTGGCGGCATCCGTGGCTCCGCCCGTAGTCCCGGTGGCGCCGCCGCCCCAGCTGATAACGATAACGACCGCGGCCAGGATCACGCCGATGCTCAGCGTCCCGGTGACGGCGGCCAAGGACTCCCTTGCCGGTTCAACGTCCCTGGTTGGCTCGGCGCCTGCCGTCCTACGCCAGCGCCACGGTATCCAGCGGCTGACGTTCCCGGCCAGCCAGGCCACCGTAATGGTGCCGAGGAACACGTACATCGTCGAGTAATGCGAGAGTTCTATGCCAAGGCACGCGGCGATCAGCATGAAACGGCGGCGGCGCACACCCCACTGGCGATGACTCATCGCCAGGATCCCTGCACAAGCGAACAGGAAGGCTATTTCCTGCCGGTTCAGGAACGGCATGTCGGTGAAGAAGGTAGGGAAGCCGACAAAGTAGACGACTGCCATGATGCTAACCCATTTGGGGTAGTACCGGCGGGCTATCGTGTATACGAGCACCGGGCATACGGCGAACATCAGCTGGAAGAAGACCTTGTACACGTACGGATGGAAGACATGCGTGACCTGGGCCAGCTCGGTCGGCAGGATCGTGATGCTCAGGCAGGCGTTGTACGCGCTGGTGAGGCTGCCGATATTCCAGTGCGCGTGAGAGTAGGTCAGCTGGAAGACGAGATATTCGGTCTGGATGTCGTGGCCGGTCACATACCAGCCACGCAGCGAGGTCATCAGTAGCAGCGCGAGCGAGAGAAAATAGATCGCGACGCAGATCGTCTCGTCCCGCAGCTGGTGCCGCCAGCGCAGCAGCAGGAACGCCAGCACCAGGATGCCGCCCAGCGCGATCAGGCTGACCTGGCCGCCCGCCCCGTTGTTCAGCCGGTTTGCGCCGAGTACAGCGAGCGCGACGCAGGCACCCGCCCCGGCAATAAGGCGGCCGCCTACTGGCCCGATGCGCGCCAGGCACTGCCGCCAGATGGGCCTGGCCGGGTGGCGTCGCCGCAAGAGATACAGCGCCACAGTGATCGCGTCGGCCAGCGCGGCGACCGGGATAGGGGCGAGCGGGCGGCCTACCCCGAGCGGGGGCAGCACGGTGTTGAGGCCGAGGCCGCCGAGCAGCGCCAGGAGCAGCACCCCGCCGAGGCTGTAGCCCAGCCGCTCGGCCCAGCCGGAGCCACCCCATACCGACGTCGTGCACAGCAGGTAGACAGGGTGTACGAGGAGGAACCAGAAGCCGAGAGCGGGGCCTATGACCGGCACCGGGTAGCGGATGACCGCCAGCACGTTCGCGGTGATAACCAAGGCCGCAGTCACCCAGGCCGCCCAGTCGCGATGCCAGGCCGCAGGAAGCCCGCCCGGCTGGACCAGATCGCCCGGGCTGCGGTCCGCGTGGCGGGCCGGGCTGATCACTGCTCAGCGCTCCGTCCGGCGGCGCCGCTACCGGTTCGTTCGTGCAGCCGGGCCCACTCTCCGTGCGCCTCGATCGCCCAGCTGTGCCCCCGCAGGTGGTAGATGCCACAGGCCGCCCTGGCTCCCTGGAACAGCTGCCTGGCTAGCACATCCCGGCTGTCCCGGAGCACCGGCGAGGCAACGCTGAGGCAGCGGGCCGAGTGTGTTGTAAACACCATCTGCGGGCGCGGATGGGTCAGAGTGTGGCGGCCGATCTCGTTCCAGCTCGTCGTCGCCAGGGCCGGGGCAGCGGGCACGCTATTCTCCTCACGCAGCCGGGATGAGCACGAAGTCGATGGTCTCCGGATGCCCGGGCAGCGAGACCTGGATGCGGCAAGGCGCACTGCCGCAGTGCGGGCGCACGATCGCGGAGACTGACCAGCTGGATCCGGCGGGTACCAACTTCGCCGATTCGGCCAGCAGGCCGGCCCGGCCGCCGCCGCTGCCCGCCGGGTGCTTACTGATCACATACCGGTACTGCAGGGTCTTCCCCTCTCGGTTGCTCACGGTGAAGCCGACATGGACCGGCTGGCCAGCGGTAACCCGAGCCGGAAGAACCGTGGCACGGTCGAAGAAGAGCACGGTGTAATGGGTCGGCTGACGTAGCAGCGACAGCGCCCACTGGTGTCGGCCTGCCGGGACCAGCAGACTGATTGCCGCGGCCAGCCCAGCCGCTCCGGCCAGTACCCGCCAGTACCATCCAACCGGGCCCGGCCGGGCCGACGGGCCGCCTGCGCGCCGCCTGCCCGGCCGGGCCCGGCAGGCGGCGGTGTATTCCGCCGCGATGTCTGCGGCATTGCGCTGCCAGTCCAGTCGCTCCTCCGCCAGCCGCCTGGAGTACACCTGCATCCGCTGCCGGCGCTCCGGGTTACCGAGGATGTCGAGGAACTCGGCGCGCAGCTTCGCTGGCTCCGGCTCGACCAGGGCGATTCCGGACGGGTCGAGGTCATAACTCGTGTATCCAGCGTCGGCGGTAGCCACCACCGGCAGCCCGCAGGCCATGGCCTCCTGCATCACCAACGTGAGGATCTCCCCGGTGGCGGGGAAGGCGAAGATGTCGCTGGCCTGGTACAGGTCGCGCAGGTCGTCGCGGTCCACCGGGCCGAGGAAGGTCACGTGCGGGGGGACGTGACTCGGGATGCGGCCCGGCCCAGCGAGCACGACCTGGTATTCCGGGCCGCTTGCGGCCAGCAGCTTGCCGCATCCCTTCTTGGGTACCAGGCGGCCCGCGTAGAAGACGACCGGGATCCCGGCCGGCAGGCCGTGCCGTTTCCGCGTCGCCTGCGCTGATTCCGCGTCCCCCGGGTGGAACTCGCGGGTATCGATGCCGTTGTATTTCAGCCGGATCTTGGCCCCGGGCACGTGCCGCTCGAGCAGAAAATCTTGCACAATCGGGGTGAAAGCCGTCACCGCTGACGCCCAACGCCAGACGAGACGGCCGATGGTGGTATAGACGGCGCGCTGGGCAAGCCGCACCATGAGCATGTCGTGGTCAACAATGCCGACACTCTGGGTGGCGAACAACGGCTTACGCAGCAAGCGGGCCAGGCAGGAGGCCAATACCGACGAGGGGTGATACACGTCATACACGTGGATCACGTCGGCGTCGCGGCTCAGCCGGATCTGCTGCCGCAGCAACCGCAAGGGTCGGTATACAGGAACGGCGATGCCCCAGCGGTGCTCAAAGCCGTTCCAGGCAGGTACCCGGATCATCCGGTAGCCGCCCTGGTCGGCATATGGCGGCGGCTGCGTCCGCCTATCCGGGCTGCTCCCCCCGGCCGCACACTGGCTGGTCAGCACGGTGACTTGATGACCAAGTGCAGCCAGGGAAGTGGCCTGCTGGGCGACGACGACCTCCACGCCACCTAGATGCGGCGGCGCATAGGCAGAAACGATCAGAATGCGCAGAGACGCAGCACCGCTTGCTGTGAAATCCCCCATGCCTGCCCGGTTCATGTCCATATGGCGGGGATTACTGAAAATGGCCACAGCCACGCCGGTATCCCCGCATTCACCGGATCGCAGCTCCCGGCTACTTTACCCAAAAGTCGATGTGAAACCATTCTTCCGGCGATCATTTCGGCATTGACCCCCTGGCAGTGTCCTCAAATTGTCCGGTAATGGTGTAGCTTTGCCGTTTGTGCAATAGTGCGCGGCAGGACACGACGCACCATAGTCCCCATGAGGCCACCGATTGGCCACGCGGCAGCAACGGCGTGCCAGTATCCAGGCGGGCCCGCAGACAGCGTATCGGCGACCTGATCGTCCTCAGGCTGGCAATCGTCACCAGGAAGCCCAGACGTCCTTTAGATCCCGTTGGCCAGGAGGTCACTGCAGCCGCTCAGCGTGAGCGGCATGATCCGGCGAGGTCGGCCGGTGGCAGACGGCCGGTGCCGCGGTCACTGGAGGTACACCCCCGCTAGGCGCCTGGCGATGGCCCTCGGGTCGTAGTCGGCCACCCAGGGATCGGTGGCAGGCACGCCCGGGCCGTCTTCCTTGTCGCCGAGCACTTCCGCCGCGGCGGCAGCGATAGCGTCCGGGTCCGGGTCACAGACCACGCCACGTGAGTATCTGGTCACCAGGTGTTGGGCGAAGTTGTCCGGCGCACACGTGGTCAGCACCGGCACACCGCACGCGATCGCCTCAAGGACGGCTATGCCAAAGCCTTCTCGAGCGGAGAGGGACACGAAGAGCTTGGCGGCCTTGATGAACCCGTAGAGTTCCTTCTGCTCGCTTACATCGGGCGAGAATTCCACTGCGTGAGACAGTCCCAAGGCCTGCGCTTGCTCTACGAGCGAGGAGCGCTCCGGCCCATCGCCGATGATGTGGCACGTTACAGGCAGCCCCCGCGAGTGCAGGAGAGCTACAACCTCCAGCAAAGCATCGACCCGCTTATGGGCGATCAGCCGTCCCACGGCGACTATGTCGCTGCGCTTATCGGCGGGAAAGGTGCTGCGGATAGCATTCAGATCCACGGCGTTGGGCACGGTGGTGATTGATGTGCGCCCGCCTACCAGTCGCTGCAGGCGCTCCGCTGTCTGTGGCGAGGCTGCGATGATCCGGTCCGGGAGCCTTGTCGCCAGCCGCTCCATCGACCAGGCGAGCCAACCCGTCCATCCGAGGTATTCAAGCCAATAGGACCGGCTCCACACCTCGTGCCAGGTGACGACGAACGGCTTTTGCCTGATGGATGCAACTAGGCGCAGGGCGAACACCTGAAAGTAAGGTATGTGGTCGGCCTCAAGGACATCAAACCGCCGTCCGAGCAGGCGCAGGCTGGCTAGTCCGAACCTCAGCCCCTGCCATACGGACCTTCTGTTGCGCGTGTATAGCGGGAGCAACGGTGAGATGGCATGGTAGGTGATGCCGCAGTTCGTATAGTCCTTCTTGCCGCCCCACCAGTGCATAGTGTAGACGTGCACATCTGCGTGTTCAGTCAGCCAGGGAAGGAGTAGCTGATAGCGAAGTTCCCGACCGCCTCGGGAATAGGGGTGGATAACATCGCAAACCACCGCCACCACAGGGCGCCTGCTGGTATCTGGGCTTCGGCTCACGGTAATTTCTTCCTGGGCTCTTCGGATATGTTCTGGCGAGCAGGCCAAACGTCAAGCAGTTGCCTTCCGGCGAGCATCAGGAGGGCTAGCAGAATCTTTGCGATCAGCGCGTATGAGATAGCCCGACGTCATCTTCTTCCTTGGGGCGGAGCATCACAGCCACTGATATCGACAGCGCCTTGGTCCGGAAAGTAGTTTGTTGTGGAGCTTTGCGGATGAGTCAATTGAGCCCGGAATTTAACGCACTGGGACAAGATCGGCCCCCCGAAATTTATAATAAGCTTCGCTTTCTGCAACACCTGGCCCGTGACGTGCGCGTCACACCGTACCACGTCACACGAAGAGTTGGCTCGTAATTGACAACGTCCGCCGCGTCGCGGTCAAATGTCATGTATTTTGACGTTCTGGAACCCAGCAGGCGAATTACGGCGGGGTGGGCCAATTCTTCGTGCTCTTTACAGTTTTTCGAGACAGCATATACGGTCGAGCACTTGGGGCCTTCTTGGCGATATTGCTCGATTTGCTTCAATCTCGACTTCCGCACTTTTCGGGGTTCGGCAGATCTGCGGACAGCCCGGGATCTGGGGACAGCCTGGTAACGCGGGCACGGGACCGCTGTGCGGGGTGGCCGTGAGGGCCTGACGGGCGGGCGGGCGCGACACGCGGCGTGAGCTGCCGTAACGCGGATATTGATCCCTTGCGCCCGGTGGTGGCGGGAGCATCGGCGGTGCTTATGGACACCGCTACGAGAACGGAATCCCGCCGATGCTCCCGGAGGGGACCTTACCTGCTTCGGTGCAGGTGCTGCTGGCTTGGTTCCAGCCGTGCTTCACCGCGCCGTCGTTCCGCACGTTCTGCGCGCTGGCCTGCGGGTTGTGGCGCAGACCGGGCGGCGGACGGTATGCGGGATGCTGACCGGCGCGGGCTTGTCCCAGATCTGGCTGTACCACCGGGCGCATTATTTCTTCGCCCGCGCCCGGTGGCAGCCCGGTCCAGGTCATCCTCGTCCGCGACCGCGCCCAGGCCGGCTACGACATCGCCCTGGTCACCACCGACCGGAACGCCAGCCCCGCCGCCGTTATCAAGCGCTACGCCGCAAGATGGAGCGTGCAGGCCGCGATCGAGGATGCGAAGCAGGCCTTCGGCGCCGGGCAGGCCCGCAACCGCACCGCCCACGCGGTCCGCGCCGCCGTCCCATTCACCCTGACCTGCCAGTCCCTGGCCATCCTCTGGTACGCCACCGCCGGTCACGACCCCGCCGACGTCGATGAGCACCGGGCACCCGCCCCCTGGCCTGGTATGCCACCAAAGCCGAGCCATCAACCGCCGACCTGACCGCCAAGCTCAGGCGCGTCCCGATCGCCGCGAAATATCGGCTGCCTCGCGATGACCAGCTGACACCCGCAGAAATCAGCGCCATCCGCCTGGCCTGGGAGACCCAGCCGCATAAGTGAGAAAGTCGAGTTCAATGGAACAGCGGTCAGCGGACTGCCCAGTAGCCTCAAGGGTTTCGCACGCATGGGCAGGCCCCGGTCCGTGCTTGCCGCGTGGTCACGCCTGGCCGCTCTGCGCGGCGGGTGTTTCCTGCTGCGTGGCTCCGGCCAGGTCGCTGGGCAGCTCCGCGCCGGTGAACCCCGACGGCAGTTCTGCGGCGGCGACCCTCCCGGTCCCTGCCCGCCGTGCCCCCATGACGCTCAGGAAGAACGTGCCGAGAATGACCTGGAAGCTCACGATGAGCGCGGCCGCCGAGAGCAGGCCGACCCAAAGTGAGCTGTCATGGCCGATACGGCTGAAGGGTGCACCATAGAAGCGGACCATCTGGGCGGCTAGGCCAGCTACGGCAGCCGCGGCCAGCAGGCCGCCGGCCCGCAGCCCACGTTCCAGGGACCAGGCCCCGAACAGCCTGCTGATGCGGGCATCTTCCGGCAGCAGGCCCTCCATCGTGGCATAGACCTGTGCAAACAAGGCGAACAGCACCGACTGGAAGCCGATCACGATCATGGCGCAGCCGGTGGTGAGGGTGGCCATGTCCAGTGCGTCGCTGGCCACTGAATGCAGCAACGGGATCATCAGCGCCGTAATGACCACTCCCGCCGCGAGCACCACGGTGCCGGGGATGAAGAACAGCCAGCGCGGGCTGGACAGGAGCAAGAAGCGCAGGTGCCGCCAGCCGTCGCGCCAGCTGCGCAGGTGAGGCTGGCGGCTCCGGCCGTCAGGGGCCAGCGTGGTCGGGACTTCCTCCACCCGGTGCCCGGCCAGGGCGGCCCGGACCACCATCTCACTGGCGAACTCCATCCCGGATGCCGCCAGGCCAAGCCTCATCACGCTGTGGCGGCGAAACCCGCGCAGCCCGCAGTGGAAATCACCGATCGGGGTGCGGAAGAACAACCGGCCCAGATAGCTGAGCACCGGATTGCCCAGGTAGCGGTGCAGGGCGGGCATCGCGCCAGGTGCGATCCCGCCCTTGAACCGGTTGCCCATGACCAGGTCCGCCCCCTCGCGGAGCCGTTCGATGAACGGCATCAGCGCGGTGAAATCGTAGCTGTCGTCGGCATCCCCCATGATCACGTACTCGCCACGCGCTGCCTCGATACCGCCGAGCAGCGCGCTACCGTAACCGGGCTCCGGGACCGCGACCACCCGGGCGCCGGCCTCGCGGGCCAGGTCCTGGCTGCCGTCTGTACTGCCGTTGTCGGCGATCAGGACCTCGCCCGCGATACCGTAATCGGCTATGAATTGCCCCGCCTTACGCACACATGTCGCTACAGTCTCTGCCTCATTGAGACATGGCATGAGTACTGTCAGTTCCACCTTTTCCCCCACCTGATGCTTAAATCATGCCCGTGGCGTCATCTGACCCCGGGCGAAAATCGAGCTGCTTTTCTGGCAAACTAGCCAGAAACCGACTTGTTAACAAACTTTGGCAACTGCAAGCCGCTGCCTCCGAACCCAGACAATGCCACCATGCACTGAGGTGGCTACCCCTTCAGCGCTGAGTGTAACTGACCATTTACAATATCGCTCCGGGCAAGCTGCGAGCACGCCATCCGTGGGACGGCGGCCACCAAAGACTGTTCTGACTTCCGGAATGTCCCGGCGGAGGTGTTAACAGCAGATTCCAAACCGGATGTCTGGATAAGGTGTTCTTTGAGTTTGGTTGGTCCAACCTGGCCGCGCCTCACGATCACCTCCATATCAAGCAATTGAGGATGTTTCTGTGGGCGGGTGTGCGCATATTTTCCACGCGTGCTTGGCACAGGGAGAGTCAATCCACAGGGGCAAACGTGTCCGAGGACAAGCCCGGAGTCCCAGCCCGGTCAGGCCTGGCATTGCTTCCCATCCGGCGGCGGCCCTGGGCGGGCGTGCTTGCGGCGTGCCCTAGCGTGGAAGCGAGAGCAGCCAGCTTCCTGGGGACGTGATGGCAGGCGACAGCGGCGTGGACCTGAACGGTACCCGGGCTCTGATCACCGGCGGGACCAGTGGCATCGGCCTGGCCATGGCCGGCGCGCTGGCTCGGGCCGGTGCGACGGTTGTGCTCACCAGCCGGTCGGCGGGGCGGGCCGCCGCGGCCGCCTCGACACTGCCCGGCGCCCTGGGCATGGCCGCAGACGCGCGCGATGAGGTGTCCGTCGCCCGTGCGGCCGAGCAGGCCTGGTCCCAGCTCGGCGGCATCGACCTGCTGGTCAACAACGCGGGCCTCGGGATGCGGACCGTCAACCCCCGGTTCATGACGGAGCCCCAGGGGTTCTGGGAAGTCCCGCCGGAAGGCTTCCGAGCCGTGGTCGACGTGAATCTCACCGGCTACTTCCTGATGGCCAGGGAGCTGACACCCAGGATGCTGCGGGCCGGGTCCGGGCGGATCGTCAACATCTCGATGAACCACAGCACGATGACCCGGCGCGGCTTCGTCCCGTACGGGCCGTCCCGGGCGGGTGCGGAGGCACTGTCCCGGATCATGGCGGCCGACCTGGCCGACACCCCGGTCCGGGTCAACATGCTGCTGCCGGGCGGTGCCACCGAGACCGGCATGGTGCCCGGCGATCGTCCCGCCGGGCTGACGCTCATCGATCCGGCGGTGATGGGACCGCCGATTATCTGGCTGGCCTCATCCCAGGCACGGGACGTGCACGACGAGCGCATCGTCGCCACCGGTTTCGGGGCGTGGCTGGCCGGCCATGCCCGGCCGTCAGCGTGAGAGCAGCTCCAGCTCGCCGGAGACGATCCGGGCGGTGATCATCCGGCCGGCGTCGCTGGCCTGCGGGATGCCCGCGTGGACGTATCCCGAGGTGACCTGCTGGCTGACCCGGTAGGGGACACCGGCCGGCAGGTGCAGGGTGGCCTGCGCGGAGACGAGCGTGAGGCTGACCCGGCCGGGCGGGGACACGAACCAGCCGCTCAGGTGGCCTGAGGTGACCGACGCCGTCAGGCTGGGGGAGCGCAGCCCGGCCGCGCTGATGTCCACGCTCCGGACGCTGATCCTCAGCGGGCCGGCCAGGCCGTCCATGGTGACATGGCCGGAGGGCTGGCGCAGCACGACCCCGCAGTGCTGGGGCACCACGAGCCGCAGGCGCCCGTCGCAGGGGCTGTGCGCGGCGCACCGGTAGGCCAGGTGCAGCACGCCATCCGCGAGCCGGGGCCCATCCACGATCACGGCGGACCGGCCGGTCCAGTGCACCGGCCCGGACAGCGTCACCCGGCCGGTCCGGACCGCGTCGATGCTCAGCTGCCCGGGCGGGGCCTGGAGGTCAACCGTGCGCACCGGGTCCGCGGCGACCGAGACCATCCGGGTGGCGCTGGGGCCATGCTCCCGGTCGCGGGCGGCGGCGGCCAGCACGATCGTGAGCAGCACGACAGCCACGACCGCCAGCACGTACACGGCCACGCGCCACGGCAGCCGGGACGGCGCGGCGGCGCCGGCACCTGGCCCGCCGGGCGGGGGAGTAACGGCCACGCGCCCAGAGTGCCCCAATCGGGCCGGGTAATGCAGGCACCCCCGCGGTTTAGTTCGCCGGTCTTGGGTACTTGCCGGCCGTTCCTGGCAAAAGCGGCGTTCACGGGTGATATGCCCGGATTTCCCGCCGATGCCGAGTCAGCCGCAACGGCGTCAGCCGCACCAGTGACGGAAGGACTGCCCTCATGCTGGGTTTCGTCGCAGCCATTCTCTTTGCCATTGCCTTCATCATCAACGCCGCGAACGTGTCCATCAGCAACGCCATCTTCTCGCCGACGAGCCTGATGCTGCTCGGCCTGGTCTGCCTGGCCCTGCACCTGTCCGGGGTGGGTACCAGCTGGAAGTACCGGCGCTGACCAGCCAGCCAGCCGGCCGGGCGGGTGCGGTCACCGGCCGCCCGGGGCGGCTAGCCGACGCGGTCGTCGGCCATTCCGCTGACCGCAGTTCACGGGCCCCGCCGCTA
>CAWAJB010000004.1:0-96113 GCA_963782185.1 uncultured Actinomycetes bacterium
GCCGAGCCATGATTTGCGGGGGTTAAGATGCAAGTTGAGAATGTCCCAGCGGACAATGGGCAGAATATTCCAGGGAAAACCGCGGCCGGGCAGCTGGGCCGGCGCCGGTTCCTGGCTGCCGGGGGCGCGGCCGCCGCGCTGATCGGCGGCCCGTCGGCGCGGTCCCTGATCGGCGCGCCCGCGCGGCACCCCGGCCGCTCAGGCCGGGCCCGCGAAACCGCTGCCAATCCGGCGGCCACCGGGTCATGGACCGCGCCGTTCAACCTGAGCCTCGTCTCGATCCACGCCATCCTGCTGCACACCGGGAAGGTGCTGCTGTTCTCCTGGCCGAACAAGACAGTCGGCAGCGACGCCGTGCTGTGGGACCCGGTCTCCGGCACGACCACCAACATCGCCTTGACGTACCAGCGGGACATCTTCTGCAGCGGCACCAGCGTGCTGGCGGACGGACGCGTGTTCATCGCGGGCGGCCACGTCTACCAGGGGGCCATCCAGCCTACCCAGGGCGTGAGCAACACGACGATCTTCGACCCGGCATCCAATTCCTGGACCGAGGGCCCGCCGATGTCGCAGGCCCGCTGGTACCCGACCACGACCCTGCTCGGCGACGGCACGGTGATCATCTGCTCGGGCACGATGCAAACCGGCACCAGCGCGACCAGCGTGAACCACTACAACCCGGTCAGCAATACCCTCACCACGCTGCCGCCGGGGGCCAGCAAGTCCATGCTGACCTACCCGCGGGTGAAGCTGACCACCAGCGGCCTGCTCGCCTGGACCAACTTCCCCACCACCTGCTACCTGAACCCGGCCACCGCGAAGTGGACCACGGGCCCGAGGCTGAACTCGGGCAGCCGCGGCGTCACCGATATGTCGGTGCTGCTGCCCGGGCTCACGACGATCATGGAGATCGGCGGGAGCACCACGTCCGGCGTCACCGGCACCGCGGAGCTGCTGAACCTCTCGGCCAGCGTTCCGGCCTGGAAGTACACCGCCTCGATGAACTTCCCGCGGCTGTGGGCCAACGCGGTGCTGCTGGCCGACGGTACGGTGCTGGTCGTCGGCGGGGGCGCGACCAGCTACTACGGCGGCCCGGTCCTCACCGCCGAGATTTACAACCCGGCCACCGGGACCTGGACCAAGATGGCGGCGCAGTCCGCACCACGGATGTACCACTCCACCGCGTTGCTGCTGCCGGACGGGCGGGTGCTGTCTGCCGGGCAGAGCTCAGGCAAGTACGAGAACACCGGCGAGATCTTCTCACCGCCCTACCTGTTCAAGGGCGCTCGGCCGGTCATTTCCAAAGCCCCCGGGACACTGGGCTACCGCCACGCGTTTACCGTCACCACGCCCCAGGCGGCCAGTATCTCCCGGGTGGCACTGGTCAAGGCGGGCGCGGCGACCCACTCCAGCAACTTCGACCAGCGCTACGTGGACTGCACCTTCACCACCAAGAGCGGAACCCTCAGCGTGATCTCACCCCCGGACGCCAACCACGCCCCGCCCGGCTGGTACATGCTCTTCCTGGTCAACTCCACTGGCGTGCCCTCGGTGGCCAGCTGGGTCCAGGTCAGCTAGCATGCCATGGCTCTGCAGGGGGCTGCTGGCCATGCTGGCTCTCGGCGCGGCGGGCTGCGCGCTGGTCTTGGCCGGCGGGCTGCTCGGCGGGCCGGCGCCGGCCCGGACGCGCCCGGCCGGCGGCGCAGCGCTGGTCCGGGTCCTGCCCGCCGGCGACCGGGTCCTTAGCGGTCCCCAGCTGTCCGAGGTCAACGGGCTGGCCAGCGGGATGGGCGGCATCTGGCTCACCGGCGGTACCGCCGCCCACAGCCACCTCCTCTACGCGGTGAACCCGGCCACCAGCCGGATCAGCGCCGAAGTCGCCCTGCCCTCCCGCCTGGTCATCAACCCAGGCGACGTGGCGGCCGGCGTCGGCGCGGTGTGGGTGGCCGACGGGGCCAGCCTCTACCGGATCGTGCCCGGCTTGACCGGCCAGACGGTGACCCGCCCCTTTGCCACCCTCCCGGACGGCGGCCTGATCGGCGATGTGGTCACCGCCGGCGGGTCGGTGTGGGTGGACGACACCACCGACGGCACCGTAGACCGCTACCCAGCCACTTCCGGGCGGCCCAGCGCGTCAGTCACCATCGGCCGCACGGCCGGCGTGATGACCGCGGGCGACGGCGGCCTGTGGGTCGCCGACCCTGACGCCCACACCGTGTCCCGGATCAGCCTGACCCGCAACCGGGTCAACACGGTGGTCACCCTCCCAGGTCCGCCCACCCACCTCGCCACCTCTGGTGACGGCCTGTGGGTCACCGATGGGACCGGCCGCGTGACCGCCGTCGGCCCGGCCGGCCGGATCCGCACCGTGCGCATCGGCGGCCAGGCCACCGGCCTGGCCGCCGGCGGCGGCTCGGTCTGGGTGGCCAGCACCGCCACCGGGACACTCACCCGCATCGATCCTCGCCGCCACACCGTCATGGCCACCATCCGGGTCGGCGAACGCCCCTACGCCGTGGCAGCCAGCCCGCAGGTCATCTGGGTGGCCGCCCTCGGCCGGCCAGTCGTCATGCACGCCCCTGCCCCCGGCCCGGCCACCGGGACCCTCGGCTGGCTGCTCAGGCTCTGCGGCTAACGATCTTTAACGGCGGAGGTACGTCCGCAGCCGCCGCGACCTCGTGGGAACCATCTTCTTCGCCCACTACGAACCCCGCTTCCGCGACAACGAACACCGGGTCCGTACCTGTGCACCGATGCGCGGCGGTCCCTGCATCCGATGATGGATCGCGGACAGCAACCGCGCTCCGTCACATTGACGGCGACATACATTGTTCTCAAAACGATCGTTCCAGGCACCTGCGTAACGTCCTCGGGACGGCCGGAACCCGACGTTTCCCTCTCCGGGCCGCCGGGCCACCGGTAAAAAACCGATTCCCGCGGCTGCGCCAGCATCGCTCTTCGCGGCGTCCATGTTTCACTTATCGTCGGGGAGAGTTCTGGTGTGCTAGCCATCCTGTGGGCGCTGGCCTCGGCGATCGGGTACGGCGCTTCGGACTACGCCGCTGGGCTCGCCACCCGGACGGCCAGCGTCATCCGGGTGACCATCCTGGCCGAGGCGGCCAGCGTGCTGGCGCTGCTGCTGGTGGCACCGTGGGTCAGCACGCAGACGCCGTCGGCGGCGTCGGTGGCCTGGGCCGCGGTCGCCGGGCTGGGCGGCATCATCGGCGCGATGACGCTTTACCTCGGCTTCCGGCACGCCGCATTCAGCGTGGCCGGGCCGCTCAGCGCGCTCGCGTCGGCGGGGTTCTCGGTGCTGGCCGGGCTGCTGTTCGGTGAGCACCCCAGCGGGCTGGCGCTGGCCGGGATCGCGCTGGCCCTGCCCGCCATCGTGGCCGTGTCAGCCAGCCGGGCCGGCGAGCCCGCGGGCACGGACTCGGGCTCCCGGGCCACGGGGACGGTGTACGGCCTGGCCGCCGGGGCCTGCTTCGCCGTGCTGTTCATCGGGCTCAACCGTTCCGGCTCGGAGCATGATTTGTGGCCGCTGGTCGTCGGTGACCGGGCTGATCGCGGTGAGCCTGATCGCAGCGGTGAGCCGCGACCTGAAGCTGCCGCCGCCGCGTCGGTAGCGCTGATCGCGGTCGGCGGGTCCGGCTGAGCGGTCAGCCACCGCCGACCCACTCGACCCACTGGCCGGACGGGCGCTCTCGCGCCCCCGCACACCATCCCGGCCCGCTTGCCCGGCGCTTGTATACCCGGTATATTCCCCGGCATATCGCCAGGGTGTGGTGCCATGAACGTTTATTTTGCGCTGCTCGCGCTGCTGGCTGACGGACCGAGGTCAGGCCTGTGGCTCAGCGAGGAGCTCGCGGCCGGTCCCAGCGGCATGCTTCCGCTGAATACCCGCCTGGTGTACCCGGCCCTGGCCGGGCTCGAGCGGGCCGGGCTGGTGCAATCCGGCGGTGCCGGGGCAGATGATCCGCAGCAAGAGTTCCGGCTCACCGCCGGCGGGCAGCGGGAGCTCACCGGATGGCTGCGCACGACGCCGGCGCCAGGGGGCCTGCCCGGCGATGAGCTGGTCCTGAAGATCCTGCTGGCCGGGCAGGTGCCCGGCACCGATGTGCGCGAGGTGATCCAGGCGCACCGCAGGCACTTCGTCGAGCTGATGCAGCGGTGGACCCGGACCAGGGAAGACGGAGGCGGGCAGAATCTCGGCCGTGTGCTGGCCGGCTACGCCGAGCTGTTCCGGCTGGGCTCGGTGATCCGGTGGCTGGACGCCGCCGAGAGGCTGCTCGCCGCGGGCCCCGTCGGCCGCACCGCCAATGGGCCGCCAGCTGACCGGATCTGGGCCTCGGACGCTGACCGGGAACGGACCGTGGCCAGTCTCGGCGACCACTTCGCCGCGGGCCGGCTCACGCGCGCGGAGCTGGATGAACGACTCACCACCGCGCTGAGCGCACGGACGGCCGGCGACCTGCAGCGCCTGGTGGCCGACCTGCCATAACGCCGCGATGTGGCAGGTGCCCATCAGCCCGCCGGCGTCACCGTGGGAACCATACATCTCGGCTGCACGCCCGCGGGCCAGCGCTGGCGTCAGGTCCCGCCGCTCGGCGGTTCCGCGAGGATCGCCAGTCCGCGTCCAGCGGCCCGGGCGATGGCGCGTTCCCGGTGCCGCGGGACCGCGAGGAATACGAGGAGACCACCGCCCGTGGCCTTTTGCTCGTCGACGACAAGGACCCGCCTCATCACGACCGCCCGGCCATGCTGCTCCCGTGGGGCGATGAGCAAGTCGACGAGCGCGCCTCTATGAATCCTCGCTGAACTCCCACTGTCTACCGGCAGCGGGACCACTACCTGGCAGGGCGCCGCGGCCGGCGGTCCGACCACCTGCTGGACTACTACCTGCCCGGCGCCGAGCGGCCGCAGCACGTAATGGCCCTGAACGCTGGCGAGCGACCGGATCGCCCCGGGTGGAATCGCGGAGCGGGGTACCTCGCGGAGTTTCATATCGCTCGCAGCGACGGTGTGGAAGGTTGCCTGCGGGCGGGTGGTCACAACGACGCGCTCAGATCCGGCCGGGTGAATGCCCAGCCATATAGCGCCCGCGGAACCGGCGACGAGGAACGCGACCACCGTCCACATGGTCAGGGACATTCTCGGGAGGTTCGGCACGTTGTCAGCCATCCGCCGGCGCGGGGTCAGGTAGTGGCGGGTACGGCTGGGGCAGTGGTTCGTTGCGGAGCACCAGGTCGCTGACCTCGGTCCACCGCTGCCGCTCGGCGGAGGCACCCGCCGGCGCGGGCAGCCGCATATTGGTGAGCACGTCCAGCCGGTACAGGTCGAAGGCCGACCGGAGCACCTCCGCGTAGAGCAGCGCGGCGCCAAGGCTGGAGCGGTAGGCCAGGATGGCGACGGCCATGGCCCCCCAGAAACACAAGAGGAACAGCCAGACCGAAGCTGCCATCACGAGCAAGTAGATCCCCGACAGCACGCCGAAGGCCGTCGCAAGAGCGGACAATACCAGCAGGAACTCCAGCGATTCACGTGCCTGCGCAATACTCGTGATCACATTGTCCGGCAGGAGCGGATAGAGCCTGGGCCACACCAGGACGGCATCCGCTCGGTAGCGGTCATAGGGATAGCTCTCTGAGGCGCGCAGAATGTTGCCGAGCCGGGTGGCCATAACCCGCTTGCGGGACAAGGGGTACCGCTTGTATATCTCGCCCACCTTTCCCTGCGTGCTGAGTTCGTCCAGCCGCCGGCTGTGCCGCCTCTCGCCGTAGCGCCTCAGGCCGCGCAACGGGCCGCTCCAGTAGCCCTCGAATGCCTGGGTGATCGAGCGAGTCTGGCTTTGGACGACGGCGGCCACCACCCATACGGTGGCGATGAAGCCGGCGAAGGCAAGGAGCTGAGTCAGCCCTGGCCACGATTGCCAGGTGGCGATAACGGTACCGAGCCGGCCCATCCCCGCGAGCGCGACCACACCGCAAAGCACGATGAAGGCCAGGCTGAGCGCGAAGGAATTGCGCAGAAAGCGGCGGTCAAGGACACCTGTCACTGTCGATACGGCGGTGGCGAACACTGGCTCAGGGCAGCTTCAGGGGGTGTGGCGAACGATTCGGATTCTGGCAGTCCGGTAGATCGTCCTCCGGCGGACGGAACGGCAGCTTGTTCACATACTGGCAAGTTTGGCAGATAATGCTGAGCAGCTTCGCGCCCTGGACCACCTCACCGGGGGCCGTTTGGTCGGACGCGTAGACCTCACCGGCGAGCGTTTGGTCGAGCGCCCAAAAATCTGGCGCCCCGCGGTCGGTGTCAATTACGGGGTTGAGCTCATAGAAGCGTTCGCGGGTCCGCTCATGACTGCTGAGAATCTCGATGATCTGATCGAGATACACCGGCCGTTCCGCTGCAGGGGCCGCTTGCGCCCTCGCGATCTGTTCGTCTAATGCGACGCCGAGTGCGTCCGCGTCATCTGGTACCAGGGCCACAAGCTCGGCGCGGATCGTAATGGCAGCGTTCAAAACCTGCATGTCCGCATCATCAGCCATGTGCGGTTCCCCCATCCTGGTTCCGGTCAAGGTCCTGTGTCATCGGCACTGACCGGGGCGATCGTGCCACCAACGTAGGTGTAGGCCCCCCAGTCCGCAATGTCGGCGAAGCTCCGGCCGGCGGGGTCGCGGCTGACGACCGCGCGCCAGAGTGGCCGCCGGGCGGTGACGGGCAGCGAGGAGGAGCCTTCCCGGGGGTGCACGAACTCGGCCTTCTCACCGTCGGTGCTGTCCCGCAGCCACCGCTGAGCTGCGGCCAGAGATGTCGCCCAGTCCCACTTGTCCCGCTTCCAATGCTGGTAGAAGCGGGCCGTCAAGAAGGCCGTCGGCAAGCCCACGACGGCCCACTGGGTGGCCACGACCCCGGTGAATCCGGCCTGAAGAAGCGCGCCGGGAAGGCTGATTACCTCGTCCGGCAGGGTCGTGCCGGCCAGTGCGGTCTCGCAGGCGGTGAGCACGGCCAGGCGGTGCCCGGCCCGGCCGTCGAGGCGGAGGTCGAGCAGCTGCTGCAAAGTCAGTGACTGGCCACCCGCCAGCACGAGGGCGCTTCGCCGCGGCTCGCTGAGGTCGGCCCGGCCATGACAGGCCAGGTGGTGTACCGAGGCGGCCGCCAGGCCATGCCGGACTCGCTCGGCAGTGGCTTGCTCGTGTCGCAGGACCGTCGCCTCCGGGTACCAGGCCGCGGCCGCTGCCACCTCGGGCCCGGCGAACGTGATCGGGCGAAGCGGCTCTGGCAGTGGCGCCGGGTCCTCCACGGCGAGCAGGGTGTTGGTACCCTCGCCCGGCGTGCTTGCGACGCTGCGGGCGTTCGGCGCGTAGCTGATGACGGCACGGTCGCATGCGTACTTCCGGCCGGTCGGGGCGCGGGCGTCAGGCCGCCAGGCGGCATGGAGGGGCAGGAGGCCAAGCGTTCCGGCCGGAATCAGCAGCACCTGGCTGGATCGGCCCAGCAGCGGCAGTGTCCGCGCCATCGCCGCATCCCAAAGCCAGCGGGTCGTCGCCACGAGCTGGGCCCGCCACTTCCCGGGATCGGCGTCGCGACCCTGGTAGGCCTCCTGAAACTTGCCCAACTCCGCATCCAGCAGCGACCGCCGCAAAGACGGCAGGAACGCGGTGTGCACCGATCGGTCGGGACGGACGGCCACGGCCAGGCCACCGTGGGCACACGAGGCCAGGTAGACCACGGGGAGCCGGTCGGCTACCGCGGTGATGTCGCTCAGGATCGGCTCGTCGAGGAAGCGCTCGAAGCCGTCGATCTTGCGAATCGCGAGAACGGCTTCGTCGAAATCCTTGCGGGCCTTCTTGGTCGTTCGCCCCGTTGCTTCCCAGCTGCTCCGGTCCACGTCGCGGGGCGCTTCGCTGGGGGCGCTGTTCGTGGCCTGACCGGACTCGGCCGCAGACTGGATCTGGGTCGCCAGCCCCGCCGCTTCGCGCAGCCGCTCCGACGACCACGACAGCGAAATCTCCGTAGCGGCAGGCGGCGAAGTATCGGCGAACCGGGATTCCCGGCGCCATTGCGCGGCCGAGTCACGCAGCCGGTCCGCGAGTTCAGCATGACCAGCCTGAGCCAGTTCGTCCAGGTCGGCGTGGACCAGGGCCAGGGACTCCGAGCCGGCCCGGAACCGGGCCGCCTCCAGCAGGAGGGCGCTGTCAGCCGCCCGGCCAGCGCGGGCCGACGCGTACGCCGCCTCCGCGGCCAGTCCTGCCCCCCGGCGCAGCCATACCGCGGAACCTACCCCGATGTTGGCGAGATAGATCTCGTTTGATGCCTTCACGGCGACGTCGAACGCCTCGGCGGCCTCCGCCCATGACCGCCGCTGTGCAGCCCATGCCCCCCACTGGGCGGCACTGCCCATCGCCTGGTCGATCGTTATCTCCAGTTGCCTAGGGAGGCCAGCCCGGTACGCGGCCACGGCGCGTACCCGGTCATTGCGGTTCCGACTGCGCTGATACCTCCGCCGCAGTGCGTCCGCCAGATCGACCTCCCTGCCAGCTGCCTCGAAGTCGGCCCGGTCGGAGGCGACCGAACGTTCCAGCAGATTAACGGCCCTGTCCAGGTCACCCGGTTGTTCTCGCCCGCTGCCCGCACGCCGGAGCAGGGCGGCTGCGAGGCTCTGGCAGACAAAGGCTTCATGCTCAGAGCCGCCGATCTGCTCCAGCGCCTGCTCCAGCAGCCGCACCGGCAGCTCACGGTCGCCCTCAAAAATCGGGGTGAGACGGAACACCCGCTCAGTCGCGGCGGAGAGGCCGAGCAGCGCGTCCACCCGCCCCGGCGTGCCGAGCGGCATGAGCTGGACCGCACGCTCGAAGTACTCGCGGGCCCGGCCAAGCTCGTCGCCCTGGCCAATTCCCCACAGGTCGTAACGCTTCAGCAGGCCCTCGCCCAGGAGTACCAGCCATCGGGCCCGGACGGCGTCGCCCGCCGGCTGCTCATCCGGCGCGGACGCCTCCAGGATGGCGATCGCATCGTTGAGGTCAGCTTGATCGCTGGCGCGGTCGAACCGCCGCAACAGAAAGAATGCGTGATCCGCAGCCCGCGTGGTCCGCTCCCGGCTGCCTGGGTCGCCGCCGCCGACAGCCTCGCCCGAAAGCTGAACCAGCCGGTCCAAATCCGCGGCCCGCCCCAGCGCCTGGTAGCGTTCCTGCACGGCAACGGCCACCATCTCGCTCAGGCGCTGCCGGTGGGCTGCCGGAATGTGCTGCCCGGCGAAGGCGTGCAAGGCCTCATCCACCGCGGCCACGGCGGCGTCGAGATCCGCCGCGCGACGGCTGAAGCCGAAGCGGTCCAGCAGGGTTCCAACGAGACCACCTAGCCAGTCGTCGTAGTCCGGCTCGGCCAACGGCGTCGCGTCGAGCAGCCCGCGCCAGAAGGCGATTCCGGCGTCGACGTCGGGCAGCCCGCCACTCCATTCATAGCGTTCCCGCAAGATGCTGCCGAGGTCGATGATCAAGGACCGCCGTTCAGCGGGAGCGGAACTGTCGGCCGCGCGGGTAAGCGCGCTGATCGCAGCGTCAATATCTGTGCGTTCATGACGGATTCGAAAGCGGGTGCGATGCGATCTGGCCAGACCGGTGAGGTACGCAAGCGAGCTGGGATCAGCATCCGGGACAAGCGTCACCAGCCGCTCCAGCGCGGCCAGCTGGTCGTCGAGCATGCCCAGCTCTTCATGCTGCTCGAGGCTCTCCTGCAGGGTGGCGACCAGGTTGTTCAAGCTTTGAATCAACCGGCCCGTGTCGCCTTCAGAGAGCTTGACAGCGACACGCCACCCGTCGAGGCTCTGCTCCAGATCGCTGGCCCGGCGCTGCTCCTGCCATCGCTGGAAATAGAAATAAGTCAGGCGCGCAACGTCGTCCGCTGCCGTTGACCTGATCTCAGCATCATTCGCCGCGGCCTGCTCGAACAGTGCGAGCGCCCGGCCGATTTGCTTCGGTCCTTTGGTACTTGTCGCCACTTCTGCGGCGGTCCGCGCGGCGTCGCGTACCACTTCCGCGTAGCCTGGCCGCGCTTGAGTAAAGAGAGTAATGGCTTCCTCGAAATTAGCGAGCGCGGCGATGAGCGTTTTCGGGTTATCAGTCAAGCTAGCGAGATTCCGCCGCGCATTTCCGAGTGTGGCGGTGATCTCCGGGCGCCCCTCATCGTCCGGCGGGATGACCGTCAGCAGCTTGACCAGGGCCCTGACTGCCTGGCGCCAATGGTCTACGCGCGATGTCTCATGCGCGCGCGTCACGAGCACGATCGCCTGGCCACGCAGCAGCGCTGTATGCCAGCGCGTTCCCGGCTCCGCGCGCTTTAAGGAAGCGGAAAATAGCGGGATGGCAGTATCGATAGAAAAGGGCTCGGCCGATGGCTGCCTGGCCGATGGCCGGGAGGCCGCCACCTGGATGGCCCGGTACAGGTATGCGACGTCTCGGGTCAGGCCGAAGAGCACCAGATGGGCGGCTGCGGAGCGCAGCTGGTAGCCATCGATAAACCGGGACATGTGCGCGAGCTCACTGAGGGTCTCTAGCGACGCCGTACCATCCCGGTTGTAGTCCTCTTTCCACTGTTCCAGCGGATCGTAGGATTGCGAAGACTTATTCATGACGTTATCCCCCCTCGCCCCCCCGCCAGTTAACTCCCGGCAGAGCGATTCTCCTACGACACGCCAAAACAGGCAAGCACGCGGGATGGTCGCCGGATTCCCCCCGGATTCCCCCGCGGCCAGGAACCCCGCTGTTTCGAATCGCCTTCTCCGGATCAACCTGGGTGCACCCAGGACAGCCGGGAGTCCTTGACGGTCAAGGTCTGCGACCATTGACCGCTTGCGGGGCCAGTGTGACGCGGGACCACTGGCGGGAGCCCAGAGAAGGAGCAGTACGCCTTCACCTTCGGCGGCGTGGCACCCATCCGTGGAGGACGCCGGGCCCGGCGACGCCCTGGCGCTGCACTTCGTGGCCGGCCGTACCGTCCATTCCTGCCCCCGAACATCCACGCCCCAGTAACCAGCCAGCCCGCAGGGAAATGAACCAAGGACGCCGGGGCCGCGGATTAGCGTGTGAGGGCCAGGTCGCAGTTCAAGGCTCCAGATTTTGTGTCATCGTGGTGGTTGCCGGCGAGGGGTACTCGCCATGGGGGCTGGGGTGGGAAAGTGAAGCAAGCCACCAGTTGGTTGCTGGCCGAGCTGGTCGCGATCGTGACGCTGGGCGTGGTCGCCTGGACCATCTGGATGCTCCTGTCGCCGTCGCAGCAAAACTCCATAGCCGCTCAGGTGCTGCTGGGGGTCGGATTCGGGCTCGCTGCGGTCGGCATTTTCACCGCATTCGGGATCGCTCGCCTCTCGCGGGGCCGCACGATGAACCTGACGGCAGCTGAGGGACCAGACGGGGGCGGCGCGGCTGATTCAGCCGCGGCGCCGAAGCGCACCCCGTTCGAGAAGAGCCTGCTGGCGGACGGCAACACGATCGACACCCGGTACCGGTATCAGCGGTTGCTTCATGCGTCGCTGCGACCAGCTCAGGCCGCGGCGGTGACTCTGGCCGCCGCTGCTCCCGTCGCCGTGGGTGGGTTGCTGGTCTGGACGCTTTTTGAGCCGTCGGCGAAGCAAGCAGTCGGGATCTATCTGATCGTGGCGAGCCTGGGCGGGGCAGCGGTATGGCTGGTCACCTCGCCGTTGTACCTGGGATGGCTGGCGGATCGGCGGGCAGAAAGTCTGCGCGTGCTCGTGCTCGAAAATCTGAGCACGTCGCGAAAGAGTGGGCCACGCCGGGCCGGCGGTGACGAGAAGCCAGAACGCGAAAGCGGGCCGCCGAAGTCCGAAAGCGGGCAGTCGACGGACAAGAGCCGCGGGAAACCTCGCCGCACGTGGGACCAGCTCGTCCTGACCGCTGGCCTCTCGGCCAGGTTGTCGGACCTCGAGCCTGCACTGGCCGCAGCGTATGGCTTCTCGGTCTTCGCCTTGTGGCCGGACACCGAGGCCTACCTCACCAGCGAGGAGTCGCGCAGGCTCTCGGGGCTCGGTGTGCGGATGCGCGCGCTGCGCTCGGTCGCGGTCACAGCGACGCTGGCCGCGGCTGCATCACTGGGGGTAGCAGCTTGGCGCCGCGGGCACACGATCACACTGCTCGAGCTCACCCTCACATTTATCCTGGTCGCGGCGGGTTCGGTCACCCGAAGTAACTGGGTCCGCGGGGAGACATTACACCGGAAGGCGCAACTAGTCGCCCAGCACGCCGCGGACCTTCTGGCGGCATATGGCATCCGGGCCAAGTCACCGGCCGACCGGCGCGCCGCGCTGGGTCGGCTGTCAGTGTCGATCCTGGACAGAACGTCCGGGCTGCCGTGGTCGTCCCGGCCCGGCAGTCTCGGCGCCGACAGCCTTTCGCAGGTTACGGCGGCCGTGGGTGAATCATTTGAGGATTCACTTCGGAAAGTACTGCGCCGCCGTGCCGCAACCAACGTGACCGGTGCGCTCCACCTTTCCCTGAGCCGGGTCTCCGCCATGGTGTCGGATCTCGACGTGATGGTGACAACCGGAGATGAGGCCTGGCAGCAGGCAACGGGCGAAGGCCCGACCCGCTTTCAGGTGACCGGGGGCGAGGAGCATGAGACTGCATCCTTCGAAGTTGCCGTAGACGCTCCCGGGCTGGACGTCTCTCCACCACGGCAGGAAGCGAAGCTGGCCACTTCTGGCGGCTCGCGGACCTGGACCTTTTCTATCCGGGGTGAGCGGTCAGCGGACGTGAGTATCTGGGTGACGCTCTACTCTTCCGGCCGCTACGTACAGGCGGTCGAGTTGCAAGGCGATTCGCTGGTGCATGACAATGGGTGACGGCAAGTCTCCCGTTCCGGACATTCGGATCGATCAGTTCGAGGGCCGTGTTGCTATTACCAGCTCCGGCTCCGGCACAATTGAATTGTCCCTTCAAAATGCGGTAAACCTGCGCACCATAGTGACGAAGTATGCGCTGCAGGTGGAATGGATGAGGCCACTAGAGCTGCCCGTTTCGCCAGACGCTGCGCAGCGCTTTATCTCGTTCGCCAAGCATTCGGCGCACCGTTGTTTCGAAGCCGGTATCGACGACGAGTTCGATCTATGGCTAGAGGCATTCGACCTGATCAAGCACGAAATAGCTAATGTGAAGGTGCGTGGCGAGCCGCTGTACGTAGAGATAACCGACAACTCGGGTGAATACCTGCCCTGGGAGTGGCTCGGCGAACTCGACCGCTCGGATGACTACATTGACGAGGCACTTTCGACGCTCGGATTCGCGGCAATTGTCTGCCGGCGGGCGGTCAGGCACGAGGCCCGCCGAAATAGAGGAATGGCCGAGGGCTGCCTAGATTCTAAGCAACAGCAACAGCTTCCGGTGCGTCTCTTCTCTAATCCTGAGCTGCATTGGACACGGATAGAAGAGGCTTTTTTCCGCCACAACGACCACGTTGACCTCCTTGGCCCGCTGCCAGAGCAGGCCGGGAATGGCCAGCTGGATCTAGCCGAACAACTCGTTGACCCCTGCTGGGCCCGGCCGGATCGTCCGGACCAGGTGGTCCACATGTCATGTCACCATGAGGCGAAGATTAATCTCAAGACGGCTTCCGCAGCCGAATTGCTCCTCTCGGAAAGCCTGCTCAGGTTCGGCACAACGGCCGAGCCAAACTTCGAGATTACCCTTGCGGATCTGCGGCATAACCTGATGACCGTGAAGGGGCGGCGTCAAGTTACCGAACAACGTCCGCTGATATTCTTTAACGCTTGCCGGGGCAACTTCTATCCGTTTACGACGGAATCGGCGATGCGTGTTCTGCTCCGTAACGGTAATCGAGGAATGATCAGCACGGCAGTGCGGGTACCGGATAGGTTCGCCTCGAAGCTGGCAGTGTTCTTTTATGAGCGCCTCCTGGACGGAGGCTGCACGGCCCCTGAAGCCCTTCTCTATGCAAAGTGGCGGATGCTGCAGAGCCAGGCTAGCCCGCTAGGCCTCCTCTACAGTTACTACGGCATACCCGGCCTCCGGGTGCTCCCGGTTCGCCGCGTGCCCGGCGAAAATCCGATTGTCACCATCTGGAACGGTCGTTCGCCTTGAGCTTTCGGCCCACCGCACAGCGCGCGAGCAGCGAGTCGTTCTGCAACGCGATGACCCATCTCTTTCCTGAGGCCGTGGCCGAATCCTCCAGGTAGGACGGCGGCCGGTCGCCTTCTACACGACCGCCATCGCGCTGTGTCGCGCTCTTGCCCGTGTGGCTGGTCTGGTCGGGCCGCACGGTGCCCCGCGGCCGCTGTATCAGGCAGCCAGATGCGGCGTCTGGTCATGGGGGGCCGCGTTATCCCGATCACGCGGCCAGAAAGCCAGCACGGAGACGGGGGAAGGCAGATGCGCATTCTGCTCATATCGAGTGCCTACAACAGCATGACGCAGCGGATCCACGCCGAGCTCGCCGACCACGGCCATGACCTGGCGGTCGAGCTCGCGCTCAGCGATCAGGTCATGCGGGACGCGGTCCGCCGCCACGATCCCGATCTTGTCATCGCGCCGATCCTGACCACGGCGATTCCCGCCGACATCTGGTCTGCCCGGCCCTGCTTCATCGTCCACCCAGGGCCCACAGGCGACCGCGGCCCGTCTTCACTGGACTGGGCGATCATGCGCGGTGCCGGGCGCTGGGGCGTGACCGTGCTCCAGGCGAACGCGGAGATGGACGCCGGAGACATCTGGGCGAGCGTGGAGTTCACGATGCCGGGCTGCTCGAAGAGCTCCCTGTACCGCACCGAAGTCGCGGACGCCGCGCTCGAGGCGGTGCTGCTGGCGGTACGGCGGTTCGAGGAAGGCAGTTACCGGCCCGAGCCGCTGGACTACAGCCGACCCGGCGTGCACGGGCAGTGCCGTCCGCTGTGCCGGCAGGAGCACCGCAGGATCGACTGGCCGACCGAGCCCACGTCCTCGGTGGTGGCCAAGCTGCGGGCGGCCGACTCCAGCCCCGGCGTCCTCGACGTCATCGGCGACCGCGAGTACTTCCTGTTCGGCGGCTACGAAGACGACGGACTGCGCGGTGATTGGGTCGATGACGACGACTGCGGCGGTGGCCAGCGGTTCCTTTACCGTGCTGCACAGGAACCGGTCCAGGGCCTCAAGCAGGGCGGCGGGTCCGTGGTCGGGGGCCAGCGCGCGGGCGGCGCTTCGCATCTGCCCCATCGTGACCGCGGCCTCCAGCCCGTGGCCGGCGACATCACCAACGATGAGCGTCATCTGGCCGTCGGGCCGCAGCACGACGTCATACCAGTCACCGCCGATCCCGTAGCGGGTCTCCGAAGGCAGGTAATAGCCGCCCAGGCGCACCCCCGGACGTTCGGGCAGCGTGTCGGCCAGCAGGCTGCGCTGCACCGATATGACCAGGTCGCGGTCGCTGTCGTGCTGGATCGCGCGACTGAGCGCGTCGGCGATGGTCGAGCCCAGGGCGGTGAGGGCAATCTGGTCGGGACCGTCGTCCAGCGGGTGCGCCCTGGCGAAGACGAGAGTCAGGACGCCCAGGGTGCGCCCGCTGCTGCGCAGCGGCACGGCCACCCATGCCTGCTGCCCGGAGATGTGCATCCCGATGCTCGCATCGGGATACTCTGCCGCCAGGTCCGCCGCGGACCGCACGTAGACGATCTCGGACGTCTCGAGCGCCCGCCGGGACGGGGAGACGTCCGAGAGCGGGTATGCCCGCCATTTCGAGAGAAGCGGCTCAGGCAAGCCGACCGCGTTCACCGTCACCAGGCGCTCAGGCTGCCGCTGATCCACCAGGACGAGCCGGGCCGCCGACGCCCCGAAAGGCAGCAAGCCGTGCTCGAAGACGGAAGCGGTTACCTCGGCCAGTGAAGCCGAGGCCACCAGGGCGCTCATCATCCGCTGCAAACGCTCGGTGCGCTGCCGTGCCGCCCGCTCGGCCTCCAGCAGCTGAGCCCGCCCGAGGGCGTCCCCAGCCAGCTGGGCCACCACCCGGACCTCGTCCTTCTGCGCGTCGGTGAAGGCCTGGGCCCGCGCCCAGGCCACGCCCATCGCGCCGATCAGGCTCTGATGCCGGTCGCGCAGCGCAAGGGAGGCGGTCGAAGCCAGCCCGGCCTCGAAGGTGTCCTCGAGGAGGAGCGGGTCACGGGTCCCGGCGCCGGACAGGGACGGCAGCCAGATTTCGCGTCCGGAACTCAAGACCGCGCCCAGCGGGGTGGAGTCGTCGACCGGGACTACCTGGTGTCGCCGCGTGACGTCGTCGCTCAGGCTTGACGCGTTGTAAAGATGCGCCGTCGTGGCCCCAACGTCCAGAACCGCGATATTCGCGAATTCGGCGCCCGCCGCGATGGCTCCCTCCTCCGGTCGCCAGCCGGGCCAGCACCACGAGTCCCGCCGACGTGACCAGCACCGCCAAGGCCACGACGGTGCCGCTCAGGACGCCGAGCCGGGCCGACTCGCCGAGCAGTAGGTTGCCCACGGCCAGGCTGGCCACCGGGGTGACCACGGCGATGACGGGCAGGGTGATCATCGGCCGCCCCGCCTGGTACGCGGTCTGCGTCAGCAGCAGCGAGCACGGGCCGCCCAGCATCAGGGCGTAGGTCGCCCAGGAGCCGACCATGCCGGTCAGCCCGCCGCCGACGGCATGCGAAAACGCCATGGTCACGACGGCTATTGCGGCGTCGGCCAGCCCGGCGGCCACGGCCAGCAGAACCGGGCGGCGGAGCCAGCGGCGGCGAGGCCGGCGGTGGCGAGTGGCACCGCGCAGGCGGCCAGGCACGCGGCGGCCAGCCCGGCGTGCCCGGACACACCCGGGACACCCGGGTCACCGCCGGCGGGCGAGGCCAGCGCGACGAACGAGGCGATGCCGGCGATGACGGCCAGGACCGCGGCCCAGGCGGTCCAGCTCAGCCGGCGATCCGACCACAGCCGGACCGTGGCCACGCTGAACAGCAAGGACGAGGCCACCAGCATCTGCACGATCGTCAGCGGACCAGTGCGCAGCGCGACCGCGTGGGTGGCGAATCCGCCGAGCTCGACGCCGATGCCGAGCAGCCACCACGGGCGCCGTGCCAGGAGCAGGAGCAGCCGGGGCCGGCCCGCCGCCTGGCTGGGGGTCGCGGCGGCCTGGCGCTGCTGCAGCGTGGCACCGGTTCCGTACAGGACGGCCGCGGTCAGCCCCCACACCAGGGCCGTCACCGGAACCCCCCAGGGCAGCCAGCCGGTGACGCCGTACCTGGCGCAGCCATCGCCGCCGAGGGCCTGTTCATCGTTTGTCTCTCGTTGCGAATAGCGACACGCGATCGACGGTATCGACGCGATACATCGCAAGTCATCAGGGATTCCCCTGATATCCCCCGGGGATATGCTCCGCATCGCCCCCGGGCGGCCGCCGCCCACCGGTGCGCCTGGCCGGTTGCTCGAGCGCTGCGTCCGCGGTCAGGCCGGCGAACCTGCTTCGCCCGCGAGGAGGGTGCCATGGCAACCGTGAGCCCAAGCGCAAGGCAGCGAGAATGCGCCGGCGGCTTTACCTGCCGCATAGCGGCCCTGCGCATTCCACTATGGCGCATTATGCAAGAGCAATTCGCTCAGCTCAGCGTCGCTCAGAGCCAGCTATCGCGCATCCGCGCTTCCATATCCGGGCTGGCAGCCAGTGCGCATCGCGGTGTCCGGCAGTCACCCCGGTGCCCCATTAGCCTGCGTGTGCGGCAGCCTCCCGGCTCAACTCGACACGGGCAGTGGCCATGGCCAGCTCGATGAGGCGCTTGCGGGATGGCTGATGCATCTGCCGGAGGCGGAGGATCGCGAGCCCGTCGAGCAGGGCGGCGAAGCGGAGGGTGAAGTCGTTCATAACGGCCGGGGGAGCGAATGCCCCTTCCCGAACACCGCGGGCGACGATGGCCGCGAGGTCTTCGCGCCAGAGGGCCAGCAGTTCTTCCAGGAACTGGCTCACCTGCCGGTTGTGAGGCGCGCGGGCCCATGCCTCCATCCAGAGGATCCAGCTCGGATCCGCCGGGCTGGCTGGCAGGTAGAAGCCGATGAACCGCTCAAGCTGGCGCCAGGCGCCGGTCACCTTGGCCAGGCCGGCGCGGGTCCGGATGAGGTCCTGATGGTCGCGCCAGGAAAGGGTCTCCAGCAGGATGTGTTCCTTGCTGGTGAAGTAGTACATCACCTGGCCGGAACTCATGCCGGCCCGCCGGGCTATCTCGGCGACCCGCACCTGGTCGATGCCCGCCTCGGTGATCAGCTCCACGGCCGCCTGGAGGACGCGCTCGCGGCTGCGCCGCCCGTCCTCGGTGCTGGCTGGCCCGCGGCGGCGCGCGGCTGGCGCGGCGACATGTGCTGCCTGGCCTGGCCGGGGCATCTGCGCGCGCTCCATGATCTTCATCAAACGCGGCCAGCGTGGCGAAGGCCAGTCTAGAGCACTGCTCTAGACTAATGCTTTACTGCCGCTTTGCCCTCCGGTAGGCTGAGGTGCACCAGGGGAGAGCGCCCGGCGCAAATTGTTGCCTGTCGCGTGGGCGTGAGAACGATGAGCACACTGATTCGCACCGACCAGGTGCCCGCGGCCGACCGTCTCGACTTTGTCCGGGAGATGACGGCCGCAACGTGGGTGCCGATGGAGTGCCGCGCTATCGGGGACCCCACCGATTACGTGGAAGAGTTCCGCGCCAGCGGCCTGGGCGCGATGCAGGTGGTCGTGATGGACGTCATGCCCATCGTCGTGCACCGCACCCCCCAGCTGATCTCCCAGGCCGATCCGGACATGCTGAAGATGGTGCTGGTGTGCGGCGGCAACTCGTGCCTGGTCGCCCAGGACGGCCGGCAGGCTCCCCTGTCGGCGGCCGAATTCGCCATCTACGACACCCGGCGTCCTTACGAGGTGGCGTGCGGGGTGGGCGGGAACCAGCCGACGCAGATGATGACCTTCATGTTCCCGCCGTCCCTGTTGCCGCTGTCCCGGAGCCGGCTCGGGCAGCTGGCCGCCGTGCGTTTCCCGGCCAGCGCCGGCCTGGGGGATCTGACCTCGCAGTTCCTGCTCCAGCTGGCCCGCAATGTTGATCACTACAGCCCGGCGGAGGCGGCGCGGTTGTCGACCGCCGCACTGGAGGTGCTGGCGACGCGGCTGGCGCACGAACTTGATGTCCGTGACTGGGGCACGCCGGAGGTCCGCAGGCATGCCCTGCTCACCACGGTTCAGGCCTTCATCCAGCGGCGCCTGGGTGATCCCGGGCTGTCACCGGCCATGATCGCTGCTGCCCACCACGTTTCCCTGCGCTCCCTGCACCAGCTCTTCCATGATGAGGGCCTGACCGTGGCGGGCTGGATCCGGCGGCGGCGGCTGGAGTACTGCCGCCAGGAACTCTCCGATCCGGCACTGGCCGCCCGCCCGGTCGCGGCCATCGCAGCCAGGTGGGGTTTTTCGAGCGCAGGCGACTTCAGCCGGGCCTTCCGTGCCGTGCACGGATTGCCTCCGGCCGAGTACCGGATGTCTGCGCGCATTGTGAAGACCCCTGCACGGTAGCCCAACGACAGCCCGTTACCTCCCGTCAATGCTGGCCCTATGACGAACTGATCCATGGCGGGCAGACAGGGGGCACCGACGATGAAGACCACTGAGGCCGAACGGCCGCAGAGTGAACGGCGGCAGAGTGAACGGCGGCACGCCGAACGGCCGCAGGCCGTCTACGCGCTGGGGCACACACCGCGGGAGTACGAGCGGCTGCGGATGCAGGCCCGCGCGTGGGAGGTCGCGACGGGGCGGCTGCTCGACCAGGTCGGCCTCGGGCCGGGCGCCAGCTGCCTGGACGCCGGCTGCGGGCCCGGCGAGACGATGCGCGCGATGGCCGAGCGGGTCGGTCCCGCAGGCCGCGTGCTGGGCATCGACGCGGATCCGGCGCTCGGCGCCATGACGCTGGCGATGCTGCACGGCGCGGGACACCGCCAGTGCGCCTTCCAGGCCCAGGACCTCGCCGCCGGCGAGCCCCTCCCGGGCGCTCCGTTCGACCTCGTGTACGCGCGGCTGCTGCTCTTCCACCTGCCCCAGCGCGTCAACGTGCTGGCGCGGCTGTGGGACGCGGTCGCACCGGGCGGGCATCTGCTCGTGCAGGACTACGACCTGCGCGGCGTCAGCACGCTGCCCCAGCCGGACTGGGCCGCCGAGCTGCTGCGGGTCCTGACCGGCGCGTTCGGTGCGGCGGGCGCCGACGTGTCGGCCGGGGCCCGGCTGCCGCAGCTGTTCGTGCAGGCAGGTGCCGGCACTCCGGACGGCACCGACGTGGCCGGCCGCATCGAGCCGCTCGCCACGGGCCGCATCATCATGGAGGGCGCCTTCCGCAGCGTGCTGCCGACGGCCCTGGCCCACGGCGTCACCACCGGGGCCGCCGCCGCGCGGGTGCTGGCCTCGATCGACCGTGACGCCACCCGGTTCCCCGACCGCCCGGTGCTGTGGCCGTTGCTGATCGGCGCCTGGAAACGCAAGGACCAGTCATGATCTGGGCGGGCAGCGCCAGGCGGCGCGATCGCGCTGGCGGGCCGCCAGGCCGCGCCATGGATCCCGCCCCCGTCGACATCCAGGCGATACGCCGGCATTTCGCGTTCCCTGGCCACGGACGGATCGTTATGAATAATGCGGCGAGTACCCAGCCGCCGCGGGAACTGGTGGCGCTGTACCAGTCGCTCGCACCCGGATACGAGAACGTCCACCGGGGGCAGTCGTCCGCCTCACAGCAGATGACCGCGCGGTTCGAGGAGTCCTACGACACGATCGCGCAGTTCATCGGAGCGCCGGGCCGGGCCAGCATCGCGCTGTACCGGAACACGACCGAGGCCATCAACGCGGTCATCTACTCGCTGCTCACCGAGTTCCGCGACGGCGACAACGTCGTGACCACGCTGATGGAGCACAACTCCAACTACGTCCCGTGGCACGCGATGTGCCGGGAGATCCTGCCGCGGCTGGGCCGGCGGGTGGAATGCCGCCTGGCGCGGTTTGATCCGGGCACTGGCCAGCTGGACCTCGATCACCTGGAGACGCTGATCGACGCCCGGACCAAGCTGGTGTGCTGCACCGGCGCGTCGAACTTCCTGGGCACCCGCATTCCGCTGGCGGCCGTGCGGGCGCTGGCCGACGCGAGCGGCTACCCGCAGCCCGGCGGTGAACGACGCTCCCACCTGCTGGTGGACGCCGCCCAGCTGGTGCCGGGGTCGTTCGTGGACGTGCAGGCCCTGGACGCCGACTACCTGGCGTTCTCCTTTCACAAGCTGCTCGCGCCGTTCGGGATCGGGGTGCTGTACGCCAAAAAGCACCTGCTCCGATCCTCGCTGCCGTTCCTGTACGGCGGTGACATGATCGCCGAGGGACGCGTCTTCCCGGACCGGGTCGAGTACAACGCACTGCCCTGGAAGTACGCCGCCGGGACACCCAACATCCTCGGCGCGATCGTCTCCGCGCAGGCCCTGCGCATCCTGCTGGACCTGGCGCTGACCCCGGACCGGCCGGCCTATTTCGGTACCGCCAGGCCGCTCGGGCGCGCCGCCGTCCAGGCCGCGATGGACCGCATCTCCGGCTGGAATAAGCAGCTGACGAGCAGGGCGCTGAATGGGCTGGGCAGCATTCCGGCGCTGACCATCTACGGTCCGCGCGATGCGGCGCGGCGTACCTCGCTGGTCGCGTTCAACCTCGCTGGCCGTGATCCCGTCGGCGTGGCCGAGGCCCTGAACCGGGCCGGGGTGGAGTCGCGGGCGGGCTGTCACTGCGCGACGCTCGCGCATCACGCACTCCAGCTGAACCCGCCGGCGAGCTGCCGCCTGAGCTTCTACCTCTACAACACCCCGGACGAGGTCGACGAGGCGGTGGCGGCGGTGGCCGCTGTCGCCGCCGGCCGCGGCGCGGCCGTGGCGCCCTGGTCCCGGTTCCGCCGTCGGCCGGCAGCCTGAAGGCCTGCCATGCTGATCACGCCGCAGGTGCCGCCGCGCACACACCAGCTCTGCATCCACTAGCTATAGCTACTTCGACCTGAAAAAGGCCTCGGGCTGACGTGGGGCCGGATCGCAGCTAGGCGGTTGCCGTTATCTCTGGTCCGGGTTGGTTAGCTGGCCAGTACGGCGATCTTGACCAGGTTGCAGGCCAGGATCCCGTGCCCGGTCCATGTCCGTGCTCCTTCGGTGCGGTCCAGGCGGGTGCGGTCCCACCCGTATCCCCGTTTCAGGCTGCTGATCCGGCCTTCGCAGCCGGTCCGCCATTTGACGGTGCGCCGGAACGCCCGCCGGTGCTCGATGGCCTGGCGGGCCTTGCCAGGTCTGCCTTTGCGGGGGATCACGACAGTGCGGACGCCCAGGGTGTGCAGGTCATCGTCGACGCTCTTCTCGCCGTAGCCGCGGTCGGCGGTGACGGTCCGGGGACGGCGCCGGGTGCGGTTGATGACCCGCTGGACAGCTGGCGCGAGCTGCGGGGCGTCGGCGGGATTGCCCTGCTGGAGATCGTGATCCAGGACGATGCCGTCGTCGTTGTCGACGACCTGGGCCTTGTAGCCGAACTCGACCGGTTTGCCGAGGCGGCCCTTGGCGATCGGCCGGGCGTCCTGGTCGTGCAGGCTGACCCGCCGGGCCGCCCCGTCCGGGGTGACCCCGGCCAGCCGCTGCCGGGTCTGCGCAGCGATCCGCCGGGTAACCTCCAGCAAGCTGGCCAGGTCATTGACCGCGCGGTGCAGCCGGCCCGGCGCCGGCCCGCGACCGGGTCCAGCACGCCAGCTGCAGCCAGCTCCGCGGCCCTGGTCTTCGCGCGGCGCAGCGCGCACCGCGCATTGACCAGCAGCCGTCCTGCGTCCGCCGCGGCCCGTTCCGCCAGCCCGGCGAGTTCCCCGGTGATCCGCCGCACCCCAGCCTGCGCCTCCTCACGACCCTGCGCCCCGCGCCGCCCCAGCCTGGCCGCGATCCCATGCGCCCGCGAACCCGCCGAGCGGCTGCGGTCCCGCACCCGGGTCCGCGTCGCACCACCGGCCGCCTGGATCCGCCGGCCGGTCGCGGCGATCCGGCGGATCGCTTTCGCCAGCAGCCCCGAATCCGTCGGGTAAGCCACATTCGCCGGCACCACCGTGGTGTCCGCACGCAGCCGGGACGTGCGCAGCAGCTTCGCCTCCGCCGCCTTGGCCAGCAGCGCCTCATTCAGCCCATCCACCGCCGCGCTGCCACACCGGGTGGTCAGCTTCATCAGCGTCGTCGGATGCGGCACCTTCCCATCCAGCGGGATCCGGCAAAACCGCCGCCAGGAGATCGAGTCCGCCACCTCGGCGCACAGGCTCTCAAACCCCAGCCGGTAACGAAACTTCAAGAACATCAGCCGCAGGTAGCACTCCATCGGCGTCAACGGCCGCCCGATCACCGGGTGAAAGAACGGCGCGAACGGCGCGAAGAACACCGGGTCATCCAGTAACGCGCCCACCCGCGCCAGCTCCTCCGGCAACCGCAGCACCTCCGGCGGAAGCCGCAACTCCCACAACGACACCGGATCGCCTATGGTGCGGAACATGATGGCCTCGATCCCTTCTAGCCCAAGGGGTCGAGGCCATCCTCCCGCGCGCACCACCAGCAGTCACCCATGGCCGCCCGGGTTCTTCAGGTCGAAGTAGCTAGGAGCCCATGTGGCGGAATTGCTCGGTTAGCTCCGCGATCTTCCGGTCCACCTCGGCGTCTCGCCTGCCCCGTTCCATCCGGGAGGCCTCGTCGATCTGCTCCAGCTGGGCCCGAACCTGGCTCTCCACCGCGTACAAGGCCACCTCGTCCGCCCCCGTGGCCCGCCGTTCGCCAACCCGGATGGCCGCCGCCCCCATGGCGGCGGCGCTCCGGAGCCGGTCCTCGACCAGCCGGTCGTAGTTGGTGGTGCCGCTCATCATCTTGGACAGCACTGGCAGGCAATCCACAATGAGGACGAACAGCCCGAGCAGCACGGTCGCGGCCGCGATCGCCGTGTTGGTCGCGAAAAGCGCGCCCAGCGCGTCGATCCGGTCGAGCAGCCCGATCCGGCCCTGGCTTTTTTTCCTGGCCGCGACCTTGGCGTCGATGGCTTTGGTGACGTCGTTGCTGTACGTCTGGGTTTGAGTTCCGACCGTAGCGGTCTGCCGCTCGATCTTCGCGTTGAGGTCAGTTAGCTGCTGCTGCCACTTCGCGACGTTGTTCGCCTTCTTGAAGGAGTCCTCCTGCTGGCGGTCACGGTTGCAGTTGGGGCCCACCCCGGGTACGCCGGACAGCCCCGGACCCGACGCGCCGTTGCACTCGTCCCTGATCGTCGTGTCGTACTGCTTGATGGCCGCGTTGGCGCTCGACACCTGCTTGGCGAGCTGGGTACGCTGCTTGATCTCGCGCCCGATCGTCTGCGTCAGCCCGGTAGCAGGGTCGGAGACTGGGAGCGTGTGGCCGGCGCAGCCAGCGGGCGCGGGAGGCACCTTGCCGGTCGTCGGGTCGGGCAGCGGGTTGCAGGCCTTCAGCTGCGACTCGTACGTTGTCAGGGCGTTCTGCTGGTCAGCGGCCGCCCTGGTCACCACCTCCGAGCCGAAGATGGTAAGGATGAGGGGAGTCGCGATGATCACGCCGAACAGCAGCGACAGCGCCAGCCTCGGCAGGAAGATGCGCCACCGCGCTGCGTGCGAGCCGTGCGTGCTGGCGATGAGCCAGCGGTCGATCCAGCAGATGAACGTTCCCCAGAACAGCGCCACCAGGATCGGCACGGGCCACACCGGGCCGAGCGCCTGGTTGAGCGCATCGAACATCGAAACCGCCGCCATCACCGCGGTGCCGAGCACGATGGCGCCGAGGCCGGTGTAGCGGGGCCGCTCCTCCCAGACCCGGGCCAGCAGCGACTCGTCGACGCCGATAAGCATACGGAGCCAGCGGCTCGGTCCCCTGTCCCCGGGGACCGAGCGCGGAAACTCCTTGCTCACGTCCGTGAGGTTCTGCGTCGCCCGGTCGAGCAGCGCCGCTATGTCGCCCACCGACCGCAGGTCGTAGGCCGTCCCGTCAGTGGTGACTGCGGTCCAGGGGCGGCCCGGTTCCGCGGCCGTGGGACCTTCCGCGTCCGGGCCGGGGCCCGGCGCTTCGGCGGCCGGGCCAGCTTTCATCGGCTGGGTGGGCGGCAGTTCTTCCTCCGACGTCGACGGCCCGGCGTCCGGTGCCGGCCCGCGCGGCTGCACGGGCACGGCAGGACCGTCGAGGTCAGGCCGTGTGGGCGGGTGCCAGGCATCCGCCGGCAGGGGGAACGGCTCGAGCGGTCCTACCGTGCCGTTCGCATGGTCGTTGGGTCCCGCCTGCTCATGCGTCAAAGTCTTCCTCCCTGATCGCCTCGTCCGCCGACCCGGCATCCAAAGCGTTGGGCACGACGTCGCCCTTGACGGTGGTGTCGTTCGCCCGTCGCCCGTCGCGGTCCGCCCCGCCCGCGACCTTGGTGGCCGGCTCATCGTCGTCTGACGCGCTCTGCAGCTGCTTGACCATGCCGCTCAGCGCGCCCATGATCTTGTCGAAGGTGTGGTGATCGAGCAGGCCTCGCGCTATGCCTGCGCTGACGACGTCGGCCTGGGCCTGGAGTTCGGCGAGCTTGACTTTGAACTGGCGGTCGGCGTCCTCGCGCTCGGATTCCCACCGGAGCCGCTTGTCGGACCGGTCCCAGGCTCTTTCCTGCCGCTCTTCGTCGTGCTTCCAGGTTTCCTGGCGCAGCTGATCTTCCGCCTCGACCTGACGCCTGTGCTCCCGGTCGGCGCTTAGCCGATCGTGCGCCTCGGTCATCGAGATCTCGCCGGCGGCCGTGGGGATAAGCCCCGAAAGCTCAGACTGGTCGGCCCCGATCGCCGCGGCCAGCCGCTGTGCCCCGTCGATGGCGCCGTCGATAGCGGCGCTGCGCAGCCGGTACTGGTGGTCGAGAGAATCGGCCTCGATGGTCTGGTCGTGGCTCGCCTGCTTCGACTGGATATCGTGGGTGGTCTGCTGGCGCATCCGCGCGAGCGTGTCCTCATATCGCTGCTGCATCTCATCGAGCGCCTGCTTGTTGACCGATGCCTGTGCGGCCAGTTGCTGGTCGAACTGCTGCCGCTCCGCATGCCTGAGGTGCAGGAGCTGGGCGTTTTCCTGCTCCAGCAGATGCTTCTGGCGCTGTTCCTCCGAGCTGAGCTGCCCTTCCCGCCGGTTTTTCAGGCGCTGCTGCTCGAACTCGGCGTAGTCCTCCGGAGTGAGCACTTCGACGCTGCCCACTTCGACGTCTATGCCGCGGTAGTCCGGGGGCCGAAGCCTGACGTACGCCCTGACCGCGGCATTGACATCGTGGCGAACTTCGCTGACGTCGCTCAGTTCGGATTTTTCGCCGATGTGGTGCAGCGGCTGGTGCTGCTTGAGGTACTGGGTGAGCGACCCTTCCAGGTCGTGCAGCCCCGCCTCCACCACCACCTCGGGCCAGGCGCACCGTGCACTGGAACGTCACCTGAACGGTGAACTCCGCCCCGCCCCCGGCAGGGATGGTCAGCTGTGCCAGCACCGGCGCCTTCACGCGCATGTCGACCACGGTGATGTTCGTCGCGTTACGCACGTGGTCGTCGTCGAGGCGGCTGCGCCCGTCGTCGATCACGTAGCCGCCGCCGGACTTGTAGACCACGGCCTCATGCGCATTGGGCAACGGGATGTCGCTCGCCGTCCTGCTCCGGGGGCCGATCCCCCAGGGCGCACCGCGCTGCGCCTTGGGCAGCGACCGCTGTTCGATGATCGGATAGGTGCCCACAGTTTTTACCTCAGCCCTCTGTATCAGGATTCGCACACGCGTTCAGGAAGACCTCGAGCAGTTCCGGCGAGACCTCGGGCCGGGCCGAACCACTGCCGGTCGGGTTGCTGGACGGGCTAGTGCCCGGTCCGCCCGTCGTTTCCTGACCGTCCTCGCCCGTCGTGCCGCCGTCCGGCCACTGCCGGCAGTCACGGCGCATGATCTTCTCGTTGGCGCTGACCAGGTCGAGGCGGAGCCCGGCGCGTTCCCCGGGCGGCAGCGCCTTGCCGATCGCCGCACCGATCCGCCGGACAAGCGGCTTCGGATTGCGCTGGCCGTCCTCGCCGCGCTGGCTCCGATCGACCGCCGCGAGGACGGCGAGCAGTGCGGCGCCGGCGCGCTCGCGCCAGGGACGCATGACGAAGGCACGGGCCCACAGCGGTGCCGGCCGCACCGACCCGGTCCGGGTTGGCCATGAGGAACTCCGCGATCGCGGGCTGGCCGTTGCGCGGGTTGCGGATGGCGAGCAGGTAGACGATGTTGTCGAGCACGCGGCCGGCGGCCGGAAGGTCCCGCTGGCCGTTCATCCGCCGCTGCAGTTCGCCGAGCACCAGTGCGCCGTCGGCTCCCTGGCGAGCCAGGGTCATGAAGAGGACGGCGTGCCCGTTGCCGGCCAGTGGCTCGCCCTGGTCGGCCAGGTGGGTCAGCCGCCTCGTCGCGTTGACGGGAAAGCGTGCGCCCAGACCGCCGCTGAACGCATAGGTGGCGACCCGGCGCTGGCTGCGCGATCCCTGCGTGGCCCAGTGGACGACGATCTGCAGGGCCAGGGTGGCCATGTCACCGTGGGCACTCATCTGGCCGATGACGAGGATCGCCATGAGCTGCTCATTCCAGCTGGCGTCCTCGGCTGTCCACGGGTCGAGATACCAGTCGATGACTTCATCCGGTGCCCGCTGGGCGAGCAGGGCCAGCCCGGTGGCGGCGCTGCTCATCAGGTTCAGCTGGCCGCTGTCGGCGATCTCGTGTATCCACCACCGGATGCCAGCCCAGAAGTCCGTGTCCAGCCGCTGCCACAGCTCCGTGATTACGTGCGAGCGGTAGCCCGCCTTGGCGAAGTCCAGGTGCCGGATAGGGACTGAGGCGAGCCTGGCCACCGGAACGTCACGGACGGCCAGCAACGGATGCTCGCCGCGCATCTTCCTGACCTGCCGGAAACGGAGGTCGATCTCCTTCTTGACCTCGTCCTTCGACGGGTTGACCTCGGGCGCGAATTTGGCGATTTGCGATCTGAACTCTCGTAGTTCCTCATCGACGAGACGCTCCGGCAGGCCCGCGGTAAAGGCAAGTGCGGCCACTTCCAGCACATCCGGGATCGCCGCGTCTACTTTGTCGAGCCAGTCGGCCACTTCCTGCGGGTCGTTGTCCGCCAGCGCCGCGATGAGATCGGCCACCTGCTCGGCCGTCGCTGTCGCCATCCGGTGGGCGGTCTCCGCGACCTTGCCGAGCGTGGCGCCATGCTCGAGCGCACGCGCCACTTCATCGATTACGCAGTCTTCTAAAACCGCGGAGCCGAGGTGCTTGCGCAGCACCTCGGCCACCACGGGACGCTGCCAGGGGAAAGTCCGAGCTGCGGCCGACCGGGTGATCCGCGCCCCCGCGGCCGTCGTGACCACCAGGTAGGCTTCTGCCTCACGGACGGCACGGCAGGCGTTGTCCCAGTGATACTCGGCGTTTTCCTGGGACATGTCGGCATCGATCATGTCCGCTATGAGGTAGCCGACGCCCTTGTCGAAGGTCCGCGCGGCCAGCTGGTCGACGGTCGTCCCGGGGGCGAGGCCAACGATGGGCTGCCCGGCCGTCTTGGCCTGGTCCAGCAGGGTGATCGCGGCCGCCCGCCGCCCGGTCCCGCCGGGGCCGACGAGGATCACCACCCGCTCCGCCCGGAGCTCGGCCATGGCGTCGGCAAAGCACGGCGGCTCGGCGTACTGCCGGGACACCTTGGCCACTTCCGCCTCGCCCATCCGGCCGTACGTGCGCGGCTCGGGTCCGGCGGCCCCGGCACCGGCCGTGCCGACCCCGAAGACCGCGTTCCGCGCGTCCGTGCCGTAGAAGGTTTGCAGGAAGACGTTCCAGGCTGCCTGCTGGTCGCCCTTAGCGCCGGAATCGGCTCCGCCGTTGGGGTCCTTGCCCGTGTTGCCGGGCCGGCTCTTCGGCCCGGCCTCCCCGTCAGCCTCCGTGCCCTGCTTCGGATCGGGCCGCTTGACCTCCTCGGGATCCGGTTCCGCCCCCGATGCGGGCTCTTTGTCCTGCGGTGCTTCCGGTGCCATCAGTTACTCCCACCGCCGTAGGAGATGCCGAAGACCGAGCCGCGCGCATCCGTGTCGTGGAAGTGCTGGACGAACCCGTGCGCTGCCGGAGCGGCGGAGTCCCGGCCGTCCACGGGCGCGGCCGTCTCGGTCCCCTGGCTGTCCGGTCCGGCCGGCGGCGCAGCAGCGGACTGCCTCCCGAACAGCCTGATCCAGGCCTCATCCTGGAATTCCTTGACCTGAACCGCCACCCGGGTGAAGTCGGCCCTGGAGAACGATACGTGCCCCTGCCGCACGACATCGTCGAAAACCTGGCGTGTCAGCGCGAGCACCAGGCTGGCATCGGGTGCGGCCTCCAGCGCCTCGCGTACGGGCGGCGAGTCCACCAGGCGGCTCACCGCTACCACCCCCTGCCCCGCGTAGCCGTTCTCGGCCGACATGGCGGCACCGAAATGCACCGCCATGCGCAGCCGGATCCTGCGCTCGGCCGGGAGTGCGGCGTTGTGCGTCGTCAGCCGCACCTCCAGCTGACGGACGTAGGCGTCGACGACGAGCGGCTCCGGCACGTCCAGCGGCAAGATCGCCAGCTCGCCGTCACCTGCTTCCTGCAGCGACCAGCGGTTCCGCTCCAGCTTCGCCGCGCTCGCCGCCTCGTTGAGCACCGCCTTGAGGCCGGCCTGCATCGCGAAGTGATCTTGATCGTTTCCCCGCCCGTATCCAACTGCATCTACGGCCACCAGCAGGTGGCGCTCGAAGGCAGTGCTGAAGCTGGTCATATAGTCAGCCCCCTCTGATCCGCAAGCTACAGTTTTACGCTCATTAGTATCGCGAACGCTCAGGTCACGAATCTTGTAAAAGTGCAGGATCTGCGCGGGAGGAAGCGAAGTAATCTTGCAGCGGTCTATGGAGCCGGGAGATTTAGGTGATAAATGCTCACCAAAGGCGACAAAACGGCCCGACTTTTCCCAGGCTACGGCGCGGTCAGCCGAGCGAACGAGCGCAGCGCGGTGGAGTCGAGCACGATGATCCGGCGGTACCTGGTCTCGACCAGCCCCATCTCACGCAACTGCTTGACGGCCTTGGCTGCGGTCTCCTTGCTCGCGCCGATCAGGCTGCCGAGTTCCGGCTGGGACAGGGGCACGCCGAGTTCCTCGCCCCCGTCCTCGGTGCGGTAGCCGTACAGGGCCAGAACGTCGGCGATGACGCGGGCGGTCTGCACCGTCGCGTCGTGGCCGGCGTAATCGACCCGGCGCCGGTTGGCCCACTCGAGCCGCTCGGCGATCATCAGGGTCAGGGCACCCCAGACCAGGGGCCTTCGGGCGAGGAACGCCTTGAACGTCTCGGCCGGGATCGCGTGCGCAGTCAGCGCCGAGCAGGTCGTCACGGTCGCGGACCTCGCCTCCAGGCCGAGCACGGCGAGTTCCCCGACGACGTCCCCGGCCGCCCTGATGCCGAGCATGGTCTCGATGCCGCTTTCCGACGTGGCAGTGACCTTGACACAGGCCGACCGGGCCCGGCCGGCCGGGCGCAGCAGGTAGGCGTGGGTTCCGGACCCGCCTGCGCGGATGAGCACGGTACCGGGCCGGTACTCCTGCCCGGCGGTCAGCTGGAGCAGATCGTCGGCCGTCTCCGGATCCAGCCGCGACAGCAGCGTGCCGCGCGGCCAGCGGGGATCGCTCGTCCGAGTAGAAGTCCCAGAACCGTTCAAGCGAGGCTCTCCATGATTGCCCGGGGCGCAGATGACACGACCTACTAATGAACTGGCGAACGTTGCCGGCGGTATCAGCGGCCGGACCCACAAGCGACACCAGGACGGCCAGCTAGCCCGGCTGATTGCCCAGCTTGGCGACAACGCCCTGGCCATTGTAGGGGTCGTCACCTCGATCGCAGAATTCGTCGGCCTTGTGACATCCGGGCAGCTCAGGAAGTTCGTTAAAGTTTACCCCTATCCCATCTGCATCGCACTCATCGTCGTTCTCCTGACCCTTCTCGTGTCACTCAACTATGCACAGACTGTGCGCAGGCAGCGAAGCCAGCTGCAGGCTGCGGCGCAGCAGCCCAGAGAGCTCCGGCCGAGCGCACACGACGTGCGGCTTTTCGCGGAGGCGCTGGCCGACCTGCCCCTCGACGGGCCGGTGATCACCTGGCTCAGGCGGGTAGATGCGGTAGCACTGGACCCGGCGGACTTCCCCGCAGACGTGCTCACCGCGCTCGAGCGGACCGTCGGACGGCTCGAAAGGCGGCCGGTCGGTTTCGACGACGACCTGGTGGCGCGAGCGCTAGCCGGCTTCATTGCCGCCGTCGAGGACTACCGCATCAATCTGGAGGGCTGGACCCTCGTCTGGCAAAACCCTGCGCTGGCCGACGCGACCGGGAGCCTGCTGCCCGTCGGCCCCGATCCGGTCACCGGCGACCTCGCGGACAGCCAGCAGCGGTTGCTGCGCGCATACGACTCCTTCATCCTGACAGCGCACAAGCGTGGCATGGACGTGGGGCAGTAGTGCCAGTGACTCGGCGGATTGCTGACCTTCGCCTCGCCACCTGATTACACGATCGGCCGCCGTCACTGGCGGTGGTCTGCTGACCCGCAACCTCGACGTCGGCGCGGAGCAGGCGGCGATCGAGCGCAGCGATGCTGAGCTGCGGAGCATAGCCTCGGCCGCCGAGCCGGAACTCGAGCCGGGGGCAGGCGGTTCCGGCCCGGTTGCCGCATGGCGCCCGACGCCGCCTGGCCGGAATGCCAGCACTAGGAGGTCTGGACGGCACGGCAGTGCGAGACTTTGATGTGCAGGGAGCACGGCCGGTGTGCTGAGCCTGCGTTTCCCGCAGGCGGCATCGAGCCGCGCGAGCCCCTGCGCCCGGCGTGGTGTGGATGACAGTGACCTTCCGCCCGTTACGGCTGGCCGAGGCCGCCGCGGTGCTGTCGCTGGCGACCGACCTGGCGATGGGCCAGTCGCTGGAGCACGGGCTGCGGACCGCGCTGCTCGCGCTGCGGACGGCCCGGGCGATGGGCCTGCCCGAAGACGATCAGGTGGCGGTCTTTTACACCGGCGTGCTGCACTTCGCCGGGTGCACCGCCGAGAGTGCGGTCAACGCGGAGTTCTTCGGGGACGAGCTGGCGGCGCGCCCGCAGATGATGTCGGCGTATCTGGGTTCCCGGCTGGCGCTCATGAGCACGGCGATGCGGGTCGTTCACCCGGGGAGCGCACCGCATACCCGGGCAGCCGTGATGGCCAGGTCCGCGTTTGGCGGCGTGGCCGAGTTCCGCAAGTGGGCCGCCAGCCATTGCGACGTCGCCCGGATACTGGGCGCGCGGATGGGCTTGCCGGAGCCGGTTCAGGTGGCGCTGCGGCACCTGTATGAGCGCTGGGACGGCAAGGGCATGCCGGGGGAATTGCGGAGCACCCAGATCCCGCTGGCGGTACGGCTGATGCAGGTGGCCCAGGATGCGGATATGGCCTCGCAGCGCGGCGGCACGGCGCTGGCAGCCCGTGTCCTGGCCGGGCGCGCGGGGAAGGGCCTGGACCCGCAGGCGGTAGCAGCCTTCCTCTCGCTCGGCGAGCGCGTCTATGCGGGCCTGGACGCGCCATCCATCTGGGATGAGGCGATGCTCGCCGAGCCCGGTCCCCAGCCGGTGATCAGCGAGGAACGGCTGGATGCCTGCCTGGCCGCGGTCGCCGACTTCGCCGACCTGAAAAGCATGTGGACAATCGGGCACTCCCGCGGGGTGGCCGAGCTGGCCGGGCAGTCCGCCACCGGCGCCGGGGTGCCGGCCGCGGACGTGGTGTCGCTGCGCCGGGCGGCGCTGCTGGCGGCGGCCGACTGCTATCAGGGGATGCGGGAGCCACGCCGCCTACCGGTCAGCACTCTCACCGGTGGCCGCGGCCGACGAGGTTGCTGGCTTCCTGCACCAGGCACGGCGTCGCCGTCGAGGTACTCGGGCCGACGTGACCCAGATCTATCAGGACTGGAGGAACTCCAGGAGGTCGGCGTTGATCGTCGGGGCCTCGGTGGTCGGCATGCCGTGCGGGAAGCCGTGATAGGTCTTCAGGGTGCCGCTGCGCACGAGCTTCGCGGACAGCGGCCCGGAGTCGGCGTAGGGAACGATCTGGTCGTCGTCTCCGTGCTGCACCAGCACGGGCACGGAGATCTTCTTGAGGTCCTCGGTGAAGTCGGTCTGGGAGAAGGCGACGATGCCGTCGTAGTGGGCCTTCGCCCCGCCCATCATCCCCTGCCGCCACCAGTTAGCGATGATTGCCTCCGAGGGCGTGGCGCCCGGCCGGTTGAAACCGTAGAAGGGGCCTGACGGCAGTGCCCGGTAGAACTCGGACCGGCTGGCGGCCAGCTGGGCCTGCAGATCGTCGAACACGCTCTTGGGCAGGCCGCCGGGGTTGGCCTGCGTCTGCACCATCAGCGGCGGCACCGAGCTGATCAGTACGGCCTTGGCGACGCGGCTCTCACCATGCCGGGCGATGTAGCGCACGACCTCGCCGCCGCCGGTCGAGTGGCCGATGTGCACGGCGTCATGGAGATCGAGGTGCGTGGTCACCGCGGCCAGGTCGTCGGCGTAGTGATCCATGTCGTGACCGTCGCTGGTCTGCGTGGACCGGCCGTGCCCGCGCCGGTCGTGGGCGATGACGCGGTAGCCGTGCTGCAGGAAGAACAGCATCTGGGTGTCCCAGTCGTCGGCTGACAGCGGCCAGCCGTGGCTGAAGACGAGAGGCTGGCCCGAACCCCAGTCCTTGTAGAAGATCTCCGTGCCGTCGGTCGTCGTGATCGTTCCCATGCGCTCGCCTCCGTAAGGCCCGGGTGACGGACATTTCCCTACTCCCAGGGTAAGGATCCCGATCGCCCTGGCCCCGGGCAGGTCGCTGAGTGTGGCCATACCTGCCGACGGGACGGCGATGATCCTAAACTCGTCGCATGGCCAGGTACTTCGACATCCATCCGGCCAACCCGCAGCGTCGCGCGATCATCAAGATCGCCGACATCGTGCGTGAAGGCGGCGTGATCGCTTACCCGACGGACTCCTGCTACGCGCTCGGCTGCCAGCTCGGCAACATCGGCGGCATGGCGAGGATCAGATCGATCCGCCACCTCGACGACCGGCACCACCTCACGCTGGTCTGCCAGGACTTCGCCCAGCTGGGCCAGTTCGTGTACGTCGCCAAACCCGTGTTCCGGGCCATCAAGGCGGCGACGCCCGGCAGCTACACCTTCATCCTCCCCGCGACGAAGGAAGTGCCGCGCAGGCTGCAGCACCCGGGCAAGAAGACGGTGGGCGTGCGGATCCCCCGCCACGTGGTGACCCAGGCGCTGCTCGCCGAACTCGGCGAGCCGCTCGTCTCGAGCACCCTGCTGCTGCCCGGCGAGGACGAGCCCATGACCCAGGGGTGGGAGATCGCGGAACAGCTTGACCACGCCGTTGAGGCAGTGATCGACTCGGGCGACTGCGGCACCGAGCCGACCACGGTGATCGACTTCTCCCAGCCGACACCCGAGATCGTGCGCCGCGGGGCAGGCGACGCATCCGGCTTTGAGTGAGGTTGTACCGGCGGTCCAGAGACGGGGTGGCGATGGCAGCGCAGCAGGCCAGCGGGCCGGGACGCTTCCGCGCCAGTGCGCTCCAGCAGCCGGCGTGGCCTGACCATGATCGGCTAGATGCGGTGGTGGGGAGGCTGGGAACGCTGCCCCCCCTGGTCTTCGCCGGGGAGTGCGACCAGCTCAAGGAGCGGCTGGCGGCGGTAGCGCGGGGACAGGCGTTCCTGCTGCAGGGCGGCGACTGCGCGGAAACGTTCGCCGGGACGACGGCTGCCGCAGTCCAGGGGAAACTGCGGACGCTGCTGCAGATGGCCGTGGTCCTCACCTACGCCGCGAGTGTGCCCGTGGTGAAGGTCGGCCGGCTGGCCGGCCAGTTCGCCAAGCCCCGGTCGGCCGGGACCGAGGCCAGGGACGGCGTGGAGCTTCCGGCCTACCGGGGAGATGCGGTGAACGGCCTGGAGTTCACCCCGCTGGCGAGGACCCCCGACCCTGGGCGGCTGCTGGAGGCCTACCACTGCTCGGCGGTGACGCTGAACCTGTGCCGGGCGTTCGCCAGCGGCGGCTACGCGGATCTGCGGCAGGTGCACGCCTGGAACCAGGACTTCGTGGCGGCCAGCCCGGCCGGGCAGCGCTACGAACGGCTGGCGGGCGAGATCGACCGGGCGATCGACTTCATGCATGCATGCGGCGTCAATCCAGAAGAGTTCCGGGCCGTCGAGCTCTACTCCAGCCACGAGGCGCTGCTGCTGGACTACGAGCGGGCCCTCATCCGCCTCGACTCGCGGACCGGCCAGCCCTATGACCTCTCAGCCCACCTGCTGTGGATCGGCGAGCGCACCCGCGACCCCGGCGGGGCGCACGTCGCGTTCGCGCGCTCCATCCGCAATCCTCTGGCGGTGAAGATCGGTCCCGCCACCACGGCGGGCGACATCCTCGCCCTGGCCGACGCACTGGACCCGGACCGCGAACCCGGCCGCCTGACCCTGATCACCCGGATGGGCGCCGACCGGATCGCTGATGTGCTGCCGCCTCTCGTGGAGCAGGTCACCGCCGAAGGCACCCCGGTCGCCTGGGTGTGCGATCCGATGCACGCCAACACATCCACGACCGCCAGCGGCCGGAAGACCCGTGACTTCGACGACGTCCTCGCCGAGGTCACCGGCTTCTTCGAAGTCCACCGCGCCCTGGGCACCCATCCCGGTGGCATCCATCTCGAATTCACCGGGGACGACGTCACCGAGTGCACCGGCGGCGGGCACCGTCTGACCGAGAGCGACCTGCATTACCGCTACGAGACGGCCTGCGACCCGCGCCTCAACCGGAGCCAGTCCCTCGACCTGGCCTTCCTGGTCGCGGAGCACTACCGCCAGCACACCGCCGTTCATCCGGCGGCACCCGCCAGCCCATGAGGAAACGTCACGGGGGGTGACGAACCGCTGCGGGAGCGGCGGCCGCCAGCGACCGCGGTCAGGACAGGGCCAGGACGATGGCGTGCAGGGCCAGCCCCACGGCCGCCCCGACCACCGTGCCGTTGATACGGATGTACTGCAGATCGCGCCCGAGGAGCAGTTCCAGCTGGCTTGACGTCTCGGCGGCGTCCCACCGCTCGATGGTCCCGGTGACAAGCGGCGTTGCCCTCGTCGGCCATCCAGGCGGCCAGCCGGGGAACCAGGCGCGCCGAGCGGATCCGCTCGCCGAGAACGTCGGCGGTAAGGAAGTTCTCCTGCACGAACCGGCCGAGCGTGGCGGCAAACTGGTCCTTGCGCTCGACGATCAGCGCCGTATGAGGTATCGGCAGGCCCAGAGGGCGGCGGAAGAGGGCCGTGACCGCGAACCAGTCGGCAACGCCTCCGACCATGGAAGCCTCCGCGCCGGCCTGCACGTAGCCGAGCAGAACCCCGTCGGCACCGACCGCGGTCACGACCGCGAACAGAACCGTTACCCCCGCGAGGAGAGCGGTGGCCCGGCGCCGCGCGGCGGCTAGCTCACGGGCCCGCAGTGCTGGCGATTGCTGCCCGGGCGCGGGTACCCGCGAAGCGGACATCGGCGCGGCAGGTTCCATCTGGCAGCCCCCGGTCAGTCGGCTTATGTGCCGAGGTACTTGAGCACGGCCAGGACCCGCCGGTGATCGGTGCCGGTGGGCGGCAGGTCGAGTTTGGCGAAGATGTTCGTGACGTACTTCTCCACCGCACTCGGGCTGACCTTCAGCTCGCCGACGATACCCGCGTTGGAACGTCCCTCGGCCATGAGCCGCAGCACCTGCAGTTCCCGCGGGGTGAGGCGGCCGATCGGGTCGTCGCGGCGGCGGACCAGCAGCTGCGCGACGACCTCCGGGTCCAGGGCGGTGCCGCCGGCCGCCGGCCGCCACCCGGCGCACCGCGTCCAGGAAGTCGTCCACGTGCGCGACGCGGTCCTTCAGCAGGTAGCCAACCGAACTCGTCGCGGCGGAGAGCAGGTCGGTGGCGTAGCTCTCCTCGACGTACTGGGACAGGACCAGCAGCGCGACATCCGGGTACTGGCGCCGGATGACCAGCGCGGCCCGGATGCCCTCGTCGGTGTGCGTGGGCGGCATCCTGACGTCGATGACGGCGAGATCAGGCTGGTGCTCGGCCACCGCCCGGAGCAGTTGCCCCGCGTCCGGCACGGCGGTGACGACCTCGAAACCGCCACCGGTGAGCATCCTGCTCAGCCCGTCCCGGAGCAGCACCGAGTCCTCGGCGATCACGATTCGCATGGCAGCTCCGCGACGATGACGGTCGGCCCGCCGGGCGGGCTGTCGATGGTCAGTGTGCCGTCCACCGCCGCGGCCCGATGCGCGAGGCCGCGCAGTCCGGTGCCAGCCTCAGCGCTGTCACTTTCCGCGGGAACGGCGCCGCCGGATCCGTCGTCGGTGACGGCTATCCGGAGAACGTCACCATGGCGCGTGACGGTCACCTCGGCCTGGTCGCCTGTGCGTGCTTGGCCACGTTGGTGAGCGCCTCGGAGACGATGAAGTACGCCACGGCCTCGACACTGGGCGAGGCGGGCCGGGGCGCATCCACGCGCAGCCGGACCGGCAGCGGGGCCCGCGCCGCGAGGCCGGACAGGGCCGCGTCCAGGCCCCGGTCGTCCAGCACGGCCGGATGCAGGCCGCGGATGAACTGGCGCATCTCAGACAGCGCCAGGACGGCCTCATCATGCGCATCGGCAATCGCCTGGAGCACCGGTTCCGGGGCGTCACCGAAGCGGGACCTGGCCATGCCGAGGTTCATGGCCAGTGAGACCAGCCGCTGCTGCGCGCCATCGTGCAGCCTCCCTGGCTCTCCTTCGGCGGGGCCGGTCCGCGCCCCGCAGCATCCGCCCGCAGCGCGGGAGCCCGGGCGGCCAGTCCCCCCGCGCACCATGATCACTGCCATGCGGCTCATGTACGCGGGTGCGGCCCTCGCTGCGCTCGGCATCCTCGCCGCCGCCGCCACGGTACCCGCCCTCAGGGCGGCGGTCAGGCAGCAGTACCCGGATGCCGGCTACGGGGGGGTGCGCGCCGCGACGACCGGCGCTCTTACCGTCACGATCGTCGGGGGCCTGATCAGCGTCGGCGTGTGGCTGGCCGTGGCCAGGAGGACGAGGCGAGGGCGGCCCGGGGTGCGGATCGTGTCCACCGTCTTGTTCGTCGTCAACAGCCTGGGCGTCCTCAGCACCCACTCGCACGGCTTCCTGACCCCGGCGACATGGACGACCGGCGCGGCCGAATGGGCCGTCGGCCTGATCGTCATCGTGTTCCTGTGGGACCGGCGGTCGACCGCCTATTTCGCCGAGTTGCAGCGGGCCCGGAAACAGGCGACCCCGCAGTGGCGTGGCACACCGCCGCCAGCGATGCCGCACCGCAGGCCCTGACCGCAGGCCCTGACCGCAGGCCCTGACCGCACCGCAGGCCACGACGCATCCTTTACCGGGTGATACCGTGTACCGCGTTTATCAAAGCGTCATTATGCCGCCAATTTCCTCGTGAACCGGGCGTCAAGGCCAGATGCATTCAGAGCACGGTCCAGGCGGGACGGACCCGCAGCCGGACGGCGGGCCCCCCGCGGACGAATCCAGCGTCGGCTCCGCTGCGGCGCGGATGATGCTGGGCAGCCAGCTCCGGCGGTTCCGTGAGGCGGCGGGGATCACCCCCGATGCCGCGGGATGGCACATCCGGTCGTCACGATCCAAGATCAGCCGCATGGAGAACGGGCGGGTCGGCTTCAAGGATCGCGACCTGCGGGACCTGCTCACGCTCTACGGCGTGACCGACCCGCAGGTCACCGGCGCGATGCTGGCCCTGACCGGTCAGGCTCACACCCAGGAGTGGTGGGCGAAATTCGGCGATATCCTGCCCGCCTGGTTCGAGCCTTACCTGGGGCTGGAGGCGTCGGCTTCCCTCATTCGGTCCTTTGACCTGCAGTTCGTTCACGGCCTGTTCCAGACCGAGGCTTACGCCCGGGCCGTGACCGCGCTCGGCGGGCGGGGTGCCTCCCCGGACGAGTTCGGCCGGCGGGTGGCGGTGCGGCTGAAACGGCAGGAGCTGCTGACCGCGGCGAAGCCGCCCCGGGTGTGGTCGGTCATGGACGAGGCCGCGCTGCGCCGCCCGGTGGGCGGGGTGCCGGTGATGTGCGCCCAGCTCCGGTGGCTGGCCGAGGTGGCCCAGCTGCCCAACGTCACTCTGCAGGTCGTGCCGTTCGAGGCCGGCGGCCATGACGCCGCGGGGGGCTCGTTCACGATCCTGCGTTTCAGCGAGCGGGACGTCCCCGACGTGGTGTACATCGAGCAGCTCACCGGGGCCCTCTACCTGGAGAAGCCGGCTGCCACCGACCATTATCTCGACATTATGAACCGGCTGAGCGCCACCTCGCTGGACCCCGGCCAGACCATCCTTTTCCTCGACCGCGTCCGCCGCGAGCTGCGGGCGTAGACGCAGCGACCTCAGGGACACACGCGCCCGGCCGCAGCGGCCGGGCACCTATCGGGAAGGGCACCAGCTGATGAGCAGGCAGGACGTCTCCGCAGGCCGCCAGGGTAGTGACACCGTGGCCGCCGAGCCGGCGTCCTTCGACGTCACCCGCGCTCATCCGGCCCGGGTCTACGACTACTGGCTCGGCGGTAAAGACAACTACAAAGCGGACCGGGAAGCAGCCCAGCAGGTCATCGAGGCCATCCCCAACATCCTGGCCGGGGTGCGGGCCAACCGGGCGTTCTTGCGCCGCGCGGTCCAGTACCTGGCCGGCGAGGCCGGCATCCGGCAGTTCCTGGACATCGGGACCGGCTTGCCGACCGCCGAGAACACACACGAGGTGGCCCAGGCGATCGCGCCCGAGTCCAGCATCGTGTACGTGGACAACGACCCGATCGTGCTGGCCCACGCCCGGGCCCTGCTGACCAGCACCCCCGAGGGCGCCACCGCCTACGTGGACGCCGACGCCCGCGATACCGCCGCGATCCTCGACGCCGCAGCCGGGGTCCTCGACTTCAGCCAGCCCATCGCCGTCATGTCGTTGCTGGTACTGCAGTACGTCCCGGATGAGGATCGTCCCCACGGGATCGTCTCCCGGCTGATGGACGCGGTGCCCTCGGGCAGCTACCTGACGATCTCGGACACCACGACCGACATCGACACCGAGCGGGTCACCGACGGCACCGCCCGGCTCAACGCCCGGCTGGGCCCAGCCCAGTCCACGCTGCGTACCCGCGAGCAGATCGCGCGGTACTTCGACGGCCTGGAACGCGTCGAGCCCGGGATCGTGCCCCTGCCGCAGTGGCGGACGGTGCCCAACCCGCTCGTGATCCCCCTCTTCGCGGGCATGGGCCGCAAGGCCTGACGCGCCGCCGTTGGCCGCCGTCAGCGCGGTGCGTTGTGGGTGTCATGGCAACCACAATGCACCGCGCTGATGATGCGGCGGGTGCGGCACCGGCCCGACTACCGCGCGGACCGCCCGGCTCGCGGCGCCGGCTATGAAGGTGATCATGTCCACGCCCGACATCACGTTCGGTGTGCTCGACGGGACGCAGGCCGGCGCCCACGCGGACCAATTGCAGGCCCTGCACGCCGAGGTGCGGGCCGGCCCGCCGCGCGACCGGGACGCCGGCGCCGCGCGGTTCGCGGAGCGATTCCGGGTCCAGCGGCGCCAGCCGGGCTACGTGCTGGCCGTGGCCCGTCACGGCGAGTACCTCGTCGGGTACGCATCCGGTTTCCCGCTCCGGCCGTCCACCTCCTGGTGGCGGCACCTGACCACCGCCCTGCCGGAGGAGGTCACGGCCGAGCATCCCGGCCGCACGTTCGCACTCTGCGAGCTGCTGGTCCGCGCGCCCTGGCGGCGTCAGGGTATCGGCGCGGCCCTGCACGACCTGGTGCTGCGGGGCCGGCCGGAGGAGCGTGCCACGCTCACCGTCCCGCCCGCCGCCGCCCCGGCGCAGGCCGCGTTCCGGGCCTGGGGCTGGCGCAAGGTCGCCCGCACGCGGGAGGCCGGTCCCGGCTCATCCGTCTGCGACGTGCTCGTCCGCGCCCTTCCCGTGGCGGGCTGAGCGCCTCAACGGACAAAACGCAGGCCCGCCGGACGGGTTTCCCCGTCCCGGCGGGCCTGCGGTGTGCGGCTCGCGGGCCTGCGCCCGGTCGTTACTGGCTGACCGTGTCCGCGCGGTGCGGCAGCTTCCAGCCCGGCCGGGGGAAGTGGCAGGTGTAGCCGTTCGGGTACTTCTCCAGGTAGTCCTGGTGCTCTGGCTCGGCCTCCCAGAACGGCCCGGCGGGCTCGACCTCGGTGACGACCCTGCCCGGCCACAGGCCTGAGGCGTCCACGTCGGCGATGGTGTCCTCGGCGACCCGCTTCTGCTCGTCGCTCGTGTAGTAGATCGCCGACCGGTAGCTGGCCCCGATGTCGTTGCCCTGCCGGTTACGGGTCGTCGGGTCGTGGATCTGGAAGAAGAACTCCAGCAGGTCCCGGTAGGAGATCTGCTCCGGGTCGAAGGTGATCTCGATGGCCTCGGCGTGGTTGCCGTGGTTCCGGTAGGTCGCGTTGGGTACGTCGCCGCCGGTGTATCCGACCCGCGTCGAGATTACGCCGGGGCGCTTGCGGATCAGGTCCTGCATACCCCAGAAACAGCCCCCGGCCAGGATGGCCTTCTCGGGATTGGTGCTCATCGTGTTGCACTCCTCGTGTCGTCGGTGTGGTCGAACAGCGTGCGGTAGGCCCCGTAGCCTTCAGCCTCCAGGTCATCCACCGGGATGAACCGCAAGGCCGCGGAGTTGATGCAGTACCGCAGGCCGCCCTGGTCGGCGGGCCCGTCGCGGAACACGTGGCCGAGATGGCTGTCCCCGTGGGCGGACCGGACCTCGGTCCGGATCATGCCGTGGCTGAAGTCCCGCTTCTTCACGACGTTGCCCGGCTCGATCGGCACCGTGAAGCTCGGCCAGCCGGACCGGCTGTCGTACTTGTTCACCGACGCGAACAGTGGCTCCCCGGAGACGATGTCCACGTAGATGCCGGATTCGGAGTTGTCCCAGTACTCGTTGCGGAACGCGGGCTCGGTGCCCTTCTCCTGGGTGACCCGGTACTGGTCCGGCGTGAGCTTGGATATGGCCTGGGGGTCCTTCTGGTAGGTGTCGGACACCTCAGCTCCTTCTCTTGCGGCCCCACTGGTGGCGGGGCACTACGTACAGCACAGCGTTCTGGAGGGCGGGCCTGTTCCCGCGGCCCGCGGGCTCACCCGGCCGGGGATCCGCCGGTGACCAGCGGCCGGGCGCCGCGATCGCCAGCGGCCGGCGGAAACGCGATTGCGTCCCGCGGGCCCATCGGGGAAGGTTGGGTCCCATGCCGACACGCCTGGTTCATCTCGTGGCCGACGCCAACGATCCCGGCCGGCTGGCCCGGTTCTGGTCGGGCCTGCTGGGCTGGGAGATCGCCGACGAGACACCGGACGAGGTGGACGTGTGGCCGGCGGGCTACAGCTACCCCGATCCGGCCGCCGTGCCGGTGGTCTTCATCCCGGTGCCGGAGCAGAAGACGGGCAAGAACCGGGTGCACCTGGATCTGGCCAGCCACTCGGCGGCGCACCAGGCCGAGCTGGTCACCCGGGCCAGGGACCTGGGCGGCGCCCCGGTGGACATCGGCCAGGGTGACGTGCCCTGGGCCGTCATGGCCGACCCGGAAGGCAACGAGTTCTGCGTCCTGGAGCCGCGGGACATCTACCGCGACACGGGCCCGGTCGCCGCGATCCTGACCGACTGCGCCGATCCGGCGGCACTGGCGCCGTTCTGGGCCGGCGCCGCGGGCTGGGAGATCACGCGCACCGAGGATGACATCGTCGGGCTGCGGTCGCCCGCAGGCACCGGGCCCTACCTGGAGTTCCTCCGGGTCCCGGACCAGAAAAAGGTCAAGAACCGGCTCCATCCCGACGTGGCCCCGTACCGGGGTGACGACCCGGCGGCCGAGGTGGCCCGGCTGCGTGCCGCGGGCGCGGCCCTCGCCGACGTGGGCCAGGGCGGCGAGGTGTCCTGGACGGTCCTGGCCGACCCCGAGGGTAACGAGTTCTGCGTGCTATCCCCGCGCTAGCGCGGACAGGATCAGGCCGAGACCAGGTCACAGACGAAGATGAGGGTCTCGCCCGGGGCGATTGAGCTGCCGGCCCCCCGCTCCCCGTAGGCCATGCCAGGCGGGATGATCAGCTGGCGGCGGCCGCCGACCTTCATGCCCTGAACGCCCCGGTCCCAGCCGGCGATGACCTGCCCCACGCCCAGCTGGAACTGCAGCGGGGCGCCACGGTTCCAGCTGGCGTCGAACTCCTCGCCGGTGGAGTACGCGACCCCGACGTAGTGCACCTCGACCGTGTCGCCCGCCTTCGCGACCGCACCGTCGCCTTCCCAGACGTCGGTGATCTCGAGGTCAGCCGGCGGCTCGCCGCCGGGGAAGTCGACCTCAGGCTTCTCAATGCTCATGGTGGCGTCTCCATACGGAACGTGATGCGGTCGGCACAACGACAGCGCAGTCTACGTCAGGCCGCCCGGCCCCATGCACGGGCGCGGCCGGACCACCCACACCCAGCCGCTACATCCGCATGCACGGCACCGCCCGCGCCACCCTGTACGGCTACGGCCTGTGGGAGTTCGGCGTGTCCTGAGCCTGGCACCCGGGCGTCCCGCCCGGCGGCGCTCAGCCGCCGGGCGGGACGATCACGCTGTCGCCGGTGGCGTAGGGGATGAAGCTGCCGTGATGAGGGTTCGGATCCAGGGGCTTGCCGAGCGCCGGGAAGGCCCGCTGGGGGCAGGTGGTCCGGTCGCACACCTTGCACCCCGGGCCGATCGGGACCAGCGCGGACGGGCTGCCCAGGTCCAGTCCGTGGGAGTACACCAGCCGGTGCGCGTGCCGCAGGTCGCAGCCCAGGCCGACCGCGAACGTCTTGCCGAGCGTCCCGTAACCGCCGTAGCGCCGGGAGACCGTCCTGGCCACCCACAGGTAGCTGCGGCCGTCGGGCATCTGGGCCAGCTGGGTCTGGATCTCCCCCGGGTGCACGAAGGCCTCGTACACGTTCCACAGCGGGCAGGAGCCGCCGACCCGGGAGAAGTGGAAGCTGGTCGCCGACTGGCGCTTGGAGATATTGCCCGCCCGGTCGACCCGCACGAAGATGAACGGCACGCCGCGGGCCCCGGGACGCTGCAGGGTGCTCAGGCGGTGCGCGACGGTCTCGTAACCCACGTCGAACCGCCGCTGCAGCAGCGCTATGTCATAGCCTGCCGTCTCCGCGGCATCCAGGAAGGGCCGGTAGGGCAGGACCAGGGCGCCCGCGAAGTAGCTGGCCAGGCCGATCCGGCAGAGCATGCGGGCGTCGTCGCCGGACAGGTTGGCCTCGGTGACGATCTGGTCGATCTCCGTGGCCATCTCGACCGAGGCCAGGTGGGTGGCCAGCTGGAAGGCCCGCTGGCCCGAGTTGAGCAGCGGGGACAGCGACAGCACCCGGGCCCCGGGGTCGTAGCGCCGCTTGACGCCCTGGTCACGGTCGGGAAGGTCGGCCACCCGGATGCCGTGCCACCGGGCCAGCCGGTCGGTGATCCCGGCCTGGGGATTGCCAACCTTGAGCCCGGCCTGGGCGAAGATCCGCTCGGCCGCGAGGTCCAGCGCGGGAAAGTAGTTCCGCCGCGCGTAGAACAGCTCCTGCACCTCCTCCTGGGCCATGGGCGGCGGCACCGACATCGACCCCGGCTCACCCGCGTCGATGCGGGTCATGATCGTCTCGTTCACGTCACGCCCGTGCCGGTACCGGCGGTGCAGCTCGATGACGTACCGGCCGACGGCCGGCATGGTCGCCGCCAGCTCGCGGATCTCGGCCATCGAGATCTGCTCGCCGACCGACGGATCGGTCAGCACGTCACGCAGCTGCGCCACGAGCCGGTCGGCGTCCTCGGCCGAGAACTGCTGCAGGTCCGCGTCGAACACGCTGGCCAGCTTGAGCAGGACGGAGGCCGTCATGGGGCGCTGGCTGGACTCCAGCTGGTTGACGTAGCTCGGGGAAATGCCCAGCGCACTGGCCAGGGCGGCCTGCGTGAGACCGCGTTCCTCCCGGAAGCGGCGAAGCCGCACGCCCACACGGGCTTTGGTGACCACAATCACACCCTGTCTGGAAAGCTTCGCACTCTGCAATGATCGTCGTCGCTGGGCTGCATTTCCCGGACCTGCGCGAGCACTCGCGCAGGTCCTGCGGGCCCTAACCGCGATAATCGGTCTAGACCACCAGTCATGGCCTTCACAAGAATTACAGAATAGCCAGCTGGGCGCCACAAACCTCCACACATGCAGGTCTACCACTCCGGCGGCCTTTGAGTGCATGTTGTTAAGGTAGGTTCCGGTTTTCTAGTGGACCCGACGCGAGACGACTGCGGGTACCGGCCGGCGATTGGGAGGACATCCTGTGAGTGACGCTATTCCCGGACTGCAGCAACCGCCGACGGTACATAGCGGGCTGATTGACTGGGTGACCGGAATCGCCGCCCTTACCCAGCCCGCCCGCGTGCAGTGGTGCGACGGCTCCCAGGAGGAGTGGGCACAGCTCACCAGCCTCCTGGTGGAGCAGGGCGCCCTCATGCCGCTCAACCCGGACGTGCGGCCGGGCAGCTTCCTGGCCCGTTCCGACCCGTCCGATGTCGCCCGCGTCGAAGACCGGACGTTCATCTGCTCGGAGAAGGAAGAAGACGCGGGACCGACCAACAACTGGATCGCCCCGGCCGAGATGCGCGCAACCCTCAGCGGGTTGTTCGCCGGGTGCATGGCCGGCCGGACCATGTACGTCGTCCCGTTCTGCATGGGCCCGCTCGGATCGAGGATCTCCCAGCTCGGCGTGGAGATCACCGACTCACCGTACGTGGCCGCGTCCATGAAGGTCATGACCCGGGTGGGCGAGCCAGTGCTCGAGGAACTGGGCGAGGACGGGTTCTTCGTCCGCGCCGTGCACTCGGTGGGCGCCCCGCTGCAGCCCGGCCAGGAGGACGTGCCCTGGCCCTGCAACACGACCAAGTACATCACGCACTTCCCCGAGACCCGGGAGATCTGGTCCTACGGGTCCGGGTACGGCGGCAACGCACTGCTGGGCAAGAAGTGCTACGCGCTGCGGATCGCCTCGGCCATGGCCCGCGACGAGGGCTGGCTGGCCGAGCACATGCTCATCCTCAAGGTCACCCCGCCGGAAGGCGAGGCCAAGTACGTCGCGGCCGCCTTCCCGTCCGCCTGCGGCAAGACGAACCTGTCCATGATGCGGCCCACCGTCCCCGGCTGGAAGGTCGAGACGATCGGCGACGACATCGCCTGGATGCGGTTCCACCACGATGGCAGGCTCTACGCGATCAACCCGGAGGCCGGGTTCTTCGGCGTCGCCCCCGGGACCGGCGAGCACACCAACCCCAACGCGCTGCAGATGCTGACCAGGAACACGATCTTCACCAACGTCGCGCTGACCGATGACGGCGACGTGTGGTGGGAGGGCATGACCGAGGAGCCGCCCGCGCACCTGACCGACTGGCGGGGCCAGGACTGGACGCCGGACTCGGGCCGCCCGGCCGCCCACCCCAACTCGCGGTTCACCGTGGACGCGGCCCAGTGCCCCTCGATCGCCCCGGAGTGGGACGACCCGGACGGCGTGCCGATCTCGGCCATCCTGTTCGGCGGCCGCCGGGCCACCGCGGTGCCCCTGGTCACGGAGGCGTTCTCCTGGCAGCACGGCGTGTTCATGGGCGCGACCATCGCCTCGGAGAAGACCGCCGCGGCCGAGGGCACGGTCGGGGAACTGCGCCACGACCCGTTCGCGATGCTCCCGTTCTGCGGCTACAACATGGGCGACTACTTCGGCCACTGGCTTAAGATCGGCAGCATGGCAGACCCGGGCCAGCTGCCCCGGCTCTACGCGGTGAACTGGTTCCGCAAGAACGCCGACGGCAAGTTCGCCTGGCCCGGCTTCGGCGAGAACGGTCGCGTGCTGAAGTGGATCACGGAGCGGCTGAACGGCCAGGCCGGGGCGGAGGCCACCCCGATCGGCAACCTGCCCGCCCGGGGCGCCCTGGACACCAGCGGCCTGGATATCAGCGACGCCGACCTGAAGCTGCTGCTGTCGGTCAACGCCGACGCGTGGCAGGACGAAGCTGACCACACCCGGGAGTACTTCACCACGTTCGGCAGCCATCTGCCGGAAGCGCTGTGGGACGAGCACGAGGCTTTGCTGGAGCGGCTGAAGACGGCCTAGCGCCAGCCCGGCCTCGCTCGAAGCGGTGGAACAGCAGCCAGGCCACGGTCAGGGCCGCGGCGAAGACTGGCAGCCAGGCCAGCCGTTCCGCGACCCAGACCGCACCCGACGGCGGCGTTAGCAGGCCCGGGACGCGCCCGGCCACCGCGCCGGCCATGGTCACCGCCAGGAACGCGGACTGGTGCCAGAGGAACAGGGTCATCGCGGACAGGTTGACCAGGGCCACGGCGGCCCAGGCCAGCGGGCGCCGCGTCAGCCGGGCCAGCCAGGGCCGCAGCAGCAGCGCGAGCCCGACCTGGGCGACACCGAAGGTGACCGCGGCCAGCGTGGGCGGGTTCAGGTTCGAGATCGCGGCCCCGTTCACGCCCACCATGCTGGCCGGGTAGCCAGCCCAGCAGACCAGCGCCGCCGTCGCGCCCGCGCCCCCGGCCAGCAGGGCGGCCGGTACCTTCCAGCCGTGCAGCGCCCCGCGCGCCCAGGCGATCCCGAGCAGGTAAGGGACCAGCCAGCCGGCCCCGACGTTGACCCAGCCGATCCAGCCGGGAGCGCCGAGGCCGAACCGGGCCAGGTCCACCACCGCGACCACGGCGGCGGGGATGAGCGCCGCCGCGGCGCCGCACCGGCGGACCAGCGCTTGCGCCAGCGGGGTCAGGGCGGTGAGCCCGGCGAACACGCCCAGGAACCACAGCGGGTCGAGGACCAGCGTCACCAGGGTGCGGATCGACCCGGGGCTGACGCCGCCGAGGGCCATCGCCGCGGTCAGCGGCACCCAGACCGCCGCGAGGACCAGCACCGGGCGGCCCAGCCGGACTAGCCGGGAGCGCAGCCAGGTGAGGTACTGACCCTTATGGCTACGGGCGGCCGAGTAACCGCCGACGAAGAAGAAGATCGCGAGGGTCTGGAAGATCCAGGACACCGGCGCGAGAGCGGGATGGGAGGCCAGCGGGCTGGTGTCGTGCAGCCCCGGACCGCCCGGGGAACGGGTCAGCACCAGGGCGGTGACCAGCCAGTGGCCGAGGATCACGCCCGCGATGGCTAGGGCCCGCAGCGCGTCCACGGTCCGGTCACGCCCGGCCGGGGTGGCTGAATCGATCCGCGCCGCGAGCGCCCGGCCTGCCCGGGCTGGGTGCCAGTTCATCGGGTGACCATGCGGGGCTCGCCCAGCGCGATGTAGGCCAGGTTGCGCAGCGACTCGCTGCCGGGCTGCAGGTAACTGCTGTGGCCGGCGCCGCCGCAGCCGAACCGGCGGGCGCCGAACGACGGCGACATGGGATCGGCCCCGAATCCCATCCCCAGCAGCCGGATGTGGGGCACGTCGCGGATCCAGTCGCCGGCGTCCCGGCCGCCCCACACCCGGGCCGTCGTGTGCAGGGATCGCACCGAGGAGGCGTCCATTCCCGGGCTGCCGTACACCGCGATGTCGGTGACGGGCAGCTGCGGCGCGGCCAGCCCGCACACCACCGATCCGTAGCTGTGGCACAACAGCGCGACCTGGTCCCCCTGCGCGGCCAGGCTGAGCACCAGGGGCCGCAGGGTCTGGGCGCCCTGACCCGCGTTTCCCGACGTGAGAACGGCCGGGCTGAGCAGGCTCGGGGTGCGGTAGCCGAGCCAGGCGATGACCGCGAGCCGGGCAGCGGGATCGAGCCGGCGGGCCTGGGCGGCCAGCGCGCGGGCTCCGCCCTGCGGCGAAGCGGTCCCGCGGGAAGCGAACGTGGTCAGGGACGTGTCGGAGCCGGGCACGAGGATCACGACCCGGCGGGCGGTGGCCAGGTCCCCGAGGACCTCGACGGCCTCACCCGGGCCGTCCGGGTCGAACCCGAGCAGGTGCTGGTGACGCAGGCCCGCCAGGGTGCGGGCCAGGGCCGGGTTGCCGGAGCGGGCCGCGGCGGCAGCCGCGCGTGCGACCGCCCCCGAGCTGGCGGTGTAACGGGCGGCAAGCGCCGCCGGGGTGAGCGCGGGCAGTGATACCGGCGGCTCGGGCGGGGGCTGCGGGTTCACCGCAGCAGTCAGCGTGACGGCAGCGGCAGCAGCAGCTACCGCGAGAGTGGCCGCGCGGCGCAGTCTCATGACGTGTCCTTCCTGGTCCAGTGGGTGTTCTGGTCAGAAAGCTACGGACGCCCCGCCGTAGCCGGCGTCACGCTGCAGAGCCCATCTGGAGGCTGCTCCCCAGGTACCGGCGGCCGGCCCGGAAGGGCTACCCGGGCGGGCCGGCCCCTACTTGAGTAGGGGCAGGCAGATACCCCGCATGGGTCACGAAAGGCCCGGGCCTTCGCGCTTACGCTGAGGTCATGAGTTCTGGGGCCTCGCGCCGGGCGGCCGTGGTCACGGCCGGGGCCGCGGCCGTGACCACGATCCGGGCCGTGGTCCGGGCGGCGGTGGCGACCGGGGCCACCGACCCTCCGTTGCCCCCTCCGGCCTGGCGGCAGCGCCTCCAGCTCGGCCCCGTGGACCTGGTGTTCCTGGCCGACGTCGTGCTCGCGCTCATCCTCTGGGGTGGCACAGATTCCTACCTGAACACCCAGAACGGCCGGTACCACCACCCGTACAGCACCCAGACGCTCCTGCTGTACGCGGCCGTGCTCGCCGCGCCGCTGGTGCTGCGCACCCGCTTTCCCGCCACGGCCTGGGCCGCATCCGTGGTGACCCTGATCTGGGTATCCGTGGCGATCGGCCCGCGCACCCTGTCTTCCTCCGTCTACCCGGTCGCGGGCGTGCTCGTCTACGGCCTGTGCCTGTACGCGGTCGGGGTGCGCGGCAAGGGCTGGTTCGTGGTCTGCGTGGCCGCGGTCACCCTGCTGGGCGCCATCGTCGTGGACGCGCAGACCGCTGCGGTCGCCATCCTGGCCGCCATCCCCCTGCTGATGGGGGCCATCGTCCGGGCCCGGCGGAGCGGCCGCACCGAGCTCGCCCAGCAGGCCCGCCGCCTCGAGGGCGAGCGTGCCCTGCTCACCGAACGCCAGCGCATCGCCCGCGAACTGCACGACATCGTGGCCCACCACATGTCGGTGATCGCTATCCAGGCGGAAGCCGGCCCGCGCAAGGTCGCCAACCCTCCGCCGGAACTCGCCCAAAGCTTCGCCGATATCCGGGCGAGCGCGCTGAGCGGCCTCGACGAGCTGCGCCGGCTTCTCGGCGTGATGCGCAGCACCGGCGCGGACACCGCACCCCAGCCCGGTCTCGCGGAACTGGACGGCCTGCTGGACTCCGCACGCAGCGGCGGCGTGCGGGTCACGTCGTCGGTCAGCGGCCCGGCCCGGGACCTGCCGCAGGGCATCGACCTGTCCGCCTACCGGATCCTGCAGGAGGCGCTGAGTAATGTCATGCAGCACGCCCCCGGCTCTGCGGTGCGGGTCGAACTCGCCTACGCCCCGAGAGCCCTGGTGATCAAGGTGCGCAACGACGCGTGCGCAGTCCAGGACCGGGACGCGGACCGGGAGGGCGCCGGTCACGGCCTGATCGGCATGCGGGAACGGGCGGGCATGCTCGGTGGGCACCTGGAGGCCGGGCCCACGGAGGACGGCGGTTTCCTGGTCACCGCGGTGCTGCCGGATACAGGGGACCGTGAGGGGAGCGCGCGATGACCGTGCGCGTCGTGATCGCCGACGACCAGGGCATGGTCCGGTCCGGATTCACCACCCTGCTGAACAGTGAGCCCGACATCGAGGTCGTCGGCGAGGCCGTGAACGGGCAGGAGGCGGTCACCCGTGCCATCCAGCTCAGGCCCGACGTGATCCTGATGGACGTGCGGATGCCGGTGCTGGACGGGCTGCAGGCCACCCGTCAGATCACGGCGATGGACGGCGCCCCCCGGGTCCTGGTCCTGACCACGTTCGACCTGGACGACTACGTGTACCAGGCGCTGCGCTGGGGGGCGAGCGGCTTCCTGCTCAAGGACGCCTCGGCCCGGGAACTCGCCGAGGCGGTCCGGGTCGTCGCGGCGGGCGACGCGCTGCTGTCTCCCGGCGTGACCAGGCGGCTCATCGCGGAGTTCGCGCGGATGGGGGCGCCCCGCGGGCCCAGCCGCAAGACCCTGCAGGATCTCACTGAACGGGAGACCGAGGTGCTGGCGCTGGTCGCGCGGGGCCTGTCCAACGCGGAGATCGCCGGCCACCTGGTGCTCGCCGAGCAGACCGTGAAGACACACGTCAGCCACGTCCTGATGAAGCTGGGCCTGCGGGACCGCACCCAGGCCGTGGTGCTCGCCTACGAAACCGGGCTCGTCCAGCCCGGCGGATGAGCGGGCTCACCTCCCGGCGGGGCCGGGACGCCGCCTTCGCCGCCACCTGGTCGGCCGCCCTCACCGCGTACAACAACCTGGCCGGGCGGCAGCGCTGGCATCGCAGGTGGTATCCGCTGGCCAACCTCGGTGCCACCGGCGCCGCGCTGGCCGCGGCCGCCGCCAGCGGCCTGACCGCCGCGGACCTCGGGCTGGGGCGCGGCCAGCTCGGCGCGGGACTGCGCTGCGGCGCCGCGCCGTCCGGCGCCCTGGCCACGGCCTGGGTGATCCTGGCCGGGGTGCCGGCCACCCGGCCCGCCCTCGCCGATCAGCGGATCACCGGCCTGACCTGGCCAGAGGTCGCCTACCAGGTGACCATCCGCATCCCGGCCGGCACCGTGCTCTGGGAAGAAGTGGCGTTCCGCGGGGTGCTTCAGGCCGCCTTGCGCCGGGTCCTCCCCCGGCCGGCGGCCATGGCCGTGACCAGCGGGGTGTTCGGGCTCTGGCATGTCCGGCCCACCGTGGAGGCGCTGCGGGTCAACCAGCTGACGGCCAGCCGCCGGGCAGCCGCGGGTCCGGTCGCTGCCGCCATCGCCGGAACCGCTGCCGCCGGCCTGCTGCTGTCCTGGCTGCGGGAACGGTCCGGCAGCCTGGCCGCACCGGTCCTGCTGCATCTGTCCGCCAACTGCAGCGCGGCGCTGGCCGCCCGGTTCGCGCACGGAATATCCGGCACCCCGAAGTAGTTGCACGTTCAAGTAGATGAGGCCGGGCAGCGATTCAGTCTGGGCAGCAGGGAGCAGCGATGCAGTTCGGGATCTTCACCGTCGGGGATGCCACCACCGATCCCACGACCGGCCGGACCCCCACCGAGCACGAGCGGATCAAGGCGATGGTGTCCATCGCCCGCAAGGCCGAGGACATCGGCCTCGACGTGTTCGCCACGGGTGAGCACCACAACCCCCCGTTCGTGCCGTCCTCTCCCACGACCATGCTCGGCTTCATCGCCGGCCAGACCGGGAAGCTGATCCTGTCCACCGCGACCACGCTGATCACCACCAACGACCCGGTGAAGATCGCCGAGGATTTCGCGATGCTGCAGCACCTGGCCGACGGGCGGGTGGACCTGATGCTCGGCCGAGGCAACACCGGGCCGGTGTACCCGTGGTTCGGGAAGGACATCCGCGACGGCATCGAGCTGGCCATCGAGAACTACCACCTGCTGCACCGGCTGTGGCGCGAGGACGCCGTGGACTGGGAAGGCAGGTTCCGCACGCCGCTGCAGGGGTTCACCGCCACGCCACGGCCGCTGGACGGGGTGCCGCCATTCGTGTGGCACGGCTCGATCCGCAGTCCGGAGATCGCCGAGCAGGCGGCCTACTACGGCGATGGGTTCTTCGCCAATCACATCTTCTGGCCCACGGACCATTTCGTCCGGCTGGTCAACTTCTACCGGGAGCGCTTCGCGCATTATGGGCACGGCGCCCCGGAGCAGGCGATCGTCGGCCTCGGCGGCCAGGTCTACCTGCACCAGAACTCTCAGCAGGCAGCGGCGGAATTCCGTCCCTACTTCGACAACGCGCCGGTCTACGGCCACGGGCCGTCGCTGGAGGACTTCACCGAGCAGACGCCACTGACCGTGGGCAGCCCGCAGGAAGTCATCGACAATGCGAACGCTTTACGGCCCCTGTCCACTGGCGCTCTGAGTCCCTTTGGTTGGGCGCTTCGCAGGTCCGCGGCCGACGTGCGCCCAGGGGCGGAGTGCGATCCCAGTCCGGGTGAAGCTCCGTACCCGCACCGCCTATACAAACCAAGTGCTCTCGGTGCTGGAGATGCGCCAGACTGAAGGACATGGCTTGCGTGCTCTGCGCCTCTTCGGACAACCTCACTGATGAAGACGCGATCCCGAAGTAGATGCTGCGTGCCTTGAAGGTCGAGGGTCCGGCCACGATCACCGCACGCGAGGAAGCTGGCGATCCGTAATCAGTAGCCCGGAGCCGAAGTGCCGCCGCCGGAGGCACGAGGGCCATGCCCCGACTCCTTTGAACGACGCCTCTAATCCGATGGCGGCACGGACTCGGGTGCGGGCCCGTTCAGGAGCATCCAAAACATGCAGATGGTGGTAATTGCCACGTTGAATTGGGAAAAGTCTACGGGTTTCTTTACAAATGCGTTGGCGCCGCTGTCGTAGGCTCAGATCTCCGGAAGGTGCTGTAGGTCTGGTTTTAAATTGCCTGGGCCGGCGTGGCCAGCTGGTAGGTGATGGGCCGGGTGTCGCCGGGCATGGCGGGCGGGGTGGCGTTGATCTCGTCGATGAGCGCGGCCAAGGCGCGGGCGACGCGGGGGGCGCCGGGCCGGTTGATCTGGACGGTGATCGCCGCGGGGGCGTAAGTGATGGTGCCGGCCAGGCCGCGGATGATCGTTTCGCGGGTGATGGCGCGGTGTTCGTCGTCGTCGCGCAGGTAGGCGTTGAGGTGGTTCGCCAGCCAGTGCTCGGCGTTGTGCGCGAGCAGCCGCAGCACCATCTGCAGGCCGCGGCGCCGGGTGCGCAGCAGCGCGACCTGGGCTGCGGGGTCGATGAGGTTGGCGGGCAGCTTCGCGGGGATCGCGTCGCGGGCGGCGGTGGCGGCGTCGAGTCTGGTGCGGGCGGCGGTGATGTTCTTCTGCGCGGCGGGGATCAGCTGGGTGTTCTTGGCGGCGGGCGTGATCGCCGGGTCGGCCAGCAGCGCAGCCAGGCCTCGCTCGGCGTCGGCCAGCGCCTTCTCGGCCTCGCGGACCACGGCATTCGCCTTCTTGCGGGCGGGGTTATCGATGACCTTGGTGTTCGCGCTGATGCTGGCGATGTAGTCGCAGATCTTGTCAATGCCGTAGTTCTCGCTGGCGTATTTGAGGAAGTTCTCCTCCCGCCAGCGGGACTTCAGCCAGGCCAGGATGTCAGCCGGGCAGGCGTCGGTATCGGACGTCAGGATCTGCAGCGCCATCTGGCCGCGCTCGAACAGCGTGATCTGCCGGGCCTGCCCGTAGTCCTTGACGTCTGCGGTCTCCTCGGCCCAGGTGACCTGCCGGGCCTTGCCGCCGGCGGTGATCGTGGTGATGACCGGCAGCATGGCCGGGACAGCCAGCGGCGCCCGCCGGTAGGTCACCCAGTGCACCTGCTGGTCGCGGCAGTGCCGGAACACCTGCGCGTACGCCCCGCCCCGGTCGAACCCCACCATGATCTGCGCGCCGGGACCGGCGGCCTTCTTCAGCTCCGCCAGCGCCTTGGGCAGCGTGACCGCCAGGCCGGACGGCTCCCCGGTCACGAAGCACACCGCCCGCCCGTCGTGCGCGGTCACGTGGGTGTCCGCGCGGCCCCGTTCCGCCTTGCCGCGCTTGTTGTTCCAGCCCTTGGCCACCGGCTTGGCGCCGGCGTAGGGGACGAAGTGGTCATCGACGTAGTAGACCCCGGACATGACCGGGTCCGCGGCCAGCATCGCGGAGGCGAACAGGCGCTGCACCGCGACGGGGTCGGTGCGGTCGGCGATCGCGGCCAGCTTCGGCCGGATGGTCCGCAGGTCCGGCAGCGCGCCCAGCCCGGCTAGCGGCCCGGCATCGGCGGCGGCCAGATGCTTGAACTGCTCGAGGGCCGCCGCGCCCAGCGCGAAGCACATGCTGACCGCCGACAGCAGCGCCACGCCGGCGGGCTGCCCGCCCGCCGCGGCGGCCAGGATCTGCCCGGCCCCGGCCCGGCCGCCGAAGGCGTGCAGCAGCATCGCGCCCGCATACCGCGACGCGACCTGGCCGGCGATGCCCGGCCCGGCCACCGCGTGGCCGGACCCGCCGCCCTCGTGTCCGCCAGCGCCTCGCCCGGCGTCCGCGGCCGGCCCGGGCTCCGGCGTGCCCTCCCGCCCCGGTTCAGCTTCCGGCGCCAGCCCGGCTCCCGGCCGCAGCGGCTGTGGCATGCCCGGCTGCGGCTCCGCCGCATCCTGCTGAAGCGGCAGCTGGCCCTGCGCGCCGGCCGGGCCGAGATGGCGCAGCACCGTGGACTGGTTCACCCGCAGGCGGCGGGCGATCTCCGCATCGCGCACCCCGGCCGCCCGCCACTGCCGCGCCCGGTCCCACGACTCCTGGCCCGCCTTGCCCGGGCGGCCCCGCGGCCGCACCACCCCGCCGGTCCCCTCCCGCAGCGCCCGGTTATGCAGCGTCGCCACATAATTCACCGTCAGGCCCATCACCGCGGCGACCGCCTGCCCGCCGTAGCCCAGCTGCCGCAGCACCGCCACCGCCACGTTCCGCGCCCCGGTGTCGTCGTCCCGGTACCGGAACAGCACCCGTGACCCGGCGAAGACCAGCGTCTGGCCGTCCGCGCTGACGCGGCGCAGGTCCCTGGGGTCAGGCATGCCCTCCAAGATGGCAGCAGCGGCAGGCGTCATACCCTCAGGCTACCATGAATTTAACACTTTTCGCAAACCAGGTGATACCGGTAACCCCAGGTCAGAAGGCATGCCGTCAGCCATCTTCCGGAGATCTGAGGCTCTTCTGTCGTTCCCGTGATGGGGTGCTTGCGTTGATGCCCGGCGTGTCGTTCTAAAGCGGACACGCCGTCCCCGGCTAGCGTGCTGGCTTGTCCAGAGTCAGTTACGCAGTGTCACCGGGAGACGGCGTGCGGAAAACCAAACTATGGAAGAAACTGCTGGCTGTCGAGCATGCCGTGCTCGAGGACGCCGATGCCGGGGAAGCGCCGGACGGCAGCGAGATCGCGGTGGTGCGGCTGCACCCGGACCGCGGGCACCGGCTGCGCTGCCCCGGATGCGGGAGGAAGTGCCGGTTCTACGACGCCGGGGAGGGCCGGCGGCGGTGGCGGGCGCTGGACCTGGGCGTCATGCGCTGCTTCCTGGAGGCGGACGCGCCGCGGGTGAAGTGCCCGCGGCACGGGGTGCTGACTGCCGCGGTTCCGTGGGCGGGGCCGGGAGCACGGTTCACTATCGCGTTCGAGGAGCACGCGGCGTGGCTGTGCGCGCAGATGCCGTGGAGCAAGGCTGCGAGGCTGCTGCGGACCACATGGCGGTCGCTGCAGTCCATCGCAGAACGGGTGGTCGCCGGCGGCGAAGCTGGCATAGCCCGGTGGCCCAGAGGCGCCGAGGTTCCACGCATCGAGGGTCTTGGCGCAGTCTTGCTGGAGCACTCCCGCGTCGGCGCACGATACTTAACGTGATGTATGTGCTACTCTTCGTAATCAGTACGTCTGGGCGCCTCGGCTGACTTCGCCAGGCGTGAGGTCGCTCATCCCGGGCTCGGGTGGCCGGGGCATCCGAGGCCGGGTAGTCCGCTCGACGAAACGTCGTGGGACGGGGAGGATCGTCAGTGACAACGACCGCCAAAGGAAAGGCCAGAGCGGGCTCGGATGGCGATTCCACTGCGACATCGCCTGAGACGCTGAAAGACGAGCTGGTCGCCCACCTGCGCCAGGACCGTAAGAAGTTGCTTCGGGAATGGCTTCACGCCGTCACGGCCGACGGCAGCCTGTGGATGGGCGCCACGGCAGGACAGCAGGAAATGGAGTCTTCGAGGGTCTACGACGCTTGTGTCGCCTGCGTTGACACCTTGGACTACCGGGATGCCGAAAAGCTCGCGAAGCAAATGGCGCAGCGGGCGGTGCGGGGAACGGTTACCTCCGAGCGCATGCTTGGCGGGATGCTCGCGTTGCGAGACGTGTACTGGCGCAGCCTCTTGACGCACTACCTTGAGGCGCCCGATCGGCTCGATAAGGTCCTCATGATCTTCGAGCCTGTCGTCAACAAGATCCTTGTCGTTGTGGCGCTGGCGTTCAGCATGGAGCGGGAGCGGGTGATTGCCCAACAGCAAGCATCGATCCAGGACCTTTCGACTCCGGTGCTGCGGCTTCGCGATCGGCTGCTCCTCCTGCCGATCATCGGCCTGATCGATTCTGACCGGGCACGGCAGGTGACCGAGCAGATGCTCCTAGCCATCCGGGAGTTCCGCGCCGGGGTTGTTGTCATGGATATCACCGGCGTCGCCGCGGTTGACTCGAAAGTCGCGAACCACCTGATTAAGACGGTTGACGCAGCGCGACTGCTCGGCGCGACTGTCATCGTGACCGGCGTGTCACCCGCCATCGCCCAGACCATCGTCACCGTTGGGGTCGACCTTTCGCGGATACAAACGGTCGGAGACCTGCAGGGCGGGCTCGACCTCGCCGACCGGATACTCGGCTACCGGGTAATGGTCGAAGAGAAAGCCGTGACCCCGGTCGCGCCGACGATCGTGGCCTGACGCGGCTATGCCGGTCCCAATCCTCGCGCAAGCGCCGTACCTCATCGCGTCAGTGCAAACCGCCCTGACCGACGCCGATCTTTTCGGCCTCCAAAACGACCTTTTCGCCGAGGCGCAGAAACGCCGCTGTCAAGGGATCGTCGTGGATGTGACGGTCCTCGACGTCATCGATTCGTTTTCAACGCGGACATTGCAGAACCTGGTCGGCATGCTCCGGCTTCGCGGCGTCGAGACAATCATCGCCGGGATCCAGCCCGCTGTGGCGATGGCCATGGTGGAACTGGGCCTAGACATGCTAGGCGTCCGCACCACGCTGGACCTTGAAGCGGGCCTCGCCTACCTGCGCGCCGGGCCGCACAGGACAGTGGACCGTGGACAGTGACACGCGAGTCCAGATCGACGAGGAACCGGACATCCTGAAGGCCCGCCAGGCCGCGCGCGCCATGGCAGCTGATCTAGGTTTTGGCCTCCCCAGCCAGACGCTGATCGCGACTGCTATCTCCGAGCTGGCGCGCAACATCCTGAAGTACGCGCGCAGCGGAGAGATCCTGTTGCGACCGGCCGCCAGGAACGGCGCCCAGGGCATCACGATCGTCGCGGCCGACAAGGGGCCCGGAATCACAGATACGGCGCTGGCGATGACCGACGGGTTCTCGACGGGCCGAGGACTCGGGCTGGGCCTGCCGGGAACGAAACGCATGATGGATGACTTCGACCTGGTCTCCGAGGTCGGGCAGGGAACAACGGTCACCGCGACGAGCTGGGTGCGCCAGACATGACCGTGACCACCGGCACTACCGATTGGGTCGTGTGGGCAGCGGCTGGTGCCCCTATCCCCGGCCAGATCACCTCGGGCGACGGGTATCTCGTCGTCCCCCGGCCACTCCGGACCCTCATAGCGGTGATGGACGGCCTCGGGCACGGACCCGATGCGCACGAGGCTACGAGCGCCGCCATCGCCGCCATCGCCGAGACCCCTGACGCGTCACTCCGGTCATTGTTTGAGCGTTGCCACAAGGCGCTGCAGCGGACCCGGGGGGTGGTGATGACCCTCGCGGCGATCGCGGACGACGGCCAGATGGAGTGGCTGGCCGTCGGCAACGTCTCGGGGTACGTGGTCCGCTCGGCCCCGCCACACCGTCACGAGGGAGCGCTGGCCCGCGGTGGCGTCGTCGGATGGCGGATGCCGTCTCTCCACACGGGTAGCGTTCGCCTGGACGCAGGTGACCTGCTGATCATGGCGACTGATGGGATCCGGGAGGGCTTCGCCAGCTTCGTCGAGCCAATCCTGTCCCCCCGGATCATTGCCTGCCGCATCCTCGAAGAGAACGGCCGCGGCTACGACGATGCGCTTGTCCTGGTCGCCCGCTACGACAGCGGCCGGTGATGAACTCCCAGTGGCAGCTTGACTACGCAACAGCCCTCCGCGCCTATCACAAAGACCCCGACGAGTCCGCACTGGAGGCAGCCTACGAACTCGGCCGCGCCGCCCTGCACAACGGCACCGGGGTTATAGACATCGTCAGCGCCCACGCCGAGGCCCTCGGGTCCATACCCGGGACCAGCCAGACCACCATCTGGACGCATTCGAACTCCTTCCTGGTCGAGTGCCTCGCTCCCCTCGAGATGGCCCATCGTGGATTCATCGAGGCGAACCGGACCCTCCAGACGGTCAACGCGGACCTTGAGCGGACCAACCGGGACCTGCAGTCGTTCGCCACCTCAATAGCTCACGACCTGCGTACCCCGCTGCGCGCGCTGGCTGGTTACAGCGGTGCACTAATGGAAGATTGCGCGGACGACCTCGGCGATGCCGGCCGCGGCTACGCCGAGCGGATCGAGGCCGCCAGCCAGCACATGGGCCAGGTTCTCGACGCCCTGCTGCGGCTATCCACGGACGCGCGGGCAAAGTTTAAACTCCAGCAGGTTGATCTCGGTGCCGAGGCGGCCAGCATTGCCGAGGGACTCCAGCGGGAGAGCCCGGGCCGCCGCGTCCGCTTCACCATCGAGCAGCCAGCCTGGGTGCTGGCCGACCGCGTCCTCATCCGCACGGTACTGCAAAACCTGCTGGATAACGCCTGGAAATTCACGTCTGGCCGGGACAATGCCTTGATCGAGTTCGGGACAACACCGGCCGGGGATGGACTCGTCTGCTGCTACGTGCGCGACAACGGCGCAGGCTTTGATCCCGCCTATGTGGACAAGCTATTCCAGCCCTTCCAGCGGCTGCATACGACAGACGAATTCCCTGGCACCGGGATAGGCCTCGCCAGCGTCCGGCAGATCGTGGAACGGCACGGAGGCCGCGCATGGGCCGAGGGCAAGGTAGGCGAAGGCGCGACCATCCACTTCACCCTCCGGGCTATCGAACCCGCTATCTACCGGACAAGTGATTATCAATCACCGCTTGCCGGAAGGTGAACTCCGCGCCGGGCGGCCTCGAAGAGGCAGAGCCCGGCGTCGGGAGCCGCCGCAGGTGGCGCGCAGCGGCGGCGTCTTGTCAATGCCGAGGAAGTCGGAAAGTGCTGTCTTCGACAAGACGCTCACCTTCCGCGAGCACTTCGGCGACTACCAGCGGCAGCTGTTCCTGATGGACGACGCCGGCCTGCCGCTGAAGACCGTACTCGAGCAGCTTGACCTGCTTGGCGAGGTAGTGCCGGTGCTGCGCCGGGAACTCGACGCGAAGCGCCCGGCCAGCGTGCCCGATGGCCCCACGCACGAAGCCCTGGTCGCGGCGTCCGTGGCCGCGGCCGCATCCGAGGAGACCACCGAGCCCGCAGCGAGCCGCCGATGACCCCGCGCACCATCCCGCCGGTGACCACGCGCACCATCGCCGTCGTCTCGGCCGGGCTCAGCCAGCCCTCATCCACCCGGCTGCTGGCCGACAAGCTGGCCGCGGCCGCCGCCGGGCAGCTTCCGGCCGGGACCCAGGTGATCACGATCGAACTGCGTGACCTGGCCCATGACATCGTCAACGCTCTGCTCACCGGGTTTCCCAGCCCGGCGCTGCGCGAAGCCATCGAGCAGGTGCTCCATGCGGACGGGCTGATCGCGGTCACCCCGCTGTACAGCGGCTCCTACAACGGGCTGTTCAAGTCGTTCTTTGACATGCTCGACCCGGGCGCACTGGCGGACCAGACCGTGCTCATCGCGGCAACCGGCGGCACAGCCCGGCACTCGCTCGCACTGGAGCATGCGATCCGCCCGCTGTTCACCTACCTGCGGACTGTCACGGTCCCCACCGCGGTCTTCGCGGCGACCGAGGACTGGGGCGCGGCAGACGGCTCCGGTGAGGCACTCACCGCGCGCATCGCCCGGGCTGGTGCCGAACTGGCCAGCCTGATCGAGCGCCGCGAGCCTGCCGCCAAACCGGACCCGTACGCGTCCGTGACTCCGTTCGAGCAGCTCCTGAACGACCACTGAGCGCAGCTGCCCATAGGCCCGGGCCATCGGTGACGCTCCCGGCCCCAGCAGCTCCGGGGCAGGCTCTCCCCGGCCACGCTCACCGGCTGCCCCTCCGGCACCGGGACCCCCCTAGTTCAGGCCTTTATTTAAAAGTCATAAGAACAATTATGAGGATCTTGGAGGTCCGTCTCCCCTAGTAGGAGATGCTGTCGGACGGAGCGCGGTAGCACTGGTGCGCCGGCAGAAACGGACCGCTGATGAACCTGACATCCCCCCGCAGCGCTGCGACAGGAACCAGCGAGACAAGAACCGGGACGGGCTCAAGGCGGGAGCGGAGCCGCTCCGGTCCGGGCCGCCGCCTCCGTCGCGGCGCGATCCTGGCCGCGGCCGTGCTCGGCGCCGCGGCACTGTCCGCCGGACCGGCCTGGGCCGCCGCCGCGAAGCCGGCCACCACCCAAGCAGCCAGCGCCCGGGCAGCCAGCGCCCGGGCGGCCGCCCCGGCCACGGTCACCCCGGCGGTTCACCTGGCGGGCGAGCCCAGCTTCGGCCCGAACGTGTACCTCTTCACCCCGAGCATGCCGCAGAGCCAGATCCAGGCCACGGTGAACTCGATCGCCAGCCAGCAGATCTCCAACCAGTTCGGCACTCAGCGATACGCGCTGCTGTTCGAGCCAGGCAGCTACGGCTCGGCCGCCGACCCGCTGACCTTCCAGGTGGGTTACTACACCGAGGTGGCCGGCCTGGGCGGGTCGCCCGGGGACGTCACCATCACGGCACCATCGACGTGTACAACCAGTGCTTCCCCACCACCGACGGCAGCAGCAACTGCATCGCACTGGATAACACTCCCGGGCCCACGCAGGCCCCGTCCGAACCCGCGGGCGGGGCCTGCCGCGTCCGGACGCCGACGCCCGGCGTCAGCCGAGGTAGGTTTGATATAGGTTGGGACATCTCGGGTACGGGGCTGTGGGCAGGCGTTGTGAAGACAGGCCAGGTTTTCGTTAGTCATGCGTCCGATATGGACCGGTTTCCGGAAGGCCGGTCTTTTACCCAGGCCACATTGGACGCAGTTAGCCGCGCCGGGATGGCGCCCGTCGATATGCGGCACTTCTCAGCCGGTGAGGGAAGCCCGGCCGATTACTGCCGGGAACGCGTACGTGAATGTGAGATATATGTAGTCGTGGTCGGGCTTCAATATGGGTCGCTGGTTCCTGGTGAAGAAATGTCATTTACTGAGTTGGAGTTTGAGCAGGCCACCGCCGTGGGTGTGCCCCGGCTGGTTTTCCTCCTTGACGAGACTGCATTCGGCCACGCGCCCAGCGACGCGGATCGTGGCTCAGTAAATCGCTTCCGTCAGCGATTGCGTGATGCGGGCCTGGTCGTCCGCACCTTTACTTCCGCAGACCGCTTGGAGCTTGAGGTCTTTCACGCACTGACCGTGCTTGCTCATCAGTTTCAGATGCCCGCACCTATGTCCTCGCCGCCCAGGACATCAGTCTCGATTTCATCACACGGCGCCGCCACGGTGCCACAAATCTGGAATGTTCCGAACAGGAATGCTGACTTCACCGGCCGCGAAGTCATCCTAGAAAAGCTGCACGACGATCTGGCTGGTGGTGGTATGGCGGTCGTGCTGGCGCGAGCCGTGTATGGCCTGGGCGGTGTGGGCAAGACACAACTGGTGCTGGAATATGCCCATCGCTTTCAGGCCGATTACGACGTGATCTGGTGGATAGACGCGGAACAGCCTCTGGAGATTAGCCTAGCCCTGGCGGATCTCGCCGGGCGACTGGGGCTCCCAGCGACTGACAATGCCGCCGAAAACGCCGCAGCCGCCCTCGAGGCATTGCGGCGCGGCGTCGCTGGCCGGTGGCTGCTTATTTTCGACAACGCCGAGGATCCTGCGGATCTGACGGCCTTCTTTCCCTCTGGATCTGGCCACGTCATTATCACCTCACGAAACCGGGCGTGGACTCACCACGCCGGGCCCGTCGAGCTGGACGTCTTCAGCCAGCAAGAGAGCGTCGGACACCTGGTCCGGCACGTGCCCAATCTGGATGAGGCGGACGCCAAGAGAGTCGCTGACGCTCTGGGTCATCTGCCCTTAGCGGTCGAGCAGGCGGCCGCTTGGCTGGCAGAGACGGGTATGGCCGCTGCCTCGTACGCGGAGTGGCTTGAGACGCAAGCCACCAGCGCACTGGGACTGAACAAGCCACTTGACTATCCGAAACCCGTGGTAGCCGCCTGGAACCTGTCCATTAGTCAACTCCGCGAGCGATCCCTCACGTCTATGCGGCTTCTGCAGATCCTGGCCTTCTGCTCGCCCGGCCCTATCTCCGAGACGCTGCTTTACAGCGACGCCATGATCGAATCACTACGGCCCTACGACAGGACGCTCAGTAAACAGATGCTCAGCCAAGTCATCGGAGAAATTAGCCGGTTCGCGCTGGTTAAGGTGGAGCAGAGTAGCAATCCCGTGCAGATCCATCGCCTCGTCCAGGAGGTGATCCGCTCTCAGATGAGTGATGAAGAACAGGTCGCCGCGCGGCACGAGGTGCACAAGATCCTCACCGACGCTCGACCCCGCCAGGGCGCGACCGACGACCCGGCCAACTGGTCCACCTACGCCATCATCTGGCCGCACCTGAGCCCGTCCGTGGCCGAGGAATGCGACGATCCCGGGACCCGTCAGCTGCTCATCGATTGGGTGCGCTACCAGTGGAGACACGGCGAGTTCGAGTCCTGCCTGGTCCTCGCGCGCCGGCTGGAGAACCGGTGGCGCCACCACCTCGGGTCCGATCACCCGCAGACGCTACGGCTGCAGTTCCATATCGCAAACGTGCTGCGTTCCCAGGGCCGTTTGAGGGAGTCTCGGGAGCTCGACACCTTCGTCCTGGAACGCCAGCGTGCCGTGCTGGGACCGAACCATACCTACACCCTGATGACGGCGAACGCGCTGGCCGCCGACCTGCGGGCGCTGGGCGAGTACCAGGAGGCGCTGGACTCTGACCGGGAAACCTATGGGAGGTTCAAGGCGGAGTTCGGTGCAGACCACCAGCGCACTCTGGCCGCGGCCCACAACCTGGGGTGCTCACTGAGGCTGGTGGGCGACTCCGCCGCCGCCCGGCGGCTGGATGAGGAGACACTTGACCGGCAGCGGCGGGTGCTGGGCCATGACCACCCCAGCACCCTGCAGTCCGCGGCCACCGTGGCCCTGGATCTACGGGCTGTGGGGGCGTTCCGTGAGTCGGTGGACCTGCTCCGCGAGACATGGGAGAAATACCAGGAAGTGCTGGGCCAGGACACGTTTGACACCCTGCACACCGCAGCCAGCCTGGCTGTCTCCCTGCGCAAGGCAGGAGCGCAGGCCGAGGCGATGACTTTGTCCCTGGACACCTACGAGCGATACCGGCGGCGCTACGGTCGTGACATTCCGGAGGCCCAGTTGTGCGCGCTCAACCTGGCCGCGGACTATGCGGCTGCTGGCGACCTGCCGCGGGCGCTGGAATTGGCGAAGGAGGTGACGGACGCATACCAGGCCAGCCTGGGTGACGACCACCCGAACACCATGGTGGCCGGGAACAACCTGGCGTGCTACCTGCGGCGTACTGGCCGACTCCCGGACGCAGTTGCGCTCATGGATCGCACCCTAGACCGGCTGCGAGACAAGCTCGGCGATCGCCATCCCCTGACCCTGTCTTGCGTGCTTAACCTGGCCAACTGCCACGGTGATTCAGGAGAACTCGAGGCGGCCGAGGCACTCCAGGCCCAGGCCATCGTGCTGCTGCAGGAAGTGCTCGGTGACGACCACCCCGACACCTTGGTCTGCGAAGCGGATCTCGCGATCACTCTGCACCAAGCGGGACGCAGTGACGAGGCAGAACGGCTTCGAACACGGGTCCTCGACAGCTTCGGCTACGTTCTGGGCGACAAGCATCCGAACGAGGTGCTGCTGCGGAACTGGCAACGGATCGACCTCGACCTTGAGGCCCTGCGGATCTGATGACAAGGCTCATTCCAGCGGCAGCGAGTGAACGGACAGAGTGCAGAATCTGTCCGGCTATGCTCCCGGGCCGCGAACCCAGCCGTGGTGAGCTGGCTGGACCAGCAGCTCACATCAGCCGGGGATCACCCCCTGGTCATCGGGTGCGGCCTGGGTGACGACGCCGAGGGGGCGATCCGGCACTGCCGCGAGAGATTTCCCGGGTCGGCCGTGGACTGCCAGGTCGCGGACCTCTTCCACCTGCCTGCCCGCTGGACGAGGCATTCAGCCTGGTGGTGGGGATTCGGACGCTGCAGTCGCTGCCGCTGACGCAGCGCACGGAGGCGACCGCAACCATCGCGGCGACGGTACGGCCGGGCGGCCAGGTCTTCGTCCGCTGGCTGGCCCGGGAACACAGCGAGCCGCGGGACTCCCGCCCCTGGCCGGTCAGCCGCGGTGAGTTGCGCGATTCTTCAAGGCAGGCCTCCGCGAGGCTGAATTCGCCGATGAGCCCGGTGCCCAGGGTAACGATCGGCTCTTCACTGCCGTGTACGCCGGGCCCAGGGCGGCCTGAATTACCTGAGCGACGTGAGACGACTTGAGACGAGTAGCGGCATCTGAGGGACTGGTCCACGGCCGGTACCGGCTCTAGGGTGGCAACCACGGTGCCTATTTCCGGGAGGGTCAATGAAGACCAAGGCCGCGGTCCTGCGCGGAGTTGGCCAGGACTTCGAGATAACCGAGATTGACCTGGACCCTCCTAAGGCCGGCGAGGTACTCATCCGCTACGTGGCGGCCGGCCTGTGCCACTCCGACGAGCATCTCCGGCATGGTGACATCGTGCCCCGGTTCCCGATCGTGGGCGGCCACGAGGGCGCGGGGATCATCGAGGAAGTCGGCGAGGGTGTCACCCGGCTGAAGCCCGGTGATCATGTGATCTGCTCGTTCCTGCCGGTGTGCGGCCACTGCCGGTGGTGCTCGACGGGCAAGTCGAACCTGTGCGACATGGGTGCCACCATCCTGGACGGCGTGCTGCCCGATGGGACCTACCGCTTCCATCAGAACGGCGAGGACCTCGGTGGCATGTGCATGCTCGGCACATTCTCCGAGCGCGCGGTCATCTCCGAGAACTCGGCCATCAAGGTGGACTCGGACCTGCCGCTGGACAAAGTCGTGCTGATCGGCTGCGGGGTGCCCACGGGCTTCGGCTCTGCGGTGCACGCCGCGGCGACCGAACCAGGCGACACCATCGCGATCTACGGCATCGGCGGCATCGGGATCAACTCGGTGCAGGGCGCGGCGCTGGCCGGGGCCCGCAATGTGGTGGCCATCGACCCGCTGGCCAACAAGCGCGAGGCCGCCGAGCAACTCGGGGCCACGCACAGCTGCGAGACGGCCGAGGAGGCCCAGGATCTGATCACCCAGCTGACCCGGGGGGTCGGTGCTGACAAGGCCATCGTCACCGTCGGCGTGGTCACCTCGGAGGTCGTGACCAGCGCGTTCAACGCGATCCGCAAGGGCGGCACCGTGGTGGTGACCGGCCTGGCTGACCCCACCAAGACCACCATCGAGCTGCCCGGCGCGATCCTGACTCTGTTCGAGAAGCGAATCCAGGGCAGCCTGTTCGGATCCGGCGACCCGTTCGCCGACATCCCCAGGATGGTCGAGCTGTACCAGTCCGGGGACCTGAAGCTGGACGAGCTGATCACGTCCACCTACACCCTGGACCAGGTCAACCAGGGCTACCAGGATCTGATCGACGGCAAGAACATCCGCGGCGTCATCGTGTATGACTCCTGACCCGGCACGGCTCACGTCGGAGGGCTCGTTCGTGAACCCAGGAGGATGACCCAGCCCGTCGCCCCGCCGCCCGTCGTCGGCCTCCGGCGGGAGCGGGAAGTGCTCACCGTGGCGCTGGCGACGGGCCGGCACATAGTGATCGAAGGACCCCCGGGCACCGGCAAGTCCACCCTGCTGCGCGACATCGCCCGGGAATCCGGCACGGTCGTGGTCTTCGTCGAGGGCAACGCCGAGCTCACTCCGGCCCGGCTGATCGGCCAGTACGACCCGGCGCAGGTGCTCGCCGAAGGCTACATCCCGGCCAGCTTCACCGACGGGCCGCTGCTGGCGGCCATGCGCTCAGGGGCCCTGCTCTATCTGGAGGAGTTCAACCGGGTCCCGGAGGAGACCCTCAACGTCCTGATCACCGTACTCACCGAGGGCGAGATCGCGGTGCCCAGGCTGGGCACGGTCCGGGCCGCCGCAGGATTCCGGCTGGTCGCAGCCATGAACCCGTTCGACGCGATCGGGACCGCGCGGGTCAGCCACGCCATCGCCGACCGGATCTGCCGGGTCGTCCTCGGTTACCAGGACGCCCCGGCGGAACGGGAGATCACCATGGCCGTCACCGGCCACCGCGGGCCGGTGGTGGACTTTGCGGTGACGTTCACCCGCGCCACCCGGGAGCATCCGGACGTGCGCATGGGCTCCTCGGTGCGCGGCGCCATCGACCTGGTCCTGCTGCTGGACGGCCTGCTCCGGCTGCGCGGCGAGCCGCGGATGACCCGGGCCAGCGCCCGGGACGCCGCGCACGCCGCCCTGTCCGGGCGGATCCGGATCGCCGACGGATGTGAGCGGACCCCGGAGTCTCTACTCGATGAGCTGCTGAGCCAGCTCTGGCCGTCCGGCGAGCCAGATCCGCTGCCCCCTCCCGGCGACGAAGCTCGCGGTGATCCTCGCGGCGGGTCCCTGGACGGCCAGGGAAAAGCCGGCCGCCTGCCGCCGACCCCGGCAGGCACCGGCCAGGACGGAGCTAGCCAGGACCGGGCCAGCCAGCGCCGCACCTCGGCGTCCGCGGCCCGCCGTGACCGCAGCCGGGGCACCGCCAGGCGGAGCATCAGCCGGGCTGAGCTGACCGCCCGGCACTCGTCGTTCGCGGAGGTCTCACCCGAGCTGGGGCGGCTCGACGAGGAGGCCTTCGCCCGGCTGCTGGCCGCCGACCCAGATGCCGCCGTGACCCTGCTGCCCGAGCTGGCCCGGGCCACCGACCGTGAGCTGCGCGCCGCAGCCCGGCGGCTGGCCACGCGGGTCTTCGTCCGGCTCGCGCGCACCGGCCGCCAGCCCGCCCGGGGCGCCCGCCACCTCGGCCCCGGCCGGGCCGAGGGAGATCTCGACCTGGACCGGACCCTCGACCAGTGGTCGGGGATCTGGCCGCCTCGGGCCGACGACCTGGTGACCCGCACCTGGCATGCACACCGCCGGGCATTGTGCCTGCTCATCGACAGCAGCGGCTCGATGTCCGGCCTGGCCGTGGCCATCGCCTCCGTGGCCGCGGCGAGCCTGGTCCTCGCGGCTGACGGCCGGCTCGCCCCCGGCATCATCACCTTCAGCGGCGACACCACCGTCCTGCATCCCCAGGGCAGCCCCGGCGCGCCTGGTCAGGTCGTCAGTGACCTGCTGGCCCTGCGCGGGCACGGTGTCACCGACCTCGCCGCCGCGCTCCGCGCGGCGGCTGCCCAGCTGGCCGCGGTGACCGCCGACGAGCGGGTGGTGCTGCTGCTGTCCGACTGCCTGCGCACGGCGGGCGGGGACCCGGCGCGGGCCCTGACCGGGATCACCCGCCTGCACGTGCTCTGCCCGCTGCCGACCGCGGAATCTGAGCGGGCGGCCACGGCCCTGGCCCGCCAGGGCCACGGCCTGATCCAGCCCGTCCGGACCCTGGCTGACGTGGCCCCCGCCCTGACCCGCGTGCTCTCCTGAGGACTCGTTCTCAGCCCGGGCGTTACTACGGCACCAGGTAGGTGCTGAAACCGTTCGCCGTGGAGTTCAGCGGTCCGGCGTTCGCCTCGGTCACGCTTCCAGGGCCGGTCATGATCAGCGGCGAGGTGGTGAAGTAGCCCGAGAAACCGAGCTTGGTGCCCTTGTAGTTGGTCAGCTGGCCCGCACTGAATGCGGCTACCTTGAGCTGCGCCGCGGGCGCGGTGAAGGCCGGCGCGCTCCACGGGGTGTCGCCGAACTCGCTGCCGATCCGGACCTCCTTGAAGGAGACCCCGGTCCCGATGTTCAGCGTGAACCCAGAGGTGGCGTGGGCGGTCAGGTCATTCATCGTAAAGGTGAGGTCACCATTCCCGGTGTTGTAAAAGATCTCTTCCTGCACGGAATGGCCCACCGGGTAGCTGACCGCACCGCTGGTCCACGACGCGGGCGTACCTGCACAGGGGTTGGTGCCCGCGGTCGCGCGCACCACGGCGTGCGTGGAATTGTTGAACATGGCCACCGCCGGGCTGTACGGGCTGGCCGTGGTGGAATCGGACACGCCGAGCACGTAGACGTTGCCGCCACCCCAGAACTGGACCGACTGGCCGAGCCCGGCGACGGAGGCACTGTACTGGCTGGCGTTGCGTAGGTACACGGTGGCTTGCGCGTAGCGGAACTGGGCCCCGGTGAACTGGTAGCCGGCCTGTTCCTTGGTCGGGGTGACCGGGCCGGTAGCGGCACTAGCCGCAGTGGCTGCGAGGGCCGCTGGCAGGACCAGCGCCACGGCCGCCGCCGCGACTGTTAATGACCTGATGAACCTGGGCATGGGAATCCCCTTTTTTCCCGGCGACCATTCAGGGTCGTCGATGATCACTATCAGGAGGATTATCGGAAACTCACCCGAGTGGGCTTTCGCGGATCTCAATCGAACTGTTACTTATGTTACAACTCTGGTGCAGCGCGCCTAAAGGACAACGGCTCCCCAAATCGATATGAAGGAGGTGGGAACCAAACCATCAATCGACGGAGGAGCCGTTGCGTTACCATCGTACCTTCGGTCTGGATGCTGAACAACTTGATGAGCTTGAGGAGCTCATCGAAGAACTCCTGACTGAACCGTGGCGTAAGGGAATCGGGCGGCCGAGAAGCCTGTCGCTGAGGGAAGCGATCATGGTCACGCTGCTATACAAACGGCAGAATCTGATCGAGGAAGTCATCGCCGACCTTTTCGGCATCGCCCAGTCCACCGTCTCCGAAATAATTAAAGACTTCACCCCGCTCATCGCCCAGGCCACCGAGGAATACCGGCCAGATGCCGAGGAAGCGAAGCAGGTGACCCGCGGCAGGTTAGTGCTGGTAGACGGCACGCTGTGGCCGTGCTGGTCGTGGGAGTCCGCACCCGAGATGTGGGCCGGAAAAATACAAGACGACGGGTCACGGAAGCCTCATTATCGGCGACGAGTCCGGAAACATAGTCTTCGTCTCTGACCCGGCTCCCGGATGTGACCATGACATGAAGAAGCTGAAGGGCGAGGTGGAGGGAATTCTCAAACTTGCCGGGGCGGTCATCGCAGACAAGGGATTCCAAGGATCTGGCTACGTCACGCCGGCGAAGAAGCCGAAAGACCGTGAGCTCTACTTGCGCGAACATGAATACAATAACCAGATCAGTTCCATTCGCTCTCCTATCGAGCGAGCGGTGGCGCACCTTAAGACGTGGAAGATCCAATTCACCGACTACCGACGACCGCTACGCACGTTCCTCGATTCCTTCCGTGCGGCGATTGGACTCTATTTCTTCGAATTGAGTTTTCGATAACCCTCCAGGAAAGGCTTACCGCATCAGCGGCCATTACAACAGAGGCCGAGTGCCTTTTCTTGGCTGACCTGGCACCCGGGCCGGGCGGGGCGGGGGCACGCTGTCGAGGAGTTCCCGGGGCCGGCTGAGCCGGTCCTCGCGCTGCGAGCGCATCGGCTCCGCGAGATCCAGGGACGTGAACGCGTCCGGCCAGTCGGCCGGGGTGTACCCCGTGGCGAGGTCGCAGTGGTGCAGTTCGACCTCGACGAGCCGCCGGGTCAGCAGCTGCGCGGCCGGGAACGGTGCCGAGCCCAGGATCCGTACGGGCCGGGGCCACGCATCATCGGGCAGCTGCCGCGTGACGGTACGCAGCGCCATCGACGAGTCAGCCACGTCCGCCACGAGGTCCTTCGCCCCCTGGGCCGCACCGCGCTCGATGCCGGCCGCCCGGGCCTCGACGCTGGCGTGCGCCGGACGGTCCTCTCCCGTCCGGGCCCCGATCAGCAGGGCCCGCATCGCGTCCGCGCCGCGGGCCAGGTGGGCCAGTACATGGGCCCGGGTCCAGCCGGGCAGCAGCGACGGCTGCCGCAGGTCCGGGTCGGCGATCACCCGGGCCGTGCCGAGCAGCCGCTGCGTAGCGTCGTCGATCTGGCCCACGAGCTGGCGTTGCGCGGCGTCCACCCGCCTACTCTAAGCTTGCCGTTTAACCTGCCTGGCTGAGCCTCAGGCGGTTTGCCGATCTTGCGCCGGCGTGCCCGGCGTGTCGCTGCGCGTGCGTGCGGCCTCCGCATGATCATCTGTTCTCGCCAAAGGACACATGATCACCACGAAGGCCGTGATGGACAGCTTGCCAGAGGATACCGGTACCGGGCCAGCCGCCGTGCTGTCGCGGTTCCGGCAGGATTCCCATGCCTGCCTGACCGCCCGGGTCGATGAGCTGTCCGAGCTGGCCGACGCGGTGCTGTGCGCAGACGGGCCGGTGAAAACGCTGGCCGGGCTGTCGCTAGCGCCTGAGCACCGCCGCGGTCACGGCGCGCTGTATGACGCGGTGAACCACGGGCGGATCGAGATCGCCCGGCTGCGGCGGTCGCTGGCCGGGCTGCCGTTACCGCGGGCTGCCGATGGGCGGCTGATACTGGCCGCTGATGTGAGCAACTGGCTGCGGCCCGGCGCGGCCACCAGCCCGGAGCGCTTGTTCTGCCATGTCTATGGGCGGGGGAAGGGCCAGGCGCAGATGATCCCGGGCTGGCCGTACTCCGTCATCGCCGCCCTGGAGCCAGGGCGCACCTCCTGGACCGCGGTGCTGGACGCGGTGCGCCTGGGTCCTGACGACGACGAGACAGCGGTGACCGCCGCACAGGTCCGCGAGGTCATCACCCGGCTGATCGAGGCCGGGCACCGGCGCACACTTTCCGGCTGTTCAAGCAGGTCCTCGGGTGGACCGCCCCGGCGATCCGTGACCCTCAGGCGGCGGACCGGTGGACCTGGCTAATCATCGTCTGCCACGCCCAGCTGCGGCTCGCCCGCCCGCTGGCCGCTGACTTGCGCCTGCCCTGGGAACGGCCCGCCCCGCCCGGCCGGCTGACCCCGGCCCGGGTCCGCCGGGGGTTTAGGAACATCCGCGCGACAGCCGCCCAGCCAGCCGGCGCACCGAAACCCGGCAAGCCCGGCCCCGGGCGGCCACCAGGGTCGAAGAACCGCCGCCCGGCACCCCGTCATGACGTCGGCAAAACGACGAAGAGGCAACCCACGCTCAAAGCATGGCGCGAACGCGCAGGTTAAACGACAAGCTAAGCAGCAGCGAGATTAGCGCGGTGCATTGTGGTTGCCATGACGCCTACAATGCACCGCGCTGATGACAGCCGCTCACCGGGACGGCCGCGCTGGTGGCCGTCGCCGCAGCGGCGGGCTTCGCCGGCCCGGTGGGCATCTGGGCGGTCGGCTCCCTCGCGGGAGGCCTGGCCTTCCTGCTGCTGGCGGCGCTTGGGCCCCGGCTGCGCGGCGCATGAGCGACGATGAGCTCGACCAGGTCATCCATGCGCCTGCCCGGCTCCGCATCGTGGTGACGCTGGCGGCGCTGCACGAGGGCGACAACCTTTCCTTCACCCGGGTGCAGGAACTGATCGGGCTGACGCCGGGCAACCTGATCACCCACCTGCGCAAGCTCGAGGACGCCGGATACGTGACCACCCACAAGAACGGCAGCGGTGTCACGGCGCGCACCTCGGTCGCCCTGACCCATAGCGGCCGGGCGGCCCTGGACCGCTACACCACGGTGCTGCGCCAGCTGCTCGACTCGGCCCAGCCGGATTAATGTGGCACGGCTGCGGCCGGGGCCCCGCCCTGCGTTTCCCGTGGAACCGGATAAGTTGAGCCCTGGAAAGGTCGCTCAGCCGGGATCGGGGGGGTCCCGCCGCTGACCACGCAGGTGCGCCGCCCGCAGGACAGGATCCGGGGCGGCAGCCGGGAAGGCACGAGCCAATGACCAGCCAGGACCTCCCCCCCGGCCGCGGGGATCACGACGATCCGGCTGCGGAGAGCGCCGCGGGCGAGTCGCTGTCCTTCGACACGTCAGTCGCTCATCCGGCCCGGATCTACAACTACTGGCTGGGCGGGAAGGACAACTACGCGGCGGACCGTGAGGCCGCCGAGCAGGCCATCACGGTCAACCCCGACATCCTGCCCGGCGTCCGCGCCAACCGGGCCTTCCTGCGGCGTGCGGTCGAGTTCCTCGCCAGCCAGGGCATCCGGCAGTTCCTCGATGTGGGTACCGGCCTGCCGACCGCCGATAACACCCACGAGGTGGCGCAGGACATCGCCCCCGAATCCCGCATCGTCTACGTGGACAACGACCCGATCGTGCTGGCCCACGCCCGGGCGCTGCTGTCCAGCACACCGCAGGGCGCCACCGCCTACGTGGACGCCGACGCGCGGGATACCTCCGCCATCCTCGAGCCGGCCGCCCGGGTGCTGGACCTCACCCAGCCGGTAGCCGTCATGGCCCTGATGGTGCTGCATTACATCCCCGATTCCGATCAGCCCCAGAAGGTCGTGTCCGAACTGATGAGCGCGATGGTGCCGGGCAGCTTCCTGGTGATCTCCGACACCACGACCGATATCGGCGACGGGGCCACCCGGGTCGCCGCGAAGATCAATCCGCGGATGGGTCCCACCCGGCTGACTCCCCGCCCGCGGGCCCAGATCGCCGCCTACTTCGACGGTCTGGAGATGGTCGAGCCCGGGCTGGTGGCGATGCCTGAATGGCGGGGCGAGGCCAATCCCCACGTCGTCGTCAACGCCTTCGCCGGTGTAGGCCGCAAGCCGTAGCGCGCGACCCGGCAGACAAGCCGCAAGCCGTAGCGCGCGACCCGGCAGACAAGCCGCAAGCCGTAGCGCTCGTACCGGGTCGCCGCCTGGTCCTGCAGCAGCGTGACCGGCCCCGGGCGATCCGGTCGTCCAGGCTCAGGTCCGCCAGCCGCCGCCGCGGCGCCGCCGCGGCGCCGTCCGTCCCCGCCGTGTGCTCGCCACCACGCTTCCCGCGCCCCCCGGTGGTCTCGACAGCAGCAGCGTTCCCGGTGCTGGGACGCACTAACCGCGACACCGAACCGTTTGAGATGCGATGGTGGTGGTTTGCCCGGTTTGCCCGGGGACGGATCGGCCGCCATGGCTGAGCCAGCCTGGCCAGGCCGGCCGGATCAGCCGGGTTGGGTCAGCCGGCGCCGCGCACCCGGAAGAACATCGTCGGGTGCCAGTAGGCGTTCCAGTGATGCCAGCCGATCCGGGTCCCTGAGTGGAGGGCCCCGAACGTGTGGCCAGGCCGGACGTAGAACTCCACGTGTCCGGTGCCGTAGAAGGCCAGGTCACCTCGTCGTGCCTGGCGCTCGCTCACCCGGACCAGGCGTCCCGAGCCGAGCATGGCGGTGGTGGACCGGCCGAAGTGGAGCCCCTCACGGGCGTAGGCCGACATCACCGCCCCGGAGCAGTCGTAGCAGCTGGGGCCGGTGCCGCCCCAGCAGTACCAGTGGCCTGTCATGTGCTGGTAGGCCCATATGTAAGCCGCCACCCGGGGGGCCCTGGACCCGGCGGAGGCGGCTTGGGAACTGGTGGCGAGGGGGATCGCCGCTAGGGATGCCGTCGCCATGAGCGTGATCAGAAGACGACGGAACACGGGATACTTGCCCACAAGGGGCTCCCAGATTGCAGGGTGCCTTCCGCTGCGCTGGCCACGGGTTCACGGTGACGAGCGACACTCAGCCGGAAAGCCCGACAAGCACAGCACCCTAGCCCACCCGGAACCATTAGTACGGTATTTGGGCGGCATTAACCCCCTCTTACCCCCCAGCCCGGTACGCCGGCCTGGGGGGCAAAGTGGGGTCTGACCTGGTCTTACGAGCTGCGCTTCCAGGCGACAGAAAAATCGTGGCCGCTGCCGTTGAGGTCCCCGGGCTGGGCCTTGATGGCGCCAGAAGAGTCGATCATGGTGATCTCGTCGTCGGTGAAGTTCGAGATGACCCCGGATTCGGAGGTGGTATTCACCGTCGCGCCCGTTTCGGTCCAGGTGCCGAAGTTGGACAGGGGGTACACGCCGCTGCTGCCGCTGGGCGCCTCGGCGATCCATTCGGCGCTGGAATTGGCGCAACTGGAGCAGGTTTGCCTCGTGGTAAAGCTATTCCCCGGGTGACTTGAATCGGTCACCGCCAGCGTATAACTGGTGTTGCTGCGGACGACCGAAGCGGTGATGGCGTCGCCCGGGCGGAGCGCCGAGCCGACCACCTGAATGCTGTTGGTCGGATATATTTCCCACCACGTGTAGTAGTACGCGGTGCGCCGGTAGCACTCGGCGAGGGTCCCGTCCTGCTCCACCGAACCGCTGCTGTGGCCGCAGATGCCGACCCAGAACGCGGCGAGCGACGTCTGCGAGGCGCAACTGACCGAGGGCTCGGTCCAGCTGCCGGTGACCGCGGAGAAACCGCTGCCCGTGTCGGCGTACCCGGACCAGTTCGTGCTCTGGACCTGGGTCAATCCCTCGACCCGGAGCGAAGGGCCGGACACCCGGTGATCGGCGGCGTGCTGCCCGATCGCCAGGTGCCGCAGAGCCTGCCGGGCTGCCGCGGCGGCGGCACTGCCGGGCGATGCGGCGACGGGGGCAGCGCCTGCGGCCATGCTCGCACCCGCCACGGGGCCGAAGGCCGCCAGCAGGCCCAGCGCGGGCAGGGTCACCATTAAGAAACGGGCCAGCAGGCCAGGACGAGGATGGCGCATGGTGGGGTCACCTTTCGCTTGGGGCGCTATTGAATGCCGCTCCTTGACCCGAGCTTAAATGGCTTTAATTCGGCCATCAATAACGTGGCGAGAAGTTAACCTGGCTGATGGAGCTTTGGCCTGTCAATGGCTTAGCTCCCGGAAGAAGATCCGCAGGAAGAACAGGAACACGTTCAGGGGTGATCGAGGCGGCGAGCAGCGGGGCGGAGGCGAGGTCCGACGAGCGCCGCAGCTGCTGGAAGTCAACCGTGGTCAGCCCGGCGAAGATCACCAGGCCCAGCACCGAGTAGATCAGCGAACCGTGCGGGATGCGCACAAAAATCAGCACGACACCGAACAGGATGAGCGCGACCAGGGCCCAGAAGCTCAGCCGGGCGAGCCCCGGCAGATCCCGCCGGGTGGCATAGCCCGGCGGCGCCGAACCCGGGATGAACAGGGCGGTGGCCCCGCCCGCCTGCCAGAGTGCCTGCGGGTTGGTGCCAGCGGGTGCCCCCGATTGTCTTCACCAGGATGGCCGGCGCAGCCGGACTGAGATGGCCGGGCGCCGCCCGGGCAGGCGGCGCGGGCGACCTTCGACCCAGGCAAGCGGCGACCAACGGTGGACCCGCACTCGTTCCCTGCACCATCTAGTCGTGCAAGCGGCCCGACGCTGCGCAGAGATCAGATCTGCTGAGGTTCCAGTTCACGGTTGGTGCGCTGCCACTTGAGGAGCTGCGAGCAGTCCGGGTGGCTCGCCCCGAGGACCCGGGCCAGGTCGGCTAGGACCCGCGCCCGGAGTTCTTCCGCCTCGCGGTCCCGCCCTCCCTCACGCAGCGATATGGCCAGGTTGGCCTCGCAGACCAGGGTGTCGGGGTGGTGGCCGCCGAGCGTCTCGCGCAGGAGCGCAATGGTCGGGCGCTCCAGCGCCTCGGCCGAGCCAGGATCGCCCGAGTCGCCCCGGCAGTTGGCCAGGTTCACGGCACCGGACAAGGCCAGCGGGTGCTGGTCGCCAAGCTTCCGGCGCATCCGGGCCAGCGTGTCGTCGGCCAGCGCCAGCGCCTCCGGCGCCCTCCCCAGGCACCGCAGGTAGCAGGCCAGGTTGTTGGCGGCGACCAGCGTGTTCGGGTGATCGTCACCCAGGCTGGCCTGGTGCGCTGCTTTCACCCCGGTCACCAGGTCCAGGGCCCGCGGCAGGTCGTCAACGGCCGCGCAGTCGCAGGCCAGGTTCAGCGCACAGGATTGCGCGTCCGGTGAGTCGCTGCCGTAGCGGCGCTTGTAGCGCTCGTAGGTGTCCTGCGCCAGCGTCATGGCCTCGGACTGCTCGCCTGCCTTACGCAGCGACACCGCCAGGCTGGCCGCGGTGAGTAGCGTTTCCGTCATGTCGTGGCCGAGGACTTCCCGGTATCTCTCCCACGTGTCACGGAGCAAGTTCACCGATTCCCGGAAGGCGCCCGCCGCCCGCAGGTCCAGGGCCAGGCTGGCCACGGACAGCAGAGTGTTGGGATGCTCCCGGCCCAGCACCTGCCGCTGGCGGTCCAGCGTTTCCTCGTCCAGCTGCCGTGCGGTAAAGCAGTCACCCACAAGCCGCAGCGAGCACCCCAGGTTGTGGGCCGCAGCCAGGGTCCGCTGGTAGTCCTCGCCGAACTGTTCCTTGAAGCTCTCGTGGGTTTGCCGGTCCAGGGCGAGCGCGGTCTGGAAGTCGCCTAGCGCTCGCAGGTCCGCGCCCAGCCCGTTCGCGGTGATGAGTGCGTGCGGGTGGTCCGGCCCGAGCACCTCGCGCTGGCGTTCCAGGACGTACGTGTCCAGATCGCGGGCGTCGCTGAACCGGCCCTGCGAGCGCAGCACGTTAGCGATATGGAACTGCAGGTGGAGAGTTTGCGGGTCGTCTGAACCCAGCTGGTGGCGCCACAGAGTCTCCAGCCGGGTGGCCAGGGTCAGGCAGGACTCGAACTCCCCGTGCTTCCACTGGTAGCGCACCCAGTCGATGAGCAGCTGGCGGGTCCGTGCGTCATCGCATTCCTCGGCCACCGACGGTCCCAGATGCGGCCAGATGATGTCGTAGGTCAACCAGTTGGCCGGGTCGTCGGTCTCACCCTGCCGGGGCCGGGCCCCCACCAGGATCTTGTGGATCTCGTGCCGGGCCCCGACCCGCTCCTCATCCGTCATCTGAGACCGGATCACCGCTTGCACGAGCCGGTGGATCTGCAGCGAGTTGCTGCCCTGGTCTACCTTGACCAGGGCGAACCGGCTGATGTCGCGGATCACCCGGCCGAGCATGAGCTTCTCACTCAGCGTCTCGTCGAACGGCAGCAGGGACTGGTTCATCTCGTCGCTGTAGAGCAGGTCCATCGAGATCGGGCCCGGTGAGAAGAAGGCGCACAGCTGCAGCAGCCGCACCGCCGCAGGCGACCGCTCCTTCAGCCGGTCGAAAGACAGGTTCCAGGTCGCCACGACCGGCATGGGGTAGTCCGGTGGCTGGTTCAGCGCCAGAATCCGGGTGGACTGGGTCGCCAGCTGCTCGACATACACCCGGGCCGGCATCCCGGTCTGCTCCAGCCACGCGCTTGCCTGCTCGACGGCCAGCGGCAGGTGCCCCAGTGCGTCGGCCACCCTCTCGGCATCCGACAGGTCCAGCTCCGGAACGTGCCGGAGCAGGTGCCCCACGCTCTCGTCCCGGGTGAAGACGTCTACTTCGAGCGGTTCGGCCGAATGGCTCCAGGCCTGATTCCGGGAGGTGATGAGGACATGGCCCGTTCCGGTGGGCAGGAAGGGCTCGAGCTGCTTGGGGTCGTCGGCATTGTCGAAGATGAGCAGCCAGTGCGGGGTGGTGTCACGGCGCAGTTCTTCCAGCGCTGCCTCGGCCGCCTCGGCCACGTTGTCGCCCACCTTCAGGCCCATCTTCCGGGCCAGGTCCGCGAGCGCGCCGCTGGTCTCCTCCGCGCGTTCCGAGGGCACCCACCAGACCAGGTCGTAGTCGGCCATGAAGCGGTGGGCGTATTCCAGCGCGAGCTGGGTTTTGCCCACGCCGCCGAGCCCGTACAGGGCCTGGGCGACCACCACAGCCCGGCCGCCTCCGGCCAGCTTGTCACGCAGCACCTCGAGCGTCGCCCCGCGGCCGGTGAAGTCGGCGTTCCGGGCCGGCACGTTCCAGATCGGCGGGATGGTGCCCGGGAACCTGGGCTCCTCGGCCTGGCTGCCCGACCTCCCGACCGGCTGCGCGGGCCGGTCGAGGGCCCACAGCAGTTTCGCGGTCGCCTGGGCTGCGTCCATCCTGGCCAGGTCCACGACCGGATGCTCGTTAAACGGCTCGGTAATCCGGATCTCGCTGATCCGGACCGGGATGAGCTGACGGTGCGTGTCGGCGGCGTCGGCCGACGACATCGTCTTCCACAGGGACCTGGCGTCGGGGGAATGCAGGTACGCAGAGGACAGCACGGCGATGGCGCGCGGCGCCATCTGGAGTTCACGCTCGGCCTGGATGCTGCCGCGGACGTCGCCATCGCCGCCGCCGGACGTCAGCACGGTGCTGCGCGGCAGCACGCGGAAACCGGCCCGGGTGAGCACAGCCTCGATCCAGTCCGCCCACATCCGGTCCTCGGGCACGTAGCTCAGGTAGACCTGCGTGGATGAGGCGGGCTGCCGCCGGGCGAACGCGTCCTTGTACTGCAGGCGGAGGTTCTCGGGGATCGGCCGCATGGCGCTCACGTGCCCGCCGGTGACGGCGTCGGTGATCCGCTCGAACGACGAGAGCAGGGAGGCGGGGGAACCCGGATCGTCCCCGAACGTGGCGAGGGTCTCCTCGAAGGCATAGAACGGCTTGTACGGGACCTCCACCGAGGCCCAGTACACGGCCGAGCTCTCCGGGGTCATCCCGGCCGGGAACCCCTCGAACTTCGCCCGCGCCAGGGCCCGGCCGACATCGAGCTTCTCTTTCTCGCCATCCTCGATCCGCATCGGTACCGGCAGCACCCGGATGTTGCGGTCCCGGTACCGGCCGCTGATCTGGCGGGCCACGTTGGCGGCACCCTCGATGCTCTGATCGCTGAGCGTGAAGCAGATCGTCAAGACGTCAGGGAGTTCGATCGTGCAGATATCGGCCACGTCACTCAGCCCGGTGCGGCTGTCGATCAGCACATAGTCGTACTTCTCTTTCATGTCGTCCCGCATGGCCCGGAAGAAACGCCCGCCGCCGAGCCGGTCGTAGAAGTTATCCCAGTCCAGCGAGCAGACCGCCGCAGAGTAGTCACGGTTCTGCCGCCCCGCCGACAGGAAATCCAGCTTGCCACCATCCGGGAACGACCAGTCGAGCGAGACGGCGTGCCGTTCTATCCGGGCGAATTCCAGATGCCAGTCCTCGTTGCGCGGCCCGGAATCAACCGCCGCCGAAGCATAATCATTGATAATCTCGATCACGCCGGGAGTGGCACTGACCGTCGATTCGTCAAGGAAGGGATGGAGGAATTTGTGCAGCCCCGGTGATTCCAGGTCCCAGTCAACGGACAGGACGCGCTTTCCGTTGGTGGCCAGTATCCAGGCCACGTTGGCCAGCGCCATTGTCCGGCCCGTGCCGCCCTTGTACGAGTAGAACGTGATGATCTGGCCCTGGCTGGTCTCACTCATCGGCCTTCTCCGGGATCGTTAGGATCGGCTCTCCTCAGCCGCGGGCGCTCGATGACAGGACCTGCGGGTGGATGGGCAGTCGCTTCTTTACGGAATCTCTTCAGCATGATCATCGTCATCTCAGGCAGCAGCTGGCCGAAATCCTGGAGGGTGGGGATCCCGCTCGCGGCCATCTGGCAACGGCGGGGGACGCTGGCCAGCTTGTGCCCCAGGTGCTGCTGCAGGCCCGCGAGGAGGTCATCTCGGGCCTCATTCGTCCCGGCGTCCTGGCTGTTCCAGGGCACGAGTACGCTCACCCAGGATTCCTGCAGCCGGTCCAGGCGATTGAGCTGTTCCTGGTGCTTGGCCGACAGGCTCACCCAGGGATCCACCAGGCACAGGCTCGGTGGTGCTGGCCGCTCGGCGCTGGTCCAGTTGGTGGCGTCGTCGTCGAAGGCCCCGACCAGGGGCTTGAAGTCCAGGCATTTCTTAGCGAGTTCCTGGGCATAGTCGGCCAGCGGCTGGGGGTAATCCGGCCGGTACGGGCTCCAGGTATGCGGTCGGTCGCCGTAGTAATCGGGTGACCGGCCGGGCGGGAGTGTGGAGGTGTCGTGGGCCAGCACCGCGATCTGAAGCCGGCCGTCTGCGGTGCGCCGGGCGCTTGCCGGGCCGAACGCACTCGGCAGCGAATCAAAGTCCCCCCTCGTGGCGTGCTGGGCCACGGTCTCATCGGCAAAAGGAACGCTCTCATCCCCGATGGCGATGATCCGCTCGGCGAGCCTGTGCACCGCGCGCTGATAGTCAGCCCGGTAATTCTGCAGTTTCATAATCCCGTAGAAGCCCTCGGTGCAATAGCGCTCACCCAGGAACTTGTGGTCGAACTGCACGGACTGCGCGACGTAGGGCAGCTTGTCCCGGGGGAGCCTCGTCCACAGGGCAGGCACGATGGCGTGGACGACCTGACGGCCCCGCGCCCTGCGGGTGATTTCCCTGCGGGCGAACGCAAACCATTCCCGGCCGCAATTGTCACTTTCGAAATATCGCCGCGAGTAAAGCGGCACGAACGCCCGGCATCTGGCCAGCGCTGTGGTCAGCTCTGGGGACCATTGGGCGCCGATCTGATTTTCCCGGTCCATGAACCCGGCCTCCTCGGGCCGGGCATCGGTCATTTGTAATATGGCGGAGCACAGATCCTTATAGAGCTTGTAAACCCAGCGGTCCGGATCATCTCGATCGGATGGGTCCCGTTTAGGTGTCCGCGCGTAACTGAGGAAGAAGTATGGCCTGCCGTCTCGCCCTGAACCCATCGGCGCCTTATCCCCTGTCACTCCTGCCCCCACCAGTCCCCGCAGCGAACCGGAACCATTTGCCACTGCAAAGCGGCCGGGCGAAAGAATGATATAAGAGATTCTTGCTAGTTACCAGGAGACACTGCCGCGTGGCGGGAATGGCGGGCTATCCGGCCAGTCGCAGTCGCCCGGAGCAGGCCTGACTGGTCAGCCGCCCTGCTGGCACCGTCGGGCTGGACAGGGTTATCCCATGCCGTCACTGCCAGAGCAGGCCGATACGGATTCGCCCATCTCCTCGAGGAACCGCGTCCCGAGCTTCGTCAGCGCACCTGAGCCGAGCAGAGTACTGATCGCTTCGCCGACCTGTGCGTAACATTCGCGGGATCGGCGCCCAGCCTCCTCGGCCTCTGGACCGGCCGTGCGCTGCTGGCTTGCGTGCCAGAACTCCGCGACCGCCAAGTACGCGTACACGCCCCGCAAGAGCGCTTCTATCTTGCTCTTTCTTTCTTCCCACGGCGTCGGAAGGATGCGGTCGTCAGCTGGGTCGTAGAGATCGTAGAGATCGAGAATGGCACCGAGCTTCGCGTGCTGAAACTCCTGGATGAGCAGTAGAGCCAAGCCGCCCGGGCCAGTCGGCACTGCAGCGGCCACCGCTCCGAACGCATGTCTAGCCACCGCCCTCGCACCAGAGCCATCCGGGGCCGGCTTCAGCGGGGTCAGCGTGGTAAGCCCGGCGTCTAGCGCCGGGGCGTACGCCGCGTGCTGGGTCCCGATTTCCTGATAGGCGGCCTGGAACTCGCGCTCCCACGCGGCCGCCTCGGCCTCGGGCAGTCGGGGTGCGGCGGGCCATCGCCCGCAGTCCCGGTAGAGGTCCGTGTCGTCGAGAGCCACCCGCAGGCTGCCCGTGCGCAGTAGTCGCACCGGCTGCCATTCACCTGACCTGCTATTGCCGGGCGCAGCATCGGCGTGGCCCATTCCTGCCAGCAGGGCGGAGCGGTCCAGCGTCCAGCAGGATTCGCCGACCCTGATGATGACGGCATTGCTGATCACGCTGACGCGAGCGGCGGCTGGGCGGGCCCCGGCCCGCCCGGCCTCCTCCTGCGGGCCCAGGAAGAGCCGGCCGAGCGTGGGCAGGTGGACGGCCTCCTCGATGACCGGGATGCTGACCAGCGTCCTCATCCCGGCGTGAGCCGCCGCCACGGCTGCGACGGCCCCCAGGTAGCCCAGGGCATCCTCGACATCCCGGTCCTTAGCGGGCGGGCCATCCCCGGCCAGGTTTAGCTGCTCCAGGCAGTGCACGGCCCAGACCCGCAGGTACGGGTGGCCTAGGACGGCTTCCAGGGCGACGGGCTGCTCCCGGTCGAGGGTGGAAAGCAGATCCCAGGCGGTCCGCAGTTCATCCTGGACCCCGGCGGAGACCACCCGCGAGCCGGTCCCCGCCTGGTAGACCGCGCCCAGCAGGCCGCGCATCACGCTGCGCTGGCCCTCGATGAGCCGGGCCACGGCTATGGCGTCACCGGCTCCCGAGGCCAGGGTGCGGAGGTCCCGCTCGCTCATCGAGTGGACACTGGTCCCGGCCACGCCCGTGGCTTCCGCGGGGCGGGCGCGGCTCACGTGGGAGATCAGCGCCAGCAGGTCAGGGCAGTAGACCGACGGGTTGTCGAAGCCGTTCTGCACCCGGTAGCGGTGGGTGTACAGCCCTCCGCCGCAGCTGCTCACCACCGGGCACTCCCGGCAGGCCCGCGAGAGGGCGGTTACTCCCTGCTGCCGCGCCACGATTCCCGGGTGCCGGGCGACGGCGTCAACAGGGTGCTCGAAGACGTTCATCCCGGTTTCCGGCGCCCCGTCGAACGCCGCCTTCAGCGAATCGACCTGCTCGTAGCTGCCATCGGTCTCGACCACCGCGAGGGCGACGGGGTCGAGACCGAGGGCCTCGGTATAGCTGGACCCGCCCCGCAACGTGGACAGGATGGAATCGAAGGTCCGGATTCGCGTAGGACAGCCGTCCGCCAGCCAGCGATCAAAGATAGCGATCAGCCAGTCAGCGTATTCACTGTCCGAGGCGGGCGTGCGTACCGGCGGGTGAACCCACGTCGCGTGCGGCAGGAGGAAATCGATCCGGGGGGGCCGCAGATCCATTAACGAGTCGTAGGCCACCAGCGGATCATTGGCCACGTCGATCGTGCACAGCAGGCCGGCGTACAGCGGCCGGAAACGGCTGTCCCGCAGCAGCCTGATAGCCCGGATGACCTTGTCGTAGCTGCTGCGCCCGTCTGCGTAGCGGCGGTGGCGGTCGTTGGCGGCCCGGTCCCCGTCTACAGAGATACCGACCTTGACGCCATTCTCGGCGAAAAGCTCGCAGAACTGCTCGTTGAGCAGGACACCATTGGTGTGGATCCTCAGATCCAGGCGGCAGGTACCGTTCAACGCCGAACGGAGCTCCGCGGCGATCCGGCCAAGCCGGGCGAGGCCAGCGAGCAGAGGCTCCCCGCCATGCAGTACCACCTGGACGGCGGGCAGCCGGTGGGCAGCCGCGTGCTCCGCGATGCGCTGGGCCGTCTGCGAGACGACGTCGTCCGCGATGACAGTGGGCCGGCTACGCCAGCTCTGGTCAGCGGCCTCATAGACGTAGCAATGGTCGCAGGCGAGATCGCAGCGACTGTGGACCTTCAGGACGAACTGGCTCAGCGGAACGGGCGCGCTGCCCATGCCAACCCTCCGGGCTCAGATGGCGGAACTGAAGGCCGCGCCGCACGTCGCGGAGGCCGTGGACCCGGGAAGCACGCGCTGCACCACCTGATCGAGGGTCACCGGTGCCAGAGCGGGCATCTCCTGCAGAGGTATCTCGCGGAGATCTGCCAACTGAGACGGAACATCCATTCTCGTACCGTCAGTAGTCTGCATAGTGCGTCAACCAATCTAGGCTACAGGGAGTCCTGTAGGTACCGCACAGATATCCGTTAAAGTGTTTTTATGTTCTTTGGCAAAGTGGAAGGTTGCCTCTTGAGAGCTTACCACTGGCCTTTTTTCAGGCAGCAGATGGCGGGTCATCAGGATGCCCAGACCGAGTTTTGATTCTCAATCCCAATGAGTCGATGACACTCGTTGCATAGGAGGTCTGGCTAAGTATGAGACATGAACGGCTTCGGCACACAGCAATCCATCCGCCTCCACTGGAAATGTTACGCACCGCAGCGGGTAAGGGGCGACTCGGGTAGTAGCTGCCACCGTGGCTGAGTCTGCCGTTCCTACCCAACAAGAAACCAGGTGAGGCCTCCGATCCTGCGGCTAGGCGCTCGCGCAGTCCTGTGGCACCGTGACGGTAGAAGACTATTCGGTCTGGACGGGCCAACATTGATGGTGCCACGACAGTGGATGGGGACGCGGGGATCTGCGACACAGCCGGCCGAGTCCGCAGTGGCCTGGAAGGTCGCGTGGGTGGTGCCGGCCCTTCTCGGCAGCGTTGTGACGGGATACCTCGCGTGGGGGGCCTGGGTCTCGGCCGCTGACCGGCACTGGCTCTACCAGACCCAGGCGTGGTGGCGGGTCTGGCTCCGCCCCGGCTATCTCCCGGGACCGCTGGTCTTCGTGGGGCTGTGGCTGGCGGCGCTGCTGTGCTACTGGTACCCGCGGCGGCTGACCCCGCAGGTCGTGACCATCACCACGGTCGTGGCGATGGTGGCGATCGGGGGAGTTCTCAGCTCGGCTTCGCTGGCCACGTGCCGGGTCGGCCAGACGCCGGGCGCCGTGGCCGGCTGGGTGCTCGATATGTACGTGGGCAACCCGCCCTCCTTTCCCCTGGGCGCCTGCCGGCTGCCCCTGCCGCTGGCTTACCAGGTCGGCGGCCCGGTCTGCCTGGGGGCGACGCTGACCGGGGCGCTGACCGTGGCGACGGTCCTGTGGCGCCAGCCGATGGACCGGATGCGGGCCCGGCTGGTCCGGGACGCGACCATCCTGACCGGGCTGGACGCCATGACGATCCCCATGCTGCAGCAGCTCTCGCACACCTTCCGGCCCGGAAGCATCGTCGTGATCGAGCCCGACGCCAGCCATCCGCTGCTGGATGAGGCCCGCGCCACCGGAGTCCACGTCATGATCGGGAGCCCGTCGTCCCCGAAGGTGCTCCTGCCGGTGATCGCGGGCCGGCGAGGCTGCGCGCTGCGGCGCTTGTATGCACTACGGGGCGACGTTGCGGAGAATGAGGCGGTCCTCGCCGCGGCGAGGACCGTCCTGCACCGCTACCAAGCCCACCCGGACCGCCAGCCGCATCTGGTCGCCCGCATCGACGATCCCCGGCACGCCGATCACTGGCGAAGCTGGCACGCGGGCCGGTCGGACCGCTGGTTCGAAGATGCCCTCAGCGCCTGCGAATCGACCGCCTCCGGCCTGCTCGACCAGGTCTTCCGCACCCAGGCGAAGCAGTTGCTGCTGTGCGGGGACAGCACGCTGGCCCTGGCCATCCTCCGCGAACTGGCCCGGCGGGCCTGGGAACGGCAGGAGCTCGCCGAAGCCGCGGCCCGGGCCGGGGCTGATCATCAGGGGCCCGCATCGCTGCCGCTGCCGCATGTGCTGCTGCTGGACTGCCGCGCCGAGGACCTGCGCCGCGAGTACCTCGCCACCTCACCGCCGTCCGAGGTCCGCGCGCTGGGCGACGTGCGCGCCGAACCACGCTCCTGGCTCGACGGGCTGCTCGCCATGCTGGACGCCATGCCCGCCCCGGCCGCGGCCGGGACCACCGTGGTCGTGGCCGAGACGCTGGGCGAACGCGGCCTGCACGAGGCCGGGCGGGTGGCCCGGCTCCACCCGGGTATCCCCGTCTTCGTGCAGACCTCCGCGGGCGCGGGCACGACCGGCGCGATCTTCGACCTGCTGCACCCGTTCCAGCGGGCGCTGCTGGTGGACGGGAAGGTGCCCGAGGACACCTGGACCAGGGTGGCGCGCCACTGGCACGAGTGCTACCGGCTCAGTCACCCGCCGGCGCCCGGGAACCCCAGGACGCTCACCAGCCGGCCCTGGGAACGGCTGGACGAGTTCATCCGCCAGGACAACATCCTCCAGATCCGCAGCATCATGACCGCGGTGGTCAGCCTTGGCCGGCGCTGGGTCCCCGGCCGCGCCGTCGCGCCTGGCAGTTTCGTCGAACTCAGCCACCGGGACCTGGAAGCGGTCGCCCGGGCCGAGCACTCCCGCTGGTACCGGCGGCGGCGCACCGCCGGCTGGTCGGCCAGGAGGCAGGCGGACGGCACCCCCGCAGACGGCACGGGCCCGCTCGTCAACAGCCGCGTGGTGCCCTGGGCCGAGCTTCCCGCGGCCGACCGCCGCCGGGCCATCGACGACCTGCGATTCCAGCTCGCGCAGCTCGAGGACGTGGGCTTCATGCCGGTGGTGCCGCCCGGCGGCCCGGCCGGTGCGGCCGACTTCGAGCGCATCGGGACGGTGCGGGCGCGGCGCCTCCATGCCCGCCGCCCCTGGACGCGGCGATCCGGAGACGAATTGGAGGGTGACGCCGGGGACTGGCGGGTTATTGACGACGCGGGCGACGAGCGGACCGTGCACGACCTGGCCTTCCGGGACAGCCACGCGCCGCTGGGCGGTGATTCCTGGCGGCGGACTGGCACGTTCCGCGCCTGGCAGGTCAGTGAGGCCGTGGTTCTGCGGACGATGGAAGGACGGGCGGTCGCTCAGCCCGGGGACTGGGTGGTGGAAGGCAGCCGGGGAGAACGCTGGCCGGTCTCCGACGAGCAGTTCCGGCGCACCTACCGCCCCGGGCCAGCTCAGGCGCCATCCCCGGGTGTCCCCGGTGATGCGGGTGGCGAGGAGAAGTCAGGGGGTGACGCCGGACAGATTGAGGCCGATCACGCCGGCCAGGATCAGCCCGATCGACACCAGCTTGGCGGTTGACACGGAGTCACCCAGGACGATCATCCCTATCACGGCCGTGCCAGGCCGCCCCGATACCGGTCCAGACCGCGTAGGCGGGGCCCACCTCCAGCCGGCGCAGAGCCAGGCTGAGCAGGCCGAAGCTGATCAGTGCGCAGGCCGCGAAGCCCACCGTGGGCCACAGGCGGGTGAAGTGCGCACTCTGCTTGAGCAGCACGGCGAAACCCGTCTCGAACAGCCCGGCGGCCACGATCAGGAACCACGCCATGACGGACCGGTCCTGCCCGGCCGGTCAGGCGGCCAGCGGGCGACCGGTCTCCAGCAGCGTCTTCAGGTCGCTGAGGATCCAGGCCCAGCCGCCGCCCGCGACCGCATGCCGCCCGTCGGCCAGCGCCGCCGTATGCGGCGCGCCCGCCAGGTCGTGAGTGAGCGTCAGCGTGCTCACGCCGCCGTACCCCTCCTCTATCTCCCAGGTCAGCTGGGTGTCGGCCTCGGACCGGGCATCAGGGTCGAACAGCACGTGCCAGGTCTGCACGAGCCGCCGCGGCGGCTCCGCCTCAAGGACCACGCCGTCGAAGACCACGCCGTCGATGCCGTGCATCTTCATGGTCACGCTGGCGAAGGCCCGGTACGCGCCGCCAGGCTGCAATTCGTACTGCGCGGGAGCCCGGTAGCCGTACTGCTGGGTCCAGCCCGGCCGGGTTAGGGCATCCCAGATCTCCAGGGATGACGCCCGGATGAAGATGCGGTGGGTCCGCACCAGGTCAGCCAGCCCTGTGCCGGTCGCGGTGAGCAGGTCCTCGGTCGCGGCGGTCATGTCCTCTCCTCTTCCCGGTGCCGCGGGTCGCCAGCACCGCAGCGGGTGGGCCGCCCTGATCCGCGCCTCGGGGGGCCGTCGGATCAGGGCGGCGAGCCCAGCTAACGGGCGCCGGATGCAGAGGTTGTGCGGCTGGTGTGGTGACGGGGTGAAGAAAACGTCCAGGCGGCTGCTCAGGCCGCGGGCAGCGTGAGCGTCATCTCGGTGCCGCGCCCGGGCTGGCTGCCGGCGGCCAGCTGGCCGCCGTGGGCCCGGGCCAGCTCGGCCGCCACCGCCAGGCCGATACCGCTGCCGGAGGTCTGGGCCGCCTGCCGGCCCCGCCAGAACCGTTCGAAGATGTGCGGCAGCTCGCCCGCGGGGATCCCAGCGCCGGTGTCGGTCACGCGGAGCACCGCGGACCCCCCACTGGCCTCGGCCCGGACCGTGACCCGGCCGCCCGGGAGGGTGAACTTCAGCGCGTTCGTGAGCAGGTTCGTGATCACCTGGTGCAGCCAGCGAGGATCGGCCAGGACCCAGGCGGGAGTGAGCTGCCGCTCGACGGTGAGGCCGCCCGCCTCGAACCGCCCGGCCAGGCTGTCCACGGCGGCCGCGGCCACCTCGGCCAGGTCGCAGCGGCGCAGCGACAGACGCAGCGTGGCCGCATCGGCCGCCGCGAGCGTCTGCAGGTCGTCCACCATGCGCGCCAGCCGGAGCACCTCGTCGCGCAGCGAGGTCAGCTGGTCCGGGGTCGCCTCGACCACGCCGTCCAGCAGGGCTTCGTGGCCGGCCTGGAGGATCGCGACCGGGGTGCGCAGCTCGTGGGCCACGTCGGCGACCAGGTCGCGGCGCAGCTGCTCCTGCCGGTCCAGGGTGTCGGCCATCTGGTCGAACGCAGTGGCCAGTTCGCGCAGCTCCCCGGGGGCCGTGACCGGTCCGACCCGGGCCGCGCGGTCCCCGCCGCCCATGGCCCGGGTCACGGTGATCATCCGCTCCACCGGGCGGGTGATCCGCCTCGCCACGGCCAGGCCCACCACCAGCGCCAGCAGCGCGGCCAGCCCGGCGGCCCCGGCGATAGCCCGCAGCAGCGCGGTGCGCAGGGTGTGCTCCGCCCCGCCCAGGCCTGATCCGCTGAACCTGACCACGGCTGTGCCGACCGGATGGCCCCGCACCACGACCGGCGCGCTGAGCTGGGTACCGGGGTGACCCGCGAAACCGCGCGAGGAGGCCACGGGCCGGCCCGCCGCGTTCCGGATCTGGGCGTCCGCGCCGGTCCGGGCGGCCAGATCCAGTACTGGCCCCACTTCTGCCCCCGCCCAGCTGTTCGTCCGGTCCCAGGCCGCGCCTGCGGCCACCGCGACCGCGCTGGCCAGCTGGGCCTGTTCCCGCGCGGCGAGGGACGAGACGTCCGCGGCAGAGAAGACTGCGGTCAGGCCGGCGAGCAGGGCGATCGCCACCAGCGCCACGCCCAGGAACGCCAGCGCCAGGCGCAGGCCGATGGCGCCGCTGCGGGCCGGGGTACCGCTGCTGGCCGGGGTACCGCTGCTGGCCGGGTTGTCCGGGGCCGCGGCACCGGACGCCGGGATGGAATTGTCAGCCATCCCGGGGCAGGCCCAGCCGGTAACCGCCACCCAGCACGGTCTGGACGATCCGCGGGCTGGCCGGGTCCTCCTCGATCTTGCGGCGCAGGTTCTTCACGTGCGAGTCAACGGTGCGCTCATAGCCCTCGAACTCATACCCCCGCACCCGGTTGATCAGCTCGAACCGGGAGTACACGCGGCCTGGGACGGTGGCCAGCGCCACCAGGACACCCCACTCGGTCGGGGTCAGGCCGAGGACGGCGCCCCGCACCGTGGCCTGGCGCTGCGGTTCGTCGATGAGCAGCTCTCCGCCGCCGTAGCTGGCCGCGCCCTGCGCCGCGACCGCGCCGCTGCGGCGCAGCACAGCCTGGACCCGCAGCACCAGTTCCCGTGGGCTGAACGGCTTGGTCACGTAGTCGTCGGCGCCCAGTTCCAGGCCGTGGATCCGGTCCTCTTCGGTGCTCCTGGCGGTCAGCATCAGGATCGGCGTGGGCCCGGCGGCACGCAGCTCGCGGGCGACGGTCTCGCCGGCCACGTCCGGCAGGCCGAGGTCGAGGATCACCAGGTCCGGGGAGGCCGATCCGGCCAGCGTGAGCGCCTCGGCGCCGGAGTCGGTGCTCAGCACCGTGAACCCGGCCCGCTCCAGGTACGAGCGGACCAGCTCGCGCAGCTTCCGCTCGTCCTCCACGACCAGCACCGTCGCTGTCATCGCTGCTCACCCGTCTCTTCCGCCCGCCGCCGGGCCACCGGCCGGATTACCAGCCGCGCACCGCGCCCTGATCCCATGATCTCGCAGCACCGAAGTGGTACCCGGGACGCCACCCGCGAACGCGCGGGTTCCGTCCGTCTCCACATCGTCGCCACAACAGCTTCACCTGCCCGGCACCGCCGCCGGCTGCACTGGTGGAATGACCGGCAGTGACCTGATCGTGATCGCGCCGTGGATCGTGTTCGCCGCGACCCTGGCCGTCGTGCTGGTCCGGGTCCTGAGTTCCCGGCGCCGCGGAGGACGCTGGTGATCGACCTGGCCCAGCTGGACGTCGGCTCCCCGGCTTCCTACCTGATCGCAGTCCTCGTCCCCGCACTCGACGCGCTGATCCCGCTCCTGCCCAGCGAGACCGCGGTGATCGCCCTGGGCGTCGCGACCGCGGGAAGCGCCGACCCGCGTATCGCGGTGCTGGTCGGGCTGGCCGCTGCGGGCGCGTTCCTCGGCGACAACGCCGCTTACCTGCTCGGCCGCCGGTTCGGGCCGGCCGTCAGCCGGCGGATCTTCGCGGGCGAGCGGGGCGCGCTCCGCCGCGCATGGGCCCAGCGCTCCCTGGAGAAGTACGGCATCCGGATCATCGTCGGCTGCCGGTTCATTCCGGGCGGCCGGACCGCGGTCACGCTCACCTGCGGGCTCATCGGCTACCCGCGGCGCAGTTTCATCCTGGGTACCGGCCTCGCCGGTGTCTTGTGGGCGAGCTACGCGTTCTTTATCGGCCGGCTCGGCGGCCAGACCTTCGAGGGACGGCCCTGGGCCGGGCTGCTGGTCGGCCTGGGTATCACCGTGGCGGTCAGCGGCGTGATCGAGGTGGCCCGGCGGCTTCGCCGGCGGGCTCGCGCCCGTCGCGGCACCCGCCCGGCTCCCCATCCTGACCCTGTCCGTGATCGGTGTCCCGCCGGCGGCTCCCGGGGCTCCACATCTCCTGCACAGGTTCTGCAGGCGGACTCCACCGGCGCCGCCTGTACTGGGCCGCAGAGCAGGCGGACGTGTTCCTCACCCGGCACACCGCCTGAAGGGGATAGCCGGGCGGCGCCCGCGGGCGCGTGGGGAGCGGGCGCCGCCTGGTCCGGTCAGCTGGGGGCTGACCAGCGCCGGCGCCCTGTTCTGGCGGGTGGCCCTGGCTCCGGCCGTCAGCGCGGTCACGATGAGCGTGATCGGGTCCATTTCACTCCTAGGTCGGGTGAATCCGGGCCAGCCTGATCCAGGGTGGCGCCCCGGCCGGGCAGCTGCGCCCGCCCCGGCTCGGGCCGCGTCCCGGTGCCCTGCGCGGCCGGCCGCACGTCGGCCGGGTCGGGCAGTGGCCTGACACTGACCCGGGGCAAGGTGACGATAGCCGGGTCGCATTCCACGGACCTCAGCACCGGGCCGCCGGGACCCCGGGTGACCAGCAGCAGTGCCTGGTCGGGCAGATTCTGCAATACCGCGGGCTCGACCGCGTACTCGTAGACCCGCTGGCTGGCCGCGGCGTTGCTCCAGTTGGTGCTCTCGGCCCACGACCGGGCGGTAGACCAGTTCCGGGCCACGGACCGGCTGCGGGAAGGACGCCGGGACTCACCGTGACCCGGGTCCCGCAGGCCCCGCCACGGGACGCGGGCCTTCCAGCCCTCCTGGCCGGTGATGTGGATGGTGTCGGTGACGGTCTGGCCCTCGGTCTCGGTAATCGTGTGCGTGTCGCTGCCCCCCAGGGAGGCGGTGACATTGGAGAGCACGAAGCGGTGCTGCCTGCCGATGTACGCGGCGGCCTGCTCGGCCTCGCCGTGGTGACCCAGCCGCATGAATGCGGCGGCCCCCCCGCCCAGCATGCTGAGCCCGGTGTCGCGCAGATGACGGAACAGCAGCGTCAGCGGCACGCCACGCCGCTCGCACGCACCGGCCAGCCGCTCCAGATGCGGCCGGCTGATCTCGTCGGCACCGGCGATGATGACGGCCGGGGCGGGGTCGTTGCTGCTGGTCACCTGGACGGTCAGCCACTGGACCGCCAGTGCCGCCAGGACCTCGGCGCGGGCGCTCCGGGCTGCGGGCTCCAGGGCAAGGCAGGTGTAGTAGGCCGGCGGCTCGGGGGCGACCGGAGGCTGGCCGGGCCGCTCCGTGTGCTGGGCGAGCGCGGTCAGGAAGGCCTCGATCCGCACTAAATTCGGCTCGATCTGACGCCGGTATTCCGCCGGGAACAGCTCCGAGGAGATCAGCGCCTTCTCGCCGGGACTGAGCACGGCAGGACGGTCGTCATGACCGAGGGCGGCCCGGACCGCCGCGGACAGCCGGGCCGGCGTCACGTTACCGGCGAGGGCTCCGTGCAGCTGTTCCAGGACCCGGGTGTCCACGGCGCGCTCGGCGCGCGCCGCACCGGCCGTGCCATCGGTGTGCACCGCCTCGGCCAGGGCGTCGGCGAACTGGGCCGCGGACAGCCCGGCGAGAACGCCGGAGGCGCCCAGCTGAGCGGGCAGCAGCCACACCGCGACCGGCACGCCCGCGGCGCGGGCGGTGTCGGTGAGCTCCTGGCCGACGACCTCGCCGGTCAGGTCAACGGCCAGCACGGGCTGGCTGGCCAGCTGCGAGGTCCCGTGCGTGGTGAGCAGGGCCTGCCAGCCGCGCAGGCTCCCGCCGAACACGTTGACCCGCGGCGCTGCGGCGGAGACCTCCGCGCTGCCCCACTCGTCCACGTGGTCCAGCCGGCCCAGCTCGGCCCGCTGCCAGGCCTCCTCGCGCTGCTGCCAGGCCGCGGCCGCCCGCTGGTGCTCGTCAGGAACGCGCGTCACCGCGGCGGCGGCCTGGCGTGCCTTCCGCCACCGCAGGAACGTGAGCGTCATGCCCGGGCCGCAGATGACCAGGACGATCAGGTCGCTGACCACCGGCGGCCCGCTGCCGCTGATGTTGGCGGCGCAGCCGTTGGCCAGCAGCAGCACGACGAACAGCAGGGTGCTCGGGATCCCGAGGAACTTGCGGATCTTCCGGTACGCCTTCTCGGCCGACTCGGCCTGCTGCCCCGCGGAGGCCCGCATGGCGTCGAAGTCGGGCCGGGGCTCGGGAAACGGCTCGGCGAGCTGGCGGCGGTCTCGGAACACCCAGCCCAGCCGGGGCCCGGGGGTGAACAGGCTGGCCCGCTGGTCCGCCACGTCCGCGACCGGGGCTGGCTGCGTGCTCATGCCGATCACTCCCCTGGGCTGGCCGGCTCCGGCCGGGCTGAACACGGAGCCACGCCACCCTGGTAGGCAGGTCGTGATGCTACCAAATGCTCGCTGATCGCTTCTTTTCCTGAGCGGCCGCCGGCCCCGGGTGTTACCGCCAGATAACGGAGGCGCATTACCGGCGGGTCCCGCCTCGGGAACCCCCATTGACCGGAGATGCCCTCCGTCTTAGCGTCGGTGCCAGCTGAGCATTTCGTCTGCCGAATTCCGGCCACGCTCACCGCTGGCAGCCAGAGGGGTTGGCCATGCGCCCTTACCAGACGGGCGCGCTGCTCACCGGCGCGGGCAGCGAGCTGGTCCCGCACGCCGGCCTGCTGGCTCATGGGCGGGGAGCGTGACGGCCCGGACGAGTTGCGCCGGATGGCGCGGCTGCACCACAAGATGGGCCGGCTTTGTCAAGGTGATGTCCACCGGCGGCTTCATCACCGAGGGGACGCGCTGGAAAAGGTGATCATGGGACTGTACTCGGGTGGCGCGCAGAGCATCGCGGGCACCGATGCGGGGACAGGCAACTGCGCGGACCTCATCGTCCGGGGCGACCCGCGGTCCGGCGTGTCGGTCCGCCGCCACGTGGAACTCGTGGTGGCGCCGCGCTCGGAGCATCGTCCCGCACCGCGGCGCCTGCTGGCGGCACCGGCCGGGCCCCGATGACCACGCTGGCCGAGTCGCTCGACCGCATCACCGTCGCCGAACTGCGCCGACGGGGCGGCCTCAAATGGACCTACGCCGGCCCGGATATACTCGGCGCGTTCGTCGCCGAAATGGATTTCGGCACCGCCCCCGAGGTCGAGATGGCGCTGCGCGAGGTCATCGCGCGGCAGGACTTCGGGTATCTCACCCCCCACGCGGCGCGGCAGATGGCCGAGGCCGCCGCGGCGTGGCTGGCTACCCGTCACGGCTGGGCCGTGGACCCGGACCGGATCCGCCCCCTGCCCGACGTCATCAAGGGCCTGGAAGCGGCGATCACTCTGTTTTCGCGCCCGGGCAGCCCGGTGATCCTGCCGACCCCGGCCTACATGCCGTTCCTGAGCGTGCCGCCGCTGCTGGGCCGGGAGATCATCCAGGTGCCGATGACCACGGCGGGGGGACGGGCGGCCCTCGACCTGGACGGCATCGACGCGGCCTTCCGCGCCGGGGGCCATCTGCTCATCCTGTGCAACCCCTGCAACCCGGTGGGCCGGGTGTACACGCGGGCGGAACTGGCTGGGGTCAGCGAGGTGATCGAGCGGCACGGCGGCCATGTGTTCGCCGACGAGATCCACGCGCCACTCACCTACCCGGGCCACCCCCACGTGCCGTACGCCTCGCTCAGCGACGCCACGGCCGGGCACACCCTCACCGCAACCTCGGCATCCAAGGGCTGGAACGTCCCCGGCCTCAAGTGCGCCCAGCTGATCCTCAGCAACGACGCGGACGCCGGACTCTGGGCGCGGGCGGGCTGATAGAGCACGGCGCGAGCACGCCCGGCGTGCACGCCAACATCGCGGCGTTCACCGCGGCCAGGCCTGGCTCGCCGGGGTGCTGGACTACCTGGACAGCAGCCGGGTGATGCTCGGTAACCTGCTCGCCGAGTACCTGCCCGACATCCGGTACCAACCCCCGGAGGGCACCTACCTGGCCTGGCTGGACTGCCGTGACCTGGACCTCGGTGACAACCCCGGCGAGTTCTTCCTGGACAAGGCCTGGGTATGGTCAACGACGGCCCGGCGTTCGGGGAGGCGGGCGCGGGGCATGTGCGGCTCAACTTCGCCACCCCGCGGCCGGTCCTGATCGAGATCATCCGCCGGCTCGCCCGGGCTGTGGCCAACCGCTGACCGGACGGACTGATGCCGTGCCCCAGGTCTGTCCCCGTTCTTGACCTGGCACCCCGGCTCGATGGCGGCCCCCAGGACCGGGCCGGGGTAGCCCGGCACTGAACCAGCCCCTGCGCAGTAGACGGGCAGGCAATTCCCGTGAAGCGCGATGACAATTGGTACCTAATGGCACAGGATAGGGCGCCTACGGTAGCGTCCGGTTGGGCAGCGAC
>CAWAJB010000005.1:0-87928 GCA_963782185.1 uncultured Actinomycetes bacterium
TCCGGTATCTCAGCGAGCCGGTCCGGCCGGAGCGCTCCGCCGCCGAGCTATGCGAGGCGGTGCATTACGAGGCCCTCATCAACACGGCGTTCTCCGGGACCCCGGCCACCATGGTCTGCCTGTACGACCATGCGGGACTGGCCTCCTGGGTCCTGGACGACGCGAGCAGCGCGCATCCCGTCCTGCTCTGCCGCGGGGAGGAGCAGGCCAGCTCCTGTTATCTCGGCCCGGACGGCTGCCACCCGGCTGTGACCGCCCGCTGGCCGGGCCGCCCGCGACCGCGGAACGCCTGAGTTACCAGCGCGACCTGCGGCCATTGCGAGCCCTGGTGGCCCGGTGCGCGCGCAGCGCCCGGCTGCCTGCCCGGCGCATCACCGACCTGGTGCTGGCGGCCAGCAAGGTGGCGGCCACACGCTGCGGCACACCAAGGCGGGAGGGACCCTGCACCTGTGGCATGACGAGGAAGAGATCCTGTGCCTGATCCAGGACAGCGGCGTCATCGCCGACCGGCTGGCCAGCTACCGGGTGCCCGCCGGTGACCTGCCCGGCGGCCAGGGCCTGTGGCTCGTCAACCAGGTGTGCGATCTGGTCGAGTTGCGCACCAGCACCGACGGCACGACGATCTGCCTGCACATGAGGCTGCGGTAAGTTTCGGAGATGCCGGTGATTGGCCTGATTGCGGTGACCGGGGGAGGTCGCGCAGCCGCGGAACGTCTGGCCGCCGCCTGGCCCGGGCAGACCCGTACGTACGACGGCCCGGCCCGGCAGGCGCTCGCCCGGGCCTGGGCCCAGTGCGACGGGCTCGTGTGCTTCCTCGCGGTCGGCGCCACCGTGCGGCTGATCGCCCCGTTGCTGAACAGCAAGTGGACCGACCCCGCCGTCGTCTGCGTGGACGAATCGGGCCGCCGGGCGGTCGCGGTGGTCGGCGGGCACGCGGCAGGCGCGAACGCGCTGGCGACCCGCGTCGCCGAGGTGTTCGGGGCGGACGCGGTGATCACCACGGCCACGGACGCGGTCAGCCTGCCCGGGCTGGACACGCTGGGCTGGCCGACCGAGGGCGCGATCGGCACGGTCAGCCGGGCGCTGCTGGACGGTGAGCAGGTCCGGCTCGAATCGGCAGAGACCTGGCCGCTGCCCCCGCTGCCGGCCACCGTGGGTGACACGGGGGAGTACCGGATCCTGATCACCGACCGGGTCGTGGCGTCCGACCCGCGCACCGCGGTGCTGCGGCCCCCGTCCCTGGTGGTCGGGGTGCACCTGACGGGCGTGACGGCTAGCTACGAGGCGGGCGCGGACGAGGTCCTGCGGCTCGCCGATGCGGCGCTGGGCGAGGCCGGGCTCTCCGCGGCCAGCGTGTCCACCCTGGCCGCGCTGCGTGAGGACGAGGACGCCCGGCCGGGGCTCGCCGCCGCCGCCCGGGAACGCGGCTGGCCGCTGGCCAGCTACCCGGCCGCGCAGCTGGCCAGGCCGGGAACCGCAGGCGGGGGCATCGCCGCCCCTGCCCGGCTGAGCGTGCCCGAGGCTGTGGCCCTGGCCGGCGCGGCGCATCTGGTGGTGCCCGAGCGCGGGTCACGCGACGTGAGCGTGGCGATAGCCCGGATCCGGCCGCGCGGACGGCTCGCCCTGGTCGGCACCGGGCCAGGCCCCCGGGACCTGCTCACCCCCGCGCGACCAGCGAGTTGCGCCGGGCCTCCGTGGTGGCCGGCCCCGGGGCCGTCCTGGAGCAGGTGGCTGACCTGCTCCGGGTCGGCACCCAGGTGATCCGCGCTGATCCGGGTCAGGAAGAGGCACGCGGGCGCGAGGCGCTCGGGCAGGCCCGGCATGGCCACGCGGTCGCGGTGGTGTTCCCGGCCGATCCCGGCCTGCACGCGCTGGCGGACCTGCTCGAGGAACTGGCCGGGGACGACGTCGACGTGCTCCGGGTCCCCGGCGTGGTCACCGCCTAGCCGCCTTCCCGGGCGTCCGGCTGACCGCCTTCCCGGGCGTCCGGCTCGACCGCCTTCCCGGGCGTCCGGCTGACCGCCTTCCCGGGCGTCCGGCTGACCGCCTTCCCGGGCGTCCGGCGCCGCGAGCCCCAACGCCCTCCCCGACCGCCAGCCGCCCGCCCGGATCCCGTCAGTTGCCTTCGGCGTTCACGGCGGGCGGATCGTCGCCGACGATGATCCCGCCACCGCGCCGCCAGCTGAGGTAGCGGTAGGACAGGTTGATCAGCGCGCTGATCCGGTTCCGGCCGCCCAGCAGCGTGACCAGGTGCAGGGCCAGCCAGGCCAGCCAGGCGATCGTGCCGCGGAACCGTATCCCGTGGTCGAGCTGGACCACGGCCGAGCGGCTGCCGATCGTGGCCATGGTCCCCTTGTCGTGGTACCGGAACGGCACCGTGGCCTGCCCGGCTTCCAGGCGCCGGATCTGCTCCGCGGCGTGCCGCCCCATCTGGATGGCGGGCTGCGCGAGCTGCGGCAGCGGATCGTCGCCGGTCAGCGCGATGTCGCCGGTCGCGAAGATCCGCTCCTGGCCCTCCACGCGCAGGTCCGGGCCGACCAGCAGCCGTCCCCCCTTGCCCTGCGGCAGGCCCCACTTGCCGACCACGGGCGGCCCGGCCACGCCCGCCGCCCACGCGGTCAGGTCGCTGGGGATCTCCTCCCCGCTGTCCAGGATGATCCGGCTGCCGGTGATCTCCCTGATCTTCGCGTCCAGGTGCAGGTCCACACCGCGGTTGACCAGCTGCCGGCGCGCGTACTCGCGCAGCGGCGGCACGTAGGGCCCCAGCAGGTACGGGGCCATCTCCACCAGCCGGATGTGCACGCACCGCGGGTGGATGTCCGGGTACGACGCGGGCAGGCCGATGTTGCGCAGCTCCGCCAGCGTTCCGGCCAGCTCCACCCCGGTCGCGCCGCCGCCCACGATCGTCACCGTCACGTCCCGGGCCCCGTCGAGGCTGAGCTGTTCCAGGCCGGCCAGGATGCGCTCGCGCATCGTCACCGCGTCGTGCAGCGTGTACAGGGCGTGGCTGTGCTCCGCCGCCCCGGTGATGCCGTAGAAGCCGGCCGTCACCCCGGTGGCCAGGATGAGGTAGTCGTACTCGATCCGGCCGCCGTCCGTGAATTCCGCGACCCGGGTGCCGGTGTCCAGGCTGGCCAGGTCCCCGTGCCGGAACCGCGCCCCGTACTTGTGCGCGAAGCCGCGCAGCGGGTAGGCCACGTCGCTGGGGGCCAGCCCGGCCGTGGCCACCTGGTACAGCAGCGGCTGGAACGTGCTGTAGATGTGCCGGTCCGCGAGCGTGACCCGGAACCCGCCCCGGGCCAGCCTGCTCATCGTGGACAGGCCCGCGAAGCCGGCCCCGACGACCAGGACCCTCGGGCCGTCATCAGCTGATTTCACGGCCTTCGGCCTACCCGCGAGCCGCGGGCCCAACCGGCACGGATCATCCGGTGACCGCCCCGGGCCGCGCTGGTCACCACCTCACGCAGCAGGCCGGTGAGGCGGAACGCGTCCCGCTGGAATGAGGCCCCCGCTGCCGCGCCGGCGCAGGTCGGCCACCAGCCCGGTCACCGCCGCGAGGTCGCCCGCGTCGGCCAGCGCGTCCCTGACGTGCTCCAGCAGCAGCCCGAGCACGGCCGTGCCTGGTCCGGCTGCCCGGTGAACGGGTCGATCAGCGGGCCGTCCAGGCCCGACCGGCTGGCCCGCCATGACGCGAGCCGGATCAGCTCGGGCCGCAGCCGGAGCGGGGCCGTGTCCTCCCGCCACGCCCGCGCCTCGGTCTCCACGAGCCCCCGCACCAGCGCGGCGATCAGGACCGCGTCCTCGTGACGGAGGCACACATCGGCGATGCGGACCTCGAGCGTCGGGTAACGCTGGGACAGCCGTGCGTCGAAATACACCATCCCCGTATCGAGCAGCGTCCCGGTGCGGACCATCTGATCCACGGTGGCCTGGTAGGCCTGCGCGGACCCGAACCACTCCGTCGGTCCCGAGCAGGGCCAGCGGCCCCAGGCCTGGTACCGGAAGCTCGCGTAGGAACTGTCTGCTCCCTGCCAGAACGGTGGGTTGGGGCTCAGCGCCAGCAGCATGGCCAGCCACGGCTGGATACGGTCCAGCACAGCCACGCCCTCCTCGTCCGAGCCGACCTGGACATGCACGTGGCAGCCGTAGGTGAGCTGCTCCTGAGCGGTCAGCCCGAAGGCCTCGGTCATCCGCTGGTAGCGGGGCTGGCCGACACTCTCGGGCTCGACCGGCACCGGCGAGGTACCCAGGGCCGCGACCTGGACACCCACCCGCCCGGCGGCCTCCGCGGCCGCGGCACGGGCCCGGCGCAGCTCGCCCTCCAGTTCGTCCAGCGTGGTGCAGGGCCGTGTGCCGGGCTCCACCAGCAGAAGCTCCTCTTCCACGCCCACGCTGCGCACGCCCATCCGCCCAGCATGCCTGCTGAACCGGGAGAGTGCGTCAACGGGTACGTGCCGATCGGGGCGCTCGGCAACCTCCCGCAGCCTCCACCGCTGAGCCTGCCAGCGCACCCATGTTTCGGGCCGGCCGCCCACACTGTTGCTTCTGGGTTCGGGTACTTTTGCCAACCGGGGGGCAGTTATCTGCCGAATGGGCGCTCCGTGCCGGACGCCTGGATTCCGGCACTCAGGAGAGGCTCGGGATGGGAAAGAGGCGCGTCCGCGTCACGTCGTGGTACGCCGTGGCCGCCCTGCTCATGGCCGCACTGCTGGCGGCGTGCGCGTCATCGGGCCAGCCGGCCAGATCCGGGCACCCGGACCGCCACCCGGACCGGACCGCGTCGGTCAGGGAGGTCACGGGCGGCCCGAAGGGCGAGTACGTGGTTCCCGAGGGGATCCACAAGATCAAGCACGTGATCATCATCATGCAGGAGAACCGCTCGTTCGACAGTTACTTCGGCACCTATCCCGGCGCGGACGGCATCCCGATGAAGAACGGGACGCCCACGGTGTGCGTGCCCAACCCGGCCGGCGGGTGCACCCGGCCCTACCACGACCGTGCGGACCGCAACGGCGGCGGCCCGCACGGCGAGGGCAACGCGGTGGGCGACGTGAACCACGGCAAGATGAACGGGTTCATCCAGCAGCGGGACGCGGCCCGGGCGTCCTGCCACCTGGCGAACGACCCCACCTGCGCCGGGACCCGCACCCCGGACGTGATGGGGTACCACACCGCCGCGGAGATCCCGAACTACTGGAAGTACGCGCAGAACTACGTGCTCCAGGATCACATGTTCGAGCCGGTGAAGTCGTGGTCGCTGCCTGACCACCTGTACATGGTCTCGGCGTGGTCGGCCAAGTGCCGGGACCGCTCGCCGATGAGCTGCGTCAACGACATCGTCGGGCCCTACGGGGTCAACAAGTTCCAGAAGGCCGTGGACACCGAGCTGGCCAAGGGCAAGACCAGTATCGACCTGGCCTGGACGGACATCACCTGGCTGCTGTACGCCAACCACATCAGCTGGCGTTACTACGTGCAGGCCGGGGTGCAGCCCGACTGTGAGAACGACTCGGCCGAGACCTGCGCCGCGGTCAAGCAGAACGTCCAGACCCCCGGGATCTGGAACCCGCTGCCGCTGTTCGGGGACGTCCAGGCCGACCACCAGCTGCACAACATCCAGTCCACCCGCGCCTACGTGCACGCGGCCAAGAAGGGAACCCTGCCCGCGGTCAGCTGGGTGGTCCCCTCGGGGCCGGACAGCGATCACCCGCCGGCCGGCATCCACCGGGGGCAGGCCTACGTGACGGCACTCATCAACGCCGCGATGAAGGGCCCGGACTGGGACTCGACCGCCGTCTTCCTGTCCTGGGACGACTGGGGCGGGTTCTATGACCACGTGGTCCCGCCGGCGGTGGACCAGAACGGCTACGGCCTGCGCGTGCCGGGCCTCGTCATCTCTCCCTACGCCCGGAAGGGGTACATCGACCACCAGACGCTGAGCAGCGACGCCTACCTGAAGTTCATCGAGGACGACTTCCTGAGCGGTTCCCGGCTCAATCCCGCGACCGACGGCCGCCCGGATCGCCGGCCGGACGTCCGCGAGATCGCGCCGATCCTCGGCAACCTGGTCCAGGACTTCAACTTCAGCCAGGCCCCGCGCCCGCCGCTGCTGCTGCCCACGAACCCGCCCACGGACTCGCGGACCATCCCGGCGTACTTCATCGGCCGGGCCGCCTGCCAGGGCTGCACGAAGGTCCTGTCCGGCGCCCCCGACGCAGCCGGCCCGCAGGTCCCCCAGCCGATCCCGAGGTCCAGGTGACGCGGGCGAGGGCCGCCAGCCACCGTTGGCGGACGCAAATGGCTGCCCCCGCGACCTTTTCCGTCCACGAATGCCCGCCCGGCTTCCTCACGCGTCTGTTCGTGGACGGAAATGGCTGTCCCGGCAGCCATTTCCGTCCACGAACCAGCCTCGCCCGCCGCACCCCCGCCCCCGGGCCCCGACAGCCCGGCACCCCGGCACCCGCCCCCGGGCCCGGCACCCCGACAGCCCGGCACCTGGCACCTGGCACCTGGCGGTCTGGCCGGCAGGCTGGCGGACTATGACGGCGGGGTGAGCTGGCCGCGCTGACGGCGGAGGAAGTCCTGCTCGGCCGCGTTGGCGGTACGGGCGAGGGCCGCATCGTAGGCGGCGGCCGCCTCCCCGGCCCGGCCCATCCGGCGGAGCAGGTCAGCGCGGATCGCGTGGTACACGTGATAGCCAGCGAGGCTGGGCCCGGGGCCCTGGCCCGCTGCGGCGCCCAGCTCGTCCACGACGGCGAGCGCGGTGGCCGGCCCGTCCACCTCGGCCAGCGCGACCGCACGGTTCAGCGCCACCACCGGGCTGGGTGCCACGGCCAGCAGCTGGTCGTAGAGCTGGAGGATCTGCCCCCAGTCGGTCGCCTGGGCGCCTGCACCGGCGGTGTCAGCGTGCACCGCGTTGATGGCCGCCTGGATCTGGTACGGGCCTGGCTGGCCGCGGCGCAGGCACCGCCGGACCAGGGCCTGCCCCTCGGCGATGAGCCCGGGGTCCCAGCGGCCCCGGTCCTGGTCGGCCAGGAGCACCACGCTCCCGTCGGGCGCGGCCCGGGCCGCCCGCCGGGACTCGGTCAGCAGCATCAGCGCGAGCAGTCCCAGGACTTCCGCCTCGTCCGGCATCAGCGTGGCCAGCAGCCGCCCGAGCCGGATCGCCTCGGCGCACAGGTCGGGGCGGGTCAGCCGGTCACCGGCGCTCGCCGTGTACCCCTCGTTGAAGATGAGGTACACCACGGCCAGCACGGCGGCCAGGCGGCCGGGCAGGTCGGCCTCGCCCGGCACGCGGTAGGGGATCCGCGCGTCACGGATCTTGCCTTTGGCCCGGACCAGGCGCTGGGCCATGGTCGGCTCCGGGACCAGGAACGCGTGCGCGATCTCCGGGGTGGACAGCCCGCCGAGCAGCCGGAGGGTCAGCGCGATCTGGGCGGCCGGGCTGAGCGCGGGATGACAGCAGGTGAACAGCAGCCGGAGCCGGTCGTCGCGCACGGGCCCCTCCTCGGCGGGTTCGGCGCCCGCTGCTTCCTGGCGGGCGTGCAGCAGGGCGGCCTGGGCGTGCCGGCCGGGCCGCGACGCTTCGCGGCGCAGCCGGTCGATGGCCTGATTCCGGGCGGTGGTGATGATCCAGCCGGCCGGGCTGGGCGGCAGGCCGCCGGCAGGCCAGCGGGCCGCGGCGCGGGCGAAGGCGTCCTGGACCGCGTCCTCGGCGATGTCGATGTCGCCGAACACGCGGACCAGGACCGACACCGCCCGCCCGTACTCCTCACGGAACACCCGCTCGATATCCGGGCCGGGCCCGGTCGTGGGCATGGCCGCCTCAGCCTCCGCCGGTGCCCCGCAGTGGCCACACCTCGCAGGGCAGGGCGGTGATCTCGGCGATCCGCCGCCCCCACTCCAGCGCGGCGTCCAGGTCGGGCACGCTGATCACGGTGAACCCGCCCAGGTGCTCCTTGCCCTCGGCGAACGGGCCGTCGGTCATGACCACGTCACCGTGCTGGGAGCGGACCACGGTGGCCGTGCTGGCCGGGTGGAGCCCCCCGGTGAAGACCCAGGATCCCGCGGCCTGCAGGTCCTCCCTCCAGGACTGGACCTTCGCCATGATCGGGCCGAGCACCTCCGGCGGCGGCGGCTCACCATCGGGCTGGTACATGCTCAGCAGGTACTGCGGCATCGGTTCCTCCTCGGTCACGGCCGGCGGCGGCCGGCTTCTCATCGTCTACACGATCTGGGCGCGCCGAAATCGACACGTGCCCGGCGGCGATTTTCGTTAGTAAGGGAAAATAGGAGCCTATGCGGGCGGATCGGTGGGCCGCGCGCACCTGAGCTGGGGGTTCCCATGCGGGAAACGCTTCGCGTCGCGGTCGCTCAGCCGCTGTGCGTGCCGTACGACGTGACCCGGAACGCGATGGCGCACGCGGCCGCGGTGCGCGCCGCCGCGTCCCGGATCGTGATCTTCCCCGAGCTCTCACTGACCGGATACGAGCTGGGAGCGCCGGCCCTCACGGCCGCCGATCCGCGGCTGTGCCCGCTCGCCGAGGCGTGCGCCGAGACCGGGTCGATCGCGCTGGCGGGCGCGCCGGTGCCCGGCGAGGCCGGGCGCCCGCACATCGCGATGCTGGCCGTGGACGAGACCGGGATCAGCGTGGCCTACCGCAAGCTGTGGCTTGCCGGGGCGGAGGCCGGGCGGTTCGCCCCGGGCGACAAGCCCGCCGTGCTGGAGGTGGACGGCTGGCGGCTCGGCCTGGCCATCTGCAAGGACGTCAGTGTCCCCCAGCACCAGGTGGACACCGCCGCCCTCGGCATCGACGCGTACGTGGCCGGGACCGTGATGGCCGCGGAGGAGCGCACCCTGCAGGCGGAGCGGGCCCGCCGGGTCGCGGGCAGCCTCGGCGTCTGGGTCGCGATCTCGAGCTTCGCCGGGGCCACCGGCGGCGGCTACACCGACTGCGCCGGCCGTTCCGGCCTCTGGTCGGCCGACGGCGCGCTGGCCGTCCAGGCGGGCGCCGGGCCCGGCGATATGGTGTCCGCACTGCTCGGCTGAGCCACCCGGAACCCCTTCACCGCCGGCCATCCCGCGGCCACGCGGCGCGTCCGTGGATGGCAGCAAGGTTAACGAGAGATGGCAATGTACTGACCAACCGCGGAATGGGCTGCCTGGCCTCTCGACACGCAGATTCCGGGCCGTGACTCGACTACGTGAGTGCACCACCAGGCGCTGGCTAAGGCCAGCGGCAGGCGCACGGTGAACGTGCTGCCGTGCTTCCCGTCGCTGCGCACCGTGATCGTGCCCCGGTGAGCGTCGACGATGGCCCGGGAGATGGTCAGCCCGAGGCCGCTGCCCGGGATCACCCGCCGGGTGGCGGTCTCGGTGCGGTAGAACCGCTCGAAGACCCGCTCCCGGTCGGCGGCCGGGATGCCGATGCCGGTGTCGGCGACGCTGAGCACCGCCTCGCCGCCGTCCGCGGCCAGGCCGACCTCGACCGTCCCGCCTTCGGGGGTGAACTTCACCGCGTTGGTGATGAGGTTCCCGAGCAGCTGGGCGATGCGGGTCGGGTCGACGGCGGAGCGCGGGACCGGGGCCGCGGACAGGACCAGGTCGATGTGCTTGCGGTCCGCCTCCGGCCGCCCCTCCTCCACCGCCTGCCCGGCCAGGCCGGCCAGGTCCGTCTCGCGCAGCTCCAGGGCCAGCTGGCCCGACTGCATCTGCGACAGGAACAGCAGATCACCCACCAGGTGCAGCAGGCGTTCCGCGTTCCGCTCGATGACCTCGGCGAAGTGGTCGGTGTCCAGCCCGCTGGCCCGCTCGTCCCGCAGCAGCTGGACATACCCGATGATCGAGGTCAGCGGGGTCCGCAGCTCGTGCGACACGAGGGCCACGAACTCGTCCTTCATCCGGTCCAGCTCGCGGAGCCGCTCGTTCTGGGCGCCCAGCTCCTGGGCCTGCAGGGCCAGCGCGCTCTCGGCCCTGATCTGGGCGGTGATGTCGCGCGAGATCCCGAATGTGCCGATGATCTCGCCGTGGTCGTCGCGGAGCGGGACCTTGGTCGTGGACACCCAGGTGTCCGACCGGCCCGAGAAGGTCTCGCGTTCCACCTGCCCGACGATCGGTTCACCGGTGCGGATGATCTCCTGCTCGTCCGCGAACGCCGAAGCGGCGTGCTCCTCGGTGAACACGTCGAAATCGGTCTTGCCGGTCAGCTCCGCGGCGGTCCGGCCCGGGGCGACGGCCTGGACCCAGGCTTCGCTGACGAACAGGAACCGGCTCATCAGGTCCTTGAAGTAGACACGCTCCTCGGTGCTGGCCAGCAGGTTGCTCAGGCAGATGAGCTTGAGGTCGCGCAGCGACTCGCTGCCTGCCGGTCCAGGCTGCTGCGGCGTGGTCTTGGCTATGGCGATCCCCCGAGCGATCGGCGCGTGTCGTGGGCGGCTCCGGCGGCGCGTCCTGCCCGCCTCCGGGCCGTTTTGCGGCACGACGGCAACAGCCCCCCGCGATTTGGTATATCCGCAGCTCGATGGGGCTAAACGGGGGTTCCGCGGTGCCCCCTCATGCCCGGGTGACTGCCGTCCCGGGTGCGGGCACGCCGATGGGGCTGGGATAGGGGACGACCCGGGCGCACGCCCGGGCGACCGGGAGCAGGGCCTCGGCCAGGCGGGCCACGGCCGCCGGGCCGAGGCGGGTCCAGGGCCGGGCCGCCGCCTGGTCGGTGGCGATTTCCAGGGTGGCGTGAATGTCCCGGCCCGCAGGGGTGAGCTTGCCGTCCGGGCCGATCCAGCCCCGGGCGGCCAGCCGCGCCGCCGCCGCGTCCCACTGCTCGTCGGTCCAGCCCCGGATGGGCTGCAGGTCCTCGCGCCGCATGTCCAGGCCGCAGCGCAGCACCAGCACCTCGCAGCCGTCGATGTCCGCGGTGGCCATGGCCGCGAAGTGCCCGTCGCCGCGGTGCTCGCGCAGCGCGGTGGCCGCCTGCCAGAGCCGCCCGGTCGCGTCCTGCGGCGGCGGCAGCGCCGCGTTGGCCGCCGCCAGCACCCGGCCCGCGCAGTCTGCTTCGTCGGCCGCCCGCCCGAGCAGGTCCGCGGCCGCCGTCACCTCCGATTCCAGCCCGCCGAGCAGGACGCGCAGCGCGCTGACCGCCCCGGCCTGGCGGACCCGCAGGGCTTCGGCGGGCGAGATCAGCTCCCAGACCGCGGGGATCGCCCGGGCGACCATGGCGGGGGAGAAGTTGAACAACGAGGCCCGGACGACCGCCGCGCTCACCGGGCCCAGCGGGGCGGCCCGGCCCGCGAAGTACGAGCGCCAGAACCCCCGCAGGCCCGCCTCCTCGAACGCCGAACGCGCCTCGGGGGCGAAGTAGGTCACCGCGTGGACCGGCTCGAACAGCGTCCACATCGCACGGGTCACGTCAAGATCAGTCACAATCACGTCACTGTATCCCTGACACCCGACGTGGGCCGGATCATCGAAAAGGGCCCAAAAGTGTGTCGCTCCCGAACGGCCGCGGGGGAGTGGTGTACTGGCAGGGTGGTTGCGCCACTGGTGTTCCGGCAGGGCGCCGCCGAGGTGGCGTTCGTCGTCGCCATCGCGGTCTGGGCGGTCTTCGAGTTCGTCATGCGGGTGCGCCAGCACCTCCTGTCCCGTGGGCCCGCGGCCGTCGATCGCAGTGCGTTCGTCCTGCTCCCGTGCCTGGTGGCTGCCGTCGTCGCGGCGGAGGTGCTCGGCCGCCGTGGCGGGCTCCCGTGGCCGGGGGGCCCGGTGTGGCCGTTCGTGACCGGGATCATCCTGATCGCGGCCGGCATCGGGCTGCGCGCCTGGTCGATCGTCACCCTCGGGCGCTTCTTCCAGTACTGGATCAAGGTCCAGCCGGGGCACCGGGTGGTGACCGGCGGCCCGTACCGGTTCGTCCGCCATCCTTCGTACACGGGAATCGGGCTCGTGCTCGCCGGCATCGCGCTGGCCTGTGCCGACGTGTGGAGCCTGGTGGCCGTTGCGGTCCTGGGCGGGGCGGGCCTGGCGGTCCGCATACACGCCGAGGAACGGCAGCTGACGGACTCGCTGGGGGAGGAGTACGAGCAGTTCGCGGCGGGCCGCAAGCGGCTGGTGCCGGGGGTGTGGTGAAGCCGCCTCCCCGACCCGGGCCGGGCACCGCCGCAGCGCCGCGATCAGCTCCGCCGCGAGGCGGATGAGGGCACCCTCACCGGGACCGACTGACAGAGCGAGCCTGGCCGCTGGCGGTAGCCCCGATTACCGGGGCGGGGGACCGGGCGGGGCGGGCATCGCGGCTTCGGCGGCCGCCTGGCGGGTGCGGACGCCGAGCTTGGCCAGGACGGCGGAGACGTGATGGTCGACCGTCTTGGGCGAGATGACCAGGTGCGCGGCGATCTCCGCGTTGGTCCGCCCGGCGCAGATCAGGTCGAGCACTTCCCGCTCCCGGCGGGTCAGGCCCAGGGGATGCTCGCGGGTGACGGCGCGCTGCCCGGCCGGGATCGAGCGGATGCCCTGCTTGCGCATGACGCGCCGGACGAGCCGGGCGGTAGCGGCAGCGCCGAGGTCCTGGCAGATATCCAGGGCCTGGCGCAGGGCGGCCTCCTCGGCGGCATCCAGCAGGGCGAGCACGGCGTCGTACGGGCAGCCCATCTCGTCCCAGAGCTTGGCCGCGCTGCGCCAGTCGCCGTCGAGCTGGAGCTGGTAAGGCTCGGCCACCCCGGCCCGCGGTCCCGTGCCTGACCCGGTGCGGCGCAGCCAGGCGGCGGTCTCGCCGGACAGCCAGGGGTCGGTTCCGTCCGCGGCCTGGCCGGCCAGGCCGGCTTCGTGGCGGGCGGCCGCTGGGTCACCCGCGAGCCAGTGTGCTTCCGCCCGGCCGAGGCGCGCCGGCACGACGTAGTTGGGCTCGCCGGTGCCGTCCGCGACCGCCATGGCCTGGTCCAGGTACTCCCAGGCGCCCGGCTCGCCGCGGCGGGCCCGGATCCGGCCGAGCGTCCCCAGCGGGATCATCCGGTTGACCGGTGCGGCGAGTACCCGCCGCAGCGCTATCGCGCTCAGCGTGACCGCCTCGTCCCAGCGGCCGAGCCGGTCCAGCGTCGCGGTCCGTACGCCCTGCAGGCAGCTGAGGTAGGTGCCCAGATCGTGTTCCTCGCAGAAGGCGACGCCGTCGAGATAGTACCCCCCGGACTCGGCGTACCGCCGGGAGGCGCCGTTCAGCTCGTGCAGGTTGGTGTAAGCGAATCCCGCCTGCGAGACCGCGCCGTGGTCGAGCGCCACGGCCAGGGCCTCACGGAGCAGCGCCTCCCAGTCCTGCCTCGCGAACCAGGCGGCCTGGGCCTCGTACACGAGGGCCACGCTCTGCACCCGGTAAGAGCCGAGTTGCCCGGCGATCTCCCGGGAGCGCCGGGCGAGCGTGATCGCCTCAGCGAAGCGCATCTCGGTGAGCTCGAAGCCGGCCACGCTGGCGTAGGCGTCGGCCAGCTCGACCGTCGGGCCGAGTGGCTCCAGGGTCCGCAGCGCGTCAGCCGCAGTGGCTGCCGCCTCGCGGCCCCGGCAGAGCCGCCACAGGGCACCGGAGAACCGGCGCAGGCAGTCCCCTTCACGCAGCCGGTCGCCGGTCTCGCGCCACAGCTCGAGGGCCCGCTGGTGGGCGTCCGCAGCGTCGTCGAGACTGTCGATCATGCGCAGCTCGTCAGCCAGATCGTCGTAGCGGGCCGCGAGCGCCGGGGCAGGCTCGTCGCCGGCGAAGCGCAGCGCCCGCTGGTATTGCACGGCTGCCTCACGGTGCGACCCGAGCTCGACCGCCTGGTGGCCGGCCAGCGTAGCGTGGTGCAGCGCCGCGGACTGGTCGCCGGCCGCCTCGGCGTGGAAGGCCAGCCGCGCGTGGTCGCCGCAGCCGGTGTCGCGCAGCACGGTCAGGATGCGGGCATGGATGGCCGGCGCGGTGCCCGGGAATCGCTTCTCCCACCGCGCGGCGGCCGATCTCGTGCCGGAAGCGCAGCGCCGTCCCCTCGGGGATCAGCAGGCCGGCTTCGGCCAGCTCGTCAACCGTGTCCGGAGAGGCGTCCGCGGCCCGCTCGAGCAGCCACGGCTCGACCGTCCCGCCGATCAGCGAGGCGACGTTGAGCACGCCACGCGCTCCGTCCGCCATCACGAGATAACGGAAGTGAGGGAGAAGCTTGAAGTAGCTCCGGCTGGGATATCCGGGGAAGCAGTGCTGCAACAGCGCCTGCACCTGCGGCCTGACATCCCCTCCGATCCCGGCCTCTTCCACCCGGGCAACTGAGACCGCCCCGCTACCGTCCCGCTCCTGGCCCACGTCCCGGACTCTACCGGGGGCCGGCGAGATCGCTGACGCGCTGAACGCCCGGCCTGTTCGCCGCCGGCGTGGCCGGACCTCACGGGATCCTGAGTAGAGCACCGCGTCGCGGGTAGCGCCTTCACCACCACGCAGGACCTGACCGCCGTGCGGTCCGCCCACTGCACGGGCTGGCATGGCGGAGGACTCCTGCAGATGACACGCCGGCGGCTGGGTTGGCCGCCGGCGGGACGAAGGGACGCTGAGCATGTGGGTCTTCCTCTCCAGGCGGCTGCGCACCTGGCTGCTACTGGCCATCGCGCTGCCGCTGGCGCGGGTCTTCGTTCACCGCCTCGCCGTGGCGGCCGAACGCCGTGACGCGTCAGCCCGCCCGGCCCGGCTGCTCCGCCACGCGGACTCCGCGGTGACGGCGGCATCGGGGCGCGCCTCACGCAAGGCCAGCCGCTGAAAAAACGAACGCCGGGTCCGGCCCGGCCGTCTTGGTGGAGGACCCGTTGGGCTTCGTTAACAGGATCAGGAACAGGGCCCAGGTGAGCCGGGGTCGCGCGAAGCAGAAGGTCGGCCGCGCCACGAACAACCGCCGGCTGCAGGCTGACGGTTTGGCTGATCGGATCGGCGGCGGGACCAGGCAGCTCGGCGAGAAGGTTAAGGACGCGGGCCAGGATTTCCGTGGCACGTTCAAGCGGTAATCCGGCCCCTCGCCGGCCGGGACCCGGTGGCAGCCCGGGGCCTGGTTTGGCCAGGGCGATCTGTGGGAGAAGTGTGCACATGGACCCGGGACCGCCAGACCTGCCGGTCGACCCGGCCGGCATGCTCCGGCAGCGGCGTAGCGCCAAATGGCAGACCTATCCGGCCGACGTCCTGCCGCTGACCGTGGCGGAGATGGACTTCGCCCTGGCCGCGCCGGTCGCCGCCGCGCTGCGCGAGGCGGTCGAGCGGTCCGACGCGGGGTACGCGATGGCCGTGCCCGGGCTGGGCCGGGCCATCGCCGGTTTCGCCGCCAGCCGGTGGAAGTGGGACATCGACCCGGCCGCCGTGACCGCCGTGACCGACGTCGGGGTCGGGGTGGTCGAGTTGCTCCGGGCGCTCACCCGCCCGGGCGATGCCGTGGTGATCAGCCCGCCGGTCTACTCTCCGTTCTTCGACTGGGTCAGCGAGGCGGGAGCCCGCCTGCTGGAGGTGCCCCTGTGTCATGACCCGGCCGGGTGGCGCCTCGACCTCGGCGCGCTGGAGGCAGCGTTCGCTACCCACCCAGCCGCCTACGTGCTGTGCAACCCGCACAACCCAGTCGGGCGGGTGCACACGGCGGGTGAGCTCGCTGCCCTGGTCCGGCTCGCGCGGATGTACCGCGTCACCATCGTCAGCGACGAAATCCACGGGCCGGTGGTGCTGCCCGGCGCGACGTTCACTCCGCTGCTGACCGTTCCCGGCGCCGCCGAGATCGCCGTCAGCGTGCTGTCGGCGAGCAAGGCGTGGAACCTGGCCGGCCTGAAATGCGCCGCGGTGGTCAGCGCGTCAGCCGGCATGGCCGCGGTCGTGGACCGTTTCCCGGCCGACAGCCGGTGGCGCATCGGGCACTTCGGCGTGATCGCGTCGGTCGCGGCGTTCACCGCCGGCGAGCCATGGCTCGACCAGCTGCTGGCCACCCTCGGCCGGCGGCGGACGCTGCTCGCGACCCTGCTGCGCGAACGTCTTCCCATGCTCAGCTGGCACCCGCCCGAGGCGACCTACCTGGCCTGGCTCGACTGCACCGCCCTGGGCCTGGACGACCAGGCCCGCGAGCGGTTCCTCGACCGCGGTCGTGTCGCCCTCGAGCCAGGACTGAGATTCGGGGCCGCCGGCAGCGGCTACGCCCGCCTCAACTTCGCCACCAGCAGCGACATCATCGACCAGGCCACCGCCCGGATGGCGCAATCCGTCCGCTGACGCCTGCCCCCGGCCGGTCCGGGGGACGAGGCGGATGCCGCTGCCGGATCGACTGATCAGTTCCTCGCCGGCGGCATGTCACTGACGGCCAGCCCGAGTGACCGCATGGCCTTGCGGTAGGCGACCGCGACCGCGTCGAACTTCAGGTGCAGCTCGGCGGCCAGGTCGAAGGGCACCCGCTCGGGCCGCTGCGACTCGACGACCCGCTGGTCCTGGCCGAAAATGGTGTCCTCGAACTCCTGGATGACGTCGGCTGGCTGGCCGAGGTTGTAATTGCGGCCGATGACGACGTATCCCGCGCAGCGGTCAGCGGCGATGGGCTGGGAGGCGAAGAAATAGACCATGCCGCGTTCCCCGCCCCAGCCCAGGCGCAGTGCGATGGTGTACGGCAGGTGCAGTTCGTAGCGGCTGCGCCGTTGCGGAGGGCCAGCCTGCTCGTTACCGAAGACCGGGAAGTCATCGGAATTGGGCGCCTCCGGCCGGACGATCTCGTAGTGCAGCACGTGTCCGTCGGTGCGGACCTGGTGGCGGGGAACCACCGGCCGGTCCGGGTCGCCCAGCAAGCCCGGGTGGACCCAGGGGAAGTGCCCGAAGTCGGTGAAGTTCTCCACCTGCCGGGCGGCATCACATTCCCAGCGGTAAGGGCCCGCGCTGACCACCGCCCAGTCCTCGTCCTCGAGCTCGGGCACCTGCGGAAGTGCCCAGCGCGGCTCCGCCAGGGCCACCCACACCAGTCCGTAGCGTTCCTGGCAGCCGAACGAGCCGATCCGGGCCTTGGCCGGCACCTGGGATGGATTCTCCAGCTGGGGTATGGCCGCGCAGCGCCCGTCCGCCCGGTAACGCCATCCGTGATACGGGCAGACGAGCTCATCCCCGCGGATCCAGCCGAGTGACAGCGCCGTGCCCCGGTGCACGCACAGGTCGGAGTTGGCCCGGGGCCGGCCATCCGCGCCCCGCCACAGGACCAGCGGTTCCCCGAGCAGGTCCGCATGAGCGGGCTGGTCGGTGAGGTCGTGGCTGAACGCCACCGGATGCCAGCACTCCCGCAACGCTGACGAGTCGGCGAAGGCCGCCGGCCCGCTCACCGTGTCACGTCCCGCATGTCGCCCTCCCTCGGTCACCGTGCCCAGGCGGCCGGAACGACGTGCGCAACGCCGCCAGGTCCCGGATGAACGCCGCGGCGTCGATGGTGCCGACGCCTGTGACCAGGTTGTACCCGCGCCTGGCCTGGTAGCCGCCGACCGTCACGTAGCAGGCCAGGCCGTAGCGGTGCTGGCACCAGGCGGAGGGGGGCGGCGCAGGAGAGGGGGGATGGACGGGACTGGGCGAGACTGACGTGGCCGCAGTTGTGGATGTGGCTGATGGTGGCGCGGCGGTCTGCCGGGACGGGGAACCCGCCGCATGATGGAGGGGACTGCTGTCGCCCGCAGCCGTGACGGCGCCCAGGGCGGCGCAGCCCGCCAGGGCGGTCAGGCCGAGAATCCGGCCGCGCGGGCACGTCGTGACTTTCCGCGGCCACCCTATTTTCCGGGGCGGGCGGAGGCGCTCCGGAAGGTGCAGATGGGCGGGCACGCGTGCCACCGCCGCGGGGCGGGCCATCTTTAGGAGGCCGGCTTTCTGCCGCGCAGGCCGCGCCAGGACACGGGCCTGTGACGCGTGACGCACGAGCCTCTTGGCGAGGCCCGCCGCTTTGTGCCACATCGGCTGCTGAGGGCGGAACACGGCCAAACTCTGCCAGACCTTCGGGTCAGGCTTATCCGTTTCCGCCTGGTTCACTGCGGCATCCGCTGGGGCAAGGCAGGCCCCGCTGGCCTGGCTCTCCCGGGCTGCGGGGGCCTGCCGCGCCGTATCACGCCACGATCACTATCCGGGTACATCGAGTCCCATGCGTCACAGCGGTTCATAATTGGGCCGACCGTGGCCAACATCACCCCGCCGGCTGCGCCGATCTTTGCCAATGGGTGGATCGGCGCAGTTCAGAGCCGCTTTTCCCGGTCAAATCGGTGGTGCCGTTCTGATCAGGAAACCACTGAGCCGGGCCGTTTTAATTTGGCTTAATCAAAAATCCGGGTTAGCGTGGCCGACGCATCATCCCGCCGATTGCTGAAATGGAGTCCAGATGACTACGGATGGAGTCCAGATGACTACGGGAGGTATCCGCACGGTCATCGGTCAGTAGATCGGGCGGCCCCGGCCAAGCGTGTTGCAGCACGCGGCCGGGGCCTTTGCATGGCGACGAATCTCGGAGGTAACCCAGCCATGTCGTTTCTCAGTATCGCAGGCATCGGGGCGGCTAAGACCATGATCGCGGTCACGGTTTCGATGCATCCAGGCGCGGCCCACCACGCCAGCCATCACGTGACCGTGCGCTCGGGCGACACGCTGAGCTCGATCAGCCAGCGTGAGTTCGGCAGCGCCGCCAAGTGGCCCGCGCTGTGGTGGGCCAACCGGCACAGCGTGCACAACCCGTCGATGATCCAGGTGGGCGAGCGGCTCCAGGTGCCCAGCTCGCACAAGGTCAAGCCGTGGCTCACGCGGGCCGCGCTCACGGCGATCCCGGCCGCGGCTCCCGCCCCGGCCCCGGTGGCGGCCGCCGCGCCGTCCGGCACGGGCACCAGCGCCGCGCCCGTGCAGGCTACGGTGAGCTATACCGGTGCCTCGGGCAGCTTCCAGAGTTGCGTGATCCAGCGCGAGAGCGGCGGCAACGCCTCGGCGGTCAACGGCTCCAGCGGTGCGGGCGGCCTCTACGGCTTCCTGCCGTCCACCTGGCAGTCGCTCGGCCACTCCGGGCTGCCGGAGAACGCGTCGGTCGCGGAGCAGAACGCCGCGTTCGCCCAGGAGTACGCGCAGTCGGGCGGCGCCGCGTGGTCCGCCTACGACGGCTGCTGAGCCAGCCGTCAGGTGAGCCCCGGCCCGTGCCCACGGGCCGGGGCTCACCGATACGGCTTCGGCGCCGCGGCGCGGTGAGACCTACACTGGGCCGCGATGACCAGGCCGCCAGCACCTGCCAGTGCGGCGGCGGCGCTCGCGCAGGCTTCCGCCGCCGGCCCTTATTTCACGATCCAGCCGTGGTCATCCCAGGGCGGATGGCGCCCGCTCGGCACCCTGGTCACGGATCCGCGGGCGCTCGCCGAACGGGTCACCCACACCCGTGGCGCGCTGGCCCGCCAGGCCGGGGTCGCTGCCGCGGAGGTGGACGAGCGTGCCGCGGCCTCGACCGTGTTCCTGGGACTGGCCTCGCAGTTGGTGTCACCGTTGCTGGGAGCCGCGGTTATCGGGGGAGTCGTCCCCAGCCTCAGGGTTGCCGACCTGTGGTGGCGTCCCGCCGGCAGCGGCCCGTGGCCGCTGGCGGCCCGGCCCGCCGGGGGAGCCCGCCTGGGGGACCTGGGCTCTGACCCCGGGCTCAGCCAGGCCGCGGCGGTGCTCTCCGAGCGGGTACACGGCCTCGCTGGGCCGCTGGCCGCCGCGTTCGGCGCGGCCTTCCGGCTGTCCTCGCAGGTGCTGCGGGGCAACATCGCGTCCGCCCTGTCGGGAGCGGCCGGGATGCTGGCCATCACATTCCCGCCGCGGGCCGAGGCAGCCGGCCGCCTGACCGCGCAGGTCCTGGCCCTGGGCTGGCTGCGCGGGACCGGGCAGTTCACCCGGCCCGACCCGGCCCGGCCGCGGTGGTTCCTGGTCCGCCGGAGCTGCTGCCTTCTGTACCGGGTGCCCGGCACGGGCCTGTGCGGCGACTGCGTGCTGCGGCGCGAGAAGCCCGGCGCGGGCTAGTCCAGCCACAATCCCGGCAGCGATGCGCCCGCGATACGGCGGCCATCCAGGCGATACGGCGGTCATCCAGGCGATACGGCGACGATCCAGGCGATACGGCGACGATCCAGATACGCCTACGCCAGCAGCCAGCCCGCGGCCAGCTCCAGCACCTCCGCGCGGCTGCGCGGACCGTGGTCCGCGGCCATGAAGTGATTGCCGATCAGCAGCGAGAACGCGAGCATGGACCGGGCCTCGACCTCGGACTTCCCGATCAAGAGCACACCTCCAGGCCCTGGCGGATTCATGAGCTCACCCGTGATTTCCGGGTGGAGGACGTGTGGGCCCTCCCGGCGGCCTGCTGCCGGGAGGATTTCCCGCGGCTCGTCGCGCAGCTGGCGCGGCGGATCCATCGCGGGGTCCTCCCGCGCCAGCCGGGCGCTCTGGATGATCCGCGCGAAGATCGGCGGGATGCTGGGGTGGGACGGCCCGGACGCCGGCCTGCGCTCCCGCGTCCGGCCGCTCCGCGAACGGCTGCCAGGCGACCTGCGCAGCGCCCCGGGCCCGGACTTCGCCGCGCTGCCGTTCACCCCGCTGTATCTCCTCGGCGACGAGTTTGCCGCGGAGATCGCCAACCGGACCGTGTACGCGGTCATGCACCTCGGCTGGGTCCCGGATGACTCGGGGGGCTACCGCGGCCAGCTCGCCGTGCTCGTCAAGCCGAACGGTGTGCTGGGCGCTGGCTACATGGCCGCGATAAGACCGTTTCGGAATCTGATCGTCTATCCGAGGATGATGCGGGACCTGGGGAAACGGTGGCAGGCTGGCGCCGCCGGTCCGGTTGCCCGGGCACGCCAGATCGCCGTGCCGCCCGGGGTGCGGGAGCTCAGCACGCTGCGGCGGACCGACTACGAGGACGCCTTCTTCGTCGCCGCCGGCCCGGGCCAGCAGCGGTCGGGTGAGCAGTGGGCCCGGGCGGTCCTGGAGGGATCCCCGCTCCGGGTCCGGGCCCGGCTGCTGCGCGGGTGGTGCGTGCTCGGCCTCAAACTCGGCTGGCCCGGGTCGCGCCGCCGCGTCCTGGGCTGGCGGATCCAGGGGTAACCGCTCAGCTGGGCAGTCCCGGCTGCCGCAGGATCAGCACGACCGCAAAAATCAGCAAGACGGTCCCGAAGGTAATCAGGGCGTACGCACGCCGTGGAGCCTGAACGAGCTGCCGATGCCCACGAGGAACAGCACCGCGGACCGGAGGCAACGGCGTGCAGGCCGCGACCCTCAGCCCCGGCGGCACCTGGACTGCCCCGGTCGTCCTGGCCAGCAGTACATCGACCGTCGCCTCTGGCCTGGCCTCGGACGGGACGGGCGACGCGGTCGCGCTGCTGACCCAGAATGTCGATAACGGATCGACCGTCAACTGGGTCCTGGAAACAGCCCGCCATTCCCCGGGCGGCGGCTGGACAGCACCCGCCCCGCTGGCGACGATCTCCAGCCCGTCCGGGAAGATCGCCGCCACCCCGGCCGGATCGTTCGTGGTGGCCTACGCCGGCAACGCGGCCACCAGCCCGCCCGGCCAGGGCTTCGGCGCCCCCGTCAACGTCCCTCCCAGCGGCAGCAGCATCGCGGCGCTCGCCGCCGCCGCCGGTCACGCGCTCGCCATCTGGGCCGGGGGAAGCACTCTGACCGCCGCCACCGAGCCAGTGAGCTGACTCCCGGCTCGTCCCGTTCACAGCAGACGGCCGCATCCAGGAGGGACTTTCGTTATCTTGATCGAATTGTGACGGTTCGGTGACGAGATGGGATGGGGCTCCCGCCTGCGGGGACGGGCTCCTACGATCTGCGTGCCGGGATCCCCTGCTGACCGACGTTCAGCCCCTGCACCTGACCGGCGTCTTCAGCGGAGCACTCCGCCAGTTCTTAGCGTCCGCTGAGCGGCTATCTCGCGATGGGGACTCCCTGAAGGGAGAACAGCATGCGGTGGAGAGGGTTCACGGACGCCACGAGCAGGCTGCGCGGCCTGCTCAAGGCGGCCCGCCCGCCCGCCCGCCGGCACTGGCTGTTCACGATCGTGCTCTGCGCCGGGCTGTCGCTGCGGATCCTGACTCAGGTCGCCTACAGCCCGGCGCTGGTCTACATCGACTCGTACCGGTACCTGCACGGGGACTCAAGCCTGGATCCTCTTGGTTACATGGTTTTGCTGTGGCCGTTGCAGCGCGCTGGCGGGCTGGCTGCGGTCACGGCGGCCCAGCACATCCTGGGCCTGGGAATGGCTTTGTCGCTCTATTCGGTCCTGCTCCGCCGCGGCATGTGGCGCTGGGCGGCTGCGCTTGCTGCCGCGCCCGTGCTGCTGGATGGCTATCAGCTTCAGGCCGAGCAGACGATCATGCCGGATGTGCTGTTCGAGGCGCTCATCGTGGCGGGGCTCACGCTGTTGCTGTGGCGCCGCCACCCGGCTGCCTGGCAGGTGGGTCTGGCGGGCCTGGCCCTGGGCGTGGCCGTTGACGTCCGGCAGGTCGGTGCGGTCCTGATCGTCCCTGTGCTGGCCTTCCTGCTGGTCCGCGCCATACGGTGGCAGCGGCTGGCCCAGAGCGGCCTGCTCACGGTCGGCGCCACGATCCCGGTGCTGATTTACCTGATGGTTCAGTTCGCGGTGTCGGGTCATTTCACTTTTACCCAGCGAAGTTCGTATGCCTTCTACGGGCGCGCGGCCGCGGCAGCCACTTGCACGACGCTCAGGCTGCCACCAGACGAGCGAAGTCTGTGCCCATCACCGCAGGTGGTGGCCACCATGGGCATCGACGGCCTGGTCGGCGATCCCGCGGGCCCGCTGCTGAGCTATCAGCCCCCGCCGGGCATGACGATCGGGGGCATGGCAGACCGTTTCGAGCTCGCTGTCGTGATGCAGCAGCCGATGGCCGTGGCGAACGCCATCCACCGCGATTTCATCAAATTGTTCGCCCTCACCCGGAATACCGTTCCAGGGGATATGCCGATCAGCCGCTGGCAATTCCAGACCACCTATCCCACCTATCCCCCCTTGATCACCTTGCGCTATGTCGCCTCGATCCGGCCAGGCGGCCGCCAGCCATCGGTCATCAGGCCGCTGGCCGAAGTACTCCGCGATTACCAGCTTCACGGCGGCTTCACGCCGGGGCCCCTGCTCGCGGTGGCCGCGCTGGCGGGCCTGGCCGGGAGCTGCATGCTCGGCGTCCTCCGGCGGGACCACACGGCAACTGCCTGCCTGCTCACCACGGCCATGGCCATCATCTTGCTGTTCGCATCGGACGCGTACGAATTCTCGTGGCGCTACCAGCTCCCAGCCCTCGTCTTGCTGCCGCCAGCGGGCATCCTCGGGGTGGCCGCCATTACCGCCGCCGTCCGCAGCGCTGCGCCCAAGCGGGCAGGAGCCCCAGGGCGCAGCGACCTGCCCGTGCGTCGGGACGGCCAGCCTTACCCCGTGAGCGCACGTTCAACGAGCAGACCTGGATGATCTGCAGCACAGCATGCCCGGGGCAGGCGCGCTATGGGTATTCGGACAGCCAGGCATGCACCTCGGGTACGCGATTCTGCATCAGTGTCAGGTGCCCGTCGTCCTCGAGCAGCCGGGCCTCGACGCCGGGAATGTGCGCGGCCAGCCATTCGCCGTGGCCGAACGGCACGAACATGTCCTGCCTGCCGTGCAGCAACAGGACCGGGACAGTGATGCCGGACAGGTCGAATCCCCAGGGCCTGACCATGCAGTTGTCCTCCCACCATCCCTCGCTGCCGGGCGCCAGACCGTCCTGCGAGGAGGAGATCAGGTATTCGGCCAGCTCGCCGCGCAGGGCCGCGGCATCTGTCGGCGTGAGGAGTGATTCGATCGCCTTGGCCGCATCCTCTGGCGACGTGGCCAGGAGTTCCTCCCGGTCCTTGTCCGTCTTTGCCCTGGCCGCAGCCTCGTCGGTGAGGAACAGGCGGGTGTCATCCACGTTGTCCTGGCCCATGCCGGCGAAAAAGTCAAGGCCTTCAGCGCCGTACGGGGCCGGGGAGGCGAGCGAGGCGGCGGCGGTCACCAGGTCCGGGAGCAGGGCAGCGCACGCGAGCACGTGCGGACCGCCGCCTGAGATGCCCCACGTTGCCAGCCGGTCGATGCCGAGCTCCGCGCAGATCGTGCGGACATCGCCCGCGCAGTCAGCGACGGTGCGCCCCGGCTGCGGCGAGGACCCGCCGTAGCCTGGCCTGTCGTAGCTGATCAGCCGCAACCCGCGCGAGGCGGCATCCCGCACGTTCGGGCCATAAAGGAGCCTGGAGTTTGGCGTGCCCATGTGGACCAGAATGGGTCGGCCAGCGGGAGCACCGGACTCCTCGACAGCCAGCGTCCGGCCGTCCGGGGTGCGAACTGTGCGTTCCACGCTGTCTCCTTTGCTCCGCGCCGTGTTCACCTTAGCTATCAGCGCACGGGTGACGTTAGAGCGGGTAGTTGCCGGCGGCAACTGAATACCGACCGCTGCGCGGTGAGGCAAGATCGCGTGGATGGACGCATCACCAAAGCACCGGCCGGGGGCACCGGGACGGCTGGCGTCGGCAGGCGAGCTACTAGCATGGGTGATCCAGCAGCAACACAGGGATCGCTGGAGGCGCAGAGGGTGCAGGTTCCGGCGGCTGAGCCGCCCGCCGCGTCCGGTACGGGGGTTGCGGTGGCCGAGCGGGATGTGCTGCTGGCCACCAAGCTGAATGTGCCCGGCTTGCGGCCGGGCCTGGTACCCCGGCCACGGCTGGCGCAGCGGCTTGACGAAGGGCTGTCGCGGGGGGTGCTGCTGGTCTGCGCGCCGGCCGGGTATGGCAAGACGATGCTGCTGGCGGACTGGGTACGGCATGGTAAGCAAGGGGTGGCGTGGCTGTCACTGGATGCCAGCGATAACGATCCGTCCCGGTTCTGGCGCCATGGGCTGGCTGCGCTGGACCAGGCGCGGCCGGGGATCGCCGGGCGGGTCGGCCCGCTGCTGGGCCCACCGCCGCCGACGACGTTCGAGGGGCTGCTGACGGCGCTGGTCAACGAGCTGGCCGTGGAGCCTGGCGGAGACGACACGCTGCTGGTCCTCGACGACTACCACGTGATCAGCTCGAAGGCCGTGCACGCGTCAGTGGAATTCCTGCTGGAACACCGGCCCCCGGGGCTGGTGCTGGCGCTGGCCAGCCGCACTGACCCACCGCTGGCGCTTTCGCGGCTGCGGGCCCGCGGGCAGCTGGCTGAGCTGCGCGCCGCCGAGCTGGGCTTCACCCCAGAGGAGGCGGCGGCGTTGCTGGAGCAGGTAGCAGGCACCCCCGTCCGGGCGCTACCCGATGCGGCCCTCGCGGCGCTGGCGGCGCGCACCGAGGGATGGGCGGCCGGGCTGCAGCTGGCCGGGCTGTCGTTGCGCGGGCAGCCGGATGTGGCCGGGTTCGTGGCGGCGTTCACCGGCAGCCACCGTTACGTGCTGGACTACCTGGCTGAGGAGGTGCTCGAGCGGCAGAGCGAGGAAATGGAAGCCTTCTTGCTGGAGACCTCGGTGCTGGAGCGGCTGTCGGGGGAGCTGTGTGACGCGGTCACCGGCCAGGCCGGAAGCCAGAAAGTGCTGGAGGAGGTGGAGCGGGCGGGATTGTTCCTAGTGCCCCTGGATGAGGTGCGTGGCTGGTGGCGCTATCACCATCTGTTCGCCGACCTGCTGCGCGCCCGGCTGCAGCAGGAACGGCCCGGCCGGGTTCCGGAGCTGCACCGTAACGCGGCCACCTGGTATGACGATCATGGGCTGGCCGATGAGGCGATCTGGCACGCGATGGCCGCCGAGGAAATGATCTGGGCCGCCCGGCTGATCGAGCGGCACTTCGACACGGTCTTTTACCTGCGCGGCGAAGGGGCGACGATTCAGCGGTGGATCTCGGCGCTGCCCCATGACCTGGTCCAGTCCCGTCCCCGGCTGCTGTTGGCCCAGGCTTTCCTGGCTGCCCAGGGCGGCGGTGTGGAAGCGGTGGAGCCGCTGCTCGATGCGGCCGAGCATGCGTCCGCGGTCGCGGCCGGGGAGCAGTTCGAGCCCACTATCGGCAGGGCCGACAGCATACTGGTGAACGTCCCTGCGCTGAGCATGCTCTGCCAGGCCTATCTCGCCCAGTTCCGCGGTGACGCCGAGGCCACGACCGTTTTCGCGTCGAGTGCTCTGGCCATGGTTGGTCAGGGCGAGCAGATGCTGGACTTTGTGATCCGGCGGTACCTGGCCACCAGTGAATGGCTCCGTGGCCGCCTCGCGGAAGCCGAGCTCGCCTTCGTGACCAGGATCGCCCGGTGGAGGGAGGCTGGCCGGCTCGCTCTGGCGGCCTGGAATGAGTATGAACTCAGCCAGGTCCAGCGCGGTCAAGGCCGCCTGGATGCGGCCGCGCGGACCTGCGAGCAGGCGCTGGCCTTCGCCGCAACCCCCGGCCAGGCTGCCCCGCTTGCTGCTGGCCCCGCGTATGTGGGCCTGGCTGAAGTGGCCTACCAGCGCAACGACCTCGACCTCGCCCTCCGCCACGTCACCGAGGGCATTGCCTTGTGCCGCCAGTTCGCCTATACCCCGCCGCTGGCCGGGGGGCTGGTGACACTGGCGTGGATCCGGCAGGCCAGCGGCGACGTGGCCGGGGCCCTGACGGCGATCGGCGAGGCCGAGCAGGCCTCGCCGGGCCCGCCCGGCCTGTTTAACCCTGTCCCGGCGCAGCGGGCGCGGCTACTGCTGGCGCAGGGCGACCTGGACGCCGCCGCCCGGTGGACGCGGGAGAACGGCCTCGGCGCGGGTGACAAGCCGGATTACTCGAGCGAGCAGGGGCATCTGGTGCTGGCCAGGGTGCTGCTGACCCAAGATCAGCCTGGCCAGGCGCTCGCGCTGCTCGACCGGCTGCACGCGGCCGCGGCCGCCCAGGACCGGACTGGCAGCCTGATCGAGATCGGCGTGCTGCGGGCGCTGACGCTGGCCGCCACCGGTGATGCCGACGGCGGGGTGAACGCGCTGGCCAAAGTGCTGGCACTGGCCTGCCCGCAGGGCTATGTCCGGGTCTTCGCCGACGAGGGCCCGCCGATGGCCGCGCTGCTGAGCCAGCTGATCGCCTCCCAGCGGACTGGGCAGGCTCTGCGGGTTCCGCTGGGCTGCCTGGCCCGGCTGCAGCGCGTGTTCAGCCGGGAGCCCGCCGCCCCGCCAGGCTCCGGGCCAGGAACCGCCGCGAGGCCGGGCTTGATCGAGCCCCTGACGGGCCGCGAGGTAGAGGTGCTGGGGATGCTGGCGGCGGGCCGGTCGAACCGGGCGATCGCCGACCAGTTCGTGGTCACCCTTGACACAGTCAAGAAGCACGTCAGCCACATCCTGGGCAAGCTCGGTGCGGCTAGCCGCACCGAGGCTGTCGCTCGAGCGCGGGAATTGGGCCTGATCCCCTAACGCCGCGCCGCCCGGCCGCCCCGGTCGCGTCGCATGCGATCGGCATCGCCGGACCTCGACCCGGCGTTCACTCGCCAGGGTCGCGATTACCAGCTTCACGGCGGCTTCACACCGGGGCCCCTGCTCGCGGTGGCCGCGCTAGCGGGCCTGGCTGGGAGCTGCATGCTCGGCGTCCTCCGGCGGGAGCACACGGCAACTGCCTGCCTGCTCACCACAGCTATAGCAATCATCTTGCTGTTCGCATCGGACGCGTACGAATTCTCGTGGCGGTGCCAGCTCCCAGCCCTACCTCGTGAGCTCAAAGATGCGCAGACCTGGTGGTCTGCACCGCTTCATGTGCGTCCCAGGCATGCAGGAGGTCAGGGGTTCGAATCTTCTTAGCTTTGGTGGTCTCGAACAGCATTGAACCCCGCCGCGGCCACCTCGACCAGGCCCTCAAACGCTGGGGCTCGGGACGGCTCCCAGGGAGGCCCCGGCGCCAGTCGGCGGTCACGGCCGTTCGGGGCGCTGCCGCATGGCTGCGGCAGCGCCCCAGAGGCGTTACGGCATTGCCGTCATCCTGAGGTCGCCTACGGGCAGGTCCGGCCTCTCCAGGATGTCAGCAATATAGGTAGCCTGGACCGTTACGGCCCCAGGAGCACGAGTCTTTCCAGGTTCCAGCTGCACTGTGCAACTTGGCCTTATCGCCGGTGTTGTTCCACACATACCAGCCATGGTTCCAATACCGGTCGGTGGAAGTGTTCGTCCCGCTGCCGGTGTGAATGCGGACCTTCCCTCCTGGCCTGAGCGTGAAGTTGCCGAATGTGTATACATGACTCGCCAGGTCCTCGACCTTCCAGCCAGTTAGGTTACGGCTGGTCGTGCCGGTATTCTTGAGAGTGACGTACTCGGCGTTCAGGCTGGAGTTGCTGCCGGTATCTGATCCGGGTGAATTGTAGTAGATCAGGCGGAACTGTATCTGGCTCGTTGTTGCTGCCTGTGCGCCCGTCGCCGCGAACGGCAGTATGAGCGCGATGGAGGCTATTGGCCCCAAAAGGGCGGCAAACATGGTGCGGTAACGCATTGGTCCCCCTGGTGATGAGTGGAGGTCGCGGCTTGACCGAAGATGATCAACAGCCGAGGGCGAGCGCACCGGCGGCAGCACCCCGCGTGGCGAGGGCCAGCGTAGTAAGCGCCATCACCGCCAGTCCGAAAAGTGCCAGTCTTCTGTACCCTGTCCCTTCTCCGTCAGCCAGGGTGAATCCCTCGCCCATCACGTGATCCGGCAGTCCTCGTGACAGTGCTATGGAGTGGCATCCTGCCGTTTTCGCAGTGGCGGGGACGAGAGGCAAAGGTCCCGGTATCGGTAGCCGAATGTACTCAACAACGGCTCGGCGTCATCACGCCCGCGCCGCCGACGCGGGCACGGGGCATCCCTAGGCGATCTTGCGGCGGTAGGTGGCCATGGCGAGGGCGTACGCGACGATGAGGAGGCCGAGGCACCAGGCGAGGGCGATCCAGATGCCGGTGCTGACTGGCTGCTGTGTGAACAGGTCGCGGATCGTGTTGATGATAGATGTCATGGGCTGGTTGTCGGCGAAGGCGCGTACCGGGCCGGGCATGGTGCGGGTGGGCACGAATGCCGAGCTGATGAACGGCAGGAAGATGAGCGGGTAGGCGAAGGCGCCCGCGCCGTCCGGGGTCTTCGCGGACAGGCCGGCGATGACGGCGATCCAGGTCAATGCCAGAGTGAGCAGGACCACGATTCCGAGGATGGCAAGCCAGGCCAGCACTCCCGCGCCTGAGCGGAATCCCATGGGGAGGGCGACGAGCACGACGATCACGAGCGAGATCATGGTGGACACCACTGAGGTCAGCACGTGCGCCCACAGCACGCTGGAGCGCGCGATCGGCAGGGACTGGAATCGCTCGAAGATCCCCGTTTGCATGTCCGTGAAGAGTCGGAGCGCGGTGTAGGAGATCCCCGTCGCGATCGTGATCAGCAGGATTCCGGGCAGCACGTAGTTCACGTAATGCCCGGGCCCCTGCCCGGTGTTGATCGCGCCGCCGAGCACGTACCTGAACAGCAGCAAGAGGGCGATCGGCATGATCGAGACCGTGATGATGGTGTCCGGGCTGCGCGTGATGTGGCGCATGGTCCGGCCCAGCAAGACGGCGGTGTCGCCGAAAAAGTGCGTGGTCATCGTGGTTCCTTAGTTGCCTGTGCCGTTGTTGCCAGCCGCGGTGCCGTTGGTGCCGGTGCCGGTGCCGGTGATGGCGAGGAAGATGTCTTCGAGGGTCGGCTGTTTCTCGACGTACTCGACTCTGGCGGGCGGGAGGAGCTGTTTCAGTTCGGTGAGGGTGCCGTTCGCGATGATCCGTCCGTCGTGGAGGATGGCGATCCGGTCGGCGAGCTGCTCGGCCTCGTCCAGATACTGCGTCGTGAGCAGCACCGTGGTGCCCTGCCCGGCGAGCTGTCTGACGCTGTTCCACACCTCGACGCGAGACTGCGGGTCGAGCCCGGCGGTCGGCTCGTCCAGGAAGATCACCGGCGCATTCCCGATGAGGCTCATGGCGATGTCCAGGCGGCGGCGCATGCCTCCGGAATACGTCGACACCCTTCGCTCCGCCGCGTCGGTGAGCTGGAAGCGGGCCAGCAGGTCATCCGCGATCTGGGCGGCGCCCTTCAGGTGCCGCAGCCGGGCCACCAGCACCAGGTTCTCGCGCCCGGTGAGGATTTCGTCCACGGCCGCGAACTGCCCGGTGAGGCTGATGGACTCCCGCACGTTCGCCGGTTGCGCGGCGACGTCGAAGCCGTCCACGATGGCCGTCCCCGCGTCGGGCTTGAGCAGCGTGGACAGGATTTTCACGACCGTGGTCTTGCCTGCGCCGTTGGAGCCGAGCAGGGCGAAGATGCTGCCCCGCGCCACGTCGAAGTCCACGCCGCGCAGCACGCGCAGCTTCGTGTACGACTTCTCAAGACCCTGCACGCGGATCGCCTGGACCGGCTGGGTCGTCATCGCGATATCCCCTCGTTTCCGGTGGCTTCTCCGGCGGCGCGCTCGATGGCGCTGGTCAGCCGATCCCGTTCCCGGATGATCCACTGACCCTCCGGGTAGTTCCGGAGAAACGCCTCGGCGAACTCCACGGGATCCTCCCCGACGACCTCGCGGATCGGGGTTCCGCTCGCCGCGCTCTGCTCGAAGAGATCGGCAAGGTCCTCCAGCATCGACAGCCCGCCTTCTGCCGTCCCGTGCCCGAAGTAATACGAGTACCGCTGCAGCGCATTGACCGCGGTTCGATAACCCGCAGGAAGCCGTTCCACGCGCGCCTTGTACTGCCGGTAGCGCCTCTTCTGCTCAAGCGGGCCGTAGACCGTCTCGAGGAGCTTGGTCCACCTTGTGGCCATGTCTATTTGCCTCCTTCGCGGAGCTGTTCGAGCCGCTGGGTGAGGAAGCTCCAGGTCCGCCAGAATTCGTCGAGATGTTCCTGTCCCTGAGCGTTGAGCGTGTACACCTTGCGCGGCGGCCCCTTCTCGGAGGGGACCTTTTCCACGTCAACGAGGCCGCGCTGCTCGATCCTGATGAGCAGCGCGTAGACAGTCCCTTCGGCGATGTCGGAGAAGCCCTGCTCCCGCAGCCATGCCGTGATCTCGTAGCCGTACGCCGGCCCGGCCGAACAGGATCGCGAGGACGATGCCCTCCAGCGTTCCCTTGAGCATCTCCGTCACCTGCTTGCCCATGGAACACCTCCTCCCTCAGCTACTCAGTGTTATTGACTACCGGTACATAGTAACACTGAATAGTCGTGGTGCACGCCAGGACGGCGTGCCTGTGGGTGCGGCGTGGATATCCACGCCGATGACCAACGCAGGCATGCGCGACGATGGTCGCCGCAGTCGGGTCCCATCCAGGTGCCCGGCCGAACCGCGACCTCTGGTACCGTCTGCGCCGGTCAGACTGGCGGCGAACCCACCAGCGCCGCGCCCAGACCAGCCGCTACGACGGCCTCCGGCGGGCGGTGGCGCACAACGGCCCCGGCTGACGCGAGCGCTCAACTCCCTCAGGCCAGGGTTCTCGCATATCCGAGGTGATCGGCCGCGCTGAGCTGGGCAGGATGCCTGGAGTGGCTCCGCGTGGACTGGCGGCCGGACGGCGCCACCCAATCCATCCGCAAGATGACGGCCGCAAGGGAAGAAGGTTCCCACAATGGGCGATGACAACAGCAGCCACCACGAGTACGAGCGCGTCGTGGTCAGCGGTGAAGGCGCAACAGCCCGGGAGATCCGCATCTACGGCAGCGGGGGCCGGCTGATTCTTGAGGGCTGGCAGGTTGCCGACGACGACGGTCAGACCGCCTGGATCAGCGACGCCGGAGCCATAGCCGTCTTCGGCCAGCCGTTGTATCCCGGTGAGACGACGGAGGCCGGTCCGCTCTGGGTCTTCGACAACTTTGCCGAGGTCAAAGAGATGGGCTCCTGTTCACCGCCGTTCATGGCTGAGGTCGCCAGGGCCCTCGGCGAGCGGTACGAGCCTGCTTAGGCCGAACTCTACCGCCGCGCTCCAGGACGAGGTCATCGCTGACTTGCTCGCCTTCTTTGCACCGCTGGCCGGCCAGGGCTGGAGTCGGCGGTGCGCGACCAGTGCCGGGCGCATCCGCGGGGGAGGCCGGGCGCAGGGGCACCCCAGCCGCGGACAGGCGATCCGTCCGTAGAATGAGCGCCATGACCTCCCTGCCACCCTGGGCAGCGGATCCGGGCTCGCTGACGCTCACCGAAGCGCAGTACGACGGCCTGCCCGATCGCGTGCGCAAGCTGATCGAGGTCATCGACGGAAACGTCATCTTCTGCCCGAGCGGCACGCCCGAACACGCTGACGTGACCCGCACGCTGGCCATCCTGCTGGGCGCAGCCCGGCCAGCCCAGCCGTGCACCCGGGTCTCCACCGGCGTCAACGTGCATTTCGTCAAGCGCAGGCGCAGCGATGGCACCCTTTCCTTCAGGCGCCCGGATATCTCGGTGTACCGGTGCACGGAAAAGGACGCCAAGCTCTTCGCCCGGGACGCGCTCATGGTCGTGGAGGTCGTCTCACCGGCCTCTGGCTACACCGACACTGTCAACAAGCTCGCGGAATACGCCTACGAGGGGATACCTCTTTACCTGCTGGCGTTCCTGGGAGGCGATCCCTACCTGAAGATGATCCAGGAGTACCGGCTTGACTGGTCCAGCAGGACCTACCGGCTGACCCTCACGCATATGGACGAGCTGACCCTCAAGGACCCGTTCCCCGTCAGGATCGCTTTCGGCGAGCTTGGCGGCTGACGGGGCTGAGGCGAACTAAAATCGGCCACACGACGTGGCCGCCGGGCCGGAGGGGGCGCTGGCTGCTTAGCCGCCGCATTGATCCGGAACGGGCCGCGTGAGGACTCAGCAGCAGCTCCTTCCGCTGGGCGTGTCGCTGTCGCCGGATATCGAGTACGGGCCGGATCGCCCCCACCTCTACGCCGCACAAGCGCGGATCGACGCCATGACCCACGCAGCTCGCGGTGGAGTGGATCCCATCGCGGCCACCATGAAGCTGGCCGAGCGCGGCGACGCCGTGTGCCGGGGTGGCGTGGCGGTGCTGGCGGCACGTTCTTTTCACCATAATGTGTGGACAAATCAGGGACCATTGTCTGATCGTTCTAGGCTCGCTATGATCCGTGCAGCGCCATGAGCAGTCTCTTACCTTCCGGACAGAACTCGAACTAGGTCGGCAGTGCGGGCAGACCGTCGCGTGCTGCTACCTGATAGCGGAAAGGCGGACGGCGTTTTGCTTTCCGGGGGCGCGGAGTTCTCCCATGCCCATGGCTGCCCAGGTGGCCGACTAGGGAGGAAAACCCCTCATGAAAGGCGTGCGCAACAAGATCGTCCTGCTGCTGTCACTGCTATCCCTTCCGGCGATGCTCCTTGTCGCCACCGGGGGGGCGGCGACGGCGGCTCCGCAGAGGAGCGGCGCGAGCGCTCGAACGGATGCCGTTACCTCATCAAGCCTCGGGACATTCAAGCCGACCTTCGCCGGCCCCGCGGCCACCGGATGCAGCGCCAACTGCTCGCTGCTGACCGGCCCGGTCAACACACCATCCACCGCCGCGGCGGCCCGGGCCAACGCGGCCAACGCGGCCAACGCTCAGCAATCGGGAAAACAGGACCAGGCGCACGCCATGCCGCTGCCGGATCCGCGGCCTGCCAACGTCTCCGCGGCCGGACGCAGCCGCCTGGCCCAAACCCCCTCCTTCCCCGTCCCGTCGGTGAGCTGCCAGCCGCTAGGCCGCGGCTGTGACCGGATCAGCACGTCGAAGGGCGGCGCCACCAGCGTGAACGGCCTGAACGCGGTCGACAGCGCGTCGCTGACCACCAACCCCAACGGCGACATCGAGCCCCCGGATCAGGGCCTGTGCGCCGGAAACGGGTCCGTGGTCGAGACCAACAACATCGGCGAGATCCTGGTCTTCAACACCGCGTTGAAGCGCCAATCTCAGCCGATCCCGCTCGACACGATCATGGGCCTGACCAAGCTGGGATTTAGCAGCGGCGGAGACCCCTCCTGCGTGTATGACTCGGCCAATGGCGGGCACTGGTTCTTCACCGAGATCGTCTCGGCCAGCTCGGAGGCTAATGGCGGCGCGTTCACCGGCTGCTTCGCGGGCGTGTCCAACGCCTGCTCCGAGGGCATCGCAGTATCCGACGGCAACAGCCCGTTCGGCCCCTACCACGTGTACTTCTCCCACGCCGACTACAACCCGGCCGAGCCGGGCTACCCGTCCCTGCTCAACGACTTCGCGAAGATCTCGGTGACCCGGGACGCCTTCATGATGTTCTACGACGAGTTCCCGCTGGTCGGGTCGCTGCCCGGAATCGGTGGCGGTTTCTTCAACGGGGCGCAGGAACTCGCGTTCCGGAAGAGCGCGCTGGAGAATGGCCTGCCCGTCCAGCTGAGCAACGGGCAGCCGAACCCCGCGGTCACGGTAGCGATCGAGAATATGGGACATATCCCCACCCCGGACGGGACCTGCGCCCGGGACAATGTGCTGCACCAGGGCGGCATTACCTGCTGGGTGGCCGCGATCCCGGCGCAGCCGGTCGCGGGCCAGTTCGACAACAGCCACGGCGGCACCGGGTTCATGCTGGGCTCGCTGGACTTCTACGGGTTCGAAGCGCTGGCGACCTCTGGAGACAACCGGATCGCGGCGTGGGCCTGGACCGGGCTGTCGGCCCTCAACAGCAACGGCTGTGCCAGCTGTAGCGCGGGCATCCGCTTCACCGGCCAGCTGTTCTCCGGCGTCAACCGGTACTACGATCCCGAGACAGTCAACACCGGCGGGATCTTCGCCCCGCAGAAAACCGGCCCGATACCGCTCGGCGACGAGTGCGGGGCGGCTGGACTGAGCTCGGAGACCTCCTGTCCGGAGGGCGGGCTCGCCACCAACGGCGACAACCTGACGCAGGTATCGCAGGCGCAGGGCCAGCTCTGGGCAGCCACCAGCACCCAGCTCGCCCAGACATACACCGGCGCCAGCGCGGAAATCCACATGGGCGCGGTGTACTGGGTGGTCGGCACCCACTCGTTCGACCAGACTGGCAAGTTCACCCTGACCAGCCAGGGGTACGTCGCTCTGAGGCATGAGGACCTGGACATGCCGGCCATGGCTGCGACGCCAAGCAGCGGGGGCCGGGCGATCATGCTGTTCACGCTGGCCGGCAACGGCGGGCCGACCGGCGCCGACCACGGCGGTTTCTTCCCGAGCACCGCCTTCGGCCGGCTGACCAGCACCTCCGGCGGCCTGCTCAAGTCCACGGTCAACGTCGCGGCCATGGGCCAGTCCCCCCAGGATGGCTTCAGCGAGTATCAGGGCTTCCCGGGCGCGACCCGGCCCCGCTGGGGAGACTACAGCTGGGGACTCTTCGTGCCCGGATCTGGCGGAAGGATCTATTTCGCTAACGAGTACATCCAGCACCCCAACTGCACCGGGGCGTCATTCACCTTGACCATCGGGACCTGCGGCGGAACCAGGGACGGTTTCGCCAACTGGGGAACGTCGGTCAACTTCGTCACCCCATAGCACAATCCGCAATCAAATAACGGATGCCGCACCTCGCAAGCAACCGCGAGGTGCGGCATCCGTTGGGCGCGGGGGGGACGACTCCCCGCCTGGCCCCCCGCAGCTTGCGGTAGCTGTTCCACAGGCTGAGCCCGGAAGTCCCGGTATCTGTCCCGCAGTCGCTCCGGTTCAGGCTCGGCCGGATCCTCGAATCCGCCGACCAGATGCGGATCGGTGTGCTCATTGGCTTCCCCGGCCCGTGAAGGTAATACAGCAGGCGCCGGATCACCCGTATGCAGAATTCCGCCGCGGGGAGCAGGTCTTCCCCATGCTGTCAGTGGCGTTGACAACGGTCAGGGGTCCGATAGCGCTCGGATGAGCGCCACCTCTCTCACCATGACCGGTTCACTGCTGTCCGGTACGCCGCTGCCCAGGACGGCGGCTCGTCCTGGAGTGCGAAGTCGCCATGGAACTGGCCGCAACCCTGTACTTGGCACTTCTGTTTGATATCGAAGTAGATCAGGCCGAGCAGATGATTCGCGGCCACACCCGCGAACAGGTTGGCGATGTCTGCGGACCCGTCGGCGACATGCGGGCTGATCCCGGTCTCACCGATGATTACCGGGCCGCTCCAGAATCGTCTCACGACCTTGAGGGTGGCATCGAACCGCAAGCCGAAACTGTCGCTCTTGACGTAGTAGTACCCATCCAGCCCCACCCAGTCAACAAAGCGAGCACCGGGCCAGTACAGCCGGTACTGACCCGGCATCGACTCGGCCTGCTGATTGATGGCTGAGGGCTGCCACATCCAGGTCACAGGAGCAGCACCGGCACCGTCACCGATGACGTCATGCACATGCTGGTACGCCGCGACGAATTCCTTGGGCTTTTGGCCCCAGGAATACCACTTGCCGTTCGGTTCAGGAGCGAAGGAGATCACCACCGGCCGCCCCAGGGCGGTGATCTGGGCTTTCAGGGCCAGCAGCCACGAGTCGTGCTGGCCGCGGGTAATGCTGGACAGGGTGATAACCGGCGTCGAGGCGTCGTTGGGCAAGATCTCGATGACCGGCTCGGCCCCGTCGTCCGCCCGGACGGCAGACCGCAGCCATCTCGATGGAAGCACTCCCCCGTTGCGGCCATGGCCACATAGTTGTCGGCCAGCTGGGCCGTGTGCCCGGTGAATCTGTCCCAGCCAGCCACCGAGGTGGTCACCACACCTTCCAGCGGGCGGGACAGGGGAACAGGCCGCGGCAGGGGCACCGTGCGCGAGATGTTGCTGTCCACGTAGGCAGTGCCCCCACGCGGCAGGCCGCCGGAAGAGCCGTTCTCCGACGTCTGTGCTATAGCCTGCACCGATACCACCGGGCCTAGCCCCGCCATCAACCCGACCAGCACGACGAGCGGTACCACCCGTCGAACAGCATTCATCCCGGCAAACACCGCCCACCCCCCCTTCAGCGCAATGCTGAGTGAGCAGACAACGCTAGTACTAAAAGTGACGGTGCGGTTACGGAATATAAGACTCAATCATCCTGACCGGTAGAGAGTCTGGAGCGTGCGCGCCGATCAAGGAGTTGCAGCTCTGACCTGCCTGTACTGCAGCTGATTGACAGGGGCGAGCCTGCCTGACCGCCTGGACGGCATCAACATCCCGCGCATCGGCGCAGGCCCTCCCAGCACACGGCCCGGCAAGATCCGGGCCGGCAAGACCTGCAGCTCCCACCGCGGCTACCTGCGCCGACGCTGCATCGCCTGTACCATTCCCGAATCAGCTGACCAACAACACCGCAAAGACCGTGAGCTTGCCCCGGTTTCCGGACAGGCTCAGCGGGCGTTGGGGGTGGGCGCGATTCGGTGTCGTCGGCGCACGAGCGGCCCCGGCTACCTTGGGCACGTATTGGGCACCCCAGAATGCCACGAAAACCTGCGGTCAACGTGCGGTCAAAGATCTTGGGGTCACCTGGCCAACCGGGAGCTACTGCCCTCCGACCTCCCCGGACTCACCGCGACCCCGCGGGGCGAACCTGCAGGAGGAGGCTCCCCGCCCGACTACACCGACTCCACCCGGCCGCTGGCCAGTCGCCGGAACCGCACCGTCTCGCCTGAGTTGCGGTTGCCCGCAGCGGCGGTGTAGCGAACCGGGCGATTATGGAGTGTGAGTCTGCGCTGAATATCCCCGCGGGGTCGCACAGGGCAGCGACCGACGACGAGATCCCTGGGACGCTTATCGAATGGGGCCTCTAGAGCCGCTCGGCGGTGGAGCCGCAGATCACCATCGGCGTGCTCACTGTCCCGCTATGCGTCGTACTTGTTCGGCCCAAGCGTCCCGGGAAGGCAGTAGAACACGATCAGCGTAATGGTGCCAATGATAGGGATGAAGCCGATGAGCCACCAGAATCCACTCTTGCCGGAGTCGTGCAGCCGCCGGACCGACAGGCTGATAGTCACGATGGCGACGACCACATAGATGATGTACTGGATCGCGACGGCATGGACCGCGCTCCCGATGATGGCGCCTATCACATCGATGATGATGGCGCCGAGGAAGAACCACCAGAACGCGGATCGTGAGGCGCGGCCGCTGAAGGTGACGATGTTCTTGAAACCCTCGGAGATCGCCTCCGCGAAGCCGACGGGCCCGCCCTGCAGATAGCCCCGCTGGCTGGGGTCCCAGCCGCCCTGCGGCGGCTGTCCGTAACCGCCTGACGGGTCCTGCGGGTACGGCTGGTAGGGGCTGCTCATGAATATCCTCCATTTTATTTCCCCGGTTTCAGAGGTTCCAGCTCCGGGAACCTTACCGATTCTCGCCCGGTTCGGGCCGCAAGGAAAGTATTTTGAGCGTTTTTCGTGCTCCTTATGCAGCGAAGTGACTGGCGACACATTTCTCAGGCTGCGGTGAGAACGCAGTCTGTGCGCAAGGGTCTCTGGCTGGCTCGTCAACCGCGGCCTAAACATAGCCTTGAGCGACCGGACGGTCCAGACCGCGAGCCAGGATCCGCGACGGCTTCATGCGCCTGGAGATCGACGGCCGGGTCATCGCGACGGCCACCGAGCGAGCCGGTGGTTGGTGGGAAGTGACCTACTGGCCGCGGTTCTTCGACCGCAACCAGGCCATCACCGCGCTGACAGTCACCAAGCTCCTGGAGGCAGCGCTCTGCGACGAACTGCGGTGACCGGCGGCCGACCGCCCCTGGTGAGTACCATCGAGGCATGACCTTCAGCCGGATCACGACCGACCCAGATGTGATGGGCGGCCAGCCGACCATCCGTGGCCTGCGGATGCCGGTTGCGACGGTCGTGGCCATGGTGGCAGACGGGATGTCGGTCGGCGAGATCGTCGCCGAGCATCCTGACCTCACTCCGGAGGATGTGCGCGAGGCTCTCCTCTACGCGGCCGAGGCGGTCCGGGAACGTGAGCTGCCGCTGCGGCACACGGCATGAGATTCCTGATCGACAACAACCTCTCGCCCGTCCTCGCCGACGAACTGAAGACGGCCGGGCACGACGCCGTCCATGTCCGGGACTATGGCCTCCAGGCGGCGACAGACCAGGTTGTGCTTGCCCAGGCACGCGGCGAAAGCCGTGTCCTGATCTCAGCAGACACTGATTTCGGTACCCTGCTGGCCCGGGAAGGGGCCGATCGTCCCTCGATCGTGCTGATCCGTCGCCTGACGGGTCAACGCGCGACCGAGCAAGCCGGCTGGGAACGGCCCCTCTTCGAGGAGGTCAGCCACCAGCTACCAGCCACGATCCCGGCGCCGGTGCGGATCGACCGTGAAGTCGGCGACGGTGATGAGCTCCCCTCCGGCGGCGGCGCCATCACGCCGGCCGTGCCCGGCCACACCCCGGGCAGCGTCGCGTTCTACCTCCCCGGGCGCCGCGTCCTGCTCGCCGGCGACACCGCAGAAGGCGGCGGTTGTGGCCTGGCCGGCGTCGATGAGGGTGACTGAGACATCAGCCGCGCCGGGCAGGGTCTGCCGGGCTAGCTCGGCGACCCGGCCCAGGACGGCTGGCAGGTCAGTGTCGGACAGCTTGATCTGGCTGAGCTCGGCGAAGGCGATGTGGGGTTCCAGCGGTGTTGCGGTCATGGCGGGCTCCAGCGCCTGCGCGCGGCCGCCGGGAGGCATCAGATCAGCCCCGGGTCAGGATTGCGGCGGTCACAAGGTGTGCACCCGCTGACGGGGTGCTGCAGGGCCGCATCGGCGGTCGGGACCCGCGCTGTGCTAGAAGACGCTGGCTCGCTGCCGCCACCAGGCGGCAGCTACATAGCTCCATACTAGCCGGTTCGGCACCTTATGGGTTATTCTGCGCCCAGGGCCAACGGCGCGCCCGCCGGTATCTGGCGGCGACTGGAGGCCCGATGTCTTTCCCGGCGCGCTCGACCCCTCCGTGGATGACCCCGTCCGGTGGTCACGCGCGTTCCGTTGCGCAGGGCCCGGCCGCTGCGTTCCGCGTCCGGCTCATTATCGGCGCGCTGGACACCGCCGATGTCTGCGAGCTGCGCGATGTGCTGGGCAGCCTGGCTGCCCGGGGAAGGGTCTGGCTGACGGTCAACCTGGCCGGGCTCGATGACGGGCATCACCTGACCGCCGGGGCGGTGCTGTCGGTGGCCGCCCGCAAGATGCAGGACCAGGCAGCATACTGGCCGTCTGCAACCCCCCTCGCAGCCTTGCCGCGGTGCTGGCGGCCATCCCGATCCCGGTCACCGGCGAGCAGCCGGGCGCATCCGGCACCGGCGGCATCCAGGTCATCCAGGTCGGCAGGCTGGCCGCGGATCCGCGGCCAGCCGCCCGGCCAGGGCACGTCCCTGCCGCGACGGGCAGCCGCAATGCATGACCAGACGGATGCCTGCCCGGTGCAGTGGCACGACGGGCAGGCGGTGGTCACGCTGCCCGAGCACATGGACGTGTCCAACTCCGGGCTGATCCGCGAGCACCTGCTGGTCATCATCAACCGCGGCGCGTCCCCGCTGGTCGTGGACCTGACCGCGACAGTGTCCTGCGACTATTCCGGCGCCGCTGCGGTGGCGCGTCCCCTCGGACCTGCAAGCCGCCCACCGCGGGCACCGGGCCGGTTATGCACGCGCTCCCGCGGCCCGGCTGATGGGCGCCGGGGCCCGCCTGGCCGGACTGCGCAACGACGGGACCACGTTCCCGGTCGAGATCAGCCTCAGTCCGCTGGCCACCCGCACCGGCCAGTTCTCCGTCGCCGTGGTCCGCGACATCACCGGGGCCCGGCAACTGGAAGAGGCAGCCGGCCTCGCCCGCGCCGCAGCCGCGGCGGAAAAGGCATACCGCGACCGCGAACTGCTCGACACCATCCTCACCAGGCTGCAGCGCGCCAGACTCACCCTGCAGTCCACCGCCAGCCAGGCCCCCCGCCCGGCCGCAGACGCCATCCACGACGCCACCGCACAGCTCAGCGACACCATCCGCGACACCATGCTCACCACCGACACCACAGAACCTTGGGCATGAAGGTGGGCAAATGGTGCGTCGCCGGGCGTCCAGGAACCGAAGCCGGCATCCAGTACCCCGCAGGGCAGCACGGCAGCCGACGGACAGGCCGCCCGATCCCGCCCGGCTTCGGGCTGGATCAGCCTTATGACCACGGCCAGGGCCCGGCAGCCGGGCAGGCGACGCGCGTTCGCCACGTGCGCTCCCTCGACCGGATGGCGGGCAGGCCGGTGAGTTCGCGGGAGCGGCCTACAGGTTCCGCCCCGCATCTCGCTGCCCCTTGGCATATTTCGCGCAGCGCTGGCAATTGCGAGCAGCGATGAGGGAATGGAGACCCCAAATGATCTGCACCTACGAGCTAACCGTCCGGGGCTTGCGCATTCACGTCCAGTCGGCGGGCGAAGGTGTCCCGATCCTCCTGCACTCCGGCATCTTTAGCGAGATGCACCACTGGGGACCTCTCGTGGAGCACCTTCACGGCTGCCGGGTGATCACCTACGACGCCCCGTGTCCCACCCCGAGCGGGTAGACAGGCTGATCCTGGCGTCCACCTCGTTCGGCGGGCCCGCCCTGCCCGGCCGGCCCGCCTCGCTGCTGCGGATGATGCATCCGCGCGGCTACCATCCCGACCGGCTCGCCAGGACCGCGGGTGCCATGTTCGGCGGGAGGATGAGGACCGAGCCGGAACTGGCCGCGGACCTCAAGATGTCCAAGCCGCGCAGCTTCTTGGCTGCGGCGTTCCGCCTGTCAGCGCTCGCCGGGTGGACCAGCCTGCACCACCTGCCGTCGATCCGGCACGAGACGCTGGTCCTGTGCGGCGACGATGACCCGGTGACACCGCACGTGAATCACCGGACGATGGCGAGGCTGATCCCGTCGGCGCGGTTGCACACGGTCAAAGGCGGAGGGCACCTCGTGCTGCTGGACAGCGCGCACGAGGTCGGCCCGGTGATCACCGCGTTCCTGCACGGCGGCCACGAACGGGCGGCACTGAAGGCGGCGTGAGATTCTCCCGCGGCGCCTTCGGGGGGAGGACAGCCGCACGCTGGCCTGCATCCATGTAGCGCATCACCAAACTACGCGCCAGTGGCCTCTCCGTGTTCGGGAAGGGCCTCTGGCCTCGGGGGCGGGATCTGAACCCGCGACCTCTGGGCTATGAGCCCTACGACGTGCGTCTCTGGCCTCTCGGACTGTCTCCGGTCGTCGCGCTGCCTCAGTCGACGGCGGTAAGCGTCCCAGCGACAGGAAAGGACACCGGGGCCGTGGAACTCTGGCCACCGGCCCGACAGCCGGGCTGCTGCCATACCCCCGCACTGAAATCCAAGCCCGGAGAACGGCCCCGCGAAGGCCAGCGCCAGCCATCAATCCGGTCTAGGGCCGGGGGCTGGCGCGGTGGCATTGTCCGGCGTTAGCCTCAATGTTTCGCGATCTTGATGTGTCCGGTTGAGGCGGCGGTGGTGAATAGCCGCAACCGCGGCCGTTTGGGTTCCCAGGCGCGGGCCGGACAGTCGAGGGCGAGCATCGCCGTCCAGGCGAGCAGCTCGCAGGCCCGCAAGGGTGGTCCCTGCCGCGACTCTGAGCACGGCTGAAGGTCACCCCGGAGCACCTATCACGACCAGCACGCCCTGTGTCTTCCCGCGTCACCTACGTTTGTGTCGCATACGTTTGTGTCGCACATTCCGGCCGTGCCCGCCCGGCCCGTTCTGGCGTGCCTTGCCGTAAAGTCAGTGAATGCGCGTATGGGCTGGCACTGCTTATCCGCTCGGTGCCACCTGGGACGGGTCGGGGACCAACTTCGCCCTGTTCTCTGAAGTGGCCGACCGGGTCGAGCTGTGCCTGTTCGGTCCAGGCAACCGCAGGGAGACGCGGGTCGAGCTCACCGAGGTGGACGGTTTCGTCTGGCACTGCTACCTGCCCGGCATCAGCCCGGGGCAGCACTACGGGTATCGCGTTCACGGCCCCTACGCGCCGGACCAAGGTCACCGGTGCAATGCGGCGAAGCTGCTGCTCGACCCGTACGCCAAGGCCGTCGCGGGTCAGCTGCGCTGGCACGAGGCCCTGTTCTCCCACCGGCCCGGCGCGCCCGAGGCGATCAGTACCCGCAACAGCGCCCCTTTCATGCCGCGCAATGTCGTTACTAACCCGTATTTCGACTGGGCGGATGACCGGCCACCACGAACGCCGTATCACGAGACGGTGATCTACGAGGCGCATGTCCGCGGCCTGACCCTGCGCCATCCTGGGGTCCCGCCCAGGCAGCGCGGTACCTATGCAGGCCTGGCCTGCCCGGTCATTATCGAGCACCTGACCCGGCTGGGCGTGACCGCTGTGGAGCTGATGCCAGTGCACCAGTTCATCTCTGAGCAGCAGTTGGCGGCGGCCGGCCGGTCCAACTACTGGGGTTACAACACGATCGCGTTCTTCGCGCCGCACAACGGCTACTCCTCATCCACCGAGCCACATGGCCAGGTCACCGAGTTCAAGGCGATGGTCAAGGCGCTGCACGCGGCGGGCATCGAGCTGATCCTGGACGTCGTTTACAACCACACGGCCGAGGCCGGCGCCTCCGGTCCGACGCTGTCCTTCCGCGGCATCGACAACGCCGCGTACTACCGGCTTGCCGACGGCGACCCAGGGGCCTACCTGGACTACACCGGCTGCGGCAACAGTCTCAATGCCCGCAGCCCGCAAGCGCTGCAGCTGATCATGGACTCGCTGCGGTACTGGATCCTGGACATGCACGTGGACGGGTTCCGTTTCGACCTGGCCTCGGCGCTGGCCCGGGGGCTGCATGACGTGGACCGGCTGGCCGCGTTCTTCGACCTGGTCCAGCAGGATCCGGTGGTGTCGCAGGTCAAGCTGATCGCCGAGCCGTGGGATGTCGGGGAAGGCGGCTACCAGGTCGGCAGGTTCCCGCCGCTGTGGTCAGAATGGAACGGCAAGTACCGCGACTGCATACGCGACCTATGGCGCGGCGAACCCGCTGCGCTGCCAGAGTTCGCCCGGCGGCTAGCCGGCTCCAGCGACCTGTACGAGACCAGCGGGCGGCGGCCGGTAGCGTCCGTGAACTACGTGACCTGTCATGACGGGTTCACCCTCGCGGACCTGATCAGCTACAACGGCAAGCACAACGAGGACAACGGCGAGGACAACCAGGACGGCACCGATGACAACCGGTCCTGGAACTGCGGCGCGGAAGGCCCGTCCGATGATCCGGCGGTCAGCGAGCTGCGCGCCCGGCAGGTCCGTAATTTCCTGGTCACGCTGTTCTGCTCGCAGGGCGTCCCGATGCTGCTGGCCGGTGACGAGATGGGGCGCACCCAGCGGGGCAGCAACAACGCCTACTGCCAGGACTCGCCGCTGTCGTGGGTGGACTGGGAGAACGCCGCCAAGTACGCGGACCTGGCCGACTTCACCGCCGCGCTGTCCGCACTGCGCCGGGCGCACCCGGCTTTCCGGCGGCGCAGGTTCTTCAGCGGGCGCCCCGTCCAGGCTGGCCGGGGCGGCCTGCGCGACATCAGCTGGCTAAACCCGTCCGGCCGGGAAATGACCGATGCGGACTGGCACGGCGGCTACGCGAGGTCACTGGCGGTGTTCCTGAACGGTGAGGCCATTACCGAGCGCGGCACCCGCGGCGAGCCCATCCGCGACAACCATTTCCTGCTGCTCTTCAACGCGCATAACGACGCCGTGCGGTTCGTCCTGCCCGGCGCCGATCACGCAGACGGCTGGCATGTTGTCGTCGATACGGCGGCGCCGCCGGGCCGGCCCGGCACCGGCGCAGGCGGTCCGCCTGCGGTCCTGCCCAGCGCCGCGGCGGTCGGCGTGACCGGCCGTTCGGTCATGGTGCTGCGCGCCGCCGACGATCCGGCCGGCCAAGCGGGCCCGAGCCCGGCCGGGGCCGTTCAAACGCGGCCTGCCGGCTAGCGTCACGGTGATCAGCACCAGCGCGACGGCGAGCAGGCCAGCTGCCCCGTTGCACTGCTGGACGTTGGCGGGGTAATGCTGCTCCGCTTCCCGGGCGTGCCGGCCGCTGCGCCCAGCCAGGCCATGTCAATCAGTCCAGCCTGCCGCGCTAGCGTTTGGCGTCGCGAAGCGGTTGCCGCGCTCGAGCGGTCACGCGGACTGCCCGGCGGCGATCATGTCACCGGGCGTGGCTGCTCGCCCCATGGGGAGGCCGGTCCAGGGGCACCGGATTCGCCCTGGTCCGGCTTGCCGGCATCGTGCACGTTGCCGAAGGCGGCGGCCAGGATGTACCTGCCACGCCCGCCGAGCCCGAGTGCCCCGGCGGTGGCGGGCGCGTTTTCCGGAGTGCTGTAAGCTCTTCGCTGACCTCGCCAACGACCCGCCGCCTCATGCGGCGGGCAGGGGCCCATTGAACGGGACCACGGGCGATGAGGCCAGCCCGGTCCGGCGGCCGGGCCCAGTGCCGTCCCGCCAGGCGTGCGAACAGGAACTCAGGACTGCTCCTGATCCGCGGCGGCCGTACCAGCCACGGTGCCCTTGCTGTAATCGTCACGCAGCGCCAGGACCTTGATACGGATGCTGGCGCTATGCGCCGGCAGCTCGCTGCGCAATATCAGCCCGATCTCCTCCCGGTCGAAGTACCTGGCCGCGTCCTGCGGCGAGTCGAAGGTGAACTCGACGACGCGATGGGGTGTCGCGGGGTAAACATTGTCGTACGACGCCACCCCCCGCAGCTCGGCAGGAGCCTGAAGAGCAGCCGCGACCGATCGGACCCACTTGAGGTACTTGGCCTTGCCTCCAGGCGGATAGTCGATCTCGTAGACATACTTGATCACCGGCGAAATCCTTCCGTCGGTGCCGCGACCCCACGAGCGCCGACGGCACGTGGCCATGGTCTGCCCGAGCCCGGCGCCAGGCAAGAGCGCGGCCGCGGACGTGCTCGCGGCCGGGCGGCGTCGACTCGTGCAGCCAATCGCCCGCCAGAACTCCTGCAGAACATCTAACGGACACCAGCCCAGAAACCTCCGGCTGGCATCAGCTCTGGCCACCAAGATCAGATAGCGGCGGTTGGTGACACGTTCGTTGCTCCCGCTTCGGTGATGTAGCGCAGGTCTTCGACTACCGTGCCGGTCGCCTCGACGACGCTGGTGACGGTCCCGGCCAGGGAAAAGCCGGATTTGACCGCGACCCGCTGGCACGCCGGGGAATCGCGGCCGGCCCGGAGTTCCACCACGTCCGTGCCGCGCTCGCGGGCAAGCCAGCCGACGGCGAGCATGACGGCCCGGGTCGCCAGGCCCTGGCCCCGCCAGGACGGCGCCACGCTGAGGGCAAGCTCGATCGTGCCCGCACTCCCGCCGACGAAGCCGACCATGCCGACCGGCTCTGGGCTCTGGGCGATCGTCAGCAGGAGCGCGGGCCCTCTATTGCTGCCTTCGCCGGCCCACCCGTCCAGCCAGTCGGCGACCATCCACAGGCAGCGCTCCCTGGACGCGCCGGCGTAAGGCAACGGCAGCCATGCCCCGCCCAGGCCGCCGTCGTGCCCGGCGGCGTAGCGGACAAAGGCATCGGCATCCCCGGCCAACGGGGCACGCAGCGAGGCGACGCCATCGGTCAGGACGCCCTGCGGCGGCCGCAACGGCGGCATGCACGCGTTATGCGCCCACAGGCTCGTGGCCGGCTGAGCCGGGGACGTGCTGGCCGCCGCGGCGGGACCGAAGGTCCGCATGGAAGAGCGCACTCGACCCGGCGGGGTGGGTGCTGCCGTCCTGGTAGCGCTCTTGCAGCCGGAGCAGTGACTCGCTGTCGCCAAGCGGGAATGCCGCTTCCAGGCGTGCGCTTTGCTGCACCTCGGGAAGATCCAGCACGGCATCGACCAGGCTCGCGCGGCACCCTGGGGTGGTGTGCCCCGGCTCGGCGTGCAAAGACACCCGGGCAGTGCCCCCAGGTCCTGCGGTGCTCACCTCGGCCGTGGCGAGCGGGCGGCCATCGTCGCTGACCTCGACGCGCTGACGCAGGTCATGCTCGGCCATGCGATACCGCCAGCTGCGGATCCTTAGCGCGGGCCCGGGCGCGGGCTTCGTGGCGGTACTCATGGGTGGTTCACCCTTTCCTTAGGCAATCATCTGCCGGGCCGGGGGCAGCGGCAGGGGTTCGGGGGGCGGACTGGCCGTACCGCGATTGTGGGTGCGTGCATGCGGCCCGCAGGGAGGCGGGCCAATGCACTCCAGCTCCAGCCGGGGCCTGTCGGGAAAGCCCAGCGTGCCAGGTGAGTCCGCCAGGCCGGATCGGCCGCATACGGTGGCCCGGGGCAGCGGCCCTGTGCCTGGGTCATCTCCGGCAGGGTTCATTCACGCCCTCCCGTCGCCCGCCGCGTTCATGCCCGAGGTTCCGTGGTGCCGGTGGTGAGCATGGTGTCGCGGATGTCGCGGATGATGGCGTCGAGCTTCGAGGTGGCGTCCTGGATCGCGTCGGCGGCCGGGCCGGGGGCCTGGCTGGCGGCGGTCTGCAGGGTGAGTCCGGCGCTGAACAGCCCGGTGACGACGGTGTCGAGCAGCTCGCCGTGGCGGTATACCTCGCCGTGGCGGGATACGTTGTCCGCGGCCGCGGCGGTGGCGAGTTTGGCGAGTTCTTCTAGTTGCCGGGCCCGGGTGAGGTCGCGGACCACGGCGACGGTGAACTGGCCGGTGCGGGTAGCCAGCGGGCTGAGGCTGATCTCGACCGGGAACGTGGTCCCGTCTTTGCGCAGTCCGGCCAGCAGGGCGCCTGCGCCCATCGGCCGGGCCGCGGGAGCGCGTGCATAGCCGGCCCGGTGCGCCCGGTGGGCGGCTTGCAGGTCCGAGGGGACCAGGCGCTCGATGCTGTGGCCGGTCAGCTCGGCGTGCCCGTAGCCGAACATGTCTTCCAGCCGGCGGCTGGCCAGCATGATCGCGCCGCCGCCGCCGTCGTCGGCCAGTGCCACCCCGTCGGGAAAGGACTCGGCCATTTCCCAGATCACCGCGGGCGTTATCGCCGTGCCCGCCCTGGGCGACGGGCCGGCCGGGCCGCCGCGCCTGCGGGCAGGGCCGTTGCGGCCCGGCGGCTCATCCGCCGGCTCCCGGCTGGCCTGCCTGCCGTTGGCCCCGGCCGGGCTGCCGACCAGGGTCAGCGGGGTCCGCGCTGCTGGCGCCGTCACAGCCAGCGCCGCCTCCAGGCACGGGTAGATGGAAACCAGGCGATCCAGGCCGCTGAGACTGAGAACTCGCCGCACAATCTGGGCGGTGACCACCAGCCTCATCCCGGTGCCGCTGACGACGGCCCGCTGGTAGGCCCGCGCCACCGCATCGGCTCCCGCGTGATCACAGGAGATGGTCGCGGTCATGTTCACGACCAGTGCCGCGGCGCCGCGGTTGATGACCCACAGCAGGTCCTCCCGGATCTGCCCGGCATTGGACACGTCCATCTGCTCCGGCAGCGTGACGACCACCTGATCGCCCTGCCACTGCACCGGGCAGGTACCGGCCTGGTTATGCACGACGGCTGCCTGTCGCGGCACGCACGGGTCCCCGGCGGGCGGCAGAACGTGGACCTGCGGCCAGCGCGCCGACCTGGATGACCTGGATGCCGGCGGCGCCGGAGACGTCCAGCCGCTCGTAGGTGACCGGGATCGGGACGGCTTCCAGGACCGCGGCAAGGCTGCGGGGAGGATTGCAGGCAGTCAGCGCGCCGCCCGTGTCCTGCATCTTGGCGGCGGCCGTCGAGAGCACCGCCACCGCGGTCAGGTGGTGCCCGTCATCGAGGCCGGCCAGGTCGGCCGTCAGCCAGACCCTGGCCCGGGCAGCCAGGCCAGCCAGGACATCGCGTAGCTCGCAGACATCGGCGGTGTCCAGCGCGCCGATGACGAGCCGGACGCGGAACGCAGCGGCCGGGCTCTGCGCCGCGGAGGACGCGTGACCATCAGACGGGGTCACGCATCGAAGGGTCGAACGCGCCGGGAAAGACATCAGGCCTCCAGTCGCCGCCAGACACCGGCGGGCGCGCTGTTGGCCCGGACATCAGGATAATCGGTAAGGTGCCGCGCCGGCTAGACCGGAGTTGCTGTAACTCTGTGAGATTGCGGCTCTGACGTGCTGAAGGTCGGCGAGCACGGCTATCGGCTGTAGCCACGAAATTGGCGTGTCGGTCCGGCTTTTCCCGGTAGTTCCGGTCTAGGATCTGGGTATGACGGCACGCAGCAGCGCGATGCACGTAGCCCGGAACAGGCGCACTTATGTGGCGAAGTCCGGCGAGCAGCGGGTGTATGAGTCGGTGCTGGTGCGCCGGACGTACCGCGAGGGCAGCAAGGTCCGGCACGAGACGCTGGCGAACCTGTCGGCGCTGCCGGCCGAGGCGGTCACGGCGATCGAGGCCACCTTGAAAGGCGAGCGGCTGGTGCCGGCCGGGCAGGCGGTCACCATCACCGGGTCGCTGCCTCACGGGCACATCGCCGCGGTGCACGCCATGGCATCGAAGCTGGGGCTGCCCGCGCTGCTGGGCCCGGCGGGCCGGCCGCGGGACCTGGCCCTGGCCCTGGTCATCTCCCGGGTGGTCAAGCCGGGCTCGAAGCTGTCCACCCTGACCTGGTGGGGCGATACCACCCTGGGCGCCGACCTCAGGGCGGCCGGGGCGTCCACCGATGACATCTACGCCGCGATGGACTGGCTGGAAGACAGGCAGGACGCGATCGAGGCGGAGCTGGCCCGCCGTCACCTGAGCCCGGCGGCCAACCCGGCTCGGATGGCGCTGTTCGACCTGTCGTCCTCTTGGCTGGAATGCTCGCAGTGCCCGCTGGCCGCCCGCGGCTACTCCCGGGACGGCAAGAAGGGCAAACTCCAGGTCGATTACGGGCTGCTCACCGACCCGGCCGGCCGCCCGGTCGCGGTCCGGGTCTTCCCCGGCAACACCGGCGACCCGGCCGCGTTCACCCAGATTGTCCAGGTGGTGCGGAACAAGTTCGGGCTCGGGAAGATGGTCATGGTCGGCGACCGTGGCATGATCACCAGCGCCCGGATCGCCGCCCTGAACAAGACCGGCGACGGGACGGCCCGCCCGGACCCCTACGGGTGGATCACCGCGCTGCGCGCCCCGGCGATCAAGAAGCTCATGGCCGACGACGGGCCCTTGCATCTGTCCTTGTTCGATGAGCAGGACCTGGCCGAGATCACCTCCGGCGACTTCCCCGGGGAGCGGCTGATCGCCTGCCGCAACCCGGTGCTGGCCGCCGACCGCGCCAGCAAGCGCGAGGACCTGCTGCAAGCGACCGAGAAGCTACTCGCCCCTATCGCCGCCCGCGTGAGGGCCGGACGGCTGGGCGGCGCCGCGGCGATCGGGATCGAGGTGGGCAAGGTGATCAGCAAGTACAAGACCGGCAAGCACTTCGCCGTGACCATCACCGATGACAGCCTCACCGTGGAACGACGGCAGGACCAGATCGACGCCGAAGCCGCCCTGGACGGGTTCTACGTGCTGCGCACCCCCATCCCGGCCAGCCAGCTCGACGGCCCCGCCGTGGTCACCGCCTACAAGAACCTCAAATACGTCGAGCGGGACTCCCGGCACATCAAAGCCGACGACCTGGACCTGCGCCCGGTGTTCTGCCGGCTGGAAGAACGCGTCAGGGCCCACATCCTGATCTGCATGCTCGCCTGCTACCTCACCTGGCACCTGCGCCGCGCCTGGGCCCCGCTGACCTTCACCGACCAGGACCCGCCCGCCGGTGGCAACCCCGTCGGCCCCGCCCGCCGCTCCGCCGCCGCCCAGGCCAAGGCCTCCGCCCAGCACGATCCGGCCGGCCGCCCCTACCGCAGTTTCCGCGGGCTGCTCGAGCACCTGGCCACCCTGACCCGCAACCAGGTCCGGTTCACCGGAACCCACGCCAGCACCGACATGCTCACCGAGCCCACCAGCGAACAACGCCAGGCCTTCGACCTCATCGGCGCCCCGATCCCGCTCACCTTGAAGTAGCCAGAACACCAAACGGACCACACAGTCAAACCGCAGCTCAGGACCAGAATCGCCTATCCGACTAGCCGTAGCTTCGGGCTAGACATGAAACCATGTAGCTGCCGCCTCCTGGCGGCGGCGAGCCAGCGTCCTTTAGCACAGCGCGGGTCTTGGCCGCCGATGCGGCCCTGCAGCACCCCGTCAGTCGGGTGCACGCCTTGTGACCGCCGCAATCCGGACCTGGGCTGATCTGATGCTTCCCGGCGGCCGCATGCAGGCCTGCGCGTATGCGCCAACTGTTCACTGCCACCCCGCCAGGGCCCCGCCAGGATGTGACGTTCGCCACTTTTCGCGAGCATGACATGCCGCAGAATGCCACGAAAACCTGCGGTCAACGTGCGGTCAAAAGATCTTGAGGCCACCTCGCCAACCCGACGAAGCGGCCTCTGACCTGCTAAGCAATGGTCGGGACGGCCGGATTTGAACCGGCGACCCCTTGACCCCCAGGCATGCATCCGCATCTCCGCCGCCAGCACACCACTATGTTTCTGCAGGTGAAGCCGCGCACAAGTGAGCGGGACGAAGCCCCCGAGCGCGGTTACGAGCGCTGGTGGTTCCCACCTTGTTCCCAGCCGCGCCGAAATGTTCTGCCCGGCGACGGCATCGCGTCTGTCACGGTCTGCCCAGGGACAACTGGCGCCTGGCCTGGATTGTTACGCGGGGTGAACATTGACCAGGTCGCAGCCGCAAGCTTCGCGTCCGTAACGCCGAATCGGCGCTCGAAAACTGTCGGGTGCAAGTGTCGCGCGCGGCGCTCATATCAGTCATTTCAGTATGCTGGCCATCCCCAGCCCGGAAGGGTGTGACTGGCCGGGCGGGCCGGCAGTTGCTGCGGAGGTAGAGGCGACGGTTTACAGACCCTGTCACATGCAGCCTTGTCTGCAAAGCATGCGTGTCATTGACAATGCGGCTGGCTGCTAAATTTCGCCGCGCATTCACCAGACGATCGCACGCTGGCCACGCGGTCTGGGTCGGCATCCCGCAGTCGCGCAGAACGTCCCGGCACTGGCGAGTGTCTGCAGCGCCCAATCTGAGTCAGGCGGCGTTCGAACGCCCGCCGGTGACGACGGATTCCTGCCCTGGTTCAGCCGCTGTCATCCGCGCTGGTGCCGGCGTGATCGGGCGGCCGGGTCAGCGGCCGTGTTCGCCGTACCATCCGGCGAGCTTGCCGGCCCGGCTGACCGCGCGCAGGCGGCATTCGGCCTGTTCCCGGACGGCGGCGGAGGCGACGATGAGCAGCCGGTCCCCTGCTCGCAGCGTCGTGGTCGGGCCGGGGACGAATCCCTTCCTGTCGCGGACGATCAGGGCGATGCTGGCCTGGGCGGGCAGCCGCAGCTCGAAGATCTCCACCCCGTGCAACCGGGACCCGGGCGGGATCTGGGTCTGCAGCAGGTCGGCGTGCATCGCCTCCAGGGGCGCTGCCTCGACGTTCACATCGAGCGGCTCTGCTGGCGCGGTCACCTTCAGCCGCCGCGCGGCCCATGGCAGCGTTGTGCCCTGCACCGCGGTGTTGATGACGACGATGATGAACACGATGTCGAACAGCCGGGTGGCGCCGGGCACCCGGGCGTTCGCCGGGATGGTGGCCAGCACGATCGGGACCGCGCCGCGCAGCCCGGCCCAGGACAGGAACGCCTGCTGCCGCCAGGGCACCCGCAGCGGCAGCATCGCGGCGGCAACTGCGAGGGGCCGGGCCGCCAGCACCAGCACCGACCCCGCAACTATGGCCGGGATGATCTGCGCGGGCAGCCGGGCCGGGGAGGCGAGCAGCCCGAGCATCACGAACAGGCCGATCTGGGCGAGCCAGGCGACGCCCTCGGCGAAGCCGCGGATGGCCGGGCCGTGCGGGAGCCGGGCGTTGCCCAGGACCAGGGCGGACACGTAGACGGCGAGGAACCCGCTGGCCCGGGCCAGTGTCGCGGCCCCGTAGCCGGCGACGATGAGCGCCAGGATGGCGATCGGGTACAGGCCCGAGGCCGGCAGCGCCACGCGCCGCAGGGCCAGCGCGCCGGCCGCGCCGACGGCCAACCCGATCGCGGCTCCGGCGGCCAGCTGCCAGGCGATCTCGCCGACGATCGGGGCGGGCGAGGGCGGGTGGTGGCCGATGACGCTGAGCAGGGTCACCGCGAGCACTGCCGGCGGGTCGTTAAGCCCGGACTCGCCTTCCAGCATGCCGGACAGCCGGGGCGGCAGCGGCAGCTTGCGCAGCACCGAGAACACCGCGGCGGCGTCGGTCGGCGCCAGCACCGCGCCCAGCAGCAGCGCTTCCCGCCAGCCCAGACCCAGCAGCCAGCGGGTCGCCGCCGCGACCACCACCGCGCTCACCACCACCCCGGCGGTGGCCAGGCTCAGCGCCGCGGGAGCCGCGGCGCGGGCACGCGCCCAGCTGGTGGTCAGCCCGCCCTCGGCCAGGATCAGCACCAGTGCGCTGAGCCCCAGCGCCTGCGCCAGCCCAGCATTGCCGAACCGGACACCGACGCCTGCCTCGCCCAGGGCCAGGCCCAGGCCGAGGAAGACCAGCAGGCCCGGCAGGCCGATCCCATGCGCGACCCGGGCCGCCACGATCGCGGCGAGCACCACTGCGGATCCGGTGAGCAGCACGAGGCCGAGCTGGCTGGTTGTCACGGCCGTCTCCGCATCTTCCCCCAAGCCGATCCCTGGTGGCCACCAGTCTGCCCGATCAGTTTCCACCACAGCGATCAGCGCCGGCGTCGTGACATCGTCCCGGTCAGCAGGGCCGTTCGGCGGCGACCAGCACGGCGTCCCACGGCGAGGGCGACCGGCCGGACCGGCTCGACACGCCGGATCCGAAGGCCGTGCGCAGCGATCAGTGACGGCAGGTCACCCGGCACGGCAGGCTTGCGCCGCCGCGCCGGGCCGCGCGGGGCCGCAGGGCACCGTCTCGGCCGCCACCAGCGTGGCACCAGGCGCCATCACCCGCCTGATCTCGCCGAGCCCGGCGCCACATCGCACCAACGCGACATCGACAGCGTGACCACGACCGGGCCGAATACCGCGCCCGCGAACGGCAGTTCCTCCGCGCAGCCCGCCGCGAAACCGGCGCCCAAGCCGACCCGGGCGGCCGCAGCACGCCTGATCACCCCGGTGGACAGGCCCGCTTACTACCCGCGCCCGGCGAAGGCGGCTCCCAGCCTTGCCGCCAGCAGGCCAGTGCCGCAGCCGAGCCCAGGACGCGGCCCGGCTGCGCGACATGCTGGCGCGCATACCGCGGCACCGCCTCATGCGACGGCCCGTACAGCACCCCACTGATGATCGCGCATTCGCGAGAAACTAGCCAACGCGACAGAAAATACTGATCCGCGCGGCGGCCGACCCACGGTCGAGACGCAGTCTCGGCGAGCAGAACGGCGGATATCGCGCGGGTGGTCACTGACGATCGGTCACGCTCCGCGATCGGCACCAGGCGCTGGCGCGCAGGCGTCAGTCGTGAGCGTCAAGCGGCCCGCCTCCTGGCAGAGCGCTCGCACTCCCGGTAGCCGAGACCGCCGCAGACGCTCCAGTTGTTGACGTATGTTGACGTACCTCATCGCGGCAAATCCGGGCGTTCTTCGCCGGACCGCAGCGTATATTTATGCGAGATTCCCAGGTCGCCGCTGACGGGGACCGTCCAGATCGGCGAGCCGCAGCGGCGGCCCGCCGATCTGGACGGTCTGCCAGTGGTGGGTACCTCTGTCCAGCTGGGCGCATTCAGGTTGATCTGTGTGGGCCGGCTCGCTCTGGCATGGGAGCGGCGTTGCCGATGTCCGGCCCATCCGCCCGTGCGCCTTAGCTGTCTGCCGCGGGTCACAGCTCATCTAGTCCGCCCAGTTGTGGGGGCCGGGCCGCGCAGCCGGTGGTGGACAGCTGGCGGCCCGGCCCGGTGTGGTGGCGGGGTTCAGGCGGTGGGGGCATGGATCTTGCGTGCTGCCCGGGCGCGGTCCAGCAGCACGGCCACGGCGGCAGCAACCAGGGCGGCGGCCAGCGCGATCAGGATGATCTGCCAGCCGGGCATGCCACCTTCGGCGATGACACGCACGGGCGGGGGTGGGGGTGCAATGCCGCTGCCTTCACCGGGCGGCGGTACCCGCTCGGCGAAAGCGGCGGGCGCGGCGGCGAAGGCCAGTACGGCCCCGGCCAGTGTGGCCACAGCGGCGAAGATGCGACGGACGTGATTCATGATGCCCTCCTTGTGGGCGGTGGTGGATCAGGAGAAGAGCTGCCGCAGGTGCCTGCCGTTCAGGCGCCAGGCAGTCGCTGTCATCACCTGGTGTCGCTGTCTGGTGTGCGCCTGCACCGTCACATCAGCGCGGAGTGAGTGGAATTGCCTTGGGGTCGGCTTGGAGCAGCGGCTTGGAACAGCAGTGGACCTGCGACGGACCTGGTGGTGGAATGGGGGAGGCCGCTGGCCCGGGCGGCTGGGGAGGCAACCGGGCGGGGTGGGGGATGGCTGCTGACACGTCGGCTGGCGAGATGGGGTCCGCGGAGTTCGGCATTCTCGGGGCGTTGGAGGTTTCCAGGTCTGGGTGTGCGGTGCCGCTGGGCGGCCCGCGGCAGCGGGCGGTGCTGGCCTTACTGCTGCTGGAGGCCAACCGGGTCGTCTCGATGGACCGGCTGGCCGAAGAGGTCTGGGGCGGGCACCCACCCGAGGGCTGGGCCACCACCTTGCAGACCTACGTGTTCCATCTGCGCCAGGCGCTGGATCCGGGCCGGGCCCGGGGCGCCGCGGGCAACGTCCTGGTCACCCGGGGCCGCGGTTACCTGCTGCGGGCAGACCGTGAGCACCTGGACGCGGCGGTGTTCCAGGACGGGTTCACGGCCGGGCGGGCCGCGCTGGACGCCGGCCGCTACGCCGAAGCCGCCCAGACGCTGCGCCAGGCGCTGGGGCTGTGGCGCAGTGGGGTGCTGGCCGACCTAGCCGACTACGCCTTCACCCGGCCTGAGGCAGCCCGCCTGGAGGAACTGCGGCTCGCCGCCCTCGAGGCGCGGATCGATGCTGATCTGGCGCTTGGCCGGCACGACGCGCTCACCGGCGAGCTGGAACGCCTGGCCGCCGAGTATCCGCTGCGGGAACGGCTGCACGGCGAGCTCATGCTGGCGCTGTACCGCTGCGGCCGGCAAGCGGAGGCGCTGGCCGCCTACCGGCGGGCCCGCGACCTGCTCGCCGGTGAGCTCGGCATCGATCCTGGGGAACCGCTGCGGCGCCTGCACGCATCCGTCCTGGCCCAGGACTCCGCGCTCGACTGGAGCGATAGCCGGCAGGCCCCGCCCGAAGGTCATCGCGCCGGGGCCGGCCCCCCGGCTGCTTCTGCGGCTCCGGGACGCCGTGGCCCCAGGCCGACTGCGGTCACCCGCCTGCTGGGCTGGGCGCGGCGGCATTCCCACCGTCTGCTGGTGGCTGGCTTGGCGCTCGCGGTCATCGCCACCGCGGTCATCGTTACGGTGGCCCGGCCGTGGGGGGGCGGGCCAGCGGGCCTGCCAGGCAACACGGTGGGGCTGATCGACCCGGCCGGGGGGCGGGTCGGTGCCGCGGTGAGCGTGGGCAGCCCGGCCGGCCTGGCCTACGGCGACGGCTCGGTCTGGGCCGTGGACAGCACCGAAGGCACGCTGTCGCGGATCAACCCGGCCACCCATGCCGTGATCCAGCAGATCCCGGTCGGCCTCGCGCCGACCGCGGTGGCTATTACCGGCGAGAACGTGTGGGTGGCCAACAGCGGCGACGGAACCGTGTCCCGGATCAACGCCGCGTCCAATACCGTGGTCCAGCCGATTCCCGTCGGTAATCTCCCGGTCGCCATCGCCAGCGGGCCAAGTGGCGTGTGGGTGGCCAACGAAGGCGACGACACCGTGAACCAGATCGACCCGGCGACCGGCAGGGTGAGGAGAGAAGTCCAGGTCGGCGGGCGGCCAGACGGCATCGCGGTCGGGCCGCACGCCGTCTGGGTCGCCAACAGTGAGGACGGCACCGTCACCCGGATCGACCCGGCCACCGGCCAGCCGAGCGACTCGGTATCTGTAGGTTCTGGGCCTGCGGGCATCGCGGTCACCCCAGCAGCCGTGTGGGTCGCCAACTCCCTGGACCTCACCGTCTCGAAGATCGACCCAGCGACGGGCAGGGTCACCGACATCATCCCCGTCCATGACGGGCCGGGCACCATCGTCGCGGCCAGCGACGCCATATGGGTCAGCAATGAGTTCGACGCGACGCTCGACCGCATCGACCCGCGGGCCGGGAAGGTCACCAGGTCCGTTTTCGTCGGCAGCTCACCACGAGGCCTGGCCGCCACCCCCTCCGGCATGTGGGTCGCGGCGCGGCCATTCGCGGCGGCCAGCCACCGCGGCGGCACCCTGACCGTCGCGGGCGACTATCTGCCTGAGCGTGACCCGGTGCAAGCATACGATCCTGTGGGGGGTCCGGCACTCGCCACCGTCTACGACGGCCTGGTCACCCTGCGCCGATCCGGTGGCGCGGACGGTCTCACGCTGGTCCCCGACCTGGCCTGGACGCTGCCGCGCCCAGCCGGCGGCGGCACGACGTACACGTTCACGCTCCGCCGCGGCGTCCGCTACTCCAACGGCACGCCCGTGCGGGCGTCCGACTTCCGCCGCGGCATCCAGCGCCAGCTCCGCTTCGGCGCCAATCCGCCCTACTACGAAGGCATCCTGGGCGGGCAAACGTGCCACCGGCACCCGCAGCGGTGCGACCTGTCCGCCGGGATCATCACCAACGACGCGGCGGGCACGGTCACCTTTCACCTGGGCCACGCCGACCCCGACTTCCTGTACAAACTCGCGCTGCTCATCGCCGTGCCGGCCCCGCCCGGCGCCCCGGACCACACCATCTACCGGGCACCGTTCCTGCCCGGCACCGGCCCCTACAAGATCTCGCAATACCGGCCCCACGCGTCGCTGACCCTGGTGCGCAACCCATACTTCCGGCAATGGTCATACGCCGCCCAGCCGGCCGGTTACCCGAATGTCATCCGCTTCGACCAACTGGCCGGTCCAGCCAGGCAGGAATCGGCGGTTATCGCCGGCCGGGCTGACCTGATGACCGCCACCTACAGCAACAACGGTCAGTCTCTCGCGACCCGTTACCCGGCCCGCGTGCACACCACCCTGAAGTTGGCGACTGAATATTTGTTCCTCAACACCCGCCAGCCGCCGTTCACCAGCCTCAAGGCCCGGCAGGCCGTCAACTACGCCATCGACCGCGGCCGGATCCTCCAGCTCAGGCACCTCGCCCCGGGCCAGGCCGCGGTGACCTGCCAGCTGCTCCCAGCCGACTTCCCTGGCCACCAGAGCTACTGCCCCTACACCACCGGCACCAAAGACGGGATCTGGCACAGCCCGGACATGGCCAAAGCCCGGCGCCTGGCCAAAGATTCCCATACCACGAACGTGCCGGTGACCGTCTGGATCCTCAAGGACTTCGCGAGCCGGGCTCTGAGCTCCTACCTCGTCCGGCTGCTCAAAGACCTCGGCTACCGGGCACACCAGCGCACAGTGCCCGGTTACCAGTTCTTCCCCGCGGTCAGCGACTTCCACAGCAAGATTCAGGCGGGGCTCAACGGCTGGGGCGCCGACTACCCCACCGCCTCGGAATTCTTCCTCCCACTCCTGAGCTGCCGCTCGTATTACCAGGGCCCCAACGCTTCCAACACGTCCAACTATGCCGGGTTCTGCGACCCGCACGCCGACCAGCTGGCCAGCCAGGCGCAGGCGGCACAGCTCACCGACCCCGCCAGCGCGCGAAGGCTGTGGGCCCAGGTGGATCGCATCGTCACCGACCAGGCACCATGGGTCCCGATCCTCAGCTTTGGAGACACCACATTCGTCTCCGCCCGGGCCGGGAACTACCAGGAGTCCCCCATTTCTGGGCCCCTGTACGCCCAGATGTGGGTTCGGTAGAGCGCGTCTTCACCCCGGCTCGGGCCTCACACCTCGGCCGGCCAGACCGGCCACAGATCCAGGCACCCGGCGGGTCAGGGCACCACACGAGCCGGGCAACCGACCAAGACCACCTCAGTCAGGGGGGTGACGCGGACTGCGGCCCGAGCCGGACACGCCACCACCCACCCGGCCGGCGTTGCGGCCAGAACCGGCTGATCTGCGCCCAGCCACCCGCACGGCCATCCAATTCCGAAGCGCTCATCCGTCATGGGCCGAGGCCGCCATCAGTTCCAAGCACTCTTTATTGTTCAGCGCCAAGGTGAAGCTTGTCACATCCGACATGTCCCGGGATACCGTGTGGCACGCCTTGCAGACCGACCCCGACCGCGACGACTGGACCGGATGGCAGCCATTCGGCAACCCCGGCAACGGAGCCTTTGGCCCCGCCGCATGGCAAAGGATCCTCGAAGGCACCATAGAGGTCGTTGTCACGGGCCGGGACGGGTCGGTGTGGCGCCGCTGGCAGACTGAAACCGACCCCACCGGCCGGTCGGACTGGTCCTCACTCGGAACCCCCGGCGGGGACGGCTTCCTGGGTTCTCCGGCGCTCAGGCAGAACGTGGACGGACGCCTTGAGGTCTTCATCATGCGCGAGGACGGGTCGGCGTGGCACTGCTGGCAACGCACTGCGGGTAGCGAGGGTGCCTGGTCAAGCTGGCATCCGTTTGACCTGCCGCACGGCCAGGCACCCTCGCCGCTCGCCGTCGCGATCGACACCACCAACCGTCTGGAGGCATTTGTGACGGTTGTGAGGGGCGGTGAGTCGGCAATGTGGCACCGCTGGCAGACCGTCGCCGGCCACGGCTGGTCGGACTGGTCCTCGCTTGGAACCCCGGGCAGCGGGCGTGAGCCAGGTGTCCCGGTGCTGGGCCAGAACGCCGACGGCCGCTTGGAGCTTTTCACTGTCACCGGCGACAACGCGGTGTGGCACCGCTGGCAGCAGCGCGCCAACGACCCCGAGAGCTGGGGGGCGTCATGGCAGTCGCTCGGCCACCAGGCGGGCGGATTCACCGACATGGCTGTCACGTTGGATGGCCAGGGCTGTCTGACCCTGGTCGCCACCGCGCAGAATGGCCGTGACGTGTGGCTGCGGGCACAGGCCACCCCGGGCGGGGTCTGGGGGTCGTGGTCGCTAGTGGACACAGTGCCCACCCCGGTCGACAGTCCATCGCTGCATCTAAAGCACGACGGAGGGCTGGAGGTCTTCCTGCGGATCCCGTCCCGCGGCGGCCTCTACCAGCTCAGCCAGACGCAGCCCGATGGCAGCTGGACGCCTGGCCGTCGATGGCCGCGCCCGTGACCATCGCTGTTGGCGACCTCGGTGCCTGCGAGGCCGTCAACCACCGGGCCAGGCCGTTAGCTAACCTTTCTGGTCTCCTCGAGGCGCCCCTTAACGCGGCCCAGGATCCGCATCAGCGCGCTTACTGTTTGTACTGGTCTCTTCAGCTTCAGTCACGTCGTCGTAATTGACCTCGCGACGTCCTGCCGCAGGGCCTCGGCAAAGTCGCTAGGTTCTGAACGTTTGTGTCAAGTTTTCACGAGCCCGGGCTGAGCCGGGCGCCGCCTACCAAGCCGATCGTCCAGATCTGCGCGGCGTCGCGAGCGGGACCGTCATACCCGCTCGCCGCACGTAACGGCGGCACTGCGCGCATTACCTCATGGCCCTCCGGCTACTCTCTGTAACTATGGTCAGCGCTGCATCAGCCTGTCCGAAGAGAGCTCCCAGACGACGCATGGGTGTCCGCGGTCCGGGCCAGGCGCCTCGCGATCACCTCCATATCAATCAGAAGAGTATGTCCGTTATGAATGGCTCGCCGCTGTCTCGATGCTTGTGCGTTGCGGGCGGGTGTATATGGCGGCCGCCATTTGGGTTGTGGCCTGACGAAGCGGCCGAGTACCGATTCGGCGGTCACCTGCAATGACGTCTGCCCCGGCGTCCTTGGCATCGTTCATGCACCAGGGCCGTCGGTAGGTATGCCGGGTGCGGAAGCTCCCGTCACCGCCGGCGCCGCTCGCGGGACCACCGGCGGTGACGGGATAGCAACTGGTGCCCCCGGTCGCAATCCTCGCCGGTTAATGATCATCTGAAGGTAACAGAGTATGAGCGCATCGTCACAAGGTGATCACTGGTAGGAGATCATCACCGGCCTCGGGATCCTGTCCATGGTCTGGCGTGGGGGGAGCATCGGGTGATCTTTGGTGTAGAAGTTCTTCCAGCCGAAAAAGACGTGCCGCGGGGCCGCCCGGGTGACGGCCTGCCAGGTCTGCTGCTTGTCGGCCGGCGTGCCCTGGCCGTCCATGTGGATGACGATCGCCAGCTCGTCGTGACGGGTGTCAATGCTGTCTTCATTGCCGAGCATCGACAGCCGGAACTGGTGCAGCACGAGAAGTTTCTGCGGCAGGTGGTGCCGGGCGGTGAGGCTGGCCAGCCAGTTGCTGACGCTGTTGATCTCGCCTGCGCTCACGCTCCCGATCTGCCTAAGTGGCCGCTGCCCTGGCTGCAGCTTCCACTCCGGGTCCAGCGCCAGCCCGACGTTGGGCCGCTCCAGGAACGCCTCGTACTTCTTGGCCTGGCCGTTCCTGCAGCAGACCCACCGGCCCGAAGCCTGCCCCCAGGGCGATCACCCGCCGCGGCCGGGCTGCGGACAAAGCCGTGATCGCGGCCGGGTCGGCCCGCGGATCATAGCCGTGGACGGTGATCACCTGCGCGCCCGCCGCCTGCGCGCTGGTGACCGCTGCCGTCACCGCCGCCGCAGATCTCCGGTGCACCAGGACCACCAGCCGGCCGCGCGGAGAAAGCGCGCTCGTCCCCGGCAGCGCGGCCGGACGGGTGACTACCCGGGTCCTGGGTAGCTGTGCCCTGAGTGCCTCGCGGCTCAGGCCCACGGCAAGAACGGCACGGGGGTGCAGCGAGCCGATCTCAGCTCGGGTCTCGGCGCCCACCCTGGCTCCACTGGCCAGGAGCAGCGGCGCGTGGGCCCGGCTGGCCCAGGTGACCGCTGCTGACACATCGGCAGGACGGCTCGCGTCGGCGACGACCACAACCGGCGCGGACGAGAACAGGGCTCGCGCCAAACCTGCGGCCAGCGCATCCGGCGCACCGGCCAGTACCGACACTCCCGGCGTCAAAGGCTCAGCCCGTGCCATCAGGTGAGGGTCAGCCGGCACCGCTGGCCGGGCCGTTCCCGCGCAGGACGTTGCGCCCAGGGCGGCCGACAGCACCAAGACCGCAGCCACCAGGCGCCACTTCCCGATGCTTCGCCCGCCTACCACGATGGCAACCCATCCGCCATAAACAGCCCGCACCATGAGTCCACGCTTTGCCGAACGCTACGCCGCCGCCCACGAACATAGCGGGCGCCACGCCCAAAAGGCCGGAAAACTCCGGCACGCGTGGAACCGCCGACTTTGCACTCATGCATGCCGGCTGCGGGTGTCTGCCTATTGTGTGCTTGCTGGGGCGGCCAGCTGCGCGATCGCTTCCGGTATCACTGACCAGCCGGGCCGCGCCCGCCCGGAAACAGCGCCGAACTTCCTGCGTGTCTGTCCCATCGCCATCCCCCTTAAGGGATGTGTCAACGCTACGAGGGGAAGCCCGCTCAGACTGACCGCCGCCAACAGGGTTCGCCACGGACAGCCGGTGCCGGACCCCAGCCTGCCGGGTGTGGTGGCGGGGAACGGACTGGATGCGGGCTGACTCGCGGGAGCGCTACCAGGGATGGTTTTCCTGGTGGATTCAGCAGACGATCACCCAAACCCAAGACCACCCCAGCGGGTAACCGCTGACAGAAACGCATGATCCGGGTTCTCCCTGCTCATCGCGGCAGATTCGTGCGAGCAGGCGGGCTGTCAGTTGAACTCGGTGAGAGACAGAACGTTCCCATCGGGGTCGGTGAACCAGGCGACGCGATCGCCGTTCGGACTTGTCCACACGCCTTGGGCGTCCTGTGCCATGCCGTCGTAGCGGGTGAATACGACGCCTCGGGATTCAAGTTGGGCGACGGTCTCGCTGATGCCAGTAACACGCCAGCCGAGCACGGTGTAGCCGGGGTGGGCGACCTCGGCTACGGCAGTAATGCGCAGCATCGTGCCGTGGGCGTTGAACACGCAGGCATAGGCGTTCTCATTCACTACGCGGAGTCCAAGAGCGGCTTCGTAGAAGGTCCGTGCCCTGGCCAGGTCCGTGGTGGAAGCGAAAGCAATCACGTCGCTCGTGGTAAGCACGTGGACCCCTCAGCGTCGGCGACAGGCGGGCACACCAGTCTTGCGCACAAGCACGTGACGCGCTCACCTTGGCCCGCGGCAAGACCCGCCGCAGCAAGGACAAAGTCCAGGCCGAGATCGAGGCCATCACCCGCAAGCCCTGGGCCCGCCGGGTCATCGCCTGGCAGCTGGACGGCGACCAGCCCAGGGAACTGCGCCTGACCTGGCACGCCGGCCAGGACGCCCGCGCCGCCCTGGAAGAAGAGATCTTCGGCAAGCACGTGCTGATCACCACCCACGATGACTGGCCCGTCGCCGAGGTGGTTGCCGGGTCCAGGTCCCAGTCCGAAGCCGAATTCTCCTTCCGCCAGATGAAAGACCCGCACGTGGTGTCGTTCTCACCCATGCACCACTGGACCGAGCACAACATCCGCGTGCACGTCTCCACCTGCGTCCTTGCCCTGCAGATCGCCCACCTGATGCGCCGCCAGGCCGCCCGGGCCGGACTGCTGATGTCCCTCCGCGAACTACTCGCCCAGCTCGCCGGAATCGGCGAGACCGTCCTGCTCTACCCGGGCCGCCGCGGCCGGCCCAGAGCCCACCGCATGCTCACCGAGACCAGCCCGGTCCAGGACAAGCTCACCGGCGTCTTCGGCCTCACCCGCTACGCCCCCAGGCGCTGACATGGGTAATACGCGAAAACCGCCCCCAGCACCATAGCCGACCAGCAGAAACGGTCAACACACCCGATGATCATCGGAAACTCGGGCTAGGAGCCTGCTGAAAAGCCCGGGGCCGCTCATTGGCGTGCTTGGCTGGTTGTTCCAGCATCTGGGATGATTTAGTCATGCAGGGCTTCGAGCGGGCAGGCGGGGAGTTACTGGACGCTGCGGCGCTGGCCGGGCACCTGATCCCGGCGGGCAGCATGTTTGCGTTCCTGGCCGCGCACCGGGCCGAGATGTTCCCGGACGCCGATTATGCGGACTTGTTCGCCGCGCCGGGGGTGGGCAGGCCGTCGATCCCGGCCACCCGGATGGCGGCGGTGCTGACCCTGCAGGTGCTGCATGATTTCTCGGACCGGGAGACCGCCGAGGCGGTCCGGTTCGATGTGCGGTGGAAGGTGGCGATCGGGGCGCCGCTGGCCGATGCGGGGTTTGACCCGTCGTCGCTGGTGTACTGGCGGAACCGGATCGCGAAGTCGCAGCGCCCGCACCGGGTGAACGACTCGGTCAGGATGGTGATCGAGGAGACCGGGGTGCTGCGGGGCCGGCGCCGCCGGGCGGTGGACTCCACGATCCTGGCCGATGCGGTGGCCACCCAGGACACCGTCACCCAGCTGGTGTCGGCGATCCGCAAGGTGGCCCGGGAGGTGCCCGGCGCGGCGGAGCAGATCGCGCGGGTGTGCACGGGCCACGACTACTCTGAGCCCGGCAAGCCGAAGATCGACTGGGATGATCCCCGGGCGAAGGAGGCACTGGTGTCCGCGCTGGTCAACGACGCGAACGCGGTAGTGGCCGCGCTGGAGGGCGACGACCTGGATGAGCGCGCCGCATCCGCGGTGGCGCTGCTGGCCCTGGTCGCCGGGCAGGACGTCGAGCCCGCCGAGGGCAGTGACGGGACTGACGGGCGGTGGCGGATCGCCCGCAAGGTCGCCGAAGACCGGACCATCTCCACCGTGGACCCTGAGGCCCGTCACACCCGCAAGTCCCCCGAGGCCCGCAGGGACGGCTACCGGGCGCACCTGGCCGCCGACCCGGAGACCGGGATCATCACCGATGAGAAGTTAACCAGGGCCGCCGGGGCCGAGAGCTCCGACCCGGCGGTGGCGGAGGAGTTCCTGGCCGCCGGTGACGGCGCCGGCGCACCCCCCGGTACCAGCAGCGGCAGTGACAACGGCGGCGGCGGTGACCCGCTGGCCTGGTACGGCGATTCCGCTTACGGCACCGGTGACCTGCGCGATGCGATAGAGAAGGCCGGGCACCGGGCGGTGATCAAGCCCAAGCCGCTACAGGCCCCGATCCAGGGCGGGCTCACCATCGACGACTTCACCGTGGACGAGCAGGCTGGCATGGTCACCTGCCCGGCCGGGCACACTGTCGCCTTGAGCCGCACCCGTGTCGCCACCTTCGGCGTCTTGTGCCGCGGCTGCCCGCTGCGGGCACAATGCACCACCTGCAAGACTGGCCGCAAGCTCGTCCTGCACGAGCGCGACGACCTGCTCCGGCAGGCGCGGGCTGACTGGGCCGCCACCGGGCTGCGCAAGGACTACATGGCCCACCGGCCCAACGTGGAACGCGCCATCGCCCAGGTCGCCACCTGGCGGGGACGCCGGCTCAAGCTCCGCTACCGCGGCACCGCAAAGAACCACGCCTGGCTCAAGCGCCGTACCGCCGCGCTGAACCTGCGTAACCTGACCGGGAGGGGACTGGCCCGCCGCGACGGCGCCTGGGCGCTGGCCACCTGACCAGGGCGGACAGGCCCGCCCGGCATGCCCTCAAAGCGGATCCGGCTCGAGGGCTGCCCGTGTCCCAGAGACCCACAGGCTACCGGGAGGGGCTGGATCTCAGCGCAGACGGGCTGGCCACAGGTACCGGAGCGGGCACTCGGCAGCCATACAGAGCCCCAGGAACTGACCTTTTTCAGCAGGCTCCTAGCCAGCGCCGGCCAACTTGCCCAGCGACCACCGGACCCCGCTGCGGTGGCAATTATCCGCGCCAGACACGCCTCGCACTAGCAGGGCGGTTGGCAATCGGGTCCCGGCCTAGGGTTCCGGCGGGGTGATCACGGCACGGCCGTCGATCTTGCCTTCGCGGAGTTGTTGGTAGACGTCTGCGACCTGGCTGAGCGGGAAGCGCTGGACGTGGGCGCGGATTATGCCCTGGCGGGCGAGGGTGAGCACTTCCATCAGCTCAACGGCGCTGCCCCAGTAGGGGACCGTGATCGTGCAGTCAAAGGGCAGCGCGCCGAACCGGAACGGGAACGCCCCGCCTGCGAGGCCGACCACCGTCACCTCGCCGGCGGGCCGGGTCACCGTCGCCGCGAGCGCCATGGTGGCGTCGGTGCCGACAAAGTCGAGCGCGACGGTGACCCCGAGCCCGTGGGTTAGGTCACGGATCTGCGCCGCCGCGTCGCCGCCGGAATGGACCGCCTGGTCCGCGCCAACCTCGCGGGCCAGCGCCAGCTTTCGCTCGTCGATGTCCACGGCAATAACCTGCGCGGCGCTGATCGCGCGGAGGATCTGCACTGCCATATGCCCTAGCCCGCCGACCCCGATCACCGCGACCGATGACCCTGGCACGAGCTTGTGCAGGTTGCGCTTAATCGCATGGTAGGGCGTGAGCCCGGCATCGGTCAGCGGCGCCGCCTCGACCGGGTCAAGGCCGCCGAGCGGGACCAGCAGCCGGGCGGCCGGGATGAGCATGAACGGGGCGAATCCGCCGTCGCGGCCGAGCCCGCCGCCGAGCGCCCCGATCTGGGCCGCGTTCTCGCAGAAGTTCTCCTCCGACAGCCGGCAGGCACGGCAGCGACCGCAGCCCCACGGCCCTTGCACGGCGACCGCGTCACCGACCTCGAAGCCCTCCACGCCGGCGCCGAGCGCCTCCACCCAGCCGGTGTTCTCGTGCCCGAGCGTGAACGGCAGCGGAAAGTCAAACGTACCCGTCGGCCATTCCATTAGGTGCAGGTCGGAATGGCAGGCACCCGCCCCCGCCACCTTGATCAGCACCTGTCCTGGTCCCGGCTCGGGCACCTCGACCTCGCGGAACTCCGGCGGCTGCTGCCACCCGGTCATCTGGTAGGCCCGCATCCCTGCCCCCTACTGGTCATCGTGTTTCCCGGAAGCTTCAGCCTTGCTCCGCGGCCGCGGGGGCAGTAGGGCCCAAGGTCCCACCCGGGCCACGAGCACATGGCCGCGAGGCGGGCCCCATCGTGCGCCTGCGCGCGGGCCTGCGTGGCGTCAGCGTGCCGGGTCTCTTCGGCCTACGTCGGCCGTGCCTGCGCATCCGTTCCGGGCCCGCCGAATACCGCCAGGTGCCAGGTTCGCCGCGTCAGAGCCTGGCCCCGCCCGGAGATGTCATCATCGGCAAGGAGCCATCCGGCGAGCTCATCGATCGAACCGAGGAAACGCTCGAAGCCGAGACGGAAGAGCCCCTGATCGTCCCAGTAGCGGGCAACGACGCGTTCATCGAGGAGGGTGAAGGGCAGGCGTACCGCCGTGTACTCCAGCTTGGCCATGCTGCGCGAGACGGTGAAGAGATTCACTATGATCTGCCCTCTCTCTAACAGCTTGATGTCGCGTTTCCCCCGGCTATCAGGCATCCGGCGAATCCGACGTCATTGCCGGGCCGGATTGTGATCGGCCCAAGACCTCGTAAGCACGCGCAATCCCGCCGATATGGACGGTAATTGTCGATCGAGCGCGTAGCGGCGGAGGCTCTCAGATGGAATTTTATGTACTCCTCACATCGCAACGTAGTCGTAGCTGAATCACGCGCGTCTTGTGCTAGGTCCCGGGGGATCGGCTGGCGAGCGCGGCCTCACGAAGTGACTCGATCTTCCGGAGGGTTATCGAAAACTCAATTCGAAGAAATAGAGTCCAATCGCTGCACGGAAGGAATCGATGAACGTGCGTAGTGGTCGCCGGTAGTCGGTGAATAGGATCTTCCACGTCTTAAGGTGCGCCACCGCTCGCTCGATAGGAAAGCGAATGGAACTGATCTGGTTATTGTATTCATGTTCGCGCAAGTAGAGCTCACGGTCTTTCGGCTTCTTCGCCGGCGTGACGTAGCCAGATCCTTGGAATCCCTTGTCTGCGATGACCGCCCCCGCAAGTTTGAGAATTCCCTCCACCTCGCCCTTCAGCTTCTTCATGTCATGGCCACATCCGGGAGCCGGCTCAGAGACGAAGATTATGTTTCCGGACTCGTCGCCGATAATGAGGCTTCCGTGGCCAGTCGTCTTGTATTTTCCGGCCCACATCTCGGGTGCGGTCTCCCACGACCAGCACGGCCACAGTGTGCCGTCTACCAGCACTAACCCGAATTTACGTGATCTTGAGGTTGCCGGGGTCTTGCTGACCGGGGAAGATGCCGCAGGGTGGGTGCCGGGCGTGCCTGGTTGAGTGGCTACGTGAGGGTGAGCGGGACGGGGGCGCCGAGTAGTTCGAAGGCGCGTCGCTGGACGGGGGTCGGGGTGGTGAGCTTCTCGATTTTCTGGCCGCTGAACGTGATGGTCTGGCGGGTGAGGGTGGACAGGTGGCCGGGCAGGTCCTGGTAGCTGCTGACTGGCAGCTTGCCGGGGGTGCGCTTGGCGGCGTCTTTGGCCTTGGCTTGTCCTGACCGCTGGGCGGGGGCGACCGGGTCGGCGGGGGCGGGGATGTGCTGGTCGGTGAAGGTGAGCCCGGCGAGGGCCTGGCGCAGGTGCCAGGTGAGGTAGCAGGCGAGCATGCAGATCAGCACGTGGCCGCGGACCCGGCCGGCGAGGTAGTGGTGGATGGGCCGCAGGTCCAGGTCGTCGGCCTTGGTGATGCGGAAGTCGCGTTCGACGTGCTTGAGGTCCTTGTAGGCGCTGATTACGCCGGCGGCGTCCAGGATGCCGCCGGTGACGCTGGTGCGGATGACGTAGATCCCGTCGAGGGCGGCCTCGGCGGCGATCTTGTCCTGGTCGCGGCGCCAGGTGAAGCTGCTATCGGTGACCTCGGTGATGAAGTGCTTGCCGGCCTTCCGCTTGCCGATCACTTTCCCGATCCGGATCCCGATCTTGTCCGGGTCCTTCAGCCGCCCGGCGGCGGCCGCGGCTTTGCTGATCTTCGCCAGCTCGGCCTCGGTCGCGGCGAGCAGGTCCTCGCGTTTGCGGGCACGCTCGGCGGCCAGGACCGGGTTGTGGCAGCAGACCAGCCGCTCGCCGGGGTAGTCCGGGTGGGTGATCTCGGCGAAGTTCTGGGTGTCGAACAGGCTCATCTGCAGCGGGCCGTCGTCTTTGGCCAGCTTCGAGATGGCGGGGGCCTTCAGCGCGGTGATCCAGTCCATGCCGTCCAGCTTGCGCAGGTCCGCGATCCGGGTGCCGGTGATCATCCCCCGGTCACCGGCCATGATCAGGCGGTCGATGCCGAAGTCCGCGCGGACCCGGGTGATCGCGGTCTTGAACGACTCGGGGTCGCTGGTGTTGCCGGGGAAGACCTCGACCGCCACCGGGCGGCCCTGCCGGTCGGTGAGCAGCCCGTACTCGACCTGCCGGCGGCCGCGCTTGCCGTCGCGGGAGTGCCCGAACGCGGCCAGCTCGCAGCAGCTGCCCTCCACCCACGAGGATGACAGGTCGAACATCGCGATCCCGCCCGGGCGAAGGTGGCGGGCGGCCAGCTTCTTCTCGATCTCGCGCTGCCGGGCGGTCAGCCAGTCCATCGCGGCGTAGATCTCATCAGTGCCGGCGTCCGCCACCCCCAGGTCGGTCCCCAGCGTGGTGTCCCCAGCGGCCCACCAGCGCGCGGTGGGCAGCTTCGACTCCGGCCGCACCGCCCGGGAGATGATCAGCGCGCAGGCGATGCCGCGCTCGGCGCAGGCCGGGCCCAGCAGCGCCCGCAGGCCGAGTTTCGAGGCCATCACGTGTGCCGCCGCCACGTTTCCGTGCGGCACCGACCGCTGCACCTCGAACGCGTCCCCGGCATCCACCAGGGTGCGGCCCCTCAGCGTCGCCCGCAGCGCGGCGATCGACTCCTCCGGCAGGCCGGTCAGGTTCGCCAGCGTCTCCTTGCGGGGCCGGCCATGCTCGTCGCGGAACGAGCGGCGCAGCAGGTACGTCGGGTAGGACCGGCGCTCGCCACCGGCCGTGGTGTAGTGGCGACCAGCCTGGTCCACATGCATCCTGCCGCCACGTGTTCTCACAGCAGGATTCAACCACGCCCATCACCCAGAGTCCACTATTTTAGTGGTTACACTAACAGGCGTGTCATGAGGATATCCGCATGTCAGGCAGGCGATCAGCTATCCAAGATCACGTAAGTTCGGCCTAACGGACCTGCAGCTAGCGGGCTGCCGCCACGCCCACCGCGGGCTTGCCGTCGGTGGTGATGCCCCAGGCGGCCAGCACCGGCCCGGCCGGGGAGCCGGGATGCATCCGGAAGAAGGAGGCGTCCAGGAACAGGTAGTCCAGCATGACGTCGTCCAGGCGGCGGGCCGCCCACGCCTGGTACTCCTCGGTGATCTGCTGGCAGATGGCCGGCACGGTGGACTTGGAGATCGCGGCCTGGTCGCCGAGCGCGTCGGCCAGGGTGGCCTCCACGTCGCGGACCGGCAGGCCCCGGATGAAGGACGCAATGACCAGGGATTCGAGGGCATTGGTCTTGGTGACGTGGCTGCCGAACAGGCGCGAGGCGAACGCCTCGGTGGTGCCCCGCAGCTTCGGCCTCGCCAGGGCAACCGGCCCGGCGGTCGTCTTGACGGTCACCTCCCGGTACCCGTTACGCGATCCCCTCACGACAACGCGTCTCGGTATGACATCTGGCCGACCTGCCTCGGACTACCGGTCGGCGCTCCAGGTTGAAGAGCATCACCTGCGCCATTTTTCTCCAGGGCGGCGCCCTCATCAGGGGCTGGCGGTGGTCAACCGGCGGCGCGACTCGCCCTCGCGTCCTCCTGGCCTCGGGTCCACGTCGCCCCCGGGCCGCGGCGATGGTGGCCGACCAGGCACGCGCCGGCGCCTGGGCCCGTAACCCCAGCCGGCGACTCTTGGCTGACAACGCCGACGACCAACGCGATCGCCGCCGTCGCCGTCATAGCAGCGCCAAGTGCCGCCGGGCCCATGCCTGGGCAGAGCCACGCCAGCGGGAGAAAGCGCAAGCCAATGACCGCGCACGCCGACCGCAACCAAGTCCCGCCGACGGTTGCAGACACGACAGCGACCGTGCCGGCCAGCGCGACGGCCTCCGCGCCGACGATGGCGACATACCGGCGATCGACGGCTTCACGTCCGACCGACCTTTGCCGAACACGCCGTGCCAGCACGGGGTCAGGCCGTCGGCTGCTCACCTGGATCCGCGGTAGCCGACGGTGCTCCTACGCGGGACGGAGGTACGAGAACCGTGGCAACCTCAGGCCGTTCGGCGCGCCTGCGCAAGAGCGAGCCCCGCGACCCAGAAAGGCACGAGGACCCAAACCTGTGCGCGGGTGTAGTTGCGGAGTTCCGCACGCAAGTCAACGCCTGCAAGTTCCCCGTCCAGCGCCGGCTGGCGCCAGAGGGCAAGGACGTGCACGGTGAGCGGCAGGTAGTTGGCGGCAAGCCCCAACAACCAAATCCCGAAGATCACGCCGACGGCGCCGCCCCAGGTCAGAGCCCAGACGCCGAGGGCCGCGCTGCCGACCGTCCCAAGTGCGAACTCGCCCAAGATCACCCACCGGCGACGTCGGGTCCCCCGTGCGCCGTGCATGTCGAGCGCGGCGAGCCGCCGGACGTCGAGCATCGCGCTCGGGGGAAGCATGCCTCCTACCTTACGGCGGATCAGCGTCACGACTGGACGAGCAGCGGCATCGGTCCACCCGGCCGCGGCTCGGTCGCAAACAAAGGGTCGGCGCCGGGCCCGGCCCCAGTCCTCGGGGCGCTCAGCCTGCGGCCCCGATCGCTCTTCGCCGTTAACGGGGTCCCAGTAGCCCTGACGAAAAATCCAACGGATATGTCTCTGACCTGCGATGGGGTCATGCTGCCCAAACCTCCTGTTCGCGCGACTGACCGAGACGGACCGTTGCGGATGACCCCGCTGTTCTGGTCAAACGTCGCGCTGCAAGTTCGACCTCGACATGAGCCTGAACCTCGGGCGGGCCACGGCCCTGACAGCATGCTGCGCGATCACGACGAGAAGGCCGCCGCGGCGGCCGTGCCGGCGGGCGGCTGAGCCCAGCGGCAGCGCCTATTCGTCGTCCTCGTCGGCGGCTTCCGGGTCGCGCAGCTCGCGGATGGCGCCGGCGGCCAGATCGGGAAGCACGAAGCTGTAGGTGCCGTGGACCCCCAGATTGGTGTTGACGAACGGTGACAGGCGGGCCAGGTCCTCCTCGAGCACCGGGTAGCCCTGGGCCCTGACTGGCGGACGGCGGCGTCCAGGTAGACCGTCGTCCACAGCACCACGCAGTTCAGCACCAGGCCGAGGGCGCCGAGCTGGTTTTCCAGGCCGCGCTGGTAGCGGTGGTGCAGCTCGCCTTTTCTCCCGTGGCAGATTTTCCGGGCCAGGGCGTGGCGGCCTTCGTGCAGGTTGCGGATGGCCTTGATGTCGCGGCGGTAGGACTCGTCGGTGTCGATGTAGGCCAGGATGTGCAGCGACTTGAAGATCCGGCCGTACATCGCGATCGCCTCTCCGAGGGCGGTGGGGTGGCCGTCGCGCTGCAACATGGCGACCACATCGCAGGCGCGGATGGTGCCGGTGTAGATCGAGGCGACCACGCGGAAAACGTCTTCCCAGTTCCGGCGGATCTTGCCCAGGTCGATCTTGCCGCGGGCGAAGGTGTCCAGCGGGCCGTAGTCGGCGGCAGGGTTGTTCCGCCAGCCCTTCTGGTCGGGCAGGTCGGCCAGGGCCGGCCGGTAGGAGATCCCCAGCAGCTCCAGCAGGCCGAACACCAGGTCGGAGTAAGAGCCTTCGTCGGAGACGACGACGGCGGGCAGGTCGCCGCCGTCCAGGCCGAAGATGACATCAACCATGTGCAGGGAGTCCCGCACGGTTCCCGACACCACCTTGGCGCCGCGGCCCATCCCGCGGTCGTTTACCGCATTCAGCCAGGTCATGCCCCGCTTGGAGCCGAAGAACTTGCGGTTGGGCCGGGCGAAGGCGGCCGGCACGGGCACCACGAACCGCATCCCGTCGACCGCGGCGACCAGGCCGCCGCCCCACGCGCCCGCCAAGTCAACGGTGGCCTGGCGGGTGACTAGCGGGACGTTGGCGGGAGCGAGGGTCTCGGGCCGGATGTAGTTCTGGAATACGTGCGACAGCCGGGACCGTTCCAGGGCGGGCGCGCCCTTTTTGGCGATCGGCCGGTAGCCCACGTTCATGGAGTGGGCGGCCAGGCACGCGGCGATCGAGGTCGGCAGGTCATTCAGCCGGGACCGGCCGCCGGAGACGGCGGTGAACGCGGCCGCCAGCTCCGGCACCCACGACATGACCTCCAAGATCACCTCCGGCAGGTCGACGAGCGGCAGCATGGCTGTGGTCCGTTTGCGCAGGTCCACCAGGGACGGCGGTTCCTCGATCGCCTTCACCCCGGTCAGGTGGATCTTCCCGGCGTCATCGAGGCGGACATCGGTGTTGACGGCCAGCCGGCCGCCGACCTGGCGGTAGGCGGCATCCAGCGTTCTGGCGTGCTCGGCGAGCAGCGCGTCAGGGTCATCCGGCAGGGACAGAGTGGTCAGCACGTCGCCGCGGATGGCCTGCCACCTTTCGCCGTCCAGCAGCTGGGCTTGGGGGTTACGCCACCGGGTGGAGGCGTCGGCGTAGATCTCGCGGCGCTTGAGGTGGCGCCAGAACTGCTCCAGCACGCAGAAGGTGTAGGCGTGCCGGTTCACCGCCTCGTCGCTGCGGGCGGGGTGGCCGAACACCAGGTTCCGCCAGGGCCCGGTCACCACGCCGGCGTCGATCAGGTGGCCGGGGATCAAAGGTGCGGCGAGGCGGCTGCGGTAAGTGAGCACCTCGGGCAGCGCCCGCATCGCCTCCAGCACCGGCGTGCCTTCGGCGTTGGCGCCGAAGCAGATCGCCTGCGGCAACAGCTTCAAAAATCCCGTCACCGTGCTGTAGCGGCCGAGCAGTTCCGTCCGCCACCCGGCCGGCCCGGCGCCGGCGCCGTAGCGGAGATACGACCGGCGTCGGGTAGTGTCACACCGGCGTCGGTTCTTGCGGGGTCATCGTCACTCGTCGACACGTCGGGGCCACGGTGGTGCTGGACGTCGGGGCGGTGGCGGTCATCCGGGTGCTGTATCGGGGAGCGCGGCAAGGGCCCGGTCCAGGACCTGAGCCCGGTTGAGCAGGGCCGCCTGGTCGGCCAGCCGCTGGTGTGCATCGGTGCCGATCTGGCCGGTGATCCGGCGCTGCAGTTCGCGGTAGCGCGGGACGTCGTCCCCGGCCACCGGCGGGGCGGACGGGTCGGCGCTCGCGCTGGCGAGCACCAGCGCCGCGTCCCGCGGGCGGCCCAGTGCCTCCAGCAGCTCGGCGAGGATGCGCAGGCTGGTCCACAGCTGCGGCCATCCGCCCCGGCGGCGCAGCTGATGCAGCAGACCGGGGAGCACCCGCAGCGCCTCGTCGTGGCGACCGAGCCGGACCAGGGCGGAGACGAGCGCGATGCGCGCGACCTCGGCGATCTGCGCGGTACGGCCGGCCTCGGCCTGGGACACGGCGAGTTCGAGGATCTCGACCGCGGCGGCGGGGTCCTCCCGCAGCCGGACCTCACCCATCGTGTACGTCGCGAAGGCCCTGACCGGGCCGGCCTCCCGGGCGGCGGCCAGGGCCTGCTCCGCGTGCTGCCGCGCGGTCGGCTGGTCGGACCGGAAGCAGGCGAGCAGCGCGAACGTGGCGTGCGCATCGACCCGCGCCGGCGCCGGCACGCCGGGAAGTTCGAGCAGCTGCCGCCAGTGACGCATCGATTCCGTGTGCTCACCGCGGTAGATGCAGGCCACCCCGAGCGCGGTCAGCGCCATGCACTGCTCGTCGGGGGTGGAGGCGATCGCCAGCGCCCGGGTGCCGAGCCGGTGCGCCTGGTCCAGGTCGCCGAGCTGTGCCGCGTGGAGCGCGCCGGACGCTCCCGCGAGCGCGGCGGCCGGCGTCGCGGGCAGGCGCGGGTCGCAGGCCACGTCCCGCGCCAGCTTGAGCAGCTCGCCGTCGAGCACCCAGTGCGTGCACCAGCCTAGCGCCGCGGTGATCGCACCGGCCAGTTCGACCTCGCCCGCGTCCAGCGCACCGCGCACCGCCGCGAGCAGATCGGCGCGGTAGGCCAGGAGCTGGTGCAGCGGCTCGCCGGCGCCTCCCGCGCGGACGTCGGCGGCCGCGGCTTCCGCCAGGTCGCGGATCCAGCGGGCGTGCGCGGTACGCGCGGGCCCGGCCGCGCCGTCGGCGCGGAGTTGTTCGGCGGCGAAGGCGCGCACGATCGCCAGCATTCGGAACCGCGCCTGGCTGTGCTCGTGCGTGACGTGCAGCAGCGACGCGTCCGCCAGGCGGGCCAGGCGCATTACGGCCGCCGGGCCGCAGGCATGCTCGACCGCGTCGAGGTCGAAGCCGGCCGCGAACACCGACAGTCTTGCCAGCAGTTCTTGCTCGCTGCGGGGGAGCAGGGTCCAGGAACGGTCCAGTACCGCCCGCATGCCGCCGTCGGCGTCGGCGAGCACGTCCAGGTCGCCCAGCCGGTCCAGCACCGGCGCCAGGCCGATCGCCGCCGCCTGCGCCGCCGCCAGCTCGATCGCCAGCGGCACCCCGTCGAGCCGTCGGCACAGTGCTGCGCTGAGCGCCACGGTTTCCGCGGTCACCGGGAGGGCGGGACGCACGCGGCGCATCCGGTCGATGAACAGCCGGACCGGTGCGGTGTGGCGCAGCTGTTGCGCCGGCATGTCCGCGGCCCCGGTGAGCAGCGGGTCCAGCGGCAGCACCTGCTCGCCGGGCAGTCCCAGCCGGTGCCGGCTGGTGGCGATGATCCGCACCTCCGGGCAGGCGCGCAGCAGCGCCCCGGTCAGCTCGCGCGCGTCGGCGAGCACGTGCTCGCAGTTGTCGATCACGAGCAGTTGCGAACCCGCGCCGAGGTACTCGCTGACCGCAGCGCGAGGTGTGCCCTCACGGACATCCACGCCGAGGGCGGCGGCGACGGCGCCGTCGACGCTGCCTGCCGGCACGGCGCCCAGTTCGGCCACCGCGACAGGCATCTTGAGATGAGCGGCGAGTTCGCCCAGTGATTCGGCGACCAGCCGTGTCTTGCCGACCCCGCCGATACCGGTGACCGTGACCAGCCGATTGCCGCGTAGCGCGTCGGCCAGGGCCGCCGTCTCGGTGTCGCGGCCGACGAACGGCGTCGACACGGCGAACCACCGCGGCGGCTGCGGCGCCGGCCGAGGGGCCTCGGGCAGCTCGTTGCGCAGGATCCGGGCCTGCAGGTCCTGCAAGGCCGGCGAGGGGTCGAGCCCGAACTCCGCCGCCAGGCCGCGCCGATGCCGGTCGTAGACCTGCAGCGCCTCGGTGGCCCGCCCGGACCCGCAGAGCGCACGCATGAGCAGTCCGACGCACCGGTCGCGCCACGGTTCGCTCGCCTGCAGCGCTTCGAGGTGCGCGATCGCGTCCGTCGCACGCCCCGATCGCAGCGAGAGGTCGGCGTAGTCCTCGACCGTGGCCGCCCGCAGTTCGTTCAGCCGCGCCGCCTCCGCGCTGGCGAAATCGCGGTCGGCGAACTCGGCATACGCCGGGCCGCACCACAGTGCCAGGGCCGCCTCCAGCAATCCTGCGGCGGCGGCATCCGGGGCGTGCGCGGCCCGCTCGCGCAGCGCTTCGAACCGCAGCGCATCCACGTCGTCGGCGGTGACGTCCAGCCGGTATCCGGAAATACTGGCGCTGATCAGTTCGGCGCCCAATGCGGTGCGCAGCCGGGACAGCACGGTCTGCAGGGCGGCCTTCGGGTGGTCAGGGAGCCGCTCGCCCCAGGCCGCCTCGACGAGCTCATCCGCCGACACCGGCCTCCCGGCCCGGGTCAGCAGCGCGGCGAGCACGGCCCGCTGCCGGCGGCTGGGCAGCGACAGGGCAGAGCCGTCCCGGTCCGCCCCCAGCGTCCCGAGCACCCGGAACATCGGCGCTGCCTGCATCGGCACCCATTCTCGCAGCGATGAAAGAGCGGTGAAAGCCGGAACTGGCACCCTTCTGAGAATCAGTGATCGGTCAGGAGGTAACGATGATGAACTCGACGGACCTGGGCGGACACCGCGCGCCGTCGGCGGCGCGGCGCTACGACGCGATTGTCGTCGGCGCCCGCTGCGCCGGCGCCACGACCGCGATGCTGCTGGCCGGCAAGGGCTACGACGTGCTGCTCGTCGACCGGGCGAGATTCCCGTCCGACACCGTCTCAACGCACGTGATCCACCCGCCGGGTCTGACGGCGCTGCGCCGGTGGGGGCTGCTGGACGATCTCGTCGCGACGGGCTGCCCGTGGCTGCCGGCCTACACCTTCGACTTCGGGCCGCTGGTGATCACCGGGACGCCGAGCACCGCCGACGGCACCGCCGGGAGCTACGCGCCGCGCCGGATCGTGCTGGACGAACTGCTCGTCCGCGCCGCCGGGAAGGCCGGCGCCGAGCTGCGCGAGGGGTTCAGCGTCACCGAGCTGATCATTGACGGCGACCGGGTCACCGGCGTCCGCGGACACGCGCGCGGCGGCATGGAGGCCAGCGAGTACGCCCACGTGGTTATCGGCGCCGACGGGGTGCATTCGCGGGTGGCCGAGCAGGTCAACGCGCCGCGTTACCGTGAGGGCCAGGTACTGGCCAGTGCCTACTACGCGTACTGGTCCGGCGTGCCCGCCACCGGGGCGCGGTGGATGATCCGGCCCGGCCGCGGTTTCGGCATGATCCCCACCAACGACGACCTGACGCTGGTCCTCGCCGCCTGGCCGCAGGCCGAAGTGGCCCAGGTGAAACAGGACCTGCAGGGCAACTACCTGCGCGAGGTCACTGCTGCCCTCGGCGACCGGCTCGACGGCGGGCGGCAGGAAACCCGGGTCGTGGGCGAAGGAGTGCCGAACAGGTTCCGGAAACCGTATGGGCCGGGCTGGGCGCTGGTCGGTGATGCCGGGTACGCCAAGGACCCGGTCACCGCCCAGGGCATCACCGACGCCTTCCACGACGCCGAGCTGTGCGCCGGCGCGCTCGACACCGTATGGCGCAGCGGCCGCAGCTACGACCAGGCGCTGGGCGAGTACCGGCAGCGCCGCGACGAGCGGGTGCTGCCGATGTACGAGTTCACCGGTCAGCTCGCCGACCTGGCCGTCCCCCCGCCGCCGCAGATGCAGCAGCTGCTGGCCGCCATCGCCGGCAACCAGAAGGCCATGGACGAGTTCGCCAGCATGTTCGCCGGTGCCCTGCCGGTGCCGGAGTTCTTCAACCCCGCGCACATCGCATCCCTGGCCAGTGCCGACACCCAGCTGCCCCGATAACCGCCCCACACGACGCCGGGATTGAGCTGGGCCTGGTACTCGACTGCCCCGGCCCGGACCGCCTCGTCGGCCTCCGGGCCGCGGCCCTCGGGCACGAGCATGGACGGGACGTCCGGCAAGTACGCAATGCTGATGGCTCGTGACGGAACGGGTCGCAGACTCGCGCTGCAGGCCGTGCGAACCCAAGCGGCACAACAACCGCATGCACGCCGACCTCGTCGTCGATGACGTCCCGGCCGTAACCCCGTTGACCCGCTCTCCCCGCCCCGCAACACTCGGCCCATGCACGCGATAGTAGCCACCGTCCGCATCGAGGATCCCGGCCTAGCCTCGGCTATTCGTGCGCCCAGCAGAGCGGGAGGTGACGCTGTGACGTAGCAGCGGATCTTGCTGTTCGTAAGCTCGTCGTCGCCTGCCGGTGGAAGTCCGGTCCGGGTAGCTGCCAGGAGGCCCGGTAGCAGGCTGGCGGCGTCGGGGGGAAACGCCCGGCGTCGGAGCCCAGCGTCAAGAGCCCTGTAAGGGGGAGCGACGATGCGGTCCGTAGCATGACGCGAAGCCTGCGGCGTCGTTAGAGGTCCCGTCCTCGGGCGGGAACAGGGAGTGCCGAGCCCCCGAATTCAGGGCGAAGGCCATGGAAGCGGCGAAGAGCCTGGAAGCGCAGCCGCGAAGGACTCCCCGGCGTATGGGGCTCGGAACGCATCGATGGTGGCGGCGGGAACTGGGGAGGTCCTCCCCGGCCCGGTGACCTGCGGAAGTGTCACCGGAGCGTGGCGTCCTATAACCGGTGACCCCGGGAAGTGGATTGCTGGCCGGGTGGGCGTCGGAGGCGGCCGTAGTACTGGTTGAGCCGCAGGACAACACAACCTGCGGTGAGGGAAGGGCCGCTGCTTCGTCGGTGCGCAGCGTCTTCAAGGAGGGGCCCGGTGAGTGCCCAGGTGGCTAGTCCCGCCGCGAAGGGATCGGGCCGGGGTATCCCGGCTGATCCGGTCCGTGCCTTGCAGCATGCGCTTTACCGGGCGGCCAAGGCTGATCCCGGGCGGAGATTCCATGCGCTGTATGACAAGGTCTGCCGCAGGGACGTTCTGCAGCGGGCGTGGGCCGCGGTGCGCAGTAATAATGGCGCGCCGGGCATTGACAAGATCACCCTGGCCGCAGTCGAGGAGTACGGCGTAGACCGGCTGCTCGGCGAGCTGGCGGCCGAGTTGGAAGAAGGCCGGTATCGTCCGCTGCCCGCGCGCAGGGTTTTCATCCCGAAGCCGGGTGTGCGGGGCGAGCAGCGGCCGCTTTCGATTCCCCCGGTCCGGGACCGGATCGTGCAGGCCGCGGTGAAGATCGTGCTCGAGCCGGTCTTTGAGGCGGATTTCCTGCCGGCCAGTTTCGGGTTCCGCCCGGGACGGTCGGCGCGACCGGGATGCACAGGATGAGCGCAATGGACAGGAAGTTCGTCAGCCCGGTCGGGTTCTCGAATGGGCTGGCCCCGTTGGCGTTGAAGAACCCGCCGCCGTTGGTGCCCAGCTGCTTGATGGTCTCCTGCGAGGCCACCGGGCCGCGCGGGATGACCTGCCGCGCGCCGTTCAGCACGTCGTGGACGTGAACCGGTCCCGCCAAGGTCTGGAGGGCGCCCTGGGCCATGAAGACGATCGCGAATACGAACGCGATGGGCAGCAGGACGTAGATCGTGCCGCGGACCAGGTCGACCCAGAAGTTACCGATCGTGTTCGAGCCCTTGCGGGCGAACCCCCGGATGAGGGCGACGGCGACTGCGATGCCGACGGCGGCGCTGAGGAAGTTCTGCACCGCCAGCGCGCCCATCTGCGACAGGTACGACATCGCGCTCTCGCCGGAGTACGCCTGCCAGTTCGTGTTCGTCAGGAACGACACCACCGTGTTCCACGACAGCGCCGGGGCGACGCCGGGGAGATGCTGCGGGTTGAACGGCAGGGACCCCTGGAGCCTGAATATCCCGTAGGTCACCAGGAGGGCTACGCCGGAGAACACGATGACAGAGGCGCCATACCGCTGCCACGATTGCTCGAGATCGGGATCGACGCCGATGATGCGGTAGACCGGCCGCTCGATGAAGGAAAGCCACCTGGCCCGCCCCTCATACACCGACACCATGTAGGAGCCGAGGAAGCGCCAGGCGATCGCCATCACGACGACCAGAGCCACAATGGTCCAGGCGAAATCCATCAGAACCACTCGGCCTTGAATAGCGCCACGCCGAGGTAGATGAACACCGCGATGGACAGGGCGAGGAGAATCCCCTGGATGACGGTCATATCCGCTCCAGGCCGCGGATCAGGGCCAGCATCGCCAGCACAAAGACGACGATCCCGGCAACAACCAGCAAGTCAGCCATGGCCAAAGCATGACCACCGGGCCGGTAACCACGTGGTGGACGGCTGCCCGGGCCAGGTAGAAAAAACGGTGAACAACACCAGGCGTTGGCGGGTCGACTAGGTCGAAGTCGGTGCGCTGCCGGTTCCACACCTGCCGCCCGGTATAGCGCCGTTCGCCAGGATCGCCGCAACGGTAGGAAGCGTCCACGCAGTTCCAGTGCGGTGCGGGCTCCGCTTCGGGTCAGCGGCCGACGGCATGGGATGCCGGCCTCGTTCGGGACGCGGGTGCACCGCGCGGGAGCTTAAGCGGGACAAATGCAGCAGCGTGTGGTTCGACGTCTCGAACCTCCGCTCGGCGCCGCCGCTTCGGGGCGGTCCTGGCCTCACAGGTCAGCGGTTGAGGTCTCGCCGGGACGACAGGGCTTAGGCGATCTTGCGGTGGTAGGTGGCCATGGCGAGGGCGTAGGCGACGATGAGGGTGCCGAGGCACCAGGCGAGGGCGGTCCAGATGCCGGTGCTGACTGGGTGCTGGGCGAACAGGTCGCGGATCGTGTTGACGATGGATGTCACGGGCTGGTTGTCGGCGAAGGCGCGCACCGGGCCCGGCATGGTGCTGGTGGGCACGAATGCCGAGCTGATGAACGGCAGGAAGATGATCGGGTAGGCGAAGGCACCCGCGCCCTCGGCGGTCTTGGCGGACAGGCCGGCGATGACGGCGATCCAGGTCAGTGCCAGGGTGAACAGGACGAGGATGCCGGCGACGGCGAGCCATGCCGCCGCTCCCGCGCCAGAGCGGAAGCCCATGGCCACGGCGACGAGCACGACGAGCACGAGCGAGATCAGGTTGGCGGCCAGCGAGGTCAGCACGTGTGACCACAGCGCGCTTGAGCGTGCGATCGGCATGGACTGGAATCGCTCAAAGATTCCGCTTTGCATATCGGTGAAGAGCCGGACTGCGGTATAGGAGATGCCCATCGCGATCGTGATGAGCAGGATTCCGGGCAGCAGGTAGGTCACATACCGCTGCGGCCCGGTGTGGATCGCGCCGCCGAACACGTAGACGAACAGCAGCAAGAGGGCGATCGGCATGATCGCGGTCGTGATGATGGTGTCCGGGCTGCGCGTGATGTGGCGCATGGACCGCCCCGTCAAGACGGCAGTGTCGCCGAAAGAGTGTGTGGTCATCGTTGTTCCTTAGTTGCCTGTGCCGTTGTTGCCAGCCCGCTGTCGTTGCTGCCATTACTGTCGTGGCCGGTGATGGCGAGGAAGACCTCTTCGAGGGTTGGCTGTTTTTCGACGTATTCGACTGTGGCGGGCGGCAGAAGCCGTTTGAGTTCGGCGAGGGTGCCGTTGGCGATGATCCGCCCGTGGTGCAGGATCGCGATCCGGTCGGCGAGCTGTTCGGCCTCGTCCAGATACTGCGTGGTGAGCAGCACCGTGGTGCCCCGCCCGGCGAGCTGTTTGACGCAGTTGTGCACCTCGAGGCGAGACTCCGGGTCCAGCCCGGTGGTTGGTTCATCCAGGAAGATCACCGGCGGATTCCCGATGAGGCTCATGGCGATGTCCAGGCGGCGGCGCATGCCCCCCGAATACGTGGCCACCCTCCGCCCCGCCGCGCCGGTGAGCTGGAAGCGGGCCAGCAGGTCATCCGCGATCTGGCCGGCGCCCTTCAGGTGCCGCAACCGGGCCACCAGCACCAGGTTCTCGCGCCCGGTGAGGATCTCATCCACGGCCGCGAACTGCCCGGTGAGGCTGATCGACTCCCGCACGTCCGCAGCCTGCGCGGCCACGTCGAAGCCATCAACGGTGACCATTCCCGCGTCCGCCTTAAGCAGCGTGGACAAGATATTCACGATCGTGGTCTTGCCCGCGCCGTTCGAGCCAAGCAACGCGAAAATGCTGCCCCGTGCCACGTCGAAGTCCACGCCACGCAGCACACGCAGGTCCTTATACGACTTCTCCAGACCCTGAACGTGGATGGCTGCGCCGGTGGTCATTCCTGTTCTCCTCGCTCTGCGTCTTCGATCGCCTTGGTCAGCCGGGCGCGTTCCTTGTCGATCCATCTCTTTCCGTTGTAAGCCTCCGCGAATGTGTCGGCGAACTCGACCGGGTCGTCGCCGACGATCACGCGCACAGGCGTGCCGTCGGCCGCGGCACGCTCCCACAGGTCGGCGAAGTCGCCGAACATCTTGACGGCGGTCTCGCCGTCCGTGACGCCCCCGTAGATCATGAAGTACCGCTGCAGCGCCTTCGCGACGGTGCCGTACGGCTCGGGCAGAGCTTCGATGCGAGCCTTGTCCTTCTTGTACTGCTTCTTTTGCTCGAGCGACCCGGTGACCAGCTCGATCCACTTCTGTGCCATCACTTGCCTCCTTCGCGGAGCTGTTCCAGCCGTTCTGTGAGGAAGCTCCACGTCCTCCAGAACTCGTCGAGATATTCGCGTCCCTGAGCGTTGAGGGAGTACACTTTGCGCGGCGGCCCCTTCACGGAGGGGACCTTCTTCACGTCGACGAGGCCGCGCTGCTCGACCCTGATGAGCAGCGCGTAGATAGTCCCTTCGGCGATGTCGGAGAAGCCCTGCTCCCGCAGCCACGCCGTGATCTCGTAGCCGTACGCGGACCGGCCAGACAGGATCGCCAGAACGATGCCCTCCAGTGTCCCCTTGAGCATCTCCGTCACCAGCTTGGCCATGGAACACCTCCTCTCGCAGCTACTCAGTCATACTGACTACGGCTAGACAGTAACACTAGCTACCGGTACTTAGCAAGGAAGAATAGTGGAGGTCTGGCGGCGCATACCAGGGCGGGATCAGCTGGCGAGGGCTGCGGCATTGCGGGTGAGCGCGGTGCCGCCGTTGGACGGGTCGGGCTTGACGGTGGCCATTGCGCTTCCTCCTTCCGGTGTGCATTCCGTCCTCCGCAGGCTAGGAAGATCCGGCGGGCCAGGCGTCCCCCGAAAGGGACATGCCGGGTGGAATCTTCTGGGGAGCACCGGGCACCAAGGTGTAATCTGGCCCGGCGTTGGTGCCTGGCCGTCGTGGGGATACAGTGATCCGGCCGGGCTGCGAGACCCGCAACTGGGCAGGCCCCTGACGGGACCTGCGGCCGGTTCGACTCGGCACCTGGTGCTGCTGTCTGCCGCCCGCCGGTGGGACGGGCGGCGCGTCAGGGGATGAGGCACAGTTCGCGCGGGCCCGGGCCACGCCCTCGGTGCGGTTGGCCGCGCCGAGCTTGCCCAGGACGTAGCCCGTGCTTTTTGACCGTGTCCAGGGTGACCACCAATTCGCGGGCAATGGCCTGGTCCGGCCGGCCCGCCGCAAGCATCCTCAGCACCTCCAGCTGCGGCCGGTCAGCGGCCAATGGTGCCGGAGGGCCGGGATCAGGCGCGGGTGGCCCGGCGGCGAAGGCACGCTGGAGCCGGGCCAGATAGCCGAACGAGACGCCCGGAGCCGCCGCGGAAGATTGCACCCGGCATATCCACCTCCGGGTGACGCCATGCCGCGTGCTGCTTCATAGCGTGCAGATCACAGAACCTGACCGGAGGACGGTACGGATGAGCGACACGGCGCGGTCATCGCGCTACGAGATCCGCGTCGAGGGGTTCGGCCTCGTCCTCGCCGTCACACACCACACCTTCACGGTGCCCTGAGGCGACCGGCAGGCTGCACACGCCTCCGCACTCACAGCAGGTTCAGCTCGCGGGCCCGGGCGACGGCCTCGGTGCGGTTCGCCGCGCCGAGCTTGCCCAGGACATGGCCGACATGTTTTTTGACAGTGTCCAGGGTGACCACAAGCTCACCGGCGATGGCCTGATTCGGCCGGCCCGCCGCCAGCATCCTCAGCACCTCGAGCTCGCGGCTGGTCAGCGGGTCGATGAGGCCGGGCACTGCGGCGGTGTCCCGCCCGGAACCCGGCGCGGGCGACCCGGCGGCGAAGGCACGCTGGAGCCGGGCCAGGTAGCCGAACGGGACGCCCGCAGCTGCCTGGCCGGTGCGCTGGGCCGCGATGAGCCGGCCGAGCAGCGCTGCCATCGGCGGGCCCTCGTCGGCGAAGACCCGGACGTAACCCTGCGGGCAGGCGAGCATGAGCGCCCCGGTCAGGGCCGTAACTGCGCTCGCCTCATCGCCGGTAGCGGCCAGCGCCAGCGCCCGCAGCGCGCCGGTCTCGATGAGGCCGCCGGCCCGGTCCTGGGCGGCGGCAGCCGCGTGCAGCCGGCCGAGCAGGGTGAGCGCGTGCCCGGGCCGGTCCTGGGCGAGCAGGATCCGGGCCAGCACCAGATGCCCGGGCTCGCGCGCGTAGTCCGGTTCGTCGTCCGGGCCGAGGCCGTTCTCCTGCGCCCAGCGCGCTACTCCAGTCACATCGCCTTGGGTCAGCAGCAGCCGCGCCTGCTGGGCCGACACGGGATTCAGCGGACCCGCTGGGCCCGGCGATGCTTCTCCGGCCTCGCGCATCGCCTCCCGGGCCCCGGCCGGATCACCCGTTGCCTCACGGGTCCAGGCCAGCGTCATCAGGCCCGCGGCCAGCGGCGCGGAATAGACGAACCGGCGGCACAGCGCGATGCCGTCGGTCACCTGCCGTAGCGCGGTGTCGAGCTCGTTCCGCTGGTAGGCGACCTCGGCCAGGCCCACGTACGCCGGGCCCGCCGTCGGCGGGGCGGGCTGGCCGGGCAGCGCGGCGAACTCCATGGCCTGCTCGCAGGTCTGTACGGCCGCGTCCAGACGGCCCTGGGCCTGCTGAACCTGGCCGAGCTGATACCCGCCGTACGCCGCTAGCGTGCGCTGGCCAACCGTCCGCCACGCGTCGATGCTGGACGCGAAGGCGCGTGCGGCCTGCGTCGGCCGGCCGCGGAGCCATTCGGCGACGGCCAGGTTCCACTGGGCGAGGGACTCCACCAGCCGCTCGCCTCCGCCGAGCTCGGCCAGGACCCGCTGCGCGAACGCGGCCGTGCTCTCGGCGTCTCCGCGAAGCTGGGCGAGATAGCTGCGGTGCAGTGCGATCAGCGCGGGGACATTGACCAGCATGCTGCCCGCCCGCCCGGCCGTCGGCTCGAATGGTTCCTCAGCTGCGCCTGCGGCCGCGCGCTGGGCTGCGCCGAGAAACGGCTCGACCGCCCCCAGATTGCCGCCGGTGGCGGTCATCAGTGCCTGCACGAGCAGCAGCCGGGGACGGGACCGGGCCAGGTCAGGCGGGAGCGCCGATACCCAACGCCGGATCGTCGCTCCCTCGCTGCGCCAGTAGTAGACCGTGTCGAAGTGCCGCTCGATCAGCCGGGCCGCCCAGAGCATCTCGCCGGCCGCGGCCGCGTGGCCGATGGCGTCATCGGCCAGCTCGTGCTCGGAGTACCAGGCCGCGGCGTTGCGGTGTAGCTGCGCCAGGCGGCCGGGCTGCTCTTGTTGCAGGCAGGCGCGGAGCAGGTCGGCGAACAGGTGGTGATAGCGCCACCAGCCGCGCAGCTCATCCAGCGGGATCAGGAACAGGCCCGCCCGTTCCGCCGCCTCGAGCAGCGCCTGGCTGCCCGCACGGCCGGTGACGGCGTCGCACAACGGGCCGGACAGCCGTTCCAGCACCGAGGTCTCGAGCAAGAACGTGCGCAGCTGCTCGTCCTGCCCCTCAAGCACCTCCTCGGCCAGGTAGTCCAGGACGAACCGGTGGCTGCCGGTGAACGCGGCCACGAACGCGGCGGCATCGTCGTGCCCGCGCAGGGACAGCGCGGCCAGCGCCAGCCCGGCCGCCCAGCCTTCGGTCCGGGCCGCCAGCGCCGCCACCGACGCATCCGGCAGAGCCGACACCGCGTGCTGGAGCAGCTCCCCGGCCTCCGCGGGCGTGAACCGCAGCTCGGCCACGCGTATCTCGGTCAGCTGGCCGCAGGCCCGCAGCCGCGCCAGCGGCAGCGGCGGATCGCTGCGGCTGGCCAGCACCACGCATATCCCGGCCGGCCGGTGCTCGACCAGGAACGACAGCGACTCGTGCACCTGCTGCGCGCCGATCACGTGGTAGTCGTCGAGGACCAGCAGGGCCTGCTCCCCGGCGAGATCGTTGATCAGCGCCGTGACCAGGCCCTGGAACGACGTCGGCGCGGGCGGGCCGAGCAACCCAGTCACCCGCTCGCCGATTCCGGGACGGGCCCGGTCCAGCGCGGCTACCGCGTGGCGCCAGAACCGGGCCGGGTCGTTATCCCCCGCATCCAGCGAGAGCCAGCCGACCGGGTGCCCGGCGAGCCGGGCCCAGTCGGCCAGCAGGACTGTCTTGCCGTACCCGGCCGGAGCGCAGGCCAGGATGAGCCCCCGCGCCAGGCCCTCATCAAGCCGCGCCGTCAGCCGGGGCCGTAGCACCTGGCCAGGGCGCGACGCGGGCATGTGCAACTTGGTAGCCAGCAGGACATCAGGCCCCCGGGCTGTCATTGGCGACTCAATCATCACTGACCTGCACGCGCTAGCGTCTCCGCGATCCTCCGAAGCGCTGCCGGGAAGGAACCATCGCGAGCCAGCCTGCGCTTCCCTCGGGAGCGGCTCAGCCATTCCATTGCCCTGGCCCGCTCGCCGCCCTCCACTTTCCTCTGACCTTCGGCCCAAATCAACCCTTGGCCGACCGGGCCATGGCACCGATGAGAAGGAACGCCACGCGTGCGATCCGCGCCCCCCAGCGACCGCGGCCCCGCGAAGTCCTCGGGCTCGCCGGCCTCCGGGCGGCGACGCGGATGGCATCCGAGGCCGTCCCGGTAGCCCTGAACCCGCCACCAGCACAGCATGGGACTTGGCCTCCGTGGCGGTCATGACCGCGTTGATGTAGGCCGTGTCGCGCAGTGGCACGGGGACCGAGACGAAGATGTTGATGGTGCCCGGCCGCCAGCCCGGTGCCAGCTTACGATCGGCGGCGCCACGCGGCACCGCGGCCCAGGTCGGGACCCTCAGGCCGACCGTGGCCGTTACGTGCGCCCTCGATGCGAATGCGGGCGGAGCATGCCACGTAAGGGCGCCGCTTGCGAGCGCCATCTGTTCATCGCCGCTCTGTCGGGATGTGACGTCCGCCACACTTTGTGAACGCCGCATGCCGCAGAATGCCGCCAAAACCTGCGGTCAACGTGCGGTCAAAAGATCTTGAGGCCACCTCGCCAACCTGGCGAAGTGGCCTCTGACCTGGCAACTCCTGGTCGGGACGGCCGGATTTGAACCGGCGACCCCTTGACCCCCAGTCAAGTGCGCTGCCAAACTGCGCCACGTCCCGTTGCCACGCAGCAGCCTACAGGACATCCAGGCCGCGTTCACACGTCCGCCGACCCGCCCCCTGAGGCCGGACCGGACCGGCCGTCCGGAGCCCCCGGCACGCCCGGGCGTCAGGCGCTACGGCGGACTCTTCACGTATCTGGTGCACTCAGGCGGTGGTTTTGTCCGTTTCTGCTGCACCG
>CAWAJB010000006.1:0-16834 GCA_963782185.1 uncultured Actinomycetes bacterium
CTCCGGGCCCGCCCGGCGCTGCCCCTGCGCCGCGCCGCGCTGCCCCCGTGCCGCGCGGCCCCCCTGCCGCCCCGCCCCGCGCGGCGCCGCCCCCGCGCCGCGCGGCGCCGCCCCCGCGCCGCCCCGCCCCCGCGCTCGGCGAGGCACATTTCACGCCCAGCGTGCGCCCAAACCCCCACAAACCACCCACCGGGCCGCACGTTCGGCGTGATATGTGCCAGGTCGGCGTTACCAGTGTGACTGGCGGGGCTCGTGGTACTGGTAGTCCGCGGCGGGATGGCGCGGCCGGGGCGGGGGAGTCGGGCGAGACAGGGGGCCAGCCCGGGCGGGACGCGGGGTTAGACGCCGGTGGTGGAGCGGGGGTAGGCGACGGCCGGGTCGGTGATGACGTTGACCAGGTAGGGAACGCCGGACTCGAACGCACGGCGCAGCGCGGGAGCGATGCCGTCCGGGCGGGTGACCAACTCCCCCGCGCCGCCCAGGGCACTGACCACCTCGTCGTAGCGGCACTGCGGCTGCAGGTCGGCGGCCACGTCGTAGCCGTAGATGGCCTGCATCGGGTACTTCTCCAGGCCCCAGATCCCGTTGTTGCCGCAGATCATCACGACCGGCAGCCCGTGCCGGACCAGCGTGTCCGCGTCCATCAGTGAGAACCCGGCCGCGCCGTCCCCGAGCAGCAGCACCACCTGGGCCGACGGCCGGGATATCCGGGCCGCGATCGCGTAACCCAGCCCTGTCCCCAGGCACCCGTACGGGCCGGGGTCAAGCCAGCCGCCCGGGCGTCCGGGCTCGATGTACTTGCCTGCGTAGGACACGAAGTCCCCGCCGTCGCCGATCACCACGGCGTCGTCGTCCAGCACCCCGCCCAGCTCACCGTAGATGCGCATCGGGTGGATGGGGTCGGACTCGCTGGCCAGCAGTGCGCCGTCGGCCGCCAGTGCCCCGCGCGCCGCATCCTGAAGCCGCGAGAGCCAGTCGTCCTCCCACGCCAGCCGGGCGGGCCGCCCTGGCCACGCGGCCGGGTCCGCCAGCGCCCTGAAGAACGCGCCGAGGTCACCCGAGTACGACGCGGTCAGGTCACAGTGCGTGGCGAGCTGGCCGGGCGCGTCGGCGACATGGACCACGGACGGTTTTCGTTGCGGATCGTTCTGGTCGCCGAACGCGCCATAGCCGAGCCGGAAATCGAGCGGGGTCCCGACCACGACGACCAGGTCAGCCTGCCGGAAGGCGGCTGACCTGGCCCGGGTGACCAGCAACTCGTGACCGCGCGGCAGGATGCCGCGGCCCTGGCCGTTGGCGATGACCGGCAGCCGCAGTTCCTCGGCCGCGGCCCGGGCGGCTTCCTCGGCGCTCCCCATCCACACGTCCGAGCCGAGCACCAGCACCGGGCGCCGGGCCGCCGCGATCAGGCGCGCGATCGCGGTGACCGCGTCCGGGTCGCCAGGCACGGCGGCCGGGCCGGGCCGGGCGGCCCGCACCATGGTGCCGCCCGGCCCGCCCTTCCTGGCCAGCAGGGCATCCGCCGCGCCTGCTGGAGCCGGGCCGAAGAGGGCCTCCAGGGACACGTCCACGAACACTGGTCCGCGGTGCGGCGCCGCGGCCAGCCAGAACGCCTCATCCACTCCGGCGCCGACCTTCGCGGTCTCGTGCTCGGTCCAGGCCCGTTTGGTGATGGGCCGGAGCAGTTCGGGGTGGTCGAACTCCTGCAGGCTGCCCGAGCCCCAGCGCGCGTCGGGGGCGCGGCCGCCGAGGATCACCACGGGCGAGCCGTTGAAGTGAGCCGTGGTGACGGCGCTGACCCCGTTGGTAACCCCGGGTCCCGCGGTCAGCACGGCCAGCCCCGGCTGCCGGGTCAGCCGGGCGGTGGCCTCGGCGGCGAACACGGCGGTCTGCTCGTGCCGCACGTCCAGCAGCCGCATCGGCGGGTCCGCATGCACCGCCGCGTCGTAGAGCGGGAACACGTGGCCGCCGGACAGGGTGAACATGGTCGACACGCCGTGGGCCCGGGCCGCCGCCACGGCCAGCGTGCCCCCGTGCTGGCTGGTTCCCTGCGCGCTGGCCCCGGGCTGGCCTCGCCTCCGGGCTGGCCGCCCCGGGCTGGCCGCCCCCGTGCTGGCCACCCGCGGAACGGCCGGCCCCGGGCCCGGTGCCTGCGTCCCCGCTGCCGTCGGTCATGCGGCGATGTTACCAATTAGTAGCTTGCGCGAACAGCCGCTGCCCGGGACTGCGGGCGGGGGAGGGCCCGGTGCCGGGCCCGGGGAGGGGATGCGGGCCCGGCACCTGCGGCTGGAGTCAGTCCACGTCCACCGGCGCGGCCGCGACCGGTACGGGCGCCGAGGCGGCCGGCTCCGGATCGGCTACGTAGTGCTCGGGGCCGTGTCTCGTCCGATGAGCGTCCCCGAGCGTCGCAACTAACAGCAGGATCGTGACTGTGACCCAGGCGCAGACGTGCGGGCGGGGGGCGCGCGCGTGACTTATGTCACGTTGCTGACGTCCATGCTGCGATGAATCGTCCCGCGCTGCAATGGCTTGCGGATCAGTGATCACAGCGAATCAGGGTCGCGGTGGCGTCGTAGTCCTTGCCCGGGCCGCGCACCCGCCAGCGCTCCTCCATCACGTCTTCGCCGAGCACCAGGTAGGTGATCTCGTACTGGTCGGCGCGGCACGGGTGGACCGCTGTGCAGTGGCCGGAGCGCAGGTCAAGGCGGTAGAAGAGGTGGCCGTCGGCGAACAGCACGTCCACCGTGCCATCGGGGAGGCCCTGGTAGCGGAGGCTGCGGGTGGCCGGGCCCGCGTGCGTGCCGAACCGCAGCTCGCCGGTCTCCAGGTAGCTCACCGGGCCCCCCGGGAGGCCCGGCCCGGTGAGCACGGCCTGGCCGGTGAACCGTCCCACCAGACCCGATCGGTGGTCGGCCAGCAGCCGCTCGAGGCGCCAGCGCCCCGCGGCGAAGGCGAGCGTGTCGGTTACCCGCATAGTCCGCCATTGTGACTGCTCACCGCGGGGTGCCGGCCACCCGGCGCCTTGGACGGCCCGGCCGCGCTTGATATCGTCCCCTCGGCTACCAGTACGTTTCCCCGCCTGAGGAGTCCCCCCTATGTCTGAAGCGGCCGCGCTGCGCCAGCGTTCCCCCCTGGTGCTCGCCGACCTGCTGCCCGGTGCCCTGGTCCGCGACACGCTCCTGGTCGTCGGGGCGGCCGGCTTCGTCGGGTTGCTCGCCCAGATCTCGATCCATCTGTCCTTCACGCCGGTGCCCATCACCGGGCAGACCCTGGGCGTGCTGCTGGCCGGCACGGCGCTGGGCTGGCGGCGGGCTGGGGCGGCGCTGGTGCTGTATGCGGTGGCCGGGCTGGCCGGGGTGCCCTGGTTCGCCGGTCACGCCAGCGGCTACGTGGGCGCCTCGTTCGGCTACGTGCTCGGCTTCATCGCGGCCGCGATCCTGTGCGGCTACCTGGCTGAGCGCGGGGCGGACCGCTCGGTGCTGCGGTCGGTGCCGGTCATGATCGCCGGCGAGGTGGTCATATACGCGTTCGGTGTGACCTGGCTGGCGCTGAGCCTGCACCTGAGCGCCTCGGCGGCGCTCTCGGAGGGATTCACCCCGTTCGTGGCGGGCGACGCGATCAAGGCCGCGATCGCCGCGGGGCTGCTGCCAGGGGCCTGGTGGCTGGCCGGCTACCGCCACGGCCGGCGCTCCGGCGAGGCCCGCTAAGCCAGCCGGGCGCGCTAGCGGCGGAGCCGGGTGACCAGCTTGTAGCGGTCGCCCCGGTACTTGGACTGGGCCCACTCGACCGGCTCGGCCGAGGCGTCGAACGCCTGGCGGGACAGCAGCAGCAGGGGCATGCCGACGTCCACCCCGAGCAGCCGGGCGTCCTTGGGGTCGGCCAGCACGGTCTCGATGGTCTCCACCGCTTCGGTGAGCTGGACCCCGTAGGCCGAGGACAGCGCCTCGTACAGGGACGCGTAGCGGTCCAGGTTCCGGCGCAGCCCGGGGAACCGGCGGGCGGGCAGGTGCGAGGTGTCCGTCGACATGGGCTCCCCGTCGGCCAGGCGCAGCCGGTGGATGCGCAGCACCCGGCTGCCCGGCGAGATGGCCAGCAACTCCGAGAGCTGCGCGTCGGCGGGCACATAGCTGGTGTCCAGGATCCTGGTCTGCGGGTGCAGCCCGTGCGCCCGCATCCCCTGCGTGTAACTGGCCAGTTCGAGGAGCTGCGCGACCTTCGGCTTGGCCACGAACGTCCCCTTGCCCTGCATGCGCAGCAGCCGGCCTTCGACCACGAGTTCGGCCAGGGCCTGGCGCACCGTGGTCCGCGACGTCCCGTACTGCTGGGCGAGCTCCCGTTCCGGCGGCACCGGGGTGCCCGGGGCCAGGCTCTGGGTCAGCTCGAGCAGCTGGCGCTTGACCGCGTAGTACTTGGGGATCCGGTGTGACGTCGCGCCGGGAGGAGCGGGCTCACCGTCGCTGATGGCGGGGGACGCTGTCACGGTCACTTCCTTCCGCAGCAACTGCGTTCCGGACATGATCCCTCATCAGGGCCCAGGCTGCGCCACAGGCTCGCCAGGTGGCCCGGATAGGCGATGATGGCAGGGTGCCCACGCTCAATGACCTCGCCCGCCGCCACACCGCGCTGACGTCGGCCGACATCGACTGGCTGCACGCGCTGGTGTCCGACTGGCAGCTGCTCGCCGACCTGTCTTTCGCTGACCTGGTGCTGTGGGCGCCACTGCAAGACTCCTCCGGCTGGGTGGTGCTGGCCCAGATGCGGCCGACGACCGGGCCGACCACCTTCCACGACGACGCGGTGGGCTCATTCGCGCCCACCGGGGCCAGGCCCTTCCTGGAATCGGCCCAGCGGGAACGGCGGATCTGCCGCGAAGGTGACCCGGAGTGGACCCGCGGGGTGCCGGTCCGCCGGGAATCGATCCCGGTCACCCGGGAGGGCCAGGTCATCGGGATCATCGAGCGGAGCACGAACCTGAGTTCGGCACGCACGCCGAGCCGCCTGGAGCTGACCTACCTCAAGGGCGCGGACGACCTGGCCCAGATGGTCGCCTCCGGCATGTTTCCCTGGCCCGGCCAGCAGCCGGCACTGGTCCGCTCGCCGCGGGTGGGGGACGGGCTGCTCCGGCTCGGCCGGTCCGGCAAGGTCAGCTACGCGAGTCCCAATGCCCTGTCCGCCTACCGCAGGCTGGGACTGGCCGCCGATCTGGTCGGGGCCGAACTGGGCCCGCTGACCGCCCGGCTGTGCGCCCCGGGCCGGCCCACCGACGACTCGCTCATGGTCACCGCCAGCGGGCGCGCCCCGCGGGAGACCGAAGTGGAGGGGAACGGGTCGGTGGTCCAGCTGCGGGCCATCCCGCTGGTGGTCAACGGGCTGCGGACCGGAGCGCTGGTGCTGGTCCGCGACGTGACCGAGCTGCGGCACCGCGAGCGTGAGCTGATGACCAAGGACGCCACCATCCGGGAGATCCATCACCGGGTGAAGAACAACCTGCAGACGGTGGCCGCGCTGCTCCGGCTCCAGTCGCGGCGGCTGGAGGAGCCCAAGGCGCGGGCCGCGCTGGACGAGGCGGTCCGCCGGGTCGGGTCCATCGCGACCGTTCACGAGACGCTCTCCCACGCTCCCGAGGAGATCGTGGACTTCGACGACGTTGCGGAGCGGGTCGCGGCGATGGCGGGGGAGGTGTCCGCGGCCGAGGCGCGGGTCAAGCCGGTCCTGCTCGGCCGGTTCGGTCTGCTGCCCTCCGCGGTGGCCACCCCGCTGGCCCTGGTGCTGGCCGAGTTGCTGCAGAACGCCCTGCAGCACGGCCTGGCCCAGGCCCCGGACGCCGGCCCGGACGGGCTGCTCGAAGTGTCGGTGGCCCGCAGCCAGGAGCGGCTGACGGTCATCGTGCAAGACAACGGGGTTGGATTGCCGGAGGAATTCGATCTGGATTCCGCCACGAGCCTCGGCCTGCAGATCGTCCGGACGCTCGTCGTGTCCGAACTCGGCGGCCGGCTCGAGGTCAAGCCGCGGGCGGGCGGCGGCACCAAGGCCGTGGTGGACCTGCCGCTGGACGCGGGAGCCCCGTTATCGGCCCGGGCGGCCCCGATCAGGCCGTGAGGCCAGCAGCCGCGCCGGTACCCCCGCACCGTTAAGCGGCAAAGCCCTGGGGCGCCCGCCAGGTTCACGCGTGGGCGCGCGCCCGCAGCCTGCTGGCCCGCCGCTTGAGGGCGCGCCGCTCGTCTTCGCTCATGCCGCCCCACACCCCGGCGTCCTGGCCGCTCTCGAGCGCCCACTGCAGGCAGCCCTCAATCGCTGGGCATCGGCGGCAGACCTGCTTGGCCTCGTCGATCTGGAGTAGCGCGGGCCCGGTGTTCCCGATCGGGAAGAACAGCTCCGGGTCCACGTCACGGCAGGCGGCGTCGTGGCGCCAGTCCATGCGGTCCACTCCTCCTTGGCAGCCAGGCCTTGGCCCGGCCCGGGTTGGAGACCTCGGCTCGACAGCTTGTGAACGGATTCACGAGCCGGGTCCTATATCGGGAGCCGTGTGGCTTCCCGGGGTTTGTCCACGTACTTCTATTCGAGCCAGCGGCCCCCACTGGACTCCGGTCCGAGGCCTGGAATCAGGACACTAACGCCAGGACCTGCCAGATGGCAGTGCATGGCACCGCTCACCCGAACCGGGTTCTAGCCTGTCAAGCGCCCGAATCAAACGCAAGACTATTCGGCAAAGGTTCAGGCCGTTTTCGGTGTCTGATAGGTCACATCCTGACCGTTCCGGGCTAGTCAGGCAATTACCCGCAGAGCGCGCGGAACAGCGTGAAACGTGACACTCTCATGCTCACCTACGTACTCCCCGTCCACCTGCAGCGCGGCCGGCCGGGCCGACCGCAGGGTGAAGGCGGGCTGATCGTGCAGGCTCACCACGTCCCGGCCCCGGAGCGGCTCGGCGCGCTGGGCAAACATCTGGCGGAGCGCGTTCAGTGTGCCTATCGTCCGCATTCGCCGGAGCGCGAAGATGTCCAGCCCGGTGTCGAACCCGGCACCCGGGCTCGGATTGACCGGCCGCGGGCCCAGGTAGGTCCACGGCGAGGTGTTGGAGATGATCCCCAGGAACAGCGGCCCGATCGGTGGCATGCCCTCCCGCTGCAACGTGAGCGCGGCGTGACGGCGGTCGGTGACCCCGTAGAACTGGCGCAGCGCGCTCCGCAGGTACAGGCCGGGGCTCACGGCCCGGCCGCGGGCGCGCAGGCCCTCGATCACCCGTACCACCTCGGCGTCCAGGCCCATCCCGGCGTTGAAGGTGAAGTAACGGTCGCGGGCGGGCGCGTCCGGGTCGGCCTCCCGTGTGCTGGCGCAGCCCAGGCCAACGCGGCGGTCCTGGCCGGCCCGCAGGCTTTCCAGGATCCGCCCGGTGGCGTCGATCGGGTCGGCAGGCAGGCCCAGCGCCCGGGTGAACACGTTCGCGTTGCCGCCCGGGACCGCGGCGAAGGCCGGGTCCGCCCCGGGCGGGCGGCCGCACAGCAGGCCGTTGACCGCCTCGTTGACGGTGCCATCCCCGCCGAGCGTCAGGATCAGCTGGAAGCCGTCTGAAGCGGCCTTCCGCGCCAGGGTGCCCGCGTGGCCCCGGTAGCGTGTTTCCACGACTTCCAGATCCACCTGGGATGCGAGAGCATGCGTGATGACATCCCGGCGCAGGTCGGTGGTGGCCGTGGCGTGCGGGTTGACGATCAGGAGCGCGGGCACGGGCTCAGGTTAGCGAGGGGTGCGGAAGATGCAGCAAGGGCCTCCGAGCCTGCTCGGCGCGGCAGCGGTGCAGGCGGCTGACGCCCTGATCGTGGCGGCGGGCAGCGTGCTGGCCGCGGTGGACACGATCGCGGGCAGGTCGTATCAGACGGGCAGCGGGATCGCGCTCACGCTGATTGGGCTGGCCACCGCCGCCGCGCTGGCCTGGGTGGCCCTGGGGCTCGCCGGGGCCCGCCGGTGGAGCCGCACACCCGCGGCGCTGACCCAGCTGTTCGTCGGCATCGTCGGCGTCTACCTGGTGCAGGGGCACCAGTACGCCTGGGGCGTCCCCGCGCTCCTGCTGGCCTGTGCCGGGCTCGCCCTGCTGCTGGCCCCGGCCAGCCTGCGCGCGCTGGCCCGCCCCCGGCCCGGCGGCCCGGAACCTCAGCCGCCACCGCGGGCGAAGGCGGGGCCGGCAAACCCGGGGCAGGCCAAGCCCGGGCCGCCCGCCAAGCCGAAGCCAGCGGGCAAACGGCCCGCCCGCGGCTAGCCGGGGTAACTTAATCCTCGGCGGTCAGCCCGTCCCGGAGCTGGGCGAGGGTCCTGGCCAGCAGCCGGGACACGTGCATCTGCGAGATTCCCAGCTCGCTGGCGATCTGCGACTGCGTCATGTTCCCGAAAAACCGCAGCAGCAGGATGCGCTTTTCCCGGCTGGGCAGCTGCTCCAGCAATGGCTTGAGCGATTCGCGGTACTCGACCCCCTCGAGGGCGTCGTCGAGCATGCCCAGTGACTCGGCCACCGCGGGCGCGTCGTCGTCACCCGAGTCCGGGGCGTCCAGCGAGACCGTCGAGTAGGCGTTGGCCGACTCCAGGCCTTCCAGCACTTCTTCCTCGGTCATCTGCAGGTGCGCGGCGATCTCGGCCACGGTGGGCGCCCGGCCCTCACGCTGCGCCAGGTCCCCGATGGCCTTGGTCAGGGCCAGCTTGAGCTCCTGCAGCCGCCGCGGCACGCGGACGGCCCAGCCCTTGTCGCGGAAATGCCGCTTGATCTCGCCCACGATGGTCGGGGTCGCGTAGGTCGAGAATTCCACCCCGCGGGCCAGGTCGAACCGGTCAATGGACTTGATCAGCCCGATCGTCGCCACCTGGGTGAGGTCGTCGAGCCATTCGCCGCGGTTACGGAATCGCCGGGCCAGGTATTCCACCAGCGGCAGGTGCAGTTCCACCAGCTCGCCCCGGATGCGGAGCCGTTCGGTGTCGCCGTCGGGCAGCACGGCCAGCCGCTCGAACAGTTCCCGCGCGCGTCCCCGGTCCGGGACCGCGTGCTGGATCCGGGCCGGGGCGGTCACCTCAGCCAGCGGCGTGTCGCCCACCTGGGCCTCGATGTCGGCCGCCACGGTGGCATCGATCTCGTCGGCCACCCGGGCATCCACCTTCCGGGGCACCCTGACCTCGATTTCCTCGGTCACCCGGACCTCGACAGCTCGCGGGTCTTGCGCAGCATGACCGTGAGTTTGCTGCCCGGCCCGGCCCAGGCGTCCACGCTTCCGGCCAGCGCGGCGAGCACGGTCCAGGCGAAGGTGTCCCGGGCCGGGAGCTGGGCCCGCAGGGTGAGCACGGACACCGCGATCGTCACGCTGTCCTCGCCGAGGGTGAAATCGCAGTCCAGGGTGGCCCCCGGCACCGCCTGGCTGAGCAGCAGGCCGCATGCCTCGTCCACGGCGATCCGCAGGTCCTCGATCTCATCCAGGGTGAAGTCGAGGCGGGCCGCGAGGCCTGCCGTGGCCGTGCGCAGCACGGACAGGTAGGCGCCCTCGGCCGGCATCCGGATCGTCACTCGATCCTCGGCGTCCCGCGGTGCAGGCTCGCCGCGGACCGCGGTGGGCACGGCCGCAGCAGTCGGCGCGGTCGTCTCTTCGGTCACGATTGTCCTCCAGTGACCGTCAGCCCTACTGCTGCTGGCGGCCGTCGTGGTCTTGCCATGCAACCTACCGTCCGCGGCGTGCACCGCTAACGCGCCGCCCCGGATGCTGCCCAGCAAGTCGCTTTTGACCAGCCAGGATGCCCGGGATTGAGCGTGGATCCCAGGATGGCAGAGACCGCGCAGGCGACGTGCCTGCGCGGCCCCTGATGATCGCGACGTGCTGCGGGAGAAAGTCAGCCCTGCTTGGTCTCCCAGAAGATCTTGCTGATCTCGTCGATCTTGGCCAGCAGCTCATCGGCTGCGGCCACGTCGGTGCTGCTCTTCGTGCCGCCAGGACCGCCGCCGGCCAGCTTGGTGGCCTCGTTGAACAGCTGGTTCAGCTGCGGGTACTTCTCGAAGTGCGGCGGCTTGAAGTAGTCGGTCCAGAGCACCCACAGGTGATGCTTGACCAGCTCGGAGCGCTGCTCCTTGATCAGCAGGGCCCGCGTCTGGAACGCCGGGTCCGAGCTGTCGTGATACTTCTGGATGATCGCCTTGACGGACTCCGCCTCGATCCGGGCCTGGGCCGGGTCGTAGACCCCACAGGGCAGGTCACAGTGCGCGTGCACGGTGGCTTTCGGTTCGAGGAGACGTGTCAGCAGTCCCATAGGTCCCCTTCTCTCATCTCGGATCATGGGTTACCGGTGACCGACACTACCCCCCAGGCTCGGGGACGAACGTAGGAGGGCCGATGCACTGGCCGCTATGGCGGGTCGCGGTCGTGGAGCGGTCCATGGAGCCCGGCCTCCACCCGGGTGACTGGCTCCTCGTCTGGCGGGGCACCCGGCCCGGCCGGGCGATCCGGGTCCGCCCGGGCCAGCTGGTGATCGCCCGGCACCCGGCCCGTCCGGACCTGCTCCTGGTGAAGCGGGCGGCGCGGCGTGAGCCCGGCGGGTGGTGGCTCGCCGCCGACAATCTCCCGGCCGGCGCGGCGGACAGCCGCACGTTCGGCGTGGTCGCGGACCGGCTCATCGCGGGCCGGGTGCTGCTCCGCTACCGCCGCGCGCGGGGCTGATTGGCACCAGATAACGAAAACCCCCGGCCGCCAGGGCCGGGGGTTTCCGTACCGGAGTTACGCGGTCAGGCCGCCGTCCGCTCGGGCGGCTCGATGCCGGACTGCCGCTCGACCAGGTTGAGCATCTCCGCCTTGGGCAGCCGGGTGGCCATCGCCCAGTAGTAGATGACCAGGCTGAACGCGGCCACGACCAGCATGTCCCACCAGAACGGGATGCGGTTGGTGTTCAGCGGCGCCGCCTCGGCACCCCCGCTGTACTGGCCCTGCCAGGAGATGATGCCGATGCCGATCAGGTAGAACGGCAGCCACTGCGCCGACTTCCAGTCCAGCGGCGGGCGGTTCTCGTCGAACGCCATGCAGACGCCGATGAGCACGTAGCCGATGATGATCACCACGCCGAGCTTCCAGACCGTCTCGAAGCCGGACCAGTAGATGAGCATATTGGCGATGATGAACGCGAGCGGGCTGACCACCTGGCCGACCGGCACCCGGTAAGGCCGGTCGGCCTCGGGAACCTGGCGGCGGAACGCGCCCATGGCCAGCGGCGCGCCCGCGTACATCAGCACGCTGGCCCCGGTGACCAGGCTGACCAGGGAGTGCCAGCTGGGGAACGGCAGCAGGAAGAACAGCCCGGCCACGAACGCGACGAGCAGGCTGACCCACGGGATGCCGTTCCCGTCGACCTTGGTGAAGAACTGCGGGAAGTAGCGGTTGCGGCCGAGGCCGTAGCCGACCCGCGAGCTCGAGGTCTGGTAGATCAGGCCGGTGCCGAACGGGGAGACGAACGCGTCGATCCGCAGGACCACGGCCAGCCAGGCCAGGCCGACCACGCCAGCCAGGCCGGCGAACGGCCCGGCCAGGATGTCCGGGTCGCTGATCTTCGCCCACCCGTGGGCAATCTGGCTGTTCGGGATCGCGCCGATGAACACCACCTGCAGCATGACGTAGATGATGATGCCGATGAAGGTGGCCAGCAGGATAGCCCGGGGCAGGTTCTTCTGCGGGTTCTTGATCTCGGCGGCCAGCTGGTCGGCCTGCTCGAAGCCGAGGTAGGCGAACACGATGCCCGCCGACGGGATAGCCGCGAACAGGGCCTTCCAGCCGTAGGGGTTGAAGCCCTGGCTGGTGAAGTTGGCGCCGTGGAACTTGAACAGCAGCACGATGATGGTCAGGACCGGGATGGCCACCTTCCACCAGGTGAGGCCCGAGTTGACCTTGTTGAAGGTCTTCATGGCCAGGAAGTTCAGCGCGGTGAAGATCACCAGCAGGACGACCGTCATCGCGAAGCCCAGCCCGGTGACGTTGCCCTTCCCGCCGGCCGCGTTGACGTCGAACAGGCCGTGCCAGTAGTACGACCCGTACTGCATCACCGCGAAGCACTCGATGGGGGCCACCGTGATGGCCTGCACCCAGGAGAAGAAGCCGAACGAGATGCCGGCCACGCTGCCGTACGCCAGGTGCGGGAATCGCGCCGTGCCGCCGGAGACCGGGTACATCCCGCCCAGTTCGGCGTGCACCAGGGCCAGGAAGATCACCGCTACGCCGCCGATGACCCAGCCCAGCAGGGCGATCGGCCCCGCGGCCTGTGAGGCGAACAGCGCTCCGAACAGCCAGCCCGAGCCGATGATGGAGGTCTCGGACGCCCAGGTGGCGCCGATCAACCCCATCTCTCGTTTGAGGCCAATATCCGACGGTGCTGTCGGAGTAGCCGCTACGGACTCAGTTGCCATGGTCCGAACCTTCTTTCCGGTCCGCATACGTGGGCCATATGGCCTGTGAGTAGGCCTCATGGTAATGATCGTCAAACAACCTGAGAAGGAGTGAGTGGCTTCATTTCGGTAACGTGGATCACGATCAGTCCACGAAGCGACACGCGCCGCTGTCCATGTCCGGCCGGACCTCCCGCGTAACGGACGGGAAACCTGGGATGGAAGGGGAAACAGGGGCCGGGATACCCGGGAGTTGCGGTAGCCAGCCGGGCTAGACCGCGGCGGTGGAGGCCTTCTCGCTGTCCGGGCTCCGGCGGCGCTCATGCAGGGCCGTCACGCTCGCCTTGGACGCGCAGCGGTCGCCGCAGTACGCCCGGGAGCGGTCGGGAGTCGCGTCCACGAGCACGTTGGGGCAGGACGGGGCCTCGCAGCGGCGCAGCCGGTCGGTGCCCAGGTTCGTGATCACGATGGTCAGCCCCAGCGCGGCACCCGCCGCGTACCGGTCCGCGACCGAGCCGCTGTCCGCGTGATGCAGGTGCCAGCCCCCGCCGTCGTGCCGGGCGATCTCCGGGTGGATGGGGTGACGGGCGAGCAGGCCGTTCAGCCGGGCGGCCGCTGCGTCCCCGTCCGCCGCCGCGCAGTCCCCGAAGATCAGCCGGAGCTGGGACCGCAGTTCCCGCAGCGCGTCGAGGTCAGCCGCGGAGACCCGGGCACACAGGGCAGCCCGGTCCGCCATGAGGGCACAATAGGCCTCCACGGTGGCGAGCTCATCCTGGTGGCCGTCGCCAGCGTTGCTTGTGTTGACCAAACGCACCGCTAGCTCGGCATAGGAGGTGAGATCCACTCCAGTCCTTCAGCTGCAGGGGGACAGGGGGTCCGCTTCCCCGCACCGAGTATGGCACAGACCGTCCGGCCCGGCCGGGCCTTCTCGCCGGGTCGCCCGTAGTACTAGGTTGCCGAGTGTAACGATTGGGCCCTGGGGGGCGTGCGGCGGGGTCACATCAATCCGCTGGGCCGCCCCGGACCATCCGCCGGGCGGCACCAGGCGCTAGGGTGCGCCCATGTTCGCTGTCACTGCCGCACGTATCGACGCCGACGACCCGCTGAGCGGGCTGGAGCTGGGCGAGCACCCGGATCCTTCACCCCCGGACGGGTGGACCACGGTGAGCGTGCGGGCCGCGGCGCTCAACCATCACGACGTCTGGACCCTGCGCGGCGTAGGCATCTCGGCTGACCGGCTGCCTATCGTGGTCGGCTGTGACGCGGCCGGCACCGACGAGGACGGCCGCGACGTGATCGTGCACTCCGTGATCGGCGACCCCCTGGCCGGGGGCGGCGACGAGACGCTCGACCCCCGGCGCTCGCTGCTGTCCGAGCGCTACGACGGCACATTCGCCGGGCGGGTCGCCGTGCCCCGGCGCAACCTGGTGCCCAAGCCCGCCGCGCTGTCGTTCACCGAGGCCGCCTGCCTGCCCACGGCCTACCTGACCGCTTACCGCATGCTATTCACCAGGTCCGGCCTGCAGCCCGGGGCCACGATCCTGGTCCAGGGGGCGGGCGGCGGTGTCGCTACCGCTCTCATCGGGCTCGGGCGCGCGGCGGGCTTCCGCGTATGGGCGACCAGCCGCGATGAGCTCAAACGGGATCGCGCCCTGGAACTCGGCGCCGACCAGGTCTTCCCGGCCGGGGCCCGGCTCCCGGAGCGGGTCGACGCGGTCATGGAAACGGTCGGCGAGGCCACCTGGGCCCATTCGCTGCGGGCTCTCAAGCCCGGGGGCCGGATCGTAGTCTGCGGCGCGACCAGCGGCGCCATGCCGCCGGCCGACCTGAACCGGGTCTTCTTCCTCCAGCTGTCCGTGGTCGGCTCGACCATGGGCACCCGGGACGAGCTCGGGCGGCTGGCCACGTTCCTGGAGCAGACCGGCGTTCGGCCCGCGATAGACCGGGTCATGCCTCTGGAGCAGGCCAAGGAAGGCTTCGCCGCGATGATCGCGGGAGAGGTGTTCGGGAAGGTCGTGTTCACCGTCTGACGCCCGGGGCTCGTTACTGCCGGTAGGTCTCCAGGAACGCGCTCAGCCGGCCGATCGCGTCGTCCAGCACGTCGAGCCCGGCCAGGAACACCATCCGCAGGTGGTCGGGGGTGTCCAGGTTGAACCCGGTGCCGTGGGTCAGCAGCAGGTGCTTCTGCTCCAGGAGATCGATGACCAGCTGCTGGTCATCGGAGATCTTGTGGACGTCCGGGTCGAGGCGGGGGAACACGTAGAGCGCCCCCTGCGGCTTCACGCAGTCCACGCCGGGGATCTCGTTCAGCTTCTGCCAGGCGTGGTCGCGCTGGTCGCGGAGCCTGCCGCCCGGCTGCAGCAGCGCCGTGATGCTCTGCGGGCCGCCCAGCGCGGCCTGGATCGCGAACTGGCTCGGCACGTTGGGGCACATCCGCATGTTGGCCAGCAGTTCCAGGCCCTCCAGGTAGCCCGCAGCCTCCCGGCGCGGGCCGCTGACCAGCAGCCAGCCGGTGCGGAAGCCGGGCGCCCGGTAGGTCTTGGACAGCCCGGACAGGGTCAGGACCACGAGGTCGGGCGCGAGCGCGGCGGTCGATTCGTGCACCGCGCCGTCGTAGAGGATCTTGTCGTAGATCTCGTCGGCCAGCACCAGCAGGCCATGCCGGCGGGCCAGGTCGAGCAGGCCGAGCAGGGTCTCCCGCGAGTACACCGCCCCGGTCGGGTTGTTCGGGTTGATGATCACCAGGGCCCGCGTGTCCTTGGTGATCTTCGAGGCCACGTCGTCCAGGTCGGGCTGCCAGCCGGTCTGCTCTTCGCAGCGGTAGTGCGCGGCCCGGGCCCCGCACAGGATCACCGCGCCCGTCCACAGCGGGTAGTCGGGGCTGGGCACGAGGACCTCGTCGCCCGGATCCAGCAGGGCCTGGAGGGCCATCACGATCAGCTCCGACACCCCGTTGCCGAGGTAGACGTCGTCCGGGCCGACGTCGGGCACGCCCACGGTGGTGTAATACTGCGCGACGGCCAGCCGGGCGGAATGAATGCCCCGGGCGTCGCTGTAGCCCTGCGCGTCCCCGATGTTCTGGACGAGCTCGGTCACCACCGAGTCCGGTGCCATCAGCCCGAACGGGGCGGTGTTGCCGATGTTGAGCTTGAGGATCCGGTGCCCTTCGGCTTCCAGTTGCCGGGCCCGGCGCAGCACCGGGCCGCGGATGTCATACCGGACGTTGTCCAGCCTGCTGGCCTGCGGCACCATCAACACATACCTCCTGATCCGGGGTGGGTCCTGTCCACATGCGAACAGCTCCGCGGCGGTCACGCTACGAGATAAGAGCCTATCTTCACGCTCTGGCGCCCGGCCCGCGAACCGTTTTTCAGCGGGGGCCGCCGGGCTCGCCCCCGGAGCCGCCGGGGCTGCTCTGCTCACTGCGACGGGTGTCCGGGTGCGGGGCCTCGGGATGTGAGGCCCTCTGGGCGCCGAAGACCTCGGCCTTGATCCGGTCGAGGGCGTCGTCCAGGATCGTCCGGAGATCATCGACGGCGTCCTCGCTGACCGCCTGGGCCTGGGCCGCCGCGGCCCGCAGTTCGCTGGAGAAGCGGCGCGCCAGCTGTTCCAGGTCGCGGTAGGTCGCGGGGTCCGTCCAGCCGGATCCCTCCGGCGGCCAGCCGCGCCAGCCCATCCAGTCCGCCCACGGAGGCCGTTCCCCGCTGCCCGGGTGCCGGGCCCGCTCACGGGCTTCCTGCCGTTCCCGGCGGGCCCGCTCACGCTCGCGGCGGGCATCCTCACGCTCGTGGCGGGCATCCTGGTCACGATCCCCTTTCCCGCCCTCAGGGCCGCCCGGCTGCGTTTCCCCGTGCTGTCCTGTCCCGGGCTGTCCTGTCCCGGGCTGTGCCTCGCGGGGGTGCTCTGCGGGCTGTGCTTCCTCGCGCAGGGCCTCGTCCCAGGCTGATGAGGCACGCGCCCCGCCGCGCGGAGAGTCGCTGTCGCGCGGCGCGGTGCCCCGCGGCGGCGCGGTGCCCCGCGGCGGGGCGGTGCCCCGCGGCGGGGCGGTGCCCCGCGGCGGGGCGGTGCCCCGTGGCGGGGCGGTGCCGCGGCGGTGCATGTCCCGTGCCGCAAAGGTCAGTTCCTCACGCAGGTTGCGGACCGTCTCCCGGACGTCCTCGGTGACCTCCCGGGCGATGTCCCGGACCGACGCGGTGATCTCGTCCTCAAGCTCGCTGAGGTCATCGGAGCGGTTGCGGAGTTCTTCCCGGCCCTTGTCGGTGATCCGGTACACCTTGCGCCCGTCGGCCTCGTCGTGGGTGACCAGGCCCTCTTCTTCGAGCCGGGCCAGCCGCGGGTAGATGGTCCCGGGCGACGGGGCGTAGACGCCCATGAAGCGGTCCTGGAGCAGCCGGATCACCTCGTACCCGTGCCGGGGTGATTCGTCGAGCAGTTTGAGCAGGT
>CAWAJB010000007.1:0-389880 GCA_963782185.1 uncultured Actinomycetes bacterium
ATCTCGCTGACTTCCTTGACCCTGCCAGGCGGCCCTGGGGGGCCCGCGGTCAATGGGTCCGCGTCCCGGTGGCTTAGGAGCGTGGACGTGTCGTCGGCGACTGCGGTGAGCTGATCGTCGGCGACGCGCAGCGTCAGCCGCTCCCCGGGCGGCACGTCCGCTGGCCGCGCGCACCACGCTCCCGTCAGGACGCCGCACGATGGCGTAGCCCCGGCGCAGCGTGGTGGCGGGGGACAGGGTCAGCAGCCGGGCCCGAACGTGGGACACGTCGTCCCCGGCGCGGTCCAGGGTGGCGGACAGCCGCCGCCGGGCCCTGCTCGGTCAGCCCGGTGATCAGTTCCTGGTGCCGCTCGATCTCCCGGACCGGGGCGAGGCGAAGCGCGGGCCGGGCACCGAAGGCTGGCGAGTGACGCTGTCTCGCGTTCCATCCGGCCGGTGAGGGACCGGCGTGCCCGCCCGCGCAGCTGGGCGATGAGCGCCAGTTGCTCGCTCACGTCGGGGACGACCCGGCGCGCGGCGTCGGTGGGGGTGGACGCCCGCACGTCTGCGACCAGGTCGAGCAGCGGCGCGTCCTGCTGAGTGACTCATCGCGCTGACCACGGGGGACTTCGCTGCCGGCGACGGCCCGGATCAGCGTCTCGTCGGAGAACGGCAGCAGGTCCTCGATCGAGCCGCCGCCCCGGGCGATAACGATCACGTCCACCGCCGGATCGGCGTCCAGCCGGTGCAGCGCGTTGACGATCTCGCCTACCGCATACAGCGCCCTGGACGGCCACAGGCTCGACCCGGAATTGGACGGCAGGCCAGCGATGGGCGGAATTGCGCAGCACATCCTTTTCCGCGGCCGAGTCACGCCCGCAGATCAGCCCGATCTTGCCGGGGAGGAACGGCAGCGGCCGTTTGCGTGCTTCCGCGAACAGCCCTTCGGCGGCCAGGGCCCGGCGGAGCCGTTCCAGCCTGGCGAGCAGCTCACCGATGCCGACGGCGCGGATCTCGGTGGCGGACAGGGAGAAAGAGCCACGGTTGGTGTTGAAATCGGGTTTCGCCCAGACCAGCACGCGGGCTCCCTCCCCGGGCGGCGGGTCGGTGGCGTCCAGCACCGTGCGCGGGCAGATCACCCGCACGGAGACCGCCGCCACCGGGTCGCGCAGGGTCAGGAAGACTGTGTTGCCGCGCCGGGTGAGCTCGGCGATCTGCCCTTCGACCCAGACCCGGCCGAGGCGGCCGATCCATTCGCTGGTCAGCCTGAGGATGGTGCGGACCGGAACCGGTGCCTCGGGTGATGTGTCGAGCGCCATGGGGTGGCTGCGGTGGATTCTGGCTGCTGAGGCCGGTTGCGGCCGGCTCAGCAGCCGTCGCTGAGCTTGGTCAGCCGGCGCTCGAACATGGTGATCACAGCTGGCCGGCCCTCGTGTGCCTTCTCGTAGTCGAGCAGGACGTGCACCTGGGCCGCATCGAGCACGCGCAACCGGGCCCGCAGCGAGGCCACCGACAGCTGGTCGTAGCTGGGGACGGGCAGGTCGTCCCCGGCAGGGGCGGCCGGCTGGGCGGACTCGGCCGGTGCTGGGGGGAGGACGGGTTCGGCCGGCGCGGGGACAGGGCAGGCTCGGCGGGGGCCGCGGGGAGCGCGGGCTCGGCGGGGCGGCAGGCACAGCCGGGACAATCTCCGTGGGCGTGTACTCGGCAGCAGGGGGGACAAGCTCTGCGGGTGCCGGGGTGACCTGCTCCGGAGCGGAAGGCTCGGAGACGACAGGTGCGGCCGGGGCCGCGGATGCGGACGGCTCCTGGAATGACGGTGCCGGGTCCGCGGTGCGTGCCGGGGCAGAGGCCGGCGGGAAGTCCTCCTCGTCCCCTCCCCGTCCCCGTCGAGCAACCTGACGTTGCCCGTCGTGTCCAGAGACCGCCATCGCGCGGTCCCGGCGTCGTGGACGGGTTCTTGGCGGCCTTCTGGGCGGGCTTCCTGGCGGGCTTCGCCGGGGTGCCTGGGCCGGGGGCCGCTGCGCTGGCGGGGCCTTCTGTGCGGGCCGGGCCTGTTGCGCGGGCCGGCCCTGCTGCGGTGGCGTGGCGTCCGTGCCCTCGCCGCTGTCCGAGAGTTGCTCCGCAGCCCGCGCCCGGAGCCGGTCCGCGACCAGCAGGAGTTGGCCGACGGTCGCGAATAGCGTCCGCAACGCCTGCGCAGGGATCTCCTTGAGGCGGTCGTTGACCTGCGGCAAAGGCATTCTGATCGCTCTCCTCGGGTATGTCCCGGCCTACGAGGCTCCGCGGCCCGCGCGACCCACGGCGCCTGCATGCCGGGCGTTCCGACCCTGGCGGCGCAGCGTGGGTCCGTGACAGGCCCAGTCGTATCAGATCGAGCATGACACTGTCACGGGCTGCCGCCCGGGCAATTGGTGCTTCCCGGCGGCGATCGGCGGGCCGGCGGTGATCGGCGGTCCCGGGTCGGGTGTGCAGCGGCGGTCCCGGGTCGGGTGCGCAGCGGCGGTCCCGGGTCGGGTGCGCAGCGGCGGTCCCGGGTCGGGTGCGCAGCGGCGGTCCCGGGTCCGGGGCGGGCGCCGCCCTGCATGGGGCACGCCGGGCTCAACTACCATAGGGGACATGCCCGCGACTACCCGACGCGTACTGCTCGCCAAGCCCCGCGGTTACTGTGCGGGGGTTGACCGGGCGGTTCAGGCCGTCGAGACGGCCCTCGAACGCTACGGCGCCCCGGTCTACGTGCGTAAGCAGATCGTGCACAACACCCACGTGGTCCGCGACCTCGAGACCCGCGGCGCGATCTTCGTGGACGAAGCCGACAGCGTGCCCGAGGGGGCCGTGGTGGTGTTCTCCGCCCACGGGATATCACCCGAGGTCCGCGAGGAGGCGAAGCGCCGCGGCCTGCGGACCATCGATGCGACCTGCCCGCTGGTCACCAAGGTGCATAACGAGGCTAAGCGTTTTGCCGCGCAGGACTACGACATCCTTCTCATCGGCCACGAGAACCACGAGGAAGTGGTCGGCACCACAGGCGAGGCGCCGGGCCGCATTCACCTGGTGGACGGGCCCGAAGGCGGCGCGGACGTCCAGGTCCGCGACCCGGCCAGGGTGGCCTGGCTGTCGCAGACCACCCTGTCCGTGGATGAGACGCTCCAGACGGTGGCCGCTCTGCGTGAGCGTTTCCCGATGCTGGCCGATCCGCCCAGCGATGACATCTGCTACGCGACCCAGAACCGCCAGTCCGCGGTGAAGGAGATCGCCACCGACTCGGACCTGGTGATCGTGGTGGGGTCCGCGAACTCGTCCAACTCGGTCCGCCTGGTCGAGGTGGCCCTGGACGCCGGAGCTCCCGCGGCCTATCTGGTCGAGGACGCCTCGGCGATCGAGCCGGCCTGGCTGGATGAGGTGGGCACCGTGGGGGTGACCAGCGGTGCCTCCGTTCCCGAGGCCCTCGTCAGCGGCGTGCTCGAGTACCTGGCTGGACGCGGTTTCGGTGCCGTCCAGGAAGTTGAGGCGGTCGAGGAGCGGCTCGTGTTCGCGCCGCCCCCGGAACTACGGCGCACCGCACCCCGCTGACGTCAGGCCCCGGACGCCCGGCCGGGCGCCCGGGGTCAGCGGTAGCGTCGCGAGCCGGGCAGGTAGGCTTCCCGGCCGGGCGTAGCCCGCGGGCTCCCCAGCCGCGACTGGGGGAGATCAGGCCGCAGATCCCGCCGCAGGCCGGCGACGGACTGGGGGAGGCCGCGGATCCAGGCCACGATGAGGTACGCGGCGACCCCCACGAACAGCCACGGTGCGACGTTGGCCAGGGTCAGCGCCGTTCCCTCCACCGTCGAGACGATCATGCTGCCCTTCGCGGTGAGGGCCTTCACGCAGATGAGCGCGCCGAAGAAGAGCAGCGGCGGGCTGACCACCGCCGTCAGCAGATCCCGTGGCTTGGTGTACCAGGCCGCGGCCACGCTGCCGATCACGAAGCCCGCCCCGGCCAGCACGCCCCACTGGAGCCAGCTCGCGACCAGCAGGCTGAGGAAGAACACCGCGAGCATCCCCGCGACCGCGCCGCGCCCGGTCAGGGCGACCGCGCGGCGCTCCCCGGCGCGGTCCCGCTCCTCTGCCGGGCTCCGCTCCGTGGCGTCCGGCGTCCAGTCCCCGCCGGCGTCCAGATCGGCGGGCGGCGTGCCCACTTTCCACGGCCTTCCGGCGTCAGAGACGGCGGGCGGTTCCGGCGACCAGGGATTGGCGGTACCGCGGGACGCGTTGGAGCGGTTTGGTCCTGGCCGTTCCCGGGGCCAGGAAGCGTCGGGCCGTGGCTGGGACACCTTGTGCTCCCTCCCGGCGCTGCCGTGCCGATGGACGGCGTCGCTGGCCACGGTACCCCGGCCTGACGCCCGATCTGGCCGATTGACACGCCCGTAGGCCGGGATGGACCACGGGTCCCCAGACGCCGGGTAATGCTTTAGTCACGCGTTTGACCCAGGAAGCACTTCGGCTGGTCACGCGGTGTTGATCATGCGTGCCCCGGTCCCCGGTCCAGATGCGTCAGCCGGCCGGGCCGGCGGTCTCCCCCTCCTCTTCCTGCTCCTGTGCCGGGCGGGCGAAACGGTCCAGCGCCAGCCCGAGCACCGCGATCAGGATCCAGAAGTAGGAGGCGAGCAGGGCGGAGGCCAAGGCAACGGGGATGGACAGCAGGAAAACCACCGGAATACGTGCGACCCGCAGGGCCATGTAGCGGCGCACCGCAGGGGATGTGCCGGGGACCAGGAGATCCCTGGCATAGCTGGCGTAGAGCCAGACCGCCAGCTCGGCGAGCCCGGCGCACGAGATGCACACCGAATAGAAGATCGTCGCGACGAGGTCCGGGCCGTTACCGCTGCCCAGCAGGGAGGTGGGGTACGGCAGGAACGCGACGAAGCCCAGGAAGACCAGGTTGACGGCGATCACGGGCCGGTCGAGCGTCGTGATGTAGCGGAAGATCGAATGGTGCCCCATCCAGAACAGTCCGATGACCACGAAACTGATGCCGAAGCTGAAGATGTTGTATTTGGCGGCACGGAGTTCGGCGCCGGAACTAGCGATCCCGGGAACCCGTATGTCAACGACGAGCAGGGTGATCGCGATGGCGAAAATGGCGTCGCTGAAGAACAGCACCCGGTCGTACTCCAGGTGACCGGACCGGGCCAGCAGGCTCAGCCTGGGCACGGCGGGCTTAGCTCGTGCCATTGCTGCACCGTACCGCTATCACGCCACCCGGTTCCCCGGGCGGCCCAGATCCGGGCAGGCTGGGTCCGGGAGGGCCGGGTCCGGGAGGGCCGGGTCCGGGAGGGCCGGGGCGGTGCAGGCCGGGTCCGGGCAGGCTGGGCCGGCCTGGCCGGGCCCGGGAGGACGAGGTTGCTGAGGAAGGGCCAGTTCCGGGGGCATCTGCTCCGGCGTGTCTGGTTCCGGCGTGGCTAGTTCGGGGGCGGCTAGTTCGGGGGCGGAGAGCGTCCTGATGGCCTCCTCGATCAGGGTGGGAGTCTCCAGGTCCCCCTCCACCACGCCGAGCTGGTTCAGCTTGCGGGCGCTGACCAGGACCCGGCCCTCCAGGGACCCAACGGCCTGGTTGTAGGTGGTGACCGCGGAGGTGAGGGCACGGCCCAGGCGGTCCACGTGCCGTCCCAGGCCGGAGATCCGCTCGTAGAGCTCACGGCCCAGGTCGAAAGCGGCCCGGGCGTTCTCGGCCAGCGCGTCCTGCTGCCAGGCATACTGGGCGGTCCGCAGCATCGTGACCAGCGTGGTGGGCGTGGCGATGTGGACTTTGCGCGTCATCGCGTGCTCCAGCAGCGCCGGGTCGTGCTCTAGCGCGGGGGCCAGGAAAGCCTCACCGGGAATGAACAGCACCACGAACTCGGGCGCCGGGCTGAGCGCGGCCCAGTACGACTTCGCCGCGAGCCGGTCCACATGCTCACGCAGGTGCCGGGCGTGGGCATCCAGGCGCGCCGCGCGGACCGCCTCGTCCGGAGTCTCCGCCGCCTCCAGATAGGCGGCGAGGGAGACCTTGGAGTCGACCACGATGTTCTTGCCACCGGCCAGCCGGACCACGAGATCAGGGCGGAACGCGCCCTCGGCGGACTGCACGGTGACCTGCTCATCGAAGTCGCATCGCGGGATCATCCCAGCCATTTCCACCACCCGGCGCAGCTGCATCTCCCCCCACCGGCCCCGGGCTTCCGGCCGCCGCAGGGCGGTCACGAGGGCCTGGGTCTGCGCACGCAGATCGTCCGAACTCTGCCGGGTGATCTTCATCTGCTCGGTCAGGGCCGCATGGGACAGGTGCCGCGCTTCCTCGGTCTCCTTCAGCTGAGCCTCGACCTTGGCCAGCGTGTCCCGCAGAGGCTGAACCAGGTGCTCGACCGCGGCACGGCGGTTCTCCAGTTCGCCGGCCGCCCGGGCGTTGGCCGCGCTGAGCCGGCCCTCGGCGATCTCCAGGAACATCGTCGCGCTGCGGTCGAGCGCCTGGGCGGACATGGCCTGGAAGCGCTCGGCCATCTGGCCGTCGATCAGCGCGGCCCGTTCCTGGGCGGCGCGCTCCAGGATGGCCGCCTGGTCCTGGGCGGCCCGCGCCCGTTCCTCGGCCGCCCTGGCCTGCCCGGTGAGGTCGGCGGTCATGCTGGCCAGCCGTCCCCGCGCGTACAGGTAACCGATAGCGGCGCCGGCTGCGGCCCCCAGCGCGAGTAGGGCGAACATCCAGAAGACGTCCATGGTCGGCCATCGTGGCAGCGGCCACTGACAGTTTCCTGTCCGACACGCTCAGCCCGGGTGGCCGGCCAGGACCCGGCCCGGCGGGTTCACCCCGCGACCCGCTCTAGACTCACGCAGGTGAGTCTCTCGATCGGCATCGTCGGCCTGCCCAACGTTGGCAAGTCCACCCTGTTCAACGCGATGACGAGGGCCAGCGCGCTGGCTTCCAACTATCCGTTCGCGACTATCGAGCCGAATGTGGGCATCGTCGGCATCCCCGATCCGCGGCTCGCGGTCCTCGCCGGGCTCTACGACTCGGCCCGGATCGTGCCCGCCACCGCTCGTTTCGTGGACATCGCCGGGCTGGTCCGGGGCGCGTCACAGGGTCAGGGGCTGGGTAACCAGTTCCTCGCGCACATCCGCGAGACCGACGCGATCTGCCAGGTCGTCCGCGTGTTCACCGATCCGGATGTGAGCCACGTCGATGGAGACGTGTCGCCGGCCCGCGACGTCAACACCGTGGCGACCGAACTGATGCTAGCTGATCTGCAGACGCTGGAGAAGGCGGTTCCCCGGCTGGCCAAGGAAGCGAAGTTCGCGAAGAACCCGGAACGACAGCGGGTGGCTGATGCCGCCGCGGCCGCGCAGGGCATGCTGGACGGCGGCACGACCCTGTCCGCCGGGGCGGCTGCCGCCGGTATCGACCTTGCTGACCTGAGGGATCTCCACCTGCTGACGGCGAAGCCATTCCTGTACGTGTTCAACATGGACAAGGCCGGCCTGGCGGACGCGGACCTGCGCGCCAAGCTGGCCGCGCAGGTCGCCCCGGCCGAAGTGATCTTCCTGGACGTGAAGACCGAGGCGGAACTGGCCGAGCTGCCCGAAGATGAGGCGGCGGAAATGGCGGCCGAACTCGGCATGGGGGAGCCAGGGCTGAACCGGCTCGCGCACGCGGGGTTCAGCGCCCTGGGCCTGATGACCTTCCTGACCGCCGGGCCCAAGGAGGTCCGGGCCTGGGAGATCCCGGCGGGTGCGACGGCGCCGGAGGCGGCGGGCGTCATCCACACCGACTTCCAGCGCGGCTTCATCAAGGCGGAAGTGGTGGCGTTCGACGACCTGGTGACTGCGGGATCGCTCACGCTGGCCCGGGCCGCCGGCAAAGTGCGTATCGAGGGCAAGGACTACGTGATGCGCGACGGTGACGTCGTCGAGTTCCGCTTCAATGTGTAGTCGTATTCCGCTCTGACATCAGGGCGCTGGCAGTTCTCCGCACGACTCAAGATGTGGCATCATTGAGAGCATCAGATGATGCTATTTTAGGTGCGGAGGCCTCGATGAGGACCACAGTGACCATCGATGACGAGCTCTTGGCGCGCGCGACTGAGTTGACGGGCATCACGGAGAGGTCCGCGCTCTTGCGCGACGGGCTGGAAACCTTGATCCGTGTGGAGAGCGCCAAGCGCCTGGCGGCCCTAGGTGGCTCGGACGGTGACGCAACCGCGGCGCCGCGTCGGCGGGACGGCGCCAGGTGATCCTGGTCAACACCTCGATCTGGATCGACCACTTCCATGCCTCCGAGCCGTCACTCGTTGCGCTCCTCCGTGGCAATCAGGTCGGATGTCATCGTGCTGTGATCGAGGAACTGGCGCTCGGGTCGATCAAGCAACGCGACCGGGTGCTGACCCTTCTTGAAAGCCTCAAGGGGTTCCCGGTCCTGACGCATCAGGAAGTGATGGCGCTGGTGGATGGGCGTCAGCTTTGGGGGCGTGGACTGAGTGCGGTGGATGTACACCTGCTCGGCTCCGTCATGCTGGTCGGCGGAGCACGGCTGTGGACGCGTGACAAGCGGTTGCTCGCGGCATGTCTGGACGGTGGAGCCGCCTATGTCGAAGAGCCTTGAGGAACGTCGGGTCCGGCGGCTCCGTACCTGTGTATCGGCGACGGAACGTCGTCGAGTTCCGCTTCAACGTCTGAATGCCGGACACGCCTTCTACGGTTCGAACCACCCAGAGGCTCAGTGCGTGCTGGGGGTGTCCGCCACGGCTACGTACTCTGGGAGGCGGGGTCAGGTGGCGAAGCACGCCCGGCACGATCAGCGATCAATGACACGACTGCTCGAAGCAAACGGCTGGATCGAGACCGCCGGGGGTAAGCATGTCGTGTAGATGAGCAAACCCGGCCACCGGCCGATCACGCTGCCCCACGACAAGGGTGGCGGAGGTTACCCGATCGGGTTATCGATGGCGATTATGCGGCAGGCAGGACTCAAGGGAGGCGACGAGTGATGGCCGGAGAGGTGTACACCGTCCGCGTCCACCATGAGGCGGGTGAAGAGCTCTGGGCCGAAGTCCTTGAGCTGCCCGGTTGAGTGGGACGCAGCCCTGCGGGGTGCCCATGCCGCTCTCCGGCCCGGCGGGCGCCTGGTCTTCGAGACCCGTGACCCGGCCGCGCAGGCGTGGCGGGAATGGAATCGCGCTGGCTCGCTGTCCCGGGCCGACGTTCCCGGGGTTGGCGCAGTCCAGTCGTGGGTCGAGGTGACCGGCATCCGCGGTGACCTGGTGTCCTTCCGGTCGATCTTCGTGTTCGAGGCGGACGGCGTGGCCCGGACCTCGGAGTCGACGCTGCGTTTCCGGCGGCGCGATGAGGTCGCCGATTCGCTGATGGCGGCCGGTTTCGTCGTGGATGATTTGCGTGACGCACCCGACCGGCCCGGCCGTGAGCTGGTCTTCGTTGCACTGCGTCCGGGCTGAGCCGCCATCTCCGCAGTGATTCCCAGAGCCGTCCGGCCGCTAATCTGGATGTACGGCAGTGGTCTTGTGGGTGAGCAGTGAGATTCGTGTCCTCTGGGGCTCGATAAGGCGGGTGATTTGCGGACGCTAAGGTCCGGAGAGTGGCGTATTAGCGAGCATGGAAGTCGCTCCGCCGGGCGGCAATCGGGCGGACCACTCCGGCAGGGACCCAGACGTCAACACGGGCCAGATGCCCGTGCGACACGGGCGCTGCGGTGCTCGCCCGGGCCTCCAGATACCGCTAAGATCCCTCGTAAGGCATCGGGTGCAACTATTTTGCTGTGGCTTGCGGGGCACGCTGGCCGCTGTCAACCGAGAGTTCCTAGCAAACCTGCGTATGGACATCGTCGCAGGTCAGAGAGCTGCGATGGCAATCGTGGTGCTCTCACACCGGTCAATGGGTGGTTTGTTCGCTCGCGCACCGGGCAGTGGGCCTCCCGAAAGGGGCTCCCGACCCGGCGGGTTATGGCGCAGAATAGGGCGATAGACGGCATAGGAAGGCACCGCAACTCTTCGCTGCGCGTGCGCAGGAACGGGCGGAGGTGCGATGGTTCGCCGGTCAACCGTTGATCGCAGTCCGGATTTGGCTGAGCACGGACTGGACTACGAAGCGGAGACCGGGTATTCCGGACGCGATCAGGCCAAGCGCTCGCGTTCGCGTCGAACCTGGGGCGGGGCGGGCGGCCGCTGGCTCGTCTGGGCCTTCCGCGGGATCGCCTGGGCCGTCTTGCTGCTCATCGGTTACCGCGGCGTGGTCGCGATCTTGTCGAACGAGTCCGGCTCAGGGCAGCCGGCCCCGGCTACATCTGCCCCGGCGGCCACCGGATTCCCGGTGACCCTCGCGGATGCCTACGCCCTGCAGTTCGGGCAGGTGTACCTGAACTACAGTCCTCACGACGCCGGGCAGCGCGCGGCCCAGCTGGGCGCCTTCCTGCCCAGCGGATCGGACCCGCAACTCGGCTGGAATGGCCAGGGCACCTCGCTCCTGCAGTCCGAGCAAGTGGCCACCACTGACGTGCAGGACGCTCACCACGCCGTGGTGACGCTCTTGGCCAGGGTGAACGGCCAGCTGATGCAGCTGGGGGTGCCGGTCTACGCGTCCTCGGACGGACTCGTCGTGTCCGGCGCGCCCGCCTGGCTCCCCGCGCCCGCGCGGGCCACCCTGCCTTCGCCCGCGAATGCTGCTACGGACTCCGCCACCGAGGCCGTGCTAGCGAACCAGCTTCCGGCGTTCTTCCAGGCGTACGCCAGCGGTAATCAGGTGACGCTGGGCCGTTTCCTGGCCCCCGGCACGACGCTGACCGGGCTTAAGGACGCGGTGGATTATCACTCCGTAGCTGCCATCAGCGTCCCGCCAGGCGGCACGACCCGCCATGTCATTGCGACCGTCGTCTGGAGCGTGCCGGCCAGGACCTCAGCGGGTCAGATCACGAAGGGCGGGGCACCTGCCCAACTCGAGATGAGCTATGCGCTCACCGTCGTGCAGCAGAACGGAACCTGGTACGTCAGGGACATCAGCGCAGCAACCGAGGCGCCGGGGTCGCCGTGACCAGACTTCGAAGGCCGCACGCCTCCGCCCGGCCAGGCGTGATCCCCCCAAACCCGGAGTAGATCGATGTCGTTCCAATCGCTGATCATCGCGGCCCCGTCGTCGCTCAGCACCTCGGGGCTCGTGAACTACTTGCAGGGGCTGTTCGGGCCCCTGTTCCTAGGGATCGTCGGGATCGTGGCCCTGTTCTTCTTGTTCACTCGGGAAATCATCCGGTTTGTGCAGTTCCTCGTGCTCGCCGTCGCGATCGCGGTGATCTTCTACACCCCGAGCATCGTGCAGACGCTCGCGCAGGGCATCGCGAACGCGCTCGGCGTCCACTGATCTCCGCCCCGGCCGGAAGGAGAGCACCCGGTGGACCTGCCCACCTACACGAGCATCTGGCGCATCGAAAAACGGCTCTACAAGCTGTACGACTTCAGGCTGCCTATGCCGGTGCCGGTTGGCCAGATTGCCGTGTTCGCGGCGATCACGGTCCCGTATGTGATTCTCCTGACCATCCTCGGGCTCCCCTTCAACCACACCCTGTTCTGGCTGTATGTGCTGCCGCCAGGCGTGATCACCTGGCTGGCCACGCGGCCCGTGCTGGAAAGCAAGAGACTCCCTGAACTGATCATTTCGCAGGTGCGGTACCTGGGAGAGCCGGGTATCTGGTGCCGGATGGCTCCGCTGGCGGAAAAAGACGACGTCGTGGTCATCGGCAAAGTCTGGCACCGCGACGAGGAGCACCTCCGGTCGCCGGCCGCGGCCCCGGCCCTGGCGCCCGCCACCGCTCCGGCCGCCGCCGGGCGCCCCGCGCGCGTGCGCCCGGCGGCCGCACGCAACGCCGCCGCGCAAGCCGCCCCGGCCCAGCCGCCCGGCCGCGTGCCGCGTGGAGCTCCGGAACCGCGGCCGCGCACCGCGGGTGGGCGTCGCGGTCGTGCGGCCCAGTGGCCCGGCGTCGCGGCCGGCCCTGCGAGGCCGGCGCCGGTCATGGCGGCCGATGCGCTGGCCGAGATCGCCCACGACGAGCGGCGGCCTCCGGCCCGCCCCACGGCGGCGCCTGCGGGCCGCCACGCCGCCCGGCCAGCGTTCCCGAATGGCTCGCCAGGCCTCCCCGCCGCAGCCGGGGACAAGGTCACCAGGCCGCCTCATCCCGATGGCCTGGCGGCTCCGCCCCGTCCACCTGCGGCGTGGCCGGCCAAGGACCCGCACGCTCCGGCCTCGGCCGTGCCGTCGGCCGATCCAGCCTGGACCCCGCCGGTTCCGCCCGCCCCGGCCCCTCCGGTCTCCGGGGACTGGGCGATGACCCCCGGGCCCCTGGTCCCTGCGGCCGCGGACCCGCTCCCGGCCGCGGGGAATCCTGTCCCCCCGGTCCTGGGGGATCCAGACGCCGCAGAACCAGAGTCCCTGATGGGGAAAGCCGATGCTCTGGCCGGGCCGGACACGTCCGGGCCCGCCTCTCCGGCCGGGTCCTTTCCTGCCGGGCCCTCGGTGAGCGTGCCAGCCCAGGCAGCATCGCCGGAGCTGCTGACCGGCTTGCCCACGGGACCGGCCGGATTCTTCATCGGCCCGCTCCAGCCCGAGACGGCGGACTCTGGGGACGCTGAGCCCCTGGCGGCACGGGACGGGACGGCTGAGACCGGTGCGGCTACCCGCGAGGCGGCCCCCCCGGAGGCCGTTGGGGACGGGATGGCGGAGGGTGGGGCGGAGGCTGAGCTAGCTGAGCTCACGGCTGCCGATGCCGGGGAAATTGAGGACGGGACGGCTGAGCCCGCGGTGGCCGAGCCTCCGCCGGCCGGGCCCCCGCCGGCCGGGGCTGAGGTGGCTGAGCTCGCGGCGGCCGAGCCCGGGGAGGCCAGGGACGAATCCGCCGAGCCCGCCGTGGCCGGGACTGCCCTGGCGGAGCCCTCGGCAGCCGGGCCCGAGGTGGACGTGCCCGACGCAGCCCCGGACGAGACAGCCGACGCCGTGATGGATCCCCCGGCGGCGCAGGCGTCGGCGCCAGAAGCGCTTCACGAAGACGCCGCACTCGTCCAGCCGGGCTTCCCCCCTGAGCCGGACGCCCTCGGCGGGGCCGGTGAGCAAGCCGGGACCGAACGGCCTGCGGCGCCGGACGGCCTGGCTGCGGTGGACGTTCGTGTCCCTCATGACCTGGATGCGGGGGATGATCTCGCACCAGACGACCTCGCGCCAGACGACCTCGCAGCAGACGACCTCGGCGTTCCGGACGGAGGCCGTCAGGACGCAGGCCTTCCCGGTGCAGACCGGCGGGATGAGGACGGGCAGGACGAGGACCCGCCGGCCGAGCCCGCAGCGCCGGCCGCCGGCCCACCTCCGGCGCCGGCCCACCCATTGACGCCGCCTGTCGTCGTGGTCCGGGGCGGGTCCAGTGCCCGGCCGACCCTGGTGGAGAGGGCGCTGAGCGGCCCGGGCCAGCACCGCGGGGGCAGCAACTGGCGGGAGCACGTCCGGGTGGTGCCGGGCGGTCACGGGCCCGGGCGGCCGGACATGGAACGACGTGACCGCGCACGCGTCCTGCTCTCGATCCAGGGCCCGCGGCTTATGGTGGTGCTCGGCTGCACGGTCGGCGCCGGCCAGACAGTGACGACGCTGATGCTCGCCGGCGTGCTGGCCAGCCTCCGCGGCGAGCCGGTCGCGGCCCTGGACCTCAACCCGGGCCAGACGTCCCTCACCGATATGGCCCGCACCTCCCCGGCGGGCACCGCACGCGGCCTGCTCTCCGGGGCCCCGCCCAACGCGGCGGGCCAGCGCGGGCGGGGCCGCCTGGATCTCATCGCGCACGACTCCGCTCCCGACGGCGGACCGGCACTCGCCGACGAGGAATACGCCCGGGTCCTCGAGGTGCTGACGTCCCGCTACCCGCTTACTCTGACCGATCCCGGCGCGTCAGCGGTGGCACGTGTCCTGTCCACGGCCGACCAGCTCATCCTGGTCGCCCCGGCCAGTTCCGACGCGGCCCGGGCGATCGCGATGACGATGGAGTGGCTGGACGGGCACGGTTACGGGGAACTGTGCAACGAGGCGATCACGGTCATCAACGGGGTGAGCAAGCGCAGCATGTCCCATGTCGAACAGGCTGAACTTGTCGTCCGCGGCCGATGCCGGGCCATCGTCCGGGTGCCCTGGGACGATCACCTGGGTGCCCCGTCCACCGAGCAGGGGATCACCGACGCCGCCGCGGACCCGGAATCCCGGTTCGCCCAGCTCCGCCCGCCAGCCCAGCTTGCGTACACGGCCCTGGCGGGAGTGCTGGTCTCCGCGCTCGCGGTCGGGGTCAGCCGGTCCGCACCGCCGGGCGGTTCAATGCCCCCCGACGGCGCGCCGCGACGATGGGCAGCCCGGTGAGCGCCGTCCGGTACCAGCTAGCGACCCCAGGCCGTCGGGCCCGGGTGAGCGGCTGGTGGATGGGTTCTTTGCCGGATGGCGCGAACCTCCGGGAGGGCACCGTGAGCGCCGTCCGGTACCAGCTAGCGGCCCCGGGGAGGACGCCGTGAGCGCCCGGACCGGAGGACGGTCGAGGTCGCGCCTGTCGTTGCGCTATTTCGACGACCGCATCCTGCTCACCGAGACGCACGCCTGGGCGTACTACCGGCTGCCGACCCAGCCGTATGAGTTCACCACGCCGCAGGACCGGGAGGCCCTGGCCACCAACATCACGGTCGCACTGGCCGCGATCCGCATGCCGGACGCCGAGGTCCACCTGCGCATCGTGCACCGTTCCTACCCCGCGGCTGAGTGGGCGGCCCAGCTGGACGCCACGTCGGATGGGGGAGCGGGCTGGCGGGACTACCTGGATGAGATGTACCGCCATGTCTGGGCCAAGGACTTCTGGGCTAAGGAGGTCTACCTGGGTGTCCGGCTGGGGCAGCGGGGCATGCGCGCGCAGCTGGGCGGCGGGGTGCTCGCCGGGTTCCTCAACGCCTACCGGGCCGGCGAGCAGGCGATGGGTCTGGATGACGAGGCGATCGCGGCGGCCGAGATCGCCCGCTGGACCGAGCACGCCGAGCGGCTCGGCCGGGCCCTGGGGGCCAGCGCCCTCGCCGCGCGGCACGCCACCAGCGATGAGATCGCGTGGCTGGTCCGGCACACGCTGATGGGCACCGCGGGTGACCCGCGGCCGTCCGCGGTCCGGCGCCGCCGGTGGGGGGCCGGCGAGATCGAGTCGCTGTACGAGGGCCAGGTGCACAACGGGCGCACGCTGCTCCGCCTGGAGCATCCGGAGGGGGAGTCGTTCGAGGCGTTCCTGTCCTTTTCCCGGTTCCCGGACGTGATGTCGTTCCCGGACGGGGAACCGTGGCTGCACTTCGCGGACTCGCTGCCGTTCCCGGTGGAGGTCAGCTCCCGGATGCGCCTCATCCCGCCGGCCAAGGCCAGCAAGGACGTCGGGCGCCGGCTCGCCCACGCCCGGGACATGGATGCGCACATCAGGGAGGCCGGGGTGGACGCGCCGATCGCCCTGGCCGAGCAGATCGTCGCGGCCCGGATGCTCGAGCACGGCATCACCAAGGAGCGGCTGCCCTTCGTCTACGGCTGGCACCGGCTGGTGGTGTCCGCCCCGACCCGGGAGCTGTGCCAGCGCCGGGTGGAAGCCGTCGTCGAGCACTACCGCGACATGGGCATCGACGTGGTCAACTCGACCGGTGACCAGTTCTCGCTGCTGCGCGAGTCCCTGCCCGGGGACCGGGTCCGGCTGAGTTCGTATGTCCAGCGCCAGCCGCTGTACACGATCGCGGGCGGGGTACCGACGGCCACGGTGGACCTCGGTGACCGGCCGAACAGCGGGCAGGGCTGGGTCGGCCCGTATATCGGCGAGACCCTCGGCCGGGCCCGCGCCGTGGTCCATTTCGATCCGCTGCTGGCCGCGGCACTGAACCGGCCCACCGCCATCGCCATCACCGGTGAGCCCGGTGGGGGGAAGACGACGCTGGCGTTGCTGCTCATCCTGCAGCAGGCGTTGCGCGGGGTGACAGTTGCGGTGATCGACCCCAAGGGAGATGCGGAACCGCTGGTCCAGCTGCTGGCCGGGCGAGGCCGCAAGGCGCGGGTCCTGCCGCTGGGTGCGGCCGCGCCGGGCCTGCTGGACCCGTTCTCGTTCGGCGACGACCTGGCCGAGAAGCGGACCATGGCCACGGAAACCCTCCGCCTGCTGCTGCCGCGGATGAGCGAGGAGCGCGAGAGCGCGATGATCCAGGCGGTGGCCAGTGTGGCCAGCCGCGAGCGGCCCAGCCTGGGGAAGGTCATCCGGCATCTGGAGGAGTCGTCCGACCCGCCGTCCAAGAACCTCGGCGCGGTGCTCCGGTCCATGTCGGAGATGCGCCTGGCCCGGCTGTGCTTCGCGCCCTCGGGCGGCCAGCAGATCGATACGGCCGGCTGGACGACCGTGTTCACCCTGGCCGGCCTGACTCTGCCCGACAGCGCGGCCGGCCGGGAGGACTATTCCTACGAGCAGCGGCTGTCTGTCGCCCTGCTTTACCTCGTGTCCCAGTTCGCCCGCAGGCTCCTCAACGGAATCGATCGCCGGCTCCCCAAGGCGATCTTCCTCGACGAGGCCTGGGCGATCACGGCGACGCCGCAGGGGGCCAAGCTGGTTCCTGAGGTATCCCGGATGGGGCGGTCGCGGAACACGGCCCTGATCCTGGTTTCCCAGAACGCGGGGGACCTGCTGAACGAGCAGGTCACGAACTGTATCTCGGGGGTGTTCGCGTTCCGTTCGTCAGAGCGCGTCGAGGTGGCTAACGTGATGGCGCTGCTGGGTGTGGAGGCGTCAGAGGAACATAAGGCCGTGCTGCGGGGGCTCGGCAACGGGGAATGCGTTTTCCGTGATCTGGAAGGCCGGGTCGGACGGATCGGCATCGACCTGATCTCCGATGAAATGCGGCAGTGGCTGGACACCAACCCCACCCGGGCCCGCCCTGCCGAGGGACCCGTGTCACCCGATGGCGACCCCGCCCAGGGCGCCGGGCTGCTCGGCGCGACACCGCCGGGCGAGCCCGCCAGGTGACCGGCGCACCCTTCATGCCCCGACCAGCCTCTCCCCCCAGGCTTCAGGAGCCCACCATGGCCGCAGCCCCCCGCCGGACCGCCAGGGTAGTCCGCGCAGCCCTCGCCGTGCCCGGTGTGATCATCGCCGTGGCCGGGGCGGCCCTGCTCGGCTCGCCGGCGATCGCGCAGGCTGCCGTGGGCGCGCCCGCCTCGACGGCGCAGCACGCGGTGGCCGCCCAGCACGCGGCCCGGGCGGGGCGCGCCGCGACCGTGCAGCAGGCGGCGGCGCGCACCCCGCAGACCCCGGCCGCCCCGGGGGGCATCTGCTCCGCCCCCGGCATCGGCGACATCGGCGGGCTGCTCGGCTTCTGCAACGCGGGGTCCAGCGGCTTAATAGGTGATCTCAACAACATCTGCCAGCCGTCCGTCCCCGCGCCGGAACCGGCCGTCGGCGGCATCGATTCGCTGATCCGCCCGCCCGTCACCGGCGGGAAGCAGCCCGCCACCCTCTACGACAGCTACGGCATGGCGGGGCAGTCCTGGGCTGCCTACGACATGCAGTGCTCGGACATGACCTCGCTGATCGGGAACAGCGTCGCGGGGATGGTGTTCGACGCCTCGAAGGCGCTGGACCGGGTCACGATCACCGTGTACCAGTCCGCCGCGGGCGAGGGCATCCTGTCCTGGCTGACCAATGCGGTGGACCGGCTGATCACCAGCCTGGGCAACGCGATCTACTTCCCGTTCCTGGCCCCCGTGGTCATCCTCGGCGCGATCTGGCTGGCCTGGCAGGGGCTGATCCGCAAGCGCGCCACCCGGACTATCGAGGGCACCATCTGGATGGTGATCGCGTGTGCGGCCGCCATCTGGCTCATCGGCCGGCCCGCCGACTTCACCGGCCTGGGCAAAACCGTGTCCAACGGGATCACCCAGACCCTGAACGTCGCGTTCGCGGGGCTGCCGGCCCCGGCTGGCGCTAACTGCGTTCCGGTGCAGGGCCACGACCCGCAGGTGGCCACGGCCAACTACAACTTCACGGGCGGCTCGGGCATTGTGGACCAGAACGCCAACGAGCTGTGGACGGTGCTGGTCTGCAAGCCGTGGCTGGATGGCGAGTTCGGCACCACCGCGTACACCACGGGCAAGGGCGCGAAGCCCACGGTGGTCAACCAGTACGGCCGTCAGCTGCTGTGGGCGCAGGCCATCGCCACCAACGAGACACCCACGACGTCCCTCATCCAGGCCAAGCAGGATGCCTACGCGGGCATCGCCCAGTCGATCAAGCAGAACAATCCCGACGTCTACTCACTCTTCCAGGGGAACCAGTACCCCACCCGGCTGGAGATCGCGTTCGCGGCGTTGTTCGCGGCGCTCGTCGCGGGTGTCCTGGTGCTGCTGATCGCGATCACCCTGATCATCCTGAAACTCGGGTTCCTGCTCTTGCTCGTGGCCGGGCCGTTCTTCCTCATCGTCGGGACCCACCCGGGGTTCGGCCGCGTGGTCGCACTGCGCTGGGTCGAGATGCTGGTCGGCGTCCTGCTCAAGCAGGCGGCCGTGGCGCTGGTGCTGAGCATCCTGCTGTACGCCTACTCCCTGATCATGGGGACCAGTGACGCGGTGCTGCCGTGGGCACTGAAGATCCTGATGATCGCGCTGGTCACTGTCGCGGTCTTTATTTATCGCAAACCGTTCGTGCATCTGTTCTCGGCCGTGGGCTACGGGATGGTCGGCTCACGGGAACGGGCCGACGCGGGACTGGCTCAGGCGGGCAGCATGGCCCGGCGGAACACGGTGGACGCCGCCACCGTCGGTGTTCCCGGGTTCGCCGCGTACCGGGCCGCCCGCTGGGCCCGCCGTAACCCGGCGCAGGCGGCCGGGCTGGCGGCCACGGTCGCGACGGCCGGCGCCGCGGGCGCCGCGGCGGGTGCCTCGGCGGCTTCCGCCGCGACGGTGGGCAGCGAGGATGGGCCGGAGCAGCCCGGCGCACCGGGAAATGTGCCCGACGAGGGGCAGCAGGCCGGGACGGGCCGGGGCGGGGTGGCGGCCCGGGGCCGGGGCCGGGCCGCCGCCGCGGCCGAGGGGAGCTCACGGGCCGCTCCGCCGCTGGACCTGCCGGACCGGGACGGTAACGGACAGCCCCGCTCACCGTCCGGCTGGGCTCGTTCCGGGGCAGCCGACGCTGCCGCGGGCCGGGCCCACCCGGACGCGGGAAGTGCGCCCGCCGGCCGGGTTCCATCGGGGGGTGGCCCCGCCGGCGGTACGGCGCCGGGCAGCGCCCCGGCCGGCCGGGCGTCCGGTGCACCCGCGAGTGCCCCGCCCAGTGCCGGGGCCGCCCCGGCGCGGCCGGGGGCGGCCAGGCAGCGCTGGCCGGGGGTCGCGCCGCGCCCGCCCGCGGCGGCGCCTCCATCGTCCGCGGGGAGCACAGGCCCGGGCGCGGCCCCACCGACCTTTGGCGCGCCCCCGGCCCGCGGCGGCTCCCCATCCCGCAGAGGTGCCCCGTCCGGGGGCGGCACCTCCCCGCGCAGCGCGCCGCCGCGGGGCGGCGATCATGGGTCCGACGCACCGCGGTCCGGCCGCCAGGGTGGTGGTTCCCCCTTCTGGGGCAGCCCGTCCCGGGGGGCCGGCCAGGGCGGCCGCGCGGACCCGTCGAGCGGCCCGTCCCGGAATGCGGCGCCACCGCTGCGGGCCAGGGACAGCGGCTCCGGCGGGGGTGCTGGCCACGGCTCGGGCCGGTGGGGCAACGGCGCGGGCCCGTCCGCCGGGCCGCCTTCCGGACGCGGGCCAGCCGGTGGTGGCCAGGCCGGTGGTGGCCAGGCCGGTGGTGGCCAGGCCGGTGGCGCCCAGTCCGGTGGTGGCCAGTCCGGTGACGCTCAGTCCGGCTCTGGCGCGGACGCCAGCCCGCCTGGTCCGTTCTGGCTGCGGCCGGTGCGCCGGAAGAAGTAGCGGACTGTCATGGACCTGAGCCCGGCCCAGCGGGTGCTGGCCTTCCTCGGCATCGTCGTCGTGCTCGGCGGGATGGGGGCATATCTCCTCATTCCGGGCGTGCGCTCGGCGCTGGGGCAGGGACACCGGCCCGCGGCCGCGACTCCCGGCGCCCCGGCGACCAGCGCCGCGGGGACGTCCCCGTCGGCCCCCGCGGCCTCCACCGCACCAGACACGCCCGCGCCCCCGGCCGGGTCGGCACCGGACATCTACCAGTGGCTGCCGTTCAGCCAGGCCGACCTGGCCAAGGCGGCCAGCGTCACGGAAGCGTTCGGGTCGGCCTACGACACGTTCTCCTACCGGGAGGGCACGTCCTCCTACGCCGCCCGCTTCCGGGACCTGGCTACCAGTGAACTCAGCGGCACGCTGGCGCGTGCGTACGGCACGCCGGGTGTGGCCAGCCAGCGCACCGGGCAGCAGCAGGTCTCGTCCGCCCGCACCGTGATCAACTCGATCCGGACCTTCAGTTCAGGCAGCCTGACCTTCGTGGTGACCATCGTCCAGACGCTGCACACCAAGCACGGGACAAGCCGCAACACCGGGCATTACGCGGTCACGCTGACCGGCAGCGGGCAAAGCTGGCTGGCCAACGACATCGAGCTGGCCTCGGCGGGCAATTCGTGAGCTGGCGGTTCAGTTTCAGCGCGGGCCGGCTCGCTGTGCTGGTGGCCATCGGGGTGGCCGTGCTGCTGGTCACCGGCGTGGCCGTGATCCCCATGGCGATGGTCGGGGGGGCCAGCATGCTCTTCGCCGCGGGTGTCGGGTGCCCGTCGTCCGGCACCGGGACGGCCACCCAGCCCGCGGTCACCACGGCGGCCCGCAACTCCATCCCGGCGGACTACCTCGCCCTGTTCAAGCAGGTCGGGCAGCAGTACAGGGTGCCCTGGGTGCTGCTCGCCGGGATCGGCAAGGTGGAGTCCGACGACGGCCGGTCCAGCCTCCCGGGCGTGCATTCCGGGCAGAACGGGTTCGGGGCTGCCGGGCCGATGCAGATCGGCATCGGCGGGGCCTCCACCAACACCTGGGGCGGCGCCCCCGTGCACCCTGCATCCGAGGCGGTCGGCGGGGTAGCCACCGACGGCAACGGCGACGGGGTGGCCAGCGTCTACCAGCCCGCGGACGCCATCGCGGGCGCGGCCAAGTACCTGCTCGCCCACGGCGTGCAGAACAACGTCAGCGGCGCCATCTTCGCGTACAACCACCTCCAGTCCTATGTGCAGACGGTGCTGTTCTGGGCGGGAACCTACAGCCGGGGTGGCTACACCGAGAGCAACACGACGACGGTGAGCGCGCCGGAGTGCCTGACCAGCGCGCAGACGTCCGCCGTGCCGAACCAGGTGGTCTCCACCGCGATCGGGTACGCCCGGGAGCAGCTGGGCAAGCCCTACCTGTGGGGCGGCACCGGCCCCGCCGCGTTCGACTGCTCCGGGCTGGTGATGATGGCCTACCGGGCGGCGGGCATCAGCATCCCGCGGACCTCGCAGGACCAGTGGGCCTGGGGACCCAAGATCCCGCCCAGCCAGGTGCGGCCCGGTGATCTGGTGTTCTTCGCGGGCTCGGACGGCACCCCGACGGCCCCGGGGCACGTCGGCCTGGTCATCGGCAAGGGCATGATGCTCGAGGCCTACGCGACAGGCTTCCCCATCCGGATCTCCGCGTACGGCACGTCCGCGGCGGCGGCGGGGGACGGCACCGTGGTCGGCTTCACCCGCCCGTGGGCCCACGCAGGCGTCAAGCTGCCGCCAGCCCAGTAATAGCATGGGGGGTCCTCCGGGGGGCAGTAGTCGCAGTCGGTCCCCCGGTGATGCCCGGCAGGACCCAGGGAGGGAAGACCGTGGCCCGTCGTATCACCGTGCTGGGCACCGGTTATCTCGGCGCCACGCACGCCGCGTGCCTGGCCAGCCTGGGCTTCGAGGTCCTGGGCCTGGACAGCGACCCGGAGGTGATCGCGGCGCTGGCCGCGGGCGACCTGCCGTTCTATGACCCTGGGCTGGGTGAGCTGCTGGAGCGCGGCGTGCGGTCGGGCCGGCTCCGCTTCACCACGTCGTACGCGGAGGCTGCGGACTTCGGTGACGTCCACTTCGTCTGCGTGGGCACGCCGCAGCGGGCGGACTCGGCCGGCGCCGACCTTTCCCAGCTGATGAGCTGCATCGAGTCCCTGGCCCCGCGGCTCGAGCGGCCGTGCCTGATCGCCGGGAAGTCCACGATCCCGGTCGGGACCGCCGCGTGGCTTGCCGGGCGGGTGGCGGAGCTGGCCCCCGCCGGGACCAGGGTCCAGCTGGCCTGGAACCCCGAATTCCTGCGCGAGGGGTTCGCGGTGGCTGACACGCTGCGCCCGGAGCGCATCGTGGTGGGCGCGCGGTCCGCGGAAGCCGCGGCGATCCTGCGTGAGGTGTACGCGGAGCCGATCGCGGCGGGTGTCCCCTTCCTCGTGACCGGCTACGAGACCGCGGAGCTGGTGAAGATCGCGGCGAACGCGTTCCTGGCCACCAAGATCTCCTTCATCAACGCCATGGCTGAGGTTTGCGAGGCGGCCGGCGCGGACGTCACCGAGCTCGCCGGCGCACTCGCCTACGACCACCGGATCGGGTCGGCCAGCTTGCGGCCCGGTCTCGGGTTCGGCGGCGGCTGCCTGCCCAAGGACATCAGGGCCTTCATGACCCGGGCCGCGGAGCTGGGCGTGCCTGACTCCGTCTCGTTCCTGCGCGAGGTGGACGCGATCAACGATCGCTGCCGGTCCCGGATGGTCGGACTGGCCCAGGAACTGGCGGGCGGGTCGCTGGCGGGGCGCAGGGTCGGCGTCCTTGGCCTGGCATTCAAGCCTGATTCCGATGACATCCGTGATTCCCCGGCCCTGGCCGTGGCCACTGCCATCCACGCCCGGGGCGCTCACGTGACCGCCTACGACCCGGTAGCCATGAACCGCGCCCGGCGGGCTCACCCGGAACTGGGCTACGCCGACTCGATGCTCGGCGCGGCCGCGGAGTCCGAGGTGCTGCTCCTGCTGACCGACTGGCCGGAGTTCACCCAGGCGGACCCGGATGTCGTCGGGAAGGCTGTGGCCCGGCGGGCCATCGCGGACGGGCGGAACACTCTCCCGGCCGCAGCCTGGCAGGCGGCGGGCTGGGTCTACCGGGCTCTCGGCCGCGACTGAGGATCCGCCTCAGCCGTTCGGCGCGGTGCCCGGCCCGCTCGCGATCGCCCGGGGCGCCCGGACCGGCCGCCAGGCCAGGACGCTCCCGACCTGGAGGGCAGGCGGGCCCAGGACGAGGCTGAGATAGCGGCCGAGCCGCGAGTCCCGGCTGGTCACCGCGACGACCGCGCCCGGATGCCAGTACGCCAGGGTGGACCTGAGCCTGGCCGTTGAGGGTGCGGCGGCTCCCTGCTTGCCCAGCCACAGGTCGTTGAGGTAGCGGGCGGTCCGATTCCGGCCGCTGTGGCATATTTCCGCCCGGCCGGTGGCCGGGTTGGGAGCGATGCAGTAGCCGCTGATCACCGAGAATGGCACGCCGGTGTCCGCCTGCCAGCGCATCACCGTGGCGGGCAGCACCGGAACGACGAGGACCCGCGCGCCGCTGGCCAGGTGCAGCCGGCTGAAGGCCTGATCCCAGCCCGCCGGGGTCGGCGTGATCGCCGCGGTCGGCATGGGCAGCGGGATGATAGGCACGAGGGCCAGGGCAAGTAGCACGACGGCGGCCGCCTTCTGCCAGGCGGGGGCCGGTGGGGCTGCATCCGCCGGAGCGGCAGCCGGGGCAGCCTGGGTATCGTCCGGCGGGACGGATCGGCGGCGGGCCGCTGATTCCCGGGCCCGCCCCCACGCCAGATCCAGGGAGAAGGCCAGGACCACGGCGGCGGCGCCGTCCGCCAGCAAGGAGAATCGGTTCGGCAGGCTCTGGTTCAGCAGCGGGAGCGCCTGCAGATAATGCCAGGGGAGCAGGGCGGCCGGATAATGCAGGCCACCCACCACCAGCGCCCGGCTGCCGAGGCTGAACACCTCGAGGACGGCGAACGTCACGGCCAGCGCCCTGACCCGCAGGTCCCGCCAGAACCGGGCTGCGGCCACCAGCAGCACGATCAGCATGGGCCAGCCCAGGTAGGCGAAGTATTCGACCATCCGCACCGCATGCTGGTCCAGGTACGCCGCCATGGCTTGGGAGTGGAACAGGAACCCGCTGGGCCCGTTGACGAAGTCGCCGGGCCGGTTGCGGAAATGCCCGGGGCTCCACGGGCTGCCGTGCTCGGCAAGTGGCCCGTGGAACTGGACCCACAGCGGATAGCCGGCCGTCACCAGCAGCACGGCGGCCGCGGTGGCGAGCCCGGTCAGGCTCCCGCGGACCAGGCCTGGCACGTCACGCGGACGCGCGGCCGCCAGGACCACGACGATCACCACGCCCGCGCAGACCGTCAGCGCGACGGCCTCCTCGGCGATGAACAGTTGGGCGGCGGTGAGCAGGCCCAGCCAGACTCCGGTGCGCACCGGGCGGCCGCGGCCGGTCACCAGCCTGAGCAGCGCGTCGATGATCAGCGGCAGCAGCACGGCGAACTGCAGGTGATAGTGGCCCACGGCCGCGATGCGCATCGCCGGCGAAAAGCCGAAGATCGCGCCGCCCAGGGCCGCGGCGGGCAGGCTGGCGCCCCAGCGCCGCAGGACCCAGAACATGGCGGCCGCAGACCCGGCGAAGCCCAGCGTCAGCAGCGTGGTGAGGGTGGCCTGCGGGCCGATGAGCAGGGTCAGCGGGGCGAAGACCACTCCGGGCAGCAGGAACGAGGTGTTCCACATCAGGTTGATGCCCTGCGGCGCGTTCAGCGCCGTGGTCACCAGGTCAGGAAGCCGCCCATGCGCGATCGCGGTGGCTTCGTAGCGCAGGAACCAGGCAAACAGGTTGACGTCGTGGGAGATGCCGTTCGCTGGCACCACCTGGGCGCGGCCCGCCGGGTCGGCCCACAGATGCCAGGCCAGCACCACCGCGCCCAGCAGGTAGCCAACCAGGATCAGCCAGGGGGCCACCACCCGGGCGGTCCGCCCGGGCCGCCGGCCTCCGCCGGCCTGCCATGGCCAGGCTCCGGCCTGCAGTGGCCCGGCCGCACGCCGGACGAGACTCACCCCCCACCTCCGTCCGGGTGACGTGGCCGTTCGTTACGCGGACCGGCCGCGGCGCTGGGCCCGCTTGGACGTCATCCGGATACGGGTCAGCAGCCAGACCGCCTGGACGCCGTCTTTCCAGGTGATCTTCTTGCCTTCTTCACGGCTGCGCGCGCGGTAGGTGATGGGCACCTCGAATGGCCGGATCTGCCGCGCCAGCAGCTTGCCGGTGATCTCCGCTTCCATGCCGAAGCCGTTCGAGGTGATGTCCAGGCTCCGGTACAGCTCCAGCGGCATCAGCTTGAAGCAGGTCTCCAGGTCGGCGATGTAGGCGTTGAACAGGATGTTCGCGACCGTCGTCACGCCCTTGTTGCCCATGACGTACCAGAACGAGTATGCCGAGTGACTGCCGAACGTCCGGCTGCCGAAGACCACGGTGGCCTCGCCCCGGAGCACCGGCTTGAGCAGTTTTGGGATGTCCTCTGGCTGGTATTCCATGTCAGCGTCGAAGGGCTGGATATAGTCGCCGGTCGCGGCCGCGGCCGCGGTGCGCACAGCGGCCCCCTTGCCCTGGTTGACCGTATGCCGGAGCTTGATCAGGCGGTCATCATCGAAAGCGTCAATGATCTGCGATGTCCCGTCCGTGCTGGCGTCGTCGACGACCACGAACTCGACGGGACAGGGAAAATCCACATCCAGCAGACGCTTGAGCGCGTTCTGGACTGTCTCAGCCTCGTTGTAGACCGGCATCAGGATCGATAGCTTCACGGCGGTCCCATCCCGTATGCAAAATTGGTCAATGGACTATATACCGGATATGCCCGAAACTCGGCAGAGGTAGGCAAAGTACCGGGAAAGCATTGGCCGCCTCTCGTTAGCGCCGCCATACCACCACACGGCCCGTGCTGAAACTGGGCGGGCCGAGGACCGTGACCAGCAGCCGGCCCAGGCGGGAGCTGCGCCGGGTCACCGCGACCACGGCGGCGGGCTTCCATCGGGCCACGTACCCGCGCATCTGGGCGGCCGTCGGGGGCTTGTAGCGGTGGGCGGAGGAGGTCCACAACACGTTGACGGACCGCGCTATGGCCCGGGCGCCGTGGCCGCCGTAGGTGACGGCCTGGCCCGTCCGGTTGGGCCCGATGAAGTAGCCACCGTTCATCGAGCCGGGGTATCCCGTCTGCGCGTACCAGCGTAGCGGCTGCCACACCGCGCCGTAGGGCACGGGCACCACCAGCACCCTCGCATCCCGCGGCAGCGCCAGCCGGGTGAACGCGGCCCGGTATCCGGGCGGGACCGCCGCGGCCTGGGTGGTGTGCAAGGGCAGCGGGATCAGCGGCACGACCGCGATCACCGCGAGCGCCAGCGGGACGACCTGGCGCCGCCAGCGCGGCTGGCCGGCCGCGGACAGCGCCAGGTCGAGCGAGATGGCCAGCACCGCCGCGGCCAGTCCGTCCGCCAGGAGGGACATCCGGTTGGGCAGCATCTGGGCGAGCACCGGCAGGTGCGCCAGCCAGTGCCACGGCAGCAGGACCGGGGGGACCGTCACGCCGCGGATCACCTGCGTGCCGCCGAGGGACAAGACCTCCAGTACCGCCCAGGCCACCGCGGCGACCCGGACCCGCACGTCGCGCCAGTACAGGACCGCGGCCACGACGAGCAGCACGAGCAGCGGGTAGCCGAGGTACGCGACGTATTCGGCCAGCCGCTGCGGGTGGCTGGCCAGGACGGAAGCCTGGGATGAGGTGTGCAGCAGCATGTTGCCGGCCGGGGTCACGAAGGAGGCGGCCCGGTTCCGGTAGTGATTCCCGTTCCACGGGCTGCCGTGCTCGGCCAGCGGGCCGTGGAACTGCACCCAGAGCGCGTATCCGCAGATCACCAGCGCCACCGCGGCCGCGGCCGCCAGGCCGCTCACACTGCGGCCAACGCGTCCGGCGACAGCCTGCGGGGCCATCACGGCCGCCACGATGACCAGGACGCCGGCCGCGAAGACGGTGTCGACCAGAAGTTCTTCCCCGATGAAGAACTGCGCGGCGATCAGCGCGCCCAGCCAGATGCCGGTCTTGACGGCGTGACCGCGGCCCGTGACGATCCGCAGCCCGGCGTCGATCATCAGCGGTGGCAGCACCGCGAACTCGAGATGGTAGTGGCCGACCGCGGAGGCCAGCATCGCCGGGGAGAACCCGTACAAGGCCCCGCCGAGCGCGGCCGGGACGATGCCCACTCCCCAGCGCCGCAGCACCCAGTACAGCGCGGCCGCCGATCCGGCAAAGCCCAGCGTGAGCAGCAGGGTCAGGCTGGTCTGCGGGCCGGCCAGCAGCGTCACCGGGGTCAGCAGCACGCCCGGCAGCAGCAGGGACGTGTTCCACATCAGGTTGATGCCGTGCGGCGCGTTCATCGCGGTGGTCACGAGAGCGGGCAGGCTCCCGTGCGCGACCGACTCCGCGGAATACCGGATGAACCAGCCGAACAAGTTGACGTCGGTGACGTCGCCGACCTGGGTGCGTGACGCGGGGTCGGCCCATAGCCGCCAGGTCAGGGCCACGGCGCCCAGCAGGTACAACACCATGACCAGCCACGGCGCCCCCCGGCTGGCCTGCCGTGCGGCGCCGGAGGGCCGGGACGGTTTCACCTCCGGAGGGACGAGCTCCACCGCCACCTCCAACCACCCGGGACCTGCGGCCGCCCGACGAATACCGCTTCATGGACCTTATGCTGGATGCGTCCCTCCTGGCACCAGGTTGGCCCGGGCCGCCACCGCCGGCCCGGTCAGCCCGGCGGCCGCGGCGGGCTGGTCCACGCCGTGGCGCCCAGGCTGTCCAGCAGCTCCCGCACCGGGGCCAGCGTCTCGTAGGTGAGCAGCACCGGATCGGCCGGTGAGGCCAGCGCGAGGGCGGACCGGAGCGCGTCGTCCGGGCCCCCGGCGGTCAGGATGCGGATGTCCGGGCGGTGCCGGGTCAGCCCGGCGGATATCAGCCGGGTCATCTCCCCGGCCTCGCGCCCGCGCAGGTCGCGGTCCTCGTAGATGACCACCCGGCTGAACCAGGTCGCGACGGTGGCCGCGCTCTCCGCGATCAGGTCGTCCCGGCGGTCCCCCGGCAGGGTGATCGCCGCGATGGAGTGGCCGCCCCAGACCTCGTGCAGCAGGCGCCCCATGGACGCCAGCGCCGCCGGATTGTGCCCGTAGTCCACCACCAGGGGCACCCCGCGGACCTGGTAAACGTTGCCGCGGCCCGGGTTCGCCTCGGCGGGGGTGAAGGTCGCGAAGCCCCGCCGGATGTCCTTGACGCTCACCCCCAGTGCCCGGCACGCGGCCGCTGCGGCCAGTGCGTTGGCCACCAGGTGAGCCGCGGCGCCGCCGAACGAGCCAGGCAGCTCCTCCGCGTGCAGCAGCACGGTTTCCTCGCCGCCCCGGGCCTCGATGAGCTGGTTGTCGCGGAGCAGGCAGGCGAGGCCGCCGCTCATCCGGTGCGCCATCACGAGGGGGCTGCTCGCGGACAGGCTGAAGAACCGGATCACCGGATCCCGCTCGCGGACGGCGGTCCGCTGGGCCAGCCCGGCGGACCGCGGGTCGTCGGCGTTGAGCACTACCGTGCCGCTGCGCAGGATCTGCTCGGCCACCAGGGCCTTGACATCGGTAAGGTCCTCGAGGTCGTCGATACCGTCGCAGCCCAGATGATCGGCGGTGATGTTGGTGACCACGGCGACGTCGGCGCCGTCGTAGCCGAGGCCGCGGCGGATGATGCCGCCCCGGGCCGTCTCCAGGACCGCCGCCTCTGCCGTGGAGTCGTCCAGCACCATCTCGGCCGACCGCGGGCCGGAGGCGTCGGCGGCGTGGATCAGCTGCCCGCCGCTGTAGACCCCATCGGTGGTGGCCATCCCGACGCGCAGCCCGGCCTGGCCGAGGATGTGGGAGATCATCCGCACCGTGGTGGTCTTCCCGTTGGTGCCGGTCACGGACACGATAGGGATCCGCGACGGGGCGCCCGGCGGATAGAGGAGGTCCACGATCGCGCCGGCCACGTCGCGCGGCCGGCCCGCGCTGGGCTCCAGATGCATCCGCAGCCCGGGGCAGGCGTTGAGCTCAATCACGGCTCCGGCCTGCTGAGCCGGCGGGCGCGCGATGTCGGCCAGCCGGACGTCGATGCCGCAGACGTCGAGGGCGGCCGCCGCTGCCGCCCGGCAGCACATCGCCGCCACCTCGGGGTTGACCAGGTCGGTCACGTCCGTGCTGGTGCCGCCCATGGACAGGTTGGCGTTCCGGCGCAGCGTGACGACCTGTCCCGGCCGGGGCACCGACCCGGGATGCAGCCCCTGTCCCGCCAGGTGGGTCAGGGCATGGTCGTCGAGCGCGATCCTGGTCAGCGGCAGCGCGTGGCCCTCGCCCCGGCGCGGGTCGTGGTTGGCCTGCCGGACCAGGGCCTCGATGTCCTGGTCCCCGTCGCCGGTGACCGACGCTGGGTGCAGCCGGGCCGCGGCCACCACATGGCCATCCACGACGAGGACCCGGTAATCCAGGCCAGGGATATATTCCTCAACGACAACCTCAGCGCCGCTGGTGCTGGCCCGCTGGTACGCCTCCGCGGCCTGGTCCGGGGTGGTTACCCCCACGGTGACGTTGGCCCCGTGATTGCCGTTGCGCGGCTTGACCACCACGGGGGCGCGCAGCGCGCCGAGGGCTTCCGCGGCGTCGGCGGCCGACCGGGCCACCACCCCGCCGGGGACCGGGACACCCGCGGTCGCCATCAGCTGCTTGGCCAGTACCTTGTCGGAGGCGATATCCACGCCCACCGCGGAGGTCTGCCCGGTGAGCGCGGCCCAGAGCAGCCGGCGGTGACAGCCGTAGCCCAGCCGGAGCAGGCTGAGAGCCCCGGTCCGCCGGACAGGGATACCCCGCTGCCGGGCCGCCGCGGCCAGGGCCGCGGTGCTGACGCCGGGCCGGTCCGCCGCGACCGTACGGGCCATCCCGGTGAGTGCGTCCCGCAGCGGGGCCTCGCGCTCGGCCAGGATCTCGGTCACGACCCAGATGGCCAGGCTGAGCAGGTCGCGAGGCACGCTGGAGGATGCGGACTCGTCCCGTGGGCATTCCATGATGACGTCGTAGCGGCCCTCCGCGCCCGCCCAGACCGTGCGCCCGAAGTGCACCTCCCGGCCAGCCAGGGCAGATAGCTCGAGCGCCACATGCTCGGTGACGTGGCCGAAGTAGGTCCCGCGGGCCAGCGCGTCAAGGAAGCCGCCGGGGCGCCCGGCGGCGCAGTGATGCCCGGCCAGCCCCGGCAGCGCATCGGTCAGCCGGCGGGCGAAGCCGGGGCAATCCGACGTTTCCTGGCCGGTCAGCCCGTCCAGTTCCAGCCGGGTCACGGCGACCGGCCGGGACGTGTAGATATTCGGCCCGCACAGGCGGTGGCTGTCGATGAGGCGCACGGTGCTCCCTTGGTCGGTTTCCTCGGTGGGGGCGTCGTGTCGGCCTGGCCCTGGTGCCTCAGCGGGCCCGGCAGCGAGCTCAGTAGCGGTTGTGGGCGGGCCCGATGCTGGGCGCCCGCCGCGCGATATCGAACACGCACCCGGCCGGCATCAGGTGCAGCCGGACGTCGAACACGGTGATCGGGTCGCAGTCGCCGGCCGCGTGCACCACCGTGGACCGCTCACCGTCAGCCACGGTCGCGACCCCGGTGCCGAGCACCTCGAACGTGTCGCCGTCGACGAGGATCGCGGTGTTCTCGTCGATGCCCACGCCGAGGTGATCGGAGTCGAGGGCGACCGCGCTCAGCAGCCGCGGGAGCCGGCCGCGCTCCGCGAAGTGCATATCGATGAGCATCCTGGGCAGCAGCCCGAGCCCGGGGCCGGTGCGCACCGTGGCCGCCGAGACTTCCGGGCCCTCACCGCCGAGGATCATCGTCCGCCCCAGGGCGGTCGCGCCGGCGCTGGTGCCCGCCACGACCAGGCCGCGGCCGAGTTGCTCGCGGAGGATGTCGTTGGCGCGCGAGCCGACCAGGGCCAGGATCCGGGACTGGTCCCCGCCGCTGAAGAAGACCCCGGTGGAATCGCGCAAGGCCGAGACGGCGGCGTCGGAGTCGGCGTCCGCCCGGCCGAGCAGTCTCAGTTCCCTGGTCTGCTCGACGCCGAGCTTGCGGAAGACCTTCTCGTACTCGGCATGCACCTCGCCGGGAGCCCCGGCCGCGGTGGTGACCAGCGTGATCCGGGCCTGCCCGCCGCCGCACAACTCGACGAAGCGTTCCAGGACGCCGGTGCCGCAGCACCGGTCCTCCCCGCCGCCGATGATCACCAGGCGGCCCGCTGGCACAGCGCGACCCGCTGGCACAGCATTGTGCGCGTGCTCATCCACGGTTGCGTTGTTACCCAGCGTTAGAACTTGTGAACCAAACGTTCACATATCGTGCTGCTGGGCCGCCCGCGTGGCCGGGAGCTGCGCCGGTTTGGTGCCCATTTGCCGCTTGCGGCAGGCCCCGGGCGGGTCCGGACGGCCAGGTTAGGGCGCCGCGTGCCGCAGGCCATCGGGCCGGTAGACCGCGACCCCGTCGGCCCGGTAGCCGAAGCGGAAGCCGGCCTGCGCCAGGTACCAGGCCGGCAGCGTCGAGGCGGGCCCGGCGGTACCCCCCGCGCTGGCCTGCCACGCCATCGCGTCGATCTGCGGGCTGGCCAGGACCAGCGCGGCCAGCGCCGCGATGGCGCTGTCCCGCAGCCGGTCGATCGACGGCTGGCCGGCCAGCCACGGGATGAGGGCGAGGACAGCCAGCAACCCGGCCATGATCGCGGACTCCTGGTTCACCAGCACGGCGAGCCCGATCACCGACCCGAGCCACAGGGCCCGGGGGATGCCGGGCCGGCGCTGCAGCCGGACCGCCGCCTCCAGGGCCAGCGGCAGGAACACCGTCCCGGCCGCGATGTTCAGGTGAAACCAGTCCTGGAAGGCCACCATCGTGGACAGGCCGGGTTCCGGGATCCGGCCGGTCAGGCCTCGCCACGGCTTCGGCGGGGCAGCCGGCGCGGCATCGGTGGCTTAGCCAGCTCCTCCGGCAGGCGCAGCAGCGGGTTGGTCGCGCTCGCGATCACCTGGCTGGCCGTTTCCATGATCTTCTGACCGCGAGCCCGGGACGCGGACCGCAGCAGCTCGAAGGCCTGCCGGGGCCGGATCCGGTGCCGCTCCGACAGCACCCCGATGGCCTGCTCCACCCGGACCCTGACGGTCAGCGCGCGTTCCAGTTGCGCGACCGTCTCCTTCAGCTGCTCGGATTCGCGGACCTGCTCGGCCTCGCGGATCTGGGCGGCGTCCGCCGGGCCGAACGGAGTCTCCTCGGCCCGGTGCGCCCCGGGGCGCACCGGAACCGGGCCACGCGTGCGGGCGCCCGAGGTGCCGGACCCCGAGGTGCCGGACCCCGCGGCGCCGGCCCGGCCGGCCGGCCGGACCGGGGTGCTCACGCCTGCGAGCTGCCCGGTGTTATGCGCGGCCGCGTCCCGGGGGGGCGCGGGCGGCGTGGCGGCCGCGGCATCCAGCTCAGCCTGCTCCTCGGCGGACAGTTCCGCAGCGAGGAGGTCAGCGAGGACCATCGCGCTCGTCAGGTCGGGAACTTCCTCGTCGCCGACGCGCCAGCCCGTAGGGGTGCGCCGGGCCACGGCGTCCATGGGGACGGTCGGGCCGTCGGTATCCGGGCCCTGGTCCCGGTCCCTACCCCGGGACCCCCCGTCTGAGCGATCCGTCATGCCCAGGCCATCCCCGGCCCTGGCCCGGCTTACACCGCGCCGGCCCGCGCCGTCCTGGCTCACGCCATCCAGCCGCGTACCGTCCTGGCCTGCAGCGTCGGGGTTCGCGCCGGGCCGGCCTTCGCTGTTTCGGTACGTTCCGTCTGCGGGCACACCCGACTGGCCGGCGCGCGCACGCGCGTCAGCATCCGCTCGGTCGTGCTTGCCACTCATAAGTTCGCGGCGAGCCCGCGCAGCCTTTCTTTGACCTGGGCCGCCGACGGGTTGGTCATCGCCGTCCCATCAGAGAATACAAGGGTGGGGACGGTCATGTTGCCCCCATTGACACTTATTACGAAGCTGGCCGCCTCTGGATCGTGCTCAATATCGACCTCGGCTACCTCGATCCCGTCCCGGGCCAGTTGGCTCTTCAGCCGTCGGCAGAAGGCGCACCACTGAGTGGTGTACATCGTCACCGGCTCTGACACGCGGCCGCTCCCATCGTCTCCAAATGGTTCCGACTGCTCAACACGCCGGACGCGTGCCAGCTTCCCGTTTCCGCGACAGGTGTTCGTTATCTGGTCGTATGGGCCGGTCAGCGACGCAAAGAAGCAGTGGCACCGGTGCGCGCCAGCACCGCTGTCGGCGGGATGCGGGAGGATAGCGTGCGGGAGGTAGGACGTGCGCGCAGTCGTGGGTGAGCCAGCCGGGCCAGACCCCGGCCCGGCGCCGGAAGGCGATCCGGAGGCCGTGCTGGCCGCGCTGGACCCGGAGCAGCGGCAGGTCGCCCTGGCCGTCAAAGGGCCTGTGTGCGTGCTCGCCGGGGCGGGAACCGGCAAGACCCGCGCGGTCGCGCACCGGATCGCCTACGCGGCGCTGACCGGGGTCGTGGACCCGGCTCACGTGCTCGCGGTCACGTTCACCACCCGCGCGGCCGGGGAGATGCGCGCCAGGCTGGTGCAGCTGGCCGGGTCGGGAGGGGGTCTCGAGCGGGTCCAGGCGCGCACCTTCCACTCGGCCGCGCTGCGCCAGCTCACCCACTTCTGGCCCGCGACCGTGGGCGGGCGCCCGCCTGCGGTGCTGGACTCCAAGGTGAGCCTGCTGGCCGAGGCGGCGCGCGGGCTGCGGGTAAGCGCCGGGGCCGCCGAACTGCGGGACGTGGCGTCGGAGATCGAGTGGGCCAAGGTGTCCCAGGTCCGGCCGGACGACTACGCCGCATCCTCGGCGACAGCGGTCCGCACCCCGCCGCTGGCCGCCGAGGTGGTCGCCCGGCTCTACGCCCGGTACGAGGATCTGTGCCGGGAGCGCCACCTGGTGGATTTCGAATCCGTGCTGGAGCTCACCGCGGCCATCATCGCCGAGCACGGGCAGGCGGCCGCGGAGGTGAGGGACAGGTACCGCTATTTCGTGATCGACGAATACCAGGACGTCAACCCGCTGCAGAAACTGCTGCTGGACAGCTGGGCGGGGGATCGCGACGACGTGTGCGTGGTCGGGGACCCGCGGCAGACCATCTACTCGTTCGCCGGGGCCACCGCCGCCTTCCTCACCGGTTTCACCGCCGAGTTCCCCGACGCCACGGTGATCGAGCTCGTCCGTAACTACCGCTCCACGCCGCAGGTCCTCGCGCTGGCGAACCGGCTCACCGGCGCCGCGGGACCGCGGTCGCTGGCCGAGCAGTTGAGGGCCAGTCCGCCGCGGCCGGGGCCGGGGCGGGCGGGCCCGGGGCGGGCGGGGCCCGGGCTGGCGCGCCAGGCCGGGACGGGCCGCTCAGCGGCCCTCGTCGCTCAGCGCCCGGCGGGCGCGGCCGCCGAGTTCGCCGAGTACGCGGACGAGGAGGCGGAGGCCGCCGCGGTGGCCGCGCGGGCGGACGCGCTGCGCGCCGCGGGGCTGGCGCCCGGCCGGATGGCGGTGCTGGTCCGGACCAACGCCCAGACGCTGGCGCTCGAGCGGGCGCTGGCCGAGCGGGGAGTGCCCTGCCAGGTCCGGGGGGCGGACCGGTTCTTCGACCGGCCCGAGGTCCGCAAGGCGACCGGATTGCTCCGGGCTGCGGCGAAATCGGTGTCGTCCTCGGCTGGCAGCGAGCCGCCGGCGGAAGTACGGCACATCCTGGCCGGGCTGGGACTCACCCGGGACGCCCCGGCGGGCCGCGGTGCTGCCCGGGAGCGCTGGGAGTCACTGGAGGCCCTGGCCCAGCTGGCCGCGGACTACTTCGCAGCCCACCCGGAGGCCGGCCTGATCGGATTCGTTGGCGAACTGGGCCGCCGCAGCTCGATCGAGCACGCGCCGGCCATCCAGGGGGTAACCCTGGCCTCGCTGCACGCGGCCAAGGGGCTGGAGTGGGACGTGATCTTCCTCCCCGGCCTGACCGAGGGGACGCTGCCGATCGTGTACGCGCAGACCGAGGAGGCCATTGAGGAGGAGCGCAGGCTGCTGTACGTGGGCGTGACCCGGGCCCGGGAGCGGATCTTCCTGTCCTGGTCGCTCGCCCGGTCCCCGGGCGGGCGGCGGACCCGCAAGCCGTCCCGGTTCCTCGGCAGCCTGCGGCGGTAGGACCTACCCGGGCCGCGCTGCCAGGGGGCCCGGACCGGTACCGTGCCCGCGTGAGCACGGCGCTGGAAAGCCTCGTCGATCTGCTCGACCTGGAGCAGATCGAGGTGAACATCTTCCGCGGTCGCAGTCCCAGTGACTGGCGGCAGCGCGTTTTCGGCGGCCAGGTCGCCGGCCAGGCGCTGGTGGCAGCCGGGCGGACGGTGCCCCCGGACCGGTCCGTTCACTCGCTGCACGCGTACTTCATCCGGCCCGGTGACCCGTCGACCCCGATCGTCTACACCGTGGACCGGGTCCGGGACGGCCGGTCCTTCACCACCCGGCGGGTCTCGGCCATCCAGCACGGCAAGACGATCTTCACGCTTTCCGCCTCGTTCCATCGTCCCGAGCCCGGCATCCAGCACACGGTGGGCATGCCCCCGGTGCCGCCCCCGGACACCATCGCCCAGCTCGCTGACGACGGGGTCCTGGCCGGGAACTCCATCGACCTGCGCTTCGTCGGGCCGTCCCGGGTGGATTCCGGCGGCCAGCGGATCGCCGACACCGAGCACAACCTGGTCTGGCTGCGGGCTAACGGCGAGCTGCCCGACGACCCGCTGCTGCACGTGTGCCTGATGACCTACGCCTCCGACCTGACCCTGCTCGACTCGGTGCTGCGCCGGCACGGCCTGACCTGGACCGACGGGCAGACAACCGGGGCCAGCCTCGACCACGCGATGTGGTTCCACCGGCCGTTCCGCGCGGACCGCTGGCTTCTGTACGATCAGGAATCGCCGACGGCGGCCGGGGCGCGGGGACTGGCCTGGGGTCACGTCTTCACCGACGAGGGTGAGCTGGTGGTGTCCGTCGTGCAGGAGGGCCTGGTCCGGACCATGACCTGAGCTAGCCTGCCTCGGGAGCCCTGCACGCCGGCCCGTCGCTGTCCGGGCGGCTGCCCGTCGCGGTCCGGGCGGCCGGCCCTTCACGGCCTGGGCGGCCGGACCTTCACGGCCCGGGCATGCCGGCTCCTTGCGGTCCGGGCATGCCGGCCCTCGCGGTCCGGCTACAGAAGTCGGCCGGAAAAAGAAGTTGCCCTGCCCGACCAGGGTCCTTAGGCTTCTGCCTATGTTCTTCGGTGAGCTTACGACGCCTTGACGGAAGGGGGTGGGCCGAGTGAATAGCAACGAGACCTTCATGCCGGTCGCGGCACGTCCGCGCGCCGGGATTTCTGCTGCGTCGCTGGCTGCTCGCCCGTCCCTCGGCGTCCTGCCCGCCTCCTGCACCGCAGATATCCGTGAGATCGCGCCTTCGCGCGCTGCCGCGGGTGTTCGCATGCCGTGGCTCAGCCATGCGCCGGCGTCGGTTAAGCCGCGCCCCGGCTTTGCCCAGCGCACGCAGAACAACTCCGCACAGACGTACACCAACGCTATCGGCGCTGTCGCCACTGGCGACGGCCAAACGGGTTCGCTCCCAGCCTGGGATCCGGTCTAGACAGGCCGGCCTGGATCCCTCAAAAGGCCGCGGACCCGCTACCGGGTCCGCGGCCTTCGTCATGCCGGGCCCGCCGTTTTGTCAGACCCACGAGAGACGGTAAGACCAGGACGAGAGGGGTTGGACGATGTACGGGCCCGGTACCGCCGCCGTTGCTGCGGGCGCGGCGGGGTTCGAGGCAGTACCCGCACCAGAACCCGTGCGATCAGGATCAGGCCTGACCGAGGTCACTCGCGCTGTAGTGCCAGCGGCACGCAGCACGGAGCTGCCGTGCACGGAAGACCCGGAGTTGTTCTTCGCCGAGTCTCCCGAGGACGTGGAGACGGCCAAGGCGCTCTGTGTCGGTTGCGCCGCCAGGATGGTCTGCCTGTCCGGGGCTATGGAGCGCCGGGAGCCCTGGGGCGTGTGGGGCGGTGAGCTGTTCTTGCGCGGCGAGATCGTGCCCCGCAAGAGGCCGCGTGGTCGCCCACGCAAGACCGAAGTGGCGGCCTGAGTCGAGTCGTCGATCAGTCAGTCAGTCAGCGAAGACGGGCGGTTGAGTCACAATGCACCCGATCAACTATCCAGCGGAAAGGCATCGAGAACTACTGGACGAGTCCCGCCGGGACGCCCGGGCAGCGCAGGTCCGCGCGCTGCGCAAGGCCTCGCGCCGGGTGGACCGGGCTTCCCGGAAACTCGAGCGCGCCAAGGCCTCGGCAAGGCGTTTGCGTCACGGGTTAGGGCTGATGCCCTGAGATTCATCCCGTGAACCATCAGACGGGGGCGTGGGGGCGGCCGGAACCGGCCGCCCCCACGTGTTTGCGTAAGCCGGGCGCCACCCGCAGCGCGTCGCGGGGGGCTTGGCCCGCGACGCGGGGCCAAGGCCCTGGCCCGCGGAGCCAGGGGGTGGGACCGGGCCAGCGCGGGACCGGCCAGCGCGGGACCGGGCTAGCGCGGGGGCGGGGTAAGCGCCTCTTCGCTGCCCCCCGCGAGCCCGGCGTCGGGGTCATCACCGGCGTCGAGCCGCGTGCCCCGGGCGTCCGGGTCATGACCGGCGTCGAGCCGCGTGCGGGCGTCCGGGTCATCACCGGCGTCGAGCCGCGGGTCGCCTTCCCGCCGGTAGCCCGGCATCCACCGGATCATCTCGGCCCGGAACGGCCCTTCGGACTCCAACTGGCAGAGCACCCCGATGCCCTCCGTGGACACCCGGTGGATGAGAACGTAAGACGGCGGCAGGTTGAGCCGCCGGCCGAGGTTCGAGGAGCGCGGGTCGGCCACCCGCGCGGCTTCACTGCGCAGCCACTCACGGCTGAACTTGAACGTGTCCACCCGGGACGGCTCGGCGAGGGGGGCCAGGAAGGCGTACAGGGCATCGAGGTCGACCTTGATGCCCTCGCGGAGGAAACCCTGCGCGCGCAGCTCGTCTTCGGCCTCGCGGATGTCGCCGTCTCCGTGCATGATCCGCAGCAGCTTGCCGATGAACGGCGGCAGCCCGTCCGGCAGCCGGTCCACGGCCCCGAAGTCCAGCACGCCGAGACGGCCGTCGGCGAGCATCCGGAAGTTGCCCGGGTGCGGGTCGGCGTGCAGCAGCCCGGCCCGGGCCGGCCCGGAGAACAGGAACCTGGTGAACAGGATCCCGGCGCGGTTCCGCTCCTCCTGGGACCCGAACTCGATGATCTTGGCCAGCGGCGTGCCGTCCATCCACTCGGTGATGAGCACGTGATCTGTCGCCTGCACGACGGGGGGCACGTAGATGTCCGGGTCGCCCGCGTAGGCCTTGGCGAACGTCCGCTGCGACGCCGCCTCCAGCTGATAGTCGATCTCCTCGGCGACCCGGGCCCGCAACTCGTCCAGCAGCGGCTTGACCTCGAGCCCGGGCATGATGATGCCGAACAGCCGGGCGGCCCGGCTGAGCTGGTTGAAGTCGCTGAGCAGCGCCCGGCCTGCGCCCGGGTACTGGATCTTGACGGCCACCTGGCGGCCGTCCTCCCAGACCGCTCGGTGCACCTGCCCGATGGACGCCGCCGCCCGAGGCGTGTCGTCGAATTCCGCGAACGTCTCCCGCCAGGACGGGCCGAGATCCCGGGCGAGTACCTGGTGGACCGCCACAGCGGGCAGCGGCGGTGCGGATTCCTGCAACTTGGTCAGGGTGGCCCGGTACGGCCCGGCAATCTCCGGCGGCAGCGCCGCCTCGAAAATGGACAGCGCCTGGCCGAGCTTCATCGCACCACCCTTCAGCTCGCCCAGGACGCGGAAGATCTGCTCAGCGGTGCGCTGCTGGATCTCTGCGGCAACGATCTCAGCAGGGCGGCCGCCGAGTCGCTTGCCCAGGCCGAGCGCGGTCCGGCCGGCCAGGCCGGCGGGAAGGGTGGCCAGCTTCGCAGTTCGGGTCACGGCACGCCGAGGGAGATCGTTCACGCTTCCATTCTCGGTCAGGATGCCGGGCGCCTGCTACAGCGGCACTGCGGATGCGGGGCCCAACTCCGCCGGTGCCACTGCCAGTCAGGCAGCACGAGCTCCAGTGTGCCGTTGATCACCGCCGCCTCCGCGGTGGCCTGGTCGAGGAAGGCCAGCGCTTGCGCGGCGGCCTGGGCGGCCACCGCCGCGGTCAGCGCGGCCGCGCAGGCCGGGGGGTGCGGGCTCCGGCCGGAGGCCTGGGCGAGGATGAGCGGCCAGGCCGGGTCACGGTCGGTGCGGGCCATGTCCACGCAGCCCAGGCAGGCCGTCCGGCCCGGGACGACCAGCGGGCCGACTACGCCGATGGCTTCGCTGGCCGCCGCGGTCAGGTGGGCGACGCTGCCGGTCACCAGGGTGCCCGGTAACTCTGGCGGATAGCCGTCGGCCAGGACGGCCAGGTCCGGCCGACGTCCGCGTCCCGGCGCGCCCCGGCGCGGCGCGGCAGGCCCGTCCGCACCCGGGTGGCCGAGCCGGACCCGGCCCGCGGGTGGCCAGGCCGCCACCCGCGGCCCGCCGTCGGCCGGCCCGCCGTCGGCCCGCCGTCGGCCGGCCCGCCGTCGGCCGGCCCGCCGACCACCCCGGTGCAGCTGACCCGCCCGACACCGGACGCGGTCAGCAAGCCGGCCAGGCCGGACGCCACCGGCCCCGTCCCGTGTACCCGCACGTAAGCGCCCTGCCGCCGGGCCAGGACGAGGGCACCGCCGTCGGCGTGGCCGAGGGCCAGGGATACCGTCGCCAGCTCACCGGCCAGCCGGGCGCGCAGGCCGTCGGGCAGCGCCCGCAACGTCGCCGCCGGGAAGTCATGCAGCGCGCCTGCCGCGGCCAACAGGCCGATGACCCGCTCAGCCGCGTGACGCGAGATGCCCTGGTCCTGCGCCGCGCCGAGCACCTGCCCGAGATCCCGGCTGCCGTCGAGCAGGTTGATCAGTGCTTCCGCGCCGCGCATCCCCCGCAGCGCGACCGCCCGCCTCGGGTCGATGCCTATCTGCAGGGTGTCCGGGTCGCGCCAGACCATGAGGAGCCCTGCTTTGATCGCCGGCCTCATGAGCGTGACCCTGCCACGGCCGGCCGACATTCCTGCCCCCCTTACCCCCCCGCGAGCGCATCCCGCCCCGGTCCTCAGCAGACGGCTTCCATGATCCCGGGCACTATGGGGCGCTATGTGGCGGGAATTGCCCGGGATCATGAAAGGCCTGCCTGGACCGCGGGCCCCCGGCCCGCCAAGGCACCCTGTGGACAGGCCTGTGGATTTCCTGGGGAAGTCGCGGGGCGCCCCTGTGCATACAGCGGGGGACAGCGGTGAATTGCCGGCCCGTCAGCCGTTCAGGGTGCCCCGAGCAGCCCCGTCTCCGTGCACCGCCTGTGGACAGCCGGCTTCAGGACGACCGCGCCCGCCTGCGGCGGGCTGAAGTGCCGCCGGAGGCGGCGCGGTAACCCGTGTCAGCGCGCCGGCGGGGGGCCTTCCGATCCCGGCCCATCGTCTGGCCCGTCCGGCCCCGCGCCCGGCCCAGAAGGCCCCGCGCCCGGCCCGGCCTGACCGCCCGGCCCGTCTCCGGCCTGACCGCCCGGCCCGTCTCCGGCCTGACCGCCCGGCCCGTCTCCGGCCTGACCGCCCGGCCCGTCTCCGGCCTGACCGCCCGGCCCGTCTCCGGCCTGACCGCCCGGCCCGCCCTGGGCCTCGTCGATCTCCTTGTCCAGCGCCGACATTTCCTCGTCCAGCGTGGACATGTCCAGCGCCGGCCGCCCGGCCACGAACCCTTCCGGGTCGTCGAAGTCCTCGGCCGTGGGCATCAGGTCCGGGTGGGTCCAGATCGCGTCCCGGCCCTCGGACCCGCGCACGTCGGTGAGCCGCCGCCAGATCTCGGCCGCCTCGCGCAGCCGCCGGGGCCGCAACTCCAGCCCGACCAGCGTGGCGAACGTCCGCTCCGCGGGACCGCCGGTGGCCCGGCGCCTCCGGATGGCCTCGGCGAGCGCGCCGGCCTGCGGCAGCCGGTCCCCGGCGGCGTCTTCCACCACGGTGGCGACCCAGCCCTCGACCAGGGCGAGCAGGGTCTCCAGCCGGGCCAGGGCCGCCTTTTGCTGCGGCGTGTCCTCAGGCTGGAACATGCTGGCGTCCGACAACGCCTCGCGCAGCGCGTCCGGGTTGGACGGGTCGATCTGGGGCATCGCGTCCCGCAGCGCCGAGGCGTCGACCGTGATGCCCCGGGCGTAATCCTCGACCGCGGCCAGCAACCGCGACCGCAGCCACGGCACGTGCGCGAACAGCCGGTGGTGGGCCGCCTCGCGCAGGGCCAGGAAGATCCGGATCTCCTCCGCGCTGATCGACAGGCCCTGGCCGAAGTCCGCCACGCCAGCGGGCAGCAGCGCCGCCACGCCTTCCGGGCCCAGGGGGAGACCCACGTCGGTGGAGCTGACCACCTCGCGGGCCAGCCCGCCGACCGCAGCCCCGGTCTGGCCGCCGACCATCATGCCGCCGATGCGCTTCATCATGGCACCCAGGCCGCCGGTCAGCCCGGCCATGCCGCCCAGGCCGCCGGTGACCGCCTGCAGCGCGGAGTTCAGCTCGGCGGGCAGCTCCCCGCCGAGTTCCTCGGGGTTGCCGCTGATCATGCCGCCCAGGGCATCCACGGCCTTCTCGGCGATCGGGTCGCACAATGCCGACCACACCGGCAGCGTGGCCTCGACCCACTCCGACCGGCTCCAGGCCTGGGCGGTCCGGACCCCGCTGGGGAACGAGGTCGCCTCGTTCAGCCACAGGTCCGCGAGCTGGACGGCCTCCACCACCTTCTTGCGGTCGGCGTCGAGCACGCTCGGATCGCCCTCGGCCGCGACCGTCTGCCTGGCCACGTTCTTGGCCAGGTCCCAGTTGACCGGGCCGCCCTGCCACGCCATCAGGTCGGCGAACTGCCGCAGGGCATCAGCGAACTGCTGCGGGTCGCCGAGCGGCCCGAGCGGGTTGCCGCCCGGATTGTCGCCGGAGCCGCCCCCGGATCCACCGGATCCGCCGGAGCCACCCCGGCCACCAGAGCTCCCGGAACCGCCGGGCATACCAAAGCCGAAGGGAGGATCAGCCATCTCCGCGACCTCTCAGGCAGGATGGAAGGGTCACAACCGCCACGTTATCCCGGGAGCGGCACACGTTGAGCACTGCACGGGCCCAGGTTCGCCGCGAGCGCACTGATCAGGAGCCGCGTCCTGTCGTGGCCATCACCGGCGCCGCGCGTGGTCTGGGCCACGCCCTGGCCCTGCGGCTCGCGGCCGCCCCGGCGGTGCGCCGGGTCATTGCGATCGATGATCACCGCGGGGATGTGGTCGGCGTGACGTGGCGGCTGGCGGACGTCCGCGACCCCACCCTGGCCGGCCGGCTGAGCGGGGTGGACGTCCTGGTGCACACCGACATCGACATGGCGGCGGACACTGATGACCGGGCCCGCCGCGCCTTCAACGTCCGCGCCGCGCAGACGGTGCTCACCTCGGCGGCCGCCGGGCGGGTCGGCCGGGTGATCCTGGTGACCAGCGCGATGGTGTACGGGGCCGCCCCGGACAACCCGGTTCCGCTGCCGGAGGATGCGCCGCTGGGTGTCGATCACGACGGGAGCGTGGCCGGTGACCTGCTCGAGATCGAGCACCTGGCCCAGCGCTCACCGCGGTCCCACCCGGGTATGGCCATCACGGTGGTCCGCCCGGCCGCGCTGGTCGGCGAGGGGGTGGACACGCTCGTCACCCGGCATTTCGAGGCTCCGCGGCTGCTCACCGTGAAGGGCTGCGCGCCGCGCTGGCAGTTCTGCCATATCGAGGACCTGGTGTCCGCGCTCGAGCTGGCGGTGACCGGGAAGATCGACGGGTCGTTCGCGGTGGGCTGCGACGGGTGGCTGGAGGAAGACGAGGTCGAGGAGCTCAGCGGGCTGCGCCGGGTCGAGCTGCCCGCCGGGCTGACCTTCGGCACCGCCCAGCGGCTGCACCGGCTGGGGATCACCCCGGCCCCGGTCACCGACCTGCGCTACATGGTCTACCCGTGGGTGGTGGACTGCCAGGCGCTGCGGGAGGTCGGCTGGCGGCCCGCCTACGACAACGCCGCGGCCCTCGGTGAGCTCCTGAAGCAGCGCGCCGGGCACCACGCCGTGGCCGGCCGCCGGCTGCCCCGCAAGGAAGCGACGATCACCGCGGCCGGGGCGACCGTGGCCGTGATCGGCACGGCGGCCATCGTGCGGGAGGTGGCCCGCCGCCGCAAGCGCAGCACCTGATCCGCGGGCGGCTGCGGGCCTGCAGTGCCACCCCTACTTCTCCGCAACGAAAACCTTAACGCCCCGGGTCAGGGCGTCCAGGTTCAGGCGCTACCTTGGCTCCGTGACTGTGATCCGGCTCGCCGAGGTGCGGGACACACCGCTGTCGGTGGACGAGGTGCACCATGCCGTGGCCGACCCCTCAGCGGGCGGCATCGCCTTGTTCAGCGGCATGGTGCGCAATCACGATCACGGCCGTGGTGTGCAGCATTTGTCCTACAGTGCGCACCCGTCGGCCGCGGCCGAGCTGCGCCGGGTGTGCGAGAAGATCGCCGCCGGCCACGAGGTGACGGCGATCGCCGCCGTGCACCGCGTGGGCGACCTGGCCGTGGGCGACCTGGCCGTCGTGGTCGCCGTCTCGTGCCCGCACCGCGCCGAGGCCTTCACCGCGTGCCGCGCCCTGATCGACGAGCTCAAGCAGGCCGTGCCGGTATGGAAGCACCAGGTATTCGGCGACGGCGAGAGCGAATGGGTCAACAGTGCGTAGTCTTCCGCCCATGTCGCGCCGCACTGTGACCCTGCTCGTGGCCGGGATCGGCGTGGTCGCGGCCGCTCTCGTCGCGGCCCTGGTGCCCGTGCCGTACGTGATCCTCTCGCCGGGCCCGACCCTGAACACCCTGGGCAAGACCTCGAGCGGCCCCCTGATCAGCATCGCGGGGCACCCCACGTACCCGACCTCCGGTCACCTCAACCTGGTGACGGTCTCCTTCCTCGGCGGTCCCGGTGACGGCTTCAACGTGTTCACCGCGATCCGCGCCTGGCTCACCCCGCACACCGCCGTGGTGCCGGAGCAGGAACTGTTCCCGTCCGGGCAGTCGGAGCAGCAGGTCGTGCAGCAGGACACCGCGCAGATGGCCAGTTCGCAGCAGACCGCCCAGGCCGCGGCCCTGTGCACGCTCAGGATCAGGTTCACCACGGTGGACACCGTCACGCAGACCGAGAAGAGCCTCCCGGCCGCGGGGGTGCTGCACCCCGGTGATGCCATCACCGCGGTGGACGGGACCCCGCTCAGCTGCACCCAGGACACCGGCTCCCTGGTCCGCGGGCATCCGCCGGGGTCGGTGGTCACGCTCACAGTCCTCCGCCATGGCACGGTCAGGCACGTCCAGCTGAAGACCGCGAACTTCCAGGGTCACTCCGTGATCGGCGTTATCGTCTCTGAGAGCTACCGCTTCCCCTTCTCCATCAAGATCAAAGTGGGGGACATCGGCGGGCCCAGTGCCGGGACGATGTTCGCGCTCGGCATTGTGGACAAGCTGACCCCCGGCAACCTGACCGGCGGGAGGTTCGTCGCGGGAACCGGTGAGATCTCGGCCAACGGCGCGGTATCGGCGATCGGCGGCATCCAGCAGAAGATGGCCGGCGCCCGCGCGGCAGGCGCCACGGTCTTCCTGACCCCGGCGGCCAACTGCGCGGATACCGCTGGCGCCGTCCCAGCCGGGCTGCGCCTGATCAAGGTGGCCACGCTGCGCCAGGTCATCAATGACCTGGCCGCGCTCAAGGCCGGCCGGAGCGTGCCCGGCTGCTGACGGCCAGGTTCTGGGTGCCTGCTGAACGTCACCTGACCGTCACATGATCATCGCGCCGGCGCCGGTGACGCCTGGCCCTCCCGATCGGGGTACATTGGCGCCGCATGGCCCAGCACGCCTGACCGGCTGAGGTCCGGCTCAGGAACGGCGTGCCGGTGTGATCCGAGTGGGGTAGAGCGGGTGCCCAGGATGTGGCGCTCAGCACCGAGGTAGCGCCCGACAGCGTGTGAGGGGAGTGCGGTGTCCTTCCGGTCCGGATCGGCCCGGCCGCCTGCTGGCCGCCCGTCCCTCGCCCAGCTCCGCTGGCCCCGGCTCGTGCTCCCGGTCATCGTGGCCATCATCGCCTTCCTCGTGCTGATCACGATCGTGGCCGGGGTGTGGACCGATTTCCTGTGGTACCGGGCCATCCACTACTCCTCGGTGTTCGGGACCACGTACGGGACCCGCTGGGCGATGTTCTTCGTGGCCGGCCTCTTCATGGCCGTGGCCACCGGGGCGAACGCGGCCCTGGCCTACCGGCTGCGGCCCATCTACCGGCCGGTACCCGCGCCGGGACAGGGCGGGGATGCCTACCGGATGGCCATTGACCCGCACCGGCGCCTCCTGCTGGGGCTGGTACTCGCCCTGATCGGCGTGATCTCCGGCATCACGGCCGCGGGCTCATGGCGCACCTGGCTGCTGTTCGCCAACCAGGTTCCGTTTGGGAAAGTAGATCCTCAGTTCAAATGGGATCTCTCGTTTTTCATCTTTACCTACCCCTTCATCCGGATGGTGCTGAGCTACCTGTTCGCGGCGGTACTGCTCTCGCTGGTGCTCGCCACGCTGGTGCACTACCTGTACGGCGGGCTGCGCATGCAGGGCCGGCGCCCCCGGGTGACGATGGCGGCGCAGGCGCACCTGTTCGTGCTGTTCGGCGTCTTCGTGCTGCTGAAGGCCGTGGCGTACTGGGTCGACCGGTACGGCATCGACTTCTCCCAGCGCGGCGCGGTCACCACCGGCGCCTCGTACACCGACGTCAACGCCGTGCTGCCGGCCAAGACCGTCCTCGCGGTGATCGCCGTGCTGTGCGCCCTGCTGTTCTTCGCGGGCGCGGCCCGGCGCAGCGCGATGCTGCCCGCGGTCGGGTTCGGGCTGCTGGTGCTGTCCGCGATCCTGATCGGCGGCCTGTATCCCGCGATCATCCAGCAGTTCGTGGTCAAGCCGAACGAGCTGGCCAAGGAGACCCCGTACATCCACCGCGAGATTGTCACGACCCGGCAGGCCTACGGGGTGACCTCGTCCGCCGTCCGGGTCGCCCCGTACTCGGCGACCACCGACGTGTCCCAGTCCACCCTGGACAACGACGTGAGCACGCTGCAGGGGCTGCGGCTGCTGGATCCCGACGTGGTATCACCGACCTTCCAGCAGCTGCAGCAGGTCAAGAGCTACTACCAGTTCCCGGCCAACCTCGCGATGGACCGCTACCCGCTGCCCGGGGCGGGCCCCCTGCCGCAGGACACGGTCGTCGCGGTGCGGGGCATGGGCGGCCCCCCGCCGGGGCAGGGCAACTGGATCAACAGCCGCCTGGTCTACACGCACGGCTTCGGGGTGGTCGCGGCCACGGCCAACACCGTCCAGGGCAACGGCAACCCGTCGTTCGTGGAGAGCGACATCCCGCCGCACGGCGACCTGGGCCTGCTGCAGCCCCGGGTGTATTTCGGTGAGGGGCAGAACGCCTACGCGATCGCCGGCGGGCCGCCGGGCGGCCGCAAGCAGGAGCTGGACTACCCGTCCGTTTCGGCCGGCGGCCAGCAGAACAACACCTACCACGGCAGCGGCGGGGTGGACGTGGGCTCGCCGCTGAACCGGCTGCTGTACACGATCAAGTTCCGCGAGCTGAACATCCTGCTGTCCGGGGCCATCAACAGTCAGTCGAAGATCCTCTACGACCGGCAGCCACTGGCCCGGGTGGCCAAGGTGGCGCCGTTCCTCACCCTGGACGGCAACCCGTACCCGGTCGTCGCCAACGGGCAGATCCTGTGGGTCGTGGACGGCTACACCACCACCGGCCTGTACCCCTACTCGCAGCGCCTGGGCATGAACCAGGCCACGTCGACCAGCGACGCCCCGGGCGGCACGGTGGCGGGCCAGCCCACCGGCGACATCAACTACATCCGCAACTCGGTCAAGGCCGTGGTGAACGCCTACACCGGCAGCGTGACGCTGTACCAGTGGGACGCCAGCGACCCGATCCTGAAGACCTGGATGAACGCGTTCCCCGGGATCATCAAGCCCAAGTCGGACATCCCCGCGGCCCTGATGCCACACCTGCGCTACCCGCCGGACCTGTTCGAGGTGCAGCGCCAGATCCTGACCCAGTTCCACGTCCTGTCGGCCCAGTCCTTCTACGGCGGGCAGAACTTCTGGGCCGTGCCGGACGAGCCGAGCACCTCGGCCAGCTCGCAGTCGGCCAGCCAGCCGCCCTACTACCAGACCATGCAGATGCCGGGCACGGTGGCCCAGTTCTCGATGACCTCGCCGCTGGTCCAGCGGGGCCGGCAGAACCTGGCCGCGTACATGGCGGTGGACAGCAACACGCAGTCGCCCGGCTACGGCACGATCCGGGTTCTCCAGCTGCCCCAGGACACCGCCATTCTCGGCCCGCAGCAGGTGCAGGGCACCTTCGAGTCGGACCCGGTGATCTCCTCCCAGCTGTCGCTGTACCGGCAGAACGGGTCCAAGGTCATCGAGGGGAACCTGATCACGCTCCCGGTCGGCGGCGCGCTCGTCTACGAGGAGCCGATCTACATCCAGGCGGCCGGAACGACGGGCGGCAGTAGTTCCGGTTCGTACCCGGTCCTGAAGCGGGTCGCGGTTTCGTTCGACGGGAACGTCGGGTTCGCGCCGACCCTGTCCGCCGCGCTCAGCCAGGTGATCCCGGGGCTGTCGGCCAGTCCGTCCGGCTCGTCCGGCTCCGGCTCGTCCGGCCCCGGCAGCTCCGGCAGCTCCGGCAGCGGGACGGGATCGGCCAGCCCGACCGTGCGCAGCTTCCTCGTCCAGGCCGAGTCGGATTACGCCAAGGCGCAGGCGGCCCTCAAGACCGGGGATTTCGCCAGCTACGGTAAATACACCGCCCTGATGAAGAAGGCGCTGGACCAGGCCCAGAAGGCCGCCCAGGGCCACTCGTCGCCGTCGGCGAAGGCCACCCCCTCGCCGTCCGCGTCGCCGTGACTGGAGCCTCCTGGTGGGCTGAACGGAGCCGTAACATGGTCTAGACCATGGCGGGCTGCGCCGGAGCCGCTGCCCTGGCCACGGCCGTGGCGGACATGAGCGCCGATGCTCACCGGCAGGCCGGCGGAGGGCGTACGCTCGGTCCTGACGGGACATTCATCAATGCTGAATTGGCCAGCTATCTGGCTACTCGGTACTGGCTATCCGGTACCGGAGCACGGGCCCGCAGGCGGGGGAAGGAGAAAGACTGCTCGTGGCACCTCGGGTGCTGGTTGACGCGACCGCCGTGCCGGCGGACCGCGGCGCGCTCGGCCGTTACGTCGATGGCCTGGTTGCTGCGCTGGACGCGACCGGAGCGGACCTCGCGGTAGCGTGCCAGCGGAATGACGAAGAGCGGTACGGCAGGCTCGTGCCCGAGGCGAGCATCGTGGCAGGCCCGACCGCGATCGCTCACCGGCCGGCCCGGCTCGCCTGGGAGCAGACCGGGCTGCCGCTCGTCGCCCAGCAGGTGAACGCCGACGTCCTGCACGCGCCGCACTACACGATGCCGTTGCGGCCCGGCGTTCCGGTGGTCGTGACGATTCACGACCTCACGTACTTCACCGAACCGGACGCGCACAACCCGGTCACGGCGACCTTCTTCAAGTCCGCGATCCGCACGGCGGCCCGCCGGGCCACCCGGCTGCTGGTCCCGTCCAAGGCCACCCGCGACGAGCTGGTCCGCGTGCTCGGCGCCGACCCGACCCGGATCGATGTCGCCTACCACGGCGTGGACCACACGCTGTTCCACCGGCCCCCCCCGGAGCGGATACGCCAGGTGTCTGACCGGCTTGGCCTGCACGGGAAGCCGTACGTGGCCTACCTGGGCGGCCTGGAGCCGCGCAAGAATGTCCCGGCGCTGATCAGCGGCTGGGCCGCTGCCGTGGCGGACCTGTCCGAGCCGCCCGCGCTGGTGCTCGGCGGCGGCAGCGGCTGGAGCGAGGAAGTGGACGAGGCGGTCGCCGCGGTCCCCGCGCACCTGCGCCTGGTCCGGCCGGGCTACCTGCGCTTCACCGACCTGCCGGGCTTCCTCGGTGGTGCGCTCGTGGTGGCGTTCCCGAGCCGGGGAGAGGGTTTCGGGCTGCCGGTGCTGGAGGCCATGGCGTGCGGCGCCCCGGTGGTCACCACGCACCGGACGTCGCTGCCGGAGGTCGGCGGGGACGCGGTCGCCTACACCGAGCCCGACGCCGAGGACATCCAGGCGGCCCTGCGTGGCCTCCTCGATGACCCGGCCCGGCTGGAAGCCCTCGGCGAGGCGGGGTACGCCCGCTCCCAGGAGTTCACCTGGGAGGCCTCGGCCGAGGCCCACATGGCGTCCTACCAGCGTGCAGCGGCGCAGGGCGCAGAGTAACCTCGCTGCCTATGTCAGGCCAGCCAGAAGTGCACTCAGGCCGCGACCCGCTTGAGGCCATCCTGCTCGTCGGCGGCCAGGGCACGCGGCTGCGCCCGCTCACGATCGGGACACCCAAGCCGCTGCTGCCGACCGCGGGGGTGCCGTTCCTCGCCCACCAGTTCGCCAAGGCGGCCGCGGCCGGCATTACCCACGTGGTGCTGGCCACCGCCTACCGGGCCAGCATGTTCGCCGAGTGCTTCGGGGACGGTGCCGCGTTCGGCCTGGGGATTTCCTACGTGCACGAGGCGGAGCCGCTCGGCACCGGCGGGGCGATCCGCAACGCCGCGTCCGGGCTGCGCAGCGGCCCGGACAGCCCGGTGGTCGTGCTGAACGGTGACATCCTGTCCGGCCACGACATCTCCGCGCAGGTCGACCTGCACCGCAAATCCGACGCCGCGGTCACGCTGCACCTGGTGGAGGTGCCCGACCCGGCCCGGTTCGGCTGCGTGCCCACCGACCCCGAGGGCAGGGTGACCGCGTTCCTGGAGAAGACCCCGAACCCGGTCACCAACCGGATCAACGCGGGCTGCTACGTATTCCGCCGGTCGGTCATCGACGAGATCCCGCCCGGCCAGGTGATTTCCGTGGAGCGGGTGACGTTCCCCGACCTGATCGGCGCGGGGGCCCTGGTGATGGGCTATCCCGATTCGTCCTACTGGCTGGACGTGGGCACCCCCGAGGCGTTCGTGCAGGGCTCTTGCGACCTGGTGCGCGGCCGGCTGGCCTCGGCCGCGGTGCCCGGCGCGCCGGGGGAGATGCTGGCCCTCGAGGGGGCCACGGTTGACCCGGCGGCTCAGGTAGGCGGGGGCACCGTGGTGGGCGCGGGCGCGCGGGTCGCTGCGGACGCCTACGTGACCGGCAGCGTGCTGTTCGATGCGGCGAGCGTCGGCGCCGGGGCCCGGGTCAGCGGCAGCGTGATTGGCCGCGGGACGGTGGTTGGCGAGGGCGTGGTCCTGGACGGCGTGGTGCTCGGGGACGAGGTCCACGTCGCCCCCGGGAACGAGCTGCGGGCCGGGATGCGGGTCTGGCCGGGCCAGACCCTGGGACTGACCTGCATCCGCTTCTCCTCCGACGCCTGAGCGCGCAGCCGGCCCGCAGTGGAGTCCTGGACGGCCGCCGCGCCGGCGGTAGAGGGCAGTGGGGGAGGCCCGCCGCCGGCCGGGGCCGGTGGCGCGGGAAACCATCCGCCGGCCAGGGCCGGTGGCGCGGGAAACCATCCGCCGGCCGGGGCCGGCGATCCGGTCGGCACGCTGGAGTGGCGCGCCCCGTTCGTGCTGGACCTGCCGCGGACCCTGGGCGTGCACGCCCGCGGCCGCGGGGATCCGGCTTACCGGGTCACCCCGGACGGCTTCATCTGGCGCACCTCGCTCACCCCGGAGGGCCCCGGCACGCTGCGGGTAGCCCCGGCGCGGCCCGTGGCTCCCGTGGCTGCCTCGGGGACGGAACCTGCCGGGGGCACCTCCGGGGCCGGGCCAGCTGGAGTCACCTGCGGGGCCGGGCCTGGCGGGGCCACCGTGGGGGCCGGGCCGGGGCCGGTCACGGTGGTCCGCGCGACCGCCTGGGGACCGGGCGCAGCGTGGCTGCTCCGCGAGCTCCCCAGGATGCTCGGCGCGGACGACGACCGGGCCGCATTCCGGCCCGCTCATCCGGTCCTGGCCGAGCTGTCCGCACGGCACCCGGGCGTCCGGGTCGGCCGGTCCGCCCGGGTGCTCGAGGCCCTGGTCCCGGCCGTGCTCGAGCAGAAAGTGGTGGGCGTGGAGGCCCGCCGCGCCTGGCGCTACCTGCTGCTCAACTTCGGAGGCCCGGCCCCTGGGCCAGCCCCGGCCGGGATGCGGGTATGCCCGCCAGCGCGGATCTGGCGCCGCATCCCCTCGTGGGAGTGGCACCGGGCGGGAGTGGAGGGAGTCCGGGCCCGCACCATCATCGCAGCGGCCGAGGTGGCGGCCAGGCTGGAGGAGATCGTGGCCATGCCCCCGGATGCGGCCGACCGCCGGCTGCGGTCGCTGCCCGGGATCGGGGTCTGGACTTCGGCTGAGGTACGCCAGCGGGCCTGCGGGGACGCGGACGCGGTGTCGGTGGGCGACTATCACCTGCCCTCGGCCGTGGGCTGGGCCCTGGCCGGGCGGGTGGTCAATGACGCCGGGATGCTCGATTTGCTGGCCCCGTACGCCGGGCACCGGCACCGGGCCGCCCGGCTGGTGGAACTGGGCGGGATCCGGCCGCCGAGGCGCGGCCCCCGCATGTCCGTGCGCGACTACCGCGCCTTCTGACACCCCGCTGCCTGACGCCGCCCGACGCCAGCGGCCCCCCGCCCGCTGACGCCGGCCGTCCCGCCCGCTGACGCCGGCCGCCCCCTGACGCCGGCCGCCCCCTGACGCCGGCCGTCCCCCCGCTGACGCCGGCCGTCCCCCCGCTGACGCCGGCCGCCCCCTGACGCCGGCCACGGGTCCGGACCAAGCCATTGTCCCCGTCGTTTCCGGCCCCCGGCTCTCCGCCCTGCCGGGCCCAACCCCGCCGGGCCTGTGTCATCCCCCCTGTGTCCCACCTGCAGCACCAGCCCCCTGAGCCACCGAATCGGTTCGGTGATCATGGGATTGCTGTTGCCCTGACGACAGTAACCCCATGATCACGTGTGGCTTCCCGGCTGTAGAGGGGGCGGGGTGCGGCGCGGCGGGCGGCCGGGGATGGCGGGCCGAAGGGCCGGGGAGGCACCACCTAGGGTGGTGAGGATGAGCGCTGATTCGCCTGCCCCCCGCAGTCCCCGCCCCGCGGCTCAGCCGGAGCCGCAGCCGACCGCCAGCGCCCTGCGCCGGGCCCTGGCCCGGGCCCGGGACGGCAAGACCCTTGACCCCGCCGAGGCAGCGGTGCTGCTGCACGCCCGGGGCGATCAGCTGACCGAGCTGCTCAGCTACGCGTCCCGGACCCGGGACAGTGGCCTGGCCGCCGCGGGGCGGCCCGGGATCATCACCTACTCGCGCAAGGTGTTCATCCCGCTGACCCGGCTGTGCCGGGACCGCTGCGGCTACTGCACGTTCGTGACCGTGCCCGGGCGGCTGGACAGCCCCTACCTGTCCCCGGACGAGGTGCTGCGCATCGCCGCCGCCGGGGCCGCCCTCGGCTGCAAGGAAGCCCTGTTCACCCTGGGAGACCGGCCGGAGGCCCGCTGGCCCCAGGCCCGGGGGTGGCTGGACGCGCACGGCTACGACGACACGCTGTCCTACGTCCGGGCCATGGCCATCCGGGTGCTGGAGGAGACCGGGCTGCTACCGCACCTGAACCCGGGCGTGCTGAGCTGGCAGGACTTCCAGCGGCTCAAGCCGGTCGCCCCGTCCATGGGCATGATGCTGGAGACCACAGCGGAGCGGCTGTTCAGCGAGCGGGGTGGCCCGCACTTCGGCAGCCCGGACAAGGACCCCGCGGTCCGGCTGCGGGTGCTGGAGGACGCGGGCCGCAGCAGCGTGCCGTTCACCACCGGGATCCTGATCGGCATCGGCGAGACGCGGGCCGAGCGGGCCGAGTCCGTCTTCGCCATCCGCGGCGTGGCCCGCGAGTACGGCGGCATCCAGGAAGTGATCGTGCAGAACTTCCGGGCCAAGCCGGACACGAAGATGCGCGGCGTGCCGGACGCCGAACTCGAGGACCTGGCCGCCACGATCGCGGTGACCCGGCTGGTCCTCGGGCCGGGCGCGCGCATCCAGGCCCCGCCGAACCTGATCGGTGAGGAGTACGGGCTGATCCTGCAGGCCGGGATCGACGACTGGGGCGGTGTTTCGCCGCTCACGCCCGACCATGTCAACCCGGAGCGTCCCTGGCCGCAGATCGACGAGCTGGCCGTTCGGACCGCCGTGGCCGGCCTGACGCTGCGCGAGCGCCTCACGATCTACCCGGGCTATCTGCGCGAGCCGTGGCTGGACCCGAGGCTCGCCGCCCACGTCGCCGCGCTGGCCGACCCGGCCACCGGGCTGGCCCGCGAGGACGCGCGGCCCGCGGGCCTGCCCTGGCAGGAGCCCGACGGGGGCTGGGGCGAGGCATCCGGGCGGACCGACCTGCACGTCACCATCGACACCGCGGGCCGGACCGCCGACCGGCGCGAGGACTTCTCCGAGGTCTACGGCGACTGGGCCGAGGTCGCGACCCGGATCGCCCCCGAGGCCCGGCGGGACGGGGGAACCAGTCCCCGGCGGCTGCGGCCCGACGTGGCCTCAGCGCTGCGCAGCGCGGAACGCAACCCGGCCGGGATCACTGACGCCGAGGCCCTCGCGCTGCTCGACGCGGACGGCCCGGAGCTCGAGGCCCTCGCCGCGCTGGCCGACGGGCTGCGCCGGGACGCAGCCGGGGACGACGTCACCTATGTCGTCACCCGCAACATCAACTTCACCAACGTCTGCTACACCGGCTGCCGGTTCTGCGCGTTCGCACAGCGCCGCACCGACGCGGACGCCTACACGCTGTCGCTGGCGCAGATCGGCGACCGGGCTGAGGAAGCCTGGGAGGCGGGGGCCACCGAGGTCTGCATGCAGGGCGGTATTCACCCGGACCTGCCAGGGACGGCCTACTTCGACATCGCCACCGAGGTCAAGCGGCGCGTCCCGGGCCTGCACGTGCACGCGTTCTCGCCGATGGAGGTGGTCAACGGCGTGTCCCGGACCGGGCTGAGCATCCGGGAGTGGCTGGTGCGCGCCCGGGAAGCCGGGGTGGGATCTCTGCCCGGTACCGCCGCCGAGATCCTCGACGACGACGTGCGCTGGGTCCTGACCAAGGGCAAGCTGCCCGCCTCCGCCTGGATCGAGGTCGTCACCACCGCCCACGAGCTGGGCATCCCCACGACCGCGACGATGATGTACGGGCACGTGGACACCCCGTCGCACTGGGTCGGGCACCTCCGGGTGATCCGCGGCATCCAGGACCGCACGGGCGGCTTCACCGAGTTCGTGCTGCTCCCGTTCGTCCACGCGAGCGCACCCATCTACCTGGCCGGACTGGCCCGGCCCGGGCCGACCCGGCGGGAGAACCGGGCCGTGCATGCGCTGTCCCGGATCATGCTGCACGGTGCGATCGGCTCGATCCAGTGCTCGTGGGTCAAGTTGGGCGAGGACCTCTGCCGGGACGTGCTCCAGGGTGGCGTGAACGACCTGGGAGGCACGCTGATGGAAGAGACGATCAGCAGGATGGCCGGCTCCCAGAACGGCTCCTACAAGACGATCAGCCAGTTCGCCGGGCTGGTGGCACCGCTGGAGCGGCCGCTGAAGCAGCGCACCACGACCTACGGGCAGCCCGACCCAGAGCGCCTGGCGGCCGCGGCGGCCAGTGACGGGGTGTGCGGGGCCGTGCGCGGCGGCACGCGAACGCCCCTGCCCCTGGCCGGGTCCTGACCCGGCCGGGCCCGGACCTGTCCACGCCCCGGACCGGCCGCTGCGCCGCCCCCATTCGCTGGCCCGGGCACGGCCGGCAGCGGGCATGATCGTGGGGGAGCACGGGCAGGAATGCCGGCGGAGAGGATGAGGCATGTCAGATCGCAGTGGCGGCGCCCTGGCGGGGACCGCCCCGGCCAGCCGGACCGCCGAGCTCACTGGCTGGGGACGGATCGCGCCCTCGACCGCGCAGCTGGCCGAGCCTGCCGACCCCGGGCAGGTCGCGGGGCTGCTGGCCGCCGCTCCGCCCCGGGGCGTGATCGCCCGGGGCCTGGGCCGCAGCTACAACAACGCGGCGCAATGCGGCGGCGGCCTGGTCATCGGCACCACCGCGATGTGCCGCATCACCAGCTTCGACACCAGCACCGGGCTGGTCACCTGCGAGGCCGGGGTCAGCCTGGAGCAGCTCATGGTGGCGGGCCTGCCCTCCGGCTGGTTCGTGCCGGTCTCGCCCGGAACCCGGCAGGTGACCGTCGGGGGTGCGATCGCCGCGGACGTGCACGGCAAGAACCATCACGTGGCGGGCAGCTTTGCCCAGCACGTGCCCTGGTTCGACCTGCTGCTCCCGGACGGCCGCCAATGCCGGGTGACCCCCGACGGTGATCCCCGCCTGTTCTGGGCCACGGCCGGCGGGATGGGCCTGACCGGCATCATCCTGGCCGCGGCCGTCCAGCTGAAGCCGGTGCAGAGCTCGCGGGTGCGGGTGGACACCGTCCGCACGCCCGACATCGACGAGACCATGGCCTGCCTGTCGGCCACCGATGACCGCTACGGCTACACCGTGGCCTGGACGGACTGCCTGGCCCGGGGGCCGGCCTGGGCCGGTCCGTCATCACCAGCGGCGACTTCGCGGCCCCGGGCGACCTCGCCCCCCGGGACCGCCGCGATCCGCTGGCGTTCCGGCCGGGTGCCCGTCTCGGCGCCCCGCGCGGGTTCCCGGGCGGCCTGCTGAACCCGGTCACGGTCGGGCTGGCCAACGAGGTCTGGTACCGCAAGGCCCCGCGGCGGCGGGAAGGTGAGATCCAGACCATCGGCACGTTCTTCCATCCGCTCGACGGGATCAGGAACTGGAACCGGGTGTACGGGCCGCCCGGGTTCCGGCAGTACCAGTTCGTGGTGCCGTTCGGCCAGGAGGGGGTGGTGCGCCGGGCCCTGGAGCGGATCAGCGGCGCCCGCGCCCCCTCGTTCGTCACCGTCCTCAAGCGGTTCGGGCCGGCCGACGCTGGATTCCTCTCGTTCCCGATGCCGGGCTGGACGCTCGCGCTGGACTTCCCGGCGGCCACACCGGGCCTGGACGGGCTGCTTGACCGGCTCGACGGCGACGTGCTGGACGCGGGGGGCCGGGTCTACCTGGCCAAGGACTCCCGGGTGCGGGCCGAGGTGCTGGCGGGGATGTACCCCCGGCTGGAGGAGTTCCGCAAGCTCAGGGCGGAGCTCGACCCCGCGGGCGTGCTTGCCTCAGACCTGTCCCGCCGCCTGGAGATCTAGCGCAGCCCGGCTCGCCGCGTTCGTGATCATGACCAGAACGACACCGAAGTCATCACGAGAGCAATCGGGGCCGGGCGGGGGCTCACAGGGTGAGCATGAAGTCGGCTGGGTCGCGCGGGGGGCGGCCGGACGGCGGGGCCGCCGGGTGGCCGACGCCGACCGCGCCCATCGGCTCCCATCCCTCCGGCAGTCCGAGGGCCGCCGCCGCGACGGGCCGGCAGAACATCGTGCTGGACACCCAGCACGAGCCCAGGCCCTCCATGGCCAGCGCGACCAGCAGGTTCTCCACGGCCGCCCCGACCGCGACCACGAACATCTCCCGCTCGGCCGCGTTCCGCCTGGCGTCCGGGTAGACGTGGGCGGCGTCCGCGACCAGGCAGGGCACGATGATCAGCGGGGCGCGGCGCAGCGGCTCGCCGCGCCGCACCCGCCGCGCGATCTGCTCCTCGGTGAACCCGTCCCCGCGCAGATCCGCGATCCACGCGGCCAGCATGTCGTCGAGCAGCGCGGTCCGGGCCCTGGCCGAGGACAGCACCGCGAACCGGCACGGCGTGGAGTGATGCGGTGCCGGCGCGGTCAGGGCGGCCGCGATCGCGCGGCGCACCGCCTCGGCGTTCACAGGCTCGGTGGTGAACTCGCGCACCGTGCGCCGCGCGGAGAGCACCTCACCCGGGCCGTAGCGGAACATGTCCTCCGCCGCGGGCCGGATCAGCGCCTGGGCGCCGGGGCCGTCGTCTTCGGTGACGAGATCACCGAGACCCCGGACGAGCGCCACCGGGACGCCGGCCACCTTGCCCTTGACCAGGTCCGCGGCTGACGCCAGCTCGTCCGCGACCGCCGTGACCGTCACCTCCAGCGTCTGCCCGAACGTGTCCGCCTGGCCGCGGTAGTCGCGCAGCGGGGCCAGCCCGGCCACGCCGATGGCCGCGTCCGCCTGGCCTACCCGCCAGGGGCGCCCCATCGTGTCGGTGATCACCACGGCGACGCTGGCGTTCCGGCGCTGGCGTAGCGCGGCGCGGATCCGGCGGGCCGAGCCGTCGGGGTCGGCCGGCAGCAGCGCCACCGTGCCCGGGGCGGTGTTGGAGTCGTCCACCCCGGCCGCGGCGAGCACCAGGCCGTGGTGGGTCTCCACGATGCGGGCCGGGCCGCGCCGCGCCACTACCCGGACGGTCTCCGCGTCGATCGCCTTGTCCCGGTCGGCCCGGATGACACGGTCCTCGGCCTTGCTGACGATCTTCGAGGTGATGACCAGGATGTCGCCGTCGGCCAGGCCCGGCACCGCGTCAGCGATCAGGCCGGCCAGATCGTCGCCGGCGCCGATCTCAGGCAGGCCGGGCACGCCCGTGACCGACAGGCTGCGCATGGCGATGGGGTCGTCTGGCCCGGGGCCGGTCATCCGTGCAGTTCCCAGGCCAGGTCGAGGGCGGCCCGGGCGATCGCGGCGGTGGCGGCCAGATTGGTCATGTACAGCGGCAGCGCGCGGACCGTGATCCCGGCCAGCTCGGGCGCGTCCGCCGCCGCCTTGTCCTGCTCATCGACCAGCCACCCGTTCAGCAGCCCCGGACCGTAATGCGCCGCCACGGCCTGGGCGGTGGCGGGCACCCCGATGGCAGCCAGGCATGCGTCGGCCATGCCGCGCACCGGTGCCCCGCCGATGATGGGGGATACCCCGACCACGGTCTTGGCCCGGACCGCCTCCGCGATCGCCGGGACGGCGAGGATGGCGCCGATGCTCACGACCGGGTTGGAGGGCGGGAACAGGATCACGTCGGCGGCCGCGATCGCCTCGAGCACGCCCGGGGCGGGACGGGCCTGGGCCGCTCCTTCGACGATGATGTCCGCCGCCGGCACGGCGGCATGCAGCCGCACCCACCACTCCTGGAAGTGGACAGTGCGGGACTGGGACCGGGACCGGGACTGGCCGGGCCCGGGAGACTGCGCTGGCCCGGGAGACTGGCCCGCCCGGCCCGGGCCGCCAGCCAGCACCACGTGGGTCTCGGTCCAGTCATCCGTCATCGGGATCAGCGTCACCCCCGGCCGCCAGCGCTCGCACAGCGCGGCCGTGGCCGCCGATAGCGGCTGCCCGGCAGCCAGCATGCTGGTCCGGACGATGTGGGTGGCGAAATCCTTGTCGCCCAGATTGAACCAGTCCGGCCCGGACCAGCCGGGCCCGGCGCTGTAGGCGCGCAGCTCGCCCAGCACGGTGAACGTATCGGCCTCGCGGCCCCAGCCCTGCTCCTCACTGATGCCACCGCCGAGCGTGTACATCACGGTGTCCAGATCGGGCGAGACGTGCAGGCCGAACAGGGTGATGTCGTCCCCCGTGTTGCCGATGACGGTGATATCGGCGCCGGGGACCTCAGCCTTCAGCCCGCGCAGGAAGCGCGCGGCCCCGACTCCACCTGCCAGCACGGTGATGCGCATGCCGGCCAGTCTTGCAACCCTCGCTCGGGCGGGTCCGGCGAACCCCCCGGGAAGCCCGTTTCCGGGCGGCCGGCGGCCCCGCGGCGATGCTGGGGCCCCAGGATTTTGAGCAGACTTTCCCGTCATCAGGGTCAAGAACACTGCCACTACCACGTATCCAGCTTGACTCAGCGTAGGACACGCGGGTGTAATTTCATGCGTGTAGTTTCCGTGTCCCGGGGGAGAGGGCACGGGCATCGAAGGGGTAGGAGGTGCACGGTGGCAGACGTCATCGTCCCGCTGGCGCCGGTCGGGTTCGGGATCGGCGTTGATGACGCCGCGGAACCGGGCTGGCAAGATCGCGCACTTTGCGCACAGACAGATCCGGAGGCTTTCTTCCCCGAGAAGGGTGGCTCCACTCGGGAGGCGAAGAAGGTCTGCCGGGGCTGTGAGGTCCGGGTGGAATGCCTGGAGTACGCGCTGGAGCACGATGAACGCTTCGGCATCTGGGGCGGGCTGTCCGAGCGTGAGCGGCGCCGGATGAAGCGCGAAGCGGTCTGACCGTCCCGGTCTGGCCCGTCGCGCTGGTGCCGGTCTAAGCCTGGCCGGTCCACGTCTGGCTCCGCCTGCTCTCGTCCGCGTGGCCCGTTTGCTGACTTTCCGGGCCACCTGTCGGTTACCACCGGTTAACTGCCTGGATAGCCGTGCAGCGTAGCTGCACGGCGCCTGGGCGGCCGTGGCTGCGCAGGCAGCAGCGCTCTGCACTGAAGCGTCCAGAGTGCCTGCCCGGCCGGTATCGGGTGCCGTATTGTTCACGCGTACCCGCCCGGCTGGGACCTTCGAGCGCACAGCTGGTGGTGCCCCAGCAGGTGACCATTCTGACCAGCAAGCGGACTCGTGTCAACAACTAACACGCAGGGCCAGCACGTCATCACCGCGGTGATCGTCGCTCACGATGGCGCCGCGTGGCTGCCGCGTATCGCCGAGGCGCTGCTCGGCCAGACCCGGCCGGTGCAGCGGGTCGTGGCGGTCGACACCGGCAGCCGGGACCGGAGCGGAGCGGTGCTCGCCGAACTGCTGGGCCGCTCGGTGGTGTTCGGCATGGACCGCCGGACCGGATACGGCGCGGCCATCGCCCATGCGCTGCGGCACCGGGCGGCCAGCACCAACGTTCCGGGGCCGGCCGGGCTGGCTCCAGGCGACCGGACCGAGTGGGTCTGGCTGCTGCACGACGACAGCGAGCCCGCCCCCGATGCCCTGGAGCAGCTCCTGCGCGGGGCGGCTGAGGCGCGCTCGTCGGCGGTGCTCGGCCCCAAGGTCATGGACTGGGCCGACCAGCGGGTGCTGCTCGAGGCTGGCGTCACGATCGACGGCGCCGGGCGGCGAATCACCGGCGTGGAGCCCCGCGAGGTGGACCAGGGCCAGCACGACGGCGATCGCGACGTCATGGCGGTGAGCAGTGCCGGGATGCTGGTCCGCCGGGACGTCTGGGACCAGGTCGGCGGCTTCGACCCGGCCATGCCGCTGCTGCGCGACGACGTCAACTTCTGCTGGCGGGTGCACGCGGCCGGGCACCGGGTCCGGGTGATCACCGACGCGGTCGTCTACCACCTCGAGGCCACGGCCCGGAACCGGCGCGCGCCGTCCGCGGCCCCGCGGCCGCGCCGGATGGACCGGCACAATGCGCTGCTGACGCTGCTGGCCAACCTGCCGCTGTGGCCCGCGCTGTCCGCCCTGGCCGGCAACCTGGTCCTGTCCGCCCTGCGCACCGTGTTCTTCCTGCTCGCGAAGCGCCCTCGGGCCGCCCTGGACGAGCTCGCCGGGGTGACGTCCGTGCTGGGGCACCCCATGCAGCTGGCCGCGGCCCGCCGCCGCCGGGCCCGGGCCGGCGGGCGGCGTACAGCCGGCTGCGACCCGACCTGCCGCCCGGCCGCTCCGTGCGGCGCCTCGCCGAGTTCGCCGCGTCCGTGTTCTACACCTCGACCCAGATCGACACGGCCGGCAGCCACCACGCCACGGACGACCCGTCCGAAGACGACTACATGCTCGTCGATAACGGGCTCGCGCAGCGGATCCTGACCAATCCGGGTGTCCTGCTGGTGGCCGGGCTCACCGTCATCGCGCTGATCGCGGACCGCTCGCTGCTGGGCGCGGGCACGCTGTCCGGCGGGGCGCTGACCCCGGCCTGGGGTGGCGCGTCCGCGCTGTGGCACGAATATCTCCAGGGGTTCCACCCGGCCGGGATCGGCTCGGCCAGCCCCGCCCCGCCTTACGTGGCGGTCATCGCCGCGCTGGCCACGGTACTCGGCGGCAAGCCCTGGCTGGCCATCGACGTCATCATGATCGGCTGCGTCCCGCTGGCCGGGCTGACCGCGTTCCTGGCCCTCCGCCGGGTCACCAGGTCAGTGCCGGCCCGCGTGTGGGCTGCCGCGGCTTACGCGCTGCTCCCGGTGGGCATGGGTGCGGTGGCCGCCGGGCGGTTCGGCTCGGCGGTGGTCTTCGCCCTCATCCCGCTGATCGCCCTGCTGGCCGCCCGGATCTTCACCGAGGGCCCGCGCCGCGCCCGCCGGGCCGCGTGGGCGACGGGGCTGGTTGTCGCGATCGCGGCGGCCTTCGTGCCGCTGATCTGGGTCGTCACCGTCCTCGGCGCGCTGCTCGCGGCCGTAGCCTTCCGCCGGGCGGGCCGGGGCATGCTGCTCAACCTGGGCATCACCGTGGCGGTTCCCCCGGTGCTGCTGCTGCCGTGGACGCTGCAGGTCGCCACCCAGCCGTCCCTGCTCTTTCTCGAGGCCGGGGACAAGGTGCCCGGGCTGGCCACGGTGGCCCTGCCCGCCCGGTCGCTGCTGCTGCTCTCCCCGGGCGGCCCGGGCCTGCCGCCGTTCTGGGTGACCGGCGGCCTGGCCCTCGCGGCACTGGGCGCGCTGCTGCTCACCGCCAGGCGGTCCCTGGTCATGGCGGGCTGGTCGGTGGCCCTGCTCGGCTTGCTGGTCTCGCTCGCGGTGAGCCGGATGCTGCTGACCACGGACGACGCCAGCAAACGGGTCCCGGGGTGGCCGGGGATCTCCCTCGCGATCGCGGCCGGCGGCCTGCTGCTCGCGGCGGTCGTGGCCGCGGATGCCGTGCCCGCCCAGCTCGGCGAGGGGCGGTGGCGCCGCCCGGCCGGGCTCGGCGTCCTCATCCTGGCCGCGGCGGCCTGCAGCGCGCCGTTGCTGGCGGCGGGTTCCTGGGTGGCCACCGGGGTCCGGGGCCCGGTCGGCGGGGCCGCCGGGCCGGTGCTGCCCCCGTTCGTCAGTGTCTCCTCCCAGAACGGGGCGCGGCCGCGCACCCTCGTCCTGCGCGCCGAGCGCGGGACCGTCATCTATGAGGTGCTCCGCGGAGCAGATCCGCTGCTGGGCGCCACGGACCTGACCCAGCCCCCGGCCGCCCAGCGGACCCTGGACTCGGTCGTATCCACCCTGGTTGCGCAGGGCGGCGGGGATGCGCAAGATCAGGGTCAGGCCCTGGCCGCGCTCGATATCGGCTACGTTCTGCTGCCTGCCCCGGCGGACGCCGCACTGGCCGGCACGCTGAACAACGTCGCCGACCTGCGCCCGGTGAGCAAGACGGCTGGCTTCCAGCTGTGGCGGGTGGCGACGACCACCGCCCGGCTCCGGGTGGCCGGGCCGGGCGGCAAATTCGTGGCGGTGCCCTCCGGGCAGGTCAGCGTCTCCGGCGTGACCGCGCCGCGCGGCGGGGGAACGCTGGAACTGGCCGAGCCGGCCGGCGGCTGGACCGCCACGCTCAACGGCGCCGTCCTCAAGTCCGTCCCGTCGCCGGCCGGCGCGTGGGCGCAAGCTTTCCGGCTCCCGCCCGGCGGCGGCACCCTCGACATCTCCCACGCCCAGCTGGGCCGGACCCTGATCCTCGTGCTGGAGGGACTAGCCCTGCTGGCCGTGATCGGGCTCGGGCTGCCCGGCGCCCGGATGCCGGGGGAAAGCAGCGCTGCCGCGGCGGCGCGGCCGGCGGGACGCCGCCGGGAACGCGGCCGCGATCAGGCCGCGGAGGATCTCGAGGAGCCGGGGCCGGAGCCCGAGAGCGCACCCGGCCGTGAGGACGCGGAACCGTCCCGGGGCGGCCGGCTGTCCCGCCGGGCCGTGGCCACGGCCGGCCGGACGGGCACGGGCCGGGTCGGCGGGCTGCGGACGGCTGCGGACCGGATGGCTGGCAGGGCCGGGCGGCGGGCCGCGGCGGCGGGGCCGGGCGCGGCCGGGCCGGGCGCGCCGGGCCTGAGCGGCCCGGGCCCCGGCGCACCGCCCAGCGGGCCAGGTACAGGCAGGCGTGGCGCCGTGGGTGCCTCCCGCCGCTCCGCACGGCAAGAAAACGAGGACCTCACCTCCGCCAGCGGGGCCGGACCGGCGGGGGACGCCGGGCCGGACGCCACCGCCGGGTCCGGGGCCGATCCGGCCGGATGGGCCGGGGCGGACGCGGCGGACGGGTTCGATCCGGCCGGGTGGGCCGGCGGCGACCGGCCAGCGGCCGTGCCTGACTCCTCGGCCGGCAGCAATTTCTGGGGGCCGGACGACAGCCCCACGGTGCTGGGTGACCGGCCGGCCGCGCCCCGGGAGGAGACGGGCAGGCCGCCGGGCGCGGTGCCGGCCGCCGTCGGCGTAGCGGCCACGGGGCTGGGGGTTGCCGAGGTGGCAGGGGCGGGGGCTGCGGGGCCGGGCGCGGCAGCGGGTGACGGCCGTGACGCCGACCGCGGCGGCCGCAAACGCTGGCGGCTGGGCCGGAAGGCCGCAGGCCACAACCCGCCGGCGCCGGACGCCCCGGACAAGGACACCGGTAAGCGCAGGGGCGGGAAGCGGAACCCCCCGGAGCAGGAGGCCGTGGCCGGGTACCCGCCGGAGCCGTACGCCAGCTCCGGATACCGGGAGACCGCGGGTACTGCCCGGCGCCGCCGCGGAAGCGGGGGAACCAGCGGCCCGAATCCCGGTCCCTCAGGCGGCGGCGGCGACTGGCCCTCAGGGCCTGGCCGCAGCCGCGCGTACCGTGGCGGCGCCGATGACCGTGGCACCGGCGAGCAAGGCTGGGACCACGCCAGCGAGGACCACGCCGGTGCCGGGTACGGCGGGACTGGTTATGACGGTGCCGGCGACAGCGGGACCGGTTATAGCGGCGCCGGTAACAGCGGGACCGGTTATGGCGGCGCGGGACGCGGGCGCTCGGACCCCGGCCCGGACGGATATGCCCGTACCGGCTATGGCGGTACCGGCTATGGCGGTACCGGGCCGGGGAGCGGCGAATATTCCCAGCCCGGCCACAGTGGTGGGCAGGTGAGCCGCGGGCGGCTGCCCGGTGACGACGATCTGCTGCCCCCGCCGCGCCGGGGTGTCGCGTCCGGGGAGTATCCGTCGGGGGCAGGCGTCCCCCAGGGGGGCTCCCGCCCGGGTGGGGGCAGCTATCCGGACGCGCCATACCAGGACTCGGGCTATCCGGACACGCCGGACCACCCCGGCTCGGCCGGGCCGGGTGCGTATCCGCGGGCCTCCCGCTCGGATCCGGGCCGGGGAGATTCGGCGTGGGGTGGGTATCCGGGGGATTCCTCGCCCTCCGAGCCGGGCCGGGGAGATTCGGCGTGGGGTGGGTATCCGGGGGATTCCTCGCCCTCCGAGCCGGGCCGGGGAAATTCGGTCTGGAGCGGATATCCCGAGGACTCGTCCCGTTCCGACGCGGGCGGGGGCGGTTCGGCGTGGCCCAGCCCGGACCGCTCCGGCTCCATCTGGGAGCCGGCCCCAGTCGGCAGCGGCAACCCGGCAGGGGACTATCCAGGCCCTGATCACCCGGGAACGCTGCACGGCGACCCCGACCACGGCGACCCCGACCACGGCGACCCCGACCACGGCGATCTTGGCTACGGCGATCTTGGCTACGACGACCCGGGCTACGACCACCCGGAGTACGACCCGGACTCCGGGACGTACTCCGGCACGGAATTCGCTGGGCCTGACTATCCCGCCCCCGGGGACCACTCCTCCAGCCGCGCGCACGCGGCCCGGGGCCGCGAATGGGCCGACGAACCAGGGGAGGGTGACTGGTGAGGAACCTGAGCGGGAGCCGGGTTCTGTCCGCCGTCATCGTGGTCGTCGTGCTGGGTGGCCTGTACGCGCTCGCTGGCCTGCGGCATTCGATCCCGGTCAGCGCCGGGGTGGCGCCGCGACCGCCGCACTCGGTCCCCGTGACGTCGGTGGTCCGGGCCTGCCCCGCCCCCGGCGCCCAGTTCAGCCGGGGCGGCGGCATCGCGGTCATGGCCGCGCCCGCCACCGCTTCCGGTCCCGGGGCGGCCAGCCAGAGCGCGGCTTCCCCGGCTCACGGGGTGGCGATGGTGACCCGGCTGGCGGGCCTGGGAAGCGCCGCGCCCGGCCCGACGGTGCTCCGCATCACCCAGGCCGGCTCGCCGCGGCTCGCCACCGTGAGCCTCGACCACACCGGCCGGGCCCAGGCTGCGCCCAAGGGGAAGCCCGGTGCCACCACGGTCGTGTCGACGGCCATCCGGGGCGGTGTCGTGATCCAGGCCAGCGGATCGCTGGCCCAGGGGCTGGACGTCGAGCAGACCACCGGGGCGAACCTGCCCACCGCGGCCTGCGCCAGCCCGGGCACCGACTTCTGGTTCGCGGGCCCGGGGCAGCGCACCGCCGGGCGCATCCAGGTCTACCTGATGAACGCCAGCGGCCAGACCGCCGACGCCGACGTGGACATCTTCACCGACGCCGGACCGTTGCAGCAGGCCACCGACAACGGGATCTCGGTCCCGCCCCACGGGATGATCGTGCAGTCGCTGGCGCCGGTGCTGCGCAACTCCCGGTCGCTCACCCTGCACGTTCGGACCAGCGTGGGCCAGGTGGCCGCCGCGGTCGAGGAGAGCACCGGGGCGGGCCAGGGCACGTGGCTGCCGCCCGCCCAGGCCCCGGCGGCGCATCTGGTGATCCCGGGGCTGCCCGCCGCGGCCGGGGGCCGCCAGTTGTACCTGGGCGTTCCCGGGGTGAAGGACGCCAACGTCAAGGTCTCCGCGGTCACGTCGCGCGGCACCTACGTGCCGACGGGCGCGGGCGGCATCGATATCCCCGGCGGGTCCGCGGCCGAGGTCTCGCTGCCGTCGCTGGGCGGGGTACCGGCCGCGCTCAAGCTGACTTCCAGTACCCCGGTCACCGCGACCGTCATGGTTCCGGGAGGGACCGACGGATCGCCGGGCTCATTCACCGCGGCCGCGCCCCCACTCGAGGAACAGGGGGTCATCGCGGACAACGTGACAGGACCCGGCCGGGTTTCCGACCTGATCCTTTCCGCGCCGCACACCGCGGCCCGGGTGAGCGTGGCCCAGGTGTCGTCAGCGGGCTCGGCGCGGCGTAACCAGACCGTGCTGGTCTCTCCGGGAAAGACCGCCGTGGTGACGCTCAAGGCGCTGCCGGGGGTGCCGCGCGGGGCCCCGTTCGCGGTGGTGATCTCGCCGCTCCCAGGCTCCGGGCCGGTGTACGCGGGCCGTGTCATCAGCGGCAGCGGGACGGGCGGCACGCTCCAGGCGATGCTCGCCGTGACCAGCGCGCTCACCACCGTCCTGCTGCCCCCGGTGCGGAGCGCCGCCATCGCCGCGGTGCCCTGACGTTCATGCGATGAGTTTCTCCGCCTTCAGCTGGCGGCCTTCAGCTGGCGGCCCTCAGCTGGCGGCCTTCAGCTGGCGGCCTTCAGCCGGCGGGCGCCGGCTCACCCGTCCCCGAGGCCGGGATCCACGTCCTCCGGGTTGACACCGAGCAGCCGGGCGAACTCCTCGACCACCACCTCGAAGACGAGTTCGCTCAGTTCGTCCTCGCTGTCGGCGCGGGCCGACAGCGGCCGCCGGTACACCACGATCCGCGGCGGCCGGGCCACCGCCCCGTCCCCCGTGCGTGGCGGGCCCATGCCCGGCAGGCCCATGCCCGGCAAGCCCAGGCCGGGGGAGCCCGGATCCAGCCGGGACAGGGACACGCTCTCCGGCCCGATGCCGGGCGGGTTGGGTGGCGGGATCTCCTCGACCGCGAACTCCACCCCGGACAGCTGGGCCTCCCAGCGGGGTTCCAGCCGGGCCACCGCCTCCAGGACCAGCTCATCGAAACGCTGCGATCGGCTTCGGTGCAGGGGTACCCCGGGTGGGGCCAGCACGCCGCGCAGCCCGCGTCCATGCCGGTCCCGCCGCCTGATAGGGGCCCGGTGATCTCCGTCTCCGCTCTGCACAGTTGCCGAGCGTATCCCGCGTGGTGGCCTGCTGCCCGGCGGCCTGGCGGGACAGGAGCCCCTGCGCCCGGCGGGCGGATCGGGGCGCCGAGCAAGACACGATCGTGCAGTGTGCCCCGGGTGGTGGCGTTACCGCCCGCGGATGGGTACGGTCAGCCGTTGTGAGCGATGCACGCGACCCCTCTCCCCTCCGGTCGCGCTGGCACGCCACGAACGGGCCCGGCCCGGCCGGCGGGCTGTCATGGTGACCGCCCGCCGTTGCTCCCGGCCAGCCTGCAAGCACCCCGCGGTCTACACGCTGACGTACGTGTACCGCGACTCGACCGCGGTCCTGGGTCCGCTGGCCGCGTACGTCGAGCCGCACTGTTACGACCTGTGCTCGGCGCACGCCGACCGGCTCACCGCGCCGCGCGGCTGGGAAGTCGTGCGGCTCCCGGTGGAGTCCGCGCCACCGGAGGCCGATGACCTGGAAGCGCTGGCCAACGCGGTGCGTGAGGCGGCCCTCCCGCCGCCCGGTGAGCCGGTCGGCCAGGGCGTCGAGGTGGGCAGGCGCGGGCACCTGCGGGTGCTACGCTCCTCGCCCGACGCACGGGACCGGCTGAGGTAGCTACAGCCCCGCTGACCCGGCACAGGCCGGTAGGCTCGGTCTCCGTGGACCCGGCGGCCAGCCGATCGCGGGCCGCACGGCGGGGTTCCCGCGAAATATTTGGGCACGGATGTCCCAGCGCCGCATTAATCAGGCGCAGGGCCGCCGCTGGCCGCGGCAGTGTGCCTCGCGGCCAGTCGATACACACATGCAACGGCCCCGGGCGCGTGGTTCCCAGGCCAGATACGGGAGGCAGAGCCTCAGTGGGCTCCTACGAGAAGATCTTCAAGGCGTATGACATCCGCGGGATCGTCCCCGACGAGCTCGACGAGCAGGTCGCCGAGTCAGTGGGGGCCGCGTTCGTCCGGCTGACCGGCGCCCCCAGCGTGGTGACCGTGCATGACATGCGCACCTCGTCCCGCCCGCTGGCCGAGGCGTTCGCCCGGGGCGCGGCGGCCCAGGGGGCCGACGTGATCGAGGGCGGCCTCGGCTCGACCGACATGCTGTACTACGCCAGCGGCAGCCTGGGCATGCCGGGCGCGATGATCACGGCCAGCCACAACCCGGCCAAGTACAACGGGATCAAGCTGTGCCGGGAAGGGGCCCGGCCGGTCGGCGCGGACACCGGGCTGACCCAGCTGCGCGATGCGGCGGCCCAGGGGCTGCCGCCACACCACGGCCCGCCTGGCGTCATCGTCCGGCGGGACCTGCTCTCCGGCTACGCCAGCCACCTCAAGAAGCTGGTCGACCTGTCCGCCATCCGGCCGCTGACCGTGGCCGTGGACGCGGGGAACGGGATGGCCGGGCACACCGTACCCAAGGTGTTCGAAGGGCTGCCCCTCACCGTCGTGCCGCTCTACTTCGAGCTGGACGGGACGTTCCCGAATCACGAGGCGAACCCGATCGAGCCCGCGAACCTGCGCGACCTGCAGCGCGCCGTGATCGACTCCGGGGCCGACATCGGGCTGGCCTTCGACGGGGACGCGGACCGCTGCTTCGTGGTGGATGAGCGCGGGCACCTCGTCTCGCCCTCGGTGCTCACCGCGCTGATCGCCGTCCGGGAACTGGCCCGTGAGCCCGGCGCTACAGTCATCCACAACCTGATCACCTCCGCCGCCGTCCCCGAGATCATCACCGAGCACGGCGGGACCCCGGTGCGCACCCGGGTCGGGCACTCGTTCATCAAGGCGCGGATGGCCGAGACCGGCGCCGTGTTCGGCGGGGAGCACTCGGGCCACTTCTACTTCCGCGACTTCTGGTTCGCCGACTCGGGGATGCTCGCGGCGCTGCACGTGCTGGCCGCGCTCGGCGAGCAGGACGCCCCCCTGTCCACGATCCTGGCTGGTTACGGCCGGTATGTGGCCACCGGCGAGATCAACAGCGAGGTGGCGGACCAGGCCGCGGCGACCGAGCGGGTCCGCGCGGAGTTCGCCGGCCGGCCCGGCGTCACCAGCGACGAGCTCGACGGGCTGACCATCACCGGCGATGGCTGGTGGTTCAACCTCCGCCCGTCCAATACCGAGCCGTTGCTCCGGCTGAATCTGGAGGCGGCCGACGAGGACACTATGCTCAGGCTGCGCGACGAGGTGCTCGGCATCGTGCGCGGTTAGCCTGGGTCACCGGGCCGCTCACCGCTCCCGCGGCCGGCTTCCGCCGCGCGCCCGCGCGTCCGTGAGACCCACGCCTTCCTGGAGACTTCGTGAAGATCGACGACTGGCTGCTCGACATCCTCGCCTGCCCGAAATGTCACGCACCGCTCCGCGTGGACGAGGCGGCCAGCGAGCTGGTGTGTACCGGCGCGGACTGCGGCCTGGCCTACCCGGTGCGCGACGACATCCCGGTGCTCCTGGTGGACGAGGCGCGCCAGCCGGGATCGCAGCCGTGATCCTGACGGCCCAGGAGCGCCTGGACGACCTGGGCCTGCTGGAGGCCGCCGACCCGGATGGCGTGCTCCGCCAGGCGGCGTCCGCGGCGGCGCAGGTGCGCACCTCGGCGCGGGTCGCGGCCGAGACCGACCTGGGCCCGGTGATCTCAGGCGGACGCCCCCGCGCGATCGTGGTCACCGGCATGGGCGGCTCCGGAGTGGCCGGTGAGGTGCTCGCGGCGGTCTGCGGGCCCGGTTCTGCCTCCCCGGTAATCGCGCAGCACGACTACCGGCTGCCGGGCTGGGTCGGCGCGGCCGACCTGGTCATCGCGGTGTCCTGCTCGGGCCGGACCGAGGAGACCCTGTCAGCCGCGGAGGAGGCGATCCGCCGCGGCTGCCCGCTGATCGGTGTGGGCGGGGTCGGCTCACCGCTGGCCCAGATGGCCGAGCAGGCCCGTGCCCCGTTCATCGCGGTCGAGCCTGCGGGCATGCCGCGCTTCACGCTGTGGGGCCTGGCCGTGCCGCTGATGGTGATCGCGGACCGGCTCGGTGTGGCCGACATCCCGGCGGCCGCCCTCGAGGATGCCGCCGCCGAGCTGGAGCGGGTCTCGCACCTCTGCCGCCCCGACAGCGAATCGTTCGTGAACCCGGCCAAGACGCTCGCGCTGGAGCTGGCCGGGACATTGCCGATGATCTGGGGCAGTTCGCCGCTGACGGGGGTGGCGGCCACCCGGTTCGCCTGCCAGCTGAACGAGAACGCTAAGCATCCCGCGATCCCGGGGCTGCTGCCGGAGGCCAACCACAACCAGGTGGTGGTGTTCGACGGGCCGTTCGCGCCATGGCCTGCCGACGGCCCGGTAGTGCCGGACGACGAGGACCCGCGGCCCGCGGTGCCGCTCCGGCTGGTCCTGCTCCGTGACAGCCAGGAGCATCCCCAGGTGACGCGCAGGCGCGAAGTGACCGCCGAGCTCGCGGAGCAGCACGGGATCGGGGTGAGTGAGCTCGCCGCGGACAGCGGGACCACGCTGCAGCGCCTGGCCAGCCTGATCCAGCTGATCGACTACGCCACCGTGTACCTGGGCATCGCGATTGGTGTCGACCCCGGCCCGATCGCCGTGATCGGCGACCTGAAGGAACGGATCGCCTAGGTGTTGGGACGCGCAGTTGCCTGACGCGCAGGTGCCGGAAGGGCACACGGCGGAACCCCACTCCGAAGGGCTGCGCGCGGTCCTGGCCGCGCTCGGCGCGAACGTGGGCATCGCGCTCACCAAGATCGTGGCGTTCGCAGTCACCGGGTCCGCGTCGATGCTCGCCGAGTCGGTGCACTCCCTGGCGGACAGCGGGAACCAGGCGCTGCTGCTGCTCGGCCGCAGCCGGGCCCGGCAGGCCCAGACCGAGGAGCACCCGTTCGGGTTCGGCCGGGAACGGTACTTCTACGCGTTCATCGTGGCCGTGGTGCTGTTCACGGTGGGCGCGGTGTTCTCCCTGTACGAGGGCGTGCACAAGATCATCAGCCCCGAGCAGATCCGCTCGCCGGTGGTGGCCTTCGTGGTCCTCGGCATCGCGATGGCGCTGGAGAGCTTCTCGCTGCGCACCGCGGTGCACGAGACCAACCTGGTCCGCGGCCGGAACGGCTGGACCGCGTTCATCCGCCGGGCCAAGGCACCTGAGCTGCCCGCCATCCTGCTCGAGGACCTGGCCGCGCTCATCGGGCTCATCTTCGCTATCGCAGGCGTGACGCTGACGGTCATCACCGGCAACGGGGTCTGGGACGGTGCGGGCTCGCTGGCCATCGGCGTCCTGCTGGGCTGCGTGGCGGCGGTGCTGGCGGTCGAGATGAAGAGCCTGCTGATCGGGGAGTCGGCCGGCGCGGAGGCGGAGCGGGCCATCGTCACGGCCCTGGAATCCGGACCGGAGGTGCAGCGGGTCATCCACCTGCGGACCCTGCACATGGGCCCGGAGAGCCTGCTGGTCGCGGCCAAGATCGCGATCAGCGGGGCGGACAGCGCGGCGCTGGTGGCCGCGGGGATCGACGCGGCCGAGCGGCGGGTCCGCAGTGCGGTGCCGATCGCCGAGATGATCTACCTGGAGCCGGATATCTACCGCCCGGGCAAGGCTGATGCCACCGATCCGGCCATCCGCGCGGTCCGCCGGCCCCGCCGCCCAGGCACCTAGCATCAAGTGTGGTTCCGGCGTCCACGCGGCCCGGCCTGGGGCCCGGGGTACCGGGGTACCGGGGAGGGCCAGTGTGGTCCGGGGGCCGAGGGAGGCCCGGGGGAGGCCCGGGGGCCAGAGGGGTCCGGGAAGTCAGCGGGGCGGAGTGGGGGACGGCGGCTTGGAGGCGGCGCTGGGGAGCAGGGCTGCGCCGGAGTGCATGGCTGCGCTGGAGTACGGGGAACGGGGCGGCGCTGCCTGGTAACCGGAGGCGGGCGCCCGGGACTCGCCAGCGGCGGCACTTGGCCAGCGCCGGGGGACCGGCCGCTGACCCATGCTGAGGAGGCGGAGCGCGCGCTCCTTCTCGAACTCCAGCGCGCTGCCCGGCGGCGGGGCGACCCGCCCGATCCGCCGGCCCAACTCGGCGACCTGGGCGCGAACCCCGGGCTCGGCCAGCACCCGCAGGCCGAAGGCCAGCGCGGCCGGGCTGATGTCCAGCCGCCGTTCCAGATCCAGGGCCATCGCCACCGCGGCCACATCCTCGTCGCGGAACTGGCGGTGGCCCGGACCCCGTCCCGCTACGCGGCCCATCGGGGGCAGCAGGCCCAGCGCGTCCCGGTAGCGGAGCATCCGGGGGGACGTGCCGAGCCGCCGGGCGGCCTCCGTGATCCGCATAGGCTGAATCTAACATTCTCTTGTTAAGAAACCCGCCTGAGTACTGCGCCCGGGCCCGGACGTGCCGTACGGTCGGGTGAGCCGACCAAATCCGTGACCCTGCTGAGGAGTGTCATGCCTGCCGAATCCGTCCCGTTCAAGGTGGCCGATCTGTCCCTCGCCGACTTCGGGCGCAAGGAGATCAGGCTCGCCGAGCACGAAATGCCGGGGCTGATGGCGGTCCGGGAGGAGTACGCCGACGCGCAGCCGCTGCGCGGGGCGCGGATCACCGGGTCGCTGCACATGACCATCCAGACCGCTGTCCTGATCGAGACCCTGGCTGCGCTCGGCGCGCAGGTCCGGTGGGCCAGCTGCAACATCTTCTCTACCCAGGACCACGCCGCGGCGGCGATCGCGGTCGGGCCGGAGGGGACCCCGGAGGACCCCCAGGGCATCCCCGTGTTCGCCTGGAAGGGCGAGACGCTGGAGGAGTACTGGTGGTGCACGAACCAGGCGCTGACCTGGGAGGGCGACGACGGCCCGAACATGATCCTCGACGACGGCGGTGACGCCACGATGCTGGTGCACAAGGGCGCCGAGTATGAGGGCGCCGGTGCCGTCCCTTCCGCGGCCGAGGATGACGCCGATGAGTGGAAGGTCGTGCTGGGCCTGCTCCGCCAGTCCCTGGAGACCAGCAAGGACCGGTGGACGCTGATGGCCGAGGGCATCCGCGGGGTGACCGAGGAGACCACGACCGGCGTGCACCGGCTGTACGAGATGGCCAACTCCGGCACCCTCGCGTTCCCGGCCATCAACGTGAACGACTCGGTGACCAAGTCCAAGTTCGACAACATCTACGGCTGCCGCCACTCGCTGATCGACGGCATCAAGCGTGCCACCGACGTGCTGATCGGCGGCAAGGTCACGGTGGTCTGCGGCTACGGCGACGTGGGCAAGGGCTGCGCGCAGTCGCTGCGAGGCCAGGGCGCCCGGGTCATCGTGACCGAGGTCGACCCGATCTGCGCGCTGCAGGCGGCCATGGACGGCTTCCAGGTGGCCCGGCTGGACGACGTGGTGGCCTCCGCGGACATCTTCGTCACCGCCACCGGCAACCGGGACGTCATCACCGCCGACCAGATGCGCCTGATGAAGCACCAGGCGATCGTGGGCAACATCGGCCACTTCGACAACGAGATCGACATGACCGGCCTGGCCCGGACTCCCGGGATCCGCCGGATGATCATCAAGCCGCAGGTGGACGAGTGGCAGTTCAGCGACGGCCACGCGATCATCGTGCTGTCCGAGGGCCGGCTGCTCAACCTGGGCAACGCGACCGGGCACCCCAGCTTCGTCATGTCGAACTCGTTCACCAACCAGGTCATCGCCCAGATCGAGCTGTTCACCAAGGCGGACCAGTACCCGGTGGGCGTGCACACGCTGCCCAAGCACCTGGACGAGAAGGTGGCCAGGCTGCACCTGGACGCGCTGGGCGTCCGGCTCACCGAGCTGACCAAGGAGCAGGCCAGCTACATCGGCGTGCCGGTGGAGGGCCCGTACAAGCCCGACCACTACCGCTACTGACCCAGATCACCGACCGATGAGCGAGCGGCCGCCCGGCGTCCTGTCCGACATCGCGGACGCCGGGCTGGCCGCGGCCGGCCTGGCCAGGATCGGCTGGGCTCAGCGGTCGATGCCGGTGCTGACCGGCATCGGCGAGGTCTTCGTTGCGGAAAAACCGCTGTCGGGCCGGACGGTCGCGGCCTGCCTGCACGTGACCGCGGAAACGGCGGTGCTGGTCCAGGCCCTGCGGGCCGGTGGCGCTGAGGTCTACCTGGCCGCGTCGAACCCCCTGTCCACCCAGGACGACATCGCGGCCGCGCTGGACGCCTGCGGCGCGGCGGTGGTGTTCGCCCGGGCCGGTGCCGACCGCGCGGCCTACGCCGAGCACATCCACCGGGCCCTGGACGCCGGCCCGGACCTGGTCGTGGACGACGGCGGGGACCTCATGGAGGCGCTCCACGACGAGCGGCCCGACCTGCTCGGCAAGGTGATGGGCGGGTGTGAGTCCACCACGGCGGGGGTGATCCGGCTGCGCCGGATGGCCAGCGACGGGACGCTCGCGTTCCCCGCGGTCGCGGCGGACGCGACCGGGACCCGGCTGATGCTGGACAGCACCTACGGCACCGGGCAGTCCACCATCGACGGGATCCTCCGGGCCACCAACATCATGCTGGCGGGCCGGACCGTGGTGGTGGCCGGCTACGGCTGGTGCGGCCGGGGTATCGCGCAGCGGGCCCGGGGGCTCGGCGCGCAGGTCATCGTCACCGAGGTCGATCCGGTTCGCGCGCTCGACGCGCTGATGCAGGGCTACCGGGTGCTGCCGATGGCCGATGCCGCGCCGATCGGCGAGGTGTTCATCACCGCGACCGGATCTCGTGAGGTCATCACGGCGCCGCACATGGCCGCGATGCGGGACGGCGCGATCCTGGCCAACGCCGGCCACTTCGACGTCGAGGTGGACGTCCGGGCCCTGGCGGCGATGGCCGTCAGCGTGGAACGCGGCGTCCGGCCGCACACCGACGAGTACGTGCTCGCCGGCGGGCGCCGGTTGCTGCTGCTGGCCGAGGGCCGGATCGTCAACCTGGTCGCCGGGGAGGGCAACCCGGCCATGGTCATGGACGTGTCATTCGCCGGCCAGGCGCTGGTGCTGGCCTGGCTGGCTCGTGAGCACGGCACGCTGCTGCCGGGCGTGCACCGGGTCCCGGCCGCCATCGACGACGAGATCGCCCGGCTGGCGCTGGGCGCGACGGGTGCCGCCATCGACGAGCTGACCGAGGCCCAGCAGGAGTACCTCCACTCCTGGCAGCAGCCTTAACTGGCACTGCCCTGCCCCACTGATCACCCGTCCCCGCCAGTGACCCGTCCCCGCCAGTCACCCAGTCCCCCGAGTCACTCCAGAACCGCCAGTCACTCGGGCATCCCTCCCACGTCGGCCGCGGCCACTTTTCCCGTGGATGGTGCGTCCAAATCGGACAAATCGGATAGCGGAGCGCACGTTACGCGGGAAAGGTCGGCTCGGGAGCCGGGCCGTGCGTCAGCGAGGGGGGAGGAAGCCGCCGGGCCGAGGAGCCGCGGTGCCGGTGTGCGGGGCTGGTGGGTCCTCTGTGACTGGTAGATCCTCTGTGGTGGCTTTGGCGGGTGTGGCCGGTGCGGTGGGCGCGGCGGGTGCGGCCGGGCGGTCCGCCGTGGCCGGGCCGGCGTCGGCGGGTGAGCCCGTGCTGGCTGGGGCGGCCGCGGCGGCCGGGCCCGGGCTGGCGGTCTGGGCGGTGATCCGGGCGTGCGCGCGGTCCCGGCGCTCGGCGAGCACCGCCGACAGGTAGTCGGGCGGGCTGGTGCCCGGCGGCGGGGGCGGGGTCACCTGCGCGGCCGCCGCGGCCGCGATCCGGCGGCCGAACTCTTCCCGGGTCGCCGGGGTGAAGTCGTAGTAGCGGCTCAGGTACTGGCGGGCGGTCTCGGCCGTGGCGTCGGTCAGCCCGGACAGCTCGGCCGAGGCCGCCCACGCGGCCAGGGCCGGCGGCAGGGCCGACATGGGGGCCGTCGTGCCCCGCCGCCCTGGCAGCCGCTCGGTAATGACGAACGTGCCGGCGAAGATGTCGCCGAGGCGCTTGCCGCCCGACGACAGCAGCGAGGTGAGCAGCGCGATGAACCCCAGCGTCAGCCATATCTCCAGCACCCCGGCCAGGGCCCGCATCAGCGCCTGGCGGAACCGCTCGGGGCCGCCGTCGTCGCTCACCACGCGCAGGCCCAGGGCCAGCTTGCCCAGCGACCGGCCCCGGCTCAGCGTCTCGCACAGCGTTGGGTAGCCCACGATGATCGCCACGGAGGCGGTCAGGGAGATCGCCGCGACCGCCGCGGCGTCCAGGCTCCCGCCCGCCCCGGCGGCCAGCGCCACCCCGCCCAGCCCGAACAGCAGCACGAGCTGGACCGCGATGTCGATGATCAGGGCCAGGGTGCGGCTCGGGAAGCGGGCGAACGGCACGTCGATGACGACGGCCTCGCCGGTGATCACCTCGGCCACGCGGCTCCCCAGTCTGTCAGCGGCTGCCTGCCCGTGGGCTGCGCTGCCCGTGAACTGCCCTGTCGGCAGGCTGCCCCGCCGGCAGGCTGCCCTGCCGGTGAACTGCCCTGCCGGGCCGCCTGCCGGTGGGCTGGCGGTCAGTAGGCTGCCTGGAGTGGACGTCGACGCCTTTGTAGCCGCACACCAGGCCGATTGGGCCAGGCTAGACCAACTCGTCCGGCGCCGCCGGCGGCTGACCGGCGACGAGGTTGACGAGCTGGTCACGCTGTACCAGCGGACCACCACGCACCTGTCCGTGCTGCGGTCGGCCGGCCACGACCCGGCGCTCGCCGCCCGGCTGTCCAGCCGGGTCGCCCAGGCCCGGACCTCGGTGACCGGCTCGCACGTGCCCGCCTGGTCGGCGCTGAGCCGCTTCGCCCTGGTGTCGTTCCCGGCCATGGCTTACCGGGCCCGCTGGTGGTGGGCGGGCTGCGCGGGCGGCTCGATCCTGGTGGGGGTACTGCTGGGCTGGTGGGTGGCCCGCTCGCCGGCGGTCCAGGCCGCGCTGCTCCCGGGGAACGATGTCCGCCAGCTGGTGCACCACCAGTTCCGGAACTACTACTCGCAGTACGCCGCCAGCTCGTTCGCCGCGAAGGTGTGGACCAACAACGTGTGGGTCGCCGCGGAGGCGCTGGTGTTCGGGGTGCTGCTCGGGCTGCCTACGCTGCTGGTCCTGTTCGGCAACGCGGCCAACGCCGGGGTGGAGGGTGGCCTGATGGTCGCGCACGGCCGCGGCGGGCTGTTCTTCACCCTGATCCTGCCGCACGGGATGCTCGAGGTGAGCGCCGTGTTCCTGGCGGCGGCGGCGGGGCTGCGGCTCGGCTGGAGCATCATCGACCCCGGGCCCCGGCCGCGCGGGCGGGCGCTGGCCGAGGAGGGCCGGTCCTCGCTGACGATCGCGCTCGGGCTCATCGTGGTGCTGCTGTTCTCCGGGCTTATCGAGGCGTTCGTGACTCCCTCGGCGCTTCCCGCCTGGGCCCGGATCGGCATCGGGGCGGTCGCCGAAGCGTTGTTCCTGGGCTACGTGATCGTGTTCGGGCGGCGCGCGGCCGCCACCGGGGCCAGCCCCGACATGGAGTTCGCGCCCGATACCGTCCCCGTGGCCGGGTAGCCCGGTGGCCGGCTGATGGAGTGATCCGGCGGCCGGCCTGACCGCTGCCGGACGGACCGTTAGGGCGGGAAAATCGCCAGCGGCGGGCGAGTCCGTCAGCGGCGGGCGAGTCCGTCAGCGGCGGCCGGCGGACTTCAGAGGCGGCCGGCGGACTTCAGGTCCAGGTACGCGTCGGCCAGCGCGGACGGCAGCCGGCCGGGCGGGGCGTCGACCACGCTGACGCCGTGGCGGCGCAGCAGGGCCGAGATCCGCCGCCGCTGGGCCAGGGCGTTCTCGGCCGCGGCGGCGTCGTAGAGACGGGCCACGTCGCCTCGGGCGGCGGCCATCTCCGCCACCCGCGGGTCGGCCACCGCCGCGATCATGACCATGTTCCGGGACACGAGCGGGCCCAGACGGGGCAGCAGGCCCTCCTCGATCACCGCCGGGTTGAGGTCGGTCAGCAGCACCACCAGGCAGCGGTGCCGGGCCACGGTCAGCACCGCGCTGACCAGCGCCGCCATGTCGGTCTCGGTCAGCTCGGCGTCCAGCGGCGCCATGGCCGTGGTGAACGAGGCCAGCACCGAGGACCGCGGGGCGCCCAGGACCCTGGCCCGCAGCCGGCGGTCGAACGCGATCAGGTCGACCCGGTCCCCGGCCCGGGCCGCGAGCGCGGTGAGGAGCAGGGTGGCGTCCATCGACGCGTCCAGCCGGGGGATGCCGCCGACCCGGCCCGCCGAGGTCCGCCCGGTATCCAGGACCACCAGGATGCGCCGGTCCCGTTCGGGCCGCCAGGTGCGGACCATCACGTCTCCGCGGCGGGCTGCCGCCCGCCAGTCGATCGAGCGGACGTCGTCACCGATGACGTACTCGCGCAGCGAGTCGAACTCGGTCCCCGGCCCGCGCAGCAGCGAGCGGTGCTGGCCGTCGAGCTGGCGCAGCTGGGACAGCTTCTCGCCCAGGTGCCGGCGGCTGCCGAATGGCGGCAGGACCCGCACGGTCCACGCCGCGCCGTGGCGGCCCTGCCGGGCGGCCAGCCCTAGGGGCCCGAACGAGCGCACGATGACCGCCGCCGACAGCTTGTCGCCGCGCCGGTCCGGTGTGAGCGTGCCGGCTGCCGTGGCCTGGCCCCCCGCCGGGACGGTGAGCGTCACCTGGCCCGGCTCCGCGTGCGCACTCGGCGGCCAGGCGGCCCGGACCCGGGCCCGCAACGGCCGGGGGCCCGGGTTCTGCACGGTGACTATGACCCGGGCGGACTCGCCCAGCAGCACCCGGGTGTCACCGGACCGCGTGATGCGCAGCCGCCGCACGCTGGCTGCCAGCACCAGGTCGGCGAGGATCCCGGCGAGCAGGACGGCGTTGGTGGCCACCAGGGCCGGCCAGGTCCGCACGCCGAGCACGACCAGGGCGCCGAGCAGCGCCGCCGCCGCCGCGCGGCCGGTCAGCGCCATCGGGCAGCCCCCGGGCCCATCAGGCGGTCACCGGGGCACGGGGACGGAGGCGAGGACCGCTTCCAGCACACCGTCCGCCGAGGCGCCCTCGATCTCGGCTTCGGGCCGGAGCTGGATCCGGTGCCGCAACGTCGGCCGGGCTAGCGCCTTCACGTCGTCCGGAGTGACGTAGTCGCGGCCCGCCAGCCAGGCCCAGGCCCGGCTGGTGGCCTGGAGGGCGGTCGCCCCGCGCGGGGACACGCCCAGGCGCAGCGACGGGGACTGCCGGGTGGCCCGGCACAGGTCCACGATGTATCCGGCCACCTCGGCGGCCACCCGGACCTCGCGGACCGCGGCGGACGCCGCGGCCAGCTCGGCCGGGCCGGCCACCGGCCTGATCCCGGTGGCCGCGAGGTTGGCGGGGTCGAACCCGGCCGCGTGCCGGGCCAGAATCGCCATCTCGTCGTCCCGGCCGGGCAGCCCGACGGTGAGCTTGACCAGGAAGCGGTCCAGCTGCGCCTCGGGCAGGGGATAGGTGCCCTCGTACTCGACCGGGTTCTGGGTCGCGGCCACCAGGAACGGCTCGGGCAGCGGCCGCGGCTCGCCTTCCACTGACACCTGCCGCTCCTCCATGGCTTCGAGCAGCGCGGCCTGCGTCTTCGGCGGCGTCCGGTTGATCTCGTCGGCGAGCAGCAGGTTGGTGAACACCGGGCCTTCGCGGAACTGGAACAGGGCCGTCTTCGCGTCGTAGACCAGCGAGCCCGTCACGTCGCCCGGCATCAGGTCCGGGGTGAACTGGACCCGGGTGCTACGCAACGACAGCGCGGCGGCCAGCGAGCGCACCAGCAGGGTCTTCGCGACCCCCGGCACGCCCTCGAGCAGGACGTGACCCCGGCAGAGCAGGCAGATAACCAGGCCGGTCACTACCGGGTCCTGGCCCACGATGGCCTTGCCAACCTCGGTGCGGACCGCTTCGAGCGCGCCCCGCACGTCGGCGTCCAGGGCCTGGTATTCGGCGGTCACTGCGTGCGTACCTCTCCCTCGAGGGCGTCAATATCCTGCCCCAGCGCGACGAGCGCCGCGTCGTCGCGGGGGCCCGGCCCGTACAGGATGGCCTGTACCGCGCCGGGCTCGCGTCCGGTCAGCGTGGCCACCGCGGTGCACACCGCGCCGGCGTCCGCGCCGGCTGGCAGCGCGAGCCGGCCGGTGATCCGGTGCCGGGCCGCGTCGCGCAACACCTCGGCGGCCCGGCCGCGGGACCGCCGGGACCGGTATAGCCGGCCGTGCCCCTCCACGGTCTCCGACGCGCGGACCACGACCGGCAGCGGCTCGGCGACCAGCGGGCCGAGCCGCCGCGTGCGCCAGAGCGCCGCGAGCCCGGCCGCCACGAACAATTGCACCGTCACCAGGTAGGCCGGTCCGGGGATCTCCTGGAACAGGGATTTCCGCCCGGCCGCGGTGACGGCGGGCGGGCTGGGCACCAGCCAGACGAGCCGCGGGCTGCCACGCAGCAGGTTCAGCGCCAGGGCCGCGTTGCCACGCTGGGCCAGGGCCGCGTTGGTCAGCGGCACGCCGCTGCCCAGCAGGGTGACCGTGCGGCCCGCGGCCCGGTAACGGACCAGGCTGGGGTGGCCATCCACCGGATAGCACTGCCCGGCGCCCGTGCCTGGGCCTGTGCCCGCGGTTTCGGCCGCGCTGCGGACCTGCATCAGGACGCCGCCCATGGCAGCATCACCCGCCACGGACGCTGAGGCCAGGCTGCAGCCGGGGCGGACCGGGCGGACCTCGTCGGCGCCTGCCACCGTGACCCGGGGCGCGGCCGTGCCCCCTGGCGCCCTCGCGGGCCGCGCGTTCAGCGCGGCCAGCACGGCGCTGTCCGGCTCCACCACCATCAGGTTCCCGGGCAGCCGGGTCAGCGCGCTCAGCTGTCCCGGGCGGAGCAGGTAAGGACTGGTGATGATCAGCGCCGGGGCCCGGCCGGGCGTGGCGCTGCGGCCCGGGCCGGCCCGGGCTGTCCCGGCCCGGGCTGTCCCGGCCCGGACCGCCGCGAGGGCCGCGGGCACGCTGCCCGCCCGGTTCACTGGCTGGCCGCGATGGGCCAGGAGGGCGGCGAGTGCCCGGCTGCCCTGCGATCCGGGATTGCCGGGATCGAGGTAGCCGGTGGTGGGCGCCGGCGGTGTCAGCAGGGCGACAACGATGCCGCCCAGCAGTACCAGCGCCAGCACGATGAGCGGTGCCCGCCAGCGCTGCAGCGGGCCGCGCGGCGCCGGGGCGGCCGGGCCGGCGAGGCCAGCGCCGGGCCGGCGGGCGCCTGCGGGCGTGACCGGGCCCGCGGTCCCGGCCAGGACCGGGGCCGGTCCGGTCATCTCGGCCCGCCCGGGGGCGTTCCCGCACCAGCTCCGGCTGCGCCCGCGGCTCCGGCCTGGCCGGAGCCGGCCAGTCCAGAGCCGGCCAGTCCGGCTCCGGCCAGACTGGCCCCGGGCCTCGGGAGGGCGGCGCTGATCCGCTCGTCCAGCTCGCTGACCAGCGCGTAGCCCTCCGGGGTACCGGGCCGCTCGCCGTAGCAGATGCCGTCGAACATGAGGGCCGCGTCACGGAGCGCAGCGGTCTCTGCGGGCAGTGCTGTGGCGGCTTCCCCGGCCATCTCGTTCGCGGTGCGGCCGGCCCTCGGGGTGAGCACTGCCCGCTCATCCAGTTCACGGGCGATCGCCCGGACCCGTTCGAGGATGGCCCCCGCGTAGTCGCCGGCGGCAGCCAGACGCCTGGCCTGCAGCCGGTGATCGGCGGCACTGAGCGTGCCGGGGCCGGCCATCAGCTGGCCCGCCGACCGGCGGGACCGGGCGAGCGGGCCGGTCCGGCTCACCACCACGGTGATGAGCGCGGCCAGCAGCGCGGCCAGCGCGACCGCCGCCCACCAGCCGCCCGGGAAGGCCCGGCCTGCCCGGGACAGGTCGCTCAGCAGGTCGCCGATCCCGTTCAGGATCCGCTGGGCCAGTGGCTCGTGCGGGTGGTAGATGGTCTTCGACAGCTCGGCGCGGGCCAGCCGCTGCCCGGCCGCCCGGCCCGTCAGGGAGCCGCCCGGCCCCCCCGAGGTCACCACGGCGGCGGGGCCCCCGCGGCCGTGGGAGGTGCGGCCGGCGGCGGGCTGGCCGACGGCGGCCGCCACACCGTGGCGAAGTCGTCCCCGAGCGGGCCGGGCTGGCCATTGCCGGAAGCCCCCGAGCCAGGCTGGCCGGTTCCGGACGCGGTCCGCAACGCCAGGTCCAGGCCTTCCTTACGCATGCGCATGTCCACGTAGAGCAGGACTGTCACGCCGGCGGTGATCGGCCGGGTCACGGTGCCCGCCGCGATGGTGCCGATCACGATGATCACGGTTGTGCCGACGCCGCTGCCCGCCGCCGCGCCGAGGAGAGTGAACGGGAGCTGCAGGATGCCGCCCGCGATGGCCACGATCAGCCCGGCCAGCAGCGTGATGCCGAAGACCCGCCAGAAGCTGCGGTTCACCAGCCGCCAGGACCGGGCCAGGGCCCGGCCGGGGTTCGCGTTCTCCAGCACCACGACGGGCGTGACCAGGCTCAGCATGGTCGAGAACCAGATGGTGAGCACCAGGGCCACGAGTCCCAGCGCGGCGATGACCGCGTAAACCGGGGCTGGCGCGCCGGCCAGGGCGGCGGCGCCCGCGATGAGGCCGACGATGAGCAACGGCCCGAGACCCGCCAGCAGCACTAGCAACGCGGCCAGCAGCAGGCTGGGCAGCCGCGGGCGGGTGGCGCGCCACGCATCTGCGGCGCTGATCTGCTGGCCGCTGACTGCGCGCGCGATGATCGGCGCGAGGAGCCCGGCCAGGATGGCCTGCACGATGTAGGTGAGCAGCACGGTCACCCCGAACGCAGGGAGCGCCACCGCGACCAACCGGCCGATCAGGTGGGTGGCCTGGGCTGGCGTCAGCTGCTGTCCCTGGCTGGGCAGGTTGATGCTGCCCAGGTTGAGCAGGGTCCTGGTGATCACCGCGGAGATGACCGCCGAGATAGTCATGACGACGGCGGCCAGGCCCAGGATGGCTTTGGGGTTACGGCGGATGGAGGCGAAGGCCCCGTCCAGGATTTCGCCGACCCCCAGGGGCCGGAGCGGGATCACGCCTGGCTTGGGCGCCGCCTCGCCGTAACGTGACCACTGGCCGGGAGGTGGCTGGCCGTAGCCCTGCTGGCCGTAGCCCTGCTGGCCCCATCCGGGCCAGCCGGGCAGATCCTGCGCGCCGGAGCCGGGCGGCTGCGTTCCGGGCTGGCCGGTTCCTGGCTGCTCTGTTCCGGGGGGCCCCGGTGGCGGCGCGCCCGGGGCATGCCCGCCGCCGGGCGGGAACCATGGCTGGGGCCGCCCGGCCTGCCCGTCCCCTGGCACGTCCGACGACGGAGTGTCTGTCATGGTTCTCCTTCGCGGCACGCGGCCGCCGAACTGCTCGCCGATAGCCGGGCTTGCCCCCGCGTCCCCGCTGGCGCCCATACTCGCACGAAGCGGGGGTGTCATGAAGTCGGGCCAGCGGAACAGCGCGGGCCCGGGCCTGGCCTGCGCGGCCCGGTGCCCGCGCGTCGACCTGGCCGGGCCCGGGGGCAGACTCAGATCATGACCGTGCCCGCGCTGCAATGGCTCGACCCGCCCCGCGGGCCGGCTGTCGCCCTGCTCGACCAGACCCGGCTTCCGGCCGAAGAACAGGTCGTCATCTGCGAAAACGTCCCCGAGCTGGTGGACGCGATCCGGCGCCTGGTGATCCGTGGCGCCCCGGTGCTCGGCGTGGCCGGTGCGTTCGGCGTGGCACTGGCGGCTAGCCGGGGCGACGACGTGGACGCCGCGGCCCGGCTGCTCTGCGAGGCCCGGCCGACCGCGGTGAACCTGGCCTGGGGCACCCGCCGTGCGCTGGCCGCGTACCAGGCCGCCCGCGCCGCCGCGGCGAGCGCGCACAACCAAGATCCGCAACGGTCCGCTCCCGGTGCCGCACTGGACGAGGCGCGGGCCATTGCGGCTGACGACGCCGCCGCCAGCGCGGCCATGGCCCGGCATGGCCTCAGCCTCATACCGGAGGCCGCCCGGGTGCTCACGCACTGCAACACCGGCGCGCTGGTGTCCGCAGGCGGCGGGACGGCGTTCGCGGTGATCCTGGCCGCGCACCGGGCCGGGCGGCTGGCCCGCCTCTGGGTGGATGAGACCCGTCCCCTGCTCCAGGGGGCCCGCCTCACCGCCTACGAAGCGCAGCGGGCGGGCATCGACTACGCGGTGCTGCCTGACTCCGCGGCCGCGGGGCTGCTGGCCAGCGGGGCCGTGGATGTGGTGCTCACCGGTGCGGACCGCATCGCCGCAGACGGCAGCGTGGCCAACAAAGTCGGCACCTACAGCCTCGCGGTGCTCGCGCGGCATCACGGCGTACCGCTGGTGGTGGTGGCGCCGGTGTCCACGATCGACTTCGGGACGGCTACTGGCAGTGACATCGTCGTGGAGCACCGTGAGGCCGGGGAGGTGACCACCCTCGGCGGCCAGGCGATCGCGCCCGCTGGCAGCGCTGCGTATAACCCCGCCTTCGATGTCACCCCGGCTGCCCTGGTCAGTGCGCTGATAACTGAGCGCGGTATTACGCGACCCGTCACTGCGGGTAACCTACGTCTGCTAGGTGCTCCTCCGGCTCCGCGGAAGAGTGCGCTTACCGATGTTTCCGTGGAACTATGAGGCCCATGAAAGGTCGTGTCCTCGTCGTCGATGACGACGCTGCCCTGTCCGAGATGCTCGGCATCATGCTCCGGGGCGAGGGGTTCGAGCCCACCTTCGTCTCCGACGGGGACAAGGCGCTGGAGGTGTTCCGCGACACCCACCCCGACCTCGTGCTGCTCGACCTGATGCTGCCGGGCATCGACGGCATCGACGTCTGCCGGCAGATCCGCACCGAATCAGGTGTGCCCATCGTCATGCTGACCGCCAAGAGCGACACTGTCAACGTGGTCCTGGGACTCGAGTCCGGCGCGGATGACTACATCGTCAAGCCGTTCAAGTCGAAGGAACTGATCGCGCGGGTCCGGGCCAGGCTCCGCCGGACCGACGATCCGGCGCCCGAGATGCTCCAGATCGTGGACGTCGAGATCGACGTGGCCGGGCACTCGGTCAAGCGCAACGGGCGGCCGGTCAGCCTGACCCCGCTGGAGTTCGACCTGCTGGTGGCGCTGGCCCGCAAGCCGCGCCAGGTGTTCACCCGCGAGGTCCTGCTGGAGCAGGTCTGGGGTTACCGGCACGCGGCGGACACCCGGCTGGTCAACGTTCATGTGCAGCGGCTCCGGGCGAAGATCGAGAAGGACCCGGAGCATCCGGAGATCGTGGTGACCGTACGCGGCGTGGGTTATAAGGCAGGACCGGCCTGATCAAGGAGCCGGCCCCGGCCGGGCCCGCGGGTCAGCAGGCCGGGCAGTACCCGATCAGCGTGAAGAAGGGCGATGGAGGGGGCAGCGAGCAGCAGCGACGCGGGGCGAGGGCCGCGCGGTAGCGGACTGCCCAGTGGCGGCGTGCCCGGTGACGGCGGGCCGGCGGGCAGGCTCACCGTGGGCAGCGTCAGCCCGCCTGGCGGCGCGGCCACCGGCCCCGTGGCGGCGCTGCCCCGCCTGGGACTGGGCCGGCTACCTGGTGGTTCCCGATTCGCGTCGTTCGTCCGCCGGGCTGGCCGGCGGCTGCCGCCGCGGGTGCGCCGGGCCCTGCGCACGCTGGACCGCCGGGCCCGGGTGGTCGCCGGGCGGATGCGCCGGCGCTGGCACCGCTCCCTCCAGTTGCGCGTGGTCGCCACCACCGCGGTGATCTCCGTGGTGGTAGTCACGGTCCTCGGTTTCTTCCTGGTCCAGGAGATCGAGAGCGGGCTGCTGAACAGCGCGCGGACCTCCGGCGCGCACCAGCTCAGCGAGGGCCTGAACGTGGCCAAGGACTCCGCCGGCCTGGAGGGCTCAGCCGGGGACCGGGTGAAATCGCTGCTCTCGCTGGCCTCGAGGCTGCAGGCCCTGAGCGGGCCTGGCGACAACTTCGATGTGGTGATCCTCGCCCAGCCGTCCGGGGATTCCGCCTTCGCCGGAACCTCCGCAAACCAGAACCTCAGCGCCGCGAGTATCCCCGACACGCTGACCCACGCGGTGACCGAAGAGCAGCAGCAGGGACGGACGGAGGAGCTCTGGTCCACCCCCACCCTCATGCGTTACCTGCACGACCGTGCGCCCGCGCCCGGTCTGGCCATCGGCGGCGTGATCAACGGCCGAGACCAGCTCTACTACTTGTTCCCGCTGGACCAGCAGCAGGCCACGCTGAGCCTGGTTCAGCACGCCATGCTGTTCGGCGGCCTGGCCCTGGTGGCGTTGCTGGTCGGGATCGTCTCCCTGGTCACCCGCTGGGTAGTGCTCCCGATCCGGGAGGCGGCCGGGGCGGCCAAGCGGCTGTCCGACGGCCAGCTGGACGAGCGGATGCCGGTCCGCGGCACGGATGACCTGGCCGCCCTGGCCCGGTCGTTCAACGACATGGGGGCCAGCCTCCAGGAGAAGCTGCTCGAGCTGCAGGAGCTGTCCAAGGTCCAGCGGCAGTTCGTATCCGACGTGTCGCACGAGCTCCGTACCCCGCTGACCACGATCAGGATCGCTGCGGATGTGCTGTTCGCGGCCCGGGAGCAGCTCATGCCCGCCGCGGCCCGGTCGGCGGAACTGCTGGAAGGCCAGCTGGAGCGCTTCGAGGAGCTGCTCGCCGACCTGCTCGAGATCAGCCGCTACGATGCCAACGCGGCCACGCTGGACGCGGAGTCCGCTGACGTGTGTGACCTCGTCCGGCGGGCCGCGGCCGACGCCGAGCAGCTCGCGGCCCGGCGGGGGACCCGGATCGATTTCCGGCTGCCTCCCGAGCCCTGCGTCGCCGAGGTGGACCGGCGCCGGGTCGAGCGCATCCTGCGCAACCTGCTCGACAACGCGGTCGAGCACGGCGAGGGACGGGATGTGGTGGTCACCGTGGCGGGGGACCGGGACGCCGTGGCGGTGGCCGTCCGCGACCACGGCGTGGGCTTCGGGCCCGTCGAGCAGCAGATGGTGTTCGACCGGTTCTGGCGGGCGGACCCCGCGCGGGCCCGCACCACCGGCGGCACCGGGCTCGGCCTGGCCATCGCGCTCGAGGACGCCCGGCTCCACAACGGCTGGCTGCAGGCCTGGGGGGAATGCGGAAAAGGCTCAGTCTTCCGGCTGACCCTGCCCCGTACCGCCGGGGAGGAACTGGCTGGCTCCCCGCTGCCGCTCGGGCCGGACGAGGCCGAGCCGGGCCCGGAACTCATCCATGCGCCGCTGCCGCTCCGGATGAGCCCGGCCCCGGCCGGCCCCGGGCTGGCCGGCAGCGGGTTCAGCGGTGCCGGGTACGCCGGGGTCCAGCCGGCCGGAACCCAGCGGACGGGAACCGAGCCGGAAGTCCCGGGCAGCACGGGCACGGTCAATGGCTAAGGCGGGGCGGCTGTTTCGCTGGTTCGCGGCCGGGCTGGCCTGCGCGACCCTGGCGGCCGGGTGTGCCGACGTGCCGACCAGCGGGCTGCTTCAGCACACGGCGCGGCCGGCGGGCACCGGCGGCGAGCAGCAGGGCACGGACTGCTGCGGGCTGATCATGAGCGGACCGGCGTCCGGCCTGAGCCCGTCGCTGATAGTCCAGAACTTCCTGCTGGCCAGCGCCGATTTCGGTGATCACCACGCGATCGCCCGCAAATACCTCACCAGGTCCGCCAGCCGGTCGTGGCAGCCTGGCCCGGGACCCGCGGTCACCGTGATCGCGCAGTCGCCCACGATCCTGCCCAGCCGGCGGCCTTTCGGGTCGCAGAACACGGCCGTGGTCGAGATCACCGCGAAGGAACTGGGCAAGGTCAGCGTCAGCGGGCAGTACATCCCGACGCAAGGCGGCCGGGCACTGCTGAACCAGGAGTTCACCCTGCAGCGGGTGAACCGGCAATGGCGGATCGCCACGCTGCCCTCCGGTGGCGTGAGCCAGCCGTCCAGCGAGCTCCTGCTCGCCAAGGACCTGTTCCAGCTGGACTACCAGCCCCGCAACCTCTACTACCTGGACCCCGACGGCAGGGACCTGGTGCCCGACCCGGTCTTCGTGCCGGTCAACTCGTCGGACCCGGCCGCCGATCTGGTCCGGGCCCTGCTGGTCAGCCCGGCAGGCTGGCTGAGGGGAGCGGTGCTGTCCGCGTTCCCGCCGGCCGCCGCGCCAGTGCCGGGCCACCCGGTGCAGATCCTGCCGGGGAGCAAGACCGCCGTGGTCGATCTGACCATGCCCAAGTCCGCGACCAGTCCGACGTCGCTGGCCCAGATGGCGTCGCAGCTGGTCTGGACGCTGACCAGCTCGTCGTACGGATCGGCGGCGATCCAGGCGGTCAAGCTGGAGGTCAACGGGCACGTGTGGACTCCGCCCGGCGCGAGCAGCGCGGTGCTGAGCCGCCGCGACTACCCGCAGCCTGCGCTCGAGCCGCCCAGGCAGGAGGACCTGTACTTCCTGGGCAGCAACGGCGCGGTGCGCGCGCTCGGCCAGGAGGGCAGCAGGGCGGTGCCGGGCCAGGCGGGAACCGGCCAGGTCCCTCTGACCGACATCGCCGTCTCACGGGACCGGCGTTACCTGGCAGGTGTCGGGGGGACGACGCTCTACACGAGTTCCCTGGACGCGGCGGCGAAGCCGCACGCCAGCGACCCCGCGCGGGCCCTGCAGGCCCGGATGACCGGCACGACGATCACGTCCTTGAGCTGGGACCGCAGCGACCACCTGTGGGCCACGGGATCGTCAGGCGGCAAGCCCCGGGTGTGGGACCTGGGCCCCTCCGGGGGCAAGCGCATCGTAGGCCTGCCGCCGAACATCCGGGCGGTGACCACGCTGCGCGTCGCCCCCGACGGCGTGCGGGTCGCCATGATCGCCAGCGTGAGCACCCACGCGAGCGGTGGCAGCGGTCCGGAGAAGGAGGTGCTCCTGGGCGCCATCTTCCAGTCGAACGGCCAGGTGATGCTGTCCAGTGCCGGGCAGATCGGCGCGGACCTGGCCTATCCCAGCGCGCTGAGCTGGTATGACGCGGATCATCTGCTGATCGTGAACCAGGCACCCCCTGGCCCCCAGCTGGAGGAGGTGCCGGTGGACGGGGACCGCTCCTCCTCTCAGGGCATCGAGCCGGACATGACGTCGATCGCCGCGGCGGGCCCGGACAACGAGCTGTTCGCCGGCCTGCAGACCGGGAACATGGCCCGGTCCCTGGGTCTCGGTGAGCTGTGGACCCAGTTCGCGCCAGGCCGTGCGGTGACCTACCCGGGCTGACCGTGGCGGGACCGGCCCGGGCTGGTGATGTGCCGCACCTGCCTGCGTGGTGAAATCAGGCCCGCCGCCACTTTGCTCCCGAATGGGTCATCAGCCCAGGTGCCCTGGGGTGTCGAAGAAGACACTCCGCGCTCCTGACATCTGGGCCCGGGCAGGCTAGCGTCGGGATATGGCACCCGTCCGGGTCCGTGGTTGCGCCGTGCAGGGTTCCCCGCCCGCTGCGGGGAGCCCGGCTAGGCAAGCCGATGCCAGCCGCAGGCGAAACGGCCCACGTAAGGCGACTTGTCGTCAACCGATCACGGTGCGGCTTAGAAGTAAGTCCTGCCCCCCCGGGAGACCAGATGTTTCCCGGACCGGGAGAAGGGTTGTAGTGGCGACAGGCCGCGAACCCCTCAGCAGGCGGATGTGGGGACGAAGACCAGGTCGGCCGGGCGGGTGTCACTTCACACGAGAAGGTCGAAGGGGGTTTCCCACGTGGACATCATCTTCCGGGGTCGGCGCACGAGTATCCAGGAGCGCTTCCGCGAGTACGCCACGGCCAAGCTGGACAAGATCGTGAAACTCGACCAGAAGACCATCAGCATCGATGTGGAAGTAACCCTGGAACGTAATCCCCGCCAGTCCGCCCAGCGGGAACGCGTCGAGCTGACGCTGTCCTCGCGGGGCCCGGTGATCCGGGCCGAGGCAGCCGCTGACGACCGATTCCAGGCGCTCGACCGGGCGCTGGCCAAGCTCGAGACCCATATGCGCCGCGCCGGTGACCGGCGCAAGACACGGAACTCGGCACACGTCACGCCGGTGGTGGCGCTGGCCGCGCAGCCTGCGGGTGTTCCCGGCAGTATCGCGCCCGCCGGCGCCCCGGACCCGGAGTTCGCCGGCCCGGGGCCAGCCCCCGGCGCGGGAAGCCCGGCATCCGCGACGGCGGCGGCCGGCGGGGCCGCCCGGCGGGAGCCCGGGGACGACTGGCCCGATGACGAGCTGCAGCGGGACGGGGTCGTGCCGATCGCGACGGAGGGCGACGGGCCGCTCGTGGTCCGGGAGAAGTTCCATTCCGCGACGCCGATGACCATCGACCGTGCGCTGCTGGAGATGGAACTCGTGGGACACGACTTCTTCCTGTTCCGGGACGAGACATGCCACCTGCCGAGTGTGGTCTACCGCAGGCGTGGTTACGACTACGGGGTGATCCGGCTGGTCGAGGACGAGGCCGCCGCGTCGGTCCGCACGATGGGCCGGCACGTGCCGGTGGACTGAACCGAGGGGCAGCAGGGAACTGATGTGCTGGTGAGGCTGCTTTGCCGAGGGTAGCCCGCCGAAATGCCGGGTTGGCGAGCCCCGGTTTGCGCGTGTGCCCCCGCTGCGCCAGAGTTTGACGCGGTGGGGGCGCCGCGCAGGACCCTTCCCGTCGGCAGCGGCACCGGGAAGCCCTGTGCGGGCGTCCCGCAGAAGTACCCGTAAGCCCCAGTACCGATCACGGCGAGAGCATCACGCCTTGACGCAGGGTCAGAGAGGAGGCGCCATGGGCGGAGACCCCGCGGTAACGACTGTTTCCGGGGCAGGCACGGATCTCCAGGCCAGCGCCGGTTCAGCGGATGCCCCGGCATCCGATCCGATCCGTGCTCTCATCGTGGACGATCATGCCCTGTTCCGCCGGGGGCTGGAGATGGTCCTCGCCGCCGAGGATGACATCGAGCTGGTCGGTGAGGCCAGCGACGGGACGGAGGCGGTGGCGAAGGCGGGCGAGGCGCTGCCCGACGTTGTCCTGATGGACATCCGGATGCCCAAGAGCAGTGGCATCCAGGCCTGCCGGGCGATGAAGGAAGTGGCCCCCAGCTCGAAGATCGTCATGCTGACGATCAGTGACGAGGAAGCGGACCTTTTCGAGGCCATCCGCGCCGGGGCCAGTGGGTACCTGCTCAAGGACATCCCTCTGGACGAGGTCGCGGACGTGGTCCGGGCGGTGCATGGCGGGCAGTCACTGATCAACCCGTCCATGGCCGCCAAGCTGCTCACCGAGTTCGCGGCGCTGGCCAAGCGGGACGGTGAGGAGCGGTCCGAGCAGCAGGTCCCCGCGCCCAAGCTCACCGACCGTGAGATGCAGGTTCTCAAGCTGGTGGCCAAGGGGATGAACAACCGGGACATCGCCAAGGAATTGTTCATCTCGGAGAACACGGTCAAGAACCACGTGCGGAACATCCTGGAGAAACTCCAGATTCACTCGCGGATGGAAGCGGTGATGATCGCCGTCCGGGAAAAGCTGATCGAGTTCAGCTGACCTGACCGGCCTGTCCGCGGTACCGCCCGGCACGTCCTCTCAACACCTTGCCGAGGCTCTGTATACCCAGTATTATTCTCGGCATGCTACTGGAGGACGGGACGTCATGAGCGTCCGGCACGCCCTGCTCGCGCTGCTGAGCGAGGGGCCTAAGTACGGGCTGCAGCTGCGCGAAGAGTTCGAGACGCGGACTGGTGAGGTCTGGCCGCTCAACGTCGGCCAGGTCTACACGACACTGCAGCGGCTCGAACGTGACGGCCTGGTCGAGTCGGATGATGACGGGGATGAGGGCCCGCAGAAGGGCTTCCGGATCACGCCCGACGGTGCCGCCGAGCTGACCGGCTGGCTGCGCACCCCGCCGGATCTGGCCTCACCGCCGCGCGACGAGCTGGTGATGAAGGTGCTGGTCGCCTTGCGGGTGCCCGGCACCGACGTGCACGAGGTAATCCAGGTGCACCGGCGCTACCTGGTCGAGCTGATGCAGCGGTGGACGCGCATCAAGGAGGCTGAGGCCGAGGCCGATCTGGGCCTGGCCCTGGTGGTCGACGCCGAGCTGTTCCGCCTCGACGCGGTGATCCGCTGGCTGGACACGGCCGACGGGCGGCTCAAGCGCGCCGCCACCGACCCGCCCCCGCCCGCATCCGTGGCCCTGCCCAGGCTGCGGCGCCGGACGGGGACGCGGTCATGAGCAGGCCGATACGCGAACCACGAACGGGAGACGGGGCCATGGCCGTGCTGGAACTGCGCGACGTATCCAAGATCTACGGGGAGGGGGCGGGCCGCGTTGAGGCCCTCCGCCGGGTGGACCTGACCGTCCAGGCGGGCGGGATGGTGGCCGTGATGGGCCCGAGCGGGTCGGGCAAGTCCACGCTGCTGACGATCGCGGGCAGCCTGGAGGAGCCCACCACCGGGGAGGTGGAAATCGGCGGGGCGGCGCTGTCCCGGATGTCGCGCAACGACAAGGCCCGCCTGCGGCGGCGCACGGTCGGGTACGTGTTCCAGGACTTCAACCTGCTGCCGGGGCTGACCGTGGCCGAGAACGTGGCCCTGCCGCTGGAGCTGGACGGTGTGGGTGCCCGCAAGGCGCGTGCGGCGGCCGAGCAGGCGCTGGACGGCCTCGGCCTGGGGGACAGGGCGTCGCGGTTCCCGAGCGAGCTGTCCGGCGGTGAGCGCCAGCGGGTCGCGATCGCCCGCGCGGTGGTGGGGGACCGCCGCCTGCTGCTGGCCGACGAGCCTTCTGGCGCGCTCGATTCGGTGAACGCGGAAGCGGTCATGCGGCTGATCCACGAGGCGTGCAAGCGCGGGGTGGCCGCGGTCGTGGTGACCCACGACGCCCAGCTGGCGTCCTGGGCCGACCGGGTGGTGTTCCTGCGTGACGGCCGTGTCGTGGACCAGACCGCCCCGCTGCCCGGACCCGAGTCCCTCCTCGCGCCTGGGCCGACCCCGTGAGCACGGGGCTGCTGGAACGCCCCGCGCCGGCGGGAGCACCACGCCACGGGGGCGTTCCCGCCCGGCGCGCGGTCATCCGCTGGGCCTGGCGGCTGCTGCGCCGTGAGTGGCGCCAGCAGGTGCTGGTCCTGGCGCTGGTCACGGTCGCGGTCGCGGCCACCGTCGTGGGGGCGGCCGTGGCCACCACTACGCCCCCGGCGGCGAACGCGGGATTCGGTACCGCCCAGGACCAGGCCACGTTCCAGGCCCCCGACCCGCACCTGGCCAGCCAGATCGCGGCGCTGCGGCACCGCTTCGGCCGGGCCGACGTGATCGAGAACCAGGCCATCGCCATCCCCGGCTCGATCGACACCTACGACCTGCGTGCGCAGGACCCGCATGGCCCGTACGGCCAGCCCATGCTCTCCCTGGTCAGCGGGCGCTACCCGGCCAGCCCGGGCCAGGTGGCGGTGACCAGCGGCGTGGCCGCCACCTTCCACCTCAGGGTTGGTGACCTCTGGCGGGCCAACGGCACGAGCCGGCGGGTCACCGGCATCGTGGTGAACCCGCAGAGCCTGGTGGACGAGTTCGCCCTCGTCGTCCCCGGCCAGGTCGCCTCGCCGAGCCAGGTCGCTGTCCTGTTCGACGCGCGCGGCGTGCCCCCGTCCAAGATCGGGCCGAACGTGTCCACGCCGCACTCGGCGTCGTCCGGTAATGTGCTGAACCCGCAGACGATCGTGCTCGCCCTGGCCACCGTCGGCATGCTGCTCATCGCTCTGGTAGGGATCGGCGGCTTCACGGTGCTCGCGCAGCGCCGGCTGCGATCCCTGGGGCTCCTGGCCGCCCAGGGCGCCACGGACCGGAACATCCGCCTGGTCGTCCGGGCCAACGGCGTGCTGGTGGGCGTCCTCGGCGCGGTGGCCGGATTCGTGCTCGGCCTGGCCGCCTGGCTGGCCTACCGGCCGAGCGTCGAGACCGATGCCCATCACCGGATCGGCGCCTTCCAGCTGCCGTGGACGGTGATCGGCGTGGCCATGGGCCTGGCCGTCGTCGCCACCTATTTCGCCGCCTCCCGGCCGGCCCGGTCGATCACCAGGATCCCGGTGGTGACCGCCCTGTCCGGGCGGCCGGCGCCGCCCAGGCAGGTCCACCGCTCGGCGCTGCCCGGCCTGATCCTGCTCGGCGGGGCCGCGGTCCTGTTCGCCCTCTCCGGCACGACCAACGGCAACGGCGGCGGCGCGCTCGAACTCGTCCTCGGCTTCGTCGCGCTGATCGCGGCGGTGATCCTGCTGGCCCCCGCGTGCCTCACGCTGCTGGCCAGGCTGGGCTGGCGGGCCCCGATCGCGGCCCGGCTGGCCCTGCGCGACCTGGCCCGGTACCGGGCCCGCTCAGGCTCGGCCCTCGCCGCCATCAGCCTTGGCGTGCTGATCGCCGTGCTGGTCAGCGTGCTGTCCGCGCAGCGCTTCGGCAACGTCCTCGACTGGGCCGGGCCCAACGTGGCGTCGGATCAGATCATCGTCTACACGCCGAACGGGCCGGGCGGCGGCGGGCCGGGCACTGAGCCCACCGGGCCGGTGACCAGGAGCACGCTGGCGTCAATGGCGAAGACCGCACACGCCATCGCGGCCGCACTCGGCTCGCACGACGTCGTCGAACTCGAGTCAACCAGTGCCTCGCTGCAGCACGCCGCGTCCGGGCGCAGCTGGGACGGACAGGTTTACGTCGCCACCCCGCAGCTGCTCAGGGCCTTCGGCATCAGCGCCTCGCAGGTCAGCCCGAGGGCCGACATCCTCAGCATGCGGCCCGGGCTGTCCGGCATCACCAAGATGCAACTCGTGTACTTCAACTCCACCGGCAAGGGATCGCCAGGTGGCAGCCCCGCCCCGGGCAGCGGCCAGGACTCATTCCCCTGCCTGAAGAACCAGTGCCTGGCCAACCCGGTGATCCAGGAAGTCAGCGCGCTTCCGTCCGGCACATCGGCGCCGAACACTGTGATCACCGAGCACGCCATCGCGGCGCTCCACCTGCAGTCCAGCGTGACATCGGACGGCTGGCTCATCCAGGCGCCGAGCCCGCCCACCGCCGCGCAGATCACCAACGCCCGGCTCGCCGCGGCCGCGGCCGGGCTGACCATCGAGACCAAGAACAGCATCCCGACGGTGGGGGTGATCATCGACTGGGCCACCGTGTTCGGCATCGTGCTCGCGCTGGGCATCCTGGCCATGACGCTCGGCCTCATCCGGAGCGAGACCGCCGGCGACCTGCGGACCCTGGCCGCGACCGGGGCCAGCGGCTGGACCCGCCGCATGCTGACCGCGGTCACGGCGGGAGCCCTGGGCCTGGCCGGCGCGATCCTCGGCACGGTGGCGGCCTATACCGCGGCCATCGGCTACGCCTGGGACAACAAGCTCGATGGCCTCTCCGAGCTGACCAGCGTGCCCACCACCAGCCTGCTGCTCATCCTGGTGGGCATGCCCCTCGCGGCCGCCATGGCCGGCTGGCTGCTCGCGGGCCGGGAACCGGCCGCCATCGCGCACCAGCCGCTGGAATGAAGATGGGGTCAGCCGGCCCGGACCTGGCCGCGCCGGCGCATCACGGCAGGGCCTCCTCAGCGAGAGCCCCATCCGAGAGAGCATGGCGCAGACGCAGTACCAGATCCGGGCGGTTGACCTGGCCGATCTCGACCGCCGTGCAGCCCACCCACCCGGCGGCCTCGCGAAGCGCCCGGGCCATCGGGGTGACCGCGGCGGCGGAATCCAGCGAGAGCTGCCGGGCGACCAGGGTCTGGCCCTGGCGGACCGGATCGACGCGTCCCAGCAGGCGGCCCCCGGCCAGCAGCGGCATCGCGTAGTACCCGTGCACCCGTTTCGCCCTGGGCACGTAGGCCTCCAGGCTGTGCTCGAAGCCGAACATCCGCCGGGTGCGCTTGCGGTCCCACAGCAGCGAGTCGAACGGGGACAGCAGGGTGACCCGGTGCCGGCCGCGGGGCGCCTCGGCCAGCGCAGCCGGGTCGGCCCAGCCCGGCACCACCGTGCTGGCCGCCTTCCGGCCGTTCCCCGGCTGGGCGGCTACCTCGACCTCAACCGGGGTCAGGCCGGCCGCCAGTGCGGATTCCCCGGCCAGTTCCGCGTGCCTGGCCTGGCGGTCGGTCAGCTCGCGCAGCCGGTGGTAGTCGATCAGGTCCGCCCGGGTGACCACGCCCAGGGCGCGGGCCGCCACTCCGGCCAGGTGCGCCAGGCAGTCGCCGTCGGACGGCTCACGGGCCAGCACCTCGCTCGGCAGCACCCGCTCGGGCAGGTCGTAGACGCGGCGCCAGCCGTCCCGGCGGACACAGATCACGTCGCCCACGTCCAGCAGCCACTCCACGGCGATCTTCGTGTCCGACCAGTCCCACCAGGGACCGCCGGCCTTGGCCCCGCCGAGCTGGGTGGCGTTGAGTGGCCCCTCGGCGCGCAGCCTGGCCATCACGTCGGCGCAGGTGCGCTCGTGGCTCTGGTGCCAGCGCTTACCCCGGGCCCGCAGCGCCCGCCGGCGGAACGCGTACCACGGCCATTCCTCCAGCGGCAGGATGCAGGCCGCGTGCGACCAGTACTCGAAGGCCGCTGGCTGGCACGGATTCCAGTAGGCGCGCTCGATCCGGTCCCGCGGCACGGGGCCCAGCCGGGCGTAGGCGACGAGCTCGTGAGAACGGGCGAGCACGCTGATGGTGTCCAGCTGCACCGCGCCAAGCCTGCGCAGCAGCGCGGGCACGCCGCCGCGGCGGCCCCCGGCCCCGAGGAGACCCTGGGCGCGCAGCGTGAGCAGCCGCGCCTCGGCGGCTGACACGGACAGCTGGGGAGCTGGTAGGACAACGCTTGCCACAAGACGTGCAGCCTAACCGGGGGCACCGACACTCCGGCCGCTGACCGCGGGCAGGCGGGCCCGGGCACCAGCCCGGTTTAGTACCAGTCCTCGAAGATGTCGGTGGACAGGGCGAGCAGCCCGCCCACCACGACCAGGCCCACACCAGTCCAGAACAGCCACCAGATGGTGCCGAAGACGAGGGCCAGGCCGCCGACCAGGAAGCCGAGCATCATGATGCTGACGGCGACCCAGGACACCGCGCGCCCGTGGAACGGCTCGTATTGCCCCGGGCTGGCTGGCGCGATCTCGCTGCGGCCGCCCTCATCCGTCCCGGCGCCGGACCTGAGGTCCGTCCCCACCTGGTCCGTCATGAGCGCCGCTCCTCTCCTCGTCCACCGGTTCCCGCCACCGGGCGGGCAGGCACCGCCACGGCGGGCGGAACTGCCACCGCTGGTACATAGTGTGGCGGGGAACCCCGCCCCGTTCGCGTCCGGCCCCCCGGAATGCGGGCCGGGCCGGGCACGTTCTTGCGCCCGGGCACGGCACGCTACGGCCAGGACCGGGCCCGCGCCCGCACGCGACACAGTAGCGGGAGGGCGTGCGGTCCGGGTACCGGCGGCCGGAACGGGGCCCCGGGCCGCCCGCGCGCCGCGGGCAACTTTCCCGGAATGGGCGCTTCCGTCCCGCCCCGGGGAACCCTGGGGCTGTCCCCGCTGTTCTCAGATCGGCAACGTTCGGCGGGGGTGCACGCATGCGGCTCGGTTTCGTTGCGTGTCTCGCCTACCATGACATGTGACGGGTGGCAGCGGTGCGCCACTGACTGTCGTCCGCCCGGCAGGCCGTTTCACCGGCCGCCGCCCAGGGTTTCCGGCCGCAGAGTTTTTCGGCTACAAGGTTCCGGGTAGCCGGCCACGATCCGCGAGGAGCGCGACAAGAAGTGCCAGCCATCATCGACAGTGTCCTGCGCGCGGGTGAGGGAAAGACCCTGCGCAAGCTCAAGCGGATCGCGGAACAGGTCAACTCGATCGAGGAGGACTTCGCCGCGCTCAGCGACGCCGAGCTCCGCGCCATGACTGAGGAGTTCCGGCAGCGGCTGGCCGACGGGGAGACCCTCGACGACCTGCTGCCCGAGGCCTTCGCCACGGTCCGCGAGGCGGCCAGCCGCACGCTGGGCCAGCGCCACTTCGACGTGCAGCTGATGGGCGGGGCCGCGCTGCACATGGGCAACATCGCGGAGATGAGGACCGGCGAGGGCAAGACCCTGACCTCGGTGCTGCCTGCCTACCTCAACGCGCTGAGCGGCGAGGGAGTGCACGTCGTCACGGTCAACGACTACCTGGCCAAGCGCGACTCGGAGTGGATGGGCCGGGTGCACCGCTTCCTGGGGCTCGAGGTGGGCGTGATCTTGTCGCAGCAACCGCCGGAGGAGCGCCGCAAGCAGTACGAGGCCGACATCACCTACGGCACCAACAACGAGTTCGGCTTCGACTACCTGCGCGACAACATGGCCTGGGGCCTGGAGGAGTGCGTCCAGCGGGGGCATCACTACGCGATCGTGGACGAGGTCGACTCGATCCTGGTCGACGAGGCGCGGACGCCGCTGATCATCAGCGGCCCTGCCGAGCAGAGCGCCCGCTGGTACACGGAGTTCGCCAAGATCGTCCCCCGGCTGCGCCGGGGTGAGGACGGCGAGGGTGACTACGAGGTCGACGAGAAGAAGAAGACGGTCGGCATCCTGGAGTCCGGGGTGGAGAAGGTCGAGGACTACCTCGGCATCGACAACCTCTATGACCCGGTCAACACGCCCCTGGTCAGCTTCCTGAACAACGCGATCAAGGCCAAGGAGCTGTACAAGAAGGACAAGGACTACGTCGTGGTCAACGGCGAGGTCCTGATCGTGGACGAGTTCACCGGCCGCATGCTGCACGGCCGCCGCTACAACGAGGGCATGCACCAGGCCATCGAGGCCAAGGAAGGCGTGCAGATCCAGAACGAGAACCAGACTCTCGCCACGATCACGCTGCAGAACTACTTCCGGCTCTACCAGAAGCTGGCCGGGATGACCGGCACGGCCATGACCGAGGCGAACGAGTTCGCGCAGATCTACAAGCTCGGCGTGGTGCCGATCCCGACCAACAAGCCGATGATCCGCCGCGACGTGGCCGACGTGGTCTACCAGACGGTGCAGGCCAAGTTCGAGGCGGTCGTCGGCGACATCGCCGAGCGGCACACCGAGGGCCAGCCGGTCCTGGTCGGGACGACCAGCGTGGAGAAGTCGGAGATCCTGTCCCGGATGCTCAAGAGCCACGGCGTGCCGCACGAGGTGCTGAACGCCAAGTACCACGAGCGTGAGGCGGCGATCGTGGCGCAGGCCGGGCGGAAGGGCGCGGTCACCGTGGCCACCAACATGGCCGGCCGCGGCACCGACATCATGCTGGGCGGCAACCCTGACTTCCTCGCGGACGTCGAGTTGCACCAGCGCGGCCTGTCCCCGGTGGACACGCCGGAGGATTACGAGGCGGCCTGGGGCGAGGCGGTCGACAAGGCCAAGGCGGCGGTGGCCGAGGAGCACGCGGAGGTCGTCGACGCCGGCGGCCTGTACGTGCTGGGCACCGAGCGGCACGAGTCGCGCCGCATCGACAACCAGCTGCGCGGCCGGTCCGGCCGCCAGGGCGACCCGGGTGAGTCCCGGTTCTACCTGTCGCTCGAAGACGACCTGATGCGCATGTTCAACGCGGACAAGGTCGCGCACTTCATGGAGTGGCTGAAGACACCACCTGACGTGCCGATCGAGTCCAAGGCCGTGACCCGGTCCATCCGGTCCGCGCAGACCCAGGTCGAGCAGCAGAACTTCGAGATCCGCAAGGACGTCCTCAAGTACGACGACGTCCTGAACCGGCAGCGCAAGGTGATCTACTCCGAGCGCCGCCGGGTCCTGGAAGGGGCGGACCTGCATGAGCAGATCCGGCAGATGATCGACGAGGTGATCGAGGGCTACGTCGCCGGGGCGACCAGCGAGGGCTTCGCCGAGGAGTGGGATCTGGACAAGCTGTGGACCGCGCTGCAGGCGCTGTACCACCCCAAGCTCACCGAGCCCGAAGCTGTGGAGGAGGCCGGCGGCGAGCAGGGCATGTCCCGGGAGTCCCTCACCGAGGTCATCCAGGCCAACGCCCAGCACAGCTACGACCAGCGGGAAGAGGAACTCACCCCGGACATCATGCGCGAGCTCGAGCGCCGGGTCGTGCTCGCGGTGCTGGACCGCAAGTGGCGCGAGCACCTCTACGAGATGGACTACCTGCGCGAGGGAATCGGGCTGCGGGCCTGGGCCCAGCGTGACCCGCTGGTGGAATACCAGCGCGAGGGCTTCGACATGTTCAACGCCATGATGGAGGGCATCAAGGAGGAGTCGGTCGGCAACCTGTTCAACCTCCAGGTCGAGGTCCAGGAAAATCCGATCGTCGAGGAGGCGGGCGGCCCCGCGCCGGTCACGGCCCCCAGCGCGCCTGCCGCCGGCGGTACCCCGGTCCAGCCTGCGAACGGCACGGGCGGCGGGTCGCAGAAGAACCAGCCGCAACGCAGCCGCGCAAGTGGCCGGTCCCGGTCCGCCGCCCGCGGCGCCGGCGGGCAGGGTGGCAACGGGCAGGGCGGTAACGGGCAGGGTGGTAACGGGCAGCGCGGCGCACATGCCGCGCCGGCCGCGGACACGACGCCGTCGGTGGTGGCGCCCGGGCTGCAGCGGCCGCAACGCCCGGCCAGGCTGCAGTACTCCGCGCCGTCCGCGGACGGGCCAGGCCAGGTAGAGCAGCACGCCACCACCTCCCCAGAGGGTGACCAGTTCAGCCGGGTCGGCCGCAACGACCTGTGCCCCTGCGGGTCGGGGCGCAAGTACAAGCGCTGTCACGGCGACCCCCGCAACCGCGCAGACGCGTAGCGTCCGAAGCGGGAACGGCCGGCCCGGAACCGGGTCCGCGCCGGCCCGGAACCGGGTCCGCGCCGGCCCGCCGGGCCGCCGGGCCGCCGGCCCGGCGGCCCGGTTACGCGGCCTCGACCTCGGTGCACAGCCACCGGGATCTGCGGGGCTGACGGCCGGGCAGGGCCCGGGGCGGCGGGGCGTGCTCCAGGCGGACGGCCAGGGCACGGACCCGGGGCCCGAAGCTCACGACCACGGTCATCTCGATGACGTCAGACGCTGGCCGGAAGGCCACCACCCGGCGCAGCTGAGGCCGCTGGCCGGCCGCGAGCATCGGGCCCAGGCGCTGGATCCGGGCCCGGGCCCGGTCGGTGGCCCAGCTCGAGATCTGCCGCGGCGGCCGCGACCCGGCCAGCGTTTCCACCAGCACCTGCGCGAACTGCCCAGGCCACGCACCATGGGTTGCGGCTGGCGGTCCGCCGGGCTGATCCCGGTCCCGGTGCTGGTCCTGTCCGCCTCGCTGGTCCTGGCCGCGCTGGTCCTGCTGGCCGGGCTGGTCCCGCCCGGCCCCTCGCTCCTGCCCGGCGGCCGTGTCCTGCTCGCCGGCCTGGACTTGTCCGCCGGCCTGATCCTGCGCGCGTGGCCGGTCCTGCTCGCCTGAGTGGCCTGGCGAGCCTGTCTGTGCCGCGGCCCCGGCGGGACGGGCCTGGCCCGCAGCCTGCTCAGGACGCGGTAACAGCTCGTTATCGTATGGCGGCGCCGAGTCGGGGACAGGGCACAGGCGCACTGCGTCCGGGTCGGGCAGCGGCGGGCCGGGTACCCGCGGGCAGGCGCGCCGTCCTCTACCTGGCCCCGAACCCGGCCTGGCCCCGGGTGGCTGCGCCCCGGGTGGCTGCAAGGGCGGAATAGGCATGAGACCTCCCGGAAGTCTGCGACGAACACGCGGGTCTGCTGACGTTGCGCGGCGGGGGGGCCATCTACCGGCCCTGGCGCCGCACCCTTTGAGTTGTACCGGCCGCCAGTGACATTTCCGGGGTGCCTTCCGCCTGCGCGGATCCTCGGCAATCATGGGAGACTGTGCCCGCTCCCCAGGCGGGAATGTGCCTGCCCGGGGCTCGGTTGCAGGGAAGAGCCGGGCATCGGGACCGAGCCCGGACCTGCCGTCTCAGGAGAGTTGCCTTGTCGCTTCCACCGCTGGTCGAACCGGCTGCTGAGCTGACCGTGGACGAAGTCCGCCGCTACTCGCGCCACCTGATCATCCCGGACGTAGGGATGACCGGGCAGAAGCGGCTCAAGAACGCCAGAGTGCTCTGCGTGGGGGCCGGCGGCCTGGGTTCACCCGCCCTCCTCTACCTCGCCGCGGCCGGTGTGGGCACGCTCGGGATCGTGGACTTCGACGTGGTCGACGAGTCCAACCTGCAGCGCCAGGTCATCCACGGCCAGTCCGACATCGGCCGGTCCAAGGCCGAGTCCGCCCGGGACAGCATCCGGGAGATCAACCCGTACGTGAACGTCATCGTGCACTCCGAGCGCCTGGACTCCGACAACGCGATGCAGATCTTCGCCGACTACGACCTGATCGTGGACGGCACGGACAACTTCGCGACCCGGTACCTCGTCAACGACGCGTGCGTCCTGCTCGGCAAGCCGTACGTGTGGGGTTCCATTTACCGCTTCGATGGTCAGGCCAGCGTGTTCTGGGCCGAGTACGGACCGTGCTACCGCTGCCTGTATCCCGAGCCGCCACCGCCGGGAATGGTCCCGTCCTGCGCCGAGGGCGGCGTGCTGGGGGTGCTCTGCGCCTCGATCGGCTCCATCCAGGTCACCGAGGCCATCAAGGTCATCACCGGGATCGGCGAGCCGCTGGCGGGACGGCTGATGATCTACGACGCCCTGGAGATGACGTACCGCTCGGTCAAGGTCCGCAAGGACCCTGAGTGCCCCGTCTGCGGCAAGAACCCGACGGTCACCGAGCTGATCGACTACGAGGAGTTCTGCGGCGCGGTGTCCGAGGAAGCCCAGGAGGCCGCGGCCGGATCCACGATCACCGCACGGCAGCTCAAGGACATGCAGGACGCGGGGGAGAACATCTTCCTCGTGGACGTGCGCGAGCCCAACGAGTACGAGATCGTCTCGATCCCGGGCTCGGTACTCATCCCCAAGGGCGAGTTCCTGTCGGGTGCCGCGCTGGAGCGCCTCCCGCAGGACAAGAGGGTGGTCCTGCACTGCAAGTCCGGAGCGCGGTCGGCGGAATGCCTGGCGATCGTGAAGAACGCCGGGTTCTCCGATGCTGTGCACGTCGGCGGCGGCGTGCTGTCCTGGGTCGCCACGATCGACCCGTCGCTGCCCTCGTACTGATCCAGTCTCCCCCGGGGGAGCGAACGGCGCCGGGCACGCGCGAGCGTGCCCGGCCCCGGTGTGTTCAGGCCCGTAACCTGCGCTTGTCCGGGCAACCTCGCGGTGCGCCCGGTGCCAAGGGCGGGCCAGGCCGTAACATTCCGGTGTGGCTAAGCATCCGGCGACTCCGGGTGGCGGCGGGGGCCCGGCGCCGGAGGGAACCAACGCGATGGGGCCACGGCCGCCCGCCTCACCGTCCGTGGCGGGTTCCCCGCACCGTGCTGTTCCGGGCGGATCACCCCCCGGGGCCCCCCGGCAGTCGCCCGTCGAGGGGGAACAGGGCTTCGCCATGCCCCGCCCCGCCAGCCATGCGCATGCTGCGCCGCCCAGCCATGAGCAACGGCGCTACCACCTGGTGCTGGCAGGTTTCGTGCTGGCCGTGATCGGCCTCAGCGCGTCGGCCGGCTCGGTCGCGCTGCACGTGCTGCCCCGCACGTTCAGCCGGGGGCAGCAGCAGCAGATCGCGGCCTGGGAGATCGGCAAGCGCTGGCGTACCTGGCCTGCGGGCCGCATCTTCCCCGCCGCCATCCCCTACCAGGTACCCGCCACCGCCCTGGACAGCGCCAGCCCTGCCCGGCTGACCGCCACCCGGATCGGTATCGCGCCGGCCGCTTCCTGCACGTCCGCGACAGGCAGGAAGGCCTGGCCCGTGCTTGACCGGCAGCACTGCACCACGGTGCTGCGGGCCACATACGAGGACTCGACGGGGGCCTTCGCCGTGACCGTCGGGATCGCGGTGCTGCCCGGCCCGGCCCAGGCCAGGGACGCCCTGCGCGCGCTGCCCGCGCATACCGCGACCGCCGGGCTGCGCGCCGTCCCGCTCGGCCACACGCTGACCTCGTTGTTCAGCGACGCGGCCCGCCAGCTGTCTGTCACCTCCGCGGTCGGCCCGTACCTGATCATGTCTACCGTCGGCTACGCGGACGGCAGGCCCCGCGTCCGCGAGGCAGCCGATCCCTACGACAAGGACGAGATGCTGAACGCCGCGGACGGGATATCGGACTGGATCGCCGCGCGGATCGGCGCGTCCCCATCCCCCGCCAGATGCCCGGGCGGACCGGCATGCTGAACCCGCCCCGGGTGCCACGGCGGACCGTGGCCAGCCTGGCCATGCTGGCCTTGCTGGGAGCGGCCGGCGCCGCGGCCGCGGTCCCGGCCGCCGCCGACACCGTGCGGGACGCCCAGATGTGGGTGCTCGACGCGGTCAGCGCACCGGCCGCCTGGCCGGTGACCAGGGGGCAGGACTCCACCGTCGCCGTGATCGACAGCGGGGTCAACCCGAACGTGTCCGACCTGGCCGGCTCGGTCATCACCGGCCCCGACCTGACCGGCGTGCACACCCCGCCGGCCAACCCGAACTGGGGCGTGCACGGGACCTGGATGGCCTCACTGATCGCCGGGCACGGGCACGACGGCGGCGGCAGCGGGATCGAGGGCGTGGCCCCCGCATCCAGAGTGCTCTCGATCAGGGTGGTGACCGACCGGCACGACCCGGGGTACTCCGCCTACGAGCACGAGTCGGACAGCCGGGTGCAGGGCGCGCTGGCCCAGGCCATCACCTACGCGATCAGGCACCGGGCGGACGTGATCAGCATGTCGCTCGGCTACCGCGAACCCAGCGCGGCGGTCCGGTCTGCGCTCCAGGACGCGTTCGATCACGGCATCGTCGTGATCGCCTCGTCCGGCAACGACGGCAACTCGGCCGCGGACGGCGCGGCGAGGCAGGCCCCCTACTCGTTCCCGGCGGACTACCCGGGCGTGCTCGGTGTCGCCGCGGTGTCCCGCAGCGGGTCGCCGGCCCGTTTCTCCAGCGACAACCTGTCCGTCCAGGTCGCGGCGCCCGGGGTCAACGTGCCGGCCCAGGGCCGGGACGGGCAGTACTGGCTGGTCAGCGGGACCAGCCCGGCCTGCGCGCTGACCGCGGGGGTCGCGGCCCTGATCAAGGCGAGGTACCCGCGCCTGGCCCCGGCCCTGGTCGTGCAGGCCATCACCTCGAGCACCCGGAACCGTCCGCCTGGCGGCTATGACAACAAGGTCGGATTCGGCGCCGTGGACGCCGCCGCCGCGCTGGGGATGGCCGCGAACCTGGCTGCCCGGTCGCGCAGCCAGGCGGGCGCGGCCACCACGCTGCACTTCGGCGGCGGGGCCGCGGCCGTGCCGCCGGTGCCGATCGCTCCGCGGGGGGCGGCCGGGCTGATCGTGGCGTGCCTGCTCGCGCTCATCTTCCTGGCCGCGACCGCGCTGGCCGGGAAGCGGCTGGTGGCCCTGCGGCGTGCCCTGTCGCGCGGGCACCACGCGGTGGACCGCCCGCCGCAGCCGGCCTGGCCTGGCCCCCAGGTCCACGCCACCTGGCCGGAGCGGCCGGATCCCGGCCCGGCTGCGGAGCAGGCCGTAGGATCGGCGGACCCGCGCTCCGGCTGGCCGTCCTGGCCCGACCGCACCTCGTGACCCGCGACCCTGCCCGGCCCCCGCCTGGCCCGGATGAGCGTGGCCCGGACGAGCGTGAGCCGCTGCCGGATTTCGCCAGCCGGGTACTCGATGTCGCGGACTCCATCCCGCCCGGCCAGGTCATGTCGTATGGGGACGTGGCTGAGTACCTGGGACAGGGCGGCCCCCGCCAGGTCGGCCGGGTCATGGCCCTGTGGGGCGGCAGTGCACCATGGTGGCGGGTGGTGCATGCGGACGGGTCGCTGGTACGGGGGCACGAACGGGCCGCGCTCGAGCGGTACCGCGCCGAGGGCACCCCCCTGCGACCGTCCCCGGACGGGCCGCCATCCCGGGTGGACATGCGCCGGGCCCGCTGGGCCGGCCCGCAGACGTAGCGGCGCAGCACCTGGCCGGGCCCGGCCCTGCCGCCAGCCGGCCGTTCCTGGAGCCTGGCATCGCACAAATCCCCGCGACACCCGGGGAACCTGACTGCGGATGTCGGTGCCCTCTGCTGGAATGCTGGGCGATGGACCATCATCCGGACGCCTACCGGCTGCTGCGCCGGCCCACGCGGCCAGCCGATCCGCCGCGCCTGGACGCCGCCCAGGCGGCCGTGGTGACGCACGCGGGCGGCCCGCTGCTCGTGCTGGCCGGGCCGGGGACCGGCAAGACCACGGCGATCGTCGAGGCGGTGGCCCAGCGGATCACCGAGCGCCGGATCGACCCGGAACGGGTGCTGGTCCTGACCTTCAGCCGTAAGGCAGCGCAGGAGTTGCGGGAGCGGATCACCACCCGGCTGCGCCGGACCACCCGCCAGCCCCTGGCGCTGACCTTCCACAGCTACGCCTACGCGCTGGTGCGCCGGGAGTTCGTGCTGGCCGGGGACGTCCCGCCGACCCTGCTGTCCGGCCCCGAGCAGCTGCTGGAGGTCCGGCGGATGCTGCGCGCCGAGGCGGCAAGGGGAAAGCCGGCTGCCGGCCACCGCTGGCCGGAGCGGCTCCAGCCGGCCCTGGCCACCCGCGGTTTCGCCACGGAACTGCGCGATTTCCTGCTCCGCGCGGCCGAGCGCGGGCTGGACGGCCGGGGACTGGCCCGGCTGGGCCGCGCCCACGGCCGGGACGACTGGGTCGCCGCGGGCGGTTTCCTGGACCGCTACATCGCGCGCTTCGACCTGGCTCCCGTCCCGGCGTATGACTACGCGGAGATCGTCCGGATCGCTGCCGCGCTGCTGAGCCGTGCGGCGACCCGCGACCGCGAGCGCAAGGCCTACGACGTGGTGCTCGTCGACGAGTACCAGGACACCGACCCCGCCCAGGAGGCGCTGCTGCACGCGCTGGCCGGCGACGGCCGGGAGCTCATCGCGGTGGGTGACCCTGACCAGTCCATCTACGCGTTCCGCGGGGCGGACGTGCACGCGATGGGACGCTTCCCGGACCTGTTCCGGACCCCCGACGACCGCCCGGCCGACGTCATCGCGCTGCGGACCTGCCGCCGCAGCGGCCCCGTGCTGCTCGCCGCCTCCCGTCGGGTAGCGGCCCGGCTGCCCGCCGCGGCGGGCCTGAACCAGGCCGGGGACCCGGCGGCGCCTGGCCGTCCGCCCCGCCATCAGCCCAGCCTCGATCAGCCCAGCCTCGATCAGCCCAGGATCGAGTACCCCACCCTCGAGCAGCGGTCCCGCGGTCACCGCAATCTCGTCCCGCTGGCCAGCGCGGAACCCGGATCGGTCCGGATCCTCGTGGCGTCCAGCGCCAGCCAGGAAGCCGCGGTGATCGCCGACACGCTGCGCCGCGCGCACCTGGTGGACGGCATTCCCTGGTCGTCCATGGCCGTTCTGGTGCGCTCGGCCACCCGCCAGGTTCCGTTGCTGCGCCGTGCTCTCGGGACGGGAGGTGTCCCCGCGGTGGTGGCCGGCGACGAGTTGCCGCTGGCCGCGGAGCCCGGTGCGCGGCCGTTGCTCGCGCTGCTGCGCTGCGCCCTGCAGCCCGCCGCGCTCGACGAGGACGCGGCGGCCGAGCTGCTGACCGGGCCGCTGGGCGGGACGGACGCGGTGGGCCTGCGGCGGCTGCGGCGGTCACTGCACGCCGCCGACATCGCCGCCGGGCTGCCCCCGGGAAACCAGCCGCTGGCGTCCGCGCTGCGTGATCCCCGCCAGCTGAACCTGGCCGGCGGGCCCCCGGCCGCCGCCGCCCGGAGGGTGGCCACGCTTCTCGGGCTGGCCCGGCGCACCGCCCAGGGCGCGGGCACCCCGGACGGTGTTCCGGGCACCGCGTATGACGTGCTCTGGGCCATCTGGGATGCGTCCGGGCTCGGCCCGGCGTGGCAGGCGGCGAGCGCGGGCGGCGGAGCCCGCGGTGCGGCTGCTGACCGGGATCTGGACGCCGTGGTCGCCTTGTTCGACGCGGCGTCGCGGTTCGCGGCCCGGCTGCCGCCTGGGTCACCCTCGCTGTTCCTGGACAGCATGGGCGGCCAGGAGATCCCCGGCGACACCCTGGCCGACCGTGCCCCGGAGGGTGAGGCGGTGCGGATCCTCACCGCGCACCGTTCCAAGGGCCTGGAATGGGAGCTGGTCGTCGTGGCCGGGGTGCAGGAGGGCACCTGGCCCGATCTGCGGATGCGCTCCTCGTTGCTGGGCATGGACGAGCTGGTCGACGCGGTGGATGCGCAGGCCGGGACCGGGCCGCCCGGGGCGGGCGACGCGGCGGCCGCGGCGCTGGTGTCCAAGCTCCTCGACGAGGAACGCCGGCTGTTCTACGTGGCGGTGACCCGGGCCCGCCGTGCCCTGGTCGTCACCGCAGCCGGCGGAAAGGACAGCGAGGACCGGCCATCCCGGTTCCTGGCCGAGCTGGCCGGCGACGACATAGAGATCGAGCAGGTCGCGTCGGCTGGACGGCACTGGCTCTCGCTGCCCGCGCTGACCGCCGAGCTGCGCCGCGCGGCGGCCGACCCGGGCCGGCCGCAGGCGGTCCGCGCTGCGGCCGCGGCCCAGCTGGCGAGGCTCGCCTCGGCCGGCGTGCGTGGAGCTCACCCCCGGCAGTGGTACGCGCTGACCACCCTGTCCGATCCAGGCCAGCTCACCGGGGGGATCATCCAGCTGTCCCCATCCCAGGTCGAGTCGTTCACCAAGTGCGGGCTGCGCTGGCTGCTGGAGGCCGCCGCCGGGGCCGGTACCTCGGATGTGCTGCGGCACCTGGGCACGGTCATCCACGCGGCGGCGGTACTGGCCGCCGAGGGCACTGGCGACGCGGGCATCGAGGAGCGCATCGACGACATCTGGCATCACCTGGACTTCGGCAGCGCCTGGTACAACGACAAGCAGCGGGAGCTCGCGCGGCGCATGGTGGCCCGGTTCCTGGCCTGGCACCGCGGCAACCCCCGGCAGCTGGTCGCGGTGGAGCAGGCCCTCCGGGTCCGGATCGGCCAGGTCGAGATCACCGGGCGGGTGGACCGGCTGGAGCGCGACGAGCACGGCGGCGGCGTCATCGTGGACCTGAAGACCGGCTCGTCCCGGCCGCCCGACGGGGACCTGGACCGCAACCCCCAGCTCGGCGTGTATCAGCTGGCGCTGATGCTGGGCGCGTTCGAGCAGTTCGGGCTGGTTGAGCCCGGTGGTGCCGAGCTGGTGCAGGTGGGCAAGGCGGGCCTGAAAGCCGAGGTCAAGGTGCAGCGGCAGCGCGCGCTGGGTGACGACCCGGAGCCGGGCTGGGCCGCCCGGCTGGTCCAGACGGTCGCGGCGGGCATGACCGGCCCGGTGTTCGGCGCCACCGTGAACCCGGGCTGCCGGGTCTGCCCGGTCCGGACCTGCTGCCCGGTGCATCCCGACGGTGCACAGGTGACCCCGTGACCGCGGGCCGGGCGACCGGCGGCCCGGTGACCGGCTCCGGCGTGACTGGCACCGCCACGGCCTACACCCCGGTGCAGCTGGCCCGGCTGCTGGGACTGCCTGAGCCCACCGCCGAGCAGGCCGCCGTCATCGGGGCGCCCCCGCGCCCGCTGGCCGTGATCGCCGGGGCCGGCTCGGGCAAGAGCGAGACCATGGCGGCCCGGCTGGTCTGGCTGGTCGCGAACGGCGTGGTCCGGCCTGAGCGCGTGCTCGGCCTGACGTTCACCAGGAAGGCCGCGGCCGAGCTCGGCCAGCGGGTGCGGGCCCGGCTGGACGGTCTGCGGAAGGCCGGCCTGTCCCTCCCGGATCAGCCCGCCCCCGGCCAGCCCAGATCAGCCCAGCCCAGATCAGACCCGCCCCGCCCGGGCCCTGGCGCCGGCCCGGGCCTGCCCGGCCCGGCGCCGGGGCTACCCGGGGGCCCAGCTGACCTGGAGGGCGAGCCGGTGGTGTCCACCTATCACGCCTACGCCGCCCGGCTGGTGTCCGATCATGCGCTGCGCGAGGCACTGGAACCGACGCTGCGGCTGATCACGCCGGCCGTGGCCTGGCAGATCGCGGCCCGGGTGGTATCCGGGTACGGCGGCCCGATGGACGCGGTGGCCTGGTCGCCGCCCGCAGTCACCGCGGCCGTGCTCATGCTGGCGGGTGAGCTGGCCGAGCATTTGCGGGCGCCGGACGAAGTGACCGGCGTGGGGGACTGGCTGGAGGCGCAGGCCGCGGCGCTGCCCGGGAAACTGCCGGGCGCGGTGCGCAAGATCCTGGACTGCCAGCGGGCCCGGGAGCAGCTCCTGCCGATGGTGGCCGGGTATGCGCGGGCCAAGGCCGAGCGTGAGGTCATCGACCACGGTGACCAGGTGGCCATCGCCGCCCAGATCGCAGTCCGCCACCCCGAGGTCGGCGCAGCCGAGCGCGGCCGCTACCAGGTCGTGCTGCTCGACGAGTACCAGGACACCAGCCACGCCCAGCTAGTCCTGCTCCGGGCGCTGTTCGGCGGCGGCCACCCGGTGACCGCGGTGGGCGATCCGTGCCAGTCGATCTACGGCTGGCGTGGCGCGAGCGCGGGCAACCTGCGCCGGTTCGGCCGTGACTTTCCGGTGGTCACAGGCAGCGGACGGAGCCGGAGCGTGCAGCCGGCCGAGGTGCGCATGCTGTCCACCAGCTTCCGGAACACCGGCCGGGTCCTCGACGTGGCCGCGGTGGTGCAGGAGGGGTTGCGAGCCGCGGCGCCCGAAGTGCCCCGGCTGGTCCCGCCGCCGGACCGGGCCCGCCGCGGCCGGGTAACCTGCGCGCTCACCGAGACGGCCGCCGGGGAGGCGGCCTGGGTCGCCGGGCAGGTCAGCGCGCTGCTGGCGCTGCCGCCCGGGATGGCCCCGGATGGCGGGCCGTGGCCGGACCGCCGTGAGGACCGCGTGCACCCCCGCGACATCGCGGTCCTGTGCCGCAAGCGCGCCCAGTTCCCCGCGCTGCGGAGCGCGCTCGAGGCCCGTGGCGTCCCGGTCGAGGTGGTTGGCCTGGGCGGCCTGCTCACGGTCCCGGAGGTGGCCGACATCGTCGCCACCCTGCGCGTGCTGCATGATCCCGGCGTCTCCGCGCCGCTGGCCAGGCTGCTCACCGGGCCCCGCTGGCGGATCGGCCCCCGCGACCTGGTGGCGCTGGGCAAGCGGGCCCGTTCTCTGACCCGCGAACAGCGGCGGTCCGCGGACGAGCGCGGACGACCAGGGAATGACCGCGGACGGCTGCCGGATGACCGGGCCCGGTCAGCTGACCGGGGTGCGCCGGCCCCGGACGAGGATCCGCTGGCCAAGGCCATCACAGACCTGACCGCCGATCCGGGCAGCCTGGTCGAGGCCCTGGATGACCTCGGCGACCCGGCCGCCTATTCGGCGGCCGGCCATGCCCGCCTGGCCGCGCTGGCGGGTGAGCTCCGCGAGCTGCGCTCCCGGGTGGCCCGGCCGCTGCCCGACCTCGTCGGCGAGGTGGAACGGGCGCTCGGGCTGGACATCGAGGTGGCGTCCCGCCCCGGGCTGGACATGGCCAGCGCCCGCGCCGACCTGGACGCGTTCGCGGACGCCGCGGCCGCGTTCGCGGGTGATCAGGAGGAACCGACACTTGGCGCGTTCCTGGCCTACCTGACTGCGGCCGAGGAGGAGGAATTCGGGCTGGAGTCCGGCCGGGTCGGCGACGGGGACACGGTCACGCTGGCCACCGTGCACGCTTCGAAGGGCCTGCAGTGGGCGGCGGTTGTGGTGCCGGGGCTCTCTGCCGGGAAGAAGGCGCAGGTGTTCCCGGCCAAGCCCAGGTTCGTGAGCCGCTGGACGGAGAATGCGCGGCTGCTCCCGTTCGGGTTGCGGGGTGACGCCGGTGACCTGCCCGCCCTGCCCACCCTGGAGCCTGGTGCGCTGGCCGACTTCGGTGCCGCCTGCGCCGCCCGGGACCTCGGCGAGGAACGCCGGCTCGCCTATGTGGCCACCACCCGGGCCGCGTTCTGGCTGGCCTGCACCGGCTACTGGTGGGGGGACGCGTCCTCACCGCTCGGTCCGTCGGTCTTCCTCGAAGAGGTCCGGGCAGCGTGTGAGGCGGGCGCAGGCACTGTCGCGTGCTGGACGCCGCCGCCGGAGGAGGACAGCGAAAACCCCGCGCTCGCCCAACCTCCCGCCGCGGTGTGGCCGGCTGAGCCGCGCGGCAGGCGCCACGACGCGGTCCGGGAGGCTGCGGGCCTGGTCCACCGGGCGATGGCGGGCGGGGGCCGCAAGCCCGGAACGGGCGTGCTGAGCGAGGAAGACCAGGCGCTGGTGGCGGCCTGGGACGCCGACACCGGGCTGCTCCTGGCCGAACGGGAGGAATGGCGCTCCGAGACCGCGTCGGCGGTCTGGCTGCCCCCGCAGCTGTCGGTGTCCTCGCTGGTGATGATGGCGCGGGACCCCGCCGAGCTGGCCCGCCAGATCCGCCGGCCGATGCCGCGGCCGCCGGCGCCGCAGGCCCGTCGGGGCACCGCCTTCCACCGCTGGCTGGAGGAGCGGTTCAGCCAGCAGCGCCTGATCGATCCCGACGACCTGCTCGGCGCCGCTGACGACCCGGCCGCTGGTGACCCGGCGGACGGTGACGCGAACGACCTCGCGGCGCTGCGGGAGCTGTTCGAGGCCGGAGCGTGGGGCAACCGCTGGCCGGTGGAGGTGGAGGTCCCGTTCGAGACGCTGATCGCCGGGCGGCCGGTCCGCGGCCGGATCGACGCGGTGTTCGGGGACGCCCCCGAAGGCGGGTTCGACGTGGTGGACTGGAAGACGGGCCAGCCCCCCGGCTCCGCGGCCGAGCACCAGGCGGTCGCGGTCCAGCTCGCCGCGTACCGGCTGGCCTGGGCACAGCTGGCCGGGGTACCGGCGGATCACGTACGGGCAGCGTTCTACTACGTACGGCGCGATCTCACGCTGCGCCCCGCTGACCTGCTGGATCAGGCGGGCCTGGCTGCGCTGATCGAGCAGATCCCGGCCGGGACGGCCTGAACGCCCCCCGCCGCCTCCGCTGAATGCCCGCTCCTCCTGGCCTCCGGTGAACGCCCGCCGCCTCCGGTGAACGCCCGCCGCCTCCGGTGAACGCCCGCCGCCTCCGCTGGAGGCTGCCCCAGCCGCTGGCCCTCACTCCTGGAGATGACGCTCGACCGTCGCCACCTTGCTGTCCAGCCCGTCCGTCACGCCGGGGCGGATGTCGCCCTTGAGGACCAGGCTGACCCGCGGCGCCCTCGCGGCCACGGCTCCCACCGCCCGCTTGACCACGTCCATGACCTCGTCCCAGTCACCCTCGATGGAGGTAAACATCGCGTCGGTACGGTTGGGCAGCCCGCTCTCCCGGACCACCCGCACCGCGTCCGCCACGTACTCTCCGACTCCCTCGCCCACGCCCAGCGGCGTAACCGAAAATGCGATGATCATCGCGTGCTCCGTCCTGTGGTGCCAGTCCAGACTGGTCGCCGGGCCCGGACGCGGCGGGGGTGGCCAGCAGCAGCCAGCAGGCCAGGCCGAGCGGGTAGACACCGTAGCCGAACCGGCTGGCCGGGGCGAAAGCGAACATGAGCACCAGCCCGATCACCAGCCGCCAGCCTGCCGCGCGCTCGTCCCGCGGGGGCCAGAGCACCAGGGACGCAGCCACGCCTGCCCCAGCCAGGAGGACCAGCGCGATCGCCACCAGGTGCCCCGGTTCCCACGCCTCAGCGATCAGATGCCCGGGCAGGAAGCTGGCCGCCGGACTCTTGATCTTGGTGAGCCCGAGCGGGAACAGGACCGTGTTCGACACCACCGCAGCGGGCTGCGAGATCAGGACCGGGCCGTCCACCGCGATCGGCACCGCGATCGCGGCGCACGCCAGCCACGCGGCGCGACGCTTGCCGTCACGCACCGCCACCAGGGCGAGGGCCACGGCCAGGGCGGGCCACGCGGTGGCCTTCATGGCCGCGGCGAGGCCCAGGACCACGCCCGACAGGATGATCCGCAGCATGGGCCGCGGGGACTGGCTGGCCCGGAGCAGGGCGAGCCCCAGGCAGATCAGGGCGAGCACGGGCAGGTCGTCGCCGCCGGTGGTGAGCGGGAACGCGATGATGGGCGAGGCCGCGACCACCGCGGTCCACAGCCACGGCCGCGACACGCGGCCACAGGCCAGCGTGCCAGCGAAGCCGAGCACGAACACCACCCCGAACCACAGCCTCGGATCGGTGAGCAGGCCGCCGCCGAAGAGTGCGTGCGGGACCCCGAACACGGCCAGCGCCGGCAGGTACGGGTTGTAGACGTACGGGTTGTGCGCGGTGGCCACCACATGCGTGCCCTGGTAGGGCGTGCCGTTATGCAGGAACAGCCCTGCCGAGCGGATGACCACGCTGACCTCGGGCTGTCCCCGCCCGGCCCAGGCCATCCAGGCCAGCGGGACGATGAGGGCCCCGGCCAGGCTGACCGCGACGGCGATCCGCGGCCCCGGCCGGCCAGCCAGCGCCGCGATGGCGGCGACCGCATACGGGCCAGCCGCCAGCAGGCCCCACAGCCGCTCCGGCGCGTTGGCGCTGAACAAGGCGACCGCGCAGGCGAACAGCGCGGACGCGGCCAGCAGGACGGCGGCGCCGCCGGGGGTGGTGGCCAGGGCCTGCCACCGCCGAGCCCGCTCCTGGCCCCGGCGGCCGCGCTCCTGCCATCGGCGGGCCCGCTCCGGCCAGGAGGTGGACCCCGCCCGCCACCCCGGCGGGCGGGGGGAGCCGGAGGGGCCAGGCGTCCCCGCATGGCAGGCGGGTCAGCGGTAGCGTCATGAGTCACCACGTTAGGACGCCCGGCCCCCGGAGTCGTCATGCCGAAGGGTGATCTCCGGCCTCGGCCCGGGGCCGAACCTCTGCGCCCCCGGGAGTAGAAAGCGCCCGGGGGGAAGCTGGCGGCCAGGGCTCCGGTGAGGGGAATGGCCCAGGGTGCCCGTGATGCTGGTTTATTAGATAGCCGGCAAGGTCCGGCAAGAAGGGGCTCACCGCTCATGGATGTGCGCGACTACATCGACAGCAACGCGCGGGAATTCTTCGACCAGCTCAGGGCGTGGCTGGCGATCCCGTCTATCTCCGCCGATCCTCGTCATGATGGCGACGTGCGGTCGTCCGCGCAGTGGCTCGCCGCGCACCTCACCGCCACCGGGTTCCCCACGGTGGAGATCTGGGACACCGGGACGGCCAGCGCCCCGGGCCAGCCCGCCGTGTTCGCTCACTGGCCGGCCCCAGACCCGGCCGCGCCGACCGTTCTCGTCTACGGTCACCACGACGTGCAGCCTGTGGAGCCACTCGCTGAGTGGCGCTCCCCCCCGTTCGACCCGGTCGAGCGGGACGGCCAGTTGCTGGGCCGGGGTGCCTCCGACGACAAGGGCCAGGTGCTCCTGCACACCCTCGGTCTGCGAGCCTGCCTGGCAGGTGGCGCCGGCGCACCTCCCGTCTCACTGAAGTTCCTTATCGAGGGCGAAGAGGAATCCGGGTCGCCGCACTTCGCGGACCTGCTGAGAAACCGGGCCGACCGGCTCAGCTGCGACATGATCGTGATCTCTGACACCACGATGTGGGCCGCCGACGTTCCCTCGATGTGCACCGGGATGCGCGGTCTCGTCGATGCCCAGATCGACCTGCGCGGCGGGGTCACCGACGTGCACTCCGGCTCGTTCGGCGGCGGCGTGCCGAACCCGCTGCACGCGCTGGCCGCGCTGCTCGCTGGCCTGCACGATGAGGAGGGCCGGGTCACCCTGCCCGGCTTTTACGACGCGGTGCTGCCTCTGACCGACGCCGAGCGGGCCCTCTTCGCCCGCCTCCCCTTCGAGGAGAAGGCCTGGCTCGCCGACGCGGGCGGCAGCCATGCCGCCACGGGCGAAGCCGGGTACACCACCCTGGAGCGGGTCTGGGCCCGGCCCACGGCCGAGGTCAACGGCATGTGGGGGGGCCACACCGGACCGGGCGCGAAGACCATCGTGCCCAGCCAGGCGCACGCCAAGGTCTCCTTCCGGCTCGTGGCCAACCAGGAGCCGGCCGACATCGCGGTGGCGTTGCGCGAGTACGTGGCGGCTCACACGCCGCCGGGCATCGAGGCGGCGGTGACGTTCGGCGGCCCGGGGGTACGCCCCGCGTTCTCGCCACTCCATTCGCCGGGGGTACAGGCCGCGAAACGGGCCATGGAGCGCGCGTTCGGCCGGGAGGTGCTGTTCACCCGGGAGGGCGGCAGCGGCCCGGAAGCCGATCTCGGCGACATCCTGGGCGCACCGCTGGTCTTCCTCGCGGTAGGACTGGATGACGACCGGATCCACGCCCCGAACGAGAAGGTGGAGATGGCGCTGCTGCTGCGGGGAGCTGAGGCGGTGGCCTATCTCTGGGAAGATCTGGCCGCGGATCGCGCCGGGATCACGGCCGCCCGATGAGCGCCGCGCAGGACACCGGGACCGGCGCCCCCGATGCCCAGGAGTATGCCGGTGAGCTGGGCGGGTTCGTGCTGGCCCGCAGCGCTGTAGACCGGGTGAGCGCGCGCCGCGGTGACACCGAGTGGCTCGCCGCGGCCTGGGTGGATCCGGGGACCCGGGTGCTGGTGCTGGACAGCGCCGACGCGCTGGTCCGCTTCGGTGACAAGGAGGCTGAACTGGTCCTGGTCCCTCCCGCCCAGGCTCCCGAGGGCCTGAGGTTCCTGCTCGGCGTGGACGACGCGGGGGTGGCTTATTTCGGGGTGATGGGACCCGCCGGGTTCCTGGGGTCGCTGGCCGCCGAGGCGGAAGAGCCCGCCGCAGGCGCGCCGGCTGCCGGCCAGGCAGCGCCCGGCCAGGGCAAAGCAGACCAGTCAGCGCCCGGCCAGCGACCTCCCGGGCAGCAACCCCCGGAGCAGGAAGCCCCCGAGCAGGAAGCCCCGGAGCAGGAAGCCCCGGAGCAGGAAGCCCCGGAGCAGGAAGCCCCGGAGCAGGAAGCCCCGGAGCAGGAAGCCCCGGAGCAGGAAGCCCCGGAGCAGGAAGCCCCGGAGCAGGAAGCCCCGGAGCAGGAAGCCCCCGAGCAGCAGACCGTGACCGAGCAGGCGGCATGGCTGGCCCGGGCCCAGCCCGGGCTGCGCCCTGCCGGGCTGCGGGAGGCGGCGGCCCTGCTGAATGACCGTGACGCGGGCCTGTTCACGCACGCCGTGGCCCTGGCCAACTGGCACGCGACCCACACGCACTGCCCTCGCTGCGGCACGCCGACCCTGACGATCGCCGCCGGGCACGCCCAGCGCTGCCCGGCTGACGGCAGTGAGCATTTCCCGAGGGTCGACCCGGCGGTCATCATGCTGGTCACCGATCCGGACGACCGGTGCCTGCTGGCGCGCAACCGGCGCTGGCCGGAGCGCCGCGTGTCCATCCTGGCGGGTTTCGTCGAGCCGGGCGAATCCGCCGAGCAGGCGGTGGCCCGCGAGGTCGAGGAGGAGACCGCGATCGTCATCGCCCGGGTGCGTTATGTCGGCAGCCAGCCGTGGCCGATGCCGCAGAGCCTGATGCTCGGGTTCCGCGCGGAGGCCGAGGGTGACCTTGACCTGACGGTGGACGAGGACGAGATCGCCGAGGCGCACTGGTACAGCCGGGAGGAGCTGCGCGGCGCGCTGGCGGCCCGGGAGATCCTGCTGCCACCCCCGGTGTCCATCGCGCACCGGCTGATCGAGTCCTGGTACGGGGAGGAACTGCCCGGCGTCTGGTAAGCCGCGTCCCGCCTGAGTACCTTCGCCGCCGACCCAGCAAACCCCGCGCTGTCTCAGACCGGGGCGAGCTGGCGGACGGCCTCAGCCTCGTCAACGCCGGGCGCGGGCACGATCGCGATGACGGGGGTGTCCAGCCCGGCCGCCTGGTACTCGGCCACCCGCTCGCGGCAGTATCCCGGCGGCCCGTGCACGATCAGCTCGTCGACGAGGTCGTCATCGATGGCCGCGAGCGCGGCCTTGCGGTCACCCGCGGCCCATGCCTCCCGCATCCGGCCGAACCGCGGGCCGCGGCCGAGCCAGTCGTGGAACGCGGCGTAGGCCGGGACCGTGAGGTAGGCGGCGATCATCCGGCGGCCGATCCCCCGGGCCAGGCCGGCGTCGGCGGTCGGGCAGACGAAGATGCGCGCGATCAGCTCACAGTCCGGGCCCGCCACCGCGCGTACGGCGGGGACGTCCGAGGACGCGAGCCAGTTCGTGATCGCCCCGTCTGACATCGCCGCGGCCAGCGAGATCATCCCCGGCCGCAGTGCGGCGAGCGCCAGCGCGGGCGGCGGGACCGGGGCCGGGTCCAGGCGGAAACCGCTGATGGTGAAGGTCTCGGCCTGCATCGAGACCTTCTCGCCCGCCAGGGCCCGCCGCAGGAACTGCAGCGTGTCCCGGGCGCGCTGATACGGCCGGTCCAGCGCGATCCCGTTCCAGTCGGTCACCACCGTCTCCGAGGAGACCCCGATGCCCAGCACGAAGCGGCCGGGGGCGAGGCCGGCCAGGGTGGCCGCGCTCATGGCCAGCAGCGCGGGCCCCCGGGTGTAGATGTTGGCCACCGCGGTGCCCAGCCGCAGTCCCCCCGTCTCCTGCGGCCCGGTTCCCTGGCTCCCGGTTCCCTGCTTCGCGGTCCACTGGGCCGCCAGGGCCAGCGGGGTGAACGCGTCCGCGCCGCTGACCTCTGAGGACCAGGCGTCGGTATAGCCCAGGTCAGGCAGGGCGGCCACGAGGTCGCGCTGGCCGGACAGGGGCATTCCGCTCAGTGGGATCGTGATGCCCCATCGTGACGTCGGTCGCACAGTACCTCCCGGAGTTCCCGCCCATCATCGCAGCGGGCGTGACAGGATGCCCGGCATGGACCTGGATTGCGCTGACCCACTGGCCGGTGGGCATGTCCGGTGACCTTGACCTCGACGCGGTGTTCGGCCGTTCATCACCGGATGATGCCTTCGCCGCCGTGCTGACCGAGGCCCGGATGGTGCTGGACGAGATCGCCAGCCCGCTGGAGGCCGAACTATGGGGCTCGGACATTCTCGCCGCGCTCGGCGGGCCGGCGAGCCTGGCCGCGCAGGCGATGGTGCCCGCCGCCGAGCGGAGCGGCAGCCCCGAGGCCCTGGCCATCCTGCGGGTTCTCGGTGCGCTCGGCTGGCCTGACCTGCGCACGGCCGCGACCCGGGCCGCGGGCAGGCTGGCGGCGCGGGGGATCCCGGACCCGGGCTGGGCGGCCGAGGTCGGGTCGCCGTCAGTGGGGGAGTGCTGGCGTTACGGGGACGACCGGGGCGTCCAGGAAGCCGTCACCCTGAGCTTCGGGTACGCCGCCGGGCGGCACGTGCTGTCGCTGCTGCTGGATCACTCCTGCGGAGGCGGGATCAAGAACGTCTGGGTGGGCGAGGCCGGGGATGTGCTCGCCCGGACCAAGGACATGGCCGACGAGGATCCCAGCATGGTCTTCGAGATGATCACTCCGGCGGCGGCGCGTACCAAAGTCGCGCGGGCCATCGCCGCCGGGGAGTGCCCGGTCCAGCCGGACGAGTTCAGCAACGTCGCCTCGACCAGGGCGATCCTGCGCGCCCGCGCGGCGCTGCTGGCCGACTCCGAGATCGCCTGACAGATTCGAGAGCACTGCTCTTGACTTAGTCTGCCGATCTGGCGCATACTGCTCTTACGAGAGAGCGATGCTCTCCATCGCCCCCGCGACCAGAGGAGCAGTCATGAACGCCAGCCCGGAGACCCGCTACCTGGCTCCCACCGCCATGGACCGGATGTTCAACTCGACCGTGGCCACGCTGACCCGGGCCGGGATCAGCATCATGGGGTCGCGGGTACTGGCGGTCCGCGGCCGCAAGAGCGGTGAGTGGCGGACCACCCCGGTGAACCTGCTGACCGTGGAGGGCACCCGCTATCTGGTCGCGCCCCGGGGGCAGGCCCAGTGGGTCCGCAACCTGCGCGCCGCGGGGCAGGGCGAGCTCCGGGTGGGCCGCCGGACCGAGCGCTTCACGGCCACCGAGCTGGGCGATGCGGACAAGCCGCCGGTGCTGCGTGCCTACCTGCGCCGCTGGGGCTGGGAGGTCGGGCGGTTCTTCGAGGGCGTCACCGCGGACGCGACCGAGGAGCAGATCCGCGGGATCGCCCCCGGTTTCCCCGTTTTCCGGATCACGATCGACGCCCGGCGCTAACCGGTCAGGGCCAGGGTGGCGCCGGTGAAGTCAAGCAGGCGGTGGTAGCCGTCGGCGGCCGGGAACACGGCGAGGTCGCCCCGCACCACCGCCCGCGGGCCGTCCCGCCCGGCCAGCAGGGTGCCGTCCGCGCCGACGGCCACGAGCTCGCCGTCCCGGCGCAGCAGGACCGGGCCGTCACGACGCGCTGAGATCGTGCACCGGCCGGCCCGCAGCCCGTCCAGCACCGCGCCGGGTCCCTCGCCAGCGCATTCCACCCAGGTCGTGGGGGTCCCGGGGGTGGCGTCCGCGCCAGGCCGGTGCCAGTCGCTGCCACCCACCGCCACGGCGGTCGGATCCCAGGCCAGCCACCAGGCCAGCATGTTCGTCCAGTGCGGATCCAGCCAGCTCCAGTGCCAGACTTCGGCCAGCGGCGGCCGCCGCCGCATCGGCCAGATCCAGCTGACGTGGCCGCCGATCGGATGATTGACCGAGAGCAGCCCGCCGCGCTGCTCGGTGGTGTCCAGCCAGTGGTCGGGCCGCTCGCGGAAGTCGATCCAGCCCACGTCGCCGAGCGCGTTCGCGTGGCCGTCCTCGGTCGTGACCTCCTGGCCAGGGATCAGGGTGATCCCGTACCGGGCCGCGGCGTCTTTGAGCTCGGCGTGATGGCTGGTCGTGTTGTGGTCGGTCACCGCGAGGAAGTCGAGTCCCTGGGCGGCCGCGAAACGGGCCAGCTCGGCCACGGTGAACGCGCCGTCGGAGTGGACCGTATGCGCGTGCAGGTCCCCGGCCAGCCAGCGGTGCCCGGCACGGGCGGGCAGCTCACGCCGCGGCGGCCGCTCGCTGAGCAGCGCCGGGAGCGGGGCGGGCGGGTCCGGGCGCAGCCGGCCGGAGATGGTGCTGACCGAGGCGGTCACCGAGTACTGCACGCCCGCGGCGGGGAGCCGGTACAGGCCGAGCGCCACCTGCCACAGGCCAGGTTCCAGCTCGCCCGGCAGGTACCCGGGCGTGGCTTCACGGGGGGTGATCACAAACGAGGACCGGGCGCCGCCGGACCAGCCGCGGAAGCCGGCGGGCCCGAAGCAACCCAGATCCAGTACGGCGCCGGAGCGGTCGTAGTCGACCTCGACCCGCAGCCCGGCCGTGCCGGCGGGAACCTCGACCGGCAGGTAATGCCATGGTGAGGCGCAACGGTCGTCCTGGGTCCACCGGCCGCCGTGCCGCGTTGTACCGCCCATGGGACTACCGAATCAGATTCACGGCGCCGGGGCGAGCCGGCAAACGGGTGAGGATCCCGGGCGGGCCTGCCGTTGACACAGAATTCATCGCGCGTAGAATTCAACAGGCGATGAAATAGTTGCCGGGCGAGCCGGCGGCGGCCGGAGGAGGCCCGCATGTGGGCGATGATCGTGAAGGAGTTCCGGCAGCTGCGCCGCGACCGGCGCACGCTGGCGATGATGATCGTGCTGCCGGTGCTGCTCCTGGTCGTGTTCGGCTACGCGGCCAGCTTCGACGTCACAGTCATCCCGGTCGCGGTGGCGGGCCCGGGCGCCGCTGGGCTCGACCTGCGCGCGCCGTTCCAGGTCGCGGCGCGGGCGCCGTCCGAGGGAGTGTCCTGGGCCCAGGACGAGCTGCGCGACGGCCACGCGGCCGTGGCGGTGATGACGGGCACGAGGATCACGGTCCTGATCGACGGCAGCCAGCTATTCACCGCCAAGGCCGCGCTTGCCGCGCTGGAGAACGCGGGCACGACGTTCCAGTCTCCCCGGGTCAGAGTCCTCTACAACCCCGGGCTGAAGACGTCCTACATCATGATTCCCGGCCTGGCCGGCGTGGTCCTCGTGTTCGTCGGCATCATCATCACCAGCCTCGGCGTGGTCCGGGAACGGCAGACCGGGACGCTGGAACAGCTCGCGGTGATGCCGTTGCGCCCGCGCGACGTATTCCTGGGCAAGATCGTTCCGTACTTCGCGGTGGCCGCCGCGGACCTCGCCATCGTGCTCGCGGTCGGGGTGGCCCTGTTCGGGGTGCCGTTCCGCGGCTCGTACGCGGTGTTCGCGCTGGGTGCCCTGCTCTTCCTGTTCGTCACGCTGGGCATCGGCGTGCTGATCTCCAGCGTGTCCGAGAACCAGGGCCAGGCCATCCAGATGTCATTCATGTTCACGCTGCCGCAGGTACTGCTGTCCGGGCTCATCTTCCCGCTGTCCTCGATCGCGGTGGGGGTCCGCTGGATCTCCTACATCCTGCCGCTGACCTACTTCAACGAAATCTCCCGCGGGGTCATGCTGCGGGCCGAGCCGATCGGGCCGCTCTGGGCGCCGCTGCTGTTCCTGGCCCTGCTCGGGCTGGTCGTGATGACGCTGGCCATGCTGCGCTTCCGCAGCTACCTCAGCCCGGCCGGGGGCGGGCGCAGCGGCCCAGCCGCGGCGCCCGGCGCGGCCGGGGCCCCGGACCCGGCGGCCGCGGCCGTGGGGGAGTCCCGGTGAACGCCGCCCGGCGGCCCGGCGATCCGCCGCCCGCAGGGCCGCAGCCCGGTCCCCGGCAGCCCGGCCCGCGGGCCGGCGCGACCCAGGCTGGCGGCGGCTGGGGCACCCGCGCCGTGAGCGTCCGCTACGGTCACCGGCTGGCCCTGGATCACGTGACATTCTGGGCCCGGCCCGGCCAGGTGAGCGCGGTGGTGGGCGGGGACGGGGCCGGCCGGACCACGCTGCTGCGCTGCCTGAGCGGAGCCGTCGCGGCCAGCGAGGGGACGGTCACGCGCCCGGCGCAGATCCAGACCGGATACCTGTCCGCAGGCTCGGGTACCTACCCGGACCTGACCGTGGCCGAGAACCTGGCCTTCCGGGCGGCCGTGTACCGTGTCCCGGCGGCGGACACCGGCCCGCGTGTCCGTGAATACCTGGAGCGGGCCGGGCTGCTGGCCGCGCGGGACCGGCTGGCCGGGCGCCTGTCCGGCGGGATGCGCCAGAAGCTGGGCGTCATCGCCGCGATGCTGCACCAGCCGGCCCTTCTGGTGCTCGACGAGCCCACCACCGGGGTGGACCCGGTCAGCCGGGCCGACCTGTGGTCCCTGATCGCCCGGGCCGCCGCTGAGGGCGCCGCGGTGGTGTTCGCGACCAGCTATCTCGACGAGGCAGAACGTGCGGCGCACGTGCTGGTCCTGGCCGGGGGCCGGGAACTGGCCGCGGGCTCGCCGGAGCAGATCGTCGCGGCCATGCCCGGCCGCCTGCAGGCGGCCCGCGCGCGGCCATCCGGCCCGGCCGGGGCGCGGTCGTGGCGGCGGGACGGGCGCTGGCGAGTCTGGCAGCCGGACGAGGCCGCGGATGCCCTGGCGGAGACCGCCGGCCCGGTCCAGCCCGACCTGCAGGACGCGGTCACGGTCGCGATCCTGGCCCGCGAACATGATCCCGGCCGCCCACCGGATCCGGCCGCCAGGAAGGAACACTGATGGACGGCAGCACGCCGCTCGCGGAATGCCAGGCGGTCAGCCGGCGGTTCGGCGGGTTCACGGCGGTGGACGGGGTGGACCTCCGGCTGGGCCGGGGCGAGGTGGTCGGGCTGCTGGGCGCCAACGGGGCCGGCAAGACCACGCTGATCCGGATCCTGCTCGGGCTGCTGCCCGCGACGTCCGGGGAGGTCCGGCTGTTCGGCGGCCCGCCGTCGAGGCAGGCCCGCCGGCGGGTCGGGTACGTGCCGCAGGGCCTGGGCCTGTACGACGACCTCACGCCCGCTGAGAACCTGGCCTTCTCGGCGGCGGTGTTCGGCCGCGGCGCCCGGGCCGCGCTGCCCGGATCGCTGCGTGGCTACGGCGGGGTGCTGGTCCGTGACCTGCCGCTCGGGGTCCAGCGGCGGGTCGCGTTCTCCGAGGCCCTGGCCCACCGGCCAGACCTGCTCATCCTGGACGAGCCCACCTCGGGCGTGGACCCGCTGGCCCGCGCCCGGCTGTGGGAGACGATCACCGACGCGGCCGGGGACGGTGCCGGGGTGCTGGTCACCACGCACTACATGGACGAGGCGGGGGAGTGCGGCCGGCTGGTGATCATGGCAGCGGGCCGGGTGGTCGCCGCGGGCACGGCGGCGCAGATCACGGGGGACGCGCGGGTGAGCGTGGTCGAGACCGGCCGCTGGCCTGAGGCGTTCGCCGCGCTGGAAGCGGCCGGCTTGGCGGTCGCGCTGGCGGGCCGGGCCCTGCGCGTGCCGGGGGCCAGCCCGGCTGCCGTCCGCCAGGCGCTGGGCCCGGTGCCCGCGCGGGTCAGCGAGGCCCCGGCTACGCTGGAAGAACGCTTCTTCGAGCTCGCCGCGGCCGCGCGGGGTGCCGGCGACCGCGCCGGCCGCCCGGAAGGAGGGCGGATGACGGCGCGGACCCCAGGGCGCACCGAACACCGCACCCGCCCGGAACCCGCCGGGCGCACCGAACGGACTGGCCGGACGGGTCGGCGGGGCGGGGACAGCGGCACCCGGGCGGCGATCCTGGACGCCGCGCGGAAACGGTTCGCCGCGCACGGCTACGGCGGCGCCACGATCCGCGCCATCGCCGCGGACGCAGGGGTGGACCCGGCCCTGGTCCACCACTTTTTCGGCACCAAGGAACGCTTGTTCGCCGCGGCGGTGCGGCTGCCGGTGGTTCCGGGTGAGCTGATCGGTTCCGCGCTGGCCGCCGGAGCCGGTGATCCCGGGAGCAGCCTGGGGGAGCACCTCGTCCTGACCGCGCTGGCGGCCTGGGATATCGCCGAGATCCGGGACACGTTCCTCGGCCTGCTCCGCTCGGCCGCCACCAGCGAGCAGGCGCTGATCATGCTCCGTGAGTTCGTCACCGAGGCCATCGTGGGGCGGCTGTCCGCCGCCGCGGACACGGCCGACCCCGCGCAGGCCCGCTACCGGGCCGCGCTGGTGGCCAGCCAGGTGGTGGGGCTCGGGATAGCCCGCCAGGTGCTCGGGCTGGAACCGCTGGCCGAGGCCGGCCGGTCGGAACTGGCCGCGGCGGTGGGCCCGACGCTGGACCGCTACCTCCGCGGGGACCTGGGCTGACGGACCGCCTCGCCGCCCGCCTCCCGGCCCGGCCGCCGCAGCCCTGGGGGCGTGAGGAGGTGCTGGCGCCAGCCCGAGGCAACTACTCACTGCCCCCGCGACGAATTGCGGGTTAAGGAACATATGCCTAAGGTGTCGCGGGGGGTTAGATAACTATGGTGCGTAGATTTGCTGCAGAGTTGCTCGGGACAGGGCTGCTGGTCTTCTTCGGAGTCGGGGTCGCAACCCTGGATTTCGGGTTCAAATTTGACGGCGGCAGCATTGCGGCTGGTGTGGTGGCGACGGCGCTGGCGTTCGGCCTGGTGCTGCTGGCGCTGGCGTATGTGCTCGGCCCGATCTCGGGGTGCCACGTGAATCCCGCGGTCACGCTGGGCGCCTGGCTGGCCCGGCGGATCTCGCTCGCCGAGGCGGGGGTGTACTGGATCGCGCAGTTCGCCGGGGGCATCCTCGGCGCGCTGCTGCTCTGGGCGATGTTCTCCACGTCGCCCGGGTACAGCCGGACGACGACCGGCCTCGGCACCAACGGCTGGGGTCCCGTGTCCGACATCCACATCGGGGCCGGCGGGGCGTTCCTGGCCGAGGTGGTGCTGACCGCCCTGTTCGTGTTCGTGGTCCTGGGGGTGACCGGGAAGCTCGGCAACACCGCCACCGCGGGCATGGTCATCGGGCTCTCGCTGACCGTCGTGCACCTCATCGGCATCCCCATCACCGGGACCTCGGTGAACCCGGCGCGCAGCCTGGGGCCCGCCCTGATCGTCGGCGGCACCGCGCTCAGCCAGGTGTGGCTGTTCATCGTGGCCCCGCTGGTCGGCGGGGCGGTTGCGGCCGCCGCGCACTGGGTCCTCTTCCCGCCGACGCCCGGGTCCGTGGACCCGGACCAGGCCGCGCTCGCGGAGGCTGAATCCGCGGCCGCCTCGGAGCGGCGCGCGACCTGAGCCCAGGCCCGCGGGCGTCGCGCGCCCGGGCAACCAGATGCGCTCAGCCCACGCTTGTCCCGTCTCGGCCGTAGCGCGCCGCATCCTGTCTGGTCAGAGAGCCTGTGACGTGTCAGGGTGGAGAGGAGGCCATCTCCATGGTCGCGCGCGGAGGGGCCGATGGGCAGGGACGTTCCAGCGATCACGGTGAGCCAGCAGGACCGCCGCCAGTACCGGGAAAAGGTGCGCCAGTGCCTGGACGTCCTGGCCCGGATGCTGCGCGATTCCTGGTTCGAGACCTCCAACGGGCAGGTGGGTCTCGAGGTCGAGGTGAACCTGGTCGACGATTCGGGCACGGCGTCGATGCGCAGCCCGGACGTGCTGGACGCGATCGGGGACCCTTCCTGGGCTCCCGAGCTCGGCCGCTTCAATATCGAGGTCAACATGCCACCGCGGCCGCTGTGCGGCGACGCGCTGGACCAGCTGGAGGCGCAGCTGCTGGCCAGCCTGAAGCACGCAGACCAGCGGGCCAGGGACGTGGGCAGCCGCCTCGCCATGGTCGGCATCCTGCCCAGCCTCCAGCAGGCCGACGTGAGCGAGGACGCCATGTCGGAGAACCCGCGGTTCTGGCTGCTGAACGAGCAGATCTGCGCGGCCCGCGGGGAAGACGCGCGGATCGCGATCGAGGGCCCGGAACAGCTGCTGACCCACGTGGGCAACATCATGGCCGAGGCGGCCTGCACCAGCGTGCAGTGTCACCTCCAGGTTAGCCCGGAGTCGTTCGGCAGCTACTGGAATGCAGCCCAGGCCATCGCGGGCGTGCAGGTCGCGCTGGGCGCCAACTCGCCGTACCTGTTCGGCCGTGAGCTGTGGCGGGAAACCAGGATCACGCTGTTCCAGCAGGCCACCGACACCAGGCCGGAGGAGCTCCAGGTCCAGGGCGTGCGGCCCCGGGTCTGGTTCGGTGAGCGCTGGATCACCTCGGTGTTCGACCTGTTCGAGGAGAACATCCGCTACTTCCCGGCGCTGCTGCCGCTGTGCGCCAACGAGGACCCGCTGGCCGAGCTGGAGCGCGGAGCCGTCCCGGAACTCGCCGAGCTGACCCTGCACAACGGCACGGTGTACCGCTGGAACCGGCCGGTATACGACGTCACGGGCGGCCGGCCGCACCTACGGGTGGAGAACCGGGTGCTGCCCGCCGGCCCGACCGCGGCGGACATCACCGCGAACGCGGCCTTCTACTACGGGCTGGTCCGCGCGCTGGCCGACGCCGAACGGCCGATCTGGACCCAGATGTCGTTCGCGGCGGCCGGGGAGAACCTGATGGAGGCGGCCCGGCACGGCATCGACGCGTCGCTGTACTGGCCGGGCCTGGGCGTGGTGCCGGCCACCGAGCTCACGCTGCGGCGGCTGCTGCCGATGGCCCGCGAGGGCCTGGCCCGGTGGGGTGTGGAGCCGCGGCACGCTGACCGCTGCCTCGGCATCATCGAGCAACGCTGCCTGGCCGGCCGGACCGGCGCGACCTGGCAGGCGGAGACCGTGCATCTGCTCGAGCGTCACGGGCGGCTCGACCGGGCCGCGGCGCTGCGCCGGATGACCCAGCGCTACATCGAGCACATGCACACGAACGAGCCCGTTCACTCCTGGCCTGCCGGTTACTGACCGGGCGCGGGCGCAGACCAATGGCCGCCGCAGGGGGACCTTCGGCGTGACTGTAGTGGCTGTACGCGGGCACAATGACAGCAGGGACAGGGAAGCCTGGCAGGCCCACTGGTCGCGTGCGCACGGCTCGGATGGCACCACGTTCACCACCAGTTCCGGCCAGCGGATGACGTTCGCCCCCGGGCCGGTCTGGGTCGTGCTCCCCTATGGCTGAGCGGCGAGCGGGCCCCGGAGGGGATCAGGTCTGCAGCGGCACCATCTCGCGGGCGAAATCCGCGGTGAAGCGGTCCAGGTCGACCGGCGTCCAGCTGGGCCGGATGACGAACTTGGTCAGCCCGGCATCCACGTAGTCCCCGATCATGGCGCGCGCGCCGGCCCAGCCGGACGCGAACAGCCGCTCCGGATCGACGTCCGGGCGGCGGCGCCGCGCCGCCCCGAGCAGCGCGGGCCGGGACGCCTCATCAGTGATGGCCAGGCTGATTCCGTAGTGGTCCGGCTCGATCTCGCGGCCGGCCTCGGCGGCGGCCGCCTCGATGGCCCGGCGGCCCGCTCCCGCCTCGGCCGGGGTCAGGAAGCTGGCCAGCCACCCATCGGCCAGCCGCCCGGCGCGCCGCAACGCCCCCGGCGCGCTGCCGCCGAGCCAGATGTCCAGCGGCCGGTCCGGCCGCGGGGCGACTCCAGCGGACTCGACCGAGAAGAACTCGCCTGAGAACGTCACCTTCTCCTCGCGGAGCAGCAGCCGGATCAGCGTGAGGGACTCGTCGAAGACCGCCGCCCGCCGGCCCGGCGGCACCGGGAACGCGGCCAGTTCCCCGGGCCGGGCCGGTTCCAGGCCGAACACGGGCAGCACCCGCCGCGGGGCCAGCCCGGCCAGGGTGGCCAGCTGCTTGGCCACCAGCACCGGGTGGCGGCCGGGCAGCACCGCCACCCCGGTGCCCACCTTCAGCCGGGAGGTCCGGGCCAGCGCGTGGGTCATGCCGATGAACGGGTCCACCAGGGATCCGTAGACCATCTCCGGCAGCCACAGCGAATCGACCCCGGCCGCCTCCAGGGCGTCCACCGCCGCACCGAACTGGCCGGGGACACCGGCCGCACCCAGCGAGACGCCGATCCGGACCTTCATGGGGTTATCCGCCATGCTGCTATCCGATCACACGATACGGAATCCCGTGCGCGGGCGGCGAATCGACGCGTTGGCCAAGGCGGTCTTCAACCGTGACACGCTCAGCTTCTCCGAGGTATCGCATGGCTCGGAGAGCGTATCGATTCCGCCGTCTGGAGGGTGCCATGCGTAATGCGCGATACGTGGATGAGGATGACACCAGGGTCGCGCGCCCTATTGTCATTTATGCAGGGATAACGCCAAGTTGGTGCATCATCCCAAGAGTGTCCATAATGATCCGGCTTTCGGCGATCTTGCCGTCTGTGAACCGGTCGATCGTCCACGCAGCCACGGTGACGCTCTTTCCCGTAGGGGGTATACCCAAGAACGAACCTTGGTGGGTACCGTGCCAGATAGATCGGCTCCAGACCCTGTCTTCGTCTGCGATCTGCTCCTCGACCGTCCATCGCACGTCGGGGAACGCCGCAATCCAGCTTGCTAGCCACTGCCGGAGTCCTTCGCGGCCTGGACCCATCCCGGGTGGTGGTTCGTCCTCGATGTAGTCAGCATGGAAGATCTCGTCAAGGGCGGCCAGGTTATGTCCGGTCAAGACCTCATCAGCCAGTCGATGGAGTTGCGCCGTATTCGCTTCCGTGGACATTGTCGTCTCCCTGCAGCTCGGCGGAGTAACGGCTTATGGCTTTTGTGAACACGCAAACGGCTGTCCCGGTAAGGCGGGAGGCGACTGGACCGGATGTGTCGTCAGCTTACGGTAATGCCCGAGCCGCCGATGGCTTTGGCTACAGCCTTCACCCGCCGCTTGTTGCTAGACGTGCTGCTCCAGGCACGCGACGCCCTGTCCGGGGCCCGCATGGAAACGCCGGTCGAGGCCATCCTGGCCAAAGGCAGGTCCCGGCACCGCAGGCGGCTGGCGCACCTGTCGTGGCCGTTGCCGCCAGCGGGGTACTGGCCCTGGGCCTGGCCACCGTCATCGGCTCCGGCAGCCCCGCCCCGGCGCCGGGGACCATCCGCACCGCGGCATTCACCCTCGCCCGCCACGCCAACGGCACGGCGTCGCTGACGCTGAACCAGGACCAGGTGTTCGACCCCGCCACGCTCCAGCAGGCCCTTGCCCGCGACGGCATTCCCACCCTGGTCCAGACCGGCACCTCCTGCACGTCCACTCCTGCGCCGCTAGCAACGGGGTCCTGTCGGTCCAGCTCCCCGACGGCAGTCCGGTACCCATAACCGGTCGCCGGTCGCCGGTCCCGCCGGATGCCGTGACCGTCATCGGTCCCGCCGCCATGCCCGCCGGGACCGAGCTGAGCTTCACCGACGTCAACCATGACCGCGTTCTCACCGGAAGCCTGATCTACACAGCCGCCCACACCTGCAGCCCCACCCCTCCGGCAGGACTGCCCCCGGCAGGGTAGCCTCCCGGCCAGTCCGCCGTGGCCCGGCCCTCACGGGCCGGGCCGGGGCCAGGAACCCGGGCAGAGCGCGGGGTTCACAGACATCTCACAGACTGGCCGGACGGCGCTGGACCACAGTGGCCAACCCGGAGGTCTGGTTACTGGCTGGTGATCACCGATACGGTGCCCCGCGCCATGCTGTTGGTGACGTAGATATGGGTGCCGCTGGGGCTGACCGCCACGCCCCACGGGAAGCAGAGACGGCGACGGTGGCAGTGACATGTCTGGCGGCGGTGTCGATCACCGACACGCTGCCCCCAGGGGTGAAGCTCGGGTAGTCATTCTGGGTGATATACGCGCGGGTGCCGTCGGGGCTGACCGCGACCCCGATCGGGTACTGGCCGACGCGGATGGTGGCGGTGAGGGTGTAGCCGCCGGCTGCCCAGGCGGGGGCAGCGGTCAGGGTGCTGGCAGCGCAGCCAGTCAGGGTGAGTGAGAGAGCTACCACCCGTGCCCTGCGCCGTCCCCACTGGCGGGGCTGGGATAGTGGCTGGCGCGTGCTGGCCTGGCTGTTCATTAGCGCCCCCTTGCGAGCATTCTCCCGCCGGTGTGATAACTGAGGATAACTAATTCGTAGCAGGCAGTAGCCACCTTGAGCTTGTCGCCTGGGGCGGGCCGGATTCCATTCCCAGCTATGCCGGGCAAGCCAGGCAATGTCCTTGTCGATCGTCAGCCAGCCTGAAGGCGGCGCAAACGCGTTGGTGATCCCGGGCGCCCGGACGGGGGCGGCCCCCCGCGCAGGACCCGGAGCGCTCACCCGCCCGGGCGCAGCGAAAAGTCGCTGAAGCTCGCCGAACCGCTGCTGGTGCCGCGGTTGAGCGCCGCGAGGAGAACGCAGGCGGTCCCGCTGGCCGCGGGCGCCGGCACCGCGGCCACGCGGACACCGTTGACGATCAGGTAGTCAACGCCGCCGCTCACCGCGGCTTCGATCTCGGTACTGGAACCGTGCGGTCTGGCTTTGCGCGGCAGGCCGCCGTGGCCGAGCACCTTGTCTGCGGGGCCGTCGATGGCCCAGATCCCGCCCGCGCACACCTCGTTGAGATAGCCCTGCTGGGCCCGCATGGCGACGCCGAGCACCGCGCAGCCGCGGGGCAGGCGGGCCAGGTTCACCCGGACCGCCACCCGGTAGGCGGGCGGGAACGCGGAGTCCGGGGCGAAGCCGAGTTCGGCCAGTGAGCCCGGCGACAGGGTCAGCACGCCTGGGCCATGGCCGCAGCGGAGCCGGGTGGTGACCGGGGTCATCAGGGCCCACGCCCCGGACGCGGGACCACAGGCGGGAGCCGCTGCGGTCAGCTGGGCTCGTTCCGCCGCGGCCGGGGCGCCGGTCCGGGTCGGCGTGAACACGAAGCGGCTGAGCCCGGCCTGCCCCGGCTGGGCGCTCAGGTTCTGCACGCCCAGGACCAGCTGTGCTGTGCGGGTATAGCGGGGGTCGGCCACCACCGCGACCTGGTGCCCGTCGATGGCCAGCCGCTGGCTCGCGCCCTGGGCCGTCACCTGCACGGTGTAGCTTCGCGCGGGCCCGACCAGCCCATCGGACAGCGCGGTCAGGGCGGGGCCGGCGGACCGTTCGATCGTCCAGGTGCCCTGGCTGCAGACGTTGGCCCAGTAGTAGCCCGCGGCTGTTACCCGCGTCTCCAGCGCCAGGCAGCCGCTGGCCAGCCCCCCGAAATCCACGTGTACGGACAGGCGGTAGCCGCCCGCGAAGTACCCGTCGGGCGGGACGAAGCTCAGGGTGCTGGTGCGGTCAGCGGCCACAGTGATCCGCAGCGCGCGCCGGGTACAGGCGACGCCGAGCGGAGGAGGTGCGGGGATCGCCCAGGTCGCGTCCCCGTCGTCGCAGCTGGCGCCCGGAATCCGGGCCTGGTAAGGCTGGTCCGCGCTGTCGCGCACGCTGCGCGGGAAGGCCGCTGCGAACAGCGCCACGGTGATGATCACGGTGACCGCCGCGCCCGTGACCACGAACCACCTCGCCCGCCCGGCGCCGCCGCCCGGCGCCTGCCCGCCCGGTTCGCGCGGGCCGCCGCCGCCGGAGCCCGAGCACGAAGCCCAGCACCACCACGGGCGGGCCCAGCAGCAGCAGGCCGGCCGACGCGGTGAGATCACTATGCAGGAAATCCGGCTGGACCTCCCCGGACACCGTCGCCCGGAAGGTCCCCAGATAGACGAACAGGCTGTTGCTGACCAGGACGAACCCCGTCTTCAGCAGCTGGCGCCCCCGGTCGGCACCGGAGTCCTGGTCGTCCAGGGCATGGAGCAACTGCCCCAGCTCGCGCCGGTCCGCCTGGTCCCGCCGGGCGGCGACCCGCCGCCGCGCGATCGGCACCAGGTATGTCCACAGCACCGGCAGCAGGAACAACCCCGCTAGCAGCAGCGTGAACTGCGGGCCGAGCCCCGCGCTCCAGTGCAGCAGCGCGTACATCCCGCGGATGCTGGCCAGGCTCACCAGCAGCACCAGGACCCGGCGCAGCCGCGCGTCCCGGGTGCCCCGGCTCACCCTGGCCGGCGGGATAGGCCAGCTGAAATGCCGCGTGTACCACAGCAGTCCCAGCCAGCCCAGGGCCGCGGCGGCCGCGCCCACGTCTACCGCGCCCAGGATGTCCCGGGGCTGCGGGGTCCGCAGCCCCAGCCCGGCCAGCGCCGCCGGGTAGGTGGCGGTCAGGATGACTAAGGCCACCATGGCCAGCAGCAGACCGCCCGCCGCGAGCCGGGGGCGGGTATCGCGGCCCTTCAGGATGAACACGACGGCGAGCAGGAGTGCGGCCAGCGCCAGCGGGACCCGGGCGAGCGCCGCGGCCGTGCCGAACAGAAGCTCCGGCCGGCCGGGCGGGAACGGGTCGAGGTCGACCAGCAGCAGGAAGTCGATCACGAACACGGCGGCCCCGGCGAATACCCAGGGCCTCGCTACCTTCAGCGGCCAGCGCTGGTCGATGCCCGCCAGCCGGATCAGCACGATCATGATCACGGTCATGACCAGGACGGCGGCCAGGCCCCCCGGCAGGCCTTCCCCGGCCAGGATCTCCCCGGCCAGCAGCGCCGCCGCGATGATCGCCGTGGCGTACGGCAGCGGCCGGGAAAACCGGAGCCGCCCTCGCCGCGGATCCCGCAACAGCAGTGCCTGGCGCGTGATCGCCTGCACGCGGTTCACCCAGTCGGTGCTGAACGAGAGGATGGGAAAGACCAGCACCCTGATCGCCGGTGCGCTGAACGTCCTCGGGCAGCAGGCCACTGCCCTGGCCGGGTTCCCGGTGCCGCCCTGCGCCGATCCGCACGGCTACTTCGCCACCCTGCTCAGCCGGGTCGTCACTGTCACCGGTGAGGTCGGGCCGGGCGCGACCCTGGCCGACCTCCAGCAGGCGGTCAGCCAGCTCGGCTCGGTGTTCTCGCTGGAGAGCGACTTCACCGCCGAGGTGAAGCAGACCACTGGGAGCTAGCCGCCGGGGGCCTGCGTACCGTCAGCCGGGCCGGGGTGCGCGGGCTGCTGCTCAGGCCGGCGGCTGGGCAATGTCCGCCACCGTCGCCCGCACCGCCTGGACCAGGTCCCCGGGGGCGATCTCGATCTCCAGACCGCGCCGTCCCCCGCTGCAGAAGATGGTGCCGAAGCCGAGGACCGACGAGTCGATCACCACGGGCAGCCGCTTGCGCTGCCCGAGCGGGGATATCCCGCCGACCACGTAGCCCGTGGCCCGCTCCGCGTCCGCCGGGTCGGCCATGGCTGCCTTGCGGCCGCCCGCCGCCGCGGCCAGCGCCTTGAGGTCGAGACGGCTGCCCACCGGGACCACGCCGACCGTCAGCGCGCCGTCCACCTGGGCGACGAGGGTCTTGAACACCCGCTCCGGCGCGACGCCCAGGACATCACTGGCCTCCTGTCCGTAGCCGGCCCGCCGGGGGGCGTGCTCGTATGCGTGCACGGTGTGCACGATGTGCTGCTTCGCCAGCAGCGCGGTCGCCGGGGTGCCACGTCCTGCCACGATGAGCAACTCTAGACGCTGCCCCTGGCGGCGACCGCGCCGGTGCTGACCCGCCCCGGCGGTGCCAACCCGCCCCGGCCGGCTACCGGGGCTCGTACCCGGCGGGCACGCCGATACCGCGTTGTGGTGGATCCCCCGCGGGAGCGTGCCGGGCACGGCCGACGCCGAGAATCGCGTGCGCCGGCTGCGGGCGCAGGGCCCGACCGCTGAGGCGTTCACGCTGCGGGTGCTGTTCCCTCCCCCGGGGGGCGGCGGCCTGCCCCAGGCCGGGCGGGAAGACTGGGCCTGTCCCGTCTGACTCCCGGCTTACCGCGGGGCTGCGCTGGTGCCGCTCGCGCTCTTGCCGTCGCGGTGCCCGCCAGGCGGACGCCGGATGAAACTCTCAGCCCGTGGTGTACCGGCGCAAACCCACCGCGTACTCGCAGCCGGCGGCCAGGCCCGTGTACGCCGGCCATGTTCCGGAGGAACTCGTCCGGGTCGAAGTCACGGCCCAGCCCGTCGAGGTAGGCCTGGTGCTCGCGCAGCGAGTCCACCCCCGCGGTGATCGTGGCGGACACGTCCACGTAGTGGGTGGGATCCGCCACGGCGGCCACGTAGACCTCGGTGGCGCCGCCCCAGGCCGGCCCGGCATCGGTGAACACCCACGGGTTCGCGGCGTCCCGGACAGCGTCCAGCACGGCCAGCCCGACCGCGCGATGGTCGGCGTGGTTGACTGCCCCGCTCTCGCCCCAGGTCAGGTCGAAGTTCATGGTGATGACGATGTCGGGGCGCTGCTCGCGCAGGACGGCGGCCAGGTCGCGGCGCAGCGGCAGGCCGTACTCCAGCAGGCCGTCCGGATGATCCAGGAAACGTACCTCGTGCACGCCGACCACGGCGGCGCTGCGCCGTTCCTCGTCCTCGCGCAGCGGCCCGACCGCGTCCGGCGCCATCCCCTGGATGCCCGCCTCGCCCCGGGTCGCGAGCAGGTACGCGACGTGCTTGCCCTGGCCGGTCCACCGGGCCACCGCGGCCGCGGCGCCGTACTCCAGGTCGTCCGGGTGCGCGACCACCGCGACCGCCCGGTTCCAGTCCTCCGGCATGGGCTCCATCGGCCCGCCCCCCCACCGTCACGCCCGCCGGCTGCTCAGCCGGGAGCCTGGTCCTCAGCCAAGACCTTCCGGATGACGGCCGCAAGCTCCCCGGGCCAGATCACCTCGGCGGTCGAGTCTAGCTCGGCCAGCGTCCACCAGCGCCAGGCGGCGATCCCGTCGGAGGCGTGCATCTGGGCCACGTCTCCGAGCGCGCGCCCCGGCTGGTCGGTGCGGGCCAGGTAGTGACGCTCGTGCTGGCGCACCAGGCGGCCGCCGTGCTCCATGGTCAGGGTGCGCTCGAGCACCTCGCGGCCGAGCGGGATGTCGCTCCAGCCGGTCTCCTCGGCCAGTTCCCGGACGGCGGCGGCGGCGTAATCCTCCCCCGGGTCCAGCCCGCCGCCGGGCGTGCTCCAGTGCCGGCCGTTGGGAAGCGCGTCGTCGTACCGCATCAGCAGCACCCGGTCGCCGGGGTCGAGCAGGATCACCCGGCCCGCGTGCCGCTCGGGCAGCCGTGCGCCTCGTGCCGTATCGGGTTCAGCCACGCCGTGCATTCTAGGTCCGCCGCGGTGGTGCCCTATTTCAGCAGGTGCCCGGCTCGCTAGGGTGGTGGCGTGGCAACTCACGTCGCCCTGCTGCGGGGGATCAACCTCGGCGGGCACAACAAGGTCGCGATGGCTGAGCTCCGCGACCTGGTGAGCTCGCTCGGCCACGAGGACGTTGTCACCTACATCCAGAGCGGCAACGTGGTCTTCACGACCAGCGAGACGGACACCGCGAAGCTGGCGGCAGCGCTGGAAGACGCCATCGGGGACCGGCTCGGCGTGCGGTGCCGGGTCATCGTGCTGTCCCGGGCCGAGCTGGCCCGGATCGCTCAGGACAACCCGTACCGGGACGAGCCCAACCTCAAGGCCGTGCACGTGGTGTTCCTGCCCGCCGCGCCGGCGCCGGAGATGATCGCCAGCGTGGCCGAGGCCCAGGACATTGTGGCGCGCAACGGCAGCCGGGATACAGCCCAGTACGTCGGGCAGGCCCTCTTCCTGCACACGCCGGACGGCTTCGGGCGCAGCGAGCTGGCCACGCTGCTGACCCGGGCGGCGCGGCCGCTGTCGGCGAAGGGCGCGGGCACGGCCCGGAACCTGGCCACCGTGCGCAAGCTGCTCGACATGTCCGGTTCCTGATGGCGGGCGGGCCCTCGTCCCCGGCACCGCAGGCCCCCATGCCACCCGGCCAGATCAGGCTCGGGCAGCCGCGCGGGCGGTGGATCATCACGGCCACGGTGCTGGGGTCGAGCATGGCCATGCTCGATGCCACGGTGGTCAACGTGGCCCTGCCGACCATCGGCCAGGAACTGCACACCTCCCTGGCCGGCCTGCAATGGGTGGTGACCTCCTACACGCTCACGCTGGCCGGGCTGATCCTGCTGGGCGGGGCGCTGGGGGACCGGTTCGGCCGCCGCCGGGTGTTCCTCATCGGCGTGACCTGGTTCGCGATCACCTCGGCCCTGTGCGGCCTGGCCCCGGACATCGGGGTGCTGATCGCGGCCCGGGCGCTGCAGGGCATCGGCGGGGCGCTGCTCACCCCCGGGTCGCTGGCCATCATCCAGGCGGCGTTCGCGGCCGACGACCGGCCCCGGGCCATCGGGGCCTGGTCCGGGCTGGGGGGCGTGGCCGGCGCGATCGGCCCGTTCCTCGGCGGCTGGATCGTCGGCTCGATCGGCTGGCGCTGGATCTTCCTGCTCAACCTGCCGCTCGCCGCAGCCGTGATCGCGGTGGGCGTGCGGCATGTCCCGGAGACCCGGGACCCCACCGCCCAGGGCCGCTTCGACATCGCGGGGGCGGTGCTCGCCGCGCTGGCCCTGGCGGGCATCACCGACGGGCTGATCGAGGCGCCCTCGGCCTCCGTGCTCGCCTCCCTGGTCCCGGCTCTCGCGGGGGTGGCCGCCGGGGTCGCGTTCGTCCTGCTGGAACGGCGGCGCGGCCGCCACCCCGAGCGTGTCCCGCCGATGCTGCCCCTGGGGATCTTCTCGTCCCGGCAGTTCACCTCCATCAACGTGATCACGTTCGTCGTGTACGGGGCGATGGGTGCGGTGTTCTTCCTGCTCGTGCTCACCCTCCAGGTGGTCGCGGGGTTCACGCCGCTGCAGGCCGGGATCTCGCTGCTGCCCTCGACCGCGGCCTTGCTGCTGCTGTCGTCGCGGGCGGGCGCGCTGGCCCAGCGCTTCGGGCCGCGCTGGCTGATGACCGGGGGGCTGCTGCTCGCCGCGGCCGGGCTGGCGCTGCTCACCCGGATCGGGCCGGATACCTCGTACGTGGCCGACGTGCTGCCCGCCGTGCTCCTGTTCGGCGTGGGCCTGGCCATGACCGTGGCCCCGCTCACCGCGACCGTGCTGGCCAGCGCGGATGAGCGGCACGCCGGGGTGGCCAGCGGGGTCAACAACGCCACGGCCCGGGCCGCGGGGCTGCTGGCCGTGGCGGGCCTGCCCGCCGCAGTCGGGCTCAGCGGCAACGCGCTGCAGGTGTCCTCGTCGCTGGAGCAGGGGTTCCATGAGGCGATGCTCATCTGCTCCGGCCTGATGGTCCTGGCCGCGGCGGGATCGGCGCTGCTGGTCGACAACGACGTGCTGCGGCCGCCGCCCGGGGAACGGGTAGCCGTGCCGGAATGCCTGACCAACTGCGCGCTCGGTGCCCCGCCGCTGGAACCGGGACCGTGGGAGCCGGCGCTGCGCGTGCGCGCCGCGCCGCACTCGGACTCCCACTAAGCTTCGTGCGTACTGTCGCTCAACACGGAGAGTCCCCGCATGCACTGGTCACAGATGTTCATCCCGACCCTGCGGGAGGACCCGGCGGACGCGGGGGCACCGAGCCACCGGCTGCTGCTGCGCGGTGGTTACATCCGCCAGCTGATGGCCGGGCACTATTCACTGCTGCCGCTGGCCGTCCGGGTCCGGGCCAAGGTCATCGAGATCATCCGGCAGGAGATGAACGGGATCGGCGCGCAGGAGGTCCTGCTGCCCGACATGCACCCAGCCGAGATCTGGGAGCGCAGCGGCCGGTGGGAAATCATGGGCGAGGAGATGTTCCGGCTCACCGACCGGAAGGGCGCCCGGCTCGCGCTGGCCATGACCCACGAGGAGATCTTCGCGGTCCTGGCTACCGAGCTGAACTCGCACAAGCAGCTGCCGCAGGCCTGGTACCAGTTCCAGACCAAGTTCCGGGACGAGCCCCGGCCCCGGGCCGGGCTGATCCGCACCCGCGAATTCACGATGAAGGATTCCTACAGTTTCGACCTGGACCGGGTCGGGCTGGACGCGGCCTTCGACCGGCACTACGGCGCCTACCTGCGCATCTTCGAGCGTCTCGGGATCCCGGCCATTCCCGTCGAAGCCTCCAGCGGGACGATGGGCGGCAGTGACTCGACCGAGTTCATGTGCCCCTCGCCTTCCGGCGAGGACCTGGTCGTGTACTGCCCGGCCTGCCACTACGCGGCCAACATCGAGAAGGCCACCTCCCGGCTGGCCGACGTGACCGACGGTCCAGGCCTGGACACCCCACAGCGGTTCGACACCCCCGGTGTGCGGACCATCGAGGACCTGGCCACCGGTTACGACGCGCCCGCGCCACGGCAGATCAAGACGCTCGTCTACGTGGTGGACGGCCAGCTCACGCTGGTCCTGATGCGCGGCGACCACGCGCTCAGCGAGCAGAAGCTGATCGACGCGACCGGCGCGGCCGCGATCCGCCCGGCCCAGCCGGACGAGATCAGGGAGGCGCTCGGCGCGCTGCCGGGCAGTCTCGGCGCGGTCGGGGTCGGCGGGCTGCCGATCATCGCGGACCGCTCGCTGGAAGGCCGGCGTGACATGGTCACCGGGGCCAACGTCGACGACGTGCACCTGCGCGGCGTGGAGGTGGCCCGGGACATCGCCATTGGCCAGTGGGCGGACCTGCGTGAGGTCGCCGCGGGCGAGGCCTGCCCGCAGTGCGGGGAACCGCTGGAGCTGATCGAGGCCATCGAGGTCGGGCACATCTTCAAGCTGGGTGAGCGCTACTCCAAGGCATTCGGGGCGACCGTGCTCGGCCCGGACGGCAAGGCCGTCCCGCTGATCATGGGCAGCTACGGGATCGGGGTGGAGCGCGCGATGGCCGCGATCGCCGAATGCCACCACGACGACCGCGGCATCGTGTGGCCGCTGAACGTGGCGCCGTTCACCGTGGTGGTGACCGTGGCCCAGTCCGAGGACGCCGAGGTGGCCAAGGCGGGAGCGGCCCTCTACGACCAGCTGGCCGCGGCCGGCTTCGAGGTCATCATCGACGACCGGGCCGAGCGGGCCGGGGTGAAGTTCCGTGACGCCGAGCTGGTCGGTATCCCTTACCGGGTCACGGTGGGCAAGCGCGGGCTGGCCGAGGGCATGGTCGAGCTGACCGAGCGGGCTACTGGTGAGACTCGGAAGGTCGCGCCCGGCGAGGTGGCCGCTCAGCTGGGCGCCCTGACCGGGAGGGGTTGAGCGCCGCGCGGTTCCGGGTGGCCAGCAGGCTGGTCACCGTGACCACGGCCAGGACACCGCCGATGACGCTCAGGGAAACCCAGGTGTCGATGTGCGGCACGGGGACGGGCCCGACCCGGTGCACCCCCGAATCCGTGAGGGCCTCGGCGATCAGCTTCACCCCGATGAACGCCAGGATCGCGGACAGCCCCGCGGTCAGGTGCACCAGCCGGTCCAGCAGCCCGCCGATCAGGAAGTACAGATGGCGCAGGCCGAGCAGGGCGAACACGTTCGCGGCCAGCACCAGGTAGGGATCGCGGGTCAGGCCGAAGACCGCCGGGATGGAATCCATCGCGAACACCACGTCGGCGCCGGCGATCGTGGCGATCAGGATCAGCAGCGGCCCGTTCGGATGCCGCGTCAGGCGTCCGGCCAGCCCGCGGCGCACGATGGCCGGCTCCCCGGGCCGGGCACCCGCCGGGTCCGGTGGCCCGCCTCGGCCCGCGGCCATCCGTACCGCGGTGACGAGCAGCACGGCCCCGAAGATGTACAGCACCCAGTCGAAGCGGTTCAGCGCAGCCGCCCCCGCCGCGATGAACACGGCCCGCAGCAGCAGCGCGAGGCCGATCCCGGCCAGCAGGACCCGGCTGCGCAGCCGGGCCGCTATCCCGGACCCGCCGATCAGCAGGACGAACACGAACAGGTTGTCCAGCGACAGGCTGTACTCGGTCAGCCAGCCCGCGTAGAACTGGCCCGAAGCCTTCGGCCCGGCCACCGCGGCCAGGGCCAGGCCGAACAGCGCCCCCAGCGCCACGACTCCCGCCGTGCACAACGCCGCCTCGCGCAGCCCTGGCTCCCGGCCATGACTGCGCGAGGCGTGGATCACATCGGCGGCGGCGACCGCCAGGACCACCGCGAGCGCGACTCCCCATAGCCACAAGGGCACATGGAAGGCGTCGTGCATCAAGAGGGCTCCTCTCGGGGACCGTGTGGCCCGGCGCCGGCGGTCGCCGACCGCAGGGCGCCGAACTGGGCCGCCCGGGCGAAGTCGGCCGGGGTGAGCAGCCCGGCCAGCTCACCGCTCGGGCCCAGGACCAGGGCGTGCCCGGCGGTGTGCAGGGCGGGCGGGCTGGCCGGGCCCACGCTCACCCGGGCCCGCAGCTCGGTCAGCGGCTCGTCGAGCGTGCTGAACGTCAGGTGGGCGACCGGGGTGGCGACCTGCGACAGGCGGGTGCCGCCCCGCTGGTCCGCCGGCACCGACAGCAGCTGGGTCAGCGTCATCAGGCCGGACAGCTGGCCGTCGAAGTCCCGCACCGGATACGCGGTCGTGCCGAGGCGGGCCAGCCCGTCCCCGCCGTCCTCCGCCAGGAAGGCCTCGACCGTCTGCCAGCCGCGGGCGGTGGGGGCGAGGCCGCCATCCGGCGGGAGGATGTCGCGGACGCGTACCCCGGCCAGCGCGGCTGACGTGCGTACCTGGCTGGCCTCGGCCCGGGAGGCGCCGATCATCAGCAGGCCTATCAGCGCGAACCAGAGGCCGGCCAGATGACCGAGCGCCAGCCCGGTCACCCCGGCGGTGGTCAGGATCGCCCCGCTGACCTGGCCGAAGCGGGCCGCGATCAGGCCCGCGCGGGTGGAATCGCCCGAGCGCGCCCACGCCAGCGCTCGGACGATCCGCCCGCCATCCAGCCCCGCTCCCGGGATCAGGTTGGCCACGGCCAGCAGGCCGTTGATCCACGCCGCCGCGGCGGCCACCGCGGCGACCAGCAGGCCGGCGCCGAGGACCGGCAGGAAGATGGCCGCGGCCAGGCCCACCAGGCCGAGGGCCAGGCTCGTCAGCGGCCCGGCGGCCGCGACCCGCCACTGGGCGCCGGGGCCGGGCAGTTCCTGCTCGGCGGCCGACCCGGGCGCCACGGCCCGGCCGTGCCTCAGCCCGCCGAAGAAGCCGACGGTGGCCGGCACGCTGAGGCCGTAGCGGCGGGCCATGATCGAGTGCGCCAGCTCATGCGCGACCATGCTGCCCAGCAGGACGACGACCACGCCCGCGGCCGCGGCCAGGTAGCCGGCCTCCGACCGGCCCGGGTCCACCGCGGGCAGCGTGAGGGCGCCGAACCCGGCGGCTACCGCCCCCAGCAGGTACGCCCCGGGGGTGAGCGTGACGGGTATCCCGGCGATGCGCAAGCCGCCCCGGCGGCCAGGATCCGGAGCAGATCCGGACGGCCCGGAAGCCCCGGGCTGCCGGGCTGGCCGGCCAGTGGGCGCCCCCGACGGCGGGCGAATCATGGTCACTGCGGTCTCCTCGTGGTGCCGGGGTCAGTCCTGCCGACCGCCTATCACCATTATCCATTGCCGGGAGCATGCCGTCATCGGCTGCTACCGGCTAAGATCACAGCTACGGAATTGCCGGGATCCGGCAATTCCGGAGGGAGTTTAAGGGGCAGCCGGAATGAGCCAGGGCGATCGTGATGAACATGACGGGATGACCACGGCTGACGGGGCTGACGCGGTGGGCGGGGCAGGCAGGAACGGTGTGGCCAGCGGGACAGGCCGGGCCGGTGGGACTCTGGAGGACGTCGTCGACCTGGACGCGATCGCCCGCGCGGCGAGCCGCGAAGCGGGCGGTGTGCCCCCGGACCTGCTGGCCGGGTACCTGCCCGCGGCGGCGGACGCGGCCCGCACCGGCCGCCGCCTGGCCACCATGGAACTCGCCCGGTACGGCCGCGCGGGGGAGCAGGCCGCGGAGAGCGGTGTGGCCCTGCGGGGCCTTGTCGACCTGTACCTGTCCGCGACCTGGCGGTTGTGGCGGGAAGTGCCCGGCCTGGCCGATCTGCGGGCGGCCGGGCTCGGGGTACTGCGGGCCGCCGACGACGCGGTCGCGGCCGCGGCGGAAGGCTTCGAGCGGGCGCACCTGTCGATCGCCCGCCGTGAGGAGGCCGAGCGCCTGGAGTTCATCGACGACCTCTTGTCCGGCCGCGATGCCGCCGACCTGCTGGTCCGCGGTGAGCGGCTCGGGCTGCGGCTGGCCGGGCCGCACCTGGTCGTGCTGGCCGAGTACGCGGCGGGGGTGCACGCGACCCGGCCGCTGGGCAAGGACATCGACCGGCTGGTCGCCGAGGCGGCTGCCCCCGCGCCCTCGCTGACGATCACCCGGGGCGGCCGGCTGGTCGCCGTGACCGGGGTCAGCGACGGCGGTGAGGCCAGCCGGGTCGCCGTGGCCCTCGCCCGGGCCCTGGCCCGCGGCCACCCCGACGCTATCCCGGATGAGCCACGGCCCTGGCGGGTCGCATTCGGCCGCCCCTACCCCGGGCCGGGCGGCGTGCGGCGGTCCTACGACGAGGCGGGTGACGCACTCGACGTGGCGGGCCGGCTCGGCATGCCCGACCCGGTGGTGGACGCCTCCGACCTGCTCATCTATCAGGTCATCCTGCGTGACCGGGCGGCCATCACGGACCTGGTCAGCGCCCTGCTCACGCCGCTGGCCCGGGCGCGGGGCGGGGCCGGGCCGTTGCTGGCCACGCTGGCTGAGTACTACGCGTCCGGCGGGGTCGCCACCGAGGCCGCCCGCCGCCTGCACCTGTCCGTCCGGGCCGTGACCTACCGGCTGGCCCGGGTCAGGGAACTCACCGGCCGGGACCCGGCCGACCCGGCGCAGGGACTGGCACTGCGGGTGGCGGTCATCGGGGCCCGCATGCTCGACTGGCCGGCCGTTCCGCTCGAGGCCTGACGTGCCGCCGGCCCGGCCCCCGGGCTCGTGAGCCTGGGGGCCGGACCGGCCGCGGATGGTTTTCGTTGCGGAGAATTTCCCTCGTCAGCTGCCGCCGGTGCCGTGCAGCGCGTCGATGTCCTGGCGCAGCGCGTCGATGTCGAGGCTGGCCGCTTTGGCGTCTTCCTCACTGATGATGACCCAGGCCTCATCGAGGGTGGCGGCGGTCCACGCCAGCGTCAACTGCTGCAGCGCGCCCCAGGTGACCCAGGTGTCGAGCTGGTGGCCGTCCGAGCCGACCTTCACGATGCAGTGGCCGTCGTTCGGGTCAGGCCGCTGGCCGCTGCTGACCGTCCAGGGCTCGTGCTGGCCGAAGAGCCTGTCGGCGTCGCCGGTCAGGTTCACGCCCACGTAGGCGCCATGAAACGCCTGAACGGCTGCGTCCACCGCGCCCAGTCGGTGATCCCCGCCGACACGTCCACCGGATAGACCGGGGGCGGCAATGGCGTGGACAGGTAGCTGGAAAGCCACTGGATATTGAACCGCTGCGCGGGCGGTTTAACCGGCAGCCGGCCGCGAAGGCCAGCGGGTCGGATGTCAGGCATGGAACTTTTCCCCGTTCGGTGCGCCGATACGTGTTTTGTGCATGGCCCTATCGACGGCCTGCCCAGCCTGGCTATACGTCTGGACAGGCCGTCGCGGGCCAGACTCATCTTGGCAGAATCGAAAGGGGGCAGGCCATGCCTACTTTCCCGGCAAAAGCGGCAGCGGCATTTAATGGCCGCGGTATGCGACGAGCCCGCCGCCCCGGGAGGGCGGCGGGCTCGTTCGGGCTGGGTCAGCTCTGGTTGTCGCTGTGCTCGTGGTCGTGGCCGTGCTGGTCCTGGGCGATGCTCGCCCGCACCTCGTCCATGTCGAGCTCCCGGGCCTTGGTGATGAGCTCCTCAAGCGCCTGCTCCGGCAGTGCGCCCGGCTGCGCGTAGAGGACGATGTTGTCCCTGATCACCATCAGCGTGGGGATGGACGAAATGTTGAACTGCTGGGCCAGTTCCGTCTCAGCGTCCGTGTCCACCTTGCCGAATACCGCGTCCGCGTACTTTTCTGACGCCCGGTCGAAGACCGGCGCGAACATGCGGCACGGACCGCACCAGGAAGCCCAGAAGTCCACCAGAACCATGTCCGCGCCGCCCACGACGGACTCAAAGTTCTGGCCCGTCAGTTCGACCGTAGCCATGAGTTCTCCTCGTCTTAACGGGTACCCGCTGCGGGATACCCTCCAGGGTATGTAAACCACGTGTGCCCGTCCCCCATTCCCTGCGGGTCCGGCCACCTTCCCTGGCGGTAGTAGCGAACTGCGGCCCGCAGTTATGCCCGATGCGGCCGGTCAATGTGGCCGGCACCCGACCCTTCACCGGCGCGGTGGCCGTGCGCGGTGTGAGCCGGTAGGTGGGCGCGAGACCACGGCCACCCGCTCCTCACCCCGGCCCGCCCTCGCTGGTGAAGCCCCGAGCCTCGTCCGGGTCCCGGAAGGCCCGCATCGCGACGACCTGGCCCTGGCGCAGCGTGAGCACCAGATAATTCCGGTCGTTGCCCTGCCATGCGCGGTGCTGGTCGGCGCCGGGGGTATGGACGGCCACCATCACCTTGTCGCCGCAGGAGCCGATCTCCTCCAGTTCCGAACCCGCGCCCCGGTCGGCCTGGCGGCTCAGCGCCCGCGCCAGCTGCTCCGATCCATGGCAGACCTGCGGCTGCGGGTCAGCGAAGCCGGGATCGAGATAGGTCCACTCCAGATCAGGATGGACCAGCTCCAGCAGCCTGGTCACATCACCCCGGCCATAGGCCTCATAAGCCCTGCGCACCAGAGCCTCATTCTCCTCAGACATAACCTCTCCCGGCAGTCAGTCAGATACCCGGCCTCGAAGGGGGCCGGACGGTTATCCACCCAGCGCGGTGAGTGAAAAGCGGCTACCTACCCGGCCTGAAGTCCCGGATCGATGACCGAGCCGTCGGCGTCGATCCACTTGGCCGGGGTCCGCGGCGGCGCCGACCACCCGTCCATGGCCGCGAGCAGCTCCGGCACCGACGGCCCGGCCAGGATCGTCTCCCGGTGACCGGGGCGGATGAAGCGCTCATGCGCGGCGTGGTCCAGGAACCGCAGCAACTCGTCGTAGTACCCCAGCAGGTTCAGCAGCCCGGTCGGCCTGGCGTGCAGTCCCAGCTGGGCCCAGGTCACGATCTCGGCGAACTCCTCCAGGGTGCCGAGGCCGCCGGGCAGCGCGATGAAGCCCTCGGCCAGCCCCGCCATCGTCGCCTTGCGCTCGTGCATGCTGCCGGTCACCCGCAGCTCGGTCAGCCCGGAGTGCGCCACCTCGGCGTCCACGAGCAGGGCCGGGATCACCCCGATGATCTCGCCGCCCGCCGCGAGCACCGCGTCCGCCAGCGCGCCCATGACGCCGACGTGCGCGCCGCCGTAGACGACCCGGATCCCGCGGCTGGCCAGGGTCCGCCCCAGGTCGGCGGCGCCCGCCAGGTACTCCGGGCGCCGCCCGGGATTGGATCCGCAGAACACGCAGACTGATCGCATGCTCCCAGGATGGGGCACGGCGGGGTGATCAGCCGAGCGGTTTGGGTCAGGTATCCAGGCCCAGCGTGAACGTGGGCTTGGGGGTCGTGGCGGGCAGCCGGTGCTCCTCGCCGAGCCGCCGGATCGCGGTCCCGGTGGCGAGGAACTCGGTCGCGTGCTCGCCCCAGACGTGGTTGGAGACGGCCACGTTCACGCCGACGATGCCGGACGCGCGGGCCTCGGAGGCCTCGGCCTGCATCCGGACCAGGGCCAGCTCGCGTGCCTCGTAGACACCCTGGGTGAACTGGATCATCTCCTGGTTCCGCCCGGACTGGCGCAGCGCCTGCATGGCCGACTGGTGCGCGATGTGGTAGACGCAGGTGCCCAGGACGAACGCCACCGGGACGGCCCCCGCGGCCAGCAGCCGGAAGAAGTCCTGGGCGGACAGGTCCGAGGTGAACGCGCGGCCGTCCGGGGCCCGGTGCGCACCCTCGCCCCCGAGGGCCTTGACCGCGGTGCCGGTGGCCACGAACTCCAGCACGTCCTGGCCCCAGACGTACATCTGCATCCGCAGCGAGACCCCGACCACGCCGTCGGCGCCGAGGTGGTCGGCTTCCGCGCGCATCCGGGTCATGGCCAGCTCGCGCGCGCTGTACATAGCCTGGGTGAGGACCTGCAGCTCAGCGTTCTGGGACCAGCGGCCGACCTGGATGCCGATGTGGTAGATCGACGAGCCGACCACGAAACCCAGCGGCTCGAAGCCCGCCTCGCCCAGCAGCACGTACTCCGACACCGACAGGTCGGAGGTGAACACCCCGCCCGGGGCTGCTCCCGCGGTGTCCGCCAGCCGGGTGTCCGCAGCCTGTGGTTCCCAGGTCGACGACGCGTCGGCCGGCCCGCTCCCGAACAGCGGCATCTGATCTCCTTGGCCCGGGCGCCCCGCTCCGGGCGCCGACGGGGCTCAGCGTAGTCGGGCGGGGGTCCGGGTGAGATGATCAAATTACCCATCGTTTATCACCGAACGGGACACTGGCGCCGGGTGACACTTTTCTGCGTCCTGGGTGACGCGCACCTCGACGTCGTGGTCTGCCCCGACGGGCCGGTGGCGGAGGAGACCGATACCCCCGCGCGCACCTGGGTCGGCGCGGGGGGCCAGGCCGCCAACGTCGCGGCGTGGATCACGGCCCTCGGCGGGCAGGCCCGGCTCATCGCGGCCCGGGGCACCGACCTGGCCGCCCGGCTGGTCGCCACGGACCTTAGCGCCCGGGGCGTCGTCTGGCACGGGCCGGCGCTCGACGGGCCGACCGGCGTGGTGGTCTCCCTGTCCCACGACGGCGTCAGCCGGTCTATGCTGACCGACCGGGGGGTGGGCCCGAAGCTGAGCGAGGACACCCTCGACGACGGCTGGCTGGCGGGCTGTGGCCTGCTGCACCTCCCGGCGTACAGCCTGACCAGGGCGCCGGTCAGCGGCGCGGCGCTGGCCGCGGCCGCGCGGGTACCCCGGCTCAGCGTTGACCTATCGTCAACCGCCGTGCTGAATGACTACGGCGTGGCCCGGTTCCGGGCGCTGCTGGGCCGGCTCCGGCCCGACATCGTGTTCGGCACCGAGGCCGAGGCGGACCTGATCGGGGAGCTCGATGGGACGGACCTGGCCGGGACCGATCTGGTGGTGAAGCTGGGCGCCCGCGGCGTGCGGGCCGGCGGCACCGAGTACCCGGCGCACCCGGTGGATGCGGTGGACCCGACCGGGGCGGGCGACGCGTTCGCCGCCGGGTACCTGGTCGGCGGGGTCGCCGCCGGCCTGGCCGCGGCCGCGCGGGCGGTGGCCAAGATGGGAGCGATGCCATGAGGATCGACCCGCTGATGACGGATGAAGTCCAGGACGCACTGGACCGCGGGCGGCCCGTGGTCGCGCTGGAGACGACCCTGGTCTCGCACGGCTTCCCCGGCGGTGCGGGAGTCGAGGTCGCGCTGGCCTCCGAGGCCCGGGTCCGGGAGGCGGGCGCCGTGCCGGCCACCATCGGCATCGTGGACGGCGCGGTGCGGGTCGGGCTGACCGAGTCCGACCTGAAGCGGTTCGCCAGCGCCGGCGCCGCGGCCCGCAAGGCCGGGGCCCGTGACCTGGCCGCCTGCCTGGTCCAGGGGGCGCTGGGCGCGACCACGGTCGGCGGCACGCTGGCGGTCTGCCGGCTGGCCGGGATCCGGTTCATGGCCACCGGCGGCACCGGCGGGGTGCACCGCGGCTTCGCGGCTGTGCCCGACGTCTCCGCCGACCTGCCGCAGATCGCCCGCACCCAGGCCCTGGTGGTGTCGTCCGGGGTCAAGTCCATCCTCGACGTCGCGGCCACCGCGGAACTGCTGGAGACCCTCGGCGTGCCGGTGCTCGGCTGGCGCACCCGCACGCTCCCGATGTTCTACAGCGCCGACGGTGGGCCACCAGTGTCCGCGATGGTGACCGAGGCCGCGGAGGCCGCCGGCGTTGCCGCCGCGCATTGGCTCCTCAACGGTTCGTCCGGCCTCCTCCTGGCCCGGCCACCGGATCCCTCGCTGGACATCGAGCCGATCCTCGCCGAGGCCGTTGAGCGGGTCCGCGAGCAGGGAATCCGCGGCCAGGGGGTCACCCCGGCGGTGCTGGACCTGGTGCACGAGCTCAGCGGAGGGCGCAGTATCGAGGTCAACCGGCAGCTGATCGCTGACAACGCCAGGCTCGCGGCGGAGGTAGCGGTGGCCTATGCGGGGCAGGACTGACCTACAGGGTCGCAACGGAGTGGAGAGAACCCATGCGTTTTGGCGTGTCACTGCCGGACCCGTCCGGACCGGACGCCCAGGGCCGGTCACCGCTGGACCAGGTCCGCGATGCAGTGCAGCGGGCCGCGGACGAGGGCTTCTCGTCCGCGTGGATCAACAACATCTTCGGCCTCGACGCGCTGACCGCGCTCGCGGTGGCGGGCAGCCAGGTGCCCGGGATCGAGCTGGGCACGGCCGTCGTCCCCACCTACCCGCGGCATCCCGTGGCGCTGGCCCAGCAGGCCCTGACCGTGGCCGCCGCCACCGGCGGGCGGCTGACCCTGGGCGTCGGGACCTCCCACGAGATCGTCATCCGGGACATGTTCGGCTACGACTTCGCCAAGCCGGCTGGGCACACCCGGGAGTACCTGTCGATCCTGCGGCCACTGCTGAACGGCGAGCCGGCCAAGGTGGCCGGGCAGCAGCTCAGCGCCGACATCACGCTGTCCACGCCCGGGCCGAGGCCGGTCCCGCTGCTGCTCGCGGCGCTCGGGCCGCGGATGCTGCGGCTGGCCGCCGAGTACACGGACGGCACCGTGCTGTGGATGACCGGTCCGGCCACTGTACGGTCACACATCGTGCCGACCATCACCGCCGCGGCGCAGGACGCGGGCCGGCCCAGCCCCCGCGTGGTGTGCATCCTGCCCATCTGCGTGACCAGCGACCCGGACGCGGCCCGGGCCGCCGCGGCCCAGGTCTTCGCCATCTACGGCCAGCTCCCGTCGTACCGGGCCATGCTGGACCGGGAGGGGGCGGCCGGCCCGGCGGACGTGGCGCTGGTCGGGGACGAGGCGGCCGTCGAGGCCCAGCTGGCCGGCCTGGCCGACGCGGGGGTGACCGACTTCGTGGCCGGCGAGTTCGGCCGCGGGCAGGACGCCGTGCGGACCCGGCAGCTGCTCACATCGCTGCTCGGGACCTGAGCGGGGTGGATGGGATGCCCTTCCTCGATCGCGCCGACGCCGGGCGCCGACTGGCCAGGCTGCTGGCCGGCCAGCCGTTGATCGAGCGGGGAACGGGCACCGTGGTCCTCGGCCTGCCCCGGGGCGGCATCCCGGTCGCCTATGAGATCGCGCGGGTGCTGGGCGCCCCGCTGGACGTCATCCTGGTCCGCAAGGTCGGCCTGCCCGCCCAGCCCGAGCTGGCCATGGGCGCGATCGGCGAGGACGGCATCCGGGTCGTCAACGACGACGTGATCCTGGCGGAGCAGGTCAGTGACCGGCAGTTCGGCGGGGTGGAGGAGCGTGAGCGCGCCGAGCTGGCCCGGCGGGCGGCCCGCTACCGCGCCGGCCACCCGCGGGTGCCGCTGACCGGCAAGACCGCGATCGTGGTGGACGACGGGATCGCGACCGGCTCCACCGCGCGGGCGGCGTGCCAGGTGGCGCGGGCGCATGGGGCAGCCCGGGTGGTGCTGGCCGTCCCGGTCGCGCCGCAGGCCTCGATCGACACGCTGGCCGGCGTGGCGGACCAGGTGGTGTGCGCGGAGGTGCCCGAGCCGTTCCTGGCCATCGGCCAGTGGTACCGCGACTTCGCGCAGACCGCTGACGACGAGGTCGTCGGCCTGCTGCGCCGGTCCCGGGAATCACCGCCGGACGGCATGGAGCCCGGCGGGGAGGACCAGGCTGCTGCGGACCGCGACGTGATCGTGCTGGCCGGGACGGTCGCGCTGCCGGGGCGGCTGACCGTCCCCGCCGGGGCGCACGGCGTGGTGGTGTTCGCGCACGGCAGCGGCAGCAGCCGCAGCAGCCCGCGCAACATGTTCGTGGCCGGGGCCCTGCACGTGGTCGGGCTGGGCAGCCTGCTCTTCGACCTGCTCACCCCGGAAGAGGAAGCGGACCGGGCCAACGTGTTCGACATCGGCCTGCTGGCCGGGCGGCTGTCCGCGGCCACCACCTGGCTGCGCGGGCAGCCCGGGCTGCGCCAGGCCCGGGTGGGTTACTTCGGCGCCAGCACCGGTGCGGCCGCAGCGCTCCGGGCCGCGGCCGGCCAGGATCAGCCGGGCGGGGGCAGCGGGATCGCGGCCGTGGTCTCCCGCGGCGGCCGCCCCGATCTGGCCGGGGCTTCGCTGGGCGCGGTACGGGCCCCGACGCTGTTGCTCGTGGGCGGGCTGGACGACCGGGTCCTCGAGCTGAACGAGTCGGCCCAGGCCCAGCTGGGCGGGACGAGCCAGCTGGTGGTGATCCCGGGCGCGGGCCATCTGTTCGCCGAGCCCGGCGCGCTGGAGCAGGTGGCGTCCCTGGCCCGTGACTGGTTCCTGCACTACCTGCGCGCGGACCGGCCCGCGGTGCGGTGATCGCCAGGAAACGGTGCCGTGCTGCTGCTCACGGACGAGCCGGCCGGGACGTGGCGGGCCGGAAGTTGCGGGACGGGGGCGGCTCTTGCCGTCCCCGTCCTTATCCATACAACCGCGGCGGGCGGCGGGCCCGGCAGGGACTTGCGTCCGGTCCGGACCCCGCCAAAGGCCCCCTCCTTGGCGTGCGGAAAGGCCCTCAGCCCCTGGGGGCCAGGCTCGTGAGATCTAGAAGGACGGCACGGGGCCGGGCGGGCCGGTCACCGGGAGCACGACCAGGCACGGCACCCGGACGGGATGGGCCGGGTCGAGCGCGTTGAGCATGTCGGCCATGGCCACCGGGTCGGCCACGATCTCGAGGTGATCGGATGAGTCCAGCAGGCACTGCCGGTTCACGGTGACGTTGGTGACGTTCCGGGCGGCCGGCAGGAACGCGTTCGTGTACGGCGTGACGACCTCGTCGTCCCGCGACTCGATGACCGTGTAGTTCACCCCGGCTGCGGTGGGGGACGCGTTCAGCGCCTTCAGGAACGCGGAGCCCTCCTCCTGCTCCACGCACGCGGTGCAGACGGTGCTCAGGGCGCTGTTGATGGGCAGGATGAGGCCCAGCTGCCTGCCGAGCTGGGCGAGCCCGTCCACTGTGCTGCCGTAGTTGGACGGGGCCAGCGCCACCAACGTCGCGACCTTGGCCGCACCGCCCAGGTCATTGATGTAATAGCGCGGCATCATCCCGCCCTGGGAATGGCCGACGAGATCCACTTTGGCCGCGCCCGTGGCGGCCAGCACCTGGCTGACGAACGTGGCCAGCTGCTGCGCGGACGCGGCGATGTCGCCGGTGCCCTGGACGTCGGAGGACGGTGAGCTGCCGCCGTAATTGAACGCGAAGACGCAGTAGCCGTGATTGGCCAGGATGGGCGACGCAGCCTGCCAATTGTCATTCATATTGGCCAGCGTCCCGTGCACCAGCACCACCGGGTAAGGATGGGCGGCGCTGGGTTTGCAGGAGAAATTGTTCGCGCCTGGCGGGGGCGTGCCCGGGGAGTTGAAGGCGGCCAGCGCGCCGGCGGCGAAGTCGTAGTTGACCGGCAGCAGGCCTGCGGCCGCGCTGGTGGCGGCGTGGCCAGCGGCGGGACTGATGGCGGTATCGCGGATGGCGGTATCGCGGATGGCGGTGTCGCGGGCGGCGGGACCTATGGTGGCCGCTGAGACGCTGGCCGCCGGCCAGGAGGCCGCGGCCAGTGCTGCGGTGGCCAGTGCGGTGGCGGCGAGCATGACTAGCCGACGGGTGAATGCGCGATAAGGCATCATTGCCTCCGTTGATCGGCGGACTCCGAATCCGGTCGTCCCGATGTCCCGGCACCCAGATTGAACATCGGACGCCCCGGCCGGTCTGCTCACCGATGTCAGTCAGCCGGCCCGGACTTTTGTCCGCTGCGCACAAATGGATGCCCGGCGGCTTCGCTGTGACCGGAAGACCTCGCCGCCCGGGTCGTGTACGTTCGGGTCAACAGGGCTGGTGATGAGGCGTGCGGCAGGCGAACGGCGCAGAATTCCCGGACAGCTCGGCGTTCCCGGGAGCGGCCGCGTGGCCCGCCGTGCCTCCCCAGGTCGCCGACGTCATGCGGCCGGAACTGGGGCGCGCGGCGGAAGAAGTGATCGTCGCGATCCAGCGGGACGTGCCCGAATACGCGCGGCCGAACGACGACATCTACACCAGCACGGTGCGCCGGGCCGTGCACCAGGCCGTCCGGCAGTTCGTCCTGCAGATCGCCGACCCGGGAACCTCGCGCGACGCGACCGCGCAGCTGTTCCGGGACATCGGCCGGATCGAGGCGGCCGAGGGCCGCAGCCTGGAGCCGCTCCAGGCGGCGCTGCGGCTCGGGGCCCGGGTCACCTGGCGGATGCTGTGTGAGCAGGCGGTCCGCGGCAGCCTGAGCATCGACGCGATCGGGCCGGTGGGTGAGGCCCTGTTCCTGTACCTGGATGAGCTCGCTGCCGCCTGCTCGGAAGGTTTCGCCCAGGCCAGCGCGGAGGTCGCGGGCGAACTGGAGCGGCGCCGCCGCCGGCTGCTCGACCTGATCGTCACCGATCCGCCGGTCTCACGGGAGGCGGTCGCGGATCTTGCCCGTGCGGCCGGGTGGCCCCTGCCGCGCCGGGTCGCGGTGGTGGCCCTGGAAGACCGGGGCCAGGAGCATTTCGGCCCGCTGCCCGCGCTGCCGCCGGACGTCCTGGTCGACGTGGCCCGGAAGGACCCGTGCCTGCTGGTGCCGGACCCCGACGGCCCCGGCCGGGCCGGGGCCGTCGAGCGCGGCCTGCGCGGGTGGACCGGGGCCCTCGGCCCGGCCGTCCCGGTCGCCCGGGCCGCCAGCTCCCTGCGCTGGGCCCGGCACGCGCTGGGCCTGGCCCGCCGTGGGGTCATCGGGCCCGAGGCCGGACGGCACGGGGTCACCGGGACCGGGGCGGTCGCGCGCGGGCAGAGCCTGATCCGGTGCGAGGAGCATCTGGCCACGCTGCTGCTGTCGGCGGACGAGGAGCTGGCCCGGCTGCTCAGCTCCGTCAGGCTGGCGCCGCTGGCCCGGCTCCGTCCCGTGCAGCAGGACGTGGTGGCGCAGACGCTGCTGGCCTGGCTGCAGAACGCGGGCAACGCCCGGCTGGCCGCCGGTCAGCTGCACGTGCACCCGCAGACGGTCCGTTACCGGCTGCGCCAGATCCAGGATCTGTTCGGCCCGGTGCTGGGCGAGCCGGGAGCCCGGTTCGAGCTGGAGGTGGCGTTGCGGGCCCGCGGGCTGCTGCGGGCCCGCCCCGTGCCCCCGCAGCCGGCACCACAGGGGCATCCGCCGGGGCGTCAGCCACGGGGCGGTCATCCGCAGGGGGGACCCCCACGGGGGGATCAGCCACAGGGCGGCGCGTAGCGGCGGCCAGGCAGGTAGATCGACCACTCGGACCTGGACAGCGGCTGCCCGGCCGTGGCACACACCTCGGAGGCGGCGGCGCGGGGCATGGTGTCCCACCGCCGGACGGTGCCATCCGCGCTGCCCGCGGCCAGGGTGGCGCCGTCAGGGGCGAAGGCCACCGAGTACACCGCGTGGGCCGGGCCGGTGAGCGAGGCGACCAGGGAGGGCCGGGCCGGGTCCGTCACCCGCCACAACCACACGGTGCCGTCGGTCACGCCGGCGGCGAGCGTGCGGCCGCCCGGGCTGAAGCTCACCGAGTACACGTAGCCCTCCGGGCCGGAGAGCGAGGCGACCAGGGAGGGCCGGGCCAGGTCGGTGACGTTCCACAGCCGCACGATCCGGTCGGCGCTCCCGACGGCCAGGACGGCGCCGCCGGGACTGAACGCCACCGAGATGGCGTAGCTCGCCGGGCCCCGCAGCGGCGCGCCGATCCTCGCCGGGTGGTCAGGCTGGCTCACGTTCCACAGCCGGGTCAGGTCGTCCGCGCTGGCGGCTGCGAGCGTGTGCCCGTCCGGGCTGAACGCCACCGAGAACACGTAGGTGCCCGAGTCGTGCACGGTCGCAACCGCCCGGGGGTGTGCCGGGTCAGCGACCGACCACAGCCGCACGGTCCCGTCGTCGCCGCCGGTGGCCAGCAGCCGGCGGCGCGGGCTGGACGCGGTGAACTCGACCAGGCCCTTCGCGGACGCCCGAACCGGCAGGCTGAGCGGGACGAGCGACTTGCCGTGCGCGACCTCCCAGAGCTGGAGGTCCCCGTCGCTGTAACCGGCCGCGAGCGTGGACCCGCCGGTCAGGAAGGTCACCGCGTTGACGATCGTGCCCGCCGGGCCGGGCGCCGCCGCGGCCGCCAGTTGCGCGCGGGTGGCTGGATCCCACAGCTGCAGGTCAGGGCCGCCCACCGCCAGCAGCCGGCCGTCGTGGCTGTAGGCGACGCTGTTCACCGCGCCGCCCGCGCGCAGCACCGGGGTGGGCAGGACCCACGTCCGGACCCTGCCATCGGCATCCCCGGCGATCAGCCGGCCGCCGCCGTCCCAGGCCAGCGACGTGACCGGCTGCGGCTGAGGCAGCTCGGCGGTCACCGCCCGGGTGCCCAGGTCCCAGACCAGCACCCGGCCATCGCTGCTGCCCGCGGCCAGGCTGCGCCCGTCCGGGCTGAACGCGACCGCGTTGACCCAGTCGGTGGCCCCGGCTAACGTGCCCACCCGGAGCGGCCGGGCGGGCGTCATCACGTTCCACAGCCAGACCTTGTCGTCCTGGCTCCCGGCGGCCAGCAGCCGGCCGTCCGGGCTGAACGCCACCGAGTTGACCTGCTGGGCCGGGCCGGTCAGCGGCTTGCCGAGCACCCTCGGGTGCGCCGGCCTGGACACGTCCCACAGCCGGACGGTCTTGTCCGCGCTGCCCGCGGCCAGCACGGCGGCGTCCGGGCTGAACGCCACCGACTGCACGTAACTTCCCGGGCCGGTCAGGGGTGTGCCCACCACCGTCGGGTCCGCGGGATCGGCCACGCTCCAGAGCCGGACCGTGTGGTCCGCGCTGCCCGCGGCCAGGAGTGAGCCGCGGAAGCTGAAGGCCAGCGAGTACACCGTGCTGGCCGGGCCGGTCAGCCGGGCGAGGCGGTCCGGGCGGCCGGGGGCCCGCATGTTCCACAGCATCACGGTCCGCCCGGCGCCCGCGGCGGCGAGGAGGGAGCCGTCCGGGCTGAACGCCACCGCGTACAGCGGCTCCAGGCGGTTGGCGGCCAGCAGCGGGGCGCCGGCCGGGACGGGGTGACCGGGCCGGGCGACGTTCCACAGCCGGAGCGAGCCGTCCGCGGCGGCCACCGCGAGCAGCCGGTGACGGGGGCTGAGGCTGACCGCCTGGACCACGCCGGCCGAGTCGATCAGCCGGGCCCCGGCCGGGCTGCCGGAGGACTCCAGCAAACTGGCCCGGGCGTCGGCGGTCGGCGCGATCCGGTAGGCAGCCAGGCTCAGCTGGGCCGCCACCCCGGCGTTCTGCCCGCGGATCTGGTCGGCCTCGATGGCCACCTCGCGCGACTGGGCGGCGTTCCTGGCTGCGGTCGCGTTGTCCCGCGCCCGGGTCGCTGCCTGGCGCTGCTGGAAGGCGTATCCGGCCAGCCCGATGGTCACGAGGACCAGCACGGTCAGCGCCGCGACGAGCCGGCGCAGCCGCAGCGCACGGTTCCGGTCCGCGGCCTGCTGCGCCCGCTCCGCCGCGGTGCCCGCGTCCACGAACGCCCCCGTGAGCGCGCTCACGATGTCCCCGTTGACCGGGTCGGCGGCCCAGTCCCTGGCCAGCGCCAGCTGGCCGCCGCGGAGCAGCGCGGCCGGGTCCCGCCCGGCCTCGTCCCAGGCCCGTGCGGCGTCGCCGAGCCGCCGCCGCACCCGCAGCCCTTCCCGGTTGGCGTCGATCCAGGTGCTCAGCAGCGGCCAGGCGGTGAGCAGGGCCTCGTGGGTGATCTGGGCCGTCTCCGCGTCCACGGTAATCAGCCGTTCCGCGACGAAGCGGTCGAGCACCTCGCCGGGCGAGGCGGCCCCGCCCGGCCAGTCACGCAGCTCGGCCAGCGGCACCGACCTGCGCGTCTCGGGCGCGTCGTCGGCCGCGTAGACCAGCCGCAGGAACAGCCGCCGGGCGATGTCGCGCTGGCCCTCGTCGAGCGCCTCGTAGACCTGGTCGGCCGTCCGCGCGATCGCGTGCCGGATGCCCCCGCTGGCCTGGTAATCGGCGACCGTGAGCCGGCCGCCATGGCTGCGCGACCAGGTGGTGAGCAGGGCATGGGACAGCAGGGGCAGGGCCCCGGCCTCGTGGGCGGGCCCGGCCGGGCCGCCTTCCGGGGCGTGCGGCGCGAGGTCGCGCAGCAGCAGCTCGACCAGGCCGTCCTCCACGGCGAGCCGGGCCAGGCTGGCTGGCTCGACGATGGCGCTGCGCACCTCATGCCGGGTCATCGGCCCCACCACGACCTGGTGCTCCTGGAGCGCCCGGGCCAGCTCCGGGTACCGGAGCGCGCGGTCGTAGAAGTCCGCCCGCAAGGCGGCCACCACCACGGCCGGGCCGGTCAGCGCGCAGATGGCCGTGATGAAACGCTGCTGCTCCGCCTCGTCCCGGCACGCCGTGAATATTTCCTCAAACTGATCTACCACGATCAGCAGCAGGGGATCACTGCCGTCGGGGGTGAACCCGGCCGCCACGCGGGGCGCCTCGCCCGGGTCACTGCGCAGGACCGCTTCGACGCGGCTGGTGTCTGCGACGATCGCCGGGTCCGCGGGATCAAGCTCGCCGGGATCCCGCCCGGAGTTCAGGATGGCCAGCTGGCTGGCCAGCTCGCGAAGCGGCATGGCGCCTGGGGTGAAGAGCGCTAATCTGCGCCGGGGCCAGCCCGGCATCGACGGGATCAGCCCGGCCCGCAGCAGGGACGACTTGCCTGAGCCGGAGGGCCCGACCACGGTCAGCGGCACCCCGGGCGTGGGGGCGGCGGTGGCCAGCCCGACCAGGCGGGCGGTCAGACCTTCCCGGCCGAAGAACCACGGGGCGTCCTCGGGCTGGAAACTGGCCAGGCCCCGGTAGGGCGCTGCGGCGGCAGCCGGCCGCCGGCCGGGTCCGCGGCGGATCCGGTTGAGCGCGCTCATCCACTCGCTGAGCCGCTCTGGATCCGTCTCGCCGCAGAGCCGGAGGATCCTCGGCAGCAGCCCCGGCTGGCTCGGCGGCGGGAGATGGCGGCCTGCGAAGTAGTCGCCCGCCGTACTGGCCGGGATGCCCGCCGCGCGGGCCACCTCCCGCACGGTAAGCCCGGCCCGCTGCCGGGCGCGTGTCAGCTCCCGGCCGAAGTCGGGCTGGGAGGCGATACGCCGGGGATCCGGCTGCTCGGGGTCTGGTTGCTCGGGGTCCGGTTGCTTGGGGTGTGGCTGGCCCCGGTCTGGCTGGCCCGGGTCTGGCTGGTCATGGCCGGACTGCTCGCGAGCAGGCGGAGGTGCCGGTGCCGCCTCAGTCCGGGGCTTCTCGCCGCACGGGCCACCCGCCCCTGTTCCCCCCTCGACACCCACGTCATCCCCCTCCGGATCGTCGGCCCCGGGCCTGGTGACTGCTCGCCGCCCGCGTCTGCATGACTCCTGGGAGACGCGGTGAGTTGACACCACCGCCGAATTTGTCAGATCGGCGGGTGATGACCAGGGTGTCCGACTTTGTCCGAGGGTTTCCGCCCCACTGCGCACGGCCAGTCTGGCCCCGGACACTGGGCAGCGGGGCCCTTCGCCACGCACCGGCGCGGCGGATGGCCCCGGGTGAGGGTTACGGGACGTCCCCACGCCTGGCGCGGGCGTGGGGACCCCATCCTGGTCCTGTTCGGCGAGCGGTAGGGGGTAGGGGACCGCCGGACGGACCGGGATGGGCCCGGCCGGCCGCCGGCCAGCCTTCGGGGGCGGCCTGGTACCAGCCGTTCGTCCCGGGCTCGCGGCAGGGCCGCGAGCAGGGTGCCCGCCGGCTGAGCGCCGGGCACCGCGTAACGGCGGTCGATCACGAAGAACAGCACGCCGGTCGCGTCCAGCCGGGCCGCTTCCCGGCCCTCGTCCCCTGGTCAGGCGCGTACGCGAGCAGCTCGTGGGCCAGCCCGGCTGCCTGACCCAGCGGGCGCTTCCGGGTCCAGCCGGAAGGAACGGTGGGTCACCTGCACCTCGTCGCGGTGCGGGAAGCTCCCCAGCGCCGCCCCGAGCCTGTGGGTACCCAGACCGCACCAGGGGCAGATGACGTCCGCCCAGACCTCAACCTGCATCCGACCCCTCCCGATCTCCGCCGTCCGGAGACTGCTTCCGCGGCCGGGTGCGCGGAAGCCTTCCCGCGCCTCTTCCGGCGGGGCGTCGGCCGAGGTAACGTGCAAGCGGGTCCCGGGTCGATGACCGACCGAAGAGCCACTACTGAGGGTGCGAAGTGGCCGCGCAGGTTGGCCTTGGCCATGAAGACGTTCCCTCCCCGTCACACCCCGGGACCCGCCAGCTCACCCGCATGGCGCGCCGTGCGGGACGATCACGACGGCAGGATGGGTGGGCAGGGCGTGAGCCGGGCACACGACATCGGTGGCCAGACCGGGGTTCCTGGTCCGACGCCGGCTTCGCGGGCCGGCTCCTCGCGGACGGCAACGCGGCCGCGGCCGAGCTGGGCTTCGATACCGTGCACGCGGGCAGCGGGTACCGGCTCAAGGTCGTGCCGAACACCCCCGGCACGCACAACATGATCGTGTGCACGCTGTGCTCCTGCTACCCGGTGTCACTCCTGGGCCCCTCGCCCAGCTGGTACAAGAGCCTGGCCTACCGTTCCCGTGCGGTCCGCGAACCGCGTGCGGTGCTGGCCGAGTTCGGGTTCCTGCTCCCGCCGGACACCGAGATCGTGGTGTGGGACGCGAGCGCCGAGAATCGCTACCTGGTCCTGCCTGCGCGCCCGGCGGGCACGGACGGCATGGCCGAAGACGATCTGGCCACCCTGGTCACCCGGAACGGCCTGATCGGGACGGCCGCGGTCTGAGCCGGCATCGGCGCAACGCCGGCCCGGCAGCGCTTCGGCGAGGTCCACCAGGGTATGCCTGGTTCAGGACAACCAGGGAGAGCGGCGGCCGCGGCGAGCGCGGGGAATGCGGGGGATCTGCCATGAAAGTGGTAGCTACAGTGATCGCGGCAGGCCTGGTGGGCTTCATCATCTTGAACATCATCAACCGGGACGACATCATCCGGTACTTCAAGATGCGCCAGATGTGATCGCAATCCGAACCTGATCAGGGCTTCCTGGGGGCTTCCCGGGGCCGCTAGCGTGGCTCCGTGAATCCTCGCGCCGCCTGGCCGGCGGCCGGTAGCCTGGCGGAGGCGAAGGGATGATGCCATGACCACCGCCGCCGCCGTGGCCAGCCCGGTCAACTTCGAGACCTACGGTGACTACCGCGTGAAGGCGCCGCCCCGCGCGGACGGCGCCTTCGTCCGCCCGCTCTACCCGTTCCAGGGCCGGGTGAGCGCGGACGGATCCACCGGCTATCCCGCCAAGGCCGGCCGCTATCACCTGTACATCTCGCTCGCCTGCCCGTGGGCGCACCGCTCGGCCATCGTCCGCGCGCTGCTGGGGCTGCAGGACGTGGTGTCGATGTCAGTGGTCAACCCCATCCGGGACGGGCGCGGCTGGGCGTTCCGGGACGGCCCCGGCTACTCGCCGGATCCGGTGAACGGCTTCACCCTGCTCCGGGAGGCCTACCAGGCCACCGAGCCGGGCTATGACCTGCCGCTACCTGTCACCACCAGAACTTCTCCGATACTTGTTCATTGGGGATCCCCCGGAGGTCTCACTCTGGGACAGGCGGCCTCCGGCGGATCGCCGGGCCGTCCGGATCAGCTGGTCAGCTCGGCGTACAGCGAGGCGGTCTGCGCGGCGATGGCGTCCCAGCCGAACTCGGCCGCGGCCCGCTTGCGGCCTGCCGCGCCCATCGCCTCCGCCCGGCCGGGGTCGCTGATCAGGGCGTTCAGCGCCTGCGCCAGGGCCGCCGGGTCGCCGGGCGGCACGAGCAGCCCGGTCTCCCCGTCGCTGACGACCTCGGGGATGCCGCCGACCCGCGACCCCACCACCGCCGTGCCACAGGCCATCGCCTCGAGGTTGACGATGCCGAGCGGTTCGTACAGCGACGGGCAGGCGAACACCGTGGCGTGGCTGAGCAGCTGGATGACCTCGGACTTGGCCAGCATCTCCGGGATCCAGATCACTCCGGTGCGGACCGCCTGCAGGCTCGTCACCAGCCCGGTCACCTCCGCAGCCAGTTCCGGGGTGTCCGGCTGGCCGGCACACAGCACCAGCTGGGCCTCCGGTGCCAGGCTGGCGGCCGCCCGGAGCAGCACGGGGACGCCCTTCTGCCGGGTGATCCGCCCGACGAAGATCACCGTGGGCCGGGCCGGGTCAACCCCGAATCGCCGCAGGACCCCGGTCGCGGGATCCGGGGCGTACTCCACGGTGTCGATCCCGTTCCGGATGACCCGGATCCGGTCCGGGGGCACCGCGGGATAGGCGGCCAGCACGTCCGCCCGCATCCCCTCGGACACCGCGATCACCGCCGCGGCACCCTCGACGGACACCCGCTCACACCAGCCGGACAGGGCGTACCCGCCGCCGAGCTGCTCCGCCTTCCACGGCCGCAGCGGCTCCAGTGAATGGACCGTGACCACATGCGGTACCCCGTACAGCATGGAGGCCAGGTGCCCGGCGAGATTGGCGTACCAGGTGTGTGAGTGCACCAGGTCCGCGCCGCCCACGGCGGCGGTCATGGACAGGTCGGTGGAGATCGTGCCCAGGGCCTGGTTCGCCCCGGCGAGCAGCTCCCACGGCTCATGGGCCACGGCCCTCGGCCGGTCCCCGCCCTGGCAGTGGACGGTCAGGTCGACCAGGCCCGCCAGCCCCCGGGCCAGGTAGGTCACATGCACGCCCGCGCCGCCGTACACATCGGGCGGGTACTCGCGGGTGAGCAGGGCCACCCTGAGCCGGTTGGCGCGGGCCGGCACGGGAAAATCGCCGGACGCGGTCACCCCGTCACCTTCTGGCTCTTGCCCACCACCGTGATGCCGCTCTCGGAGACCGCGAAGCCACGTTCCCGGTCGTGGTCCTTGTCCACGCCGATCATGACTCCCTCGGGGACCGTGACGTTCTTGTCCAGGATCGCGTCCGTGACCACGGCGTGCCTGCCGATGATCGTGTTGTGCAGGACTACCGAGCGTTCCACGCTCGACCAGCTGTTGACCCGCACGCCCGGAGACAGCACGGACTCGCGGACCAGCCCGCCGGACACGATGACGCCGTTGCTGACCAGGCTGTCGATGGCGCGGCCGACCCGGTCGCCGGAATCGTGCACGAACTTCGCCGGAGGAAGGCTCGGCACGTTGGTCAGGATCGGCCACCGGTCGTTATAGAGATTGAAGACGGGGTGAATGGCGCACAGGTCCATGTGCGCCTCGAAGTAGGAGTCCAGCGTGCCGACGTCGCGCCAGTACCCGGCGTCGCGCTCGCTGGCCCCGGGCACCTTGTTGGTCATGAAGTCGTAGACGTGGGCGCAGCCCTCGTCCACCAGCATCGGGATGATGTCGCCGCCCATGTCGTGGCGGCTGTTCGGGTTGGCCGCGTCCTTGCGCAGCGCCTCGATCAGCACGTCGCTGGAGAACAGGTAGTTGCCCATCGAGGCGTAGGCCTCGTCGGGCCGGCCGGGCAGCGCGGGCGGGTCGGCCGGCTTCTCCAGGAACGCCTCGAGCGTGTGCCCGTCCTCGCCGGCCCGGATCACGCCGAACGCGGTGGCCTCCAGGCGGGGCACGGGAATGGCCGCGACGGTGACGCCGGCCCCGTGCGCGCAGTGCTCGTCGATCATCTGCCGCGGGTCCATCCGGTAGACGTGGTCCGCGCCGAACACGATGACCAGGTCGGGCCTCTCGTCGTAGATCAGGTTGAGCGACTGGTAGATCGCGTCGGCCGACCCGGTGTACCAGTGCGGGCCGAGGCGCTGCTGGGCGGGCACGGGCGTGACGTAGTTGCCGAGCAGGGTGCTCATCCGCCACGTGGTGGACACGTGCCGGTCCAGGCTGTGGCTCTTGTACTGGGTGAGCACGGCGATCCGCAGGATCCCGGCGTTGACCAGGTTGGACAGCGCGAAGTCAACCAGCCGGTACATGCCGCCGAACGGTACGGCCGGTTTGGCCCGGTCCGCCGTCAGCGGCGCCAGCCGCTTGCCGGCCCCGCCGGCCAGCACGATGCCCAGAACCCGCTTATCGGCCATCTCTCACCCTTCACGTGCCTTCTGCATCCTTCAGCACGCCGTCCAGGATCTGCTGTGCCTCATCCTGGATGCGGGCGAGCTGCCCGGGACCGGCGAACGACTCCGCGTACAGCTTGTAGACATCTTCTGTGCCCGAGGGCCGCGCGGCGAACCAGCCACTCTCGGTGATCACCTTGATGCCGCCGAGCGGCTCCCCGTTGCCCGGGGCCCGGGTCAGCCGGTCCAGCACCGGCTCGCCCGCGAGTTCCGTGGCGCTGACCTGGTCCGGGGACAGCTTTGCCAGCAGCGCCTTCTGCGCCCTCGTCGCGGGGGCGTCGATGCGGGCGTAGGCCGGGTCGCCGAGCGGCCGGCCAGGTCCCGGTACCGCTCACCCGGCGACTGCCCGGTCACCGCGGCGATCTCCGACGCCAGCAGGGCCAGGATGATCCCGTCCTTGTCGGTGGTCCAGACCCGCCCGTCGGTGCACAGGAACGAGGCCCCGGCGCTCTCCTCGCCGCCGAAGGCGATCGAGCCGTCCAGCAGCCCCGGCACGAACCACTTGAACCCCACCGGCACCTCGGTCAGCGTGCGCCCGGCCGCCCCGGCGACCCGGTCGATGATCGAGGAACTGACCATCGTCTTGCCCACCGCGGCACCTGCGGGCCAGTCCGCCCGGTGCCGGTACAGGTAGTCGATGGCCACGGCCAGGTAGTGGTTGGGGTCGAGCAGGCCCGCGTCCGGCGTGACGATGCCGTGCCGGTCGGAGTCGGTGTCGTTGCCGGTCGCGATCGCGAACTCGCCGGCCCGCTCGATCAGCGAGGCCATCGCATAGGGCGAGGAGCAGTCCATCCGGATCCGGCCGTCCCAGTCCAGGGTCATGAACCGGAACGTCGGGTCCACATCCGGGTTGACCACGGTGAGGTCGAGGCCGTAGCGCTCGGCGATCTCCCCCCAGTACGCGACGCTGGCGCCGCCCAGCGGGTCGGCACCGATCCGGATGCCGGCGCCGCGGATGATGTCCAGGTCGACCACGGCCGGAAGCTGCGCGACGTACTCGCCCAGGAAGTCGAACGTGCCCGTGGTTGGCGCGGTCCTGGCCGCCTCGTACCGTACCCGGCGCACCTCGCGCAGGCCGCCGGCCAGCAGTTCGTTGGCCCGGTCCTGGATGACCGAGGTGACCTGCGACCCGGCGGGACCGCCGTCGGGCGGGTTGTACTTGAACCCGCCGTCCTCCGGCGGGTTGTGTGACGGGGTGATCACGATGCCGTCGGCCAGGCCGTCGGTGCGCCCATCGTTGTAGGCCAGGATGGCCCGGGACAACGCGGGTGTCGGGGTGTACCCGTCCCGGCTGTCCACCAGCACGGTCACCTCGTTCGCCGCGAGCACCTCCAGCGCGGTGACGAACGCGGGCTCGGACAGCGCGTGGGTATCCCGGCCGAGGAACAGCGGGCCGGTGGTGCCCGCCCGGGCCCGGTAGTCGCAGATGGCCTGGGAGGTGGCGGCGATGTGATCCTCGTTGAACGAGGAGCGCAGCGCCGAGCCGCGATGTCCCGAGGTGCCGAAGCTCACCTTCTGCTCAGGGACGGCCGGATCCGGATGCAGCGCGTAGTAGGAGGTGACCAGTCTGGCCACGTCCACCAGGTCCGCCTGGCTGGCCGGCTGGCCAGCCCGTTCGTTCACCCGCACGGTGGGCTCCTCTCCTCGTTCCCAAGTGTTCCGGTAATCCGGGCTGGCCGCCATGGCCGGCGCGCTCCCGAAATCCGCGGACCCCGGAAATCGGCGCCCGGCGGGAACCCGGCGCGCTGGAATCAGTTCCCTCGGCACGGAGCGTTATCCCGCGCCGCCGGCGGCCTGCGATGATGGCCGTGTGACCAACCACCCACGACGACCGCTGACCAGGCGGGCCCGGCTCTGGGCCGCCGCGGAAGCCAGGGGAGTCCCGCTGCGGAGCATCCTGGCCGTAGCCCTGGTGGTGATCGCGGTCTACGTGCTGGGCAAGGTGGTCTACCGGCTCCGCGACGTGCTGCTGCTGATCCTCGTGGCCGCGTTCATCGCCGTGATCCTGAACCCGCTCGTGGTGGCCTTGCAGCGGTGGAAAATCCGCCGCCGGGGCTGGGCGGTGGCGGTGGTGACGTTCTGGGGGCTGATCGTCTTCGTCGGCCTGGCCTTCGCGTTCGGGTACCCGCTGGCCAACGGGATCACCCACCTGTCCCAGAAGCTGCCGACCTACGTGGACGCGGCGCAGAATGGCCGGGGCTGGATCGGCCATCTCGTGACCAGATACCACGTGCAGAACTGGGTCAACAAGAACGCGCCCAAGCTGGTCAGCTTCGGCGAGGGACTGGCCAAACCCGCGCTCAGCCTGGGCAAGGGGGCCCTGGCCCTGCTGCTGCAGCTGTTCACCATCTTCATCCTGGTGGTGCTCCTGCTGCTGGAAGGCCCCAAGATGCGGACCGGCCTGCTGGGCTCGATGGACCCGCAGCGGGCCGAGCGCTACCGGCGGGTCGCGCACGAAGTCAACCGGTCAGTCACCGGGTACATGCTCGGAAACGTCCTCACCTCGGTTACCGCGGGCGCGGTGGTGTTCGTGACGCTGCTGGTGACGGGCGTGCCGTTCCCGTTCCTGTGGGCGCTGTGGGTGGCGCTGGTGGACTTCCTGCCGATGATCGGCGGGGCGCTGGCCGGGATTCCCACCGTGCTGTTCGCCGCGGCTCACTCGCTCAGCGCCGGCATCATCACGCTGGTCGTGTTCCTCGTCTACACCCAGATCGAGAACCACGTGCTGAACCCGATCGTGATGAGCCGCACGGTCCGGGTCAACCCGCTGCTGGTTCTGCTGTCCATCCTGATCGGCGGGGAGATCGGCAGCTGGATCGGCGGGATCTTCGGCGCGTTCGTGGGCGCCCTGCTGGCCATCCCGGCGGCCGGTGCGCTCCAGGTCGTGTTCCGGGAAATCTGGCAGTCCACGGACCCGATTGCCGCGGCGGCCGGGGCGGCCGGCGAGGCAATCAATGCCACGGCGAACGCCGCCGACAAGGCGGGTTCCGAGGTCGCGGGTTCCGAGGTCGCGGGTTCCGACGTCGCGGGTTCCGAGGTCGCGGGCTCCGATAGTGGGGGCTCCGACGGCGCGGACGGCGCCGCCCCCGACGGCGCCGATAGCGCTCACCAGGACGGAGTGGACGGCGGCGGACGGCCGCCCTCGCCGGCCAGGCCCGGCCGCTGGGCCGCCCGTTTCTCCCGCCGCTGACCAGGCCCCCGCCCCGTGCTGCCCCCCGGCCGCCAGGCCCCCAGGGCGGACCCGCACCCTCCGCGCGTCCTCCTGCCCGGGATCCGCACCACTAGCCCCACCAGTCACGCCGACCTGGCACATATCACGCCGGACGTGCGCGACGGCGGGTGATTTGTCCAGTTTGGGCGAACGTCCGGCGTGATATGTGGGTAGGAGGGGCTGGTGTGACGTGAGGGACTGGCGCGGGGAGTGGTGAAAGGGGTTGGGGTGGCTTGGGCGCTGACAGGGAGGGGTGTGGCTTGAGGGACTGAGCGTACCAGGGTTAGCCGGACTGCCAGCGGCGCACGGCGAGCAGGCCCGGGACCACGGACAGGATGACGAGCCAGACCGCCAGGTACAGGGGCTCGCGGCCGAGCGGGCCGCCCTCGGCCAGGGTCCGGATCACGTTGACCGCGGCGGTGACCGGGTTGGCCCGCGCCAGCGGCTGCAGCCACCCGGCCAGCCGGTCGATCGGCGTGAACGTCGAGCTGATGAACGTCAGCGGCACCATCGGCAGGAACAGGGCCCGGCCCGCGGTGTCCGGGTCATGGATCCGCAGCGCCAGCCAGCACATCGTGATGCCCAGCGCCACGCCGAAGGCCACCGCGACCGCGACGATGGCCGCCAGCCCGGGCAGCCCGGTCCGCACCCGGAACCCCATCAGTGACGCGACGCCCAGCACCAGGAGCGCCTGGACCCCGAAGATCAGGCTCTCGGCGAGCATCCGGCCGAGCAGCACCGCGCTGCGGGCGATCGGCAGCGACCGGAACCGGTCGGTGATCCCGCTGACCGCGTCCAGCACCAAGCCCAGCCCGACGGTCGGCGCGGTCAGCGCGACATTCTGCACGATGATCCCGGGGACCAGGTACTGCCGGTACGTCGCGCCCGGAACCCGGGCCAGCCCGGCGAAGATGGCCAGGAACAGCACCAGCAGCACCACGGGCTGGATCAGCGGGTACAGCAGCCGGCTCGGGTTGGCCCGCAGGATGGCGAGCTGCCGGCCGCAGATCAGCGTGGCCTCCCACGCGGTGCGGCGGGGCCCGGGCCGGGAGACCGGCCCCGCGCCCGCGGCCGAGGCGGCGGGCGCCGGGGCAAGGCTGGTCATGGCGGGGATACCGGGTGCGCATGCTGGCCGGTGAGCGTGAGGAAGGCCTCGTCCAGGGTGGGACCGCGCAGGCCCAGGTCAGCGACCGTGAAGCCGTCCGCGGCCAGCGCCTGGGCCACCTCGAGCAGCGTGCCCACCCCGTCCCGGGCGGCCAGGGTGAGCCGTCCGGCGGCCGGGTCGGCGTGCAGGCCGTCCGGCGGCAGGCCCAGCCGGGCCGCCAGCGCCCGGGCGGCCGCCGCGGCCAGGCTGGCCGGCTCGAACCGGGCCTCGACCAGCTGGGTCCCGGTCCGGGCGCGCAGCTGGGCCGGGGTGCCGCTGGCCACCATCCGGCCCCGGTCCAGGATGTGCACCACGTCGGCGAGCCGCTCGGCTTCCTCCAGGTACTGCGTGGTGAGCAGCATGGCCGTGCCCTCGTCCCGCAGTGCGGCCAGCGATTCCCAGAGCTGCTGCCGCCCGGCCGGGTCCAGCCCGGTGGTGGGCTCGTCCAGAACCAGGAGCGAGGGGCGGGCCATCAGGCTCGCGGCCAGGTCGGCGCGGCGGCGCATGCCGCCGGAGTAGGTGCCCACCGGCCGGCCGGCCGCGGCGGCCAGGTCGAAGCGGTCGATCAGGTCGGCCGCGCGCCCCCGGGCGGTCCGCCGGTCCAGGCCGGCCAGCCGGCCGATGAGCATCAGGTTCGCCCGGCCGGGCAGCGCCTCGTCCAGACCCGCGTACTGCCCGGTCAGGCCGATCCGCGCGCGGACCGCGTAGGGATCGGCCACCACGTCGTAGCCGTCCACCCGGATCACGCCGGCGTCGGGGCGGACCAGGGTGGCCACGATGCGGACCAGCGTGGTCTTGCCCGCCCCGTTCGGGCCGAGCAGCGCGGCGATCCGCCCCGGCGGCACGCAGAGGTCCACCCCGCTCAGTGCCGTCACGGTCCCGAAAGCCTTGACCGCGCTATCCACTTCCAGCATGGGCTGGGTCATGATGTGAGCCTACGCAGGAGATCGTGGGCTTATCAGGGGGGAAGCCCCGCCCTGACAGCACCGGAAGCGTGACGGCGAAGGCGGCGTGAGCGCATGGACGGCAGCGGCAGTCAGCATTCGGGCGCGTGGGCCCTGGAGGACCCCCTCTCCAATAAGGGCACCGCGTTCACGGAGGAGGAGCGGTCGGCGCTGGACCTGCGCGGGCTGCTGCCCAGCGTGGTGGAGACGCTCCACCAGCAGGTGGCCCGCTCCTACCAGGCGTTCCGGGAACAGCCGAGCGACATCGCCCGGCACATCAACCTCCGTGCGCTGCAGGACACCAACGAGACGCTGTTCTACCGGCTGGTCACCGACCACGCCGAGGAGATGCTGCCGATCCTCTACACGCCCACGGTCGGGCTGGCCTGCCAGCGCTTCAGCGACATCTACCGGCGCCCCCGCGGGCTGTTCATCGCCTATCCGGACCGCGACCGGATCGGCGAGATCCTCCGCAACCGGCCGCGCCGGGAGGTGGACGTGATCGTGGTCACCGACGGGCAGCGCGTTCTCGGCCTCGGCGACCAGGGCATCGGGGGGATGGGCATCCCGATCGGCAAGCTCTCGCTGTACACGGCGCTCGGTGGCATGGATCCGGCCCGGACCCTGCCGATCCTGCTCGACGTGGGCACCGACAACCCGGAACTGCTGGATGACCCGATGTACCTGGGCTGGCGGCACCGGCGGGTGGACGGGCCGGACTACGACGAGTTCGTGGACCGTTTCGTCCAGGCTGTCCGGGCCGAGCTGCCGCACGTGCTGCTGCAGTGGGAGGACTTCGCCACCCCGCACGCGCTGCCGATCCTGGACCGCTACCGGGACCAGCTGCTGACGTTCAACGACGACATCCAGGGCACCGCGGCCGTGGTGACCGCCGCGCTGACCGCCGCCGCGGTGGCCACCGGGTCACGGCCCCGCGACCAGAAGATCGTGATGCTGGGCGCGGGCTCGGCGGGCATCGGCGTCTGCGACCAGATCGTCCGGGCCATGGTCGCCGATGGGCTGGCCGAGAAGGAGGCCCGGGCCCAGATCTTCGTGGTCAACGTGGGCGGGTTGCTCACCGAGGACCGCAGGGGGCTCAGCCCGGCGCAGCGCCGCTACGCCCAGCCGGCCGGCGCCGTGCCCGGCCGGGAGCACGGGCACCGGGCCCGCCTGATGGAGGTGGTCCAGGCCATCCACCCCACCGCGCTGATCGGCCTGTCCACGGCGACCGGCGCGTTCACCGAGGACATCGTCCGGGCCATGGCCTCCTACGCGCAGCGGCCGATCATCCTGCCGCTGTCCAACCCCACCAGCCGCAGCGAGGCCCGGCCCCAGGACCTCGCCGACTGGACCGGCGGCCGGGCGCTGGTCGCGGCCGGGTCGCCGTTCCCCGCCATGAAGGTCGGCGATTCGAGTGTCCCGGTCGCCCAGTGCAACAACGTGTACGTGTTCCCGGGCCTGGGCCTGGCCGTGACGGCGGTGCGGGCCATCCGGATCACGGACGCCATGATGACCGCCGCGGCCTCGGCCATCTGCGGCGCCGCCACGATCCACGACGACGCGTACGGGATGTTGCTGCCCGACCGGGTTGACCTGGCCGAGACGGCGATCGCAGTGGCGCGCGCGGTCGCCCGGGCCGCGGTGGCCGACGGCGTGGCACCAGGGCTCACCGAGGCGCAGATCGACGACGCCGTGCAGCGCACCCACTGGGAGGCCAGGTACGGGGAGTGACCGGCCGGGACGGTTTTCGTTGCGGAGAATTTTAGGGGGATCACCAGATCGTGTAGCCGCCGTCGATGACGAGGACCGAGCCGGTCATGAACGCGGACGCTGGGCTGGCCAGGAACACCACGCTCGGGGCGATCTCCTCGGGCAGCGCGTAGCGTTGCTGGGGGGTGTCCTCGATCCAGTGCCGCCGGAATTCGGGGTTGTCCACCGGGGCCATCTCGGTCTTCACGTAGCCGGGCGCGATCGCGTTGACCCGGATGCCCAGCCCGGCCCACTCCGCGGCCAGTGACCTGGTCAGCTGGTGCACCGCGGCCTTGGACGCGTTGTAGGCGGGCTGCCACTGCGGCCGGTTGACGATCAGCGCCGAGATCGAGCCGACGTTGATGATCGACCCGCCGCCGTTTTCGGACATGTGGCGGCCGCCGGCCCGGCTGCACCGCCACAGCGCCCGGACGTTCAGGTCGAACACGTCGTCCCACTCGGCGTCCGTGACCGACCACGACTCGCCGTGGTAGCAGACGCCGGCGTTGTTAACCAGGATGTCCAGCCCGCCGAGCCGGCCGGCCGCGGCGTCGATGACCGCGCCCGCGTCCAGGGTGATGTCCGCGTCCAGCGCAGACACCGCCAGGCCCTGGTCTTTCATCTCCGCAACGGCCGCCGCGTTCCGGCCGGTGTCCCGGGCCACGATCATGACCTCGGCGCCCGCCTGCCCCAGGGCGGCGGCAAACGCCTTGCCCAGCCCCTGATTCCCGCCGGTGACCACGGCCTTGCGGCCATCCAGCGCAAAACGCTCCAGTACCCGCACGTGCCCTCCTAGCTGACCCGCCTGCTAGCTGACGGAGCCCGTTCCATTGTCGGGCCGGGGAAGCGCGTAGCCGGGCACCGAAGGCCAGCGGACCGCGACCACCACGGACGGCTCCTCGGCGTGCCAGGAGTGGTTCAGGCCGTGGAAGACGACGTAGTCACCCTGCTGGGCGAGCAGCACGCTGCGGCCGGGGAGCTCGACCCGGAAGCGGCCGCTGACCAGGATCAGCACGGCGGAGCGCCGCTCGCCGGTAACCCACTGCGCCCGCCGGTCGTCGCGGGGATGGATGGCCCACTTGATCTCGACCTCGTCGCTGCGGCGGGGGTCGCCGTCCGGCTGGAAGTGCCCCAGCAGCCAGCCGTGCCCGGCCGGGGCGTCGGCCGCCGCGTTCCCCACGTAGATCCGCTCCGTCATGCGCCCGGAGGGTAGCAGGGCAGCACGGGGCGCCGCCTGTTCGGGTCCGGGCAGCGGCCTGGCCGCGAGGAACTCCTCCCGGCGGAGATGGTGGCCGAGCTCAAGGGCCGGGACATGATGGTGGCCCGGTATGCCGAGATGCTCGGGGTGCCGGTGCGGGAGGCGGCCGGGAACGCCGCGGAGGCGGCCGGGAACCCGGCCGGGGAGAGCCCGCCGGAGGAGTGAGCGCCGGAGGAGTGAGCGCCGGAGGAGTGAGCGCCGGAGGAGTGAGCGCCGGAGGAGTGAGCGCCGGAGGCCTGAGCGCCGGAGGACTGGGAGTCTGGGAGCCGGTGCGGACGTCGGGTGTCAGTGCCGCGTGGGACGCTGGCCCCGATGAGCGAACCTGACACGCCGCGCCGCTGCGACTGGGCCGAGAGCTCGGACGCGATGCGCGCGTACCACGACGACGAGTGGGGCCGCCCGTCCCGGGACGACCGCTACCTGTTCGAGATGCTGCTCCTGGAGGGGGCCCAGGCCGGGCTGTCCTGGGCCACGATCCTCGGGAAGCGCGAGAACTACCGGCGCGCGCTGGACGGCTTCGACCCGGAGCGGATCGTGCGCTACGACGACGCCAAGCTGGCCGCGCTCCTGGCCGATCCGGGCATCGTCCGCAACCGGCTCAAGGTCGCGGGCACGGTGCGCAACGCCCGGGCCTTCCTGGCCATCCAGCAGGAGCATGGGTCGTTCGCCAGCTACCTGTGGGCCTGGGTGGACGGCACGCCGCTGGTCAACCGCCCGCGCAGCGTGGCCGAGCTGCCCGCCCGGACCGGGCTGTCCGACCGGGTGAGCAAGGACCTGAAACGGCGCGGGTTCACGTTCGTCGGATCGACGATCACGTACAGCTTTCTGCAAGCCTCAGGCGTGGTCAATGACCACCTCGCCCGTTGTCCGGCTCTTGCCGGGCCGTCCGACTAAGGGCCCGGGAGCTGGTCTTTAACGGCGTTGCGGGGTGATCAGGGCGGCCAGATCTGGCATCATGGTCAGTGAGATGAGTAAGCCCCGCTTCCCTGTTACCGTGACTCAGCTCCCGGTACTGCGCTGCGAAATATGCCAGCGCACCATCGCCCACAAGCCCGGGCAGGCCAGTGCGGTCCTGACCGAGCATTACCGTCGCGCGCACCCCGAATCCCTCGAGGCCGCGGCGGGCCGCCCCGTCTGACTTTTTCTCGCGTGTCCCGGCTCCGGTTCTGATCTGCGGGGCTGCGAGAATGCGGTCATGCGGAGCACTCGCCATCTGTTGTCCGCTGGCTCATCATCGGCCAGCCCGTCGGCTACAGGCTCAGCCGGCTCGATCCTGAGTATCGGCTCGAGCGGCTCGATCCTGTCCATTGGATCGGCCGGCTCGATTCTCTCGATCGGGTCGGCCGGTTCGATTCTGTCCATCGGGTCGGTTGGCTCGGTGGCGTCCGCGTTCTCGGTCGGCTCGGCCGGCAGCGCGTTGTCGATTCTGTCCGGATTGTCGCACCGGTCGATCCTGGCCTGGCGGGCCCGCGGTGCCATCGGTTCGCGGGCGCCCCGGAGGGAATGACCCGGGGGAACGAGAGCAGTAGCGAAGGGGGGCTCGGGCTGACGTGTCGGCTGTCGTGATCGCAACCGCCTTCGGCGGACCTGATGTGCTGGAGATCGCCAATCAGCCGCCGGGCGAGCCCGGTCCTGGCGAGGCGCTCATCGAGATCCGGGCGGCGGGAGTCAACCCCGTCAACTGCAAGTCCTACAGCGGCGCCTTCGGCGCCGACCCCGGCCGGCTGCCGCTGCGGCTCGGCTCGGAAGCCTCGGGCATAGTCTCCGCGGTCGGCCCCGGCGCGGCCGGCCCGGCCGGCCCGATCGAGGTCGGTGCGGAGGTCATCGCGTTCCGGGCGCCCGGCGCCTACGCCGCCGAACTGGTCGTGCCGGCCTCCGCGCTGGTACCCAAGCCGGACACGCTGGACTGGGCCCAGGCGTCCGGGCTCATGCTCACCGGCGTGACCGCCTGGCATCTGCTGGAGGCCACCGGCGTGGGCGCCGGTGACACGGTGCTGATCCACGGGGCCGCCGGGGGAGTGGGTGTCATGGCGGTGCAGCTCGCGGTGGACCGCGGCGCCACCGTGGTGGGCACGGGCGACCTCAAGAATCACGAGTTCCTCCGCGACCTGGGGGCGATCCCGGTCGAGTACGGCACGGGCCTGATGGACCGGGCCCGGGCCGCCGCGCCAGACGGGGTGGACGCCGCGCTGGACCTGGCCGGGACCGACGAGGCCCTGGACGTGTCGTTCGTGCTGGTGCCCGACCGGACCCGGATCGCCACCATCGTCTCGTTCGAGCGCGGGCTGAACACCGGGATCAAGGTGCTCGGCGGCGCGCCCGGCGCCGATCCCGGCACCGAGATCCGCGACGCCGCCCGGCTGGAACTGACCCGGCTGGCCGAGGAGGGCAAGCTGCGGGTGTTCGTGTCGCACACGTTCCCGTTCGCGGAGGCCGCGGAGGCGCACCGGGTCATCATGGAAGGCCACACCCAGGGCAAGTTCGCCCTCATCCCGTAGCGGCGGGCCAAGTCTGGCCGGGAATGCCTCCGCCCGGCCGGTCCGGGGAGTCGCGCTGGCCCCTCCCCGAGGGCCGCGACCTTGATCACGGTCAATATGGGGCGTTATGTGTCGGAATCGACCGTGATCACGAGAAGTGGTCGGCCAGCGCGGCCTGGGCCGCGTTCTGGCCGCACATGCCGTGCACGCCGCCGCCGGGCGGGGTGGAGCTGGAACACAGGTACACGCCCGGGATCGCGGTCCGGTACGGGTTCCACCGCGGGGTGGGCCGCAGCACGGTCTGCAGCAGGGTCCCGGCCCCGCCGTTGATGTCACCGCCGACGTAGTTCGGGTTGTAGTGCTCCATGTCGGCGGCGGTCCGGACCGACTTGGCCAGGACCAGGTCGCGGAAGCCGGGCGCGAAGCGCTCGATCTGCGCCTCGGTGAGGCCGGACACGTCGTCCGGGCTGCCCGAGGGCACGTGGCAGTACGCCCACAGGGTGTGCTGCCCGGCGGGCGCGCGGGTCGGGTCAACCACACCGGGCTGGGCCACCAGGCAGAATGGGCGCTCCGGCATCCGCCCCGCGTTCACGTCAGCTTCGCTGCGGGCCACCTCGGCCAGTGTCCCGCCGAGATGCACCGTGCCTGCCTCCCGGCACGCCGGGGCCTGCCACGGGACGGGACCGCTCAGCGCGAAGTCCACCTTGCACACCCCCGGCCCGTACCTGAACCGGCGCAGCGCGGCCTGGTGCGGCCCGGACAGCCGGTCGCCGGCCAGCGCGAGCAGCTGGCGGGGGGTCACGTCGAGCAGGACGGCCCGGGCGGGCGGCAGCTCGTCGAGGGAGCGCACCCAGTGGCCGGTCTCCACCTCGCCGCCCAGGGACGCGAGCTCGGCGAGCAGCGCTCCGGTGAGGCGGGCGCTGCCGCCCTCCACCACCGGCCAGCCCACCGCGTGCGCCGCCATCGTGAGCAGCAGCCCGAACGCGCTGGTCACCGGGGCGCTCAGCGGCAGCATCGAGTGCGCGGCGACCCCGGCGAACAGGCCCTGGGCCTCCTCGGTGCGAAACCGCCGGGCCACGATCGTGGCGGGCGGCAGGCCGTCCAGGCCGAACCGGGCCATGGCCAGCGGATGCCGGGGCACGGACCGGATCGGGGCGAGGATCTCCGGCAGGGTCAGCCCCACATCCCGGACCAGCGGGCCGAGCAGCCGCCGGTAGGTGCCGGCGTCACGGCCGAGGCTGCCCGCGGTCTCCTCGACCGACCCCGCGACCGCCGCGGCCCGCCCGCCGTCCTGCGGGTGGGCGAACGCGACCTTGGGGGTGCACAGCGTGACCCCCCGGGCCGCCAGGTCGATGCTGGTGAAGAACGGGGAGGACGCGGCGAGCGGGTGGACCGCGGAGCACACATCGTGCTGGAATCCCGGCAGGGTCAGCCCGGCGGTCCGGCAGCCGCCGCCGGGCGTCCCCGCCCCCTCGATGAGCTGGACCTTGAGCCCGGCCCGGGCCATGGTGATCGCGGCGGCCAGCCCGTTGGGGCCGGAACCGACCACGATCGCGTCGGCGGCTGGAGCGGGGCTCATAGGTCGAGTATCCCGCCCTCGGCACCGACGAAGACATCCGGGAGCCCGGGCGGGCCGGCCGCGAACCGGGCGGCCAGCTGGTCCAGGTCCGCGTCCGTCCGGTCTGGCTTGTGGTGCGCCAGCGCCACCTGCCGGGCTCCGGCCCGCGCCCCCAGGCCCACCGCGTACTCCGCCGCCGCGTGGCCGAACGACGCCTCCGCCGGCACCTCCCGGGCCAGCAGGAACGCGTCGTGGATGAGCAGGTCCGAACCGGCGGCCAGGTCCAGGGCGGCGGGGTGATACTCGCCCAGCCCGTCCGGTCCGGGCCCGGGGACGGTGGGGCAGTGGTCGGGAATGTAGGTGACCACCGAGTGCCCGTCGCTGACCCGGTACCCGTAGGTCCGGCCGCCCTTGTGCGGAACCTCGCGGGCCTCCACGGTGAACCCCTCGGCCTTCAGCTGGCCCGGTGGCAGCGTGCCGAACGTCCAGTCGCCGCGCAGGCCGTCCGGCCCGATCGGGAAGTGCGGCGGGGACATGCCCCGGGCCAGCACCGACGTGGCGCTCTCCCCGGAATCCTGCACCGGCAGCAGCAGGGTGACCCGGGCGTCCTCACGGTCGCCGCCCCGGAAGAACGGGAGCCCGTGCACGTGATCCCAGTGCAGGTGGGTGAGCAGGATGGCGCCCTCGAAGGGACGGCCGCCGAGCAGCGCGGTGGCCCGGCGCAGCCCGGTGCCGGCGTCCAGGATCAGCGCCGGCACCGCCGCGTCATCGTGGGCGATCGCCACGCATGACGTGTGCCCCCCGTAGCGGAGAAACTCCGCTCCTGGTGCGGGAGTCGATCCGCGCACCCCACAGAGGTATATCCGCACGTCAGCCTCGGCCGGCGTCTTCGCGCCGGTGACCCCCGGACAGTTCCACGAGAGCATCATGCTCGAACTGGCTGGCCTCGACCGACGCCACCCGGCAGGCGGTGGCCGCCACCAGCGTGGACGTCCGGACGCCGCCCTCCAGGTGCGCGCGCTCGCCGAGTATCGCCCCTGGGCCGTACTCGGCCAGCTGCTCCCCGTCCCGGTCCACCCGGACCACCCCGTCCAGGACCAGGAAGACCTCTCGGCCCGGATCACCCTGGCGGACCAGCACGTCGCCCGCGGCGGCGCGGCGGATCACTGGTTTGGCCGCGCCGTGCATGAGCTGCACGGACAGGGACCGCTCCAGCGCGGTCTCGACGGCCGTGACGAGTGCGGGAGAGTCCTCGTCCCCCCACGGGCTGTGCTTGCCGAATGACCCTGCGGACCAGTCCGCGAAGTCAGTCAGGCCGGACTTGTGGGTGAGCTGCCCTTCGGTCCCGTACACCCAGTGCCGAGGGAACGGGCTGGCTCCCGTCATCGAGAACTCGACGGTGCCGTCGGTGTGCAGGGTCAGGGTCAACGTCGTCCAGACCAGCGGGGCCTGCCATTGCACGAACGGGCGGTGCCGCACGCGACGCGGGACGGGCAGCGCCGTCCGGCCCCCGGTGGTCTGCACGAACCGGACCCAGCCTGCGCCATGCTCCGGCGGCCGCTGGATATCGGCCAGCTCGACGCCCTGGAAGCGGTGCCGCAGGCCGCCCAGCCTGATGGTGGTGCCCCCCATCAGGCCCCCGCCGCTGTAGCCGGCGCCGGTGACAGTACCGGAGCCGTCCGTCTCGATCCAGGCTCGGAGCAGGTTCGCGAAGCGGAACCGGTCGGCGTCCCGGAGGGCCTCGAGGTCGCCGAGTTCCCCGGGCGGCGGGTCGTCATAGTGGCTCACTCCTGCGTCGAAGGTCACCTTGAGTGCTCCGGTGACAGCCTCGGACGGGATCCAGGACAGTGAGGTAATGCTGCTTTCATATCGCATACCCCCAGGCTCGTCCCTCGCGCGGGGCCCTGGCAATTATGGCAGTACGCCTGTCCTGACCTCCGGATACTCATGCTGGCACTACTCCAAGCGGCGAGTAGCCGGGGAGCCTAAGCGTGATGCGGAGCCTAAGCCCCGATCCACGTGGGTCACGAACGTTGAGGATCTGGCCCCCGGGGGCGTCCGGCGGAACGTGAGAAGGCGTGCGCCGATACGGCTGCCCTGGTGTGGGTGCGAGAGGGAGCGTAGCTGCCACACCCCGGCTTCGTGCCGGTCCCACAGCCGCCGCCAGCAGGTCATCCCGGAACCGAAGCTCGATCCGCGCCCATAACTCGTCCGGGACGTGTTGATCCCCTATGCCGAGGGCACGGTGGCGTGGCCGAACGGGCTCACCTTTAAGGACCCCAAAACCGGCGCGACCGACCCGGTGATCCAGAACGGCACGCCGCACTTGAGTTTGGTGAACCTGCCGGTGGCGCAGCTGGGGCGGGTGTACACGACCGACACGACAATCCAGGCGGCGCGGCCGCTGCTGAAGCCGGTGCCGCTGGCGCGGCTGGAGTTTCCGGCGGGCAGCTAGCCCCGGCTATTGGTGTGAGCGTGGGGCGTCGGACGGCTGCGGCGCCAGCCCGCGTCCGCCGGGGATTCCGCAACATCCATGCGGAGATCCCCGGCACAGCCGGTGGGCCGAAACCCGGTAAGCCCGGCCCCGGGCGCCCGCCAGGATCGAAGAACCGCCGTCCCGCACCCGCCACGACGTCGGCACAACCACCAGGCGGGAACGCACCCTCAAGGCCAGGCGAGAACGAGCAGGTTAACGGCAGGCTTAGCTGTTGTGCAGGGCGAACCAGCGCATGATCTGAGAGCCCGCGCCCTCGTTCAGGCCGGTCCGGCATTTCCAGTCGGCCCGGAAATGGGTCGGGTCGTTCAACGCCGGCGACTCGATCAGCTGGCCCGGGACCATCTTCGTGACGGTCATCCCGATCTGGTGATTGGCCAGGTAGCGGAGCCACGCCGGCACGCTGCGAGGCGCGTTGCCCCAGCACGCCCACGGGGCATCCGTCCTCGCGTAGTCCGCCCATTCGCCCTCGACGACCGGCGCAAGGTTGTGCGCCGCAAGGTACCCGAACAGGGTGTACCACGTCCTGGCGGTGTGCGGCCCGGCGGGCCGGTGTATCGCGTAGGCCAGCGGCCCGTCGCCTGTGACCCGGAAGTCCCACGCGCGGCGCAGGCTGCCGCCGACGTTCAGGCCCTCCACCCACAGCAGGTTCCGCGCCCCGTCGTGGCCCCGGAGACGGTCCGCGAGCTGCTGCATCCCGAAGAACCGGACCCCGTCTATGACCCCGCCGCCATGCCAGTACCGCCACGCCGCGCCGCTGTCCCCGCCGAGGTGGAGCGGCTCGTTGAACACGACGACCACGCCGAGGGACTCCGCATAGGACACCTCGGCCTGCACCGCGGCGAGGAACGGCCGATTGACCTTCCCGTCCGCGGCTACCAGGTAGTCCTGTTCGATCTGCAGGCGGACCGTGTTCGCGCACCAGCTTAAGGCTGCGGCCTGGATCACGGCATCGTCGCCGTCGACGGTGGCGGTGTAGGACGGCATGACGGGCTGGAGCCGGTGAGCCAGGCCGATGACGTTGATGCCGTACGGGATGTACCGCTGCCCGCCCGCGCCGTAGACAGCGGCGCCGGAGGAGCGGAACGGGCCGGCGATGTGGCGGCACGCAGCCGCGGACGCGGTGGCCTGGCTGGGGATTAACGTGCAGAGGGCAAGCAGGCCGGCGAGCGCGAGCAGGACGGCCAGGCAGAGGCGCCGGGGAGCGCGGTGGCGGCCGCCGGGGGCCACGCCGGGGCGCTGGAGGTCAGCATGGCCGGGCCGGTCATCGTCGTTCAAGGGTCTCTCTCCTGTTCAGGGCGGGCGGGGAATCGTGCCGTGCCGCTGCGGCACCCGGTTGCGCTGGGGACGGGCAGTAACCCCCGGCACCCCCGAAGATAGACGCGCAAGAAGCGTAAAGGGGATACCCCGGGCTAACCGGGATCAGTGGGGGAGTGCAGCAGCGTCGCAGCAGGATGGCGGGCATCACCAGGCTGGAAATTTGCCGGCCGGCCCGTCGGCGTGCTGCCCGTGTCCGCGCTGGCGTGCTGGCTGGCCCGCGCGGGTGTGCCTAGCACCCTTGCCGACCAGGGGCCGGATGTAGCTAAATCGTCCCCATGGGGACGGCCTGGCTGACGTTGCGCGCTGACCTGCGGCGACGCTGGCGGCCCATGCTGGGGATGGTGCTGCTGATCGGCCTGGTCAGCGGGGTGGTCCTGGTGGCCGCCGCGGGGGCGCGGCGTACCAGCACCGCCTATCCGCGGCTGCTGCGCTGGGCCAGCGCCGCCCAGCTGGATCTGGTCCCCGGTCGGCCCGGGGCGGGCGGGGCCGGCCAGGGCCGGACCGGCTACTACGCGGCGGTCGCCCGGCTGCCGCAGGTCGCCTCCGTGTCGGCGGTGGACCTGCTCGGCATGGCGGTCCAGCCGCCGCACGGCCCACCGGACACCAACATCAACACCACCGGCAGCCTGGACGCGGCCACGGGGCTGACCGTGGACCGGGTCCGGGTGCTGGCCGGGCGGCTGTACGACCCGGCCGACCCCCGCGCGGTGATGATCGACCAGCGGATGGCCGGACTCGCCCACGTGCGGCCCGGCGGGATCCTGCACGTGCTGGCCATCCCCGGCTACACCTCGGCGCACCCGCACGTGCGCGGCGAGAAACGGCTCGCGCTGCGGGTCTCGGCCATCGTGCGCTTCGACGACGGCATCGTGCCCGACAACGCCGGGTCGGCTGAGCCGCGCGCGCTGTTCAGCCCGGCCTTCGTCCGGCAGTACGTGACCGGCCGCTATCCCTGGCTGGCGATCAGCGACTACGCGGGTGTCCGGCTGCGGCCGGGGGCCAGCCTGGCCTCGTTCACCCGGGCCGCCCGGTCACTGGCCCGGCAGTACCCGGCGACCAAGGGCACGGTGGACGTCGTCAGCCTGGCCGATGCGGCCGCGGCCGTGCAGCGGGCCATCCGGCCCGAGGTGGTGGCGCTGGCCGCGTTCGCCGTGCTGGCCGGGCTGATCGGCCTGGTCATCCTGGCCCAGCTGCTCGGGCGCCAGGTCAGCCTGGACGCGGCGGACTACCCCATCCTGCGGGCCCTGGGCGCCAGCCGGGGCACGCTCGCCGCCACGTCGCTGCTCCGGGTGGGCGCGGTGACCCTGGGCGGCGGCCTGCTCGGCGCCGGGCTGGCCATCGCCGCGTCGCCGCTCATGCCGGTCGGCCTGGCCCGGCTGGCTGAGCCTGATCCGGGGGTCGAGGTCAACCTGGCCATCCTGGGCGCCGGGCTGGCTGTCGCCGCGCTGGCTCCGCTCCTGCTGGTGCTCCCGGCGGCCTGGCGGGCCGCCTCGCCCGCGGCCGGCCCGCCTGGCGCGGCCGGGCCGGCCTATCCCGCCCGGCCGTCACGCCTGGGCTCGGCGCTGGGCCTGGCCGGGTCGGTGACCGGCGGCCTCGGGGTCCGGATGGCCCTGGAGCCAGGGCGCGGCCGGACCGCGGTCCCGGTGCGCAGCGCGCTGGCCGGGACCGTGGTGGCGGTGGCCGCCCTGGTGGCGGCCACGGTGTTCGGCACCAGCCTGCTCGGCCTGGTCGGTATCCCGCACCGCTACGGCCAGAACTGGACTCAGGACGTCGATTTCCTGGAGCCGTCGGCGCCCGCGCCGCTGGTGGCCCGGCTCATCGCGACGCAGCCCCTGGTCCGCGGGTACGCGGTAGGGAACTTCGGGATGATCGCGGTGAACGGCCAGGTGGTGCCCGCGATCGGCGTTACCCAGGTCCGCGGGCGCGGCTTCCTGACCATGATTTCCGGGCGGCTGCCCCGGCGCCCAGGCGAGATCGCGCTGGGCCGGCGGACCCTGCGGGCCACCGGGGCCCGGCTGGGCCAGCGGGTCCGGGTCAGCGTCAACGGACGGCCGGCCCGGCTGCGGGTGGTCGGCGAGGCCGTCTTCCCGTCCTTCACCGAGAACGGGTCAACCGCGACCGACCTGGGGCAGGGCGCCGTTGTGGCACCCTCGCTGCTGTCCAGCCCCTACGAGCCGACCGGCTGCGTGCACGGCCTGACCTGCTACAGCTTCATCCTGATCCGGTATCCACCGGGGACCGCACTGGGCATCGCGGACCGCAGGCTCGAGGCCGCATTCAGCCGCCGCGGATGCCTGCTCAGCGCGGGCTGCTACACGCTCACCGCGGACCAGCGGCCCAGTGACATCCGCGACTACTCCGGGGTCCGCGACACCCCGCTGTTCCTGGGGGCGCTGCTCGGGCTGCTGGCGGTGGGCACGCTCAGTCACGCGCTGCTGGCCGGCGTCCGCCGCCGCTACCGGGACCTGGCCATGCTCAAGACCCTCGGCCTGCTCCGGTCCCAGCTGCTGCGGGTGGTGTTCTGGGAGGCCAGCACCCTGGCCGGGGCCGCGTTGCTGGTGGGGCTGCCGCTCGGGGTGATCGCCGGGCGCTGGGCCTGGGTGATCTTCGCCGGGTCGGCGGGCGTGGCAGGCCAGGCCGACGTGCCGGTGCCGCTCGTGCTGCTGGCCATCCCGGCCACCGTGGCGCTGGCCAACCTCATCGCGGCCGGGCCCGGCTGGACCGCGGCCCGGGTGCCTGCCGCCACCGTGCTGCGGAGCGAGTGATGGGGGCACTCCGGCTGACCCTGCGCGCCGACCTGCGCCGCCGCTGGCGGCCGATGCTGATGCTGGCGTTGCTGCTCGGGATCACCGGCGGCGTGATGCTGACCGCCGCCGCCGGGGCGGTGCGCACCGATACCGCCTACCCCCGGCTGCTGCGCTGGGCCAACGCGGCCCAGGCCAACGTCATCGTGAAGAAGGCGCCGGTCCCCCCCTTCTTCGCCGCGCTCAGGCGCCTGCCGGAGGTGGCGGCGGTGTCGACCGAGGGCCTGTTCAACTTCACCCTGCCGGCCCGCCACGGGCCGCCGGCCGCGCTGGTCGAGACGTTCTCCAGCCCGGACGACTCGATCGGCCGCACCGGCGACCGGCTGAAGATGCTGGACGGCCAGCTTCCCGATCCGGCCCGGCCGGGTGCCGCCGTGATCGACCAGGACCTGGCCGCCCGCGAGCATCTTCGGCCCGGAGGCACGCTGCACCTGCTCATGATCCCGAACGGCAAGAACGGCGTCCCCGACCTGGGCCGGGCTCGCGCCATGTCGTTCCGGGTCACCGGCATCGCCGTCTTCGACAGCCAGATCGTGCCCGCGACCAAGGTCAACGCCGAGCCGACCGTGCTGCTCAGCCCGGGGTTCTATGCCAGCGCGGCGGCCCGGGCCTCGACCTACGGCACCCAGGCCGGGGTCCGGCTGCGACCCGGCGTGAGCGTGGCGTCGTTCGCGCATGCCGCCGCGGCGCTGGCCGCCAGCTACCCCGCCACCGGCGGGGTGATCGTGGTCAGCCTGCAGGACGAGGCGCGCCGCCACCCAGCGGGCGATCAGCCCGCAGGCCGTCGCCCTGGCCCTGTTCGCCGTAGGCACGCTCGCCCACGTGCTCGTCACCGCGGTGCGGCAGCGGCGCCGCGACCTGGCCCTGCTCAAGACCCTCGGCCTGGTCCGGCGCCAGGTTCTGAGCGTGGTGGAGTGGCAGGCGCTCAGCCTGGCCGCGGTCGCGCTGGTGATCGGCGTGCCGCTCGGCCTGCTGGCCGGGCGCTGGGCCTGGGTGCTGTTCGCCTCGTCGGCCGGCCTGGCCCCGGCCGCGAGCATCCCGCTGGCGCTGGTCCTGCTCACGATCCCGGTCACCGCCGCGCTCGCCGCGGGGCTCGCGGTCGGGCCGGGGCGTGCCGCCGCCCGGGTCAGGGCCGGCGTGGTCCTGCGGGCGGAATGAGCCTCCGGCTGGTCATCAGCGCCAGCCGGTTCTCGTTGCGGAAAGAACAGGACCCGGCTCCTTCGGTCACTCGGTGCGCAGCGCGCGCGCCGGGCTGACCCGGGCCGCCGACCGGCCGGGCCACAGCGCCACCGCGTTGGCGATGACCAGCACGGCGGGCACCATGACCAGCAGCAGCGTGACCGGCAGCCTGGCGCCGGCGGGGACGCCCAGGCCGGCGGCGAACAGCTGCCAGCTCCACCGGCCCGCGGCGACCCCCAGCGGCAGCCCGATCAGCAGCGCCAGCCCGGCTAGGATGGTGACCTGCCACGCGGTGATCTCGCGGATCTGGCGCCGGAGCAGGCCGAGGGCCTTGAGGATGGCGAACTCACGCCGCCGGCGGCGGGCCGACACCGCGGCCACCTGCGCCAGTACCCCGGTGCCGAGCGCGGCGAGCAGGGCGGCGAGCACCTCAGGGATGCCGTCGATGGGGGCATAGTTGGCCAGCCCGTTCGGCCGCTGGCCGATCACCACGCAGGTGGACTGCTGGACGTCCGAGCAGAAGCCGGTCCCGCGGCGGCGGCCAGGACCGCCCCGCCCGCGACCGCGACCAGCAGGACGAGCACCGCCCAGCCCCGCCACCGGGTTCTGAGCTCGTGCGCCACGAGGAGTGCCACCGCGCGCACCAGGCTTCACCCCCCTGCGGGGCTCCGCCCCGCCTGTGCCGAGCGTAGGCATTACGGCGGTGATCTTCCAGGGTGCTCGCGCAGGCGGGCGGGTGCGGCGAGTACCACCACCGCCGTGGTGCTCACCCCCTTTGCGGCGGGCCGCAAACCGTGGCCCAATGGACGGCAATGCTCGTGGTCCGGGGGGGATGGCGTTGGCCGCTGGATGGATGTTCTTCCGCGCCGAGCTGCGCCGGCGATGGCGGGCCTGGCTGGCACTGGCCCTCATCGTGGGGGCGTTCGCCGGCACGGTCGAGGCGGCGGCCGCCGGGGCGCGCCGCACCGACGCCGCCTACCCGAGCCTGCTGGCCTGGAGTGACGCACCTGACCTGCTGGTGTTCTCGTTCAGCGGGGCATCCCAGACGTTCGGCCGGTTCTCGCCCCAGGCGGTGGAGGCCGTCCCGCAGGCGCGCCAGGCTGCCATCCTGGCCGGATACCTCGTGGCGTCACCGGCCGCGGCGCAGGTCATCGCGCCGGAGAGCACCATGGTTCCCGGCCGGTTCTGGCGCCGCCGGATCCTGTCCGGCCGCCTGCCTAACCCGGCCCGGCCCGATGAGGTGGACATCTCCTTCACCCTGGCCCAGGCCGCCCATCTGGGCGTCGGGGACACCCTGCGCGCCACGCTGCTGACTCCGGCCGGCCGGCCGGTGCCGCTGGCGTTCCGGGTCGTCGGGATCGACGCGGCCGCCTCAGAGTTCCCGCCGCAGACCGGGACGGGCACCGACACGGTCTGGGCGACCCCGGCCTTCTACCGGGCGCACCGCTCTGGCCTCAACACGTACTTGGGGGTGGCCCTCCGGCTCCGGCACGGGACCGCCGACCTGGCTGCCGTCCAGCGCGAGCTGAGCCGGCTGAGCGGGGGCAAGTACGTGCAGAGCTACCCGCTGGCCACCCAGGCGGTGAACACGGAGCGTTCCATCCACCTGCAGGCCGTAGCGCTGTGGCTGGTGGCCGGGCTGCTCGCGGTGATCAGCGTGCTTGTCCTGGGCCAGTTGCTGGCCCGGATGAGCTTCCTCGACTCGGTGGAGTACCGCACCCTGCGGGCGCTGGGCATCAGCCGCCGCACTCTCCTGGTCATCGGCCTGGCGCGGGCCGCCCTGATCGGGCTGGCGGGGGCGGTCGCGGGAACCCTGGCTGCGCTGGCCGTTTCCCCGCTGCTGCCCGTGGGCCTGGCCCGGGTGGCCGATCCCTATCCGGGGATGCACGCCGATGGCCTGGTCTTCGGTCTCGGGGTGGTGGCCGCGGCCGGAGTCACGGTGGCCGTGACGGCCTGGCCGACCTGGCGGGCGGTGAGCGCTGGCGCGGCGGCGGCAGGCCTGGGGGGCCCGGCCCCGCCCGGCGCCCGGGGCCGGCCGGGGCCGCGGTTCCTGGCCGGGCTGACCTCAGGAATCAGCTCGGTCCCCGCGATGCTCGGCATCCGGCTCGCGTTGCAGCCCGGCGCGGGCCGGACCGCGGTCCCGGTGCGCAGCACCGTGGCCAGTGCGGTGGTGGGAGTGGCCGCGCTCACCGGGGCGCTGGTCTTCTCGGCCAGCCTGGGGCACCTGCTGGCCACACCCCGGCTGTACGGGGTGACCTGGGACGCCTACGTCAGCAACACCCAGCAGAACGGGGTCGAAGCGGCGGTCCGCGGCCTGACCGCCCGTCCCGGCGTCACCGCCTGGTCGGCCGGGTATTCGGGGGTGCCGCTGATGATCCGGGGCGTCCGGACCGACGGGATCGCCATGCTGCCCGGTCACCACGGTGACCTGCTCCCCGTGCCCGTGCAGGGGCATCTCCCCCGGGGGCCGGGCGAGATCACGGTGGGAGAGAAGACGCTGGCGGCCATGCACGGCCGCATCGGCCAGACCGTCGCTGTCTCGCTGGACGGCTTCCGGCCGGGCCACTTCCGTATCGCGGGCACGGCCGTCTTCCCCACCATGAGCGACTCACTCAGCCTGGGCAAGGGGGCCACCCTGTCCGTGGCCGGGCTGCGCCGCCTGCTGCCGCCGTCGATGGCCGCCCCGCCGCTCGACACCCTGCTGGTGCGGTTCCGCCCGGGCGCGGGCGGGCCTGCCGCGCTGAACGCGGTCGCGGCGCAGGCCGCCCGGCTGGGCCCGTTCGCGGTCCAGGGCCCGGCCACGCCCACCGACGTGGTGAATTTCGGCCGGGTCCAGGACCTGCCCCTGCTGCTCGGGATCGCGCTGAGCCTGCTGGCCCTGGTCACGATCGCGCACCTGCTGCTCACGTCGGTCCGGCGCAGGCGCCGCGACTTCGCGGTGCTCCGCTCGATCGGCCTGACCCGGCGCCAGGTCCGCGCCACGGTCGGCTGGCAGGCCGGCACGCTCACCGCGGCCGCGCTGGGCCTGGGGATACCGGCCGGGATCCTGTGCGGCCGGGTGGCCTGGCGGCTGTTCGCCGGCCAGCTCGGCATCCTGCCCGTCGTGGTGCTGCCGGTCATCCTGGTGCTGGTGGTGCCGGCCGCCCTGCTGCTGGCCGTGGCCGTCGCGGCCGTGCCCGGGGAGTCGGCGGCGCGGACCCGGCCCGCCGAAATCCTGCGCAGTGAGTAGCCGCAGGCTGCCCGCCAGCCCATGGTGTGCCTACTACCACCGCCGACCTGCATGCCTGCCCACTGGCAGTGAGGAGCGTGATGTGTGAACGTTTGGTACGTGGAGCACAGTGACGCCGGCCCGGCCGGCCAGATCGCGGTCTTCCTCGCGGATGACAACCTGATCGTCCGGGAGGGGGTGCGCGCCCTCATCGAGCGGCACGCCGACCTGACTGTGGTGGGGGTGGCCGCGGACTACGACGGGGTGGTGGACGGCGCGACCGCCGCCAACCCGCAGGTGCTGGTGACCGACATCCGGATGCCGCCGTCCTTCCAGCGGGAGGGCATCGACGCGGCCAAGGAGGTGCGCAAGCGGCACCCCGGCACCGGGGTCGTGGTGCTGTCCCAGTACGAGGACCCCGAGTACGCGGTGTCGCTGCTGGCCGAGGGGTCGGCGGGCTACGGCTACCTGCTCAAGGACCATGTGGCCGAGGGCAACCAGCTGGTCAACGCCATCCGGGCGGTGGCCACGGGCGGCACGGCGCTGGACCCGACGATCGTGGCGGCCCTGGTGGCCCCGGTTGTCCCGCCGGGGGGCCTGACCCGGGCCGAGGAAGAGCTGCTGGGCTGGGTCGCCGAGGGCAAGCCGATCAAGGCCATCGCGGTGGCGCGCCGGACCGCCCCGGAAGCCATCGACGCGGAAGTCGAGGCGGTGTTCCTCAAGCTGGCCGAGGCAGTCTCCGCAGGCAACTCCGGGGCGCTGCGGCGGCTCCGCCTGCTGCACCAGGCCATCGTGGACCGCGAGGAGCAGGGCGAGACGCTGTCGCGGCTGCTGCCCGGCGGGCTGGCGGACAAGCTCCGCCAGGAACGCCGGGACATCGGAGAGACCGAGCGGGTTATCGTGACCGTGCTGATGAGCGACATCCGGTCTTATTCCACGATCGCCGAGCACGCCGACCCCAGCCAGCTGGCGGGGCAGCTGAACACCCACCGGGCCGCGATGAATCAGGCGATCCTGGGCGAGGGGGGTACGGTCATGCAGTTCGTGGGCGACGCGGTCATGGCGGTGTTCGGCGCGCCGTTCCCGCAGGACGACCACGCTGACCGGGCCGTGGCCGCCGCGTCGGTCATGCACTCGCTGCAGGCGGGCATCAACGACCGCTGGCACGCCGACGGCCTGCCGGCGTTCGGCCTCGGCCTGGGGCTGTCCAGTGGCGTGGCGGCCGCCGCCCTGCTCGGGTCGGCGGAACGGCTGGAGTACACCCTGGTCGGGGACACGGTGAACCTGTCGCAGCGACTGCAGCAGTTCGCGGCGGCGGGCGAGACCGTGGTGTCGGAGGCGACGTTGCGGGCGCTGAGCAGTCCGGTGGAGACCGTGCCGCTCGGCGCCCGGATGGTCAAGGGCCGCGATACCCCGGTCACCGCATACAAGATCATTCACCTGGCGGACGGCTCCGGGGCCGCGGCCAGGACCACCGAGATGACGACCCGGACGGGGGCGTGATGAACGACAGGCTGGCCGCGCTGACCATGCGCGGCGTGCGCAAGACCTTCGAGGCAGAGAACGCGCCGGTGCGCGCGCTGCGCGGCGTGGACCTGGACGTGGCCAGCGGCGAGTTCGTGGCCCTGATGGGCCCCTCCGGCTGTGGCAAGTCCACGCTGCTGAACCTGGTGGCGGGGCTGGACACGGCGGACGAGGGCCAGATCAGCGTGGCCGGCGAGGAGGTGACCGGGCGCAGCGAGGACGACCTGGCCCGGCTCCGCCGCCGCCACATCGGGCTGGTCTTCCAGTTCTTCAACCTGCTGGAAGGCATGACGGTCCTGGAGAACGTGGCCCTGCCCGCGGTGATCGCGGGGCGCCGCCGGAAGATGGCCGAGACCCGGGCGCGGGACCTGCTCGACCTGCTCGGCATCAGCGACAAGGCCGGCGCCGTGCCCGGTGTGCTGTCCGGCGGGCAGCGTCAGCGGCTCGCCATCGCCCGGGCCCTGGCTAACGACCCCACGCTGCTGCTCGCCGACGAGCCGACCGGGGCGCTGGACTCCGAGGGCGGCGAGGAGGTCATCGAGCTGCTGCGGCGGCTGCACGACGGGGGCCAGACCATCATCCTGGTCACGCACGACTCCAGCGTGGCCGCGGCCGCGGGGCGCGTCGTGCGGATGCGCGATGGCCGGATCGAGGAGCCGCAGGCCCAGCCGGACAGCGACGTGGCCGTGGTCATCGAGGCACTCTGACCATGAACGAGACCATGCCCGGCCCGGGACCCGCGGCCAGCGGGCTCCCGGCGGCGGCCCGTGGCATGGCCCCGGTGGCCCGGCTGGCCGTCGGCGTGGCCGCCCCGGTGGCCACGCTGGCCGTGGTGCTGACCGGGCTGCGGGTCAGCGTGCCCGGCGGCCTGCCCGCCGTGGGCGCCGTGGCCTTCGCGGTCACGCTGGCCTGGGCCGCGGCGGCGGCGGTGTGCGCCAGCCGGGTGCCGGGCCGTGGCCGGGCCGGGCCGTGGCCCGCCGCTCTCGGCGCGCTGGCCGGGGCGGTCGCCCTCACCGCGGCCCGCATGGCCAGCCAGCCGGGCCCGCACGGGCTGGCCCGGGGGGTGGCTACCGTGGCCGGGCCGCTGGTCATCGCGGCCTCGGTGGCGTTCGTCCTGTCCGCCCCGGACGGCCGGCTGGGCAGCCGGGCCCGGCGCGGCGCGGCCGGCCTGGCCATCCTGGTCGCGCTGGGCACCGGGCTAGTACTGGCCCTGGCGGGGCGCCCGTTCCCGGCCCTGGCCGCGGCCGTGATCTGGCCTGCCGCACTGCTGGCCACGCTGCCCGCCGCGCGGGCGCGCTACCGGCGGCTGGGCGGCCACGAGCGGGAGCGGATGCAATGGCTCGCGGTCGGCGCGGTCCTGGCCGCCGACGCCGCGCTGGTGTTCGGGGTGCTGCACCTGCTGGTCGGCTGGCCCGGCCCGGTCGCCGCGGTGATGGTGGGGGTCACCGCGGCGGTCCCGGCCGGGCTGGTCGCCGGCACCAGCATCCAGCTGGCCCCGGTGGCCGGGCGCCTGCTCGTGCACGTCCTGTCGCTGGCGGGCTTCAGCGTCGTGGTCGCGGCCATCTACCTGGTCATCGTGCTCGGCCTGGGCCAGCGGCCCGGCGACAGCGGGGACCGGGAGATCCTCGGCCTGTCCATGCTGGCCGCGGCGATCACCGCGGTCGGCTACCTGCCCGCCCGGGACCGGCTGATGGCCTCGGCGACCAGGTTCGTCTACGGCGCCCGTGAGGCGCCGGACGAGGCGCTGCGCACGTTCGGCAGCCGGATGACCCGGGCCGTGGCCATGGACGAGCTGCTGCTCCAGCTGGCTGAGTCGCTGCGCAAGACGATGGCGCTGACCAGCGCGGAGGTGTACTCAGGCAGCGGTGAGGTGCTGGAGCGCACGGTGTCGGTGCCGGATGCGGAACGCCGGTCCATCATCGTCGGCGACCGGGAGCGCCCCGTCGTCACCCGGGCCGGGGTGTCCGGTAACGCCTGGGCCTCGATCTGGCTGCCCGCCCTGCTCGACGGTCGGCCGGGGACCCAGCTGAGGGTCGCGCCGATCAGCCACGCGGGCGAGCTGCTCGGCCTGCTGGTGGTGGAGCGGCCCGCGGAGGCGGACACGTTCACCGAGGAGGACGACCGGGTGCTGACCGAGCTGGCCCGGCAGGCTGGCCTGGCTTTCTACAACGTCCGGCTCGACGCGGCCCTGCAGACCACGCTGGACGAGCTGCGGCGGCAGGCGGACGAGCTGCGCGAATCGCGGGCCCGGATCGTGGCCAGCGGTGACGCGGAGCGGCGCCGGGTCGAGCGGGACCTGCACGACGGCGCGCAGCAGCACCTGGTCGCGCTGGCGGTGACCCTCCGGCTGGCCCGCGACATCCTCACCGAGGACCCGGAGACCGGGGCCGAGATGCTGGCCCAGATGGCCGACGACGTGCAGGCCACCATCCGCGAGCTGCGCGAGCTGGCCCACGGCATCTACCCGCCGCTGCTGGCCGACAACGGGCTGGGCGACGCGCTGCGCGCCGCGGCCAGCCGTTCCCCGCTCCCGGTCACGGTGAGCACCGACGGCATCGGCCGGTACTCCCAGGGCATCGAGACCGCCATCTACTTCTGCTGCCTGGAAGCGCTGCAGAACGCGGGCAAGCACGCCGCCGGGGCGGCCGTGCAGGTCAGGCTCTGGGAAGAATCAGGCGGGCTGCTGTTCTCGGTCCGCGACGACGGCCCCGGCTTCGACGCGGCGCAGGCCCGGGGCGGCCACGGGTTCGTCAACATGTCCGACCGGCTCGGCGCCATCGGCGGGACGGTCCGGTGGGAGTCGCAGCCCGGTCACGGCGCCACGATCAGCGGTTCGGTCCCGGTCATCTGACCGTCAAGAACTTTCCGCAACGAACACCGCCCGCCCGGCTGACCCGCGGCCCCGGCTCCTTCAGGTGGCCGCGAACGAGCCGGAATTCCGCTCCGCCCACAGACGGCGCAGCGTGTCCGCCCCGAACTGCTCCTTGTTGACGTAGGCGCTGGCCCCGCTGGCCGCCACGCCGGGGGGGAGGTCCGCGACGTCGTAGGTGGAGCAGAGGAACACCACCACGTCCGGGTGGGCGGCCACGATGCGCTGGGTGGCCTCGATGCCGTTCATCTCCGGCATGTTGATGTCCATCAGGACCAGGGCCGGGCGCAGCGCGTCCACCAGCCTGATCGCTTCCGGGCCGCTGGACGCCTCCCCGGCCAGCTCGAAACAGTCGATCCGGCGCAGGACCGCCTTGGCGGCCAGCCGGAAGGGTGCCTGGTCGTCTACCACGACCACTGCGTGCGGGGTGGTCATGGTTCAAGCCTGCCACGGGCCGCCCGGCGGGCCCAGGGTGCTGCCACCCCCGGGCCTGGTGGGCCAGCCTCACGGTCTAGCTGGACATTCTGGGCTAACCGGCCTGGGCCTCGCTGAGGTAGAGCAGAACCGCCTTGACCCGTCGGTTCAGGTCCTTCTCCTCGCTCAGCCCCAGCTTGGCGAAGATCGAGTTGGTGTGTTTCTCGACCGCCCGCTCGGACACGGTCAGCGAGGCCGCGATGGCGGCGTTGCTCTTGCCCTGGGCCATCTCGGCCAGGATCTCGGTTTCCCGCGGGGTGAGGAGCGCCAGGCTGGACTGCTGGTGCGCTGACCGGGACCGGACCAGCTCATCCACCACCATCGGGTCGATGACCGACCCGCCGCCGGCCACCGCGCGGATGGCCCGGGCCAGCTCGTCCACGCTGGCCACCCGCTCCTTGAGCAGGTAGGCGCGGCCGGCCGAGCCGTGCTCCAGCAGCGCCATGGCGTACCCGGGCGCGGTGTACTGGCTGAGCACGACCACCCCGACCTCCGGATGGTTCTCCCGGAGCCAGCCGGCCGCCTGGATACCCTCGTTGGTCCCGGTGGGCGGCATCCGGATGTCGGTGACCACGACATCCGGGCGCACGGTGGCCACCAGGGCCAGGAGCTCAGGCAGGTCTGAGGCCGTGCCCACCAGCTCGAAGTCCTCGTTCGCCGAGACCAGCCTGGAGACGCCCTCACGGAGCAGCACGTTGTCTTCGGCCAGCGCGACCCGGATCCTGTCCATCAGGCCGTGATCGTAGCGTGCCAGGGCCCCGCCGCACAGGCCGCGCGCGGGGAGGAGGCCCTAGGACCCGAACACGTGGTCCTGATACCAGTCCCAGGTCTGGGCGATACCGTCCTCCCGGGCGATGGCGGGCGTGTACCCGAGCACCTGCTTGGCGAGGTCGTAGGTGGCGAAGTTGCGGTCCACCTCGCCGACCCGCCGGGGCTGGTACTGCACCGGGTGGTCCGGCTGGCCGGCGGCGCGGCGGCACAGGTCGGCGAGCTCGGTGATGGTGGTCTCCACGCCGGAGGCGATGTGCAGGACCGTGCCGCCCGGCACGTCACCTTCCAGGGCCAGCTGCAGCGCATGGGCGATGTCGTTGACGTGCGTGTAGTCGCGGGAGGAGGTGCCGTCCCCGTAGATCACCATCGGCTGGCCGGAGTGCAGCGCCCGGAAGAACACGGTCATGGCGCCCTTCTTGTGCCCGCTCCATGGCCCGTAGACGTTGGCGAAGCGCAGCGCCACCGTGCGCAGCCCGAAGGACTTGGCGAAGGCGTGCGCGTACCCTTCCCCGGCGAGCTTGCTCGCGCCGTACGGCGAGATCGGCTTGGGCAGCGAGAACTCGTTGACCGGGGGCAGTGCGTCGCCGATGAGCGCGCCGCCGGTGGAGGCCAGGACGACCCGCTCCAGGCCGGCCCGCCGCGCCGCGTCCAGCACCCGGAACGTGCCCAGCACGTTGGCCTCGAAGTTCATCACCGGGTCGGCCACGGACCTCACGACCGAGCCCGCCGCGGCCAGGTGGATGACCGACTCGATCCCGGCGAGCGCGGCGTCGAGCGCCCCCGCGTCGCGGATGTCGCCCTCGACCAGCTCGGCGCCCACGCCGTCCAGGTACGCCGGGTTGCCGGTCGAGTAGTTGTCGAACACCCGCACCGAGTGCCCGCTGCCGGCCAGCCGCCGGACCAGGGTCGCGCCCACGAAGCCGGCGCCGCCGGTGACGAGGACACGCTGGCGGGCCGGCACCACAGGTTCAGTCATGACAGGTAAAGCTAGCAGCGGACCGGCGCTGATGTCCCCGGCAGGTGTCCCGCCGCGGCCCTCCGGACCTGGTGACCCCTGCTGTGCTCAGGGAGGTAACGCCCGCCGTGCGCCGGCGCTCATCCCGGCGCCGGGCGCGTGACTCGGCCAGCGGTGGCGGGCCGGCCCGGCTGCTCAGGTGCGAAAGGCGAGTACGGTCAGTGGTATCCAGGCGGTTGTCGACCCAGCTGCCGGGTGCGGCTCAATGCTGCGGAGCTGAGATGGGCGGCGGGGTCCCCGGTCAAACGTGTGGCGATGAACTTCCTGCGGTCTGCTTCCCGGGTACGCCGGATTCCGGGCTCCAGGCCCGCTTCACCCAGCCCCCGCTCGTCGTTCACCTCGCGGGGGACATCGACGAGTGGACCTACCGCACCCTCACCGAGGTGCTGTCCATGGCGGCCGCGACCGGATGGGACCCGATCCAGCTGGATCTGGCCGGCGTCGGCTACTGCGACGTGGCAGGCCTGCGCGCCATCCTGTCCCTGGCCGGGGGCCCGGGGGAGAGCGGGAGGGAGAACCGCGAGGCTGCCGTCGGGCAGATCGTGCTCGCCCATCTGCCCCCGCCGTTGAGAAGCGTGCTGCGGATTCTCGGCTGGGATACGGTTCCCGGAGTGATCCTGGAAGACTGCCCCAGCTGAGACCGGAGGCCCACGACGACCGTTCAGCCGACAGCCCGGCCGCCGGCGGCCGTCGCGGTGGCCGCGTCCGCCGGGGGCGTCTCCCTGCGGGGAGGAACCGGCGACCCCACCACGACCTGACGCGCCACCCGGCCGGATGGAGACCCGATGGCGACCCCGCCTGAAGATGGCGAGCTGGAAGCACTGCTGGACCATGTCCGCGAACGGCGGAACTTCGACTTCCGCGGTTACAAGCGGGCCAGCCTGACCCGGCGCATCTTCAAGCGGATGCAGGTCATCGGCGCCGATGACTACCAGCGCTACACGGAGATCCTCGAAGCCAATCCGGGCGAGTTCGCGGAGCTGTTCAACACCATCCTGATCAACGTCACCGCCTTGCTCCGCGACCGGGACGCCTGGGACACGCTGGCGGACGAGGTGATCCCGCAGATCGTCGAGGCCAAGGAGCCGGGCGAGGCGGTGCGGGTATGGTCTGCGGGCTGCGCGTCCGGCGAGGAGGCGTACTCGCTGGCGGTCCTGCTGGCCGAGGCGTTGGGCGAGGAGCGGTTCCGCCAGTCGGTGAAGATCTACGCCACCGATGCCGACGAGGGGGCGCTCACGGACGCCCGGCGCGGCCGCTACGGCTATCAGAAGCTCTTGGATGCGTTCGGCGAGGAGCGGACGCGGCGTTTCTTCGACGCTGACGGGGAGTTCGGGATCTTCCGGGCCGACCTGCGCCGGGCCCTGATCTTCGGGCGGCACGACCTCGTGCAGGACCCGCCTATTTCCCGGATCGACCTGCTCAGCTGCCGGAACACCTTGATGTACTTCACCTCCGAGGTGCAGGGCAGGATCCTGGCCAGCTTCCAGTTCGCGCTCAACCCGGCCGGCTACCTGTTCCTCGGCAAGTCCGAGGCCCTGGTGACCCGGACACAGATGTTCGAGGTCGTGAGCCAGGCCCAGCACATCCTGCGCAGGGACCCTGCCGCCGATCCGGAGGCCATGACGGCGGACCCGGCGGCCCGCCCAGGCGGCTCCCCGCGCTCGGACGGCCACCGGCCCATGGAGGCGCTCTTCGAGCAGAACGTAGTGGCCCAGGTGATGCTGGACGCCAGCGGGAACGTCGTCCAGGCTAACCGTGCCGCCCGGCGGATGTTCGCGATCGGGTCCGGGGAACTGGGCCGCCCCATGCGCGACACCGAGCTGTACCAGCGGCCCGCCGACCTGCGCACTCCCATCGAGCTGGCCCAGCGCGAGCGGCGCCCGGTGGCCATTTACGACGTGCCGTAGCCCGGCCGGGACGATACGCGGTCGCTGGACATCATCGTCGCGCCGCTGGACGGCCCGTCCGGCCTGGTGATCTCGTTCCTCGGCGCGAGCCGGAACCTGGGCCTGCGCGCGGAGCTCGAGGATTCCCGCCGCCAGCTGAAAACCGCGTACGAGGAACTGCAGTCCACGGTGGAGGAACTGGAGACCACCAACGAGGAGTTCCAGTCCACCAACGACGAACTGGAGACTACCCACGAGGAACTGCACTCGACGAACGAGGAACTGGAGACCATGAACGAGGAACTCCAGTCCACCAACGAGGAACTGGAGACCATCAACAACGAGCTGAGAGAGCGCAGCGCCGAGGTCACCGAGCTCAATCAGTTCCTCGGGGCGATCCTGGGCAGCCTCCAGTCCGCGGTGGTAGTTCTCGGCACCGAGATGGAAATCCGGGCCTGGAACCGCCAGGCCGAGGACCTGTGGGGGCTGCGCAGCGATGAGGTGCTGGACCAGCACTTCCTGAACCTCGACATCGGGTTCCCGGTTGAGATGCTCCGTGGACCCATCCGCAGCCTGCTGGCGGGCCGGACCGAGCGCGACCAGCTAACGTCCCGGGCGGTGAACCGCCGGGGACGGCCCATCGAGTGCACGGTGAACCTGACCCAGCTCGTCGGGACCGACGCGGCCCGCGGCGTCATCCTGGTCATGGACGCCGCGCCGCTTGAGTCCCCGGCCTAGCCTGGCTGCGGCCGGGGCGGTGCCGGCCGCGGCCGGGGCTTGGTCACGGCGCGGTCCACGATGCCGGCCGCCAGCTCGCTGACCCGGACGTTGCTCCGCTGCGACGCCTGGCGGAGCATGGTGAACGCCTCGTCCGGGGAACAGCCCGTCTGGGCGATGAGGATGCCCTTGGCCTGCTCGATCACCGGCATGGTCTCCAGCTGGGCGTGGAGCCGGGCGTAAGCCGACTCGTGCAGCTGCTCCCGCCGCTCCCGCCGCTGCGCCCGGACGCCAGCGAACTGCGGGTGGACCGCAGCCGCTCGGCTGCGGCCGCGAGCCGTTCCGCATTGTCGGCGAGCATGGACCGGGCTGCCGCGACCCGCTCGGTCAGGGTGAGACCGGTATCCGGCTGGGGGACGATGCCTGTCCCGTCCTGCCGCATCTAGCGCCCCCCCGGAACTCGCGACGCGCGAATGTTCTGCTGTGCCTGAGCTGTTCCCCGGCCTGTGCCCCAGCCATGCCCCGGCCTGTGCCCCAGCCATGCCCCGGCGAGTGCCTCGGCCATGCCCGGGCGACTGCCTCAACTATGCCCCAGCGAGGTCGAGCGCGCCCGCCTCTGCGCGCATTGAGCCGCCAGCGGCGGGGTCTAACCCGGCCTGCGGTTCGCGCTCCCGGCCGCGCCGGTGCCGGGGGTCGCGGCCCGCGACCGGGCGGGTGCCCGCGACCCGCCCGGTGCCGGGTATCCGCTCCGGGGCCGCTCCGGCAGCGCGGAGACCGCGCCTCAGCCGGGCCAGCTCCTCCTCGCCCAGGCCGCCCCAGACGCCATGGACCTGCCCGGTTTCGACCGCGAACGCGAGGCATTCGGCCTGCACCGGGCAGGTGCCGCAGACCGCCTTGGCCCGTCTAACCTGGCGCTGGCTGGCCCCGCCGGGCGAGATCGGGAAGAAGAGGTCAGGATCGGCCGACAGGCAGGCGCCCCGGGAACGCCAGTCTGCAGCCCCGTCAATCGTAGACATGAATACCTCGCAAAACGCCCACCGTGGACTCCACGCCCAGCCTCTTCCCGTGAAGCCGGCTGCCATGCAAGGAATAGCGCGTATTCAGGAGAAATGTGCCTGAACTTCGCTGAGGGCCGTGCTTAGACGATGGCCTCCCGGGTGTAGCGCAGCGTCGCGCCGACGCCCCCGGGGGGCGCCTGGATGCTAGTGACCAGGTCCCCGGGCAGGAAGTACAGCGCGGCGCGCGTGGCCTCGTCGGCCCCGGCGCCGGCCAGCCGTTCCCGCGCGGACCGCCAGCGCAGGTCGATGGCCTGCCCGCCGTCCTCCCCCGTGATCAGCGCCGCGCCTGCCGTGCCGGCCTGCACGCATATCAGACGGCGATCAGGCGCGCTCTCAGCCGGCATCGTCTCTCACGTCGCCCGGCCGCCACATGGTGCTGACCACGGGTGCACCTTCCGGCAGGCGCAGGGTGCCGGTGACGTGGAAGCCGAAGTGCTGGTAGAGCGGCACGTTTTCCAGTTTTGAGGATTCGAGGTAGGCGGGCAGCCCGTCCTCGTCGCATCGCCGGAGCCGCGAGCGCAGCAGGGCTGCGCCGACCCCGTATCCTTGCCGGACCGGATCGACCCCGATGAAGGCCAGATACCAGTGCGGCTCTTCGCGCGGATGGACGCGGACCGCCGCGGACTGATACCGCGAGACGATGACGAAACGACGGCCGAAGGCCCGCAGATAGCCGGGGAGGGCGGACACTTCGGTCCCGAGTGGGGTGCCGGGCGGGAACCACACGGCGGCTCCGGCTACGCGCCCATCGACACAGGCCACTTCCACGGCGCCGTGGCGAAGCGACTCATGGTGCAGTTCGGTCACGAAAAAGCGCCGCGCTCGCCGGTGCCGCGAGCCCTCAGCTGGCAACATCCAACCGAACACCGGATCGTCATGGAACGCGCGGGCGAGCATCTGAGCGGTCTGCGCCGCGTCTCCACGCCCGGCCACCCGTAGCTCAGGACCAGCCACGCACACCACCATAGGCCGCTCCCGGATTCCACGGCTCGGCTGCGAAACGAGGCCAGACCGTTTACATGCCGGCCTCACAGGATTCGGATGATCGTCTTCCCGGGGGTGCGCCGGGCGGGGGCGAACGCGTCGGGCGCCTCCGCGAGCGGGCGCACGGCCCCGATGTGCGGCTTGAGCCGTCCGTCCCTCAGCCGCTGGGCAAGGTCCGCGAGCCGGAGGCGATCGGGTTCGACGACGAAGAAGACGGCCCGCCCGTTCTCAGGCTGAACCGTGGGCGGCGCGGCGATGGTGACGAGCGCGCCGCCGGCGCGCACCAGCGTGGCCGAGCGGTCGAGGATCTCGCCGCCGATCACGTCGAAGACCACGTCGACCTCTCCGGCATCTGCCAGGTGGTCGGCCTGCAGGTCCAGGAAGGCATCCGCGCCGAGACCGAGTACGGTGTCCCGGTCAGCGGCCCGGCCAGTGCCGATCACCCGAGCTCCCACCTCGCGCGCGAGCTGGACCGCGATCGACCCCACACCGCCCGCGGCGCCATGGATCAGGACGGTCTGGCCTGCCGTGAGGCGGCCGTGGTCGAACAGGCCCTGCCAGGCCGTCAGCCCGGAGATCGGCAGCGCGGCGGCCACGGTGTGGTCGACGTCCGCCGGAAGCGGAGCGAGGTTGCGCGCCTCCACCGCGGCGTACTCGGCAAGTGATCCGTCACGGGTCCAGTCGGTCAGTCCGAATACTCGCTGGCCGACGGTAAGGCCGGTGGTGCCATACCCCAACTCGGCGACGACACCCGACAGTTCGTGCCCGGGCACGCTGGGGGTCCGGTCGCGGCCTGCACGGTCAGACCACGTCGCAGGCCAGCCGAGCTCACCAGGAGTGAACCCTGCGGCATGCACCTGCACAATGACATCGTTCTCGGCGGCCCGCGGGTAGGGCATGTCCGTCAGGGAGAGACCACCGATACCGGCGTCACGGTCTCGGACAGTGATGGCTTGCATGGCAGAATCCTTGTTCGGCGGCTGTGTGCCGCGGAAACCGGGTAGCGCAGAGCCGACCTCGTCGGAGTGCGCCCAGGCGACGTTGTTCAGGCAAGGCGAGCGTACCCAGTCTTTCCGCCCCCGGCGGTCCCGGGGCCACGTCCGCCCGCGTCCGGCCGCGACCAGCGCGAACGCCACTTCCTCCCGTATCCGGCCCGGGACGGCCGTAGAGGCGGGCGCCCGGCCCCCCGGAATGTCGGTGCCCAGGGGTAGCGTGCGGGGGCATGAACCGGACCGATCGGCTCTACGCGCTGGTCGAGGAGCTGCGGGCGGTCGCGCCCCGGCCCCGGTCCGCGCGGCAGCTGGCCGAGCGCTACGAGGTCAGCGCGCGCACCATCGAGCGGGACATCCTGGCCCTGCAGGAGTCCGGGGTGCCGATCTACGCGGAGGCCGGGCGGCGCGGCGGCTACGCGATCGACAAGACGCTGACCCTGCCCCCGCTGAACTTCACCGCGGCCGAGATGGTCGCGATCGCCGTGTCGCTGGCCCGGGAGGAGAACACGCCGTTTGCCGCGGCCACCCGCAGCGCCCTGCGCAAGGTCCTGGCCACAGCCTCAGCGGCGCAGACGGCCAAGGCGGGGGAGCTGATGGACCGGGTCCGGCTGATCGGTGCGGCCCGTCCGGGGGCGCCGTCGCCGGCGCAGGCTGGCGGTCCGCAGGCTGGCGGTCCGCAGGCTGGCGGTCCGCAGGCTGGCGGTCCGCAGGCTGGCGGTCCGCAGGCTGGCCGTACGCAGGCTGGCCGTACGCAGGCTGACGGGGAGTTGCCTGCCCGCGAGCGGGCCGCTCGGCGGTGGGGCCCGCCGCCCGCCGCCATGGTCCCGCTGGCCATCCAGGAGGCGATCACCGCGCGGCACGTGCTCCGGATCACCTACCGGGACCGGCACGACCGGGAGACGGTCCGGGACGTCGAGCCGGTCGCGTTCGCCGCCACCCGGACCGAGTGGTACCTGATGGCCTGGTGCCGGCTGCGCGGCGGGGCCCGGGCCTTCCGGGTGGACCGCATCCGGGGTGCTGACGACACGGGCGAGCCGGCGTCCCCGCGCTCCTACCGCGATCTCGACGTGGACATCCCCGACGCCGTCGTCCGCCGCCCTGACCTGTCCGTCTGAAGAGCACGCTGGTCGGTGACTGTCGGGACGCCAATCTGCCCTCGCGGACATGTCCAGAGCTCCGCCGGTCAATAACGCCGAAGCGTGGCCGGCGCCGCATAAAAAAATAGCTCTACCGGCAAACGGCCGTTACACTCCAAAGATCCGATATGGGGATCTGTGAAGATCCCCTACAGGGGCGGATATCGTGACCAAGCCGCGCAGTGGACGCTCTAGACCACCCTCAAGACAGGTTCCGCGCAAAGCTCATCCGGCTCATCCTCCCCACTTGCCCCAATCTGCCGTATTACGATGGTGGAACCGCTTTAGAAAGCTCATTCTTACCGGCGGGGCCCTTGCCGCTGCCATCACTGCGTGTCTGGCTCTGGTCGTGACGATCCTGCCTAAGCATCCCCAAGAGAAGATCGCTCGTTTCACTTCTATCCAGACACTCTCACCTGTGCCCCTCAGTGAGTACCCGCAAAGATCCGCAGTGTTCAAGTTGCGATCCGCTGGGCGTCCCGAAAAGCAGGGCCCGAGGCTTGTCCTGGCCGTGGTCGGCCAGTCATCATCGCCGTCAATCCAGGACAGCGCCGATGACGACACAGGAAGCCTGGTGGTGTGGGTTCCTATGCCCAGGCAGCCGGGGCCATATTTCATTCGCTTCTCCTTGACCAGCGGCGACGAGAGCCTCGCTGGCATGGACAGCGGGCCGTTCGACTGATTACCTGTATCGGAGGCAGAACGCTCGACAGCGTTCCCGGCGTGCAGAAGAAGTCTTCGGCTTGGTGGGGTTGTTCCCGCCCGAATACCGCTGCCGGACGGACCTTGGACAGTCCGCTCGATCCAAGGGTTCATGACCTGTTTGGGATCTGCCCTCGCCGGGGAGCGGATGTTCGCGGAAACACCGACATAGGGCTGTCGCGCACGCCCGCCACAGTGGCGTCATCGGCAACGTCACCCTGATGGAGGAATCACATGTCCGCAGCTAACACCGTGTCCTGGTTCGAGATCGGCGCCCCGGATGTCGAGGCGGCCAAGGCCTTCTACGGCCCGCTGTTCGGGTGGTCGTTCGCGGCCGACGGGACGTACACCATGATCATCGCGCCGGGGGCCGACCGCCCGTCCGGCGGCATCTTCAATACCGGGGGCAGCATCCCGCCCTACGCGGTCTTCGTGGTCGGTGTCGAGGACGTCGCCGCGACCGCGGCCCGGACCGAGGAACTCGGCGGCAAGGTCGTGGTGGCGCCGATGACGCTGGAGGATGGCATGAAGATCGCCTACCTGACCGACCCCAACGGCAGCATGTTCGCCTTGTTCAGCCCCCGGCCGGAAAGCTGAGCCCGGCCCGGCGGTCCGGCCCGGGGCCGCCCAGCCGGGTCCCGGGCGGCCGCCGCCGGGGGCATCATGAAGGAGTGGACCGGACCGTCATCCGCCACTGCAGGCACTGCTGGGGCAACTGCGCGGGCGACTGCATGCTCCCGGGCGGCACCGGGCTGTGCATCCACCAGCCGGTCCGGCGGCTGCCCTTCCGCCAGCGCCTGCGGCTGGCCGGGAACCGGGCGTTCTGGCGGCGGGTGCTGTGGGGTTCGGCCGCGCCTTACTCATGACCCGGTCCGGCCGGGGTTGATGTCCGGCCCCTCCTCTCCACTTCTCCCGCGGGACGTGCGCCGGGATCGGGCAAATCAGCCTTCAGGACGCACGTCACGCGGGAAAAGTGGACGAGAGCAGTGCTGCCGGACCTCGCGGCCAGCGCTGATCCTTCCCAGGCGGCGTGGTCAGGCCGCCAGGGCCTCGCGGGCGTTGACCAGATCGGCGACGAAGCCGGCGAACCCTTCCTCGCGGGCCTGGCCGTCGCGGGCCCGGAGGATGGAGGAGGGATGGACTGGGCTCAACACCGGGCCCCGCCAGCCGCCGACCCTGACGTCCTCCAGCCGGCCGCGATGATCGCGGACCCTGAACCCGCGGCCGAAGATCGCCTGCCCGGCCACCGCGCCCAGGGCCACGGTGACCCGGGGCCCGACCACCGCGAGCTCCGCTTCCAGCCAGCCGCGGCAGGCCATGATCTCGGTCCCGTTGGGGAGCTGGTGGATGCGGCACTTGCCTCGGGCTTTCCACCTGAAGTGCTTCACCGCGTTGGTGATGTAGGCGTCGGCGCGCTCGATGCCGCTGTCGTGCAGCGCACGGTCCAGGAGATGGCCGGCCGGTGGGTGACCAGCTCGGCGAGGAACGCGGCCAGGGCGGCCGTGCCCACCCCGGCCAGCAGCTCGTCGGAGGCGACCGAGTCGTCCAGGATCATCCAGAACGACATGAGCAGGACTCACCAGGCCAGCCAGGCCCCGGCCCGGCGGGCGGGCGAGGCCTGCTCCGGCGGCCGCCGTCCGGTCATGCGGCGGTCCCGGACGGGTGCCTGTGCGCGCGGTTCGGCTGAAGCACCTGCTCCACGTTTCCGCAGAGTCACTCCGCAAACGTGGGCGCGCGACGGCCCGGCCCGGGGCGCGTGCGGTTTGGCTCCAGCCGGCTCCGGGTAGGGCCAGCGTCCCGGCGCCTGCAGCGGCGGCCGCGTCGGCTGCGCTCGAACACGGGGAGGTGCGAGGCGGTGCCGAAACGCGCGGTGATCCTCTCCGGCTCCCTGGGCTCGGGCCACGACATCGTCTCCGAGGTGCTCACCGGCAGCCTGGCCGGCCTGGGCTGGGAAAGCCGGACGCTGGACTGCATGGGCCTGCTGGGCCCGCGCGCGGGCCCGGCAGGCGACTGGGTCTTCCGCCGGTTCATGGCCAGGCCGGGCGTGTACGACGGGCTCCATTTCGCCCACCTGCGCGGGGGCAGCCGCCTGGCCGAGGCCATGGACCGCGCGGCCACGCCGCGGCTGCTGGCCGCGCTCGGCGGTGCGCTGCGCGAGGAGCCCGCCGACCTGATCGTTAGCGTGTTCGCGGCGGGCGTCCCGGCCGCGGCCGGGCTCGCCGCCTCCCGGCCGGGGCTGCGCACCATCGCGCTGTGCGCCGATGCGCTGCCCCACGCGAGCTGGGTACGCGAGGGCATCGACCTGTTCCTGGTCACCTCGGCCGCGGCCGCGGCCGGCGTGCGCCGTTACCTGCCCCGGGCCCGGACCGCGATCATCCCGCCGCCGGTCCGGCCCGCGTTCCGCCACCTGGCGCCCGCGCCCGGGGCCCGCTCATCGCTCGGGATCCCGCCCGGTGCGCGGTGCGTCCTGCTCATGGGCGGCGGATGGGGGCTGGGCCCGGTCGAGGGGGCCGCACGGGAGCTGGCCGGGGCCGGGGTGCACGTGCTGGCCGTGGCGGGCCGCAACCACCGGCTCGAAGCCCGGCTCCGGGCCCTGGCGGCCGTCTGCCCGCGGGTCCATCCCTACGGCTTCACCCCGGCCATCCCGGCGCTGATGAGTGCCTGCGACCTCGTCGTCACGCTGCCTGGGGCGCTGACGTGCGCCGAGGCGCGGGCGGCCGGGCGCGGGCTGGTGCTCGTCAACGCCATGCCGGGTCATGGCCGCGAGAACGTCCAGCACCAGCTGGAGCTGGGCGGGGCCGAGGTGTCCGGCCCGCGGCCGCTGGAGGTCGCCGGCGGTGTGCTGGCCGCCCTGGACCGGCCCCGGCCCGCAGGCCCCGGCCGGCCGGCCGGAGACTGGGATGAGGCGTTCGCTGCCGCGCTGGCCAGTATCGGCGCAGGCCAGAAAGGCTGCCCGGATGCCGTGGCAGGCGGGGCCGCCGGGTCCGGCGGTCCTTCGCACCAACGTTCCGCCCGGGAGGTGGGCTATCCGTGATGCGCACACTGTGCTTGCACCCGCCGTCGTACGAGGGGTTCGACGGCGGGGCGGGCTCCCGCTATCAGGCCAAGCGGGAGATCAGGTCGTTCTGGTATCCCACCTGGCTGGCCCAGGTCGCGGCCATCGTGCCGGGCAGCAGGCTGGTGGACGCGCCCGCGGCGGGACTCGGCCTCGACGACGTGCTGCCGCTCGCCCGCCAGTACGACCTCGCGGTGCTGCACACCAGCTCCCCGTCGTTCGCCGGGGACGTCGTCGTGGCCGAGGCGCTCAAACGGGCGAACCCGGCGCTGAAGCTGGGTTTCGTCGGGGCCAAGGTGGCGGTGGAGCCGGAGTCGTCCCTGCTGGCGTCGGACGCGATCGATTTCGTGGCCCGGGAGGAGTTCGACTTCACCATCGCCGAGATCGCCGAGGGCCGCTGCCTGAAGGACGTCCGCGGGGTCACGTTCCGCGGCCCGGACGGCCAGGTGGCGCACACCCCGGACCGGCCGATCCTGGAAGACATGGACCGGCTGCCGTACGTCACCGACGTGTACCGGCGTGACCTGAACACCGACGACTACTTCATCGGCTACCTCAAGCACCCGTACGTGTCCCTGTACACCGGGCGAGGCTGCCGGTCGCGGTGCACGTTCTGCCTGTGGCCGCAGACCGTCGGCGGCCATCGCTACCGGACCCGGAGCGCGGAGCACGTCCTGGGCGAGATGGCCCGCATCACCGAGCTGTTCCCGTCGGTCAGGGAAGTCTTCTTCGACGACGACACGTTCACCGATGACCGGCGGCGGGCCGAGCAGATCGCCCGCGGCATGGGCCGGCTGGGCCTGACCTGGTCGTGCAACGCCAAAGCGAACGTGCCCTACGAGACCCTCACCGTGCTCAGGGAAAACGGCCTGCGCCTGCTGCTGGTCGGGTACGAGTCGGGGAACCAGCAGATCCTCATCAACATCAAGAAGGGCGTCCGGGTCGAGCGGGCCCGCCAGTTCACGACGGACTGCCGGGATCTCGGCATCACCATCCACGGCACCTTTATCGTCGGGCTTCCGGGGGAGACCGCGGAGACGATCCAGGAGACCATCCGGTTCGCCAAGGAGATCAACCCGCACTCGCTGCAGGTCTCGATCGCCGCCCCCTACCCGGGGACCGCCCTGTACCAGCAGGCGAAGGAGAACGGCTGGCTGCCCGACGACAACACCGCGCTGATCGATGAGCACGGGGTGCAGGCCGCGGCCCTCAGCTACCCGAACCTCAACCGGACCGAGATCTACGACTCCGTCAACAGCTTCTACCGGCAGTTCTACTTCCGGGCCGGGAAGATCGCGGAAATGTCCGCCGAGATGCTGCGCAGCCCGGAGATGATGCGGCGCCGGCTGCGCGAGGGAGCCGAGTTCCTCAGCTTCCTGCGCCGGCGCGACAGCGGCGCCGCGTGAGCGCGCCGGGTCAGGATCCGGCGGAGTAGCGGGGGTGCGGCACGATGCCCCGCTCCGCCGCCTGCTCCCGGAGCATGGTGCGCAGCTGGCCGCGGGCCCGGTGCAGCCGGGACATGACGGTGCCGACCGGGCAGGCCATCATGTCCGCGACCTCCCGGTAGCTGAAGCCCTCCATGTCCGCGAGGTAGACCGCGGTGCGGAAGTCGCGGGGCAGTTCCCTCATCGCCTGGAAGACCTCGGTGTCCGGCAGCCGGTCCAGCGCCATGTCCTCGGCGGACCGCGGGGCCCCGCCGCCGGTCCGGCCCTGGGTGAACTGCCAGTCCTCGAGACCCGTGATGGACACCCGCGCCGGTTCCCGCTGGCGTCGCCGGTAACTGTTGATGAACGTGTTGGTGAGGATGCGCAGCAGCCAGGCCCGCGCGTTGGTGCCCTCGCGGAACTGCTGGAAGCTGGCGTAAGCCTTGGTGTAGGTCTCCTGCACCAGGTCTTCGGCGTCGTGGGGGTTGCGGGTCATGGCTGTGGCGGCGGCGCGCAGCTGCCCCAGGTGCGGGAGCGCCTCATCGGCGAACCGCGTCTGCCGCTCCTCGTCCCGTCCCGCGGGCGCCGCGGGAACTGCCTGCCCAGGCATCGGGTCTCCTTTCCCTCGGTCCGGCCGGGTACCCGCGGCCCTTCGGGGCAAACCCCCCAGGCCGCGCGGAGCCAGGGTCGCGCGGGTTTGCCGCCCGCGGTCGCGGGCATCCCACGCGCATGATCAAGGGACTCATCAGGGGAGCGATGGCCGGGGCGGCGGGAACTACCGCGCTGAACGTGGTGGCGTACCTGGACATGGCCTGGCGCGGCCGGCCGGCGAGCAGCATCCCGCAGCAGTCGGTCGAGGAACTGGCCAAGCGGGCCGGCCGGGAGATCCCGGGGACCGGGGAGGAACGCGAGAACCGGCTGGAGGGACTCGGGGCCCTGGCCGGGATCGCGACCGGCGTCGCGGTCGGCGCGGCCGCCGGGGAACTGCGGGCGGTGGTGCTCCGGCTCGGCCCGGTGCTCGGCCCGGTCCTGCTCGGCGGGGCGGCGATGGCGGCGACCGATGTCTCCCTGACCCGGCTGGGGCTGACCGACCCGCGGGAGTGGGACGCCACTGCGTGGCTCAGCGACGCCGGGCCGCACCTGGCGTTCGGTGTGATCTCCTACGCCGCCCTGCGGGCCATGTCCCGCCGTTAGCCCCGGTCTGCACGCCGCGCACCCGCGGCTTCTGGCACGCAACGAAAACCGTCCCCGGCCGGTCCCGCCCGCCTCAGCCAGCGTCGAGGAGGGTGCGCAGGGCGGCGTTGGCCCGGGTGGCGTACCGGCGGACGGCCGCGCGGCTGATGCCGATGGTGTCCGCGGCCTGTTCTTCGGACAGGTTGGCGTAGTAGCGCAGGACCAGTACCTCGCGCTGCCGGGCGGGCAGTGCGCCGATGGCGGCCAGCAGCGGCGGCGAGAAGGACGGGCATCCGTTCGGGGGCGCGGCAGTGATCCCGTGCCGCAGCGCCGACCGGGAGCGGTCGAGCACCGACTGGCGCAGGAAGTCCAGCGCACCGTCGATGTCCCCGCGCCGCCGCCAGGCCGCGGCCGCGGCCACGGCCACGAACGCGTCCTGTACGATCTCCTCCGCAGTCGCCATGTCCCGGACCAGCAACGCGGCCAGCCGCACGAGCGACGCGTAGTGCTGCTCGTAGAGCGCGCTCACCGGGTCACCGTAACTCCCTGACGGGGCCTGCGCCCCGGTTCCGCTGGTTCGGCCCGGCCCGCCGTCCGGCAGGGCGCGCAGGCGGGCCAGGCGGATCGTGGGGAGGTCACTGGTTCGGATCCCGGCGCGCCCGGGTGGCTCACCGCCGGTCCTGGGAGAGCCTGCCGCGCAGGTGCGCAGCCAGCCGGCGAACCGGTCCAGGCCCGTCGCCGCGTCGTAGTCCGGGCCGTACCGGGCTATCGTCAGCTCGGTGAGCGGCGGAAGCGGCGGGGAGACGAGCGCGCTGCTGGCAGGGGGAGCGGTCCTGCTCAGGGCCGCGGCGGCCAGTGTCTCCCGCAGCCAGTCGCGGCACTGATCAGTGGCCAGGTCGCGTAACGTCCACCAGACCGCGGCGGCCGCCTCGAACGTGGCCTGGACGAGCTCCCCGGCTTGGGCGCCGTCGGCGCCGGACACCACGCACGCGTAGCCGAACAGGTCGCGGGCGTGGACCGTGAAGCACGCGGCCAGCTCCCCGGCCCCGCCTGACCAGTCCGTTACTTCCTCAGCCACGTGAGCCTCCGCGCGAGAACCCGTGACGGCGCCTGAGCCCGTGACGGCGCCTGAGCCCGTGACGGCGCCTGAGCGCGTGATGACGCAGCACGGCGGCCGCCAGGCCCTGGCCGCCGCACTGATGGCGCCGGACTTCTCCGGCGCGCTGCCGTGACCGCTGACCGCGCGTGGCCGCCCTCCTCCCACCCCCGGGTAGCCTGTCGCGAATGGCGCCCATCAAGGATAAAGCGCTTCAAGCGTAGAAAGCCAGATCTTACCGCCTGGCAGTCGGTGCTAAGCCGGTGATAAGCCCTGTCCGGGGTTGGCCAGTCATTTAGTTGGCCGGTCGGCGGCATGCCACCACATGATACCGATCGGTCTCTTAGGAGAAGGGTCCGGCGCTAATATGGGGGTGGTTGGACAAGATAAGTTTCGGGTGGCGGAGCCTATCCCCGGGTTAGGGGATAGGCATTTCCGTGATGAGCGTCCCCGTGATGAGCGTCCCCGTGATGAGCGGCCCGCGGTGGGCGGCCCGGTCACCGCGGGCCCGGCTGCGCCGCGTCATGGGCGGCGGCCACCCGCTTGGGGACGACCATCCGCCACGCGTCGGTCACGAACTCGCGCATCTCGGCCTGCCCGAGGCTCTCCATCCTGGCGTCGATCCACTGGTAGCGCTGGTCGCTGGCGCGGTGCAGGAAGAACCGCTCCGGCTCGGCCGCGGTCAGCGCGGGCCGCTCCTCCCGGGGAAAGCCGAAACCCATGATCGTCTCGTCGGGCGAGACGGCCGCGTAGACGATCCGGCCGACCCGGAACTTGACCCAGTCGCGGATCAGGTGTTCTTCCGTACGGGGGAGGTGCAGCGCTACGGCGCGCACCTCAGCCAGGCTCACCATGACCCCGATTCTGCCCTCCCGGCCGGGCAGCCCGGGCATAAGGCGGCGCGGGCCGGGGTTAGCGGAACCTGGGCGGGGACCGAGCCAGACCGGGGCCGGCCCACATCCGGTCCCCGGAGCAGGAGAACGGAGAACGGAGTAGCGATGCCACAGGCAGTGCGGTTCGACGGCTACGGCGGGATCGATGTGCTCAGGGTCGAGGACGTGCCCCGCCCGGTGCCGGGCGACGGGCAGGTGCTGGTCCAGGTCAAGGCGGCTGGGATCAACCCCGGCGAGGACAAGGTCCGCCGCGGCCTGCTGCACGAGCGGTGGCCCGCGACGTTCCCCTCGGGCCAGGGCAGTGACCTGGCCGGCGTCGTGGCGCAGACCGGTCCCGGGGTGACCGGATTCTCGGCCGGGGACGAGGTGCTCGGCTGGACTGATAACCGGGCCAGCCAGGCGGAGTTCGTCCTGGCCGAGGACACGCACCTGACCGTCAAGCCGACCGCGGTGCCGTGGGAGGTCGCCGGGGCGCTGTTCGTGGTCGGGACCACGGCGTACGCGGCCGTGCGGGCGGTCGCGCTGAGCCCCGGCGACACGGTGGTGGTGGCCGGCGCGTCAGGAGGGGTCGGCTCGGTCGCGATCCAGCTGGCCCGGCGGGCCGGGGCGACGGTGGTCGGCCTGGCCAGCGAGCAGCACCATGCGTGGCTCACCGCCCACGGCGTGATGGCGGTCAGCTACGGCGACGGGGTGGCCGACCGGATCCGGCAGGCAGAGGCGTGCCTGCTCGCTCTCTGCCACGACCGCTATTACACCGCAGGGTGGCCCGGGCTCAGGCGGGCGTGTCGCTTCAGTTGATGTCGAACTCGTTGCCTTCCGGGTCCGCCATCGCCACCCCGTAGTGGTCCTGGCCGGGCGTCTGCCGCGCCCGGACCAGCGTGGCCCCGAGGCTGGCCAGCCGGGCCGCCTCGGCGTCCACGAGCTGCCGGCGGGCCGTTTTGCCCCGCTGGCCGTGGGTAGCCGGTTCCTGCCAACTGCAGGCAGCGCAGGCGGCCCGGCCCACAGGGGAGATCCAGCCATGGCACGCAACCGCGCGCAGACGTCTGCGCCTCCGCCCGCTGACCAGTCCGAGCTTTCGCCCGCTGACCAGCGGCAGAGCATCCCGCCGGAGCGCTCGGTGTCCGGCGGCCCGGATTCGCCGCTGGAACTGGGCGCGGCTGGCTGGCGGAACACGATCAAGCGCACGGGCAAGAAGTTCGTCCGGGACCGCTGCTCGATGACCGCGAGCAGCCTGGCCTACCACTGGTTCCTGGCCCTGTTCCCGGCGGTCATCGCCGCGCTGGGCCTGATCAGCCTGATCCACGTCGGGTCGGGCACGCTGACGAAGCTGGTGAACGGGCTGGAGAAGGCCCTCCCGCCGGGCGCCTCGAAGGTCTTCACCCAGGCCGTCAGCAACGCGGCGGGTAATCACAAGGGCTCGCTGACGGCCCTCATCCTCGGCCTCGTGATCGCGGTCTGGAGCGCGTCCGGGGGCATGGTCGCGCTGGAGACCGGCCTGGACATCGCCTACGAGGTGCCGGTCAACCGCAAGTTCATCCCCAAGCGGCTGATCGCGTTCGGCCTGATGATCGCCACTGCCCTGCTGGGCGGGATCGCCTCGGCGCTGATCGTGTTCGGGGCCTCGATCGGCTCAGGCATCGAGGGGCACGTGCCCTTCGCCGGGTCAGCCTTCGTGATCGCGTGGACGGTGGTCCGCTGGGTGCTGACGGTAATCGTCATCTCGCTGCTGTTCTCGGTGTACTACTACCTGGCGCCCAACCGTGAGTCTCCGCGCTGGCAGTGGGTGAGTACCGGCGGGGTGGTCGGGACCATCATCTTCCTGGCCGCCTCCCTGGGCTTCTCGTTCTACGTGGCCAAGTTCGGCCATTACAGCAATACCTACGGCGCGTTCGCGGGCGTGGTCATCCTCATCTTCTGGCTGTACCTGGCCGGCCTGGCCGTCCTGATCGGCGGCGAGATCAACGCGGAGACCGAGCGTGAGGCCGCTGCTGAGGCCGGGCATCCGGGGGCGCAGGCCAGCGCGGAGCAGGTGGGCACGTCCCCGGTCCCCGCGCCGGGGCACACCGCTAGAGCGGGGTAATTTCCGCCCGTCCTCGTGAACCAGCCGCCGCCGCAGTGCAATAGAGAGGCGATGGACGACGAGGAGCTGGTCGCCCGGGTGGCGGCCGGCGACGATACCGCGTTGCGGGAGCTGTTCAGCCGGCACGCGCCGTGGCTGGCTGCCCGGCTCCGGTCGGTGCTGTCCGCCGCGGACGTCGAGGACGTCCTGCAGGAGACCTTCCTCGCGGTCTGGAAGGGGGCCCGGGGGTACCGGCCGCAGAGCCCGCCCGGGGCCTGGATGTGGGGGATCGCCCGGCGGCAGGCTGCCCTGTTCCTGCGCCGCCGCGGTCCGGCCACGCTGCTGCTGCCCGCGGTGACCGAGGCGGACGGAAGCCACGCCAGCGACCCGGCCGAGGTGGCCCTGTCGCGCGCCCAGATCACCGCGGCGGTCACCGCGCTCGGGCCGGAAGGCAGCCCGGACCGCGATGTCTGGCAGCTCATGTACATCGAGGACCGGCCGGTGGCTGAGGTGGCGCGGCTGATGGGGATCCCGGAGGGCACGGTCAAGAGCCGCGCGCACCGGGCCCGGCGGCTGTTGCGGGCGGCGCTGGGTGGCCGCCCGGCCACGGAAGGAGGACCGCGATGAGTGAACGACCGGGCTGGGACACGGCGCCGGCCGATGTCGACCTGGGGCGGGTGTGGACCGGGGTCGCCGCGCAGGTGTGGCGTCGCCAGCCGGGATGGATTGAGCGGCTGGCCGGGCGGCTGCTGCGCTCACCCGGCCTGGCCCGGGCGCTGGTCACCACGCCGTCGCTGCTGCTGGGCTGGGTTATCGCCACCGTGGTCGTGCTGGGCGCCGGTTTGCTGGCCACCCTGGGCACAGGGACGCCGTTCGTGGAGCTGCTGGCTCCCGCCGTGGCGGCGGCGGGTATTGCCTACGCCTACGGGCCCGGGATCGATCCCGCCTGGGAGCTGTCCCGGAGCATGGCCATCAGCGACCGGATGGTGCTGCTGGTCCGGGCGCTCGCCGTGTTCGGCCTGAACGCGGTGCTCGGGCTGGCGGCCGCGGCCGCGTCGGGGGCCGCGGCCGCGGTCACGTTCGGCTGGCTGGTCCCGATGACCGCGGTGTGCGCCCTGGCCCTGGCCGCGGCCACGCTGTCACAGTCCGCGAACGTGGGCGTGGCCGCGGGCCTGGGCGGCTGGGTTATCACGGTTCTGTCCGCCCGGGCCGTCGGCCCCTTCACCGGCGCGTTCACCGACTCCTCGTTCGTCCTTCCCTACCTGGCCTGTGCGGTGTGCTGCGCCGCGATCGTCGTGTACGAGACCCGGACCCCGAGAGGAAACTCATGAACATCGAGATCGCCGGCCTGACCCGGCGATTCGGCCGGAACCAGGCGGTGGCCGGGGTGGACCTGGAGGCCGGCCCGGGGGTGTTCGGGCTGCTCGGCCCCAACGGGGCCGGCAAGACGTCGCTGCTGCGGATGATGGCCACGGTGCTCCCGCCATCCTCCGGGCGGCTGCGGCTCCTGGACCGTGATCCCGGGAGCTACGGGCCCCGACGGGAGATCCGGCGTCGGCTGGGGTACCTGCCGCAGAACCTGGGCTACTACCCGTCCTTCACCGTGGTGGAGTTCGTCGAGTACTTCGCGCTGCTGAAGGAGATGCCCGCGGCGCGGGTCCCGCGGGCCGTCGCGAGCGCGATCGAGCATGTTGACCTGGGCGATAAGGCCAAGGTCAAGCTGCGTACCCTGTCCGGGGGCATGCTGCGCCGGGTCGGCATCGCGCAGGCGATCGTTAACGAGCCCGACCTGCTCCTGCTCGATGAACCGACCGCCGGGCTGGACCCGGAGCAGCGGGTCGCCTTCCGCTCCCTGCTCCGCGACCTCGGCCAGCGCGCCTCGGTCGTGGTCAGCACCCACCTGGTCGAAGACGTCGGTGCCGCCTGCACCGAGGTCGCCCTCATGAACCAGGGGAAAATTGTCTTCCGGGGGACCCCGGATGAGCTCACCGCCCGGGGCGAGGGGCACGGGGTGGGCGACGCCCCGCTGGAGCGCGGGTACAGCGCGGTCCTGACGGAGGCCCGGTCATGACCGCCATCGACGCCCCGGCCCGTCCGAGGCCCGGCCGCACCGGGTACTCGTCTCCGATGTCGCTGTGGCGGCTGCTGTGGCTGGAACTGCGCCGCAACGCGATGCCCTGGATGTTCCCCCTGCTCGCCGCGCTGTTCGTGTTCGACCCCTTCCGGACAGCCATGGACTATCCGCCGCTGTGGGACCTGCGGGCCTCCGTCGTGGTCAACAAGCTCCTGCCCGACTTCGTGGCGTTCGTGGCCGGGGTCGCGGCCTGGATGGGGTCGCGGGACAGCCGTCGTCACACCGCCGACCTGGTCACGGCGACCCCCCGGCCGCGCTGGGTGGCCTGGCTGGTGACGTGGGCGGCCACGGCCATCTGGGCCGTCATCCTCTACCTGTGCGGGGTGGCGGTGATCTACGGGGTCACCGCCACTCAGGCCACCTGGGGACACCCGCTGTGGTGGCCGGTGGCCGCCGGCTGCGGCGAGCTGGCCGTGATCTGCGCCCTCGGGTTCGCGGCCGGTGCGCTGTTCCCCAGCCGGTTCACCGCGCCGCTGGCCGCGGTCGGCGCGTTCTTCCTGTCCCTGGAGGGATTCCATAACGCGGTCAGCCAGTCCAGCGTGTATACGCTGCTGTCGCCGACCACCTCGGTGCCCCCGCAAGACGTCGGCGTTTTCTATCACTACCTGCCTGATGTGGCGATCGCGCAGCTGATGTGCCTGCTCGGGCTCACCGCCGTGGTCCTCGGCGCCCTGGGCCTGGCCCGGGCCGCCGACGGGGGGCCGCGGCTGCGCCGCGCCGCTGCCGTGCTCGGCGTGGCCGGCCTGGCCGCGGCCGGGACTGCCATCGGGCTGGTCGGCACGGCCCACGAAGGTACCGCTGGCGAGGTTATCCCGGCCCTGCACGACGCGGCCAATGACCGGCTGATCGCGTTCACCCCGGTGTGCGGCCCGGCCGGCCGCGTGCCGGTCTGCGTGCACCCCGCCTACCGGCCGTACGCCGGCGACGTGACGGCCGCCTTCCGCCCCGCGCTGAGCGAAGTGACTGGCCTGCCGGGCGCGCCCGCCCGGATCACGCAGATGGGTGACCCGGCCCTGAGCATGGCGACCGCTAAGTTCGGCGGCTCGCCGCCTACGCTGTACTACTCCATGCCTGTGCTGGGCTCGGCCTTCGGCCAGACCACCAGGGGCTTTACCCAGAACCTGCAGGACCTCTTCGTCGCGGCCTTCATCGCCGGCCCCCGGGGGTTCGTTGGTCAGGGTGGCACACCCGCCCAGCAGGTGGTCCAGACGGTGCTGCTCAAGGCGATCGGCTCGCCGTGGGAGCCGCCCGGCCCCGGGGGTGGACCAGCGAGCCCGGCGATGACCGCCGCGACCGGGCGGTTCGCCGCGCTGTCCCCAGCCGCCCGGCACGCCTGGCTCACTACTCACCTGGCCGCGCTGCGGGCCGGTCGCATCACCCTGGCCCAGCTGCCGTGACCGCCGCCGGGCTGCAGAAGCCGGGGCCTCGCGCGGAGGCGCCCCGGCCGCGCCGGCTCATGGACCTGGCCGGCCCGCGGCTGGTCCGGCTGCACCTGGCCAGCCGCCGCGTGCCGGGGGCCCTCGCTGCGCTGGCCCTGTGCGGGCTCGTGCTCCGGGCCGCGCTGTACTGGCACTGGAGCCTGGGCAGCGGGAACGCCGCGCAGGAGCTGGCCGTGGTCTTGGAGGCCGGGGCCGCATCCGTCATCGCCGTCACCGCCCAGAGCCCGTTCGGCGACCCGGAGCGGGCCACCGGGCGGTGGCTGCCCTACCTGCGGCTGGGGACTGCGGCGGGGCTCACCGCGGCGGCTTTCGGCGCGTTGTGCGCCGGTGCCGCCGCGGAGCAGTTGCCCGGAGGCACCCTGGACATCCTGCGCAACACGATGGGACTGACCGGCATCGGCCTGCTCGTGGCGGCGGTCATCGGCGGCGCGCTGGCCTGGGTGGGCCCGATGGCCTACATGATCGTGGCCCTGTTCGCGGTGAGCTGGGGCTGGACCACACCGTGGCTGTGGCCGGCCCGGCCACCGCGCGATCTCGGCGGCGCGCTGTGTGCCGGGCTGCTGTTCGCGGCCGGCCTCGTCGTGGCCACCGTCCGGGGAGCCCGCGCGCCCCGCGAGATCTGACTGCCGCTCCGGTGCGTGGAGTCAAGGCCGTACGGCGACGAAAGTTCCCCAGCGTGGCCGGTCTCGACCGTCCCTTCCTCGCGAAGCACGCGGAGGGCTTTCTGCGCGGTGGCGCGGCTGACCTCGTACTCGCGGGCGAGATGGTCGAGGCTTGGTACCTGGTCACCGGGCTGGAGTTCGCCGCGTTCGATCCTGGAGCGGAGGTCCGCCGCCATCGGAAGGTAAGGCGGCAGTTGATCACGCGGCACCCGGCCTAACCAACACAATCCAGCGCTGACCTGCGGCCCCACCGGAGCGTATGCCTGCGCCATCGGCCCGCCACCCTGTGCCCGGAATCTGTATTCCGGTTTGCTAGGCTCCGGGAATCGCAGCTGTCGAAGCTGGCACCGCACGCTGACCCGGGAGGTCAGCGGTAGCGGAAACCGTCCAGGAACCGGCGGAAGACCCCGCCCTCACGGGGCAGCGGCGCGGCCGGCACCGGCGTCGCGGCGCGCTGCCGCGCGATCGGCTGGTCGTAGTCGGTCCGGGCGATCGCGTCAACGACCTGCTGCTCGTCGAAGTCCTCGGACCCCTCGATCTGGGGCACGTACCCCACCAGCATCCCGTCCCGCATCACCTGCGCCTCGAGGCCGGCGGTGCCGTCCGTGTCCCACTCAGCCTCGCGGCCGCCGTGCAGCGACACGCGCACGCCGTACTGGTCCACGCCCGCCTTGGCCAGATGGGCATCGATACCACGGTCGCGCAGAGCATCGGCCACGCGCCGGGCCCGGTTCTCGTCCATGCCCAGAATGTAGCCGGGGAGCGGGCATGCCCGGGTCCAGCCGGTTCCGTGCCGCGCACGACGGATCGTCCCGGATCAGGGACCGAGGCCGGGCAGCGGCTGGAGTTCGATGATCTCCGTGTCGATGAGCCTGGCGATGACCAGAGGGAGCGCGCTCACCACGCCCTCGATGGCCTCCTTGCCCGCATCGAAAATCAGGACCGCCCCCGGGCCGCCCGGGGAATAGGCCTCGGCCAGCGTTCCCTCAGCCCTCAGCTGCCTCAGCGCAGCCATCTCGCGGGCCCGGTGCCCGGCAATATCCGTGACCGTTACACCGGGCCGCGGCCTGCAGATGACGAGCGTTTTCATGCCCGCCAAGCTACTCCGCGGCAGTGCCCTTTACCCGGTCACGAGTAATCTCAGAATGTGAGCCTGGCGGAGTCGTGGGAAAAGCATGCTGACGCGTGGATCAGATGGGCCCGCGAGTCCCGGCACGATGGGTTCGCGGACGGCACCTGGCCGGCTCTCCGCGCCCTGCTTCCCGAGCCGGCACCCGGCCCGGTCATCGACCTGGGCTGCGGCGAAGGGCGCGGGAGCCGTGAGTTGCGCGCCCTCGGCCACCAGGTGGTCGGGGCCGATCACTCACCCACGCTGACCCGGGCGGCCCGGGCGTCCTGCCCGGCCATTCCGGTTCTGCGGGCCGACGCCGCCGCCCTGCCCTTCGCGACCCGGAGTGCCGCTCTCGTGGTGGCGTGCATGTCGTTGCTCGATTTCGACGATTTCGCGGGCGCGGTCACCGAGATTGGCCGCGTGCTGCGGCCCGGCGGCCAGGTATGCCTGGCCGTGGTGCACCCATTCATCAGCGCCCTGGATGAGGACACGCTGCACACGGCGTCGTTCCGGGTTTCGAGGCCTTACCTGCGCGCCCGCCGTTACACCGACCGCGTCGAGCGCGACGGTATGACCATGACCTTCTCCAGCATGCACCGTCCGCTCAGCGACTACACCCGCGCATTGTTCGGCCAGGGCATGGTCATCACCGCGCTTTCCGAGGGCGGGGACGGCCTGATCCCGTGGCTGCTGGCCATGCGCGCGGACAAGCTCCCGCGCTGACGCCAGGCGTGCCCCTGGCCCGACCCGGCCGGGTGCGCTTATCGTGGCAGCACCACCTGGCCGATGGGGGTCCACCGTGCTGCATGAGCTGGACTACGACGACAGCGACTCACCCTCGATCGGCCTGGTCCCGCCCGGCGTGACGTGGGACGACGTCTACGACCACATTAAGATCGCGCACCATCCGCTGCTGGTGACGCTGGACGGCGGCGCGGGCCACGCCGGTGCGTACTGGGACGGCACCAAGATGATCGTGGAAAACGACCTGGACCCCGATCAGGACGAGGCGGTCGTCGAGTTCCGCGAGCTCCTGCGCGAACGGGGCGAGCACTAACCTCGCGGCTCACGCTGCTCCAGGTCCCACGAGTCCCACGAGTCCTACGAGTCAAGTCACACGGGCCCCTTCCGCCGACTCTTCCCGCGGACCGTGCGCCATAACCGGGCAAATCACCCACCACGACGCACGTCGCGCGGGAAATGTGGGCGCTGACCATGATCGATGTGACTCGTGGTGCTGGTGGTGGGGTGGTGCGCGTCAGCCCCGCGGGGGCCAGCCGGCTGGTGCATTCGGCCCCGCGGGGGCTGGCCGGCCTGGCGCGTTCGGGCCCCCGGGCCGGGCCAGGGGGGCAGGGTGAGGGGATGCTGATCGAGCACCGGGGCGCAGCCCCTGACGTCCACCCCAGCGCCTATGTGGCGCCCACCGCAGTGCTGTGCGGAGCGGTCCGGGTCGGCCCGGAGGTCCGGATCCTGTTCGGGGCGGTGCTCACCGCCGAGGACGGCGAGATCGAGGTCGGCGCGCACTGCGTGGTCATGGAGAACGCCGTGCTGCGCGGCCGCGCCCGGCATCCCTCGTGGTGGGCGACGACGTCCTGATCGGGCCGCACGCCCACCTCAAACGGGACACGGGTCGGCGACGGCTGCTTCGTGGCCACCGGCGCCGAGCTGTTCCCCGGCTGCGTGCTGGGCCCGGGCAGCGAGGTGCGGATCCACGGGGTCGTCCACGTCAAAACGGTCCTCGCGGCGGGCAGCCGTGGCCGTCGTGTGGTCCCGGATGAGCGCCTGTTCGAGCAGGTCGCCTGCCTGCCGCCACTGGTCGAGGCGCAGGAGGTAGGGGGCCGCAGACAGCCCCGCTTTGACCACCAGATGGGAGGACGTGCCGGACAACTTCACCAGGGCCCAGGCCTCCCGGTTGATCGACAGGCTCCAGGGCCGCAGCGGGCGGCTCAGGGGCAGCTGACCATCGGGACCGGGCCGGCGCCGGCCTGAAGTCACGGCGGGGGGTGCCCGCTCGTGTTCTGAAGACCTGGAAACGGGTCGCCGGAAAGACCGTTAGAGGAGAAAAGTGGGGACCGCGCCGCGCAGGAGCGCGGTCCCCCCAGCAGATGGAGCCCCATGGACGTCCTGCGCCAGCACGAGATAGCCGAGGCGGGCCACCGGATCCTGAACCCGTTCACCGAGGAGAAGCTGGAGCTTCTCGGCCAGCTGTGCCGGTGGCGGCGGGACATGCGCCTGCTCGACCTGTGCAGCGGGAAAGGGGAGATGCTCTGCACCTGGTCGCATCGGCACGGGATCCGGGGCCTCGGGGTGGATATCAGCGAGGTCTTCGTACCCGCGGCGCGGGATCGGGCCGCCCACCTGGGGGTCGCCGACCGGGCCGAGTTCGTGCGGGCCGACGCCAGCACGTTCGGAGCGGAGCCGGCGTCGTTCGACGCGGTCGCCTGCATCGGGGCGACCTGGATTGGCGGCGGGCTGGCCGGCACCATCGGCCTCATGCGGCCCGCGCTGATCCGCGGCGGGCTGCTGCTGATCGGCGAGCCATTCTGGCGTGAGCCTCCCCCGGAGGGGGCGCACGAGGCGCTCAGCCTGGGCCCGGGCGAGTTCGTATCGCTGCCCGCCACGCTGGACCGCTTTGAGGGTGCCGGGGCGGAACTGGTGGAGATGGTGCTGGCCGACGAGGACGCCTGGGACCGGTACGTGGCCGCGCAGTGGTGGACAGTGGCCGCGTGGCTGGACGAGAACCCCGGGCACCCTGACGCGGCCGCGATGCGCGGGTACCTGGACCGTTCGCGGTACGCGCACCTGGCCTACGGGCGGCGCTACCTGGGCTGGGGCGTGTTCGTGCTGCGGCCGCGGCCGGCCGGCTGAGCCTCCGGGGCGGCTTGGCTGCCGGGCCGGTCACGCGGGGGCGACGAGGTGGTAGCCGAGACCCAGCTGGTCGAAGAGGAAGGCGTGCCAGTCTGTTGTCTCGTCGATGGCCTGGTCGAGCGACCCGGCCAGGTGGCCTGTGGACTCCAATCTCAGCAGCACCGGCCGGTTTGAGGACGTTGCCTGCTGGAGCCGGGCCGTCATCTTCTTGGCATGCCAGGCATCGACCCGGGTGTCGTTCTGTCCGGCGGTCAGCAGCACGACTGGGTAGGTCGTCCCGTCCACGACATTGTGGTAAGGCGAGTAGGCGAGCAGCACCGTGAACAACTCCGGATCCTCCACAGTGCCGTACTCGGGCGTGTTGAACCTCCCGTTGGTGGTGGTCTCGGCTCGCAGCATGTCCATCACCGGCACCGCTGCTATCACCGCACGGGCGATGTCCGGACGCTGGGTGAGCACGGCACCCATCAGCAATCCCCCGTTGGAACCGCCCACGATCGCCAGCCGCTCGCGACTGGTGATCCCGCTGCGGTGAAGATGGTCCGCGCAGGCGATGAAGTCGTCGAAGCAGTTCTGCTTGGTGGTGAGCCGGCCGGCGTGATGCCACTCCTCGCCGAACTCGCCGCCCCCGCGGATGTTGGCCACCACGTAGACGCCGCCCCGCTCCAGCCACAGCAGCAGCTCGGGATCGAAACGCGGTACCAGCGAGATGCTGTAACCGCCGTACGCGGTCAGCAGCGCCGGCGCGGTTCCGTCACGTGGCGTGCCGGGTGCGGCGATCACGTTAAGGGGGACACGGGTACCGTCCTTCGACGTTGCGAACTCGCGGGTCACCTCGTACCCGGACAGGTCGACGGGGGTAGTCGTCTTCAGCGCGGTTGGCTGGGGTGCTTCGCCGCGGGCTGCCACCCACCAGGTCGCCGGCTCGGTGAAGGACTCACGCGACCAGGCGACCCGGTCCTGTCCCAGCATTGACAGACGAGCGGAGTACGACGACACCGAGCTCATCGGCGGGATCTCCACCGGGGGAAGTGGCCTGCCCTGGCTGTCGAAGGCGCGCACCTGCTGCGGCCCGCCGCCGGTGTCCACTATCCAGACGGTGTCGCGAGTCACCGCGAGGTCTTCGATGACCATGTCACCAGCCGGCACGATCTCGGCGGCGTCGGTCACCGTGGTGCCACTGGTCAGCGCTAGGCGGAGCACCTTGCCATGCGGGGCGTCCCGGAAGGAAAGCAGATACAGGGCGTCCGTGCCGGGCACGGCATGCACGCACTTGTCGGGGATGTCTGCCACCTGCCACCACGAGCCGCCGGCATCCTGGCTGCGGAGGAAGACCTGCCACTCACCTCCATCCCCTTTCTGCACCCGGTCCATCAACCAGCTACCGTCGGGAGAGGCGGACAGGTAGTGCTCCGCGATCCGCTCGTCGGCGAAGGGGCCAGCGAGGTCAACGCGGTCCGGGCCGCCACCGAACTCGCGGAACCACACCTGTTGCCGGAAGCCTGCGGGGTCAGCGCAGCGGGTGTACCAGAACCCTGAGCCGTCGTGACGCCAGGCCACCGATCCGCCCATCAGATTCACATGCGCGATCGGCTCGTCTACGACCTCCCCGCTCTCGACGTCGTAGACGTGCAGCGACCCGTCCTCGGTGCCATGTTCCGACAGCGAGACCGCGACCTGCTTGCCATCCGGGGACGGGACGAAGAAGTCGATGGTGGTCTCACCCGACGCGTCGATGACATCCGGATCCACGACAACGCGCTCGGTCGCAGGGTCGTCAAGGTCGGTCAGCGCCACCAGGAACGGCTGCTGGCGCGGCGTCTGCACCTTCAGCGCGAAGAAGGTGCTTCCGCCGGACAGGAGCCGCTTGTACGTCGTCCTCTCGGACTTCAGCAGCTGCTCGACACGGGCCCGCAGCGCGTGTCGCCAGGGGATACCGCCGAAGTAGGTACGGCTGCGCTGCTGCTGGGCCTTTGTCCAGGCAATGGCCTCCTCCGAAGACGCGTCCTCCAGCCATCGGTAGTCCTCGGTGACATCGACTCCGTGAAAGGTGTCTGTCACCGGGATCCGCGGAGCCCGCACAGAGGGGAACTCGGTCATGTGATCAGTCAACAACCCAGGCACGCGACACACAAACGAACATTGGTGTCGCGGGTGTCATGGATCAGGGCGGACCAGGTTCGACGCAGAATTCGTTGCCCTCGGGGTCCTGCATCACCACATAGTGCTCGTGGCGCTGGAGCACCGTGGCGCCGAGCCCCTCCAGCCGGGCCACCTCATCGGCCGCCTCGCCCGGGGCGCGGAGGTCGAAGTGGACCCGGTTCTTGGCCGTCTTGCCCTCGGGGACCCGGGCGAACCAGATGTTGGGGCCGCCCCAGCCGGCCGCCTCCAGGAAGGCCTTGTCGCTGGTGGATTCCTCGTCCACATCGGACCCGAACACGGCCGTCCAGAACCGGGCCAGCGCCAGCGCGTCCGCGGCGTCGAAGGTGACGGTCTTGATGACACTCGGCATGGGCACGACGTTAACCAAGGCCGGATGCCGGTGCTCCGGTTCCCTGGGCACGGGGCTTCTGTCGGACCCAGTCGATAGCTTGTCCCGCATGAGCAGCACGGATCAGGCCCGGGACGCCGGGCGCACGGTAGCGGAGTACTGGGCCACGGCGGAGGCCCGGGACTGGGCGGCATTCGGCGCGCTGGTGGCCGACGATGTGGTGTACGAGGCCCCGCAGTCCCGGGAGCGGGTCAGCGGCCGGGAGGCCTACATCCGGTTCAACGCCGAAGGCTTTCCCGGCGGCTGGCACCTGGCTGTGCAGCGGATCGTGAGTCAGGGCCAGACGGCGGTGAGCATGGTCCACTTCACCGAGGAGGGCACCAGCCAGACCGGGCTGTGCTTCTTCGACCTCGATGACGACGGCCGGATAGCCAGGATCACCGACTTCTGGCCGGACCCCTACGAGCCCCCGGCGGGCCGGGCGCACCTGGCCGGCCGGTACTAACCCGGCCGGCGGGCACTGACCTGCCGAGAGGCCAGTGCCCGCCGGCCCGGCCGGGGTCAGCCCGCGGGGCTGGTACCGGCGCGCGGCGGGGGCATCAGCTGAGGCGGGCGGTGGGCGGCGTGTACAGGCCGCCGGGATCCAGGTCCCCACCAGATCGTCGCGGCCATCCCGACGGCCGCCAGGCCCGCCGTGGCCAGGAGCGGGAAGAGCCTGCGGGCCTGCCACGGCCGGACTGCGGGGAGAGGAGATGTCATGATCCGGCCCGCTCAGGCGTCCCGCAGCCGGAGCACCAGCCCGCCGGCCAGCAAGGCCGCCGCGGCCCAGGCGGCGAGCACGCCCAGGCCAGCCCACGGGCTGATGGGCAGGTCGCGCAGGCCGGTGGTGGCCTGGATGGTCAGGCCGGCCGTCGTCGGGCTGACCTGCTCGAGGCGGCGCTGCCAGTGCTGGTTCAGCAGCGGCGCGATGATCGGGGCGAGGTAGAGCAGGCTGAGGACGATGCCGATGGCGACGGCGGGTTCCCGTACGGCCGTGGCTATCCCCAGACTGATCAGGGCGATCAGGGCGAGATACAGGACCGACCCGGCGGCGGCACGCAGCACGGGCCCGTCGCCCAGGGACAGTGGCGGGAAGCCACGCGCCGCGGTGAAGCCGTGGCCGGGCAGGATGAGCCGCCCGGTGAGCACGGAGCCGAGTACCGCGAGGCTGCCCGCGGCCAGCACCAGGCCGCTGAGGATGGCCGCCTTGGCGCCGAGGACGGTGACCCGGTGCGGCATGGCCGCGAGGGTGGTCCGGATCATGCCGGTGCTGTACTCGCCGCTGATGACCAGGACCGCGAGGATGGCCACGACGGCCTCGCTGACCTGGATCCCGGTCAGGCTGAGCCTGGCGGTGTCAACCGGGCAGGCGATGCCGGACGGGCACCGTACGGCGGCGGTCGCCGCGGCGCTGATCGCCATGGTCGCGGCGACCGTGGCGATCAGCAACCAGGCCGGCCCGGTCACGGTGCGCAGCTTGGTCCATTCCGCGTGCAGTGCGTCCCGCATGCCGGTCAGGCCGGCGGGCCGTGCGAGGGGCAGGGTCAGCTGGCCAGCCGGCCCGGCCTGGCTCATGCGTCCCTCCGGCGGAGCAGGACAACGGCCAGCCCGAGGGTGAGCGCGGCCCAGGCGCACAGCACGGCGAAGCCGGCCCACGGCGCCAGCGGGAAGTAGCCGGACCCGGGTGAGTAGAGGGCGGTCACCTGCGGGTACTGCGGCGCGGCCTGCTGGACGGCGAAGGCAGCGGCCGGGGTGATCCGCAGCAGCCAGTCCAGGACGCCGACCGGAAGGACCGAGGCGACGCTCAGGATGTACGGGAGCACGATCGCCACGACCACGATGGTGACCGCGGCCACGCTGCGGCGCAGCACCGCGCCGAGGGCCAGGGCCAGCACCGCGGCCACCGCGAGCAGCACCGCGGTGCCGACGACCGCCCGGAGCTCGGTCGTCCACGTCACGGGGAACACGTACGCCTTGTGCCGCGCTATCTGCGTCCCGGCGGTTACCGCGGCCGCGGCCGCGGCCAGGCCGGCCACGAAGGTGGCCGAGCCGATCACGATGGCCTTGGCCGCCAGCACCCGGCCCCGCCGCGGGCTGGCGGCGAGGGTGGTGCGGATCAGGCCGCGGCGGTACTCGGCGGTGATGAACATGGCCGCGATCACGAGCACCCCGATCAGCCCGGCGAACGTGCCCACCAGCAGGTTCGAGATGGTCAGTGACGGGCCGCCGCTCGCGTCCGACCCGGCGATGACGGGGGCGATGTCGCCGGACCCGGTCACCGTGAACCGCCCGCCGGCCTGGTGATACCCGCCGGCTCCCGACCCGCCGGCGGCGTCGATGGAATCGCCGGACCAGGTCCTGGCCGGCCACCGGCCAGATCGGCTGATGTGATCGAAGACGGCGGTGGCCTGGCTGGGGAGGATACTCCCGCTGCTCCCGCCGCCGAAGTTCGAGGAGATCGACTGGTAGGCCGGGGAGGCGGTGAACAGTCCGGCCTGGACGGTCGGGGACAGCCCGGCCAGCGCAGCGGTGCCGACCCGGGTCCAGCGGGTCCCGTCGGCCGAGTCGTAGCCGGTGATCATGTCGCCGGAGCGGGTCAGCCGCAGCCAGCGCGGGGACGCCGCCGACACGGTGCCCGGCTGCCCCGCGGTGTCGCTGGTGTAGTTGTCCTGCAGGCGCACCCCATGGTCGGCGGTGACCATGATCGCCGCGTACGCCGATCCCGGCCGGGTGCTCTCCTTGATGATCACGCCCGATTTGGCCCAGGGCACGAGGCCGGGGCGGGTGTCGGGTGAGGCGTTCGGGTTGACGGGGACGTCGCCGTTCGCGGGCGGGATCCGGCCGGTCAGCGAGGTCACCCGGACGGTGATGCTGCCGTTCCCGGTGAGCGGCTGGCGGACGAAATAGAAGCTGTCGGTGACCGGCTCACCGCCTGGCCCCACCGTAAAGGTAGGCCCGCAGGCCCGGCCGTGCCGGGCCGGGCCGCCGCCCACCCCTTGGCAGGAGCTGCTGCCGCCCACGGCGATCAGCAATCCGATCCCGGCCATCACCAGCGCCGCGACGACCAGGCCGATGACCCAGCCGCGCACGGTCCGGAGCTTGGTCCACTCCGCGCGGACGAGCTGGGCGAACCCGTCCCGGCCGGACTGCGGGGCCGGCGGGTGCGGCATCGTGGCCTGCGTAGTCATGACGTGGCCTTCTCGACCGGCTCCGCGCGGAACTCGACCTCGTCCCTGGTCAGCTCCATGTAGGCCTCCTCCAGGCTGGCGCGGTGCGGGGACATCTCCGAGAACGGCACCGCGCTCTCGCCGAGCAGCGCCACGACCCGCTCCGGGGGCAGCCCCGAGACGGTCAGCGTGTCGCGGTCGGTGGCGGCGACGGTGGCCCCCGCGTGCGCCAGCACCGTCATCGCCTCCGACCGCGCCGACGTGCGCACCGTGATCCGGGCCCGGGAGGCGGCGGCGAGCAGCTCGCGGACGCTGGTGTCCGCGATGGCCCGGCCGCGGCCGGCCACCACTAGGTGATCGGCGGTATCCTGCAGTTCGCTCATCAGGTGGCTGGACACCAGCACCGCGCGGCCCTGCCCGGCCAGCGACCGCAGGAACCCGCGCATCCACACGATGCCCTCGGGGTCCATGCCGTTGAACGGCTCGTCCATCATGAGCACCGGCGGGTCACCGAGCATGGCGGCGGCGATCCCCAGCCGCTGCCGCATCCCCAGGGAATAGCCGCCCGCCTTACGCCTGGCCACCGTCTGCAGGCCGGCCTGCTCGATCACCGCATCGACCCGGCGGGCCGTCAGGCCCTGCGAATGGGCCAGCCAGAGCAGATGGTTGCGGGCGCTGCGGCTGGGCTGCAGCGCGGCCGCGTCCAGCAGGGCCCCGACATGGCTCAGCGGATGCCGCAGGCTCGCGTACGGCTGGCCGCCGACCAGCGCGGCGCCGTCATCCGCCGCGTCCAGGCCGAGGATTACCCGCATCGTGGTGGACTTCCCGGCGCCGTTGGGGCCGACGAAGCCAGTGACCTGGCCCGGCTGGACGGTGAAGGACATCCCGTCCAGCGCCAGGGTGGGCCCAAACCTCTTGCGCAGGCCGGATACCTCGATCGTCGCTTCCATGTCAGGAAGGCTAGGGAAGACCACCGCCGGGGTCGTCCCGCTGCAGAGCGGTCTTGGCCGCCGATGCGCGGGGGAGGCCGCAGGCCCCGCATCCCCCGCACGAGGGACGCCGGGATAGCGGCCCGGGGTGACGTCAGGGCGGCGCACCAGCGGCGACAATGACTTACGTGGGCCAGGCGGACGACGGGCGGGACACGGTGACCGTGGCGTGGCGGCGACTCACCGCGCTGCCGTACGCGCCGGCCACCGCGGGTGTGCTGCTGGGGATGCTTGCGGTGGCCCAGGCGCTGTGGGTAGCTGTGGACGGCGCGCCCAACGGCGGGCGGACGCTCAACGGCGGCGCCACGGCGGAGTGGTGGCTCTCCCTGTTCGTCCTGGCTCTGGTCAGCCTGGCCACCACCACGCCGCTCGGTTTCCTGTGGGCCAGGCCGGCCTGGGCGGCGGTCATCATGTCCGCGGCGAGCATCGTGTCGATCGCCGGGTACCAGGCGCTCACCGTGGCCGGCCTGATCGCGCAGCTGGCCGGGGCGTACCGGCTCGGCCGCCGCGGCTCGCCCCTGCTGGGCGCGGCGCTGAGCCTGCCGTTCCTGATCCTCGCGCTGACAGCCTCGTCTGGTTCTGCCGTCGAGATCCCGGCCCTGCTGCTGGCCTCGCTGGGACCGGTGGCCGGGCTGGCGGGGAGCGCGCGCCGGGTGCGGCGGGAGGCGATCGAGCACAGCGCCGCGCGGGAGGCGATCGCGGGCACCCTGCTGGAGCACACCGCGCGGGGGGAGCGGGCCCGGATCTCCCGCGAGCTGCACGACGTGGTCGCGCACCACATCTCCATGATCGCTGTGCAGGCGGAGACGGCCCGGCTCACCACGCCCGGGATGCCCCCGGCCGGGGCGCAGCGGCTGTCGTCGATCGGGGACACCGCGCGGGCCGCGCTGACCGAGATGCGGCGGCTGCTCGGGGTGCTCCGGGAGGACACCGAGGCCGAGGTGGCCGAGCGTCAGCCGCAGCCGGGATTGCGCCAGCTCAACGAGCTGCTCGACGCCGCCCGGGACGCCTCCGGGACCGGGGTCCGGCTGATCCTGCACGGGGCGCCGGCCGCTCTCGATCCCGGCGTCGAGCTGGCCGCCTACCGCATCGTGCAGGAAGCGCTCACCAACGCCCGGAGGCATGCCCCCGGAGCGGCCGTCGACGTGGAACTGCACTACTTCGACGACCGGCTGCACCTGCTCATCCGGGACAACGGCCCGGGACCGCCGGCTGCCCTCAACGGCGGGGCCCCAGCGGGGGAGGCGGGACCCGGGGAAGCCGGGCCAGGTGGCGGCCACGGGCTGCTCGGCATGCGCGAGCGGGCCGCGGCGGTTGGCGGCGAGCTGCGCATCGGCATGTCCGTGGGCGGTGGCTTCCTGGTCTCCGCCAGCCTGCCCGGCAAGGGGGAGGCAGGATGAGCAGCCCGGTCCCGGCGGTCCGGATCGTGGTTGCCGACGATCATCAGGTGGTCCGCACCGGTTTCGCGGAACTGCTCCGTACCCAGCCGGACTTCAGTGTCCTGGGTACCGCCTGCGACGGGGCCGAGGCCGTGCGGATCTGCCGCGAACTGCAGCCCGATGTCGTGCTGATGGATGTCCGGATGCCTGGCATGGACGGTATCGAGGCCACCAGGCAGCTGGCCGGCCCGGGCGCGGGGCCCGGCCCCGGCGGGCCACGCATCCTCATCCTGACCACGTTCGACCTGGACGAATATGTCTACGACGCGCTCCGCGCCGGGGCCAGCGGCTTCCTGCTCAAGGATGTGACCGCCGAGCGGCTCTTCGACGCGGTGCGGGTCGTCGCGGCCGGTGACGCGCTCCTCGCCCCGACGGTCACCCGCCGCCTCATCGGCGAGTTCGCCCAGATGCGGCCCAAGCCGGATGCCGGCCCGGCGGCTGCCCTGACCGCCCTCACCCCACGCGAGACGCAGGTGCTGCGGCTCGTCGCGGAGGGCCTGTCCAACCCGGAGATAGCGGCCCGGCTGGTGGTCACCGAGGAGACGGTGAAGACCCACGTGAGCCGCGTGCTCAGCAAGCTGGGGCTGCGGGACCGGACCCAGGCGGTCGTCGCGGCCTACGAGTCGGGGCTGGTGGTGCCGCGTTCGCGGGACGCGCCTTAGCCGCCGTCAGCCGGGGCGGCGGACCACTCAATCACCGGCGGCCGGACCGACGCGCACCGCGGGTTGCCCTTGGGATCGGTCAGGCCGAGCCGTCCCACCAGGACACCCCGGTCCAGGGCCTGATCGAGCACGTCCGCCGGCACGGCGCCGAGCCACAGCTTCGCCCGCCGGAACAGCGTGAATGCGCCGGTCTCGTCCACGGTCCCCCAGGACAGGTAGATGAAGCGGCCACCCGGCGGCCCCTGGACGTAGCGGCCCTTCAGGTCGGTGCCTCCCGGGATGGGCGCGGCGGTGCAGTCGACCGTCCAGGTGGCGGACGGCGCGTCCCCGGGAGCGAGGCCGAGAAGCTCCCCCGGCCGGGCGCGGCGCTGGACCCCGACGTGGATGTTCTGGTAGCCGCCGGGGGAGTCGGGGCTGGGCCCGCAGGACAGGCCGGGAAGGTCCGAGGCTTCTATCCTGATCCGCACCCTGCCATTATGCGCTGGCTGGGCCGGGCGGGCCGGTGTCAGTCCGGGCGGGCCGGTGACAGCCCAGGCGGGCGGCTTCAGCGAGGAACCCGGCGTCAGCCCGGGATCCGGCGTCAGTGATCGTCAGCCAGGGAGCTGGCCTCAGGCCAGGAAACGGACCAGCTGCCGGCAGAGCAGGCCGGGATCGGTGTCGATGGTCTCGTGACCGACGCCCGGCAGCACCGCCAGGGTGGCGTGGGGCAGCGTGGCGCTGAGCGCGTGCGTGATGTCCGCCGCCCAGGCTGGGCTGGCCTCCCCGAGTAGCAGCAGGACCGGCGCGGTGACCACCCGCGCCAGGGCCGGCAGGTCAGCTGAGGCCAGGGCCTCGCCCTCACGGGGCATCGTGGCCGACACGATGGGCAGCACGTCCTGCGCGCCAGGAGTGTTCCTCAGCTCGTCGATCTGGGTCCTGGTCAGGCCGATGACCTCGGTCAGGAAGCTGACCATGGCCGGCCCGGGCCGTCCCGCCGCGACGAGGGCGCTGGCCCGCTCCCGCCACTCGCGCGGGGCGGCCTGCGGCCCGGGCGGCTCGTACAAGGCGATGCGCCGGAACGGGGCGCCGCCCGCCGCAGCGCCCAGCGCACAGAGCGCGCCGTAGCTGTGCCCGAACACATCGGGCGGCCTGCCGTCGCGGTCCGCCAGGCTGGCGGCGGCCGCGGCCACATCGTCGTACTCCTGGCTGAGCTCATACGGTTCAGCGTCGCCGCTGGAGCCGCGGCCCCGGCGGTCCATGGCCGTGACCTGCCAGTGCTCGGTCAGTAGTCCCCAGAGGGGTTCCCACCGCTCCAGGCGGCCCATGCCCCCGTGCACGAGCAGCAACCCCGGGCCGGTGCCCGCGGTGAGCAGGCCGATGCTGGTGCCGTCGGCGCTGGTGACCGAGTGCCGGCGTCCCTGCACGTGTCTCCTCCGAGATGGGCCGCGCCGGGCCCCCCGGCCGCGCTGACCACCATGATTGCCGGTGACGCCGGCCATTGAAACGGGTTTTCCCGGGGCGGGATACTCGGTGGCATGCGCCAGGTCACTGCGGTCGATGGGTTCCGGCTCACCTACGACCGGGCCGGCCACGGTCCCGCGGTGCTGCTCCTGCACGGCTGGCCGGGGGACCGGACCGACTTCCGGGAGGTCGCCCCGCTGGTCGCGGGCGCCGCTGAGGTCATCACGCCGGACCTGCGCGGGTTTGGTGAGTCCGATAAGCACCAGGCCGACCCGGCCGCCCAGTACTGCGCGGCCGCGCAGGCCCGCAGCGTGGCCGCGCTCATCGAGGAACTGGGGCTCGTGGGGCCCGTGATCGCCGGGTACGACATCGGCAGCCGTATCGCCCAGGCGCTCGCCGCGGACCGCCCCGACCTGGTGCGCGCCCTGGTCATCTCGCCCCCGCTGCCTGGCATCGGGGACCGGATCCTGAGCCCGGACGCGCAGCGCGAGTTCTGGTACCAGCAGTTCCACCGGCTGGAGCTGGCCACGCAGCTCATCGACGGCAACCCCGGCGCGGTCCGTGCCTACCTGCGGCACTTCTGGGCGCACTGGTCCGGCCCGGGCTTCGAGCTGCCCGCCGGGCACCTGGAGCACCTGGTCTCCGTCTACGCACCCGAGGGGGCGTTCACGGCGTCGGTCGGCTGGTACCGGGCCGGCGCGGGTTCCGTGGCCCGGTCCCTCGCGGAACGGCCGCCCGCGGCAGCGGACCGGATCACGGTGCCCGTCACCGTGCTCTGGCCGGCGCACGACCCGCTGTTCCCGCCGGCCTGGTCCGACCGGATCGGAGATTTCTACGCCGACGCCCGGCTGAACCATCTGCCCGGGTCCGGTCACTTCACCCCGCTGGAGAGCCCGGCGGAGTTCGCCGCCGCGGTTATCGCGGCCTGCTGACTCCCCGGGCCACTGGCCACGGTCCGGGTCAGGACCCTCGGCCCGGCGGCACCGTGGCCGCGCCATCCTCTCCCGCGGCCTGGCCGGCACTTCCCGGCTCGCCTGGCTGGTCTGCGGGTTCCTCCTGCCGGCCACTGCGCAGGCCGACCAGGGCCACGATCGCAGCCACCGCCATGAAGATCGCCATGGCGTAGAACACGCTGCGTGATGCGGCGGCGAAGTCGACCCGGATGAAGTGCGGGATCGACGTGGCGCTCCGGCTGCCGCCGCCCTGGAACTGCGAGATGCTGGCGGCCTGCTGGGCGGCCTGGTCCGCGGGCACGCCCAGCGAGGTCAGCGACGAGGTCACGTGGCTGCGCAGCTGCGAGACGAGCAGCGTGCCCAGGATGGCCAGGCCCAGGCTGGCCGCGTAGTTGCGCACCGTCTGGGTGATGCCGGTCGCCTCACCGTAAGAGAACCTGGAGGCCCGGTTCACGGCGTCGGTGCTCGCCGGGCCCAGCATGAACCCCATGCCGCCGCCCGCCAGGATGACGTACCACATCTGCGCCCCGAGGCTGAGGTCGGTGACCTTCGCGCCCCACAGCCAGAAGCCGGCCGCGGCCAGCACGCAGCCCAGCACCACCGGCCGCTTGGCCCCGATCCGGTCCAGCATCCGGCCGTCCCGCTGGCCTGTGCCATGCCATCCCCCCGGGCTTAGCTATCCGTGCCTAAGCGGTCATTTCCATACGAGAAGGAGGTTTCCGGAATGCCTGGCCTGAAACCGCCGTCATGATGAGCTGGTGAGCGATGACATCGTGGGGTGCCTCGAAGGTCATTGCGATTGACTCGAACAAGTTCCGGCTGGACAAGGCGCTGGCGTTCGGCGCGACCGACGCGGTGGAGGCCGGGGCCGGCACCATCGACGACGTGGTCGCGCTCACCGACGGCCTCGGCGTGGACGTCTCGATCAAGGCGGTCGGATACCCCGAGACGCTGCTGACCGCGGCGTCCCTGGTCCGGCCGGGCGGCACCATCGCCAATATTGGCGTGCACGGCGTCCCGGTCGAACTGCCGATGCAGGAGATGTGGATCCAGAACGTCACCCTGACCATGGGCCTGGTCGATACGGTGTCCATTCCCACGCTGCTGAAAATGGTGGCCAGCGGCCGGATCCCGGCCGAAAAGATGGGGACGCACACGTTCACGTTCGATCAGATGGACGACGCGTACGACGTGTTCAAGAACGCCGCCTCCAACTCGGCCCTCAAAGTGGTCATCACGCCCGCCTGAGTACCCCAGGCCCCTCGCGCGGCCCGGCCCCGGCGCACTCTTCACGTAAGAAGTGCAGGTTGCGTCCGATTCGTCGGGTTCTGCTGCACCGGATACGTGAAGAGTGCGGCTGAAGGGGAGGGGCCGGGTGCGCGGGGAACGATGACGGCGTGAGCGGTACCGATTTCCTCGCTGAGGCCACGGACGAGTTGTACGGCTCGGATCCCGAGGGGTTCACCGAGCGCCGCGCGGCCCTGGCCGCCCAGGCCCGGGCCGCCGGGGACCGCCCGGCCGCCAGGCAGATCGCCGGCCTGCGCAAGCCCACCCGCCCGGCCTGGATCATCAATCAGCTCGTCCGGGGCGACCACGGGGTCGCCGCCCGGCTGACCGGGCTCGGTGACGACCTGCGTGCCGCCGCTACCGCGCTCGACGGGGCGAAGATCCGCGAGCTGTCGCGGGCCCGCCGGCGGCTGATCGACTCGCTCATCCGGCAGGCCCTGCAGCAGGCGGGGGAGCAGTCCCCATCGGCGGCACTGCGGGAAGACCTCACGGCCACGTTCGGCGCGGCCCTCGCCGACCCGGAGGTGGCCCGGGAACTGGCGGCGGGGACCCTGCTGCGGGCCGTCCACCGCGCCGATTTCAGCGCCGGGATACCGGAGCTGAGCCTGGTCCCGCCGGGGGCGGACGCCGCGGAGACCACGGACACCGCGCGGACCGCGGAGACCACGGACACCGCGGAGACCACGGACACCGCGGAGACCACGGACAGCGCGCAGACCGCGGAGAGCACGGCGGCCCCCGGGGACCGGGCGGGGAAGACGCGGGAGACCGGGCGGGCGAAGGCGGACGATAAGGCCGCGGCCGATGAAGCCAGGGCGCGTGACGCGGCCCGGGCGGCCTCTGCGGAGGCGGCGCGGGCGGCGAAGGCGGAGCGGGCCGCGCAGGAGCGGCGGCGGGCTGTCGCCGACGCCCGGCAGGCCCTCGCCGACGCGACCCAGGCAGCCGACCTGGCGGCTGCGGCCGAGCGGGACCAGCGTGGCCAGGTCCGGGCCCTCGAAGACCAGCTCGACGAGGCCCGCCGCCAGCTCACCGGGGCCCGGCGCAGAGTCCGCGAGACGCAGGCTGCCCAGCAGAAGGCCCAGCGGGCCCTGAGCCGCCTCACCCCCGCCCGGTAGCACCGCAGCGGCCATCGTGGCCGTGGCCGGGCGCCGCGCGGGCGGCCGCCAGCCTGACGAGCGTTACCCCACTACGCGCAGGGCGAGCCGGCGGTTCCCGCCGTACTGCTTGACCAGCGCGAACCACAGCGGCAGCAGCCCATCCACCGTCCCGGCCGCATCGGCATCGCCGACGTACTCCGGGCGGAGGCCGACCAGCGTGATGAGTTCCTGGGCGACCGGCCGTGCGCCGGCGTCCGCGGCGAAGAACAGTGCGGCGCCAGACGGCGGGTCGGCGAAGCTCTCCCAGCCCAGCGTGTTGAACGCGCGCACGTAGAGGGCGGTCGGCGCCGCCTGGGCGATGAGCTTGCGGCTGTTGGTGTCCGGCTCGCCGATCCGGTTCACGGCGTCGACCACGATCGTGCCCGCCAGCGCGCTGCCGTGCTCCGCGATCAGGTCCGGGATGGCCCGGGCCGGCACGGCCAGCACCACGACCTCGGCGTCGGCCAGCGCGTCGCCCACCGCCCGGACCGGGGCACCCCCAGGCCCCTCGCCCGGCGCCTGGCGCGAGCCGTACACCACCTCGTGCCCGGCGGCCAGGAACTTTCCGCCCAGCGTCCCCCCGACATGGCCTGTCCCGATGACCGCGATCTTCATGCTGGCACCCTAACTCCCGCGGCCCAGTCAGCGCGGGACCGTCAGAGACGGGGGTCCACGTGGATCTTCGGCCCGGGCCCGGCCCCGGCCGGGCGGGCGCCGGCCAGGACCTCGCCGACCTGGCCCAGCCCCACCGTGGCGGCCACCAGCGGCCGCGGGTCCACCGACCCGGACGCGTAGTGGCCGATCACGCCGTCCAGCGCGGGGGACGCGCTGAGGATCCCGACCGCGGTCACGTCCTTGAGCACCATCGTGCGGGTATCGATGAGGCTGGGCTCGGCGGACAGGCCCACGAACACGATCCGCTTGCCCGGCTCGATCAGGTCCAGGGCGGCGGCGGGCAGCCCGGCCCCGGTGGAGCAGTCGATGATCGCGTCGAACGGCATCGCGGGGAGCTGGGCCGCGGTCCAGGCGCCCCGCACCCCCAGTGTCCGGGCGAAGTCCAGCGACGGCCGGGTCAGGCCCAGCACATGGACCACGGCCCCGTGGGCCAGCGCGAACTGCGCGACGAGCAGCGCGATCGTGCCCGCGCCCAGGACGAGCAGCGTGTCGCCCGGCTCCAGGGCGGCGGCCTGGACGGCGCGCAGGGCGCTGCCGGCCGGCTCGACCATGGCCCCGGCCGCCGGGCCGACGGTGTCCGGCAGCGCGCGCAGCGCGGTGACCGGCACCGGCAGCTGCTCGGCCAGGGCGCCGGGCCACCCGGCCCGCACGCCGATCTCGAAGCGGTCCTCGCAGACGTGCTGCCGCCCGGTGCGGCAGCGGCGGCAGCGGCCACAGCCGAGCATGGTGTCGCCCGTGACCCGCTGGCCCGCCCAGGCCGGATCGACCCCGTCGCCGACCGCGGACACGGCGCCGCACCATTCGTGGCCGAGCCGCATAGGGTACGTCGCGTGGCCCTGATGCAGGTAGGCCATGTGGCCGGTGAAGAATTCGACGTCGGTCCCGCATACGCCGGCCCGCTCGACGTCCACCACCACCTGGCCGGGTGCGGCCGTCGGCGGCTCAACCTCGGCCACGGTGAACTGGCGCGGGCCGGTGAGTACGAACGCTCTCATGCCCCGCCCTCCCGGATCCGGGCGGCGGCGTCAGCGGAAGCCGCCCGCGCACCGGACGCTGCGATCCTAACGTGATCGTGCAGACCGCTAGGGAAGGGAAGGACATGGCCCGTACAGCTGTGATCACCGGGGGAGCCAGCGGCATCGGCCGCGCCAGCGCGGACCGGCTCGCCCAGGACGGGATCACCGTGGTCACCCTGGACCGGTCCGCGGACGCGGACGTGGTGGCCGACGTCACCGACGCCGCGGCGGTCGGCGCGGCGCTGGCCGGGATCGGCCCGGTGGACATCCTGGTCAACTCGGCCGGCATCGTCGGCCCGAACAAGCCGCTCTGGGAGGTCAGCGACGAGGAGTGGGCGGCGACGTTCGCGGTCAACGTGACCGGGACGTTCCACATGTGCCGCGCCGTCGTGCCCGGCATGCGGGACCGGGGCTGGGGCCGGATCGTCAACCTGGCCAGCATGGCCGGCAAGGACGGCAACCCCCGGCTCGGGGCCTATTCGGCCACCAAGGCCGCCGTGATCGGCATGACCAAGTCGCTGGGCAAGGAACTGGCCACCAGCGGCGTCCTCGTCAATGCCATCGCGCCCGCGGTCATCGAGACCCCGATGAACGCCAGCAACACGCCGGAGGTGCTCGAGTACATGACGAGCCTCATCCCCATGCGCAGGCTGGGCCGGCCTGAGGAGGCTGCCGAGCTCGTGGCCTGGCTGGCCTCGGACAAATGCAGCTTCTCGACCGGCGCCGTGTACGACCTGAGCGGCGGACGGGCGACCTACTGAATTATGACCCGGGTGGCCCGGCACGCTCGGGCGAGCCCGAGCGTGCCGGGGGAGGAACAGTATGCGGCTCGTCGTGGCAGGCTCCGGGATCGTGGGCAGCGCCTGCGCCTACGTGGCGAGCAGCCTGGGCGCGCAGGTCACCCTGGTGGATGCCGCGCGGCCCGGGCAGGCGACCGCGGCCGGCGCCGGGATCATCTGCCCCTGGACCTCCGGAATCGGCGATCCGGCCACGTACGCGCTGGCCTGCGCGGCCGCGCGGGCGTATCCCGCGCTCGTCTCCGAACTCGCCGCGCTGGGGGAGCAGGACGTCTCCTACCGCCAGGTCGGGGCGCTGATCGTGGCCGGCCGTGCGGACGAGCTGGAGCGGGCCAGGGCGTCGCTGGCGGCCCGGCACGCCGCGAACCCGGAGATGGGCGACGTCCGGGTCATCACCGGGCCGCAGGCGCAGGCGCTGTTCCCGCCGCTGCGCGCCGGGCTGGCGGCGGTGCACATCCCGGGCGCGGCCCGGGTCGACGGGCGGAAGATCAGGGACGCCCTGATCCGGGCCGCCCAGCGGAACGGGGTCGCGGTCAGGACGGGTGAGGCCGTGCTCGCCTGCCGCGCGGGACGGGCCGCCGGCGTGCTGATCGGGGGTGACCTGATCGAGGCCGACGCCGTCGTCGCGGCCACCGGCGCCTGGACACCGGCTTTCGCAGAGCCGGCCGGGGTCACCGTCCGGGTCACTCCCCAGCGCGGCCAGATCGTGCATCTCTCACTCGGATCGGCCGGCACGGGTGACTGGCCGGTGGTGCTGCCCGCCGGCAGCGGCCACTACCTGCTGGCCTTCGACGACTCCCGGGTCGTCGTCGGGGCGACCCGCGAGCCGGAGGCCGGCTTCGGCTACCAGGTCACCGCGGCCGGCTTGGCCGAGGTGCTGGCGCAGGCCCTGGCGGTGGCCCCGGGCCTGGGTTCCGCGACGTACCTGGAGACCCGGGTGGGTTTCCGCCCGGCGGCCCCCGGCGACCGGCCCCTGCTCGGCCCGGTGGCGGGCGTGCCCGGGCTGATCATCGCCACCGGGCTGGGCGCGGACGGGCTCACCATGGGTCCCTACGCCGGCGACATCGCCGCGCGCGCCGCCCTGGGCCTGGACTCCGGCACCGACCTCACGCCGTTCCGCCCGCCGGCCTAGCGCCCGGAGCACCGGCGCCGGCCACGGCACCGTCCCGGCACCGTCCCGGCACCGTCCCCGCCAGGCCGCGCGGTCCGCAACGTACGGTAGGACGGTGGCGACCTTCGACGACGCGGCGCGGATGGCCCTGGACCTGCCCGAGGTTACCGAGAACGAGCGTCACGGGAACCGGACCTGGTTCGTCACGGGCAAGGCCTTCGCGTGGGAACGGCCGTTCAGCAAGGCCGACATCAGGCGGTTCGGCGACGAGACGCCGCCGGACGGCCCCATCCTCGCCGTCCGGGTCGAGGACCTCGGCGAGAAAGAGGCCGTGCTCGCCGCGAACACCGGCGCGTTCTTCACGATCCCGCACTTCGACGGGTTTTCCGCGGTGCTGATCCAGATGCGGGATGTCGCGGACGGGGCGCTGCGTGACGCGCTGACCGACGCCTGGCTGGCCTGCGCGCCGCCGAAGCTCGCGGACGCCTACCTCAGGGGCCGCTGAGGCTCAGCGGCCGCTGACGCGGCGCCGTCAGGCCAGGCAGTCCCGGATGACCCGCACGTACGCCTCGGAGCGGTCCGAGCCGATGATGCCCGGCCCCATCTTGTTCATCATGTAGCTGACCGTGGTCCCCGTGTCCAGATCCATCATGATCACCGACCCGCCACGTCTTCAGGTGCTGGCCGGTCAGGCGGCGCACCAGCTCACCCACCAGGTGGCCCTGGTTCTGCGCGTGGTAGCCCGACGCGGTGCCGGGCTCCCACCAGGGGGCCTGGCCGGCGAGCCGGCGGGTGGACAGATCCCAGTCGTACATGTCCTCGGTGGTGAACGGGGCTTCCCAGCCGGAGACCCCGGAGGTGTGGCTGAGAATGTGCCGGACCTCGATGTGCTCCTTGCCGTTCTCGGCGAACTCCGGCCAGTACTTGGCGACCGGCGCATAAGGATCAAGCAGTCCCCGGTCGATCAGCATCAGCGCGGCGAGGTTGGTGACGGCCTTGGTGGTGGACCACACGTTGGTGATCGTGTTCTCCGCCCACGGCCTGTGGTGCCCGGCGTCGCACCAGCCGCCCCAGATGTTGACCACGGTGCGCCCGCCGACATCCACCGTGATGCTCGCGCCGGTGTCGTTGCCGGATTCGAGCTGCCCGGCGAGCGCGTCCCGGACCGGCCCGAACCTCGCGTCGCAGGTCCCTTGCACATTCACCATCGCGTCGGCCTCTCCTCTTCGAACGACGTGACCCAGCGAGCACGGGCAGACCGATAAGGACCGTTAGGAGAAATAACGGTCTTTCCGTTGCACTGTGACACGAGCGGCGGGGGGACGCCAGGCAGGCCCCGGAAAATCAGTTGCCGTGGCCGGGCGGGGCTGGCAGCCTCGGGCGCACAGGCCGAGAGCCGGCGATGCCGGCCGAGCGGAAGGAGGGTTACCGATGCATGTGCATGTCTCACGCTTCGCCATGCCCTCGCTGTCCGCCCGCCTGAGGAGCACCTGCCGTGCCCGATCCTGCGTACCGCCGCCGCAAGCGGCGTTTTGACGACGACGAACCCACCTTCGCCAAGCGCAACCGGCATCGCCGTGCGCTGCCTGCTCTGGACGCCTTCGACGGCGCTGATGGCCTGCCCGAAGGCGACCGCTGGTCCACCTGGGACCAGTCGGCCCCGCTCGAGCGGGGACCCGAGCCTCACCCGCGCTGGCTGGTGACCGACCTGGCCGCGGTCGACACCGAGCTGGGCATCCTGAAGACCGGCAAGGAAGCCGACGTGTTCCTGCTGCGCCGCGGCCTGCCCGCGGGCGGCCGCTCCTGCCTCCTGGCGGCGAAGCGGTACCGGGATGCCGCGCACCGGATGTTCCACCGGGACAGCGCCTACCTGGAAGGCCGGCGGGTCCGCGAATCCCGCGACACCCGGGCCATGGCCCAGCGCACCGCGGCCGGGCGGCAGATGATCGCCCGGCAGTGGGCCAGCGCCGAGTTCGGCGCGCTGTCCCGGCTGTATGGCTGCGGGGTGCCGGTGCCGTACCCGGTCCAGGTGCTCGGCACCGAGGTGGTGCTGGAGTTCATCGGCGAGCCCGACGGCAGCGCCGCGCCCCGGCTCGCCGAGCTCCGCCCCGGCCCCCGCGAGCTGGCCTGGCTGTGGGACCAGCTCGTGGATGCGCTGGTCGTCCTGGCCAGCCACGGTCTGGCTCACGGTGACCTGTCCGCGTACAACCTGCTGGTCCACCGGGGCCGGCTGATCCTGATCGACCTGCCGCAGGTGGTGGACGTGATCGCCAACCCGCGCGGCGCCGAGTTCCTGGACCGGGACGCGGTGAACGTGGCCAGGTGGTTCTCGGCGCACGGACTCACCGGCGCGGCGACGGCGCCGCAGGACCTGCCGGCTCTGCTGCGCGGGGAGGCCCGCCTGGGCGGGTGAGCGGGCCGGGGTCAGCCGGAGACCGCAGCGGCCAGGCTGGCGCGTTCGGCCTCGCTGAACGGGACCGGCCTGCGCTCCCGGCGGTCCCAGCGGACGGTGACGACGCGGGCCTCGGCGGCCACCTCCCCGGCTGGCGTGAGCACCGTCTCGTGCGTGGTCAGGCTGGTCTTGCCCAGGCGCTCCACCTCCAGCCGCACGGTCACCCGCCGCTGCGGGTAGCGGACCTCCGCGCGCAGGTCGAGCTCGACCCGGGCCACCACGTAGTCCGGGTCGCCGAACGTCTGCGCGAAGAACGCGTCCCGGGCCTCCTCGAGATAGGTCAGGAACACCGCGTGGTTGACGTGCCCGAGCGCGTCCACGTCGCGCCACCGGACCGTGACCTGATGCTGGAACTTCGCGTCCATGCTCACCTCTCAGCCGCCTCCGGGCATCATGCCAGCCAGGGCGGGCCGGGGGTCGCCGGCCAGGCGGGCGTGCAGGTGCATGTCGTGCCAGCCGTCGCGGTGCAGGCACTCGCGCCGCTTGGTCCCCTCGAGCGGGTAGCCGGCGTGGTCCGCGACCCGGCAGGAGGCGGGGTTCATCGTCGAGTGAGCCAGCTCGACCCGGTGCAGCCGGAGATGGTCGAACAGCCACGCGCTCAGCGCGCACACCGCGCGCGGCGCCACCCGGTGCCCGCGGCCGCGGGCACCACCCAGTAGGACACTTCGGTGAGGCCCTCGGCCAGCTCCAGGCGGCGCAGGCTGATCTGCCCGAGGAGGCCGGACGGGCCGTCGATAGCCCAGCCGGCCCCGCTCTCCTGCGCCCACCGCCGATACACGGTGAACTCGGCGGCCACGAGCTGCCGGGCAATTTCCTTGCCGATGCCCTTGTTGGCGCCGGTAACGAGGGCGCCGGTAACGAGGGCGGCGGAATCGTTCATGGTGTCGACTCTGCCCGCTGGCAGGCCGGCTGATCCGGGCACTCCGTCCGCCCGGGCCCTGCGCCACCTCTGCGGTCACGCAGGGCTGGGACGAGCGCGGCGAGCATCAGCATTCCGGTGAGGGCGAAGGCCGCCGGGTAGCCGGTGTACACGACGAAGACGCCGAACACCGCAGGCCCGGCCCCGTATCCGGCGTCGTAGGCCAGGTTCCACAGGGCGCTGGCCGTGCCGTAGCCGGAGACCGGGACGCGGTCGATCATCAGCGCGAAGGTGACATTCTGGCTGATCCCGAAGCCGATCCCGAACAGGCACATGCCGGTGATCAGGGCGACCGGGGCAGTCACCCAGATCAGCAGGGTCATCCCCGCGGCGGCGGTCAGCAGTCCCGGGACCAGCAGGCCAGCGTGGCCGTGCCGGTCACCGTGGCGCCCGGCCCACCAGCGGCTCGCCGTCGAGGCGACGGCCTGCACGAGCAACCCGAGGGCGGCGACGCCTCCGGACACGCCGGCCGCGAGCGGCAGGAACGAAGCGACCACACCAGCCGACACGGTCGTCGCCGCGAAGACGAGGGACGGCCGCAGCTGGCCGCCGGATCGCAGGCTGGTCAGCAGGCCAGCCGGCTGAGACGGGTCCGCATCCGCGTCGTCCCGGCCATCAGCCGGGCCGGCCAGCCAGGGGATGGCCGCCAGCGGGGCCAGGGCACTGACGGCCGTGATCGCTATGACGACCGCGTAACCGGTGTTCTCGGCCAGCCAGACGCCGGACGGCAGCGCCACGATCGCGGGCACGCAGGCCACGACTCCGGACAGGCCGATCCCCTCACCGCGCCGCTCCCTGGGCAGTGCGGTGGCGACCAGGGCTCCGATGACCACGGTGTTGAGGCCGAAGCCGATGCCACGGGTGATGCTGACCGCGAGGATCGCGGCCACGCTGTGCGGGGCCAGCAGGGCCAGGGCCGGCCCGCCCAGCAGCAGCGCCCCGGTGGCGAACACCGTGCGGTAGCCATAACGCCTCATGAGCCTGGTCGAGGCGAACTCGGCCAGCACGGTGGCCAGCATGAGCGAGCCGGTCACCACGCCGGCCTCGGCGCTCCCGGCGCCTGCCGACACGGCGTACATCGGTGTCACCGACAGCAGCAGGTAGAAGCTGGTGAGCGCGCCAAAAGAGGACAGGAGCGCCAGCGCCAGGCGGCCGCTGACGAGCCGGGTGCGCGGGGCTTCGTGGCCGGACTGCGCGCCGGGCGGCGTGGGCCCGGGGTGCCCGGTCTGGGTCATGGTGCTCATGTACGTGACCGTAGGCACCAACCGGGTCCCTGATAAGGTCCAATTCGTCGGCTATTCAGTAGTCCGGTTGGGGCCGGAGCTGCTCCAGCCCGGCCGCGGGTTCCTGCGGTCCGGGACTCCTGCGGTCCGGGACTCCTGCGGTCCGGGACTCCTGCGGTCCGGGACTCCTGCGGCCTGCGTGGCGACTTCGCCCATCACAGGGCGATGAGGCCGGCGGGGGAGGGGGTGAATCCGCAGCCGCGGAGGTAGAAGGGCCGCAGGTGCTCCTCGAAGTCGACGTGCAGCCATGCGCAGCCCGCCCGGCGCGCTTCCTCGACGGCGCGGGCGACCAGCCTGGTGCCGGTGCCCTGCCGGTGCAGCCGGGGGGCGACCATGGTGTCGAGGATGAAGGCGTGGGCCGCACCGTCCCAGGCCACGTTGACGAACCCGGCGAGCTCATCCCCGTTTCGTGCGCAGACCCAGCCCAGGCTGTGGCGTTCCACCTGATCCCGCCAGTTCCGGGCGGCCTCCCGAGGGCCGAAAGCCGCCGCGTGCAGCGCGCTGACCTCGCTGGTAGTGAATGGCCCGCGCCACTCGTAGGTGATCACGGGTTATGCGGCATGCCCGGCTGCTGGGCTAGGCGGCATGCCCGGCCGCCTTCTGCACCGCCATCCGCACGATCACGCGGTGCGCGCCCGGCCTGTCCTCGCCGGGATCGGCGTCGTATTTGCGCGACAACTGGATGTGCAGCAGCCGCTCAGGGTCGGGCGTCATCGACACCCGGCCACGGAGGTCCACGGAGATTTCCGGGTCCGCCGAGTCCCACACGGTGACGCTGACGCGGGGGTCGCGCAGCATGTTGCGGTGCTTCACGCGTCCTTCCACGGTGGAGAACAGCAGGTCATCCCCGTCGAGACCGACCCACATGGTGGAGGTGTGCGGGCTGCCGTCGGGGTTGATGGTGGCCAGGACGGCGTAGTTCCGCCCCTCCAGCAGCCTGAGCGTCTCCGCGCTGAACGAGATAGCCATGACGGCACGGTACAGCCGCTGTCGGCGGCGTCTTCCATGATCACGGGCGATAGGGGGCGCTATGTGTCGGCGGGATTGCCCGTGATCATCGAAGCCCCCGGCGCCATGAGGGAGTAGTTAGCTTGACAGTTAATTAACTTGATGGTTTAATACTGGGCAGGGATCAGGATTGGGGGAGGTCAGATGGCCAGTGCTGGGACGGCGGTGGCGCAGCACCAGCTCGATGCCACGTTCACGGCCCTGGCGGATCCGACCCGCCGGGCCATCGTGGCCCGCCTGGCGCGGGGAGACGCCACGGTGAACGAGCTGGCCGCTCCCTTCGACCTGACCCTGCCCGGGATCTCCAAGCACCTGAAGGTGCTCGAGCGCTGCGGGCTCATCTCGCGGAGCCGCCGCGCCCAGTTCCGCCCCTGCCACCTGGAGGCCGCCGTGCTCGATTCGGCCGCCGCCTGGATCGAGGACAACCGCCGGATCTGGGCGGAGCGGTTCGACAAGCTCGACGCCCACCTGCGCGACATCCAGCAGGCCGCGGGCAACGATCCCGGCCAGGAGCCAGCGACTTCGGACGAAGGGAATGACCAGTGAGTGACCCCACGGCAGCAACCGATGAACTCATCTTCACGAGGGTCTTCGAGGCGCCCCGCAAGCTCGTGTTCGAGTGCATGACCCGGCCAGAACACCTCACCCACTTCTGGGGCCCGGCCGGGACCAGCGCCCCGGTCGAGCACATCACGGTGGATGCCCGCCCGGGCGGTTCGTTCGAGACCGTCATGATCAACGACGCGGACGGCAGCCGGTACCCCACCCGGGCCGTGTACGACGAGGTCGCGGAGCCGGAACGGCTCGTGTGGACCGAGGCCCACTCGGGGATGACGGTGACCGTGACCTTCACCGACCTCGGCGGTTCCCGCACCGGGGTCGAGATCCACCAGGTCAGGGTGCCCGAGGCGATCCGGTCCCCGCAGGCCCAGGCAGGCTTCCTGACCTCGCTGGACCGCTTTGCCCGCTACCTCGCGACCCTGGACGGCGGGGCCGGGGCGGAGCGAACGCGATGACCCACGCACAGGCGCAGAACGAGGAGATCACCGCGTCGATCGCGGCCGAGCGCCGGGAGCTGGCCGCGATCCTCGGCGGGCTGCCGCCGGGGTCGTGGGACTCCCCGACGCTGTGCGCCGGCTGGCGGGTCCGCGAAGTCGTGGCCCACATCACGATGCCGCTGCGCTATCCGGCCGCGCGGTTCGCGTTCGAGATGATCAGGTCGCGCGGGAACGTCAACCGGATGGCCGACCGCTGCGCCCGCCGGGACGCGGCCGCGCCGCCCGCCCGGCTGGCGGCGGCCCTGCGCGACAACGAACGGAACCCGTGGAAGCCGCCGGGCGGTGGTTACCAGGGTGCGCTGACCCACGACGTGATCCACGGGCTGGATATCACCGTGGCCCTGGGCCTGGGCCGCCAGGTTCCCGCGGAGCGCCTGGGGATCGTCCTGGACGGCGTCACCGCCGCGAAGTCGGTCCGGTTCTTCGGCACCGATCTCGACGGGATCGAGCTGCGCGCCGACGACCTGGACTGGTCGTTCGGGTCCGGGACGCCCGTGTCCGGCTCGGCCCAGGATCTCGCGCTCGTCGTGTGCGGCCGGAAGCTCCCGCCGGGGCATCTGCATGGTGACCCCAGCGCCCGGTTCACCCGGGATATCAGGCCGTGAAGAGGGAACCCTTAGAGTAGTTTCCTCGCCGGGAGCGGCAGGACGGGGTGGTGGTGTTCAGGCCGCCGCCCGCTCCGGTGCAGGCTCCCGGCCCGGCAAGACAAAACAGGCTGAATGGCTGTATCCGGGCAGCGTAATGTGACGGGGAAATAAATGGTGCGGCGCTGGCCGGCCGCCGGGGGAGCGGTCCGCCGGGCGGCCCTATCCACGGGGAGCAGCGATGTATGAGTCTTATCCGTCTGTGCCGCCGGAGGCGGAGCCGGTCCGCGCAGAGCCCCCGGCGTCGGTGCGCAACGCGGTCCGGCTCATGTACGCCGGCGCCGCGCTCAGCGCGATCGTGGTCATCGTCACCCTGGTGACCATCAGCAGCCTCAAGCACGACATCCTCGTGCACTACCCGCACTACACCACCGCGCAGGTGCACACCGCGGAGGTTGCGGGGGTGGTCACCTCGATCATCGGGGGACTGATCGCCATCGGGCTGTGGCTGTGGATGGCCTGGGCCAACGGCCGGGGCCGCGGCTGGGCCAGGATCGTCGCCACCGTGTTCTTCGCCATCAACACCCTGGACCTGATCGTGTCCTTCGCCCGGGTCCACGCCGTGGGCACCCTGATCGTGGGCATCCTGGTCTGGCTCGTCGGGCTGGGCGCGATCGTGTTCCTGTACAGCAAGGAGTCCAGCGCGTACTTCGCGGCCCAGCGGTCCGCGCGGCGTTAGCTAGGTGCCGCGGCCCCGCAGGACCGCGCCCGCCAGTCGTCCCGGGTGATCCGGTACGCGTCCCAGTCGCGGCCGGATTCGGTCACCGGCCCGGACGAGGCCCACCCGGACCGCTGGAACACGGTCCGCATCGCCGCGTTCGCGGGGTCGGTGGCGCCCTCGATGACCTCGGCGCCGGCGTGCTCGAACAGCCAGCCGGTCAGCAGGGACAGGGCCTCGCGGCCATATCCCCGGCCCCGCGCGTGCTGGCGCAGGCCGATCCCGACGTCGAAGGTGCCCGGGGGCAGCGGGCGGCCCGGAGGCACGAACGTCTGGATGCGCCCGATCAGCCGGCCGTCCAGGTCGATGCCCAGATCGAGCTGGCCATCGGCCAGCGCGCCCGACTGCCGCAGCCGGGCGCGGAAGCCCGGCTCATCAAGCGGCCCGGCGATGGCCATCGGATCGGCATCCAGCATGGCCTGCCATTCCTCGTCGATCTCGCCGGCCCGCAGCGCCCGGAGCACCAGCCGGGGCCCGCGGATCTCGATGGTCCCGGTGACCGGGGGCCCCGGCTGGTCACGCAGGGCCTCGAGCCGTTTCTGGGAGAGCTCGTTCAGACGTGCCCAGGACGGCGAGGAGCCGACGATGTGCGAGGCCATCAGGGCCACCGCGGCCAGGCTGGCAGACGTCTCGCCCGGGGAGGTGTCCGGGCGGCTGTGCGCGGCCCAGTCCGCCATCGCGTCGGCCAGGTCCGCGATTCTCGGGTCGGCCGGATCCCAGTCGAGAGCCTGGTCGCCCAGGACGTAGATACGGCGGAACTCCGGATCGTCCAGGGCGGCCCGCTTCGTGCTCACCCATTCCGGCACCAGTTCCGGGGAGAGGGCGGCCACCAGGATCCAGCCATCCCGCTCGATCTGCACCGTCCGCTCGCGGACGCCCATGGCGCGGAGCTCGTCGAGGATCTCCACGATCTCCGGGGGCAGGAACAGCCGCTCGCCCCCGGTGAGCTCGGCGATCTTGGCCCGGTGCTGGGTGAGCTCGCGGATCTTCTCCTCGAGCGCCTGGTCGATCTGCCTGATGGCCCCGGCGAACTCCGCAGGCTCGGCGCCGAGGAGTTCCTGGACGCGGGCCAGGGGCACGCCCGCCCCGGCCAGCGTCTTGATCCTGATCAGGTCGACCACCGCGCGCCCGTCGTAGCGCCGGTAACCCGAGGCGTCCCGGGCGGGCTCGGCGAGCAGGCCGCGCTGGTGGTAGTGCCGGATGGCCCGCACCGTCACCCCCGTGTACGAGGCGAGCTGGCCGATGGTGAGCATCGCTATCCTCCGCGGTTGTACAGGGCCCGGGCCCAGGCGTACCCGCCCAGTGTGATGCCCGCGCACCAGGCGATGGCAAGGGCGGCATTGCTGCCGATCGGGCCGCCGGCCAGCAGCCCCCGCAGCGTGTCGGTGATGGGCGTGAACGGCTCGTGCTCCGCGAACCAGCGCACCCCGCCGGACGTCGACCCGGCCGGGATGAACGCGCTGCTGAGGAAGGGGAGGAACGCGGGGATCAGCGCGAGGCTGTTCGCCCCGCCGGGCGTCTTGGCCAGCAGCCCGAACGCCACCGTGAGCCAGGTGAGCGCGACGGTTAGCAGGGCGAACATGCCGGCCGCCGCGATCCACGCCCCGGGGCCGGCCGAGGGCCGGAACCCCAGCAGCAGCGCGACCGCGACGACCAGGACTCCGCTGAGCATGGTCCGGATCAGGCTCCCGGCCACCTGGCCGGTGAGCACCGATCCCCGGGAGATGGCCATCGTGCGGAAGCGGGGGATGATGCCGGTGCGCATGTCGGTGCACACGTTCACCGCGGTCGCCTCGGCCGCGAAACCCGCCGTCATGACCAGGATGCCGGGGGTCAGGAAGTTGACATAGCTGCCTCCCGCGAGCGGGGTGCCGAGCCCCGCCGACAGCGCGTGGCCGAAGACGCCCACGAACAGCAGGAGCAGGACGACCGGCACGGTGATCCCGCTGACCGTCATCATCGGGAAGCGGATCGAGTGCCGCACGTCGCGGCGGAGCATAGTGGCCGAGTCGCGGGCGGCCAGCGCGAGAGCAGTCATCGGGAACCGTCCTGTCGGGTGCTGAGCTGCCGGGTGCCGGCCTGCCCGGTCCCGGCCCGGGGGGCGCCGTCTTGTCCGGTGCCGGGCTCGTGGGGGCGCGGCTGGCCGGTCAGGGCGAAGAACACGTCGTCGAGGTCGGGGGTGTGCACGGACACGGACGGCTCCGGGATGGCTAGCGTGTCCAGCCGGTCGAGCGTGTCCTTGAGGGACCTGGCCCGACCGTCGTAGGGGATCTGGAGGACCAGCGCCGCCTCGTCAGGTGAGCTCCCGGCGAGCAGCCGGGCCGCGGAGCCCAGCGCGGCGGCGTCGCTGAAGTGCAGGTCGATGCGGCCGCCCGGGATCTGGCGTTTGAGCCCGGCGGCCGTCCCGTCCGCGACCATCCGGCCGTGGTCGAGGACCCCGATCCGGTCGGCGAGCTCGTCCGCCTCGTCCAGGTACTGCGTGGTCAGGAAGATGGTCACGCCCCGGGCGACCAGCTCGCGGATGATGTCCCACATGGTGCGGCGGCTGCGCGGGTCCAGGCCGGTGGTCGGCTCGTCCAGGAAGATGATGCGCGGGTCGCCGACGAGTGTCATGGCCAGGTCGAGCCGGCGCCTCATCCCGCCCGAGTAGGTCGCGGCCATTTTCCCCGCCGCCCCGGTCAGCTCGAACCGCTCGAGCAGGCTGGCAGCCCGCCGCCGGCCCTCGGCCCGGCCGAGGTGGTGCAGGTCGGCCATGAGGACCAGGTTCTCCTGCCCGGTGAGCAGTTCGTCCACCGCCGAGAACTGGCCGGTGACCCCGATCGCCGCGCGGACCAGGTCCGGTTCGGTGGCTGGATCGTGACCGGCCACCCGGACGGTCCCGCCGTCGGCGGACAGCAGGGTGGACAGGATCCGCACGGTGGTCGTCTTGCCAGAGCCGTTGGGCCCCAGCAGGGCAAACACCGAGCCTTCGGCCACCTCCAGGTCGATGCCGTCGAGCACCACCTGCTGGCCGAAGGACTTGCGCAGGCCCCGGACCGCGACCGCTGAGCGGGTCGCCGTGGGGGCCGGGCTGGCGGTCAAATTCTGCATGCGACGATGGTGCAACCCTGACGCAGGGTCAAGGTCAAGCCCTGATCCCCCAGGTCGTGCCGGCCGCGGTCAGGCCCGGGTGCCGTCCTGCGGGAGCCGCCGGCTGCCCAGCTCGGCGTGCATGGCGTTCATATCGCAGTAGGCCCGGGGAGTGACGCCGAACCGGCCGCGGAACTCGCTGATGAAGTGCGAGACGCTGGCGTAGCCCACCTCCGCACGTAGTCGAGCACCGCCGACACCGGGTTGGTGGCCGCCTGCGCCGCGGCGATGGCGAGCAGCCGGGCGAACTGCTCACGCTGCAGCACCCGGTAGACCATCTCCTGCAGGTACAGGGGGGCCAGCACCCGCCGGTCGGCGTCCGTGCCCACCGCGCGGAGGAACCTGAGCACCGCCCCGAGCAATTCCTGGTCGAGCGCGGACACCAGCGCCTGGCTTCCCGGGACCTGCGGCTCACCCGGGCGCGAGCGGAACGCGGTGGCCACGTGGGAGACCCAGGCCGCGGGCGCGTCGTCGAACACGGCGCCCGCGTTCTTCAGCGCGGTGTCCAGGAACCAGGCCATGCCGAGCAGGCAGCGGTCACCGTGCATCCGCTGGGCATCGGCGGCCACGGCCCCGGTGTCCTGGGCGCGTTCTCGGTGACCTGATCCGGGCCTTCCCGGCTCTCATCGTGACCACCGGCCGGGTCATCACCACCGGCGATGTGGTCACCGCGCTGATCAAGATGGAAGGCACCCAGGCCGCCGACTACGCCGGCGCCATCAACCAGGAGAAGCATCTCGACATCGACCAGGCGTGGCGGTTCACCATGACCGGAGCGTGATAGGGCGTGACCGCGTACTGGTGCCAGCAGGAGCTGTACCGGCGGCTCCGGTCAAGCGCTTCGACGCGATCGCCATCGCCGAGGAGGCAGGATGAGCACAGCAGGGCAGGCGCGCCGGCCCTGCCCTACGCGTGATCCACCGCGTCGGCTGCCGCCGACGTCACCGAGTTCTTCGACCGCTACCGGGCGCACGACATCCGAACGGGATGGCCGACCTGTGCTCGATCAACGCAGCCTCTCGTACGTGCCGGTCGAGGTCTGGGGCAAGCAGCGGGTGCTCCGCGGCGACGGCACGGTCGGCACGATCGGCAGAGCCGCTGTCGGACCGGGCTGCGTCACCGCGTTCCCGGACCTGACCAACACCGTGCACACCGTGACCGCGAACGACGACGGTGACGTGGTGGCCGAGGTGGCATCCCGGGGCAGCCCCAGAGCGGAAAGCAGGCCTGGGGCCTGATCCGGCGCGCAAGCCGCGCCCGCGCCGCACATTCAGCGCGTTCGGTGATGTGCGCAAGATGCCCAACGAATATGATGATCGTCACCCAACAGAACTGGACCCTGCGCGCGAACCGGGCCGCGGCGTTCGAGTCAGAACCCGTCGTTCGCGCCCAACCTGTGGTTCGCTGACCTACCGGGACAACTCACCGCTGCAGGCCAGCGACTGGGACACCTTCGCGACCCCGACACGCTGACCTACAAGACCTATGTTGGCCTGCAGTCGGAGGCAGGGCGGCGTCGCTGGCGTGCTGGCAAGCACCGACGCGGGCTCGGGCGCCGTCGCTGGTGGTCAAGCCCTGCTGGGCCATCTGCTCACCCCGTCGCGTTACCTTGCCACGCTTCCAGCAGGTCGAGGCCTATGTCGGCTACATGGCACCCCCTCTACATCACCCGGCTTCTGCACCGCCGACTTCCTGCGCCGGGTCACCACGATCGCCTACCGCACCCGGGAGCTGCAGATCAGCCGGCCCGACTCGGGTATCGGCTCCGCGGAACGGTCGCTGTGGGAGGGCGACGCCGGCTGGCAGCCGGCCCGCAAGGCGGTGGAGTACGCGCTGGTCAGCTACGACTGGGGGGAGGCGTTCACGGCGCTGAACCTGGTGCTCGGCCCGACCCTGGACAACGTGCTGCTCACCCAGCTCGGCGAGGTGGCCCGGGCCAACGGCGACGATCTCACCTGGCTGCTTGCGTCGTTCCTGGCTGCCGACGCCCAGCGGCGCGGACGCTGGAGCCGCGCCCTGGCCGAGCTGGCCGTCGCCCAGCGGCCTGAGAACCGTGAGGTGCTGGGCAAGTGGGTCGGGCGCTGGTCGGCCCGCGCCGACGAGGCCGCGCACGGACTGGGGCGGTCCCTGGAATCGCTGCCGGAGCAGGGGAGGTCCGCCGACGAGGTGGCCGCCCGGGCCCGGGCGGCGCGGGAAGACTTCCTGGGCGGGGTGCTCGATCCCGCCAGCGCCGCCGCGGCGGGAGCGGGCTGACGGTGGAGGGCGCCCCGACCGCCCAGACTGCCCAGGCGGCTCAGCCTGCCCAGGCAGCACAGTGGCGCGAGAGGATCAGCCTCGACGACCTGTGGGAGGGGGACATGACCTCCGTGACCGTCGAGGGGCAGGAGGTCCTGCTCATGAACGTGGGCGGTCAGGTCCGCGCCTACGCCAACACCTGCCCGCACCAGGCCGGGCCGCTGGACGAGGGCGACTTCGACGGGGAGACGCTGGTCTGCGCCCGGCACCTGTGGGAGTTCGACGCGGGCACCGGCTGTGGCATCAACCCGGACAACGCCCAGCTCACCGTCTTCGGCTGCAAGGTCGGTGAGGACGGCACCATCTGGGTGGACGTCGGCCGGTGAGTGAGCCGGGGACGCTGGCCGGCCAGTCGCTGGCTGCGGAGCTGCGGGTCGGGGAAGAGCAGGTCCGCCTGGCCGAGCCGGACGGGCGGGCGGCTCTGGGGGCCGTGATGGGCCTGGATGCGGTGCGCGCCCAGGCCCGGCTGCGGTTCGGCCCGGGACGCACCTGCGAGCTGGTCGCCCGCCTGCTCGACCGGGTGATTGTCCGGGCCGAGCAGGCCGGGCTCAGCCCGGCGCGGCTCATCCTGGTGGCGGGGGATGTCGAGGCGGGCGAGGACATCGTCCGGGTCCGCCGCAAGGCGCACGGCACGGCGGACTGGATCGCCAGCCCGACCTGCCGGGTGGAGCTGACGCTGCGGCCCGCGGGGCTGCAGGCCAGCCGGGCAGGCTCCGCCCCGCCGCCGGCTGGACCCGCGGCCCCTCCGCCGGCTGGACCCGCAGCCCCAGCGGTGACGGGGCCCGCGGCCCGGCCGCCGGGACCCGCCGCCCCGGCGGCGGCCGCGGCGATGCCGGCGCCCCGGGGCGGGCCGGGATGCTGCCGGACGCGCGGGCGGCGGCGGTCCGTGACGCCCTGCTCGACGTGATCGACCCGGACCTCGGCGTCAACATCGTGGACCTCGGGTTCGTCCGCGGCGTCGAGATGCAGGACCGGACCGCCGTGATCACGATGACGCTGACCTCCGCGGCCTGCCCGCTGACCAGCATCATGGAGGACCAGATCCGGGCGGAGCTGGCCGGGGTCAGCGACGTCTCCGGCTTCCGGGTCGAGTGGCAATGGCTGCCACCCTGGCGGCCCGCCGACATTACCGGCAGCGGGCGCGCGCAACTGCGCGCGATCGGATTCACGGTGTAGGCAGGCACCCCAGCCCGTCGTGCTCCCGCCCCGGCGCCCCGGCCGCGCCTGCTGTCAGGCTGGGTCGGCGCGGGACCTGGGGGACGCCGCCGGCGCCGAGGGGACCTGGAGAGCCGCGAGCACGGCCGGGCTGAGATCATGTTCGGCCGCGTCAACCACCCCGAGGTCCGCGCGGACGTGCAGTTCAGCCGCCTTGACCAGGAGGGCCACCACGGGGGCCCCGGCGGCAGCGGCGCTGGCGTCCGACAGGCTGCGCAGTTCCGTGAGCAGATGCACCCGCTGGCGCCGCAGCACCGCGGCCAGCATCGCCGGATCTCCGGCCTGGGCGGCGGCCATCACCTTGAGGAAGAAATCGTCCCGGTAGCCACGGGTGGGGACGCTCGGCTCACTCAGCCAGCGGTCGAGCTCTGCCCGGCCGGCCTCGGTGATCTGGTGGACCAGCCGGTCCGGCTTTCAGCCCCGGCAACCTCGACTCACAGAACGCCAGCGCGATCCTCGGCCTGCTGGCCACGCTGCGCCGGGAGAACCAGATGACGGTCATCATCGCCACCCATGACCCGCAGATCGCCGTCCGGTGTGACCGACATCGCGGGCACCTGGAGCTCACCCGGGGCGCGGCGGCCGGCCGGCCCGGCCTGGGGGAGCGGCCTGGTGAAACGGGCGAGGATGAAGGCCGTGGCGATCAGGACGCCGGTGACGGCCAGGCTGCGCAGCACCCCGACCTGGTCGGCGAGAAAGCCGATGGCCGGCGGCCCGGCGAGGAAGGCCAGGTAGCCGATGGACGCGGCGGTGCTCACCCGGGGCGCCGCATACCGGGGATCGTCGGCGGCCGCGCTGAGCCCGACCGGGAAGCCCAGTGACGTGCCCAGCCCCATCAGCACCGCCCCCGCCAGGGCGACCGGCAGGACGCCGCCGAAGACGATCATGAGCAGGCCGGTGAGGGCGGTGGCCGAGCAGGCCCGCAGCATCCGCACCCGCCCGTAGCGGTCGATGAGCCGGGGACCGAACCAGCGGCCCGCGGTCATCGCGGCCAGGAAGAGGGCGAACGTGAGGGTGCCCACCGCCGCCGCGGTGTGGTAGCCATCGATGACCCCGAGGCTCAGCCAGTCGTTGCCGGTCCCTTCGGTGAACGCCATGCAGAGCACGAACAGCCCGATCAGCAGGGTGCGCGGATCGGTCCAGGCGGCGAGCGCGCGACGCCGCGGACTGCCGGGATCGGGCTGGCCCGGATCCCGGTGGTCGGCGGTGCGGGCGCTGGGCAGGAAGCGGCGTGCCGCCGCGGGCACGGCCACGGCGACGAGGAGCCCGGCGGCGATGAGGTGAACGGGGACCGGCACATGGAAGGCGACCATCACCGCGCCGACGCCTGCCCCCGCCACCGTGCCGATGCTCCACCCGGCATGAAACCTGGGCAGGATCGCCCGGTGCAGCTCGCGCTCCACCGCGGCGCCCTGCACGTTCATCGCGACATCCCAGGCGCCGTTGCCGATGCCGAACAGGAACAGCCCGCCTGCCACCTCGGGAATGCCTCCCGGGCCCAGCTGGCAGCCCGCCGCCACCACCACCATGCCGGCGACCGCGGCCCACGCCATCGTGCTCACGGTGCGGATCTCGCCCATCCAGCCGATCAGCAGGCCGGACAGGGAGGTCCCGAAAGCCGCGCCGACCGCGGCGGACAGCAGCACCAGCCCGAGAACGCCCGGGCCCACCCCCAGTTCCGCCCGGACCTGGGGAATCCGGGAGGCCCAGCTCGCGAAGATGAACCCCGCGCCGAAGAAAACCGCGTAGACCGCGTTCCTCGCGTTGCGGACCTGCGGGTCTTCGACGGCGGTGGTGCTCGGCCGGCCACCAGTGACCCTCATGACGTGCGGGCCCGGCCCGGGCCGGGCGCCCGGGCGGGGCCGGTCCCCGGCCGGCCGCACTGAGGGCCGGGCCGGAGATCCATATCGGCAAGTCTCGCATAGCGCCCGGAGCCGGGCCCGGAGCGGGGCGAGGGCGCACGCGAGCACGGCAGCAGGCCGCGGCACGGGCGTGCGCGTGACACGGTGCGGCCGGGCCGTGCAGGCTATGGAGGTGAGCATCCCGTTTCCTGAGCCCACCACCCCGGTGGCGTCACGTGCTGAGGTCTTCCTCGGCTACCTCGACTATTTCCGGTCCCGGCTGGTCAGCAAGCTGGAGGGCCTGCCCGCCGCCGAACTGCGCCGGAGCCGGCTGCCCTCCGGCTGGACGCCCCTGGAGTTGCTCAAGCACCTCACGCACGTGGAGATGCGGTGGCTCGAATGTGGCTTCGAGGGCCGCGACGTCCCGGACCCCTGGGCCGACAGCCGGGACGGCCGCTGGTACGTCGCTCCGGAGGAGACACTCACCGGGCTGGTCACCGGCCTGCGGGCCCAGGCCGCGCGGACCCGGATCATCGCGGCGTCACACGACCTGGCCGACGTCGGCCAGCCCGGCGAGCGGTGGGACGGCGCCGACCCGCCCCCGCTGGAGCGGATCTTGTTCCACCTGCTGCAGGAGTACGCCCGCCACGTCGGGCATCTCGACATCGCCAGCGAACTCGCCGGCTGCCAGGGACAGGTCAGAGAAGCCGGCCGCTCTGCGCTGGCGTCAGCCGAGCGACATGCCCTGCCGCTGAAGCTCTTCCTGGAGCAGCCTGAGCGCCTTCGGGCCCACGCCATGCAGCTTCCTGAGCTCCGCAGCCGGAACACCCGCAAGCTGCTTCACGTCCGTATACCCAGCTGCGGTCAGCGCCCGGGTGGCGGGGGCGCCGATGTTCCGCGGAAGGCCGCTATCAGGTGAGGCCATACGCCGGATCGTAGCGGCAGCCCGGGGCAGGGGTGGGCCGCCAATCTGGCTCGCTGCGCACCGGCTCGCGGCACGCCGGCGGTCAGTAGTAGCCCTTCTGCCCATCGAGCAGTTCCCGCATGGCATCCAGATGACCGGCGTGCCGGGCGGTCTCCTCCACCATGTGAATGATCATCCACCGCAGGGTTGCCGCGGCGGCGTCGAAGTCGGGGTGCTTGCCCACCTCATCCAGCGGATGAGCCGCGATGATCTCATTAGATACGGCACATTGGCGTTCGTAGTCCTGGAGGAGCTGGGTGAGCGGAACGCCGGGCACCATCATGTCGGCGTCCTCCGGGCCCTCGAAATGCGGGCCAGCGGCCGGCCGCCCCAGGAAGACAATCTCGAACCACAGGTTCTCGACCCAGCGCAAGTGGGAGACGACTCCCGCCACCGTCATGAGCGGTGAGGCAGGAAGGACCGGGCGCTGGGCTTCCGCGTCCGTCAGCCCGGCACCTTTCATGTGCACGATCGCGCGCTGCAAGTCAAGCCATCCGACGAGCTGGGTCCGCTCGTCGGCCACGAAAGGGGGACGCTGGCGCAACGGGGGCATGGGCCGACGCTACACCGCCCGGACAGCGCCGGTCCGTGCCGCCGGCACCGGCCTTACCGGGTGAGTGTCCGCTTCGGGCGCACCACGCAGAACTCGTTGCCTTCAGGGTCGGCCAGGACGGTCCAGGAGTCGGTGCCGGTCTGCCCGATGTCGACCCGGCGGGCTCCGAGCGCGAGCAGGCGCTCGATCTCCTGGTCACGATCTTCCGCGCTGCTGGTCAGGTCGAGATCTCGCGCTCGCGTTCAGACAGAATCTCCCGGCCGAGCGCCTGTGCCCAGAACCGGGCCAGCCGGGGCAGGTCGTAAGCGTCAACCACGATGTGGTGAAGTCAGACAGGCATCCTCCCAGTATCCCGACTCGCGCGGTGCCGCGGCCGGCGCATCAGCTATCCAGGACCTGTGCCAGGGTCAGGTCATGGCACTCAGCTCAGCGCCTGCTGCCGCCGAGTGGCAGAGTCAGACCATGCGACGGGCTGGCCAGCTTCATGACTGGCACGTCCATCGCCGTTTGCGACCGCGGTGCGGAAGAAAGGCATGGCCCCGATGTATTTCCTGATCCGCAGACTCATCAGGTATCTCAAGCGTCTCTGGCGGCAACGCCCTTGACCTGGCTACCGGGAGCCCGGTGCACGGAGGCGCAGGCGGCGCTGCTCGATGATCAGGCACCGATGTGCTTGACGATGACATCCGTGCCGGTCACGTTGTCACGGTACTGGCCTGGGCCCGTGGCAGCGCAGCAGGCCCGGCCGTCTGCGTGGCGGGGGTTCAGGGCACCAGGGGGCCGGTGAGCGAAGCCAGGGCTTTCCGCCGGTCACCGGTCCAGGTGACCGCCGGGTCCTGTGCGGGAAGGCGCCCCCACAGCACCAGCAGCAGGGTGGCGGCGGCGGCATCCATGGTGGCCACGGGCTCGCCCGGACCGAGAATCCAGGAGGAGCCCGTATCGCCCGCGCGGAGGCTGATGGCGTGCCGGGGAGCGGTCGTCCGGCCGAGCCGGACCTGGCGCGGGGCCATGGTGTCCACGACCTCCGCGACGCCGTCGGCGGCCAGCGCCGGGTCCAGCGGGCCCACGGCCCCGAGAGCGTGCTCGGCGTCCCAGCGGTGGATCAGGGTTTCCAGGCACCTGCGCCGTTGCCAGAACCCGACTGTGGGCGGAGGGGCGATGGTCCACGCACTGCCCGACGGATCAGTGTCCAGCGCAGCGAGCAGGGTGGCGCAGGTGCCACGGAACCAGCTCGTCAGGGCCACCCGGTCGCGGGGGGCGGCGGGCGCCTCGTAGTCGCCGTGCTGCTCGGTCACGGCCACCGCCGCCCACATGTTGCCCTGGCCCAGATGGTCGGCGAGGTCGTACAGGGTCCAGTGGCCGCAGTGCTCGACCCGTGCCGACAGGTCCCCGGCCAGGCAGGCCTCGAACGCGCCGAATTCGCGGCGGAGGTGGGCCAGGTACGCGGCAGAGTGCATGAGACTGGACCCTACACACCCCGGCGGGTTTACTGGGCCCGGGCCAGGATGAGGGTATGGCCGCTGTTCCCGTCGGTGATGTAGCGGTGCCACAGCGGCGCGAGCCGGGCGGCCCGGAACCAGCGCAGGTACGTATCCGTGTCGGCGTGATCCCAGAACATGTCGGTACCGAGGTACTGCTCGGTCCCTGTCCACTGGGTGGCTCCCGTGATGGCCAGGAAGTAGCCGCCCGGCCGGAGCCAGTCCCGGATCCGGGGGAACAATGCCTGCTGGTCGGCGACGGGCACGTGGATCAGCGCATAGAAGGACACGACGGCGTCTGCGCTCGCTGGTCTCAGGTGCAGGGCAGTCATGTCAGCCTGGATCAGCCGGGCCGCGGGGACGAGCCGCTGCGCGCGGCGGAGCTGGACAGCGGAGAAATCGACCCCCATCACCTGCAGCCCGTGACCGGTGAGCTCACGGGTCGCCGGTACGCCCGCGCCGCAGCCGAGATCCACGACCCGCGCCCCGGGCCGCAGCAGCCCGGCCAGTTCCGCGACCCAGCCCGCGTAGCGGCTGGTGTCCTCAGCCGGCGACGCGGCCGCCTGGCCATCGTCGCCCCGGTAGGCCAGCGAGATCGTGTCGTAACCGCGGCGGACCAGGTCGCGCTGCCGGGCCCGCCCGGCCAGATCATCAGGCGTCATCACGGCCGCCTGGCCGGCTGACGCGAGGCCGGCCGTTGCCAGCCGGCAACCGGCCGGCGAGCTCCCGGGCCGCGTCCAGGAGGCGGGGGTGCCCGCCCTGGTTCAGGATGGTGAGCGCGACCTGGTCGGCCCCGGCGTCGAGATGCTCCCTGATCCGCGCCGTGATCGTGTCGGTGCTGCCCCAGGTCACCAGGTCATCGACGAGCCGGTCGCTGAGGCTGGCGATGTCGGTGTCCGTGAATCCCATCCGGGCGAAGTTAGCCCGGTAGCCGCGGACGCCGGACAGGAAGCCCAGCCGGGCCCGGGCGGCCTCGCGGGCCCGGGCGGCGTCGGTGTCGGTGACGATCATCTGGCTGACGACGAGGGCGGAATCGCCGCCCAGGATGCGCCGTGCCTCCCTGGTGTAGGCGGGTGTCACCAGGAGCAGCACGGCCCCGCCGCCCGGTCGCGCGCGAGCGCCAGCTTGCGGGGACCGAGCGCGGCCAGGATCCGCCGGCCAGCGGGCACCGGCGGCTCGGCGTGGTCGAGCTGGTCGAGGTAGTCGTTCAGCGGCCCCAGCGCCCGGGGTCGCTGCGGGCCGCCCAGGCCGGCGAGGAAGCGCCCGGGCGCGCTGGCTTGCAGGCCGGCGTAGAGCTGGCTGACCTCGGCCGGCCCGTAGACATCCACGGGGATGATGGCGGAGGCGACCGGGACCGATGTGGTGGCCCGGACGATGGCCGCGATCCGGTCGAGGGTGTCGATCTGCCCTCCGGGCAGCCAGAGCGTTGAGTATCCGAGTTCCTCGAGCTCAGCCGCTTCCTTGAGGTACGTGTCGTCGGCTGAGACGTTCAGCGCGATGCCGATCGGCCCCAGGCTGAGCCTGCTCATGCCGGTACCTCCCACCGCGGCGCCCTGCCGCTGCTACGAGGCTAGAACTTCAATCTTGCTTCAGGTCAACCGCTGCGCCCGGGTCATGGCTTCCGGAAGTCCAGCGTCGGCTGCCGCCGGGTCACGCATGCACGGCGGCCGGTGCTGCCCCGGTGCTCCGCCGCCCGGGAGGGCGGCGGCGGCGCTTGGTGCGGGCGTAGATGATCTCCGGTTTGCCGTCCCCCGGGCTGCGGCGCTCCAATTCGAACAGCGTGGTCGCGGCCATCAGGTCGCTGAGCTTGGCGTAGCCGTAGGTCCGGGAATCGAAGTCCGGCCGCTGGTTGGTGATGATGTGGCCGACGGAGGCCAATGCGGCCCACCCGTCATCGTCGGAAGCCGCCTCCACCGCGTTGCGCAGCATGTTGATCAGCGCGTTGTCCGCCTTCAGCTGGGCCGCGGAGGGCCGCGTGGCCGACTTGCCGGCCTCGTCGGCGGGCTCGGCCGCCGTCTCGGGGTGGGTGAGGTTCTCGATATAGATGAACTTGTCGCACGCGGCCACGAACGGCTTGGGCGTTTTCCGCTCGCCGAACCCGTACACGGTCAGGCCGGACTCACGGATACGCGCGGCCAGGCGGGTGAAGTCGCTGTCGCTGGAGACGATGCAGAACCCGTCGAATCGCCCCGAGTACAGCAAATCCATGGCGTCAATGACCATGGCCGCGTCGGTGGCGTTCTTGCCCCGGGTGTAAGCGAACTGCTGGATCGGCTGGATGGACAGGGCGAGCAGCTGGTCTTTCCACCCTTTCAGGTTCGTCCCGGTCCAGTCGCCGTAGGCCCGCTTCACGTGTGCGGTGCCGTACTTGGCCACCTCGGCCAGCAATTCATCGATCATGGCGGGCTGCGCGTTGTCCGCGTCGATGAGCACCGCCAGCCTGGCGGCAGGGGTCTCGCTGACCATGGACACGCCCTCGGCTTCCCCCGTCAGCCGGGCCACCAAACCCCTGCCGTGCCGCGGTAACGGCCGGGACTGGAGCGGGGCTCAGGCCGGAGCGGGCCGGCCGTCCAGCGAGGCCAGGAAATCGGTGATCGCCGCCGCGATCTGGAGCGCCCCGCGGCGCGGCAGGTGATGCCCGGTCCGGCTGAGGAGCTGGACGCGGGCGTCAGGCAGGGTGGCAGCCAGCTGATGCGTCGTGCTGACGGGGATCAGCGTGTCGTCCGGGTCGGCGATCAGCAGCGTCGGCTGCGAGATGCCTGGCAGGGACGCGGTGAGGCCGTCGAGCTCACCGACCAGCGCGCGCTGCTCGGTGAGGAAGGTGCGCCACAGCGGACCGTGGTCGTGATGGGCATGACCCCAGATGTCCCAGTTGACATGCTCGTCGGCGGTGATCGGCCGCCCCAGCCGCCGGGTGATGGCGGCTAGCCGGGCCCGGGCCAGCCAGGGCGTCAGCCACCACGCCGCGACCGCGCACACTTCCCCGGTCACCGGAGCGGCGAGCAGCCGGTCCCAGCCGGTCAGGCAGTCCGGTCCCACGCTGGCCAGCAGGACCAGCGCCTCGACCCGCTCGGGCGCCAGCCGGGCCACCGACAGGGCGACGCCTCCCCCGTAGGAGTGGCCAACCAGGACCGCCCTCCCGATGCCGCGCGCGTCCAGCTCAGCCAGGACCGCGCGAGCACCGTACACGAAGCCCCCGGCGGGCTGCTGGCTCGTTCCGTACCCCGGCCGGTCCATGGCGATGACATCGAACGTGCCTGGCAGCCGGTCTGCGACCTGCTGCCAGTCCGCGGCCGAGCCTGGCTGGCCGTGCAGCAGCACCAGCTCATGCGTGCTCACACCGCAAGAGCTTAGGCCGGCCCGGCGGCATGTGCTCTGCCTCGTGGGCCGGTGACCCATGCCTGGCGCGCGGGGCCCGGACTGGAGGCGCAACCCCGGCGGTTCCGGGCCTAGGCTGCTGGTGTGGCTGATGATTTTGATCCCGTGGCGCACAACCGCGCCGCCTGGGACCGTGAGGTGGAGGCCGGCAACGAGTGGACCCGGCCGGTCGGGCCCGAGGTGATCGCCCGGGCCCGGGACGGTGACTGGTCCGTGGTCCTCATCGGCTACGAGCCTGTGCCACGTGACTGGTTCCCGGCCAGCCTGGACGGAGTCCCGGTGTTGTGCCTGGCTTCCGGCGGCGGCCAGCAGGGCCCGGTGCTCGCCGCAGCAGGCGCACGGGTGACGGTGTTCGATAACGCACCGCGGCAGCTGGCCCGCGACCAGGAGGTGGCCGAACGGGACGGGCTGGTGCTCCAGACGGTGCTCGGGGACATGCGGGATCTGAGCGCCTTCGCCGGTGAGAGCTTCGACGCGGTGTTCCACCCCGTGTCGAACGTGTTCTGCCCGGAGCTCGCGCCGGTCTGGCGGGAAGCCTTCCGGGTGCTGCGCCCGGGCGGGATCCTGCTGGCCGGGTTCATGAACCCGGACATCTTCATCTTCGACGTCGGCGCCCTGGAGCGCGACGAGCTGGTGGTGCGCTACCCGCTCCCGTTCAGCACGCTCGACCTGCCCGACGACGTCCGGCGGCAGTACTACGCGGACGGCCCGATCGAATACAGCCACTCGCTGACCAGCCAGCTCGGCGGGCAGCTCGCCGCCGGATTCTCGCTGACCCACCTGGCCGAGGCACGCCATCACGCGGACCCCACCCGGCGGTACATGCCGGGCTACATCGCCACCCGTGCGGTCAGGCCGCCCCGGTAGCCGGCCAGGTTCCCCCGGGCTCAGAGGTCCAGGATGATGGTGACCGGGCCGTCGTTCACCAGGCTGACCTTCATGTCGGCCCCGAAGACCCCGGTCTCCACCCTGGCGCCCAGCCCGCGCAGGGACGAGACGACGGCGTCCACCAGCGGCTCCGCGACCGGGCCCGGGGCTGCTGCCTGCCAGGTCGGGCGGCGCCCCTTACGGGTGTCGGCGTAGAGCGTGAACTGGCTGATCACCAGCAGCGGTGCGGACACGTCGGAGCAGGACTTCTCGCCCTCCAGGATCCTCAGTCCCCAGAGCTTGGCCGCGAGCTTGGCGGCCTTGTCCCCCGTGTCGTCGTGGGTGACACCTACCAGGACGAGCAAGCCCGGCTCGGAGATGGCGCCGACGCTGTGCCCGTCCACCATGACGCCGGCCTGGCTGACCCGCTGCACTACGGCTCGCACGAGCACGTCCTTCCTGCGCCGTTTCCCGGATCCCCGCCCGGCGGACCTAGGGTAGAGGCTCGCCGAGGGAGGATCCGTCATGACCAGCGCCGCCGACCCGCGCGTCGACGCCTACATCGCGTCATTGCCCGGCTGGCAGCAGTCCATCTGCCAGGAAGTCCGCCGTCTCGTCCATGCGGCCGACCCGGAGGTAACGGAGACCATCAAGCGCACCCGCCTGCCCTACTTCGTCCTGCAGGGCAACATCTGCGCTCTGCTGGCAGCCAGGGATCACGTCAACGTCTTCCTCTACGACGGCGCGATCGTCCCCGACCCGGACGGGATCATCACCGGCGGCCGCGGCAACAAGACAGCCCGGACCGTGGCGGTCCGCGAGGGTGAGCCCATCAAAGCTGACGCCCTCGCCGCCATGTTCCGGCACATCATCGCCAACAACCGGGCCGGCGGCTGGCGCAAGCTCAAGCCGCAGGGGTGACCGGCACCCACAGCACGGTCAGGCCAGCACGGTCAGGCCAGCGTGATCTCGAAGTAGGCCCCCTGGTCGTCGTGGACGATCCGGGCCTGCCCGGACCAGCCGGCGAAGCCGCCGGTGCCCGTGGCGGGCACGATATGGCCGAACCAGCTATCCGGGTCTGACTCGAGGCCGCCGTGCTGGACGGTGACCGAGCCCTCGCGGCCGTCCTCGGTCCGGCCCGTGATCCGCTCGGTCGCCACGTACGACCGGGACCCTTCCTCGGTGCCGGCCGACATGAACACGGTGGTAGCTGTCCCGATGATCCCGGACGTGAAGGTCTTGGCGAACGTCATCACCCCGACCCAGTCCGCATCCAGGCCGCTGATCTGCCGTGGCTCGAAGCCTTCGACCTTGAACCGGGCGATGAGCTTCACGCTGTTCCCTTTCCGGCGTGCCCGGGCCAGGCCGGGTCGCGGCCGGACAGACCGAGCAGGCGGTCCAGTGGGGGGGCCGTGGCGGGCACGCGGACCCGCGGGGCGAACGCCTTCCCCTCGCCCTGGTAGTCATCGGTGAGCATGCCGGGCGCGAACTCCAGGGACTCCTGCGAGGCCTCGGCCGGCGGCGACCAGGGCTGGCCGGTGGCACGGGCCAGATCCCAGCCGTGGACCTGGTATTCCCAGAGGATCATGCTCAGGGCCATGTCGCCGGGCATGGCGCTATCCCCGAGCCGCAGCGGCCGGGTGGCCGCTCCGTCGCGCAGGGCAGCGGCCATGGTGGCGGACGCGGAGCGGACCTCCGCCGCCGGGTCGGCGGGCACCGCGTACCCGTCGAGGCGGTCCAGTGGCGCCTGGCCGCCAGGGTCGGCGAACCCGCCCGCGAACGTGGCCAGCCAGCCCAGGACATGCGTGCGGAGCTGGCTCACGTCCAGTTCGGTGCACGGCGTCGGGTCTTGAAGCTGCCCGGCGGTGATCCCGCCGACCACTGGTGCGAGGTCGGCCAGCACGGCGACGAGCAGGTCCGTGGTCTTCTGCGTATCTGTGGTCATGGCGCCTGACCTTACGGAGGACGTGTGGCGGCCCGCTTGAAGATTCGCGTCAGCGCCAGGTACTAGGGTCACGGGAATGAGCAGTTCAGGGCCTGATCCAGTCGAGCGGGACAGCCGCGGCATCCTCGATCCGTGGCTGCTGCGCCAGCGGGTCCGGCTGTCCCGGTACCCGGCCGGGCCGGTGCTCGGCGGTCTGGTGGACCGCTTCTGGGCGGTCCGCTGGGACCTGCCGCCCGGGACGGCCCATCAGCAGCAGGTGCTCACCCATCCGGGCGCCAACGTCAGCGTGGGCCACGCCAACGGCGAGCGGGGGCAGCGCCAGCCGGGCCCGGTCGAAGCGCGCCTGTACGGCGTCGCCCGTGGCCTGTCCACCCGGGTGCTCGTCGGCCAGGGCTGGACCGTCGCCGCGCTAATGCGGCCAGGGGGATTGGGTGCCTTCGTCAGCGGGTCAGCCGCGGACTTCACCGACCGGGCTGTGCCGCTGGGGCGGGCCCTCGGCACGGACGAGGCGGCGCTGCTGCGGCAGGCGACTGCCGGGCCGGATGAGGCCGCCCGCGTGGCCCTGCTGGAAGCAGCCCTGGAGCGAGCGGTGGACCCGGAGCGGAGGGTGCCCGCGGCCAGGGTCGCGGGGGTGGCCCGGCTCGCCGAGGCGGACCGGGGCGTCCGGCGGCTGGCCGACCTGTGCGAGCGGGCCGGCCTGCGGGCACGTACCCTGCAGCGGATGTTCATGGAGTACGCCGGCGTGTCGCCGACCTGGGTAATCCGCCGCTACCGGCTGCTGGAGGCGGCCGAGTCGGTCCGGGAGGGAACGCCGGTGTCGTGGGCCGAGGTAGCCGCCAGCCTGGGCTACGCCGACCAGGCCCACCTGACCCGGGACTTCCGCGCGGCGACCGGCCAGACGCCCGCGGCCTACGCCGATGCGCAGTCCGCCGGGGCCGGGCCGGGTGCAGGATAGGGAGATGCCGCGCCGCCCTCCTCGTCATGATCGTGATGCTGGCGGCCCGGCCGCGGTCCTGGCGGCCAAGGCGGCGCTGCGGCAGGAAGTCTGGGCCGAGATGAGCGCGGCCCGGGTGGACCGGTTTCCCGGCGCGGCCGGCCGCATCCCCAACTTCTCCGGCGCCGAGGCCGCCGCGCAGCAGCTTCGCGGTCTGCCGGCATGGCAGGAAGCCGGGACCCTCAAGGCCAACCCGGACGCCGCGCAGTGGCCGGTGCGCCAGCGGGCGCTGGAAGACGGCAAGACCGTCTACATGGCCGTGCCGCGGCTGGCCAGTCCCGAGCCGTTCTTCGCCCTGGACCCCGCGCACCTGAGCGAGCCGCCGCGCAAGGCGTCCTCGATCAGCGGGGCAGCCCGGTCCGCCCGCCAGGTCAGCCTGGCCGGCCTGACCCCGGTGGACCTGGTGGTGATGGGCAGCGTGGCCGCGGGGGAGGACGGCGCCCGGCTCGGGAAGGGCGGTGGCTTCGCCGACCTGGAGTTCGCGCTGGCTGCGGCGGCCGGGCTGATCGGCCCGCGGACCGTGGCGGTCACGACCGTGCACGAGATCCAGGTCCGCCCGGCCGGGGTCATCCCGCTCACCGATCACGATGTGCCGGTCGACTTCGTCGTCACCCCCGAGCGGGTCATCGACTGCCGTCGGGCGCGCGGGAAGCGCCCGGCCCCGGGCATCCGCTGGGAGGACCTCACCGACGAGAAGATCGCAGCCATCCCGCTCCTGGCCGCCCGCCGGGTCTAGCCCGCCGGGCTTTCGCCGGCCGGCTCGGCGCTCGGCGCGTCCGCGCCCGCGGCCGGCGCGTCCTTGCGCCCGAGGAAGACCGCGCTGGCAATGAGGCAGGCGAAGGCCGCGACCTGGGCCACGGCCCGGATCCCGTGCGGCAGGGTCTCGCCGAACAGGACAAAACCGGCCACGATAGGCACCGCGTTCGTCACCATCGTGGCCGTGCCGGCCGCGGTCAGGGCGTCGCCCTTCTGGTAGGCCGACTGCAGCACGCTGGTCCCGATGCCGTACCCGATGATGAGCGTTACCAGGGCTATCAGCCACGCGCCGCCGTACCCGACGAGCTTCGCCGAGACGTCGCCGATGGAGAACAGCAGGCCGGTCGCGAGGCCGAGCGAGGCGGCCCGCCCGAAATCCAGGGGGATCGCGATGAGGAATGCGGCTCCGGCGCCGCACGCCGCGAGCCAGATGATGATGCCGAGGACCGGCGGGTGGGTCTGGGTGGACGGAGCCCCGATGATCGACAGGCCCAGCAGGACCAGCCCGGTGAGGGCGAGGATGACAGCGAACTGCTCGCGCCGCGCCAGCCGGGATGGGTGCCCGCGCGCCGTCACGAACGCCAGGACCGCGACTCCCGAGGCGGTCACCGACTGCACGAGGGCGAGCGGGGCGAGCCGCAGCGCCGCCACGTACATCAGCCAGCCCGCGGTCTCGGTCCCGAAGGCCTTGAGCCAGCGGCGGTCATCGATGAGGAATCGGGCCGACCGGAACGGGCGGCGCGGCGAGAGTGGTGGCAGGGCCGCGGCCGCGTCGTGCTCGAAAGAGTAGGCCGTGTTGGTCACGAGCGCCGAGGCGAACGCGAGCACCAGCCCTATCCACGCCAGCTGCGGCACCCTGCGGACCGTACCCAGTGGTCAGCGGCACAAATCGGGGGGCTGCCGTGATAAGTGATGAAGCTGGGCCTAACGGCCCGCGAAGAACCGCCCAAACCGGCCTATAACCCCCATAAATACCGAAACCCGTGCGGAGGAAACGTGACCGACGCCGCGATACCCACCGCCGACCTGGCCGATACCTACGGCTCCGACCTGCGGGTCTGCGACCTGCAGTTCCGCCAGTTCGGCAAGCGGCGCCTCTTCTCCGGGCCCGTGCGCACGGTTTCCTGTCACGAGGACAACGGCCTGCTCCGCGACCTGGTGCGGACGCCAGGCGGCGGCGCGGTGCTGGTCGTGGACGGCCGCGGGTCGCTGCGCACCGCGCTCGTGGGCGACCTGATTGCCGGCGCCGCGCAGGCCAGTGGCTGGGCGGGCCTGATCCTGCACGGTGCGGTCCGGGACAGCGTGGCGCTGGGCGGCCTCGACCTCGGGATCAAGGCCCTCGGCACCACCCCGCGCAAGAGCAGCAAAACCGGCGCAGGCGCCGTCGACGTCCCCGTCACGTTCGGCAACGTCACCTTCCAGCCCGGCGACATCCTGCACGCCGATGACGACGGGATCGCCCTGCTGCCCGCCCAGGGTGCGTGACCCGGCCGGCTCACGGTGATCAGCCGAACGGTGATACGGCTCCGCTGCCCGGCTGACCGGGAGGCTCAGCCGGGCGCCGGCCAGGTGTGGCTGGCTGGCCGATGCGCGCCCGCAGCGGCCGCTGCGACCCTGAAGGCACCTCGCCAGACGAGGGATCAGCCACACGCAGTCAGCCCCAGGGGCCGGAAGGGCGGGCGCATGCCAGCCGTGATCGAGGTGCAGAACCTGCACAAGCGCTACGGGGAGACAGTCGTGGTCAACGACGTCTCCTTCACCGTGGAGGAAGGCGAGATCTCCGGGATCCTCGGACCCAACGGCGCGGGCAAGACCACGACCGTGGAGTGCGTCGAGGGCCTGCGCACGCCGGACGGCGGCGGGATCAGCGTGCTCGGGCAAGACCCCAGGCAGGACCGGGCCGAGCTGACCCAGCGGCTCGGCGTGCAGCTCCAGGACAGCGAGCTGCCGGAGCGGCTCACGGGTCGCGGAGGCCCTGCAGCCTGTACAGCTCCTTCTACGCCGAGCCCGGCCGACTGGCGGGCGCTGATGGGGACACTCGGGCTGGCGGGCAAGAGCTCGACCAGGTTCGGCAAGCTGTCCGGGGGCCAGAAGCAGCGGCTCTCGATCGCGCTGGCCCTGCTGGGCAGCCCGCGGGTCGCGGTCCTCGACGAGCTCACCACCGGCCTGGACCCGCAGGCCCGGCGCGATACCTGGGCGCTGATCGAGGACGTGCGCTCCCGCGGGGTCACGATCCTGCTCGTCACCCACTTCATGGAGGAGGCCGAGCGGCTCTGTGACCGGCTGGCGCTCATCGACGCGGGCCGGGTCGTGGCGGTGGACCCCCGGCCGGCCTGGCCGGGCGGGTCCAGGCGGCCAGCGGATCCTGCTCCGCCCGGCCGCGCCCTGGACGACCGGCTGCTCACCAGCCTGCCCGACGTGACCAGCGTCATCCACCGGGGCGAGGTCATGGTGGTCACCGGCAACGACAAGCGCTCAACGCGGTCACCTCCGCGCTGGCCCGCCACCAGATCGTGGCCCGGCAGCTGCGGGTGGAGCAGGCCAGCCTGGAGGACGCGTTCGTGGCGCTGACCGGCAGGCACGCCGGCAACTAGCCGTCCCAGACAGAATCAGGAGCAGCAACGATGTCCGTCACCATGCCCGCCACGGATCCCTCCGCCAGCGCGCCGCCACGTTCCAGCACTCCAGGGGCCGCGCTGCGGCGGCTCACCCGCACCGAGTTCCGGCTGTTCCTCCGGGAGCGCGTCGGCCCGATCTGGGGCGTGGGGTTCCCGCTGCTGCTGCTGATCATCTTCGGCAGCATCCCCTCCTTCAGCCGGCCGAGGGCGTCACTGGGCGGTCTCACCGAACTCGACCTCTACGTGCCGATCCTGATCGGGTTCGTGATCGCCATGCTGGCGCTCAACGTGCTGCCGCCCGTGCTGGCCACCTACCGGGAGAAGGGGATCCTCCGGCGGCTGCGGACCACGCCGGTAGGCCCGGCCCGGGTGCTCACGGCCCAGCTCGTGATCGACGTCGCCGTGGTCGTGGTCACGATGGCCCTGATCCTCGCCGTGGCCAGGACCGGGTACGGGGTCGCCCTGCCACGCCAGCTCGGCGGTTGATCCTAACCGCTGCTGGCCGCGGTTGCCTTGCTCGCGGTCGGCCTGTTCATCGCGGCGGCCGCGCCGACCGGCCGGGCCGCAACGCGATCGGCGGCAACGTGTTCTTCCCGATGAGTTCTCGCCGGCGTGGCTGCCGATCGCGCAGATGCGGCCTGCTGCGTCACATCGGCCACGTCACGCCGCTCGGGGCCGCGGTCTAGACCCTGCAGGACAGCGGCCAGGGTAGTGGCCGCACCCGCTGCAGCTGCTGACCCTGGCCGGGTATGCGGTGGCGTTCGGGCTCGCCGCGGTGAGATTGTTTCGCTGGGAGTAGTTGCGATCTGGAGGGTACCGATGAAGCCATCCCATCCGCTCGCCGGCTGGCGCGGCGCCGCGGCTCCTTCCGTGGGCGAGTACGGGCCTACGTCCTGGTGCGGGCCTGGTCGTCATCACCATGGCCGGCGGCGGGCCCGGGACCTGGCCATCGACTGGCCCGTGCGGGCTGGCCGGGGGGTGGATGCTCTGGATGTTCACCCTGCATCCCGCGTGGCGGGTGCGCCCGCGGGTGATGGCGGTGTTCTTCATCGGGTTCACCGTGATCATGGCGGTGCTGGTGATCAGGGATCCGTGGTTCGGTTTCCTGACCCCCGCCGGGTACCGGTACGCGTTCACCGTCCTGCCCTGGCCGTGCGGCTGGCCGAGGTGCCGCGGTCGCGATCCGCGGCACTGCGCAGCGGCGGGCGCACCGAGGTACCTCGGCGTCTCGTCTTCGTCGCCGTCCTGGCCTCCCCGTGGTCCCCTGCGGGCTGGCCTGGATGGACTGGACCGGCGAGATGCACGCCGAGCAGCGCGAGCCGACCCTGGCCGAGCTGAGCGAGGCCAACCGGCGGCTCGAGGCGACGCTGGCCGAGAACGCGGGCCTGCACGAGCAGCTGCTCGACCCAGGCCCGGGAGGCCGGCGTCCTTGACGAGCGGCAGCGGATGGCGGGGGAGATCCACGACACCCTGGCCCAGGGCCTCGCCGGGATCATCACCCAGCTGCAGGCGGCCGAGCAGGCCAGCGCGGACCCCGCGGGGTGGCGCAGGCACGTGACCGCCGCGACCAGGCTGGACCGGGAGGGCCTGACCGAGGCCCGGCGGGCGGTAGATGACTGGGCCCGGCGCCCGGAACGGCCCGCTGAGGGTGCGCGGCCACGTGGCTGAGCGGTGGTCGGCCCGCACGGGATCGCGGTCCAGGTCACGACGACCGGCACCGCGCGGCCGGTGCGGCCGGACGCCGAGTCCGCGCTGCTGCGCGCGGCCCAGGAGGCGCTGGCCAACGTGGCCAAGCACGCCGGGGCGACCCGGGTCGGACTGACCCTGTCCTACATGGACCGCGAGGTCGCCCTCGACGTGCGCGACGATGGCCAGGGCTTCGACCCCGGCCAGCTCACGGGCAAAATTCTCCGCAACGAACCCGCTCCCGCCAGCCCGGTTCCTGGCCGGCCCGGGGAGCCGGGGGCCGGCAAGGCTGATCCGGGGGCGGGCCGGGACCGATCGGCGGCGGGTTCGGCCTGGGCGATGCGGCAGCGGATCGAGGGCCTGTCCGGGACGCTGCAGGTCGAATCGGAACCTGGCGGCGGAACGGCCATCTCGGCCGCCGTGCCCGTCGCGGTGCCGGCTACCGGGGCGGGCGTCCCGGCATGACCAGCGCCTCGATCACGGCTGCTGATCGCAGATGATCATCCCGTGGTCCGGGACGGGCTGAGCGGCATGTTCGCCGCGGATCCCGGGTTCGAGGTGCTCGGTGAGGCGGCCGACGGCGCGGAGGCGGTCCGGCTCGCCCAGGCCCTCGGGCCGGACGTGATCCTGATGGACCTGCGGATGCCCGGCACCGATGGCGTGACCGCGATCACCGAGCTGGCCCGGCGGGGCGTCACCGCCCGCGTGCTGGTGCTCACCACCTACGACGCGCGACAGCCATGTGCTGCCCGCGATCGAGGCGGGCGCGACCGGCTACCTGCTCAAGGACGCACCCCGGGCCGAGCTGCTGCGGGCGGTCCGGGCCGCCGCCCAGGGCCAGGCGGTGCTCTCACCCTCGGTCGCGGCCCGGCTGATGAACCGGGTCCGGGCTCCCGGCGCCGAGCCGCTCAGCCAGCGCGAGCTCGAGGTCCTGCGGCTGGTGGCGGCCGGCACCACGAACCGGGAGGCGGCGGCCCGGCTGTTCATCAGCGAGGCCACGGTCAAGACCCATCTGCTGCACATCTACGCCAAGCTCGGCGTCGGGGACCGGGCGGCCGCGGTGGCCGAGGCGTTCAACCGGGGACTGCTCACCCCGGCCACGCCCGACCATCCGTGACGCCGCGGAGCTAGCCGCCAGGGTCAGTGCAGGCGGCTGATCCGCGAGGCAACCGGGAACCGCGAGCACCAGGCGCCGCAAGTCCTCCGGCGTCCGGGAACCTCAGCCGGCGAAGAGGCGGAGCCGGTGCGCGGTGGCGGCGGCCTCACCGCGGCTGGTCACGCCGAGCTTGCCGAGAATGTTGGACACGTGCACGCTGGCGGTCTTCACGGAGATGAACAGCTCGCCGGCGATCTCCCGGTTGCTCTGCCCGGCCGCGATGAGCCGGAGCACCTCGTATTCGCGGGCCGTGAGCCCCAGCGCGGGCCCGGGGGCCGGGAGATCGCCGGAGCCGCCTGCCACCGCCGGCTGGGTGGCCCGGCTCGTCCGCGGGGCTGAGGGAGATCCTGGCCCGCCGGGCGACCAGCGCCACGTCGCCGCTCAGTGGCGCGGCGCCCAGGTCCCGGGCCAGCGCGCCGGCCCGGCGCAGCCGGGCCGCGCCCGCCTCGCGGTCGCCCGCGCTCAGCGCCGCCTCGGCCGCCCGGAGCAGGGCCGCGGCCAGCGGGTAGGGCTGGGCCGCCGCCTCCCAGGCCTGCGCCGCATCGTCCCAGGCGGCGCGGGCACCGCCGGGGGCCTCGCCCGCGCTCGCGGTCTCGGCGGTGAACGTCAGCTGGTGAGCCCGCTGGGCCAGTCCTTCCGCGGCGAGCTTCTCCGCGGCGGTGCGCAGGCGGTCGCGCAGCGCCGCGGCCCTGGCCAGGAGCGCCCGGTCGCCGGCCGCGGCCGCGCACGCCCGGGCCCCCGCGCCCAGCAGTGGCCACCCGTAGCGGGGGCTGCGCAGAACGTCGAAGCGGTCGAGTGCGTCCTCCATCACGGCCAGGGCTTCCGCGGGCCGTTCCTGGGCCAGCCGCAGCTCGGCCTCCAGGCGGGCCAGGGGCAGCTGGTGCTCGTCCTTGTACCGGGTGCTGTCGAGCGTGGCCTTGATTGAGGCCACGGCGGCGGCGGCCGCGGCCAGGTCGCCACGGGCCAGGGCCATGTCGCCGGTGAGCCGCCACAGTGAGGACCGGCTCAGCCGCGGCGGCAGGAGCTGGAGCGCCCGCTCGATGACCTCGCCGGCCTCGTCCCACCGGCCCAGCGACACCAGCGGCTCGGCCAGGTTGACGGCCAGCACCGCGCCCGACGTCCGGGCCAGCCCGTAGTCGCGGGCGTCGGAGATCCCGGCCCGGGCCACGGTGGCGGCCAGATCGTGCTGGCCCAGGCCTTCCAGCATGTCGGACTCGGTGATGGCCGCCCGCAGCAGCGGCTGGTAGGCGTCCGCCCCGGCGGCGACGGCGCGGGCCTCGGCCAGCAGCGCCCGGGCCCGCTCCATGCCCGCCGTGAGCGGCTCGGCGCAGGCCAGCGTGATCAGCGCGGCCGCTTCGGTGGCGGGATCCCCGGCTAGCCGGGCCACGGCCACGGCCTCCTCGGCGTGCGCGCGGAACTCGGCGTCGTCCCAGCCGCCCGGCCGGTGGTGGATGTCATGGGCCAGCGCTTCCAGGACGCGGGCCCGCGCCGGCGTCGGCGGGTCGGCGGGGACCAGCCGGGCGGCCTCCCGCAGGTCGTCAACGTAGTCCTCGCGGCCGAGCACGTACTTCAGGTGGCCCCGGGTCTCCAGCAGGAGCGCGGCGCGGACCGGGTCCGCCGCCGCGTCGATCTGCTTGAGGGCGGCCTTGGCCAAGGTGATCCCGCGGTCGAATTCCCCGGCGAGCTCGGCGGCCCGGGCCGCCATTTCGAGGACCTCCACCTTGCCGGTGCCGATGCGCTGCTCCGCATCGGGAACCTGCTCCCACAGGCCGAGCACCCGCGACAGCATGGCCAGCTGCTCGGCGTAGGCCAGGGCGCGGCTGGACTCCGCCGCGGCCTGCCAGGCGCTGATCAGCGCCCAGGTCATGTCGTGGGCCGCGTACCAGTGATGGGCCGCCTCGGTGGCGGCCCGGCCCGGCGGTACCAGCGCCGGTTCAGCGCTGATGGCCTCGGCGAACCGGCTGTGCAGCTGGCCCCCCTCACCAGGCAGCAGCTCGTCGTGCATGGCCTCGCGGATCAGCGCGTGCCGGAACACGAAGCCGTCGTCGTCGGTCAGCAGCACGTTGGCGGCCACCGCGGGCCGCAGCGCCCGGGCGAGCCCGGCGTCGTCGAGCCCGGTGACCGCGGCCAGCAGCGCGTACCCGGCCCGGTCGCCGGCCGCGCTGGCGACCCGGACCAGCTCCTGGGTGTCCTCGGGCAGCCGCCGTACCCCCGCCATCAGCAGGTCACGCAGCGACTCGGGCAGGCCGGAACCGAGATGGCCCTCGCCGAGCAGCGCCTCCACGAACAGCGGGTTGCCCTCGGTGCGCCGGTACACGGCATCGAGCTCGTCCTCACCCGGCTCGTGGCCCAGCAGCCGGGCCATGAGCTCGCCGGTGTCTGGCCGGGACAGCCGGCCGAGGTCCATCCGGGTGACCCAGCCGATGCGGTCGAGCTCGGCCAGCAGCGGCCGGAGCGGATGGGAGCGGTGCAGCTCGTCGGAGCGGTAGATCACGACGATCAGCAGGCCGTCCAGGGCCTGCTGGTTACGGATCAGGAAGGCCAGCAGATCCCGGGTCGAGCGGTCGGCCCAGTGCGCGTCCTCGATGACCAGGACCATGGGGCCCGCCTCAGCCAGCTGTTCGAGCAGGACGAGCACCTGCTCGAACAGCCGCGCCCGGGCCTCGCCCGCGTCTCCCGACCCGGCCGGCTCACCGAACTCCGGCAGCAGCCGGGCCAGTTCCCGGGTCGCGCCGCCGGGCAGCAGCGCGGCGACGCCGTCCGTGCCGAGATCGCGGACCAGCTCGCGGAGCACCGCGGTGAACGGGGCGAACGGCAGGCCGTCCACGCCTAGTTCCAGGCATCCCCCGGCCAGCACCCGCACGCCCTGGCTGCGGCACTGTTCCGCGAAGTCGCCGACGAGGCGGGACTTGCCGACCCCCGCCTCGCCGCCGACCAGGACCGCGGACGGGTTGTCCCGGCCTGCTTCCGCGAGCGCGGTGTCCAGCACCGACAGCTGGCCGGACCGGCCGACCAGGACCGGGCTCGATACGCGCGTCGCCACACTGCCAAGCATGCCAGCTGCCACCGGCAAACGGCCACGCCGGCGACGGGCGCGGGAGCCTCCCCGGCGTCAGCCCGCGTACTTCATCACCAGGTCGCCGACGCGGGGGAGCGCGGCCTGGACGTGCTTCACGGCGTGGCCGCGGACGCTGCCGTAGGCCTTGATGACCGTGGGCCGGCTGGACGCCGCGGCCCGGGCGTCGGTCACCGAGAGCAGGGCCTGCGACACCTCGTCGCCCCGCTTGGCCAGGTAGTCACCGAACCCGGAGCCGCCCGAGGTGGTGAAGTCGGCCCAGAACGGTTCCAGCCTGGCCACCATGTCCGGGACCAGCTCGCCCACCATGTGCCGGACGTGGCCGGGCATGAACGTGTTCACGGTCTTGTAGGCCAGCTTGACCGCGGTCCCGGAGATCCCGGACTTGTCTGCGAGCTCCTGCTCGATCAGCGTGAAGCAGTCGGCCGTCACCCGCGGCCGGGTCTGCGGCGCGAGCAGGATCTCCTGAAGCGTGGCTGCCATGGGTCTGTTCTTCCTCCCCTGTGCTGGGCGTGGCCCAGTGATCCCGCGCGACGCCCGGAATGCGGCGTCCGTCACTAGACGGCGAGCCCCCCGCGATGGTTTACCTCCGTCAGCCAGGCCCGCGCACCCTCGCCGGACTGGGGGTGTTGACAACGGCATATCGTTTACTTACCTGTCCCCGCATCCATATTCGCGCAAGTACCGGAGGGGCGCCTGGACCGCGGGTTTCCTATGCTGCGGGTATGGGCGAGGTCCGGGTGGGTACGGCGTCGTGGACCGACCGGACGCTGATCGACTCGGGCTGGTACCCGCCGGAGGCGGGCACGCCGGAGAAGCGGCTGCGGTACTACGCGCGGCAGTTCGGCCTGGTCGAGGTGGACGCCACGTACTACGCGCTGCCCGCCGAGCAGACCGCCGCGGCCTGGGCCGCGCGGACCCCGGCCGGGTTCACGTTCAACGTGAAGGCGTTCAGCCTGTTCACCCAGCATCCCACCCGGGTGGCGGCGCTGCCGGCCGACCTGCGCCCCGCGGCGGAGAAGACCTCGGACAAATGGGATAGCCGGGACATCCACCAGCGTTTCGGCTACCGCTACAGCGGCCGCGAACTGGAGGAATGGGCCCCCAGGATCGCCGGGCTGGCCGCGGAGGCCCGGGAGACCCACGTGCTGTTCAACAACTGCTACCGCGACTACGCGCAGGTCAACGCCCGGCAGCTCGCCGCACTGCTGCGGGCCTGACCGGCGCCGCGGGCGCCACGCAGGCGCGGCCGGTGACGGCGCCGCGGTTAGGCCGCCGGCCCGGTGGGGCATCACCTGGGCATGTCGAGCTGGGCCGCCCGGCTGCGCCGCGGCGGGCGCCGGGACACCGATGCCGGCTGGGGGCACCCCGGGGCGGATCCCTCTCCCGTGACGATCACGGCCGGCGCCGGGCCGCCGGGGCCCCAGATCCCGGATGACTTCGCGGGCCTCAGCTTCGAGGTGGGACCGCTCGTCCCCGGCAACGCGGGGGTCCGCGGCTACCTGTTCAGCCCGGAGAACGGGTCGCTCGTCACCCTGGTCCGGAACCTGGGCCTGCGTAACCTGCGGATCGGCGGTGGCTCGGTGGACCAGCGCATTCCGGCGGGCACCGGCCGCGACGGCTTCACCGGGGTGGACAACCTGTTCGCGTTCGCCGCCGCGGCCGGGCTAAAGATCATCTACACGCTGCGCCTGCTCAACCCGGTGTCGGCGCCGGTCCCGGACCTGAGATCGGCCGATGCCGGGGCCGCCGGGCACATCTGGGGCCGGTACCGGGAGCACCTGGCCAGCTTCGCGATCGGGAACGAGCCGGACTGGCACGCGTTCCACACCTACGACGGCCATCCGCTCGACCCGGCGATCCGCGAGGAGATCCCGGGGGTGCCGGGCAGCGCGTACGCGTCCTACCTGGCCCGCTGGCACGACTTCGCCGGCGCGGTCGCGGAGGCGGCGCCCGGGGCCCCGCTGGCCGGCCCGGACACCGGGGCCTACAGCCCGATGACCTGGACCCCCGACCCCGACCGGGGCGTGTCGTGGACGGAGCGGTTCGCGGCCGACGAACGGGACTCCGGCCGGATCACCGACGTCACGCAGCACTACTACGTGGGCGGCAGCCCGGGGAAGACCAGCGCCCGGCAGGCGATCAGCAACATGCTGTCGCCCGAATGGGTCACCGGCAGCGCGGCCGGGTCGCAGCCCCGGGGCACCACGTACACGCCCTATCCCTGGTTCTACGACAGCCACGTGGCCCCGGTGCTCGCCGCCGGCCTGCACTGCCCGGCTCACCGAGGCCAACGACTACCTCGGCGGGGTCCCGGGAGCAAGCGACGGGTTCGCCTCGGCGCTGTGGGCGCTGGACTTCCTGCACTGGTGGGCGGCCCACGGCGCCGGGGGCGTGAACTTCCACAACAAGCAGTGGCTGGACACGGACACGATCGTGCCGGACCCGGCCACCGCCGGCGGCTACGCGACCACCCCGAAGGGCTACGGCATCAGGGCGTTCACCCTGGGCTCGGCCGGCCAGGCCCGGCCCGTGCAGGTCGGGAACCCCGGCGGGCTCAACCTCACCGCCTACTGGGTCACCGGGCCCGGCGCGGACCACATCACGATCATCAACAAGACCCAGGGCGCGCAGGCCGCCGACGCGGCCGTCACGATCGCCCCGCCCGGGCCGGGCGTGCCGGGCGCGGAGGTGATGACGCTGGCCGGCGGGGAGCCCGGGGAAGCCACCGGGGGCACGGCCACGCTGGGGGGCGCCGCGATCACCGGCGGCGCGGCCTGGGACGGCACCTGGAGCGCACTGCCCGCCGATCCGCAGGCGCGCATCAGCCTGACCGTCCGGGCCGCGACCGCCGCCGTGGTCAGGATCCGCGGCCGGGGTTAGCGCCAGAGGGTTAGCGCCAGAGGGTTGGCGCCAGGGGTTAGTGACGGGGCGTGGCGGCGAGCACCTCATGGGCGGCCCGCTGGCCGGACCGCAGCGCTCCTTCCATCAGCCCGGCCCAGTCACCGGCGGTGTGCTCACCGGCGAAGTGGACCCGCCCGGCCGGGGCGGCGAGGATCTCGTCGTCGCCGCCGGCCACGTCCACGGTCAGCGCGGAGTACGACTCACCGGCCCAGGGATCGTCGTTCCAGGTGGTGAGCAGGGCCCGGGCGCCGTCCACCGCCAGGTCGGGGCGGAGGGCGGCTATCCGGGACGCCCACGCCGCGGGCCCGCCGGTGATGGCGAGGGCCGCCAGGCCCTCCGGGGTGCCGCCGAACGCGTGCACGACGGGCTGCACCTGCCCCGTCGCGTCGGCCGTGGTCCAGGTCCAGAACTTCCCCGGCACGCTCTGCACGGCCGAGGGGGCCGCCCCGCGGGTGAGCGGCAGATGCAGCTTCGCGTTATGGGCCAGGCCCGCGCGCTGCCAGGCGCGGCGGACCGGCCCGGGGACCGGCGGTGTGAACGGCAGCCGGCGCAGCACGGCCATCGGGACGGCGACGATCGCCGCGTCGCCCGCGGCCTCCCCGTCGTCCGTGAGCACCCGCACACCGCCCCGGTCGTGCTCGATGGACCGCACCGGGTGGTTCAGCCGGACCGCCGTCCCCAGGCGGGCGGCCAGCCCGCGGGCCACCCGCTGGTTGCCGCCGGCTACCCGCCAGGACGGCCGGTGCCCGAACCCCGCGGTGACGTCGCTGGCCGCCGCGGCGGCCAGCACGCCGGCCCCCACGCCGTTGGTCGCCTCGACCCGGGACAGGTACGCGGCCAGGGCCGGGGATCGCTCCCAGCCCGCCACCACCTCCGCCAGCGACGTGCCCGGCGCCGCCCCGGCCGCGGCGTCCGCCACGGCGGCCGCGCAGCGGGCCACGTCCTGGCCGGTGGTGGCCGGGCCGCCGCGGTAGTCACGCTGGTGGTACGACATGACCGTGTCCGCCAGGTCCAGGCTGAGATCGGCCAGCACCGTCCGCATCACGTCGTAGCCGTCCAGCACGAACTCCGCACCCCGCTCGATGACCGTGCGGGGATCGCCGGGGACGAGTTCCTGCGACCACACCCGTCCGCCGACCCGGTCGCGGGCCTCCAGGACCAGCACCTCGTGCCCGGCCTGGGCGACCCGGCACGCCGCCATCAGGCCGGCGAACCCGGCACCCGCCACCACGACCCGCATCCCTGAACCTCCCCGTGCCGCCTGCCGCCCTATTCCAGCATCCCGGGCAGGCCAGCCGGGCGCACGGGGCGGCTCCGGGCGGAGCGTGGCTAGGGCACCCGCGACAGGGCCGTCCGCGCCTCGGACTCCATGGGGGCCTCGCCGGGCGCGGGGTGGCCGAGGAGAACGTCCTGGAAGGCGAGGAAGGTGGCCCCCTTGAGCAGGTAGATCCCGCTCAGCCCGATCGTCTGACCGGCCGCGCTGGCCGAGCCGCTGGCAAAGGCTGCCCGGTCGGCCAGGCCGGAGACGTCCGTGGTGTGCGCGGACAGGCTGATCCCGGCGGGCAGCTTCTTGCTGATCAGGTCCTGGGCCCGGGCCTGCTCCGCCGACCAGTCGGCCTGGGCGGCGGCGGGGTCCGCGCCCTGCCCCACCTCGACCATGAACACGTTGGTGGTCTGGGATCCGTACACGCAGCGCTTGCCGTCCTTGCCGCTGGATTCCTCCCGGCCGGCCCCGAAGGTAGTACCCGCCAGCGACGAAGCCTCCGCACTGGTGACCAGCTGGCAGGGGTCGAGGGAGGTCGGCGCCGCGGACTGGGTGGCCGCCGCCGAGCTGGCGGCGGCCGCGGGTGAGCTGGCGGACGAGGCGTGCGCAGACGCCGGGCCGGCGGGCTTCGCGGACGCGGTCGTGGCCGGTGAGCTGCAGGCGGCCAGCAGCAGTCCTGAAGCAACGATGGTGAGGGTGGCTGCGGTGGGCCGCATGGGAGTCTCTCCTGCCGTGTGGGTCCTGCGATGTGGGTCAATGACGGGGAGGATTGAACGCGACAGCGGCCGGGCCGCACATCGGTAGCCACTACGTAGACCGCGGCCGCCGATCCCGGTATGGTGCGGCTCGTGGCCAGCAGGTGGCCCTTTGTCGGCCGCGCGGGCGAGCTGGCCCGGGCTGAAACGATCATCGCCTCCGGTGCGGGCGTGCTGCTGCTGGGCGAGGCGGGCATCGGCAAGACCGCGCTGGCCCGCAGGCTGGCTGAGCGGGCGTCCGGCCCGGGTGCCGCGGTGATCGGTGTCGCCGGCCGCGCCGTCTCCAGCGGCGTGCCGTTCGAGGCGTTCGCGGGCGTCATCACCGGGCCGGGACCTGCCCCGGCGCGGCACGGAAACGGGCAGGTGACGGCGGCCGGTGTCGCGGCCTGGGTCCGGGCGGCCGCCCCCGGTACCCGGCTGATGGTGGTGGTCAACGACGTCGATCTGCTCGACGACGGCTCGGCCCGCGTCCTGCTGCATCTGGCCGGCGCCGGGGCCACGGTGGTCGCCACCGCCCGGTCGGCGCCGCTGCCCGGGCTGGTCGAGTCGCTGTGGCGCGATGGATACTGCGAGCGGATCGAGCTGGCCGGGCTAAGCGACGACGAGGCCGGCGAACTGCTGGAAACCATGCTGGGTGCCCCCGCCGACCTGGCGGCGGGGCATGCCTTCGTCCAGCGGGCCCAGGGCAATCCGCTCCTGCTGCGCGAGCTGGTCCAGGCCGCGTTGCAGCGCTCGGCCCTGGTCCGCCGCGGCTCGGTCTGGGTCCTGGACGGGCAGCCGCCGCTCAGCGGCGGCGTCCGCGACCTGGTCGCGGCCCGGCTGGCCGGCACGGGCGATGCGGAGCGCGCCGCCCTGGAGACGGTGGCCGCCGGCGAACCGCTTCCCATCGATGTGGCGCTGGCCATGGCCGGGGAACCGCTGCTGATCGCGCTGGAGGAGGCCCGGCTCATCACCGTCCGGCCCGGGCTGGCCGGGACTGAGGTGGCCACGGCTCACCCGTTGTACGGTGAGGTCCTCCGGGCCGACCTGCCAGTGCTGCGGCTCCGCCGGCTCCGCCTCGCCCTGGCCGGTGCCCTGGAAACGGCCTGGCAGCCGGGTCCGCACGAACTCGTGCGGGCGGCCAGCTGGCGGCTGGACAGCGGGCAGGGCGACGATCCGCAGCGGCTCCTGGCCGCGGCCCGGGCGGCGCGCGGGATCAGCCTGGAGACGGCCGAACGGCTGGCCCGGCACGCCCACGAGACCCACCGGTCGCTGCCGGCCACGCTGCTGCTCGCCGAGATCCTGACCCACACCGGCCGCGGCGACGACGCGGCCGCGCTGCTCGCCGGGCTGCCGCCCGACTCGCTGACGCCGTCGGACCGGGAAGCCCTCACCTACTGCGCCGCCGTCGGCCAGGGCCTGCAGTCGGGCGACACGAGCGGCGGCACGGAACTCGTGGCCGCCCTGGCTACCGGGGACGCGGCAGCCAGCCGGTATCTGCGCGCGCTGCACGCCTCGATGCTCACGTTCGACGCCCGCCTGCCGGACGGGCTCGCGATCGGCCTCCCCATCATGCTGGACGAGGAGCTGCCGCCGGAGACGCGCACGATCGCCGCCATCGGGGTGGTCGGCGCCGAGTACTGGCTCGGGCACACGCAGGACGCCGTGGCGCACGCGGATGCCCTCGCTGCCGTCACCACGGCCCCGGCGGCGCGGCAGGCGCTTCCCTACGGGGCGGCGTCGATCGATCTCATCTCCATCTGTGCCCTGATCGAGCAGGGTGATCTCGGCGGGGCCGAGGAGCGCAGCCAGCGGATGTGCCGCGACGCCGCCGTGACCCGCGACCCGTTCGCGGGGCCGCGGGCCGAATACTGTCTCGGCCGCGTGGCCCTCGCGCGCGGGCAGGCCGCCACCGCGGTCCGGCGGTTCCGCCGCTGCGTGGCGGGGGCCAGCCCGTTCGACCAGTTCATCGTCCGGCACCTGAACTCGATGCTGGCCCGCGCCGCCGCCGTCGCCGGGGATCTCGGCACCGCGGCGGCGGCGCTCGGGGCCGGATCCGGCCAGCCGCGGATGAAGCCCTACGAGCCGGAGTGGGATCTGGCCGAGGCCGCGGTCCTCGCCGCCGGGCTCCGCATGGACGAGGCGGCGGACCGTGCCGCGTGGGCCGCGGGGGTCGCCGCGGACCACCAGGAGTGGAACGTCGTGCTGGCCGGCTATCACGACGCCGCGCGGTACGGCGCGGCCCAGCATGTGCTGGCCCCGGTCCGCGAGGCCGCCGCCCGCGTCGACGGCACGCTGGCCGGGTGCTACGTCGCCCACGTCGCCGCCCTGGCCAGCCGTGACCCAGCCCGCCTCGACGAGGCGGGCTGCCGGTTCGAGGGACTCGGAATGCTGCTGTTCGCGGCCGAGGCTGCCGCCGAAGCGGCCCTGGCCCACGCCGCCGCCGGGAATCGCCGTGCCGCCCGGGCCAGCGGGCAGCGCTCCGCCGGCCACCGGGCGGCTTGTGAGGGAGCCGTCTCACCGTGGCTGACCGGCGCCCTCAGCGCGGTACCGCTGACCCCGCGGGAACGGCAGATCGCGGCCCTCGCCTCCGGCGGTCATTCCGACCTGGCCATCGCGGGCCAGCTGCACATCTCCACCCGCACGGTGCAGACCCACCTGGCCCACACCTACGCCAAGCTCGGCATCAACCGGCGCGCTGACCTGGCCGCCCATCTGGCGGCGGCTGAGCGGGGCACCGGCGTCCAGGTACCGGCACCGGCCACGCGGACCGGCTGCTAGCTGAACGTGACCCTGGTGATGTCGACGGCGATCGAGACTGAGTCTCGGGCGGGGGAGCCGTCGGGGTTGCGGACGTAGACCCGGCGGCGGGTGGGGACCCTGATCCCGTCGAACTCCCGGTAGTGCGACGGGTAGTGCACCGCGGGGCCGCCGCCGAGGATATCGACGCTGTAATCGAGGCGCCGGAGCAGCCCGGTGTCGTCGAAGTAGTACGTCTGCTGCCTGGTGTGGGCCACGATCGTGTCCGGGTACGTCACCAGCAGGCTCCGCCAGGTCTGCCCGTCCTCGTGCCAGGGGGCGGTCTCCTCGGTGACGAAGTCGGGCCGGGCCAGGATGAACGGGGCGGCGAAGTAGTTCCAGTTCGCCTCGCCCGCGAAGTAGGCCACCTGGAGGTAGTCCCACGGCGACCGGCGGGTCAGCCCGGCGAACGACGCCGCCGGGTTGAGCCGCTCGTCCACGAGCACGCCTTCCGCCGTCTCGATCGTCTCCCGGTACGGCTCCCAGGTGGCGTACCGGCCCGCCCGCGGGAACGGGGTGATGGTCAGCCGCTGGTCACGGGTCTCGCCCTCCAGGACGACGTCCTCCAGCAGGCCCGGCTTGCCTTTCAGGTCCCAGATCGCCCCGGTGATCGAGACGGCGGCGCTGAACCGGGAGAGCTGCTCCCACCGCGGCAGGCCGCCGTGCGCCTCCACCGCCAGCTTCAGCAGGTCAGTCACGTGGTACTCCTCATCTCCGGAGCGCAGGCACCTCATCCCCCGGCCGGGACGGCCGGCCGGGAACTGGCCGTTATCTCGGTGTAAAGGGCCTTGAGCGCGTCGACGTAGATCTCGGAGAACGTCGGGAACGGCTGGATGGTGTCGCGCAGCACCTGCAGCGGCACCCGGGCGCGGATCGCCAGGGTGGCCTGCTGCAGCCATTCGCCGGCCTCCGGGCCGAGCGCGTAGGCGCCGGTCAGCCGCTCACCGTCGCTGAGCAGGGTCAGGAAGCCGTGGGACTGCGCGTAGTGGTGCGTGTAGGTGGCCGTCTTGGCCACCTCCGACAGCGGTGCGGTCGCGCTGAACCGGGCCCGCGAGGCACCCGCCGAGGCGGCCTGCGGGTCGGTGTAGACGACGTCGGGCACGGCCTCGTAGTTGGCTTCGCGGGACTCGCCCAGGATGTTGGACGCGACCACCTCGCCCTGGTACTTGCCGACGTGAGTCAGCAGCCGGATGCCGGTGGCGTCGCCGATGGCCCACACGTGCTCGGCCGCGCGCAGGCGCCCGTCGACCGGGATGCCCCGCTCGCTGGCGGTAATGCCGACCGTTTCCAGGCCGAGCCCGGCGGTGCGCGGGCGCCGCCCGGTGGCGATGAGCAGCCGGTCACCCCGCAGCTCATGGCCGGTATCAAGATCCAGGGCGTAGCCGTCACCGTGGCGCCGCGCGGCGGTCGCGTGCACGCCGAGGTGAAGGTCGATCCCGTCGCGGCGCAGCACCTCACCGAGCGCGTGGCCCAGCGGGGCGGGCTCACGGGCGAGGACATGCTCGGCCCCCTCCACCAGGGCGACCTCGCCGCCCAGGCGGCGCACGGCCTGGGCCATCTCGGCGCCGACCGGGCCGCCGCCCAGGATCAGCAGCCGCCGCGGGACGGCCTTCATGCCCGTGACCTCGCGGTTGGTCCAGATGCCCTCCAGCTCGCGCAGTCCCGGGACCGGCGGGATGACCGGGTCGGACCCGGTCGCGATGATGACGTCACCGGCGGTGTACGCCGCGCCGCCCACCTCCACCACGCCCGGCCCCGCGAGCCGGCCGGTGCCGCGCAGCAAGTCGATACCCCGGCCCGCGAGCCAGCGCTCCTGGCCTGCGTCGGAGTAGCCCGACACCATGAAGTCCCGGTAGGCCAGGGCCGCGGTCACGTCCACCTGCGCGCTGCACGCCGCCTCCTGCGCGCCGTGGGCCGCCTCGCCCGGGCGCAGCAGCGTCTTCGACGGGATGCAGGCGTAGTAGGAGCATTCGCCGCCGACCAGTGCCCGCTCGACCAGGGCGACGCGCAGGCCGCCGTCGGCCAGCGCGCCCGCGCAGTGCTCGCCCGGTGAGCCGCCGCCCAGCACGATCGCGTCATAACGGGTGCTCATAGGTTGCCCTTTCTCCTTGGTCCGGAACGGTCAGCGGCCCGGAAGGCGCGTGGTCATCTCCTGGAGCATCCACGGGCGGCCGAGCCCCGGGCCGCCGGAGTCAGGTTCCCCCCCGTACGCTCGCGCAGCCGGGCGGCTGTTCGCGCCCGTGAGACCCCGGGCCCGCACCCGGGCCCCCGGCCCGGGCCTTACCGCGGCGCCGCCCCGGCTTCGCCGGGCGCATCCGCGCGCTGGTGACGGCGCTTCAGGGCCTGGTCAAGCTCACGGCGGGAGTTGATTCCGAGCTTCGCAAACACTTTATGCAGGTGCCACTCGACCGTGCGGCTGCCGATGAACAGCTGCGCGCCAATCTCCGGGTTGGTTCGCCCCTCCCGGGCCAGCTGGGCGATTTCCTCCTCCTGGGGCGTCAGGCCGGCCCGGCTGATCTCGCTGCGCTTGCGCACCCTTTCCCCGGTCGCCAGGAGCTCGCGCCGCGCCCGGTCGGCGAAGGCCTGAGCGCCCATGGACTCGAACGCCTCGAACGCGGGCCGCAACTGGCGGCGGGCCTCGACGCGCCGGTGCTCGCGGCGCAGCCACTCGCCGTAGCTCAGGCGCGCCCGGGCCAGGTGAGCCGCCATCCGGGTCCGGCTCAGCAGCTCCACGGCCTCGCGGTACAGCTCGTCGGCCGCGCGCCCGCTGGCCACCAGCGCGCGGGACCGCGCCGCGGCGCCGCGCGCCCAGTCGCTGCCGGCGGCCACGGCGATCGAGGACAACTGGTCGGCAGCCGCCGCGGCGCGGTCAGGCTGATCGCTGCGCACCGCCGCTTCCACCAGCTCGTTCAGGGCCCACGGCGAGATCACGAGCTCGCCCGCGACGCTGGCGCTGTGGGCGGCCCCGGCGGCGGCCTCGTAGTGGCCGAGGCCGTTGCCGAGCACCGCCGCGGCGTACTCCGCGTAGGTCAGCGCCACGCCCTCGCCCCGGGCCGAGGCGCCGCGGGTTATCTCCACGGTCAGCTCCGCGGCGGTCGCCGTCTCGCCGCGCCAGGCGGCCAGCAGGAGCTGGACGCAGGGCAAGGTGGCGGCCCGGATCCCCGTGTCGATGCGCTCTGCTTCCGCCAGCAGGTCGGCCGCGTGAGTAAGGTCGCCGGCCTGGATGTGGATCTGCGCGAGGTAGTCGAGCGCGAACGGGAGCCAGCTGAGGGTGCCGTTCGCCCGGGCCAGCCGCACCTGGCCGGCCGCGAGCTCGAACCACGACCGCTCGTCCCACAGGTCCATCGCGACCATGTTGTAGGAGACGCTCAGCCAGTCCAGCTCCTGCGGCTTCGCGCGGTAGTGGCGCAGCGCCTCCCTGAGCGTGGGCGCGGCGGGCAGGTATCCCTCGGACAGGCGGACGGCCAGGCCACGCAGGAGCAGCTGCGCGTGCCCGGGTGGTTCCCGTTCCGGTGGCGCGGATCTCGCCGCGTGAGCGACCCCGGCCGCGCCGCCGCCGTGGGCGAGACGGCCGGCGTAGATCGCGGCCACGAGCGCCTCGAGATAGGTCTGCCGGGCCAGGCCCTCGTCCAGCGCCTGGAGCCGCCTGGCCGCCTGGAGCAGGAGCGGCGGCGCGTCACGGCCCCGCCTCAGCGCGAACGCGACCCGCGCCCGCATCCACTGCACGTGCGCGCGGCCGAGCTCACTGAGCGGCCCCACATCTGCCACGGCCAGCAGAGCCTGCACGGCCTCGAAATCCCCCGCCGCGTACTTGGCTTCGGCCGCCGCGAGGGCCCGCGAGGCACGCTCGCCCGGGCCGGGGGTGAGCGCCACCGCGCGCTCCCAGAAGGCGGCGGCCGCTGCCACCCCGCCGCGGCGCAGGGCACGGTCAGCCGAGCTGATGAGATCGGCGGCCACCTCCTCGTCCGGGCCGGCGGTGGCGTGCGCGCGGTGCCAGGCCCGGCGGTCGGGGTCGGCCTCCGGGTCAGTCACCTCGGCCAGCGCGCCGTGTGCGGCCCGCCGGTCCTCGGCGGCGGCGGCGCGGTACGCGGCGGAACGCACCAGGGGATGCCTGAAGCGTGCGTAGGCACCGATGTTCAGCAGGCCGGCCTCCGCGGCCAGGTCGACGGCCTTGGTGTCCAGGCCGAGTACCTGAGCCGCGCGCAGGACCAGGGTGGCGTCCCCGACGGGATCGGCGGCCGCGAGGAGGATCAGCCGCTGGGCATGGTCAGGCAGTTCACGCAGGCGGTGCGCGTACTGCTCCTCCAGGCGCCGGGGCACGTCGCCCGCGTCCGGGAGCGCGAACCCGCCGGCCAGCTGGGCGGCGCCGAGGCTCCGCCCGAACTCGAGCAGGGCGAGGGGGTTGCCGTGAGTTTCCCCGATGATCCGCGCCCGGACGCTCCCGTCGAGGGGGCCGGGGGTGACCGTGGCCAGCAAGGCCCGGGCCGGCTCCTCATCCAGCCCGCCGAGGCGCAACTCGGGCAGTCCCACCAGGTGATCCGGCGACGTCGCCGTACTCCGGGCCGCGAACACCAGCGCTATCGGTTCCGCGAGCAGGCGCCGCCCGACGAATCCCAGGACCTGGGCCGAGGCCTGGTCGAGCCATTGCGCGTCGTCCACCACGCACAGCAGCGGCTGTTCCTCGGACGTCTCGGCCAGCAGGCTGAGCGCAGCGAGCGCCACGAGAAACCGGTCGGGGTTCTCTCCGGGGACGAGCCCGAAGGCCACGCCGAGCCCGCGCCGCTGCGGCCCCGTGAGCAATCCGAGCCGGTCCAGCATCGGGCTGCACAGCTGGTGCAGCCCCGCGAAGGGCAGCTCCATCTCGGACTCGACGCCTATCCCGCGGACCACCCGGAAGCCGGACGCCTCACCCAGCAGGTAGCGCAGCAGGGCCGTCTTGCCGATCCCCGGCTCTCCCCGTAGCACCAGGACGCCGCTCTGCCCGCTCCGCACGTCGGCCAGGAGCTGTCCCAGCACCTCAAGCTCGCTGGTCCGGCCGAACAACCGGGATGGCTGCTGATGCACGGCAGCTCCAGACGCTCAGCCCGGCCCGGCCGGCGGACGCAGGGCGCCCCCCGGGCGGGACGTAAGAGCGTGCCGCCGGAACACGACCATGCCCCCACCTTTGCCTGGTATGCCGGCCTGAACGCTCGCATGACGCCCGTCCAGGCTAACTGCCCTGGCGGACGAGCCGCAACGGCAGACGGCGCGGCCCGCGGATCTGGCCCGCGGCCCAGGTCACCGCCGCAGGGTCGGCGAGGCTGAACACCGGGATCCGCTCGAGCCATGCCTCGAGCGCGACCCGGAGTTCCATGCGGGCCAGATGCGACCCCACGCACCGGTGGATACCCAGGCCGAAGGCGGCATGGCGGTTCACTTCACGGTCGATAACGATCTCACCGGCCCGGTCGAAGAGAAGCGCTCGGTGTCGTAGGCGATCGCGGCGACGTCCTCGTAGCGCGTCGGTAGCCAGGCGCCGCCGAATCGCCGCGTGTGGGCGATCGGGCAGCGCTGCCTCAGGTCGTCCTGGATGGGGTAGGGGTCGGCGGACCATTCGGGCTCGAGATGCGAGAAATCGGTGGCCCAGTCAGAGACCGGGCCGGTGATGATCTCGCTGCGCGTACCGGGAGGCTGGTCCTCGTCCGGCTCCCGGTAGTCCTGGCGGAACCGGTCATCGATGGCCATGTCAGGACCCCTCAGCCAGGGTGATCGCCCGCTCGGGGCAGTTAGCGGCCGCGAGGCCTGCCTCATGGTCCTGGCCGGGCGGCACTACGCCGTCGCCCAGCACCGTCCCGTAGCCTTCGTCGTCGTCGCCAAACAGGCCGGGGGCGATGTCGTAGCAGCGGCCGTGCCCTTGGCAGCGCCCGGGGTCGATTTCAACTTTCACGGTGCTGTCCCTGCCTGTGCTGGTGTCCCTGCCTGTGCTGGTGCTGCTGGCGCCGCTGCTTGCGCGGAGAGGCCGGCGGGGCCAGGCCGGCCACCAGCCGGGTGAGCAGCGCGCCCCATTCCTGCTCGCTGACCGGGTGCAGGTCCGCTTTCGAGGCGAAGTGCGCGTAAAGCGCGCCGTTGCTCACGCCCGCGGCCGCGGCGATGGCAGCCACCCGGGTGCCGTCGAACCCGTGCTCGGCGAACACCTCAGCGGCCGCGCGCAGCAGCCGCTCACGGGTCTGTCCGGCGGTGACACCGGGGATGCGGCCCATGAGGAAATTAAAAAAACGTTCATATCATCCGTCAAGGCCTGCCGCCGGCCGGCGGCAGGGCGACGGGGATGACCGTGTCCCAGGCACTGTTCCCCGGCGTCCCGCGTTCCCTGGCGTCCCGCCGCACGTGGCCGGGACGCGGCGCCGGGACTACTCCTCGACGAGGATCACCAGGGTCTCAGGCAGTACACCGTCATAGGCCATGGCTTCGGCCAGGGCCTCGGTCTGCATCGCCGCCATGAGGGCATCCATGTCGGCCACGTCCATGAGAACCGCAACCTGGCTCGGATTCTGCGGGTCGGTGAACGTGCGGATGTTGGTCACCCCGAGCGGCCCGAATATTTCCTCACGCTTCGGCGACGCCAGCCAGTGATTCTTGTCTTTCACATCGTGATGCGCGATGACGGTCGGCATGGTTCCCCCCGGTTTCCCTGATCGCTCGTTACAACCTGCCCGACGTTACACCTAAGCGCTTCATTTCTGCACTCACGAGATTCCTGGTGCAGGCCATGAATCCCGCACAATTCGCGGGGAACACGGGTATTCCCTGGGATTCCGGGCGTTAATGCTGAGGCGAACCCATGCCGCGACCGGAGACTGGTGCCAGGCTGAGTGCCCGTCCCCTGGAGGCCGGTGACCTCCCGGCGATCGCCGCCATCTACGTGGCCGCGCTCGCGGCCACCTGCGCGGCCGGCTAGGGAAGCGGCCGTCACGCCGCCCGGCCAGGCACAGATTTCCCGCTGGCTTACCGGCGAACTTCCGTGCACATCCGCTCATTCAAATCATTGGTCACTCAGGCCACTTTGCCCCCACGGATATTCTCCGCCATCGGTAGCACGCAGTGACGAGCGCGTGACGCAGCAGGCCTGGGCCGGTGGCGGCGGCCACCGTGGCCTGCGGCCTGGCCTGGGCGAAGGCTGCCGTGGCCGGTGGGACTGCGGGGCACGCATTGCACTGTCCGGGGACAGATGGCCCAGCCTGGCCGTATCCCGGCAGACGGGCACGGAGGTATTCTCCTAAGGAAGAACGGGGGAAAGGTGACGTGCTCGCGTCTCTTGTTTAAGGAGGCCCCGAGAATTGCCCGTCGCCTCGAAAGGAGCTTCCCAGATTAGCGAGGACGTAATGAGCCAGCCCCGTTCTGCCGATGAGGCCCGTCCTGGCGGTCAGCCCGCGCAGCACGACGCGGCCCCGGCCCCGCGGAATTGGCGGCTTGCCTGCCGCCTGATCGTCCTGGTGGCGATTCCCACGCTCCTGGGCCTGGCGCTCACCGGGCTGCGGGTCACCGGTACGGCGCGCAACGCGCAGGCATATGGCCAGGTCAGCAGCCTCGCAGGGCTCAGCCAGCAGGTCTCCGGTTTAACGCAGGCGATGGAGAATGAGCGGGCTAGCACGGCCGCGTTCATTGCGGCCGGGCGTCCTGCCACGGGCCTGCAGGCCCTGCACCGGCAGTACGTGATCACCGACGGCTGGGTGGCCACCGTACGCCGGCTCGCCCACCAGGATGGCCACGGCTACCCGGTCCGTGCCCAGGCCACGGTCCTGGGCAGCATCGCCGGACTTCCCGGGCTGCGCCGCGACGCGGCGCTGGGCCAGACCTCCGTCCTGGGCGCCATCAACGGCTACTCGGCGGCGGTGGCCAGCCTGCTCCCCGCCAACGACAGCATCGCGGACGCCAGCGGCGACTCCACGCTCATCGACAGCGTGCGCGCGCTCGGCTCGCTGGCCAGGATGCAGGACCAGGCCGCACAGCAGCAGGCCATCCTGGCCACGGCGCTCGCCGGGGGGCGCTTCGGCCCCGAAACACGGACCGCGCTGATGACCGCCCAGGCGCAGCAGGCCAGCGACCTGGCATCGTTCCGCAGCTCGGCGACCCCTGAGGAGAGCTGGGCCCTCGGCGAGACCCTGGCCAGCCCCCTGGCCAGGCAGGCCCAGGCGGTGGAGCAGCGCGCCCTGGCGACCGGCGCAAGCGGGCTGGCCCTCGGCGCACCCGCCAGCCAGCAGTGGTCGGCCGGGATGTCCTTCACGGTCGGCTGGATGGGCCGTTCCGAGCGGCAGCTCGCGGCGTGGATCACCGGCGATGCGCAGGCCCAGCAGCGTTCCGAGATGAGGTCCGCGGTCATCACGGGCGGCGCGGCGCTGGCCGTCCTGGTCCTGATCCTCCTGACCACCATGTTCATCATCAGGTCCATGGTGCGCATGCAGCGCGATGCGGTGCGGCTGGCTGGTGAGGAGGCCCGGCGGCGGCGCAGTGTCAGCGCGATATCGGCCAGTTTCTTCCGGCGCAGCCATGCCCTGCTGGAGCGATTGCTGCGGCTGATCGACAGCCTGGAGCTCAGTGAGGATGACCCGGGCCGGCTGGTCAGCCTGTTCCAGATCGATCATCTGGTCACCCGGATGCGGCGCAACTCCGACAGCGCGCTCGTGCTCGCGGGGCACGAGACATCGAGCGACTGGACCGAGCCCGTCAGCCTGGTCGATGTGCTCCGGGCGGCGGTCTCCGAGATTGAGCAGTACAGCCGGGTCGTCCTGGACGTGCAGCTGGGTGACGCGGTCAGCGGGGACGCCGTGGCCGACGTCGTCCACCTGCTCGCCGAGCTGCTGGAGAACGCCACGGCGTTCTCGCCCAAGACCACCCAGGTGATCGTCTCCGGGCACCTGGCCCGGGACGGCGGCCTGCTGGTCAAGATCGCCGACGTGGGCATGGGCGTGCCGGAGGACCGTCTGAGGCAGCTCAACTCCCAGCTGGCCCACCCGGCTGCCGCGGACGGGGCGGTCACGCGCCACATGGGCTTGTTCGCGGTCGCGCACCTCGCGGCGCGGCACGGCATCACGGTGGTCCTGGCGCAGCCACCGGACGGTGGCACCACCGCTGAGGTGCGCCTTCCGGCCCAGCTGATTTCGCCGGACGCCACGCCAGGCTGGCGCCGCGGCCCGGGCCAGGCTGGCGATGTGCTCGTGGCCAGGACCGGCGGGGGAGCCGCGGATCCCTTGTTCGTGGCACCACGGTTCGCCGCCGGGCCAGAGCCTGCCCCCCGGCCCGGCCGCGGTGCGCTGCCTATTTTCGAGTCCGTCGAGTCCGAGTATCCCCATGTCCGCGAGGGGAGCCGGCCCCGGGCCCGCGAGCCGCAGGCCGGGCCGCCCGCGCCCGCGGGACAGGCTGCCGGGGAACCGGCGGTGATCAACGGCGACCGGCCGGCCAGCTCCGGTGAGGGCTCAGGCCAGGCCGCGGCCCCGGCGGACCAGGGTGAGAAGCAGCGGGCCCGGGGTCACTGAGCGCTGATCAGGCCCCCCTCAGCGGTTCCTGATGACTCTCCTGCGGTACACGATGCTCCCGGCTCCGGCCAGGATCGCCGCCCCGCCGAGGGTGACGAGCAGGGTGTCCTGGAATCCGGCGGTGCCGCCACCACCGGTTTCCGGGGCCGCAGTGGGGAAAGCATTGGCCGACTGGCTCGGCGTCGGCGAGGAGGTGGGGGTCGCCGATTTGCTAGGCGAGGCGCTGGCTGACGCGCTGGCACTGCTGGTCGCCGGGGTGGCGCTGGACGTGCCGGTGGACGTCCCGGTGGGCGTGTCCGTGCCAGTTCCGGTGGGTGAGCCCCCCGGTGCGAATGACGTGGGTGTCCCCGAGGGTGTCCCTCCGGTGCAGGCCGAGACCGACGCGGACGCGAGTACGGCGGCGCACCCGATAGCCATTAACCTCCCGCTGAACCGCGTCCCCGCGATGACTGAACGCATCTTCATCGGGCCTCCGCGTGCCTCGGCAGGTGCCTGATCCGTTCCCGGTTCTAGCATCAGAAACCGTCCCCGGAACGGAAATCGCGTGCCTGGCCCGAGTACCGGCCGGGCTGGGCAGGTCCCAGAAAGCGCCGTAGGCCATAAAAGCAGGGCCCGTGGGCCGCGCAGAGAGGCAATGGCTCGTTCATCACTGGGATATTAGGCTACGCGAGTAAGACACCCCAGGGGAAGACGGGGAGGGTTGGCATTGGGGGAAGCGGAGCACCAGCGTATAGCCGGGTTTCGCGTGGTCGTGTCCTGGCCGCAGAGCAGGTTCGCCCCCCCGCCCCGCCCCTCAGTGAGCCCCCGGGCGCGCCTCGCCGGGTTTATCGGCGTTCTGCTCATCGTCGCCGGGGCCGCCGCGGTCGGTGTCGCGGTCGGCTCGCAGGGCCATGCGCCGCAGCCTTCCCTGGCGGCCTCGGGCGCTATCGCGTCCGGGGCCAGGGGACGCGGGCCGTGGCTGCGCCGCTCATTGCCGGTCTCCGTGACCATCCCCGCCATTGGCGTGCACTCGGAACTGCTCCGCCTGGGCGTTAACCCCGACGGCACGATCCAGGTGCCATCGCTATTCGGGAGGGCGGATGAGGCGGCGTGGTACAAGTACTCGGTCACCCCCGGCCAGTACGGGGCGTCGGTCATCGAAGGTCACGTGGATACCCGCCAGGGCCCGGCCGTCTTTTTCCGGCTCGGGGCCCTCCGCCCGGGAAACAAGGTGGAGGTGCGGCTCGCTGACGGGGTCACCGCGGTTTTCCGCGTCACCGGGGTACGCCAGTACGCCAAGTCGCGTTTCCCTGCCCGAATCATTTACGGCGCGTCCCGCTACGCTGCCCTGCACCTGATCACCTGCGGCGGCGCATTCGACTTCAGCACGGGCCATTACCTGAGTTCCACCGTTGTTTTCGCGTCCCTTGTCTCATCACGCCGGGCGGCCCTCGCCGCGCGCGGCGCCTGACCGCACCCGGGATGCCGCCGGCTGGCGCGGACGTGACCCGGACGGCCCTGATCGCCTTCTTCGCGCTTACTTACGCGCTCAGCTGGTCGTGGGGCATCCCCCTGGCCGTCACCCACCTGGTCGTGCGGCGCGGCGACGGCTGGCCCACCCACTACCCGATGCTGCTCGGGCCGGCGATCGCGGCCGTGGTGGTGACCGCGTACCATGGGCCGCCCGGGGCCGGCGACCTGCTGGCGCGGATAGTCCGGTGGCGGGTTCCCCTTCGCTGGTGGCTGGCGGCCCTGAGCCCGGCCGCGTTCCTGGGAATCGCGCTGATCGCGGTGCGGATGACCGGAAAGGCCCTGCCCCGCCTGGCGGATTTCGGGAGGTTCAGCGGGCTTCCCGCGATTGGCCTGGTGGGTGTGGTGCTGCTCATCACCTTCGTCGGCGCCCTCGGCGAGGAGACCGGCTGGCGCGGGTATGCCCTGCCGCAGCTGCAGCGCCGGTTCAGCCCGCTGGCCAGTTCCTTCGTCCTCGCCGCCGCGTGGTTCGCGTGGCATCTGCCGCAATTCTTCATCATCGCCACGTACCGGGACTCCAGCCCGGTCCAGTACGTGGGCATGTTCCTCGGCCTGCTCTGTGGCGCCGTTGTCCTCACCTGGCTGTATAACCGTTCCGGCGGCAGCATCCTGCTGGTCATCGTCTGGCACGGCCTGTACAACGTCGCCAGCGGCACGCAGGCCGCCACGGGCATGCTCGCCGCCCTGGTCAGCACCCTGGTCATGGTCCAGGGAGTCACGCTGATCGTTCTCGAACTGCGGGCCCGCCGGCGGGGACGGCCGTCAGTGCTGGGGCCGGCCTGAACCCCCGTTCATCGCCGCACTGAGGCAGTTGTGGAAGCATCGCGACCACCGGGGTCGCGCCGTAGCGTGACCCCGGCCAGGCCGGTCACGTCTGCTGAATAACTGGACCAGGCCTAGCTGCCGGGGTTGACTTGGGACCAGATGTTCGCTGGTCCCCGCCGCCAGGGGTATGTCTGGTTTGGGCAACAGCGCCGCGGATGTGGAGCGGGAGGAGAGGACCATGAGTGAGGACAGGGACACCGACCTGGCCGACACCTTCGCCGAGGTGGGACGCCGAGTCGGGCAGGCCGTGTCCGATGCGCTCGACCGTGTGCGGCCGGCTTTCGACGCGCTCGCGGAGGTGGCGAACCGCCCTGACGTGCGGGCGGTGATCGAGCGCGCCGAGAAGGTCATGCGGCGGCGGCCCTGCCTCTGCTTCTGCTCGAGGGCACATCCGGCCGACCGCGGCATCTGCGAAGTGCTCGACGCGGTGATCACGGCTCAGTACAGCTCGGAGTGGCTGGGCGAGGTCGACGTGCCGTTGTGCGCCCCGTGCGCGGCGGCCCGGGCCGCACACGACTTCGCGGGCACCCGGCCTGACAGCCCGGCCTGACAGCCCGGGTGCAGCCTGAGCAGGGTCAGCGCTGCAGGCCATCCCATGACCAGCGCGGAATGCCCATGCCCTCGGGTACCTGGTCCGCGGACTCGTGGTACCGCGACATGGTTGTCGTTGTGGCCCAGGCGAAGTAGTCGTGCAGCACCTGCCGCAGCGGCCCGGTCTCTTCCAGGCCGGCGTCGTGCATCGCCTGGTCGAAACAGGTGATCGCCTGGCGGTCCATCTCCTCGTGCGGGCCGTTCCCGCTGTGCAGGCGCACGACGGAGGCCTCGTCCCCGTAGGTACCGGAGTAGGTGGCCGGGCCGCCCAGGGCCTCGGCCCAGTAGGCAGCCAGCCGCTCGGTGTGCTGCGGATGAAATCCGTGGCTGAACGCATGGCTGACCAGCTTGTCGGCCATCACCCGGGAGTGCCAGGCCTCGGCCAGGCGGAGCAGGCCCGCACGTCCGCCCGCGGCCTCGTACACGCTTTGCATGCCCCCAGGATGCCAGGCGGAGCCCGGCTCACGACCGGCCCCGGCAGGTCTTCTGCCGCGGGGGGGGGGTGGTGGCCGCAACTCGTGGCGGGCACCATGGGAACGGTGACCGACCGTGCGACGGTGAGCCGATGGCTGAGCGGCTATGAGGCCGCCTGGCGGGCGCCGGGGACCGACGGCCTGGCCGGCCTGTTCACCGGTGATGCCACCTACCTGCAGTCCCCGTACGAGCAGCCGGTTTCGGGGCTGGACGCGATCAGGCGGATGTGGGACCAGCAACGGGAAGGGCCCGGTGAGGTCTTCACCCTGGCCACGGAGATCCTGGCCGTCGACGGGCCTACGGCGGTGGTCCGGGCCGAGGTCCGTTACGGGGACCCGCTCCGCCAGGAATATCGCGATCTGTGGGTCATCCGGCTCGGTGAGGATGGCCGCTGCACCTGGTTCGAAGAGTGGCCGTACTGGCCCGGGCGCCCCCATTCCGCCCGGGACGACCATCCCTGAACGGCCGCCGCGGGTCCGCCGCCCCGGACGGCGATTCCCGGCCCATAATGAGACGCTATGACGACGACCTGGCGCATGCTGGCGCCATTGCGCCCTGTGGCCCGCTTCCTCACCGGATCCACGTACGTCCTGCTCGGCTTCGACGCGCTGCGGGAGCCGGGCGCCCGCGTGGACCTGGCCTCGGGAGTCCTGGCCGCGGTCCGCACGAAGATCCCTCTTCCCGCCGACGACGAGGTGGTGGTGCGGGGGAACGCCGCCGTGCAGGTGCTGGCCGGCACCTCGCTGGCGCTGGGGCTGGCCCCGCGGCTGTCCGCCCTGGTCCTGGCCGGCTCGCTCGTCCCCACCACGCTGGCCGGGCACGCGTACTGGACGATCGAGGACCCCGCGGCCCGCAAGATGCAGCGGATCCACTTCCACAAGAACATGGCCCTGATCGGCGGGCTGCTGTTCGCCGCGCTCGATCAGCCGAAAGCCGGCCGGTAAGGTCACGCCGCCCATCCGGCTCATGGCCGGGTTGCCCCCCGGCGCAGTACCAGACCGCCCCCACCGCCTGCTCGAAGGTCCATGCCTTCCCGCGCTCCCACTCGGGGTCGTCACACCCGAGATCGCCGCGGAGCACCCTGTTATGGGGGCGAGGTCCCCGGTACGCTCCAGCCTGATGAGCCGGGCGGGTGATGACATGTTCAAGAGTGCCGAGGAACGGGCCGCGGAGCGACGGAAACGTGAGGCCGAGCAGGCCCGCGAACAGGCCGCCCTCGCCGAGCAGGCGAGGGCGGAGGAGGAACAGCGCAAGCGCGACGCGTTCCTGGCCACTCCTGTCGGAGCGGCGACAGCCGCCAAGGAGGCGGGCGAGCCGTTCTTCGAGATCCAGCTCGAACTCGGCGGCCATGTCGGTAGCGCCAGCTTCGGCAGCGCCGCGGGGCACCGCATGACGTCGAGTTCCGCCGCCACGCTGGGCGAGATAGAAAAGCTCGGCTGGCGCCTGGAGCACGCGGGCTATTACTTCATGGTCACCGGCGAGACCAGCACGTCCCGCGTGTTCGTGACGGGGGACGCGACCGCCGTCAGCGGTGTTACGGTCGGCGTCTACCTGTTCCGCAACACCGCGTCCCCTGAGTCCGCTCGCTGAGACCAGCCGGGGTTCTGCTAGTCGCCGGTCTGGTCGTCCGTATCTGCGCCGGGGGCGTTGGTCTTGACCGACTCGATCCCGTTGAGTGCCGAATCCTTGCGCTCGTAGGCCTCGCTGGTTGCGATGACCTGGCCATTGCCGGCCACCAGGTTGAAGTGGTACTTACCGCTGGAACCCTTCTTCAGGACAAACTTGCCGGCCATGCTGCCTCCTCGCTGAGAGCCACATGCCTGCCATGATCATGTTCCCGGAAGCCGGCCAGGTATCCATCGGACGGGCGGTTGAATGCGGCCGGTACCCCGCGACGTCATGCCACGCTCGGCGACCTCGGCCTGTGCGGGGCCGGAACGGGGTTCCACCCAGGGGCGGACCCACCCGGCAGGACGTAGAACGTGAAGGACAGGACCTTTGCGACCCCATGGCGGTTGACGTAGAAATCCGACATCTTCCGGTACGACGGCTGGCCGTTGTGCGTCACGAGATCCTGCAGGCGCACCGTGACCGGGTACGTGGTCGGGTGCCACCCGGAGATCGGACCTGGCTGCGGCCAGTAGACGTCGAGCCTGCCCACTGCCGATGCCCGGGGACCACCCCAGTTCCGCCAGGCCAGCTGCCGGACAACGGGCGCTCCGCCCATGCCCACGTAGATGCGCTCCGGGCGCTGAACCATCCCGGACCAGCCGACCGAGTCCGACTGCACCCGTACCGGGACGGCAGCCGCGCCCGCCGTGACCGGGCGGGCGTTCGCGCCCGGCCCGCTGCAGGCCGACAGCCCGCCCGCAAGCACCGCGGCCGCGAAGATGCCCAGGATCCTCGATGTGCTGGCCAACTGAAGATTCACCCCCGTGTCCCCTTAAGGACACGCCATCGCGGAGCTCCACGCAAGAGCCAAACGGCCGGCGCCCGCTTACCGGGCGCTGGACTTGAAGGCATGAGCAGGTCATCAGCATTGCCGGGGGCCGAGTGGGCTACCGCAATTTCCGCATTACCGGGAAAAGTGCGTTATCTTGAATTTGAGCGGTTTCTTTCGTTTAAGCCCTATTTATTCCGTTAACCTGCGGGAGTCACGCTGCTGGCGCCGCCCTGGGTCACCCGTGCCGGGCCCGGCTGACGAACTGGTCCTTGTTCACGAGCACCCGTTCCAGGGTGCCCGCGCCGACGACCGTGTCTTCGTCGTCTGGTGGACTGGAGCGTTTCTGCCTCGCGATGAACCTGAAGACAAGTCGCCGGCCCTCCACCTCGGTCAGCTCAGCCTCCACCACGACCTGCGCCCCGACCGGGCTAGGCCGCTTGTGCTCCAGGGCCGCCCCGGTGCCGACCGAGGTCAGGCCGGAATCCAGGCTCGGGCCGATGGCGGCGACCGCCGCCGCCTCGGCCAGGGCGAGAAGGCGGGGCGTGCCGAGAACGGGTACGTCACCACTGCCCATCGCCATCGCTGTATCGGTGTCCGCGACGACGATCTGCACGAAAGAGAGCAGCCCAGGTGCCAGCGCCATCCTCGTACCCTAGTAGCCCGGGATCCTGCGCCCGTGAGATGTGCGCAACGGCCGGCGCCGGGACGTCCAGGCCGCCCGCCCCGGGCCGGCCTGGACGTCATGATCAGGCGAGGTCGAAGCGGTCGAGGTCCATCACCTTGGCCCACGCCGCGACGAAGTCGTTCACGAGATTCTCCCTCGCGTCGTCACTCGCGTAGACCTCGGCGAGCGCGCGCAGCTCGGAGTTCGATCCGAAGACCAGATCGGCCCGGCTGCCGGTCCACCTGACCGCGCCCGTAGCCGTGTCGCGGCCCTCGAACGTGTTCGCGTCCCCGGCGGCCGGCTTCCACGTCGTGCCCATGTCGAGCAGGTTGACGAAGAAGTCGTTGGTCAGCGACCCGGGTGCCGCGGTGAACACGCCGAGGGGCGACTGCTGGTAGTTCGCGCCCAGGACACGCAGGCCACCCACGAGGACCGTCATCTCGGGGGCGCTCAGGGTCAGCAGGTTCGCCCGGTCGAGCAGCAGGTACTCAGCCGGCAGCTGGTTGCCCTTGCCGGCGTAGTTGCGGAAACCGTCTGCCTTCGGCTCGAGAGCGGCGAACGACTCCACGTCGGTCTGCTCCTGCGATGCGTCCGCGCGGCCCGGCGTGAAGGGGACCTCGACGGCGACGCCGGCGTCCCTGGCCGCCCGCTCGACGGCCGCGCCGCCGGCCAGCACGATCAGGTCGGCGAGCGAGACCTGCGTGCCGCCCGTGTGGGCGGCGTTGAAGGCCTGCTGGATCCCCTCCAGGGTGCGCAGGACCCTGGCCAGCTGGTCAGGCTCGTTGACCTCCCAGCCGCTCTGCGGCTCGAGGCGGATGCGCCCGCCGTTGGCGCCGCCGCGCTTGTCGCTGCCGCGGAAGGACGAGGCCGCCGCCCACGCGGTGGACACGAGCTGGGGCACCGTCAGGCCCGAGTCGAGGACCTGGCCCTTGAGGAAGGCGATGTCCTCTTCGCCGATGAGCTGGTGTGTCACCGCGGGGATGGGGTCCTGCCACAGCAGCGTCTCGGCCGGGACCTCCGGACCGAGGTAGCGGACGACCGGGCCCATGTCACGGTGGGTCAGCTTGAACCAGGCCCGGGCGAAGGCGTCCGCGAACTCGGCCGGGTTCGCGAGGAAGCGCCGCGAGATCTGGTCGTAGACCGGGTCCATGCGGAGGGAGAGGTCCGTCGTCAGCATCGTCGGGGGGCGGCGCCTCGACGGGTCGTGCGCGTCCGGGACGGTACCCGCCCCCGCGCCGTCCTTCGGCTGCCACTGGTAGGCGTCGGCGGGGCTCTTGGTCAGCTCCCACTCGAAGCCGTACAGGGTCTCGAGGAAGCTGTTGTCCCACGTCACCGGGGTGGGGGTCCAGGTGACCTCGAGGCCGCTGGTGATCGCGTCGCCGCCCTTGCCGGTACCGTAGGTGCTCTTCCAGCCGAGGCCCTGCTGCTCGAGCGGCGCCGCCTCGGGGTCGGGGCCGACGTTGTCCGCCGGGCCCGCGCCGTGGGTCTTGCCGAACGTGTGACCGCCCGCGATCAGGGCCACCGTCTCCTCGTCGTTCATCGCCATCCGGCGGAAGGTCTCGCGGATGTCGCGGGCCGCGGCGATCGGGTCCGGGCGGCCGTTCGGGCCCTCCGGGTTGACGTAGATGAGGCCCATCTGGACCGCGCCGAGGGGCTCCTCGAGTTCCCGGTCGCCGCTGTAGCGCTCGTCGTCAAGCCAGGTGGTCTCCGGACCCCAGTAGACGTCCTCGTCCGGCTCCCACACGTCCGCGCGGCCACCGCCGAAGCCGAAGGTCTTGAAGCCCATCGACTCCAGGGCGACGTTGCCGGACAGGACGATGAGGTCGGCCCACGAGAGCTTCTGGCCGTACTTCTTCTTGACCGGCCACAGCAGCCGGCGGGACTTGTCGAGGCTGACGTTGTCCGGCCAGCTGTTGAGCGGCGCGAAGCGCTGCTGGCCGGCGCCGGCGCCACCGCGCCCGTCGCTGATGCGGTAGGTCCCCGCGCTGTGCCACGCCATCCGGATCATGAGCGGGCCGTAGTTGCCGAAGTCGGCCGGCCACCAGTCCTGCGAGGTCGTCAGGACCTCCGCGATGTCCCGCTTCACGGCCGCGAGGTCGAGGGTCTTGAACGCCCCGGCGTAGCTGAACTCCTCGCCGAGCGGGTTGGCCACGGCCGGGTTCTTCGCGAGAATCTTCAGGTTGAGCTTGCTCGGCCACCACTCACGGTTGGCGTCCCCCATGGTGGGGTGGGTGAGGCCGGGCACGACCGGGCATCCCCCGCTCTCCGTCGCCCCGGCCTCGGGGGTCGCGTTCTCGACGACTACTGGATCATGGTTCTCAGTCATGAGCATCCTTCCGGGCTAGACGGATCATGGCGAGGGATTGCGGGCGGTGGAAGTCCGGGCGGTGGAAGTCCGGGCGGTGGAAGTCCGGGCGGTGGAAGTCCGGGCGGTGGAAGTCCGGGCGGCGGTGCAGTCGGGGCACAGGCCCCAGTAGATGACCTGGGCCTCGTCGATCGAGAAGCCGTGGTCGTCGGACGCGGTCAGGCAGGGTGCCTCACCGACCGCGCAGTCGAAGTCGGCGACGACACCGCAGGAGCGGCACACGGCGTGGTGGTGGTTGTCCCCGACGCGTCCCTCGAACCGGGCCGGGCTGCCGGCCGGTTCGATGCGGCGTACGAGTCCCGCAGCCGAGAGCGCGTGGAGGGCCTCGTACACGGCCTGAAGGGAGATATGGCCGATGCGGTCGCGCACCCCGGAGGTGATCGCCTCCACGCCGAGGTGGTCACCGTTCCGGACGGTTTCGAGCAGTGCGACCCGGGCGGCCGTCACCCGCAGGCCCGCCCGGCGCAACTCCTCGGCAGTGGTCGGAGGGACGGATGCGGTCACGCTGCCCAACCTACCGTCATAAAGACGAACAGTTCAAGACAACGAATGCCTTAGGTTTAGCGTCGGCGCCGGGCAGCCTTCGCAGCTCAGGGGCGCACCAGCGTCGTGGTTCACTGGTCAGATCTCACCCGTTCCGCCGGATGAACCACTGCTGCGCCTGGTGGCCCACCCCCTGATTGAGGCCCCTCCTGCAGGACCAGTTACTGAGGAAGCGGGTTGGGTCGTTGAGGTTCGTGCTCTCGATGAGCTGGCCCTTGATGAGCTGGGTCACGATGAGGCCGAACTTGTGGGCCCGCAGGTAGCGCAGGAACCGTGGGGCCGACACCGGAGCGTTGTCCCAGCACGCCCACGGTGCGCGGGGCCGGGCGTAGTCGGCCCACTCACCGTCGAGGACGGGAGCATGCCCGCTGTTGGCGAGGTAGCCGAACTCCGAGTCCCACGTTCCGGCCTGGTGCGGTGCCGGGGGCCGGTGCTCGCTGTATTCGAGCGGCCCGTCACCGGTGATGTGATACCGCCACGCTCCGCTCAGGGTGGCCCCCGCGCCGATCCCCTCGATCCAGAACAGGTTGGACGCCCGCGCCCGGACGTAGTTGGCGAGGGCCTGCATCCCGATGTACCGCACGCCGTGGCACACGCCGCCGTAGTGCCAGAACGCCCAGCCGCACGCCGCGTGCTGCTCCGGCTCGTTGTAGATGTCGAACACGACGTTGGGATCTCTCCCGAAATGGGAGGCGAGGGAAGCCCAGAAGGCCAGGCTCCGGTGGGTCGGCATGGACTCCAGGAGGCTGTCGCCGTCAAGCTGCCACTGGTCGTTCAGCACCACGACCAGGCCGCGGGCCTCCGCGAAACGCACCTCGGTGGTCACCGCGGCGAGGAATGGGTGGTCGATGTGACCGCTGATGCTGACGAGGTTCGCCTGGCGGACCTGGAACCGGACCGTGTTCGCGCACCAGTCGTCCGCGGCGGCGGTGATGTCCGCTTTGTCCTGGGCTACGAGGCTGGCGTAGCCGGTGTGGGCCAGCCCGACGATGCTGATGCCGTAGGGGATGTACCGCCCGGTGGAGCCGCGGACCACTGCCCCGCTGACGTGGAATGGCCCGCGCTCGTGATGGCAGGTCGCCGCCTGGGCACTCGCGGTCGATCCGGCCACGCCCAGCGCCACCACCGCAACGGCGGCCACGATAGCGATGGCGGCGGATGCGATGCCGCGACCTCTCATCTGGTACCTCCGGTTGGCAGTTTCGGGTCGGCACGTGCGGACGATCTCGTCTCCGCAGGTCGGGGGCTGGCAGCTGGCCCCCGGGTGCCCGGCGTTCTGCAATGAATCGTAAGTGTCCGCGATCTTGTCCGGGACGCGGATACCCGGACATAGCGGTCACGCAGTGTCACAGGGTTCGCCGATTTCTCTGACCGCCGGGAAACCGCACGCTGGCGCAGCGGCTACGCTGTGCACGTGGGCCGGGTGATTGCGGTGCCCGGTCCCGATGGCCGCCGCGCCGGGTGCATCCTCGACGGGAGTCCTGCCTCATGAGCGTCCCTGGGACGGAGTCCGCCCAGGCTGGCGAGCGCGCGGCGGCTGCGCCCGGGAAGGCGGGCCCGGGCGGGGATTCGCGGCTGCCCTGGCAGGGAAAGCCGCGGGCTGCCGACTTCCTATGCTGGCTGGGCATCGTGCTCAGCGGCCTGTTCTACTGGCTCCTGCTGCCGTTGCGGGTGTCGCTGATCGGCACGCATCCGGTGGTGGCTGAGCTGCTGAACGGCAGCATCGAATCGATCATCTCGGCCGCCGCGTTCGCCAGGGCCGGGCACGGGACGCTGGCCGTGGTGGTGCTGGCCGCGATTCCGGGCCTGATGAAGTTCGACATCTTGTACTGGTGGGCGGGGCGGCTGTGGGGCGAGCGGTTCATCATGGCCCTGCCCGGAAACCGGCGCGCGGCCAGGCACATGGCGCGGGTGCAGACCGCCGGGCGGAAGGTCACCTGGCCGGCCGTGGTGCTCAGTTCTTTCCTGCCCATCCCCAGGGCGATCGTCTTTGTCGTGGCCGGCTGGGCCGGGATGAGGCTCGCCGTGTTCCTCATCCTGGATCTGATCGGCGTACTGCTGTGGGCCGGCCTTCTCGCCGGGCTGGGATACGCGCTGGGACATCACGCGGTGGTCGCGGCCACGACCATCTCCCATTACAGCTGGTGGTTCACGATCGGGATCGTGGCGCTGAGCGTGCTATCCGTGGTGCGCTCGCGACGCCGGCAGGCGGCGGCCACCGCGGCTGCTCCGCCGGCTCCGCCGGCCGCGGCGGACCAGAACGCAGGCTGACCCGGGCCAAGGTCAAGCTGCGCGCCGGGGCTGGCGCCCCGAGTCACGAGGTCCCGGGATCCGGGGACGCTGCCTGCAGGGCGGTCACTGCCGCCCGGTACAAGGTGATCAGGCCGGCTCGGACCTCTGCCCCGTGAAATCGGGGGTTCCAGACCAGGTCGGCCAGGGAGTCGCTGATAGCGAAGGCCGCGGAGACTCGCAGGCCCCTGAGCTCGGCGACCGCGAACAGTGCAGCGGCTTCCATTTCCACGCAGAGCACTCCTTCCGCCTGGTAGCGGCGAGCCTCGGCGACGGTTTCCCGGTAGGGAGTGTCGATCGTCCAGGAATTTCCCGCCCGGAACGGGACACCGGCCTGCCTGAGAGCTGCCTGCAGGGCAGCGGTCATACCCGCGTGCGCGGTGGCCAGCTTCGCCGGCGGCAGGTAGTGGTGAGAGGCGCCCTCGTCCCGGATGGCGGCCTCGCAGAGCACCAGATCGCCGATATCCAGGTCGCGCTGCAGGCTCCCCGCGGTGCCTACGGAGACAAAGGCCGGCGTGCCCATCGCGGCCAGCTCCTCCAGCGCCGCAGCCGCCGCCGGTGCCCCGATCCCGAACTGGCCGAGCAGCCCGACCCTGCCGCCGGTGCTCGGCAGGAGCAGGAGCCGTCGCGCCGGCTGACCAATCGGTGGCGGACACGATGCTGCTCCTCACGTCGTCGCTCAGGGCCTCATGCTGATACGACCGCGCGGCCACCCGGAACTCATCGGTCAGGCGCGGCCGGCCGCGGCCCACGCGGTAGCGCTGATCTCGACCGGCCCTGCGGGCGGCTGGCGCCGGCACTGGTCCCGCAGCGCGGACCGGCCGTCCGGGGACAGGGACGCCACATAGGCCCCGGCCGGGCCGACACCGAGCGTGAACGGCTCCCACCACTGCTCGAAGCTCGCGTGACGAACCCGGACCGTCAGCGTTGTGACCTGCGTCCCGCCGAACCCGGCCTGCCCGAACAGCCTGGCCAGATCGCCCTCACGGACCCCGGCCAGACCCGACTCATCGTCGGCCGCCGGGTCTATCTCGCGAACCGCGGACCAGAACGCAGCCAGCGGGCCACGGCCGCCCGCGTGATCCCACACGCAGGCGCAGGCCACCCCGCCGGGCCGGGTGACCCGGGCCATCTCCCGCAGTCCCCGTACCGGATCGGCCATGAAATGAACGACCAGCTGCGCCATCGCGGCATCGAAGGTGCCGTCGGCGAACGGCAGATCCTCAGCCGCGCACTGCCGGACGTCTGCCGCCGGCAGCCGCGCCCGCACGGCGGCGGCGAACGACGGTGATGGTTCCACCGCACTCACCGCGGCCCCCCGGCTCAGCAGTTCAGCCGTGAGCGCGCCAGGCCCGCAGCCCACATCCAGCACCCGCAGCCCCGGGCCGATCCCGGCAAGATCAGCAAATGGCACCGCCAGCGGCTCCGAATACTGGCCCATGAACCGCATGTAGGCATCTGCGCTGACGTCGAAGCTCACCTCGGCAACCTACCCCGGCCACCATGAACGAGGTCACCCCGCTGCTGCCTCCGCCGCGTGGCTTCTCCCTCTAGTCCCACTGTCACCTTAAGCCTCACATAGTCCCCATGGCCCGGGGCCACGCGTTACTACGAACGGAGCGGGAAATGGCTGCGGGCGTGGTGCGCCACGCTGGTGTCGAAAGCAGGGTGCTCACCCTTCATCCAGCCTCGCCTCATCCCGTCCGTGCTATATCCCCCTGCCATTCCTGACGACCGAAAGGTTAGCGCGTACCTGGCCGGCGGCCCTGGCCCGGCTGACTCAAGGTGATGGCCCATGGGGGCTGGGCTTGGCGGGCGCGCCGGTGCTGGCCGCTGCCGGCATCGGACCTCGTGGAGGCGCACTGGGTGGCGGAACGGCGCGGCCTGGAACCTCGACCAGGCGCGCTGGCCAGCGCACCTTCCCGTAGGGGCGCTACGGGTCGTGCGGTGGAGTGCGCGCTATGACGAGACGCTCGCGTTCTACCGGGACACGATCGGGCTGCCGGTCCTGGAGACCTTCCAGGACAGCTACGGCCTGGACGGGACGATTCTCGGGCTGCCAGGTGGCCAGGTCCACCTGGAGATCGTCCGTGCGGCGCGAGCGTCTTACCCGGGCGGGGGGCTGGACCAGCTGGTGTTCTACCTGCCTGATGCCGCCTCCCGGGAGCGGATGCAGGCCCGGCTCGCCGCCGCGGGGGCCCGGCCGGTTCCCCAGATCGACTACTGGCAGGCTAACGGTGGTGCCACCTATCAGGACCCGGACGGGCGGGAAGTGGTGTTCGCATCGTGGGTCTATACCCCGCCAGGATCCTGACCGGGAGCGCCGGAGGAGGGATGTCCCGGCCGGAGGTCATTGTGCTCGGCTCATTGCGCTGCTACCGTCCGCGTCCGTGCCGTATCACGTGCGCACCGGATATGCCGGTCCGCGGTCACTCGCCGCCGCTCGCGCTTCGACCACCCATCGCCAGCTGGCCGCGGACATCAGGCGGCTGCTCGACATGGTCTGGCCGGTCCTGCGCGAGCAGGATGTCCGCACCGGGCACAACGTCGTCGTGTATTACCCCGGCGAGGGCGGCATGTTCACCATTGCTGCCGGTGTCGAGGTGCTCACGGATTTCGAGGACCGCGGCGAAGTCCGGCACGTGTCCACGCCGCCGGGCGAAACGGCCGCGACCGAGCACTATGGCGAGTACTCGGCCATGGCCCCGGCATACGAGGCACTGGAACGCTGGTGCCAGGACAACACACGCCGGCCAGCCGGAGTGAACTGGGAAGTGTACGGCGACTGGGCCGACGATCCCCTCGAGCGCCGGACAGACATCTACTTTCTGCTCGAGCCCGCCAGACATTGAGCCGGGCGCATCCGACAGGCCCGCCAGGGCACGCCGTGGGCTCCCGGGATCTGGGGATACTGGCCGGATGACTATGGTCGGCAGGGTGATCGACGTTGATCAGGGCTGGTGTACTGAACGACTCGACCTCGAGCCGCTCATGACCGGGCACGCAGCCGAACTGGCGCCCTTGCTGGACGACGTCACGCTGCACGAATTCACCGGCGGGACGCCGCTGGGCGCGGCCACCCTGGCCGCGCGGTACGCGCGCCTCGCGCACCGCCGATCACCCGACGGCAGCCAGCTGTGGGGCAACTGGGTGATGCGGGTGCGCGCCACCGGCGTGGCGGTGGGGACAGTGCAGGTGACAGTTCCGGCCGCCGGCCCCGGTACGGGGCCCGCCCTGGTGGCCTGGGTAGTGGGCGCCCAGGCCCAGGGCCGGGGCTATGCCAAGGAAGCCGCGTGCAGCCTGGTGGTCCGGCTGCAAGACGCCGGATGGCTTGTGCTGGCTTATATCCATCCTGGTCACCGCGCCTCACAGCACGTCGCCCGGGCCGCGGGACTGTCACCGTCCGGCGAAGTCCATGACGGTGAAATCCGCTGGACCAGCCGGCCAGCGGCAATCAGCGGGTGACCAGGCGGAATAGGTGCCCTGCGGGGTCCTGGGCGCGCACGCGGCGGAGCCGGCCAGGGCGGCTGGCTCAGGCCAGGCCCTCGTTGATGAAGGCGAGGGTGAGTTCCTCGAAGTGACGGTGGGTGGCGTCCGGGACGTCGCGCAGGGGCCCTTGCCCGGCGAGTACCGCAAGGCCATGCACCGCTGACCAGATCGGGTACTCGATGCCGTTGCGGCGCCGCCGCGCGAGCACCCCGGCGTCGACCAGTTCGTCCAGCGCGGCGCGCAGATGCCCCAGGGGCGTGCGCTCCTGCCCGGTCCCGCCATCCGCGGCGCTGTAGGTATGCTGCTGCGGCAGGGCGAACGCGGTTGCGAACAGCCCGGGTTCCTCGCGGGCGAACTCCAGGTATGCCGTGCCGATCGCGCGCAGCCTGCGGCGGGCCGCGGCGGGGTCGCCGTGCTTGCCGCGCACGCGGGCGACACCGGCCGCCATGCGGCCGGCGAGCTCGCGCATGGCCGCCGCGCAGACGGCGGCGAGGAGTTCGTCACGGTCGGCGAAGTGCCGGTAGGCGGCGTTAGGCACGACGCCCACCATCCGGGTCGCCTCACGGAGCACCACTGCATCCGGGCCACCGGTCCGGGCCAGCTCGAGCCCTGCGGCGACGAGGCCGTCACGGACGGCACCTCGCGGTCGCCGCCGCTCCGCCTGGTGGATCTCCCCTGCTGACTGGCCGGCCGTCATCCCGGCAGGATAACAAAGTGGACAGCGTCCACAAACGCCTCTAAGGTGGACAGTGTCCACTTATTTGTGAGGGAGGCTCGCGATGAACGGGAACCGGGGAACCGCCACGACCAGGATGACCCCCCTGCTCGAGCGCAACGAGCAGTTCGCCCGGACCTACACCCGTGCGGCACTCGGCGTACCCGCCCGGCAGGTGCTCATCGTCACCTGCCTCGACCACCGGGTCAACCCCGCGATCGTCCTGCGGCTCCAGCTCGGAGACGCCCCCGTCATCCGCAACGCCGGAGGACGGGTCACGCAGGCCGTCATCAGCGACATCGCCTACCTCGGCTTCCTGGCCGGGCAGCTGTTCGGCGGCCAGGGCGCGTCTGACACGCTCTTCGAGGTCGCCGTCGTGCACCACACCGAATGCGGGACAGGTTTCCTTGCCGACCCCGGTTTCCGCCGCCGGGCCGCCGAGGCGACCGGCCTCCCCGAGGCAGCCCTCGAAGCGTCCGCCGTCACCGACCCGCGCGCCACCGTCCGCGCCGACGTTGAGCGCCTGCTCACCTCACCGTCGCTGCCGCCGAAGGTGAGCGTCTCGGGCCATGTGTACGACATCGCCACCGGACGCCTCACCACCACTCATGACGCCCGGTTTGCGTAGCCCGCTGGCGTCTTTCAGGTCCCGGGCGGGCGTGCCGGGGTGAGGCCGGTCAGCTCCTCGCTGAGCTGCCACAGCCTGCGGGCGGTGGCCTCGTCACGGGCGGCCGGTGACGGCTCGCGCAGCTGGCTCTTGACGTAGTAGCCGCCCGACGCGCCTGCCACCGCGGGGGAGGTGGCCAGGTAGATGGTGGTGCGTGCGCCGCGCTGCGGTGACAGCATGAACGGCCGCGCGAGCGTCACCCCGACGCGCATGGCCAGCCCGGCCTCGCGGCCGAACCGGGTCCGCACCAGCCCGGGGTGTGCGCAGTTGGCGGTCACGGCGCTGCCTTCGAGCCTGCGGGCCAGCTCGCGGGTGAACAAGATGTTCGCCAGCTTGCTGTTGGCATAGGCGCGCCAGCTCTCCCAGCCATGCTCCAGCTGCAGATCATCGAGATCAAGGCGGGCCGCGGTGTGCGCGTCGGAGGTCACCGTGATCACCCGGGCCGGGCCGGCCGCGGCCAGCTTGCCCAGCAGCAGATTGGTCAGCAGGAACGGTGCCAGGTGATTGACGGCGAATACCTCGTCGAAACTATCCGGGGTGACCCGGCGCTGGGCGGCCATCAACCCCGCGTTGTTCACCAGCACGTCGATCCGATCCAGTGCGCCCAGGCGGTCCGCGAGCGCGCGTACCTGACCCATCGAGGCCAGATCGGCGACTTCCAGCCGCGGCGCTGGCCCGCCCGCCGCGGCCAGTTCCGCGGCCGTCGCCTCACCGCGGCCACGGTCCCGGGCGACCAGGACCACCTGCATGCCCCGCCCGGCCAGGGCGGCCGCCGTCGCCTGGCCGATCCCCGAGGTGGCGCCGGTCACCACGCAAACCTCACCGCTCATGACCGTAGGCTAAGCCCCCAGCCGCCGGGCGGATATCAGGCCCGCGTTGCGGGGGATGGCTGGCCCCGCGACACTGAGGGTGTGAGCGCCACTGATGCAGTCGCCGGCCTGGTGACCATATGGATTGTGCTGGGTGTGCTCACGGCGGCCGGTGCCCGGCATCGCGGCCGGCGATGGCACGTTGCCCTGGTGGGCGGGCTGCTTTTTCCGGCCACGTGGGTGGTGTGGTATCTGATCGATGGGCGCCTGGACCATAAGGCAGGTGGATGACCAGCCGCTCGCCGGGCCAGCTCTACCGGGAGCTGGGCGAGGCGGCGTGGGCGTGGGTTCTGCGTCAGGTCCAGGACGACAATGGTCCATGGCTGCCCGAGGAGGTGGCGGACGACGGGCCGCCGGCCGGGCCGGGTGCCGATCGCGACTCGGTATACGCGGGAATCGGCGGCCTGCCCATGGTGCTGGCCGAGATCAGCCAGTCCCGCGCATTGAGCGGGGCCGAGCAGGCCCTGGCGGCCGGGATCGCCGCCCGGCTGGCGGCCACAGCGCCATCCCGGGACGACCCGTCGCTGTACCTCGGGCTCGGCGGTGATGTGACCGCGCTGAAACTGCTCGCCCCGGGCGCCGAGCAGGTGGCGCTGGCGCGGCTGGCCGCCCTGATGACTCCTGCGGGGTGGAACACCCCCCCGGAGTGGACCGGCTCGGCCGCGCCGGCGAACGATCTGGTCCTGGGGAATGCAGGGGTGATCCTGGCCGCGATCTGGGCGGGCGGGGAGCAGGCCCGGGCCATCGCGATGACTGGTGGTGAGGCCCTGCTGCGGGCGGCCGATAATACTGCGGATGGCCTGGACTGGGAGATGCTTCCGGGCAGGCCGGGCAGGCGGATGCCGAACTACTCGCACGGAACGGCCGGGGTAGCCGCGACGCTGGCGATAGCCGGAGCGGAGCTGGGCCGTGATGACTTCATCGCGGCCGCGGCGCGGGGCGCGCGGCACCTGCTGGCGGTGGGCTCACTCGAAGATGGCGGATTCATCATCCCGCGCACCCTGCCTGACACCCGTCCTGACCTGGAAGAGGTGACGTACACCTGGTGCCACGGACCAGCGGGAACCTCATACCTCTTCGCGGCACTGACGCACGCCGGTGTGGACTGCGTGGCCGGGTTCGGGGTCCCGCAGCTGCGGCACCGGTGCCTGCACTCGATCCTGGGTTCCGGGGTCCCGGAGCGGCTCCGCCCGGGTTTCTGGGACAACGACGGCCGGTGCTGCGGTACGGCCGGGGTCGGGGACGTCCTGCTCGACGCCGCTCAGGACTGCACCGACCCGGCGGCAGCCGGCCCGCTGCTGCAGGCGGCGCGCACCATGGCGGACGCCCTCGCCGAGCGTGCCATCCGCGACGAAGCCGGGGCACGGTGGCGCTTCCTGGAGCATCGCCAGGACCCGCCGCTGCTTCCGCCGGGAACCTCGTGGATGCAGGGCGCCGCAGGAATCGCCGCCTTCCTCCTCCGCCTGGCCCGGGTCGTCGAGAACGGGCTGGACACCGCGGTCATCGACCGCCCGGACCAGTGGTGGGCCGTTCCGGCCCGGCTCCGCACCGTCCGCACCCAGCGAGATGGTCCGCCACCGCGGCCGTAACCATACCCGGAGCCGGTCAGCCCAGCAGGAGCCTGATCCGCCGCAGCCTGGGGACCAGTTCATTGAGCGCTGCCTGCGAGCGTCGCGGCTCGCCCTGGCTCATCAACCGGCGCAGCCCGGTATCGCCTCCGGCGGCCGCCAGCGGATCCAGTCCAGCATCATCTGGATCCGGCGGGGCACGGCATCCACGAGGCGTACCGGATGGAGCCCGCCATAGGCATGGCATATCCGCCGGATGCGATCCGCGGCGACCTCATCCTCCATGTCCCGCCACGGCGGAACACAGTTCCACGCGATGAAGGCGAGTTCCATCAGCGGCGTCGTCGTCCCGGCCATATCCCAGTCGAAGACCCCGGCAACCTCATCACCGTCGAAGCAGACGTTGTACGGGGCGATGTCGTTGTGGCCGATGAGCGAGGCCCGCGGCATGCGCGGGTACCGCCAGGGGCCGGGATGGCCGAACCCCGCCACCGCCTCGTGGAAGCTGTGTGTCCACGACACGAGCGAGTCGATCTGGCCCGGCGTCAGCAGCGGCCGGTCAGCATCGACGACCCGCCCGGGGAGAAAAGTGAGCACCTCACGGCCCTGCTCGTCGAACCCCAGCGCCCGCGGGATGTGCTCCACACGCGGGGCGAGGAAATCGAGGTATCGGGTACCCGCGTTCCCGGCACCGCCCGGGACCCGGCACTGCGCGACAGGGCGCCGGTTTCAGCGTGGTTCGCAGATGACCAGCGGGATGTCGCGCTCGGTGCGGCGCTGATAGCCAGCGTAGCCGGGATAGGCCGCCACCACCCGGGGCCAGAGCTCCGCCTTCTCGGCCGGTGATGCGCGGCGGGCCTGCATCGGCCGGCGCTGGCCGGCCATGGTCAGCTCGATCTCGGGATGAGCCAGCAGGTTGCGGTACCAGTCCGGGTCACGGTCATCGCCGCCTTTGGAGGCGACCAGCACGACCCGGTCACCATCGGTGACCGGCGCGGTGAGCATGGTCGAGCGTGGATGGCCCGACGTGCGGCCGGTGGTGTGCAATTCAACGACCGGCATCCCGAAGGCTGAGCCCAGCACCTGGCCGCCGCTGAGATGGACGATGGCCCGGTGCACCTGGCTCATGGACTTCATGCTGATGTCCGCCAGGAAGTGCTGCAGGTCCATGACGTGACCCTAGATCTCTGCGGGCAGTTCGCCAACCGCGCCCGGCGCTGAAGCGGAGGCACGGCCTAGCCGATTACCAGAGGTCACCGCCAGTGAGCACGTACAGGAAAGGCACCAGCGGGATAAGCCCGAATATCCCCCAGGCCAGTTTCCCGACTCCCCCCAGGTCCGGCCGGTCGGTAGCCAGATCGATCCACATCAGGACGACGGCCACGGGATGCAGAAAACAGACCAGGAGCTCAAGAAGCTTCTTCATAGCTTGAAACTACCCAGGAGTGTTCATGGCAGGCAGGGCGGGGGTCACCGGGAGGCGGATTGCCGGCCTGGGGACCGGTGACTTCCGAGGGCCCCGGTCGTCCCACTGGTCAGGAACGGAAGGAGACGCAGATGGAGACCGTGAAGTCCGCTGACGGGACCGTCGTCACCTACGACCGCCGCGGCCGGGGGGACAGCGGCGACACCCAGCCGTTCGCGCCGGAGAGGGAGTACCAGGACCTGGCCGCCGTCGCTGCGGCGACCGGGCCCCAGCCGCCGTTCGTGTTCGGTCACTCCTCCGGCGCAGCCATCGCGCTGCGGGCCGCAGCGGCCGGCCTGCCGGTGGCGGGCCTCGTCGCGTACGAGGCGCCGTTCCTCAACGAGGACTCGCCCCGGCCGTCCGCCGACCCGGTGGAATGCATCCGCCAGCTGGTGGGGGAGGGCCGCAGGAGCGAGGCCGTGGCGTTCTGGATGTCGGACGTCGTCGGGATGCCAGGCGAGATGCTGGCCCAGATGGACGGCGCCCCGTGGGTCAAGGCTCTGGAGCCCCTGACCCCCACCCTCCCCTACGACCTCGCCGTGACGGCCGGGGGAGTGCCCGCCGCCGAACTGGGAAAGATCACCGCTCCCGTTCTGATCCTGGGCGGCCGCAACAGCCCGCCCTGGTTCCGGCGCTCCGTGGCCGAGCAGGCCGCGGCCACGCCAGGCGCACAGCTCAGCATGCTCGATGGTTTCGATCACAACGCGCCGGTCGAGGTGATCGCCCCGATCCTGACCGACTTCTTCGACGCATCCCGCAGCCGGGGGTTAAGTCACCTGCGCGCGGGCCGTCACCCGGTGGCACTGCCTTCGCTGGCCGACGGACCTCGTCGCGGGACAACACGTATGCCTACGACACGCGCGCCGAAGAGCTCGAGTCTGGCGAGCAGGCCCTGAAGGGCGGCCTGATCCGGAAGCGGGCCCTGCAGAACGGTCTCGACCGGCTCCAGTGAGGCGGTCAACTGCTCGAAATCCAGCAGGGCATCGGGCGGGACCGTCCCCACTATGCGGATCTCGTAGTACGAAGATCGCATGTGACCTCCCGGAGATCGTGTTCAGTAACCAGGTCTCCAGGGTTGGGTCTGGCGAGTGATTGCGCCCCACTCGTCAGGGGTGATTCGTGACTTGGTATCGATCGGAGAGTAGCTTCTGGAGAATGGGTCTGGAGGTCACCGGTGCGACGTCTGTGACGTCAGGCAGAGGTCGTGCGACCGCTCCGAGACCCGGCTTCGAGCTATCCGAGTCGAAACTCGAACCCCCCCGCGGCCGTCCGGGAATGGTCGTCCGGGCCGCCCTTGTCGATAGATTGGCCGCTGCCGAAGCACCCGTCATTACGGTGATCGCACCGCCCGGCTACGGCAAGACAACGCTCCTGGCGCAGTGGGCTGAACGAATCGGGCCGCGCGTGGCGTGGGTCTCCTGCGACGAGGGAGACAATGACCCTGTCGTGCTGCTGAGTGCCCTGACGCTCGCGCTGGACCGGATCGAGCCCGTGGACCCGGAGATATTCCAGATGCTGGCCTCATCAGGCGCCGGCATCACCGCGGTCCCGCGGTTCGTGTCCGGCATCGCCTCGATGCAGGGGCCTGTCACCGTGGTGCTGGACCATACGGAGGCCGTAACCAGCAAACAATGCCTGAACATGATCGCTGAGTTCGGCTTGCGTCTCCCGACTGGATGGCAATTCGGGCTGGCCTCGCGCGTGAGGGTGCCCCTGCCGGCGGCGCGCCTTCGCGCTCACGGCGGGATCTTTGAGATCACCGCCGAAGATCTCGCGATGGGACCGCGGGAAGCCTTCTCATTGCTGGAGGGGGCAGGTGCTGAGGTCAGTGAGGTGAGCATCCACGATCTCCTGCAACGAACTGAGGGATGGCCGGCCGGGCTGTATATCGCCGCGCTGGCGATGAAATCGGGCACCCGGCACAGGAGAACCGACTTTACTTTCACCGGCGACGACGTATTCATGGGCGACTACCTTCGCTCGGAACTCCTCGACCGGGTCTCGGACGCGGACGTGTCGTTCCTTACCCGCACTTCGGTGCTGGACAGGATGTGCGGGTCCCTCTGCGATGCGGTCCTGGTTCAGAAGGAATCCGGCCGTGTCCTTGAACGGCTGGAGAGCGGGAATCTGCTGGTGGTCCCGCTCGACCGCCACCGTGAATGGTACCGCTATCACCGCCTGCTCCGGGAGCTGCTGCTTTCGGAACTCCAGCGACGGGAGCCCGATCTGGTCCAGGATCTCCATTTCCGGGCGGCGGCCTGGTTCGAGGCGAATGCCATGCCTGAGACGGCGATCGATCATGCCAGGGCGGCAGGAGACTACGACCGGGTGGCCCGTCTTCTCCTGGACCTGGCGCAGCCCGTCTGGGCTGGCGGGCGCGTGGAGACGGTGCTGCGCTGGATGGAGTGGCTTCGGGACGTAACGTCCGCCGAACACTACGGCGCGATCGCCGTGCACGGTTCTTTGATCTTCGCTCTCCTAGGCCGGCCGGGCGAAGCCGAGCGCTGGGCCTCCGCGGCAGAACGCGCCTCTCCGACGGGAATTCTTCCCGACGGAAGCACGATGGAGGGCACGCTCGCCTACCTCCGTGCGATCTTGTGCCGCGACGGTGTGGCTGAGATGCGACGTGACGCGCAGATCGCCTGGGGCGGGCTGAGCCCGGCCAGCCCGTACCGGGCGACCATGCTGTACACCGAAGGTATTTCTTACCTGCTGGAGGGCGATCCGGCCCGGACTGCTCCCATCCTTGCCCGCGCATACGATGTCGCGACCAATGCAGGCACCCAGCCCCTGGCCGCTCTCATTCTCGCCGAGCAGTGCAATGTGGCAGCTGACCTCGGTAACTGGAATCAGGCGTCGGCACTCGCGCAGCGCGCGGTCGGGCTCGTCGAGGCCGGGCATTTCGAGGATTACTGGACCAGCGCGCTCGTGTACGCCTGGGCGGCCCGGGCCGCGGTGCATGAGGGAGACATCTCACAGGCACGGTTCTACCTTGGGCGTGCCTCCCGGCTGAGGCCCCTGCTCACCTACGCCCTTCCCGTTGTTTCGGTTCAGGCGCTGATCGGGATGGCCCACTCTTACATCGCGATGGCCGACCCGGGGGGTGCCGCGGCGGTCCTGACGCAAGTTCACGACATCCTCCAGCAAAGGCCAGACCTCGGCGACCTTCCTCGGCAGGCCGCCCGGCTGGAGTCCAGACTCGCGACGATCAATGCCCGGGCCGTCGGTGCGTCGTCACTGACTACCGCCGAAATGCGGCTCCTGCCGCTTCTGCCTACCCATCTCTCGTTCCGGGAGATGGGCGAGCGGCTGTTTGTTTCCTCTCATACGGTCAGGACACAGGCGTATTCGGTGTATCGGAAGCTCGGGGTCTCCTCACGCAGCGAGGCGGTGGCCCGCGTGCATGAACTCGGCCTGGATCCTCCCTAGGAGGGTCCCCCGGGCAGGGATGGATGACGTCAGATCAGCCCCAGTTGCTGGGCCCGGCGCACCGCCTCACGGCGGTGAGACGCGGCAAGCTTGCGGTAGATGCTCTTGAGGTGCGTCTTGACGGTGTTGATAGAGATGTACATCTCACTGGCCACCTCGGCGGTGTTGAGCATGTCTGAGACGTGCCGCAGGACTTCCCGCTCGCGTTCGGTGAGAGGCTCCACCACCACGATCACGGGCTGGTCCGGGACGGGGGCGTTCAGCGGAGCCGGGACCTGATCGTGGCGCACGGCGGGGGCCAGCAAGCGGTGGTAGCTGCGGGCCAGTTCAGGGTCACGCTCCAGGGCCCGCTGAATCCATCCGCGTTCCATGACGAACGGCAGCCTGAGCTGCTCGCGCCCGGCCAGGCGCAGCGCGGACGCCAGTGAGCGATGACCTCGCGCGCGGTCACCGCTCTGGTAGCTGACCTGGGCGTCAATCAGCCATGCCTGCAGCCGCACGTGTTCAGGCACCCCAGTGTGGGCGGCCAGCGCAGGCGCAAGCGCGCGCCGGGTGTTGCCGGTGTCTCCGCTGGCCGCCCAGGCCCGCGCATGCATGATGGCCGCCTCGGGCGAGCTATCGAGGTCGATGCGCTCGGCTGCGGCGAGGGCTGCCTGGACGTGCCCAGCGGCCAGGCATGCGTGCGACTCGACCTGGGTCAATCGCTGGTCGAGCCAATCGGGGACACGCCAGCCGGACCGGGCCTTGGCCACGCACTGCGCGGTGACCTGCGCGCGTCCCTCGGCCAGGCCAGCACGTGCGGCTACCAGCCACGCCAGCGCCCCAGCCAGCTTGTCCGGGCTGGCGGCGAGGGCGGCGTCCGCCTGCTCGAGGAGACTGTGTGTCTCGCGCAACTCATTGCGTTCCAGATGTGCCAAGGCCATCGCGATGGCAGCCGCGGGGTTCGACCGCCGGACCGGCGGATGCGGCCCGCCGGCCGTGACGGCCACGGCCGCCTCGGCGGCCAGCTCACCTGCGCGGCGGAGCCCGCCACGCAAACTCTCCGCGAGCGCGAGATAACCAAGACATCCGGCTTGCTCGAACCCGGCTCCCGGTGCCGTTGCGGCCGCTGCCCCCGAACCGAGGGTGCCGACCGCCTCGTCGAGATGGCCCGACCACAGCTCAACCACTCCGCGGGCGGCCAGGAGGTGGGCGCCTATCCCAGGATGCCGGGCGAGGATGTCACCCGGGATCATGCTGGCCAGTGCCTCTGCGCGGCCTTGCGCCGCCGCGGCCGGGGGGAGATCACCATTCTGCCGGGAGATGGCCAGACGGAGGATCGCGGCGGTAAGCCGAGCTGGGATCTCCTGTTCGGCGGGAAGACGCGTGAGGATGGTTTCCGCGGTCGCCAGCGCGGCGGCACATGATTCGCGCTCGCCGGCCGCCAGCGTCGCCGCGGCGAAGACCAGGTACGGCTGAGGCTCATCCCAGGCTTCGCTGTCCGGCATGCTCAGGAACTCACTGGCCAGGGACTGGCCGCGCTGCGGCTCGATGATCTCGCTGATGGCCATGTTGTCGATGACCATGCGGGAGGCGAGCCGCCAGTCGCCCGCGCTGGCGGCATGGCGCACCGCATTGGTGAGTGAACCGTTCCGCTCATAGAAGCGGGCGGCCCTGCGGTGCAGTTCGGCCACCCGTTCCGGGTCCCTGAGCCTCAGTTTGAGACGCAGTACCTCCGCGAACAACGGGTGGTAGCGGTACCACCCGGATCCGATGGGCTGCAGGAACGTGTTCGCGCGGGCCAGATCCGGCAAGATTCCCGCGGTCTGCTGGTTGCCCAGCAGCTCGCTGACGGCCTCAGCGCTGACCTGCTCCAGGATGCTCGTGCTCAGCAGGACTTCCTGGGCCTGCGGCGGCTGGGTGCTGAGAACCTCCTCCACCAGATAGGCAGTCAGGGCACTGTCCTCGGTGACCAGTTCCTTGACGAACTGGTCAGGGTCGGGGTGGGTATCCATGGAGATCGCCGCGAGGCGGAGCCCGGCCGCCCAGCCCTCAGTCCGCAGCGTCAGGCACTCGAGTGAATCGGCTGAAATCGCGCACTGGTACTGGGCCATGAGCAGGCCGGCTTCGGCGATGTTGAACGCGAGGTCACCGGCCCGGATCTCAGCCAACTCGCCCGCCAGCCGGTACCGGTGCAGTCGCAGCGGCGGGTCCGTGCGCGAGGAGACCACCACGCGCAGGCCGGGTCCCACGTTTCGCAGCACGAAGTCGAGTCCGGCCAGCACCTCCGGCTCAGTGAGCACATGGAAGTCATCGAGGACCAGGATCACGGGCGGGTCCTGGACGGCCAGGGCTGACACAAGCCGGAGCAGGAACACGTGGTCGGTGGCCTGCTCCAGGGGGTCAGCCGGCAGCGTCTCCGGGATAACCGTGCCGCAGCGGCGCAGGGCCGCGACCACGTAGGACCAGAACGACTCCGGGCGGTTGTCATAGCCGTCCAGAGCGACCCAGGCGACACGCCTTGGCTCCGTCACCGCCCACAAGGCCAGGGCCATCGTCTTGCCGGACCCCGGCGGCCCGGTGACCACGGTCAGCGGGCACCACCGCGTACCCTGGGCCAGCAAATCCGACAGGCGCGAGCGCGGCACCGCCAGGCGGGACACATCCGGCACTGTGATCTTGGAAGCCAGAACTGGAGCAGTAGCAAAAACGGATTGTTCGTGGTTGGTCATCACCTGATTGGCCACATCGGTCACCATCAGAACCTCGCCGCCCCCAGCCGCTGACCTGATAGCGCCACTGAACGCCAGCCGGGTGGTCCCGCGCATCCCACGATTGGTATGAAATGGGAAATCGGAGCAGATCAGAGCCCGTGCGATACATCACCTTCGAGCAGCATCAGCTCCCGGGAGCGGGAGACCGCCTGGCTGCGTGAGGAGATGGGCCAGCCCCAGGTAAAGCGCTGGTGCCGGTGACACGATGCCCTGCGCGGCGCACATCCGCACGGCCTCATCGGCATCGGCACGCATCCGCTCAAGTCCGCCGCGGCACATGAGTGCCCGAAGGATGGCGGCGTGTGCCTCGGCGTGCGGGGCGCCGCCTGGCGCCGGCTCACCGTACTGCCAGCGATCGACCACGTCAGCCCATCGTTCAGCCTCGACCGGCCGCCCCGTCAAGGCGAAGAACAGCGCGGCCAGCGCGTCGAAAACCCGCCCGCCGATCGGCTCCACCGCATCGAGCGCTGCGGCCACGTAGGTGAGCAGGATCTTCGGGTCGTTGTCCGGTTCCGCGACGGATACCCACGAGAAAGCCTGGCCGCTGCGCTCGGCCCATTGGGACAGCAGCGTTGTCTTCCCGTAGCCCGGCGGCGCGACCACCGAGACGATCCGTTGCGCGTCCCCGTTCGCCAGCCGCTCGATGAGAGGAGAACGGGCGACAGTCCCCGGCCGGACCAGGGGCCGCAGAAGCTTGGACAGGGTGAGGTCGTGCGCCGCTGCAGCGGCAGGCGGCGCCCCTGGTATCGTCTCGCTCATCAGCCAGGCGCCCGGCTGGCCGCCCACTCGTGGTCGAGGATGGACATCAGCACCTCGTCGTACCAGCGCCCGTCGTGCAGCACCGACTCGCGGAGGCGGCCCTCCTCGACGAACCCCGCCTTCTCATAGGCGCGGATCCCGGCGGCGTTGAACGGGGCCACACCGAGCTGAATGCGGTGCAGCCCCATCTCACGGAATCCGTAGCTGACGATGACGCGCATCGCGTCCGTGCCGTAGCCACGGCCGATGTACTGACGGCCGAGGGCGATCCCGATCGTCGCACACCGTTCCTTGGGGCGCGCGCCCCACAACCCGATGTTGCCGGCCATCACCGGCGGATCGTCGAGCGTTTCGATGGCGAAGCCGAGGTCGTCCTTATCGTTGGCGCTCCACTTCGCGATGCGCTCCCTCGCCGCGGCCTCCGAGGGCGGCGCCACCCAGCTCGACAGCGTGGCCATGCGCCCGGGATCCATCTCCCACCTGGCGAGCGCGGGCAGGTCATCGTCCCGCACGCCGCGCAGGCGCACCCGTTCGCCGACGAGGATCGAGTCGCCGTAGCCGAATGCGCCGGGAATATCGGTGAGTTCGGTCATGGGGCTGATACTGCCGTATGCCGGTCCCGCGACGGGATCCGGTATGGCCGCGCGGAACCCGGCTGAGCCTGGCTTGCTTCGTCAGATCAGTCCCAGCTTCTTCGCGCGGCGCACTGCTTCGCCCCGGCGGGTGGCCCCGAGCTTGCGGAAGATGCTCTTGAAGTGAGTCTTGACGGTGTTGACGGACAGGTACATCGCCCGGGCGATTTCTTCGGTGCTGAGCATTGATGACGCGAACTTCAGGACCTCGCGCTCCCGGTCGCTCAGCGGTTCAACGACCACCGGGTCCAGGTGGCTGGTTCTGGCCGGAAGCGCAGGGATCTCAGCGCGGCGGCCTGGTCCGGGCTGAAGGAGGTCGCGATGCTCGGCGGCCAGGTCGGGGCAATGCCGCAGCGCAGGCTGGATCCAGGCCCGGTTCAGGGCGAATGGAAGCCGGAGGCGTTCTGGCTTGCCCAGGCGCAGCGCTCGTTCGAGGGACCGGCGCCCCTGTGCTGAGTCGCCGCTGCGGTAGCTGAGCAGGGCGCCGGTGAGGTATGCGTCGAGCCGGGGCCGCTCGTCGGGTTCGCCGGGCGGGGCGCTGACCACGACGGGCAGGGCTTCCCTGGCCGCGTCAAGGTTCCCTGCGGCCAGGAAGGCGCGGGCCAGCGCTACGGCCGCATCCAGAGCGGAGCCGCCCTCGGCGCGTCGTGCCGCGTCGAGGGCGGACTGGATATCGCCGGTTGCCGTGCTGGCCTGGGCCTCAGCGACGGTGAGCAGGTGGTTGAGCCATGGCGGTGGGGACCAGCCTTCCCGGGCGCACTGAATCAGGTCCATGGCAGCTGACCCGTGAGCCTGGGCCAGGGCGCCGCGCGCGGCCACCAGGCAGGCGACCGCGTTGATCAGCCGGTCAGGGTGAGCCTGCAAGGCGGCCTCGGCCTGCTTGAGCTGGCTGCGGCAGGCATCGAGTTCGTTGCGCTCCAGGTGCACCATCGCCAGCGCTACTGCCGCGGCAGGCAGGCCGGGGCCTGCGTGGGAGTCCCCAGACTGGCTGATCCCGGCCGTGGCGAGTTTGGCGGCGCGGCTCAGCCGCCCGCGCAGCGCCTCGATCAGGGCCAGATCGCCGTGGAAGGCCGCCCGCTCCCGGCTGCCTTCCTCTGCAGCGGCCGCCGCCCCGGCGAAAGCCGTGACCGCCGCGGCGGGCTGGCCGGACCAGAACTCCACGACGCCCCGGCCAGCCAGCACGTCCGCGTAGGTCCCTTGATGGCGCGATCGCCAGCCCGGCGGGAGCTGCCCGAACAGGGTCTGCGCCTCGGTGCTCGCGGCCCTGGCCGCACCAAGATCCCCCGACCGTCGAGATGCCGCGAGACCGAGCATCGCCGCGGCCAGCCGGGCGGGTATTTCACGATCAGCCGGGAGCCGGTCGAGAAGTTCTCCCGCGGCGGCGAGCAAGGTGCCGGCTGCCTGGTTACGGCCATCGCTGAGGTCCAGCGCCGCGGCCGCCAGGAGGGAGTGCGGCTGCGCCGGGGCGTCCGGCAGCAGCCCTGGAGCCCGCATCCGCCGCATGGCGTCGGCCACCGTGGAGCTGGCGGGCGGCTTGAGGAGTTCTCCCGTGGCCAGGCCGTCCACCATGATCCGTGTGGCGAGCTCCCAGTCGCTGATCCGCGCGGCGTACGCGACGGCTTTGCCCAGCTGCCCGTTCCGCTGGTACCAGCTGGCTGCCTTCCTGTGCAGGCCAGGTGTGAGGTCCGGGAATTCCCGCAGCAGCTTCAGCCGGAGCACCTCAGCGAACATGCAGTGATAGCGGTACCAGCCGTGGCCCAGCGGCTGGATGAGAGCGCCGGACCGGGCCAGCGCCGCCAGCGTGCCCCCGGCCCGCTCATCACCGGTCAGCTCCAAGGCCAGCTCTGCGCTGACCCGGTCCAGGATGCTGGTCCGCAGCATGAGCTCGCGCCCGGCGGGAGGCTGTGCGTCGAGCACCTCGTCCACCAGGTAGCCGGTCAGCGCGTTGTCCTCGGCGGCGAGGTTCTTGAGGAAGACCTCGGGATCGGGATGCCCATCCAGGGAGAGCGCGGCCAGCCGCAGGCCGGCGGCCCAGCCTTCCATCCGGTCGGTGATGAGTTTCACCACGCCGGGAGGGAGCTCGAGCCCGTGCTGCGCCATCAGCCGGGTGGCCTCGGGGATGGTGAAGGCCAGGTCACTAGCGCGGATTTCGGCCAGCTCCCCGGCCAGCCGGTGCCGGTGCAGCGGCAGGCGGGGATCGACTCGTGCCGCCGCTACCAGGCGCAGGCCCGGCCGCGCGTACTTCAGCAGGTAGGCCAGTTCCTCCAGCGGCCCGGACGCGGTCAGGAGATGAAGATCATCAAGGACCAGGACCACGGGCGGCTCAAGCGCGGCCAGGGCTGACGCCAGCCGGGGGAGGAAGGCAGGGCGGCTGGCGTCTTCGGGCGGCAGCACCGGCATCGTTGCGGGGACACCGATGCCCGCCTGCCGAAGCGCCTTCATCACCGATGACCAGAAGACGCCCGGCTGGTTGTCGTAGTCGTCCAGAGTCACCCAGGCGGCGCGCCGGGGCAGCATGCCCGCGGCCCATGATGCCAGGGCCGTTGTCTTCCCCGCCCCGGGCGGGCCGGTGACCACGGTCAGCGGCCCAGCGGCACCCTCGGCAATACGCGTGTCCAGGCGGGGCCGGGCGACCATCCAGGCCGGCAAGCGGGGGGCGGTGAGCTTGGATGCCAGGACGAGGTCATCAGCCTCTCGCCGCTCTGAACGCGTCGTCGTGTCTGCCGTCATCTGCCTGTGCTCCCCAGCGGTGGAGGTGCCCGACGCCATCTGGACCCCCGGGTCATAGTCTCGAACGTTGACTCCCTCACCCTGTTCGAGCAGGCTTGCGCCGTCCCCACCCTGGTCAGGGTGATTCCCGCACGGGTCAGAGCAGGCGAAGGTCCACTGCCCGCGCGATGGCCTCCGACCGTGATGCCACCCCGAGCTTCTGGTAGACGGACCGCAGATGAGTCTTGACCGTGTTGCGTGAGATATAGAGACTGGCCGCCATCTGCGGGTAGGTGCTGGTCGGCAGGAGCTTCAGGACGCGCAGTTCCGCTGCGGTCAGCGCCTCAGGCAGGCCGCTGCCGGGCCAGGGCGCATCGGCTTGGGCAGCGCGCACGTCAAGAGCCGCGCCGATGAGCTGCTGGGTGAACGGATCCTGCCGCAGCTGTGCTGGATGCCCGGCCAGGTAGCTCGTCACCTGGGGGGCCGTCGTGACCACCAGATTGAGGAAGCCCTCACGGCGGGCGGTGTCTACCGCTGCGTCAAGGATGCTGGCGGTCATGGGATCGCCGCGCTCGACCGCAGTGGCGGCCAGGAGTACCTGGCGGACCAGCGCGAGCCGCGGCGCGGAACCAGCCAGCGGCAGCGCCTGCAGAAGTTCCTGCGCGTGCGCGTGGTCACCGGAGGCGAGTGCGATCCTGGCCAGAAGCAGGCTGCGGCGGGCGGGCGGCAGCCCGGTGGCCAGCACAGCGGGAGTCTGCGGGTCGCCCAGTGACAGGCGGAGCAGCGCTTCCAGCTCATCCGCCCGCGCCATCAGCGCCGATCCGCTTTCCGGCAGGATCAACCGGGCCGAATCGACGGTGGCCAGCGCATCACGGACCTGCCCGCGGCCCGCCCAGATCGCGGCCCGGTCGAGCAGCGCCAGAAACTCAAACGGAGGCCGCCCGTGCTCCGATACCGAGAGCGCCTGCTCCGTGAGCTGCTCGGCGGCGTCGAAGTCCCGCTTCTCCAGCGCCAGGCCTGCCAGGGCCCGCAGATGGTCCACGGAGAAGAAATGCCGGTCGAATCCCAGCCGCCGGGCGTGCTGTGCAGCCGTCCGGGCAGCGTCTGCGGCCTGGGCCAGGTGACCTGACTCGAGCCAGGCCAGCGCCTGGGCGCCGGGCACCTGCACCAGCTTGACCGGTTCGGACAGCGCCGGGCTCGCGAGGGCCACGGCAGCCTCGCGGTCAACGCCCGCCAGGTCTTCCAGCCAGGTGTAGGCGCGCAGGAGGATCATGGGGATGCTGGCGATCCAGTCGTCGCTGACCTGCGTCCGTTCCTGCATGGCCCGCGCCGCGTGGGCTTCCCTCACCGCCTCGTCCACCTGGCCGGTCAGCATGTGGTGCAGAGACCGCGCCGCCGCAAACCGGGCCGGGAATCGGGGCTGCGGCGGGGCTGGCGGCTGGGCGCTGGCCAGCAGATCCAGGTACACGCCAGCACGAGCGCTATCTCCGGACAGCAGCAGATCGATGGCCAGGCCCAGCAGCCGGTCCGGGGCGTCAGCCAGCACTGAGGCGGGCACGGTGCTCAGGTCCAGTGGTGGCGGCAGCGCCGGGTCGCGCAGGAAATCAGTCACGACACGGTCCTGCAGCAGAGCCAGGGCGCGGTCGGCCTGCCGCGCCGCGAGAAAGTGACGGGCCGCATGCCGGGTGTCGGTCATCGACTCGAACCACTCGGCAGCCCGGAGTTGGAGGGCCTGCTCGCGGGTCCGGTCCCTGGCCCGCAGTTCGGCGCGCAGCAGCTGGCGCACCAGGTGGTGGTAGCGGAAACTCGTCCGATTCTCATCGAGCGGCACCAGGAACAGGCTGGCCGCATCGATGCTGCGCAGCAGCGCCGCCGCGTCCTGCCGCCCGGTGACCGCGGCGCACGCGTCCGCGGTCAACTCGCCCAGGATGGACGTGTCAAGCATGAACCGGGCCACCTCGGGGGGTTGCTGGTCCAGGACCTCCGACGTGAAGTACTCGGCGATCGCGTGGGTGCGGACCTCCAGCGCCCGGCCGGCCTGCACCGGATCTGTGACGCCGCGCAGCGACAGCGCGGCCATCTGCAGCGCCGCGGCCCAGCCCTCGCTTCGCTGGTGCAGCAACGCGGCATCACCGGCGGTGATCTCCACACCAAAGTTGGCCAGGAAATCCCGGCTTTCCCCGAGCGTGAAATGCAGGTCACGGTCGCGGAGTTCGCACAGCTCCCCGGCCATCCGCAGGCGGTGCAGCCGCAGCGCAGGGTCAATGCGGCTGGCCAGCACCAGCTGGGCGGCGTCGGCCGGCCAGCGTTCCACCAGGTCGGTCATGCTCCCCGAGACCGCGGGAGCCGCGTAATGGAAGTCATCGACCACGATCGCCGTCCCGGCCGGCAGCTTGGAGGCATCGTTGGCGATCGACGCGGTGACATCCGGTGACACGGCTCCGTCCATCGCGAGCAGGTCGGCCGCGTCGGCGCCGAACCCCGGTTCCGCCCCCTGCGGAGCCTCGATGAACCCGGTCCAGAACCGGACCGGGTTAGCGTCAGCCTCATCACACGACAGCCAGAACGTGACGTGGGGGGCCCGTGTCGCGGCCCAGCTGGACAGCAGCACGCTCTTGCCCGCGCCCGCCGACCCCACGACCACGGTCAGGCGCTGCCCGGCTCCGGTCATCAGCCTGTCATGCAGCGCCGGCCTGGTGATCAGTGTCGCGGGCAGCGGCGGCAGGCGGAATTTTCCCAGCGCGAACCGTGCGCCGCGCCCAGCTGTCGCACCCTCTGCTACCACTTGTCCCCCAGCAGTCCCACCGGCAGCGATGATCGAAGCCTGCCGTTCCTAGAGTGCGGGCTCCCCGGCCGTCGATTCAAGGCGGAATCACCCTGGGGAGGGTGAGGCCGCGGCCGCAGGCACCGGGCACGCTGATTGCACACCTGAACCAGGATGCTGAGAGGGGATGGCGCTGGTGCGAATGTATGAGATCACCTTCACGGGCCAGGCCGGCCCTGTCGTGGGCGCAGAATTCGACGACTGCGAGGTCATCCTGGGAGCGGGTACGACAACTCTGCGCGCCGACCTGCCGGATCAATGCGCGCTGTCCGGGCTCATCCAGCGGATCGTCGGCCTCCGCCTCGAAATCACCCAGGTGCATCTCGTCGCACCACCTCTGACGTAATGACCTGCCCCCCAGGATTACGAGCCTCCCCCCAGGATTACGAGCCGTGGCGGCCCGCTGCCCGGCGCGCTCTCCTCAGACCAGCTGAGACTCCCAGGGTATTCAGCACACAGCTAGGTCATACCATTCACATTACCCATCGAGGATGAGGCCAGCCTGAAGCGTGCGGCGGGTTACCGGGCGTGATGATGTGCCTTCGGCGGGTAGTCATTTCGCGTGCAGCGACCGCGCAGCAGGATTACGAGCGGGCAGCGTGGGAGTAGGGGTGAGATGGCAACCGTACTGGTCCTGCTGGGAACGGCGGGCGCACCCCTGCCGGTGGCCGGGCGCACGGGAATCTCGTCGGTGCTGATCGTCGGCGAGCGGGTGCTCGTGGTTGACTGTGGCCGCGGTTCGCCGTCCGCCTTCGCCGACGCGGGGCTGGACTTTTCCCGGCTGGAGGCGGTCTTCCTGACGCACCTTCATGCCGACCACACGGGTGATCTGGCCGGCGCAGGAACGCTCGATTCTCCCGGGGCGGGATCCGCGAATTGGGATTGGCTTCCAGCCCCGCCTGGGCGGCGGCGCGGTCGGCGGCGAAATTATCCTTCCCGCCGAGCAGGTAGTCATAGACCCGGGCCGGGTGCGGCCGATCCAATTGCAGGTCAACCTGCGGTTCCCCCGCGTCGGCGGGGTTCCCGTTTATCCAGTCATCCCTCGCCATTCTGGTTTCCCCTGCCTAAGGCCCTAGGCCACGAGCACCCGATCGCGACTAATGATAGGCCGGTGCTCACGGCCGGCCGGGCCTGTTTACAGGCCGCCGAGCAGGTCGCGCAGCGCCTGGGTGTAGCTGCCTAGTGCCGCGCGGCCGTGGCCGGTGAGAGCGACCGTGGTGATGGACACGGTCCCGTTGCTGCTCTTCTCGCTGCTGATGTAGTCGGCTTCTTCGAGCTTGCGCAGGTGGATGATCAGGTTGCCGGGGGTGAGCCCGATCATGTCCTGCAGCCGGGTGAAGGAGAGCGTGTCGCCGTCGGGCAGGGCCGCCAGCGTCGCGACGATCTTCAGCCGGGTGGGGACGTGGATCAGCGGGTCGAGCTCGCCGGTGGTCATGGCCGGACGACGCTGCGGCGCTGCTGCCAGACGATGACGGCGGCGTGGCCTAGGAGCGTGAGGCAGAGGCCGACGCCGGCGACCGCCCACGCCCCGGCCGGTCCCGCGGACAGGGCGACGGCGCCGGTGACGACGACGGCGAGCCCGATGCCGCAATTGAGCCAGTCAGCCCGTGCCGCCGTGATGCCCGCCCAGGCCAGCCCGGCGGCAATCAGCGGCACCGTGACCGGGTACAGCCCCCAGACGACCGCGTTGCTCACGCCAGCGATAGCCATCGGGACCATGGCCGCGTATACGCCGATCCATATTGCCGCCAGGACGGCGATCTCGGCCGGGCGCAGCCGGGATTTCCCGCTCAGCCCGGCGGTCGCGCGCCTGGCAACCGTGACCGTCGCGACCAGGTTGAGCAGCCCGAAGGCGATCACGACGGGGATGATGGCGGCGGTCGGGTGCTGGTAGGGGTGCTGCCCGCGCACGTTTAGCCAGACCGCGCCGAAGACGGCCAGGACCACGACCGCCCTGATTACCAGGAGCCACGGCTGGGCGGGCTCCAGCTGGCGGCGTGCCTGCCGGGTGGTCTGGTCCAGCAGGGTGGCGGCCTGCTCGGGGCCGAAAGTGCCGCCGTTGCCGGCGGCCGTGGTGTCAGATGCGTGGTTCACGGTGTCTCCCCTCATCGACTCTATGCCATAAAGTAGACCCAGCTTTATGGCGCAAAGTCAAGGGCCTGAGCCCAGAACTTTATGGCGCAAAGTCAAGGGGCGGCGGCCGTCGGCTGGCGGGCCAGCCGGGCCCTGCCATGCAACTGGGTTCGCATCAGGTTCTTCTCAGGCCGGGCCAGGCGTGGAAGACTTCATGATCGTTCAGCAGACGGGAATCGGGCTGCGGACGTGGGCGCATCCGGGCCGTCTCCCTAGGTGGAGAGGATGGGCACGATGGCGTACTCATTACTGACGCTGGTTCGCGCACGCACCGGTTTGGTGGTGGTCCCGCTGGCCGCGGCCGCGCTCCTGGTAGGGGTGCCGGCCGCCGGGGCAAGTCCGGCGAAGCCGGCCATGGGCGCGCGCCTGGTGCGGCGCAGCAGCGGCTCGCTGGGGTCTCCGGGAAAGTGGATGCCCTGATCGGGAAGATGACGCTGGCCGAGAAGTTCGGGCAGCTGGAGATGTCCGGGCCGACCGGCGCGAACGGGACGCCCGGCCAGACGCTGCTCGACGAGGTGCGCAACGGTCAGGTCGGCTCGGTGCTCGACCTGGTGGGCGTGGCCAACATCAACCAGGTGCAGCAGGCGGCCCTGCAGTCGCGGCTGCACATCCCAGTCATTTTCTCCCTGGATGTTATCCATGGGTATAAAACGATCTTCCCGGTGCCGATCGCCGAGGCGAGTTCCTGGGACCCGGCCGCGGTCGGCAATGATGAGGCGATCTCGGCCGATGAGGCTACGGCGGACGGGATCAAGTGGACCTTCAACCCGATGGTCAACATCAGCCGGGACCCGCGCTGGGGGCGCGTCGTCGAGGGAGCCGGGGAGGACCCGTTCCTGGGTTCAGCGATCGCCGCGGCGAAGGTCCGCGGCTACCAGGGCAGCGACTTCAGCGCACCGGACAAGATGGCCGCGACCGTGAAGCACTTCGCGGGATACGGCGCGCCGGTGGCGGGCCGTGAGTACAACACGGTCAACATGTCGGAGCAGCAGTTGCGCAATGACTACCTGCCCCCGTACAAAGCGGCCGTGGATGCGGGCGCGGCCACCGTGATGAGCGCGTTCAACTCGCTCAACGGGGTGCCGGCCAGCGCGAACCCGTACCTGCTGAGCACGATCCTGCGCAAGGAGTGGGGATTCAGCGGCACGGTGGTGAGCGACTACCAGGCGATCCAGGAACTCATCGACTTCGGTTTCGCGACGAATGGCGCTGACGCCGCTCGGCTCGCCCTGACCGCGGGAGTGGACATCGAGATGGGCGTCCAGGTTCCGAGCCAGTTCGCTACCTACCCGGCCTTCGGGCCGGGACTGGTGCGCAGCGGCCAGGTCAGCCTGGCCATGATCAACAGCGACGTGCGCCATGTACTGACGCTGAAGTACCTGGCGGGCATGTTCGACCATCCGCTCACCGACCCCACCCGGGTGCAGCACGAGGAGCTCACCCCGGCCCACCTCGCCGCGGCGCGCGCCATGGCGGCTCGCTCGATGGTGCTGCTCAACAACAAGAATAATGCGCTGCCGCTGAGCACCGGCGCGTCGTCGGTGGCGGTCGTCGGGCCTCTCGCCAACGACCCCGCCGATCAGCTGGGGCCGGACGTGCCGATCGGGTACTCGATCGACCAGGGCAAGGTCGTCTCGGTGCTGGATGGCATCAAGGCTGCGGTGCCCGGCGCGACCGTGAACTACGCGCAGGGCTGCGACACCTCCTGCACATCGACCGCCGGGTTCGGTGCGGCGGTCAGCGCCGCCAACGCATCGGCGGTGACCGTGGTCGTGGTCGGCGAGCCGGCAGCCGACTCCGGCGAGGCGTCCTCGCGCAGCGACATCAGCCTGCCGGGCCAGCAGCTCGCACTCGTGCAGGCGATCGCGGCGACCGGTAAGCCGTACGTCGTGGTGCTGATGAACGGCAGGCCGCTGACCATCAGCTGGCTCGCGGACAACGCGCCGGCCCTGCTCGAATCGTGGTTCCCCGGCACCGAGGGCGGCGACGCGGTCGCGGACGTGCTGTTCGGCAAGGTGAACCCGGGCGGGAAGCTGCCGATGAGCTTCCCCCGCGACGTCGGGCAGATCCCGATCTCCTACAACGAACTGCCGACGGGCAGGCCCTACGATCCGAACAACAAGTACACCTCCAGGTATCTCGACGTGCCCAACACGCCGCAGTACCCGTTCGGATACGGCCTGTCTTACACCACCTTCGCCCTGTCGAACCTGCACGTGTCGTCGGGCAGCATTCCGGCGAGCGGCACGGTGACGGTCACCGCGGATGTCACCAACACGGGCACCACGACTGGCGATGACGTCGCCCAGCTCTACGTTCACGAGTCGGGCACGAGCATCCTGCAGCCGGTCCGCAGGCTCGAGGGATTCCAGCGGGTCACCCTCAAGCCGGGGCAGGCGCAGACAGTCACCTTCAAGCTGGGACCGGCCAACCTCGGCTTCTACAACAACCAGGGACAGTTCGCTGTCGAGCCTGGCCCGTTCGACGTGTACGTCGGCGACAGCTCAGTGGGCGGCCTGCACGGCCAGTTCACCGTGCACTGACCACTCGCGCCGCAGGCCAGTGCGGGAGCCCCGGCCGGGGCCCCTGCACTGGAGGAAGAACAGGACATCTGTCCATGAGGGCTGGTCCTCTAGCTACTTCGACCTGAAGAACCCGGGCGGCCATGGGTGACTGCTGGTGGTGCGCGCGGGAGGATGGCCTCGACCCCTTGGGCTAGAAGGGATCGAGGCCATCATGTTCCGCACCATAGGCGATCCGGTGTCGTTGTGGGAGTTGCGGCTTCCGCCGGAGGTGCTGCGGTTGCCGGAGGAGCTGGCGCGGGTGGGCGCGTTACTGGATGACCCGGTGTTCTTCGCGCCGTTCGCGCCGTTCTTTCACCCGGTGATCGGGCGGCCGTCAACGCCGATGGAGTGCTACCTGCGGCTGATGTTCTTGAAGTTTCGTTACCGGCTGGGGTTTGAGAGCCTGTGCGCCGAGGTGGCGGACTCGATCTCCTGGCGGCGGTTTTGCCGGATCCCGCTGGATGGGAAGGTGCCGCATCCGACGACGCTGATGAAGCTGACCACCCGGTGTGGCAGCGCGGCGGTGGATGGGCTGAATGAGGCGCTGCTGGCCAAGGCGGCGGAGGCGAAGCTGCTGCGCACGTCCCGGCTGCGTGCGGACACCACGGTGGTGCCGGCGAATGTGGCTTACCCGACGGATTCGGGGCTGCTGGCGAAAGCGATCCGCCGGATCGCCGCGACCGGCAGGCGGATCCAGGCGGCCGGTGGTGCGACGCGGACCCGGGTGCGGGACCGCAGCCGCTCGGCGGGTTCGCGGGCGCATGGGATCGCGGCCAGGCTGGGGCGGCGCGGGGCGCAGGGTCGTGAGGAGGCGCAGGCTGGGGTGCGGCGGATCACCGGGGAACTCGCCGGGCTGGCGGAACGGGCCGCGGCGGACGCAGGACGGCTGCTGGTCAATGCGCGGTGCGCGCTGCGCCGCGCGAAGACCAGGGCCGCGGAGCTGGCTGCAGCTGGCGTGCTGGACCCGGTCGCGGGCCGGCGCCGGGCCGGCTGCACCGCGCGGTCAATGACCTGGCCAGCTTGCTGGAGGTTACCCGGCGGATCGCTGCGCAGACCCGGCAGCGGCTGGCCGGGGTCACCCCGGACGGGGCGGCCCGGCGGGTCAGCCTGCACGACCAGGACGCCCGGCCGATCGCCAAGGGCCGCCTCGGCAAACCGGTCGAGTTCGGCTACAAGGCCCAGGTCGTCGACAACGACGACGGCATCGTCCTGGATCACGATCTCCAGCAGGGCAATCCCGCCGACGCCCCGCAGCTCGCGCCAGCTGTCCAGCGGGTCATCAACCGCACCCGGCGCCGTCCCCGGACCGTCACCGCCGACCGCGGCTACGGCGAGAAGAGCGTCAACGATGACCTGCACACCCTGGGCGTCCGCACTGTCGTGATCCCCCGCAAAGGCAGACCTGGCAAGGCCCGCCAGGCCATCGAGCACCGGCGGGCGTTCCGGCGCACCGTCAAATGGCGGACCGGCTGCGAAGGCCGGATCAGCAGCCTGAAACGGGGATACGGGTGGGACCGCACCCGCCTGGACCGCACCGAAGGAGCACGGACATGGACCGGGCACGGGATCCTGGCCTGCAACCTGGTCAAGATCGCCGTACTGGCCAGCTAACCAACCCGGACCAGAGATAACGGCAACCGCCTAGCTGCGATCCGGCCCCACGTCAGCCCGAGGCCTTTTTCAGGTCGAAGTAGCTAGCCGAGGCGATCACGGAGTAATAGGTACGGGCCAGGAAGTACTGCCCTGTGCCGGCTCGCTCGTGCAGGTCATCCAGGAACCTGGCGCCTTCCTCAGGCGTGAGGGCGCCAGTGCGAATGAGTTCATGTGTTACGGGCTGGATGAGCCACTCGTAAGCGGCATCGAGTTCACGGGACAGCCGTACCTGGGGAATCATGGCGACTTCCGTGAATCCATGCTGTGTCAGCTGCCAGGACAGTTCGCGGACGATGAGGCCGTTGTGCATCTGGTCGCAGAGCAGATGAGTGAACCTGCGGCCGAGTTCCCGGTCGGTGACGGCCAGACATGTGCTGTCCCAATCCCATTCCCCGATCGAGAGCAGGCCGGCTGGGGCAAGCACCCGGCGCATCTCCGCAACCGCTCGCCACGGCTCAGCAAGATGAAGCAGTACCTGGGTAGCGACCACGCGGTCGAAGGATGCGTCGGGGAAAGGCAAGTCGTAGGCGTCGCCAACCTGGAATGACACGCTGGCACCGCTGTCGCTGGTCTCATCGGCTGCCGCGCGTTGCTGCGCGCAGGCGATAAGCGTGGCACTCATTCGATCCCGACCGCAGGACCAGGAGCAACAAGCGGAGCCATGATCCGCAGGTAGTCGCCGGTCCCGCAGCCGACCTCCAGCACCCGCAGCCCGGCCCGCAATTCCAGCGGGCCGAACACCGATGCGGGCTCGCGCCGGGCCTGCTCGAGGCCCTGTGCGCGGGTCGCATCGAGCAGCCTGGAGTAAAAGGAAGGGTCGCTGATCTCGTCTACCCGAGCCCAGCTCGCACTGAAGTTGGTCGCCGGCAGGCGTTCGCTCATCTGGGCACACCGTCCGTCAATTGAGTCACGCACGCTTTCCGGGCGAATTTCGGCACGCGCTGAGTCAGGCGCGCAGCGCAGCGCGGATGAGACCCTGCAATTCTGCGTCGGAGATGCGTGCAGCGTCCCCGGGCCTCAGCCTGATGGTCCCCTTTCCCGCGGCCAACTCGGGATGGCGCACTGAGAAGCCGCCGTCCCGGTTCGGCGATACATAGAGTGACAGCCCATGGTTCCAGGCGCCGATGCTGAGACGGCGGCGGCCGATGCGGTACGCCGGCATCCCGTAGGAAAGCACCAGTTCGGCGTCAGGGCAGGTCGCCGCGATCAGCTGATGCAGGCGGTCAAACACCAGCCGGTGTTCGCTGCCCATCTCTTCGCGGTAGCGGCGCACGGCTTCATCCACGACGGAGGTCCTTTCCCTGGCCATGGCGCCGCCCGCCAGGCGGCGGGGCCTCATCACGACCCCGCATCAACGCCGCAACGGCGGTCCGAGAGCCAGGAAATGCCCAGCCGCGCCGGCCCCGCGGCGCCACCGCTCCAGGTCAGTGCAGGAGCAGACCAGGCGTCAGTGCTCGCGCTCGTACTTGAACGAGAGCTGGAGCTTGGTCCGGTAGATGATCGCCCCGCCTTCGTCCAGGTGAATGTCCTGCTTGACGACCTCAGCCACCCGAAGATCGTGGATGGACCCGGCTGCCGTCCTGATCGCCTCCGCTGCCGCGTCTTCCCATGAAGTGCCACTTGTTCCGATGATCTCTGTCACCCTGTACACGCTCATGACGCTCTCCTTAGATGGCTTGGCTGGTGGGCGCCGCCGACTAGAGCCTGGCACTTAGCCTGGCCGACGTCCAGGGCTGTTGCCTGAAGATCCCGCGACACGCGCCGGCAGCGAGCCGCGGTAACAGCTGAGCTGCGGGTGATCAGCTGTCAAGCTGGGGGTATACGCGGTCCGGGTTGTGCTCAGATAGCACCGACGGTGGCCCGATGATGGCCCGGTCCGGTTTGCCGATAACCTCCTCGTCCTTGCCCTCGTAGTCGAGCTTCGCCAGCACATGCTTTATCGCCTGGAGCCTGGCCCGCTTCTTGTCGTTGCTCTTCACCACCGTCCACGGAGCCTCGGCCGTGTCGGTGTAGAAGAACATCGCTTCCTTCGCATCGGTGTACGCTTCCCACTTGTCAAGCGACTCGATGTCCATCGGGCTCAGTTTCCACTGACGTACCGGGTCAACCCGGCGGATGACGAACCGCGTGCGCTGCTCGGCGCGCGTCACCGAGAACCAGAACTTCGTCAGGTCCAGCCCGGAGCGGATCAGCATGCGCTCGAAGTCCGGTGCCTCCCGCATGAACTCCTCGTATTCTCCCTGCGTGCAAAAGCCCATCACCCGCTCCACCCCGGCGCGGTTGTACCAGGACCGGTCAAACATGACGATCTCGCCTGCTGCGGGCAAGTGCGGCACGTAGCGCTGCAGGTACCACTGGGTCCGTTCCCGCTCGCTCGGCTTCGCTAGTGCCACGACCTGCGCGCCACGGGGATTCAGGTGCTCCGTGAACCGCTTGATGGTCCCGCCCTTGCCGGCCGCGTCACGGCCCTCGAACACGATCACGATGCGCTGTCCGGTGGCTTTCACCCAGTTCTGCAGCTTGACGAGCTCGATCTGAAGCGGGCGCTTCTCGTACTCGTACTGTTGCCGCGACATGCGCTCGTGGTAGGGGTAGTCCTCGCGCCAGGTATCTACCGTCCGGCCGTCCGGCCAGCGCAGGACGGGATCGTCGTGTTCATCATCGTCATCCACCGTCAGGCCGGCCAGGAGGTCCTGGTTGGACTCCCAGTCCGCCGGCAGCGCGTTGAACTCATTGTCGGATTCATTGGTCATGTCACCAGGACAGCACATCCCGGCCACCAGAACACCATCAGGCGGTCCCGATGAGCGCGAGTGCGGGCGCTATCCCTCCGCGCCGAGCGCCATGATCATACGTTCTCACCAGCGCGTTATAGGTGTTCGGATAGCCAGGCATGCACCTCGGGTACGCGATTCTGCATCAGCGTCAGGTGCCCGTCGTCGTCAAGCAGCCGCGCCTCGACGCCGGGAATGTGCGCGCTCAGCCATTCGCCGTGGCCGAACGGCACGAACATGTCTTGCCTGCCATGCAGCAACAGGACCGGGACAGCGATGCCGGACAGGTCGAATCCCCAGGGTCTGACCAGGCAATTGTCGTCCCACCATCCCTGGCTGCCGGGCGCCAGCCCATCCTGCGCGGAGGACACCAAGTACTCGGCCAGCTCGCCGTGCAAGACCGCCGCATCTGTCGGCGTGAGCAGCGTTTTAATCCCCCTAGCCGCATCCTCTGGCGACGTGGCCAGCATCTCCTCCCGGTCCTCGTCCGTCTTTGCCCTGGCCGCTGCCTCGTCGGTGAGGACCAGGTGGGTGTCATCCACGTTGCCCTGGCCCATGCCAGCGAAATAGTCAAGCCCATCGGCATCGAACGGGGCCGGCGAGGCGAGCGAGGCGGCGGCGGTCACCAGATCCGGGAGCAGGGCAGCGCACGCGAGCACGTGCGGCCCGCCGCCCGAGATGCCCCACGTTGCCACGCGAGCGAGGCCGAGCTCGGCGCAGATGGTGCGGACATCGGCGGCGCAGTCGGCGACGGTGCGCCCCGGCTGTGGCGAGGACCCTCCGTAGCCTGGCCTGTCGTAGCTGATCAGCCGCAACCCGCGCGAGGCGGCATCCCGCACGTTCGGGCCATAAAGGTGCCTGGAGTTCGGCGTGCCCCCATGGACCAGCACCGGCCGGCCAGCGGGATCACCGCAGTCTTCGACAGCCAGTGTCCGGCCGTCCGGGCTGCGACCTGTGTGCTGCACGTTGCCTCCCTTGCACAGCGCGAGGTCTGTGCCCAGCATCCCTGACTAGATCACCTGACTACTGATTATCGGGCCAGGCCATGGCCGTTCCGGTAGTCGAGCGCAGATAGCGGGGGAGATCTATCCCGGGCTGGTGCTTGACCTCAGCAGTCTCGATCTGGAGGAGATCGCCAGCGCCCTGGCCGACCGGACCGATTACGAACACCACTGGCTGATCAACCCGGATACGGGCGAGATCGCGTTCTGGACGGCTGACACCGGCATCGACGGGCAGACACCAGTCGACCTGGATGAACTGGACCTGGTCGTCATCGAGCCGCTGCCGTCCTGGATCTGGTACCAGGACATGGCCGACTTCGCCGACGGGATCACCGATGAGCGCGCCGGGCGCAGGCTGGCCCGGGCTATCGCGGGCAAGGGAGCCTTCCGCCGGTTCAAGGACGAACTCCACGAAGAACATCCGGACCTGCTGCCGGCCTGGTATGCCTTCCGGGACGCCCGGGCCAGCCGCCGTGCCGTGCAATGGCTGGCTGACAACTCGCTCATCGACGACGGCTCCGCGGACAGCTTCCTTTCCGACCACCCGGATCCTGCCCTGCCCTGACCGAGATCACATACCTGGCGTGTGCTTTGAGACTCGTCGATCACTCCTGGCTCTGTCGATAGCGTCCGGAAAGCCCTGGAAGAAAGGAACCAGAAATCCCGCGCCGAGTCCATAGAACACGCCTGCAAAGAAAGTCGCTTCACTGGCGCTCTCGGCGGTTGACAGATTTGTCGCACTCAGACTCGGGCTAAGCCCTGAAACCCCCTGCCAAACAATTCTATAATCGCTTGTAATCTGTCCAGGAGGGAACATTGAGTCGATACGGTCATCACCCAGGTCCACATTCTTGAGCGTCTCAGATGTTGCTACGGAAGTTGGGAACCTATATTGAGTCGCGATCGTGCCCGGGCCCACCTGTTCATAGCAAGTCGGGCTGAGACCGACCCGGAGCAGGTAGGTGCGGTCGTGGCCGCCATTCACTGCGTGTCAGCCGCTGACCCTAGCCCGCCGGACCCGTGGTATCACGAGCCGGTTGGCGCCGAGCGCTGGGACCAGCTGGCCGGGCAGCTCCTTGAGGCGGGAGCACCCTTTGCCCGGCGGCTCGCCGATCTGCGCGATGAACTGGTCGCGCTGGAGTTCTGGATCGAGCCTCCGGACATGCTCCAGACCTGCCACCGCGACCTGTGGGCCGACAACGTCTTGGCGACCGCGGACGGCGGAGTGTGCGTCATCGACTGGGAGAACAGCGGCCCGGCTGACCCGAGCCAGGAGCTCGGGTGTGTCCTATTCGAGTTCGCCCGCACCGACCCGGGCCGGGCCCGCGCGCTGGCAGGCGCCTACCGCCAAGGCGGCGGCCCAGCGGCAGTGAACCGGCGCGGGCACTTCTCGATGCTCATCGCGCAGCTCGGTCACATTACCGAGACCGCCGCCACCGACTGGCTGAAGCCCAATCCCCGCTCCCCCCAGCGCGCCGGCTCCGCCGCGTGGATTGGTGAGGTTCTCGACGAACCGCACACGCGTGAACTGCTCGGCGCCATCTTGGCCGCGGCTGGAGGGGGCGCGACGCCGCACTACGATCAGGTGACCTGAACCGTTGACGACTGATCAGGCCGGCCGGTTGAATGGCACGGTGACCGTGATGGTGTCGGGGAACCAGTGGGCTCCGCCCGCGTGCTGCGGCGACCCGCATGTGGTCTGCAGGTACCTCATCGGCGGCCCGAAGCCGTCGAGCGTGTCGCTGGCCGGAAATCCGTAGCTGTCCCGGATGACGTACGAGAGGGTCCCGGCGTATCGTCCGTTCTCGCGGCGGCCGCTTCCGGTTACGGTCAGGCCCTGAGTGCCGCGAAACCCCCAGTACAGGTCGCTGGACTTGGACTCGAATGCCAGCGTCGGCAGCTGCGCGGCGGAGAGCCGGACGCGGCTCCTGCCGGCCTTCAGCTGGCTGAGGACCGCTTTCTGGACTTCGTTATTAACCGCCCGGAAAGCGCTGCTAGGAGCCTGCTGAAAAGCCCGGGGCCGCTCATTGGCGTGCTTGGCTGGTTGTTCCAGCATCTGGGATGATTTAGTCATGCAGGGCTTCGAGCGGGCAGGCGGGGAGTTACTGGACGCTGCGGCGCTGGCCGGGCACCTGATCCCGGCGGGCAGCATGTTTGCGTTCCTGGCCGCGCACCGGGCCGAGATGTTCCCGGACGCCGATTATGCGGACTTGTTCGCCGCGCCGGGGGTGGGCAGGCCGTCGATCCCGGCCACCCGGATGGCGGCGGTGCTGACCCTGCAGGTGCTGCATGATTTCTCGGACCGGGAGACCGCCGAGGCGGTCCGGTTCGATGTGCGGTGGAAGGTGGCGATCGGGGCGCCGCTGGCCGATGCGGGGTTTGACCCGTCGTCGCTGGTGTACTGGCGGAACCGGATCGCGAAGTCGCAGCGCCCGCACCGGGTGAACGACTCGGTCAGGATGGTGATCGAGGAGACCGGGGTGCTGCGGGGCCGGCGCCGCCGGGCGGTGGACTCCACGATCCTGGCCGATGCGGTGGCCACCCAGGACACCGTCACCCAGCTGGTGTCGGCGATCCGCAAGGTGGCCCGGGAGGTGCCCGGCGCGGCGGAGCAGATCGCGCGGGTGTGCACGGGCCACGACTACTCTGAGCCCGGCAAGCCGAAGATCGACTGGGATGATCCCCGGGCGAAGGAGGCACTGGTGTCCGCGCTGGTCAACGACGCGAACGCGGTAGTGGCCGCGCTGGAGGGCGACGACCTGGATGAGCGCGCCGCATCCGCGGTGGCGCTGCTGGCCCTGGTCGCCGGGCAGGACGTCGAGCCCGCCGAGGGCAGTGACGGGACTGACGGGCGGTGGCGGATCGCCCGCAAGGTCGCCGAAGACCGGACCATCTCCACCGTGGACCCTGAGGCCCGTCACACCCGCAAGTCCCCCGAGGCCCGCAGGGACGGCTACCGGGCGCACCTGGCCGCCGACCCGGAGACCGGGATCATCACCGATGAGAAGTTAACCAGGGCCGCCGGGGCCGAGAGCTCCGACCCGGCGGTGGCGGAGGAGTTCCTGGCCGCCGGTGACGGCGCCGGCGCACCCCCCGGTACCAGCAGCGGCAGTGACAACGGCGGCGGCGGTGACCCGCTGGCCTGGTACGGCGATTCCGCTTACGGCACCGGTGACCTGCGCGATGCGATAGAGAAGGCCGGGCACCGGGCGGTGATCAAGCCCAAGCCGCTACAGGCCCCGATCCAGGGCGGGCTCACCATCGACGACTTCACCGTGGACGAGCAGGCTGGCATGGTCACCTGCCCGGCCGGGCACACTGTCGCCTTGAGCCGCACCCGTGTCGCCACCTTCGGCGTCTTGTGCCGCGGCTGCCCGCTGCGGGCACAATGCACCACCTGCAAGACTGGCCGCAAGCTCGTCCTGCACGAGCGCGACGACCTGCTCCGGCAGGCGCGGGCTGACTGGGCCGCCACCGGGCTGCGCAAGGACTACATGGCCCACCGGCCCAACGTGGAACGCGCCATCGCCCAGGTCGCCACCTGGCGGGGACGCCGGCTCAAGCTCCGCTACCGCGGCACCGCAAAGAACCACGCCTGGCTCAAGCGCCGTACCGCCGCGCTGAACCTGCGTAACCTGACCGGGAGGGGACTGGCCCGCCGCGACGGCGCCTGGGCGCTGGCCACCTGACCAGGGCGGACAGGCCCGCCCGGCATGCCCTCAAAGCGGATCCGGCTCGAGGGCTGCCCGTGTCCCAGAGACCCACAGGCTACCGGGAGGGGCTGGATCTCAGCGCAGACGGGCTGGCCACAGGTACCGGAGCGGGCACTCGGCAGCCATACAGAGCCCCAGGAACTGACCTTTTCAGCAGGCTCCTAGCCAGTGCCTTCTTTGAGATCAGTGACCCGGCCCGGTAATCGACCTCCGTGCCCTTCCCCCTGAGGAAGTGCGCCAGGAGATCAGCCGAGGTGGGGAAGCTGGCCAGAGCGAACCCATCGGCCACCTTGACGCCCAGAGCCTCGTCGGCCGGGGATGTATCGCTGTCGCACCTTGCCTTCGGCGTTTGCGCGTGCGTGTCCTGGCTTCCGCTGCGCAGCACCCGGTGGACCCCCACGGGGCCGTCGTTTACTGCGGCAGCTCCGTCCCGGCCTGCTCCGCCACCATGTACCGGGCGTACCAGTCGGGCCAGTTCGCGTCGGCCTCGCCGATGCGCTTCTCGTGTTCGCCATGGGCGGCCGAAGCGCGCCGCATCGCGTCGGCCAGGTCGCTTGCGGAGCCGAACGAAGTCACGGCAGGGTCGACGCGCCCGGGAAGCCGGGTCGTGACTTCCTGAAACAGCCAGCTGTTGCCGTCGGGGTCGCTGAACGAGACGAACGACCCGTAGCTGGCATCCTCGGGCGCGGGGCCGCTGACGCGACCGTTCGCGCCTTGGTGCTGGAACCGAGCGCCGGGCGCCCCTTCATGGAACACGTCGCTGACCTCGATACCGCGGGCGGCGAGCTCGGCGCGTGCCGCCTCGATGTCGGAGACGATCAGGTACAGGTCCTGGACGGAGCCGGGCACGGCCGACGTGACGCCCGTGCCGAATTGGATCGAGCACCCAGAGCCCGGAGGTGTGAGCTGGACGATGCGGAAGTTGTCACCAGCGGCGTGGTCGGCGTCGAGTCTCCAGCCGAGGCTGCCGTAGAACTCCTTCGCACGGTCGACATCCGAGACAGGAATGACAATCACCTCGAGCTTCTCGTCCACGATGCCGGTTCCTCTCCCTGTGCTGCCAGCGGCCTGTATCGACGCCTCGGTGCCGGTGCTACCAGGGTCGATTCTGGCATCCACCCTCGCGCCACGCATCTCACAAGTCCCACAATTCTCACCAGATGGGCCGGGAAATTCTCACGGCGGGGCAGTGACAGTATGCGGCGACCGCATCACTTGCCGCCGGCCAGCAGATCGCCGTCGGCCTCAGCCGGAGCGGTCCGACAACGGCTCGGCCAGCGCCGCCCGCCACTGGGGCGGGTCGAAGGGGTCGGCAAAGTACTGGGTCTCATGGGCGACGAAGCCGCCCGAGAACTCCATGATGCTCACCGAGTCGGAGGGCACGCCGTCGTAGCTGATCACGCACTCGCTCACCCACACGTCCCCGCCGCCGGTGATCCGGAGCACGGTAAAGTGCCGGTCCGCCGGATGGCCACCGCGTTGCGCCGCAATGGTCGCGCGGCCCCGGAACCGTTCCCCGGATTGCGGGTAATCCAAGATCGCGTCCACCGCGTAGATGGCGTGCTCGGCCGCACTGTCCCCCTGCTCGGAGGCCCGCCAATGCTCCATGATCCTGGCCCTGACCTGAGCGTCAGCTTCCATCGTCTCGCTCCTCGAGCCCGGCGGCGCGCTTCACCGGCCACGCCTGGAACCGTTATTGTTTCGTCGCCATCGAAGCTATCCCAGCCGCCGCAGCAGCAGGAAGCGACCACCGCGTGGCCCAGCCGGTCACCTGACCTGGTGCAGTCGGCGCTGCCCACAGAGCCGGGGGGACGCCGCCGCCGCCGTACGGGACGGGCCTCCGGCGCTGCGTGATGGGGCCTTCGGGTCAGGTTGCGGTGTGCCGGGCGTATTCTCGTGTTCGCGGGTCGGGGGCCGTGAGCGGATGCCGGGTGTCGCGGAAGGATGCGCCGTGGCTGATGAGACAGCAGGTGAGCGGCCGGGATCCGCTGCGGCCGACCAGGCAGCCAAGATCGATACCAGTGTCGCGCACCCTGCCCGCGTGTACGACTACTGGTTGGGCGGCAAGGACAATTACGCAGCTGACCGCGAGGCGGCTGAGCGGGTCCTGGCCGTCACGCCGGGATTGCGGTTCCGGGTCCGGGCGAACCGGGCGTTCCTGGTCCGGGCCGTCCGTTACCTGGCCGGCGAAGCGGGAATCCGGCAATTCCTCGACATCGGCACCGGCATTCCGTCGGCGAACAACACCCATCAGGTGGCCCAGGCGGCCGCGCCGGAGGCACGGATCGTTTACGTCGATAACGATCCGATCGTGCTCGCCCACGCACGGGCGCTGCTGGCCAGCGGCCCGCAGGGTTCCACCCAGTACGTCCACGGCGATCTGCGTGACTGGGTCCCTATCGTGCGGGCAGCAGCGGAGACGCTGGACCTGGCCCAGCCGACGGCCCTGATGCTGCTCGGAGTCCTGCACCTCGTCCAGGACAGCGAGGATCCGTACCGGATCGTGACCGGGCTGATGGCTGCGCTCGCGCCGGGCAGTTACCTGGTGATCTCCCACCCGGCCAGTGACATCCACCCCGGGCAGGCCGAGGCTCAGAAACGCTATAACGAGCGCGTGTCCACTCCGCAGACCCTCCGGACGCGGGACGAGGTCGCCCGTTTTTTCGCCGGGCTGGACCTGGTCCCTCCGGGCCTCGTCTATGTCCACACCTGGCGGCCGGGCCCCGGGGACCTCGCCCCCGCGGGTGCCGCATCAGCCTACGGAGGCGTCGCCCGCAAGAGCTGACCGCCCGCCTCGGGTAGGAGTGCTGTGGCCGGACACAGGCCCAGCGAGCCTAGGCTTCGGACATCAGCGCAGTGAACAGCCGCGCGTAGCGCAGCAGGTGCACGTCGCCCACGTAGTTCTCGCGGATATGCGCCTGAGCGGCATGTCCCATCCGGCCGGCTTCGCCCGGGTCCTCGAGTAGCCGTCGTACCGCCGCCCCGAAGGCTTCCAGGTCCCGGGAGTCGGGCAGGAGTATGCCGGTGCCGGGGACGACCTGGTCGATTATCCCGCCGACTGCTGACCCGACGACTGGCCGCTGTTTCCACATGCCCTCGGCAACGGTCAGCCCGAAGCCCTCGGCCAGGCTCTTTTGCGAGATGACGGTGGCGCTCCGCTGGATCGCGTTGACCATGGCGGCGTTTTCGTCGACGTCGTCCAGCGGAAGGGTGACCAGCAGAACCCGGGCACGAGCCGCATCCGGAAGATCGCGCCACTGCAGCAGGCAGTCTCCGAAAACGGCCACCCCTTCCGGGTCATCGGTCACCCCGGCGACTGCCGGACCGGCCAGCACGAGGTACCCGTTGCCACCGGGGGCGACGTACTGAGCGAAGCCATGCATGACTCCGGACATGTCCTTGAGCTGATCCCACCGGGAAACCTGAACCACCAGCGGGTCATCGGGGCCGGGGCGCCCTTCGCCGGTGATCCTCGCAGTCCGGGTAACGGCGCCCGTGCTGCCGTCGCTGCGCAAGAAGCTCGTCTGCCCCTCCGGCGGGACATCGTCCAGCACGCCGATCGTGGCCAGGATGCCCCGCACAGTCTCATCGTCGAGATGCTGGTTCTTCGGGGAAAACGGATCGATCGACGGCGGTATGACCCAAACCTTCTCACCCGGAACCCACGGTGGCACATACTCGCGGCGACTGAATACGTAGGCGTTCGCGGAGGGCAGGTGCGGCCGCAGAAAGCTCCACCCCGCCCGGGTGGCGTCGTTTTCCCAATCCACGCCGATATGGCAGCGCCACGCCACCCGTGCGCCCGCCGCCGCCAGCACCTCGGCCAGCCCGGCGGTCTGCGGGTCGTGCAGCAGAACCAGATCCCCCGGCCGTATCTGGTCGAGCAGTTCGACGGCGTTCGCGGCGAGTATCCGCGCGTAATGACTGGCGGCACCCCCGCTGAGTGGGCCACCCGCGACCTCGCCATGGATCTGATTGTGCAGGCGCTTGGTGATCAGGAAGAACTCGGCATCACCGCTGATCACCCTCCAGCGGACCTGGATATCGAGATCTTGGACGTAGCCGACGAGCACCTGCAGCATCTCTGCCACCCCGCCGCCGACCGCGGTCGAACTGACATTCCAGACGGTACGGCCGGCCAGTTGCTGCCGGAACTGGTCAGCCGCCTCGGCCAGCCGGGCCTGCCGCTCGCTGCCGATAACCTCCCCCAGCCGGGCGAGAGGGCGCCCTGGCACGTGCACCGATCTCACCAGGCTCACCTTCGGCTCCTCTCTGAGGGCAATCCCACCTTGGTGGCTAGCCCCCCGTAAAGCAACACTTCACGTGGGGCGTCTCGGGAAGAAGGCTGGCGCGCGCCAGGGATAACCGGGTGACGAGGAGCTCGTCGAGTCCCAGCACCCCGGTCAGCCTCCGCACCGCCCAGCTGGGTGACCGCAAGGTGAGCGACCCGCCGCCGTCGACAGCCCGCTGCCGGGCGGCGAGCAGCACGCCGATCCCCGATGCGTCCATGAACGTGACCGCGGACATGTCAACTTCCAGGTGTGCCGGGCCGGGCCCGGTGACCAGGGCGTCCTGCATGGCCTGAGAGGTGGCGATGTCGATATCGCCAGAAATGATGACAGTGACTACCAGGGAAATCGGGATGCCGGTCACAGGTGATGCCTCTCGCACTTGTCCAGCGCGGTGGCGGCGAGGTCCTGACCCCCCTGGGCGGAGACTCTATACCTTACGGAGAGCACGCGGGTGATAGCAGCATGCAAAGGGCACTACGAAAAAACTTAGCTTGCTGCCGACGTTAGTCATCATCGGGCGATTCGTGGATGAGCTGGACGTCGTAGGAGGCGCCAGCCTCGTCCCGGCCAGCATTACGCAGGCAGAACCAGGGTCGGTCATGCGCGAGCGGGCCACCCGGCCCGGTTCTCTGATCTTGGCTCATTCCGGTGCTCGGGGGCCGTTGCCATCTTCCGGTGGCGGGTTGCCGTGAGTTCCGCCGGAATGGTGCGGCAGGCTCGCGTGCTGTGCCACGCCGGCCTGCTGCGGGGAGGCGGGACGAGATGGCTACATCAGCCGCCATCGCCACCGCTGCGAATGAGGAGATGGCCACGGCCGTGCGCGGTGAAACTGCCGGGCCACAGGCGGCCATCGTCGTCGTCTGCCGCGAGACCAGCGCCCGGGAGATCCTCACCCTGGAGCTATCCAAGCGGTATGGCGCTGACTATCAGATCGCCGTCTGCCATAGGCCCGCGGAAGTGGGCGCCCGGATGCGGGACCTGGCGGCGGCCGGCCTGCCAGTTGCACTGGTCATTGGGGGGGTCGGTGCGCAGGACCCGGATGGCGTCGAGGTGCTTGCCGCCGTCCGCCAGATCGACCCGGCGGCACTTCGCGTAGCCGCGGTTCGCTGGGGGGACTGGGAATCGGTGCGGTCCATCTTCGTACTGGAACTACGTGACCTATTGACCCGCCACCGGGTCCCAGTCGGCTTTTATGACGCCGCGTCCGAACACGGCCGGCAGTTGCTGCACGAACTCGGCCGGCAGTTGCTGCACGAACTCGGCCTGCAGTCGCCGGAACTGCCGGTGGTCGAGATCCTGTTCGGGCTGGAGCAGACAACGCTGGTCAACCCCTCCAACCCCCAGATCGCTGATGCCTTCGGCATCATGACACCGATGTCCGCCGAGGAGATCTTCGACGTGGCGATAGTCGGCGCAGGGCCCGCCGGGCTTGCTGCCGCCGTCTACGCGTCCTCCGAGGGCCTGCGGACCGTGGTTGTCGAGCATGAGGCCGTCGGCGGCCAGGCGGGGACCAGCTCGATGATCCGCAACTACCCAGGCTTTTCCCAGGGCATCAGTGGGTCCAGGCTGGCCCAGGAGACCTGGCAGCAGGCCTGGACCCTTCTTGTACATGCGCCAGGTGGAGGGCCTGTCGAGCGAGGATAGCCTCTACCGGCTGCGGTTCTCCGGCGGCGGGGTTCTCACCTCACGCACCGTGGTCATCGCGACCGGCGCCGCCTACCGGCGGCTCGGCATCGCAAACGTTGAGGCGCTGCAGGGCCGCGGGGTCTTCTACGGCGCCGCGGCCAGCGAGGCACCGGCCATGCGCGGGCGGGACGTGTTCGTTGCCGGCGGCGGCAACTCCGCCGGGCAGACCGCGCTGCACATGGCCAAGTGGGCCAACCGGGTGACGGTCCTGGTACGCGGTCATTCGCTGGCCGACAGCATGTCCGACTACCTCCTCCGCGAGATCGACGCTACCCCGAACGTGGACGTCTGCTACCGCCTGCGGGTGGCCGACGCTATCGGCACCAGCCATCCCGAATCCCTGGCACTGGAAGACACTGCCACCGGGGCGCGGCGGAGCGTCCCCGCTGACGCCCTGTTCATCCTCATCGGTTCGCAGCCGCGGACGCAATGGCTCGGCGAGAGCCTCGCACGCGACCAGCGGGGGTTCATCCTTACCGGACCAGACCTGCCGGGCGACACCACCGCCCACTGGCACCCGGGCCGGCCGCCGCTGCCGCTGGAGACGAGCTTGCCCGGGGTGTTCGCGGCCGGTGACGTGCGCTGGGGATCAGTCAAGAGGGTCGCGTCCGCGGTGGGCGAGGGTGCGGTCACCATCCCCCTGATCCATCGCTACCTGGAAACCATGACGGCCGCATCGGCCGCCGCAGGCCGGTAACGCCCCCGACGGTAGTCCGCCTGATGCGCTGCGGGGCCGGGATTCGACGCAGAGGCGGAGCACGTCTCCCTTCACGAGGCCGCTCTGCGAGCGATCCGGCGCAGTCGCCCGCGAGCTCGCGCACACCGATCGCGTGCACGAGCCACTGCCGGCGCACCCCGGGACTGCCACAGGCGGCGGGTCCTACCACGGGTGTCGCGCATCACCCATGCCCGCGGCGTCCCGTGCAGCTGCGAGCGGGCCGGCGGAGTGCTATCTCACCCAAATTCGGTACCAGTATGGCCCTTGACTGCGCTGCCTCATTCAGCTCATCCCGTTCGGGCGGGTGCGGCACTGTTGCGGTGCTCAGCGCTCGGTGCCCGTCCGGGCCAGGATCTGGAACTGCTGGATGGGAGGCAACGACTACTAACCCATTGACCAGGAAGCCGCCGATGAGCGGCAGCCTGCCTCGGGGCCATGCGGGGCTGTGGTCCGCTGGTTGGCCTGCGGATCACCGAGGACCAGGCAGGCGCCGTCGCCAGCTGCGCAGGTGGTGGGCCAGTTCTTTGTCTTGCCCGAACCTGGCCCGGGGTGAGATCTTGTGCGCATGTCGCATGTGCCGCCCTTGGCGGGGTTCATTGGCAAGGCTGCCGCGGGCGCGGTGGCCGTCGCAGTCCTCGGTTCCGGCCAGGCTTCCGCGAGTTCCAAGCCGCCGGGGGCGAGAGGCGGCCCGGCGGCCACGGCCCAGTCCGCCGCCGCGGCGCTGCCGGGCTCCACGGCGCAGCGCCACCCGATCCGGGTCGGCACGGTGACGATCCCGCCGTGCAAGGTCTCGCGCCTGGCCTGGTGCACCAGGATCAGTGTGCCGCTGGATTACCGGGACCCGGCCGCCGGCCATATCAAGCTGGGATTCCAGTGGTACCCGGCGACCAGCGGCACGGCAGTGGGAACGATCCTCGCCGTCCAGGGTGGCCCCGGCTTCCCGACCACTGACTACGCGGCGGACTACCGGGGGACGTTCCGCCCGCTGCTGGCCCGGCGCAACCTGCTCCTGGTCAACCTGCGCGGCACCGGGAATTCCTCGGCGTTCCTCTGCAAGCCACTGCAGCGCTGGAAGACCGCCGACGGCATCGCCGCCTACACGATCGACACCGGCAGGTGCGGCCAGCAGTTGGACCACACCCGCAAGCTTCCAGGCGGTGGGTACGTGCAGGCCAGCGACCTGTACACGACGGCGAACGCGGCCCGGGACGTGGCGCTGCTGCTGCGCAGGCTGCGAACCGGCCGGGTCGATTTCTACGGCGACTCCTACGGGACCTTCTTCGGCCAGGTGCTCACCGCGCGGTACGCGAAGATGCTCCGCTCGGCGACACTGGACGCCGCCTACCCGGTCAGCGGGAAGGACCCGTTTTACCCGCAGACGATCCTGACCGCGAGGCGCGCGTTCGACATCTCGTGCTTGCGCAGCGTCGCCTGCGACCGGGCCGCGCCCGGGTCGGTGTGGGCGCGACTGAGCGTTCTGGCCGCGTACCTGCGCCGCCACCCGGTCACCGGCCGGACGAGAGACCCGTTCGGCCACAAGGTCACCGAACGTGTCACCACGGTCAAGCTGTCCGAGATGGTCAACGACGCCGGTTCCGACAGCGGTGTCTACCGGGAACTTGACGCCGCCGGACGGGCGCTGCTGCGCGACCACGATCCCGGGCCCTTGCTGCGGCTGACCGGGCAGGACATCTATACCGGGGATTCAGGCCCGGTGCGGGAGTTCAACGATGGCCTCTACCAGGCCACGACCTGCCTGGACTATCCGCAGCCATTCAGCTACAGCCAGACCCCCGCCCAGCGCGCCGCGCAGTACGCGCGCACCGTCGCCGCGCTCCCGGCCGGCATGTTTGCCCCGTTTACCGTCCACGAGTGGGTCACCGAGCCGGAAGAGGAGTTCGACGCCTGCCTCGACTGGCCCGCCCCGGCTCACCCGGATCCGCCGATCACCACCCCGCCTCCCTACGCTCCGCGGAACCTGCCGGTGCTGGTGCTCTCCGGCGACCTCGACTCGCTCACCACCCCGGCCGAGGGCCGCCAGACCGCCAGCGACATGGGCCCGTCCGCGCGCTGGATCCTGGTCCACAACGACACGCACGTCAACGCCATGGACGACCCGGTCGGCTGCGCCTCAGGACTGGTGCAGACCTTCATCAAGGATCCGGCCGCTCTGAAGCGGATGAACGCGTCCTGCGCAGAGCGGACACCTGAGGTCCGGGTCGTCGGCACCTTCCCCGCGACACTCCCCGGCGTCACGCCCGCCACCGCCGGGCCGGGTGACCAGGCCGGCCGCACCGGCCTGCGCTTGGCCGCCGTCGGCGCGGCCGCCGTCGGCGACGCGGTCTGGCGCTGGTACTACGGCGACGGCCTGAAGGGCTGGGGCCTGCGCGGCGGCACCTTCCGCTTCACCGGGAACGGCAGCCGCATCGGGATCCGCCTCGCCCGGGTGCGCTGGACGTCAGACACCCAGGTCAGCGGGACCGTCCGGTGGAACCAGGTCAGCGGCCAGATCCGGGCGCGGCTGACCATAGCCGGGCCAGGCGGGATCTCCGCCTCCATCAGGCTCCGGTACTCCGACTATGTCCGGCACTCGGTGGCATACCTGTCTGGCCACGACCAGGGCCAGCAGATCATCGCCACGATGCCTGCCCCGTGAAGTCTCGGTTGGCAGGATAGTTCCGCGCATTGGCGAAGATGCTACTTATCCAGGGCATGTGTCAACGCGGACGATGGGGAGATGACCACAGATCGGCTGCTTTGGCCCGCCCTCCCACGACAACAGGGCCCTGGGAGCCACGGTGAGGGGGCCACGAGGCGGATGAGGGACCCCCGTGCCGATGCCTCAACCGGCGGAGCCGATCGAGAGAGTGCGGGTTGCTACCGGTGAATCCCTTCATCATCGAAGTGCCGTCCCGTCTTGGCCTGCGGCCCAGTTCGGCCGCATGGATGGTGGCAGACTGGATCGCGCCGAGCGGGCTTTGGCCACAGCGGACTTGGTAGGCGAACTGGCGGGCGTTGAGGCCGTGCGGGTAGATGCCGCAGTCGGTACCGAATGCGATGCGCACGCCGGCGGTCAGGCACTTGGTGAATCCTTCTCGCTGCGCGAGGGTGGTCTGGTCGTTCTTGGCGAGCACGTCGGCACGCCAGCCCTATTCGCGGCCGGTCTCGGCGATGTAGTCACCGTTATAGACGTCGGCGACCAGGAACGTCCCGGCAGTGGCCATCATCTGGATGGAGTCATCGTCCATGAGCGAGCCGTGCTCGATGGAGCGCACGCCGGCGCGGACGGCGCGCTTGATGCCCTCGGCGCCGTGCGCGTGAGCGGCGACATCCGCGCCGGAAAGTGACGCTTCCTCGACGGCGGCCCGGATCTGTTCCTCGGTGAACTCGGGGGCGCCAGGCCTGCCTCCCGGTGCCATGACAGCGTCGGTAGCGATCAGTTTCACGAAGTCCGCGCCGCCGTGCAGCACGCGGCGTACTGCCCGGCGTATGTCATCGACTGAGTCGGCCACCCCCACCCGGAACTCGTACGGCACGACCGCATCGACGTCGGGGGCCAGGCCGGTAATGTCACCTCCCCCGCCGGAACAGGTCACGTACGCTCCGGCGACCCGCATGCGGGGGCCAGCCACCCAGCCGTCGTCGATGGCATCGCGCAGCGCGACATCGACGAAGGCGCGGAACGTGCCCACATCACGCACGGTGGTGAAGCCAGCCAGCAGGGTGGCCCGCGCATTGCGCGCACCCGACAGCGCCTCCTGGGCGCCGGTCCGCGCCAGCAGTTCCGCGTAGCCGTGGCCACTGTCGGTCTCGCCGACCAGGTGAGTGTGACAGTCGATCATGCCGGGCAGCACCGTCTGGCCCGGCAGGTCCACGAAGACAGGACCGTCGGCCGGTGCATCGCCAGCGGCGACAACACCGGCGATGCGGCGGCCATCGACGACGACAGCGCGGTCCTGCAGCAGGTCCCCCGTCACCACATCGAGCAGCAGGTGAGGACGGATTACCGTCCGCATGGAAGTGGTCATCCTGCAACGATAAAGGGAGCGCTTGGAATTAAGGAGTGTTATTCAGAACCTTTGGGCAGCAGGTAGGTGCTCGCCCGGCGTGTCGCCATAAATAACAACGGTTCCCTTGGAAGAATTGGGTTTTCCGACCAAAGAATTCCCTCGCCCAGGAGAACCGTTGCGGTACTATCGTACTACAGGTTTAATGCTCTCGCAGATGCAGGAACTCGCCTGCCGTGTCCATGAGGCGCTGCCCGAGCCCTGGAACAAGGGAACCGGGCGGCCGAGATCGTGCGGCCTTTATGCGGCGGCAGAGATCGCGTGCATGTATCTGCGGCAGAACGGAACGCAAGAATTCCTGGGCGACATGAAAGGCGTCTCGCAGCCGACGGTGTCCCGGATCGTCACCGTCCTGGTGCCGGTGGTCAGGGCCGTCCTGGAAGAGTTCGTGCCGTCCGCGGGGGACGCCATCCAGATGGCCAGCGGGCGGGTGTGCCTGGTCAACGGCACCATCACGCCCTGCTGGTCCTACGAGGAGCACCGCGAGCTGTGGAGCCGCAAGCACGGCACCACCGGGTTCAACGCGCAACTGGTCAGCCTGCTCAGCGGAAATGCGATTTACATCTCTGATCCGCTTCCTGGGAAAACCCATGACGCAGCCGCGTTTGCCAGCACGCCAGTCGCGGAGATCATCCGGAACTCCGGTGGCGGTATCGCTGATAAGGGGTATCAGGGGTGTGGCATGGTCACCCCGCGCAAGAAGCAGCCGCACGGCAGGCTCTTGCCATGGGAAAAGCAATTCAACGCTGATGTCTCATCGCTCCGGGCACCCATCGAAAGGCTTATTGCCCATTTCAAGTCCTGGCGGATCTTCCACACGGACTACCGCCGCCCGTACCACACCTACCACGACGCGTATGACGCCGCCCGCGGGTTGTTCTTCTTCTCACTCAACTGGGGTTTTGAATGAAGTTCAAGCTGACAGGCGCTGACCGGGGACCACCGGCGCGACATCCACGCCAACCGGCTGCTACGCCTCCGGTTCTGAGGGGGGCCGGGCGCAGCAATGCGCCCGGCCTACCCGGCCTAAGAGGCGATGACAGGTTGCGCTGGGTTCAGTCTGCGAGTCAACTGTCAGCCTGTCCGGGGGACGTGGGTACCGGCGCTGTGATCAAACCGCTCGTGATGCTGCCGGAGGAGATCGACACCGTAGTCACCGCCGTTTGGCGTGCGAACAAGGGTGTGGATGTGATTACGGGAGGGCACGACATTGTCGAACGCAACGCCGGGATGATGATCGAACTCGATCAGCACGACGGGGCTATGGACCCGGTAGTAGAAGGGACCATCATCGGCTACTACCGCGCCCATCCAGGCAAAGTAGGTCTCATCGAGATGTTGATCGACTTCGCGCATCTTCACCCCGGAGTGGCCTTCGGCGGCCCAGCCAACGTAGGCGGCGGCCAGGGCCCGCAGGCGGCGGCGTTGAGCATCGGTCAGGTCGGCGGCGCAGACTCCAGCGAAGGGAACCACGGCGTTGTCCCGGAACGCGCCCGCCTGCATCCGGCCATCGAAGGGGTGCTGCAGCTCTCGGGGAAGGTCGTCGGGATGGATCGAGGACCGGAGGACAGCACGGGCTACCTGCTGGTCATCGAGCGAGCGGATCAGTTCCAGGCCAGCCAGCTCCTCGGCGCAGAAGACCATCGTGCCGGCCAGTGGACCGTCGAACACGTGGCACGGTTCCGAGCCCATGAAACTCGGCGTGAGCACGAGCTGATCGCCGATGATCGTGCCGTTGATGCACAGGTGATGACCGTCGATCTGCCACGCCCACGGCCCTTCGGCGCTCGGCTCACCGAAAACAGACAGGAAGTACGGCCACTCGCCGAAGTCGTCTGAGAGGCCTGTCACCTCCGATAGGAGGCGGTTCAGTCGCATGATGTCGCGGGCTTGGGCGAAGCCACGAGCCGACAGACTGGTTTCGAGGAGCCGCAGTCCGAGCTGGCGCGCGGCGGGCGGCAGATCCTCGAGCATCACGCCGTGACGGAACACGAAGGGATGAATATTCAGCCACATCCGGCGCTGCTCAGCATCGAGGGGGAACACGGCACGCTCTCGCTGCTCGGCGCTGAGCGCACCCAGGAAGTCGAGGGCGGCGTCGGTAATGGCCGCGGTGGTGACACCAGAAGACCGGAGGGGAAACAATCCCGATCGCAGTGCCCCATCCGAGGTGAGCCCACGCAGCGGTTGTTCAAGGGATTCTGTCAGTTCACGGAACATTGCCTGCATCGGCGGGGGAATATCAACCGGCCGTCGCGCCGAGAAGGAGGGTAGCTGGCCCACCTTGAAGTCAGTCCAGTGGTCCACGGTTAGCTAGCACCCCCCGACGGCACACTCTACTTGGGCTGCGAGGCCGATGTGAAGCGTCCCGCTGTCCACCTTCCAGGCAGTAACTGCCGCGGCGTGATCCGGACGGCCGCGGGGTAATCCACGACTTGAAAGCAGGACGCCGCTATCAGACCGACAGTTACCGCCGGGTACGTGGGACACTCCGTGCCGGTCCGACAGCGATCGCTTATCGGCGCAAGCGCGCCCGAATATCGCATCTGAGTGCGGTAGATAGTCGAACACGCCAGGCTCAGGCGGCGCACAGCGACGGTCGGCGAGCGGCTATCAGCCGCGCTTCGCCTAGTTGACCGCCTGGCCACCCCCGGTTATGGTCTAACACGCCAGCGGCCGACCCGTACGTTTATACATCGGCGCTTCAGGGTGAAGCCGTCCGCATCTGCCGCCGATCGGTCGCACGCTGCGCTAGACAAGTGAATCTCTCGGCCGGTCGTGGTCAGGCGTTACCTGGCGCGGACTGCTGACAGGAACGAGGCGTAGCTCCAGGACAGGTTGCTGACGCTTTTCTCGTAGCCGGTCGAGGCGTCGAACTGCTCGCTGAGCTCAAGGTGATCGCTGTGGAAGATGATCGCCTGCAGCATCTGGTCGCCGGCGCTCTGCAGGGCCGCCGCGGCCGCGGTCAGCGCCGTCTGGACGTCGATTCCGACCTGGCTGAAGAAGCTGGCAGAGTTGGCGTCGAGGGGAACCGTTCCGGCGGCGGTGATCGCACTCGCCAGCCGGTAGTAGAGCTCGGCGAAGTTGGCAGTGGCCACTGCCCAGGGGTGGTCACCCACCTGAGCATCGGTGTCACCGTCGTATAGGTCCCCCGGATAGCGCCCGAGCAGGGGACCGATGCCGCGTTGCTGATCGGGCCCGTTGATCGGGTAGAAGTAGCTCGAGGTCGGGTCGGCCCACTGGCCGCGCAGCAGCGCGGCGGTCGCCAGCAGCTTGGTGTCCGTCACCGGCACGGCGCCGTAGATCGCGGCCATGACGATGTCGATGTTGGGGTCGTAGGGGGTTCTGTCAGCCGGGACTGGGAGCACTGACTGGTAGTACTGACCGTTCCAGTGCTCCTGCAGGGCGTTCTGCAGCCAGGGTATGGCGGTGCTGAGCCACACCGGGACCGGGATCCCGAGGGTGTTGCCGGTGATCGCCCGGAAACAGCGCAGCTGCACGGCGCGGGCGAAGAACGAGGCACCGGTCTCCTCCTCCCAGAGATTGACCGTCTCGCCTTGGTAGGCGCCGTGCAGGAAGTTCAGGTTCGCTGCGATCACGGCGTTAGCCACGGTCTGGGTCGGCGCGTCGAGCTGGGAGAACAGCTGCAGGATCGCCAGCGTCTGGAGGGCAGGCCCGTCGGTCTGATCGCTCCAGTTCCGTGGCGTGCCGTTGATGAAGAACGAGGCACGATCGAAGTCGCCGCCCGAGCTCTGGCAGATCTGCGCGAACTGGACGTAGTCGATCAGTGGCTGGCTGGTGGGGATCGTTCCCGCCGCCAGCTCGATCGCGACGATCGCCGCGTCGCGCGTCCAGTTGTAGACGTAGTCCTGGGTCACGTTCGTGGCGCTGTTCTCCCAAGACGGTGAGGCGAGCACGCACCCGGGTTGCGAGAGGACATGCGTGTTCTCCGGGTCTTCGAACACGAATCCGTCCGACGCGACGTTGCGGAACATCAGCCAGAACATGTACGGAGCGATTGCCGTCAGGTTCGACTGCGCCGCCGCAATCTGCACCTCGCTGTATTGTAATTCCCCCATCGAAGCCACCCTCTTTTGTCGGCGCGAGCGTAACGCGGGGAGCGCGCGACCGCAAGCGGCGTGTTGGAACCCGCCCCCCTTTCCGAACCTCCGGGCTGGCATTCGTCTCCCATAGGACTGTCCGACGATCCGCGTGACTGGCCTGATCCACATCCGGGGTGTTGGCATCATGAATGGCCAAGCCAGCGTGCATGACTATGCACGAGCGCGCAGCACCGGAAACGTCCGGATCTGCCGTTGGGAGTGCGCCATCTGTTGTGCGCACGTGCGTTGCGTTAACCTTCTTCCGCCTGCTGGGCCAGCAACCGCCTGACGGGCCGGGGAGGGCCAAGGCTGGTCGGCGTCAGGGCAGGTCGCACGTATTCCTGCCCGGCTGGCCAGCGCGCTACATGCTGGGCACTGCTCCCAGCGTCATGCCCGATATACGTGACGTCGTTGATGTCAACGGCGAATAGCGCAAATTCGCCAAGGACAGGCCGCCAGCCGAGGTGCGCGTAGTAGACGCCCAAGAGTGAACACTCCTGCCGCGTTCCGCCTGTCCACTGACGCGGCATCTTCTCGGTTCATCCGATCGTGGCTCCAATCTGTCGGTTCCGCCTAGAGATTCGGCCGGAGTTGACATCTCGAACTACGAGCAACAGTTACTGCAACTCGCATCCGCCCGGCCGTATGTCTATGCACCTCCGCTCCCGGGTGTGAACGTCCTCAATTGCCGCGTGGTGCGTAACCTGTAACGCCCTACAGGCTGAGGTGGATCCGGAGTGCTTGATCGAGCTCGGTGACCAGCGCTGCCGGCAGCTGGCCGACGCGTTTGCCGATCCGTTCGACTGCCACTGAGCGGACCTGCTCGGCCTGGGCCTTCGAGTCACGGGGCAGCCCAGTCTGACCCGCTGGCAGCAGCACCTGGAATGGGTAGATGCGCGTGATGTCCGAGGTCACCGGGACGACCGTGATGACCCCCCGCCGCAGGCGGGCGGCGGTGGCGTTGGCGGCGTCATTACTGACGATCACGGCGGGGCGGGTTTTGCTGGCTTCCGATCCCCGGGCAGGATGAAAGCTGACGGTAACGATCTCCCCGCGGCGCATTCAGTCGTGCAGGCCGTCGGCGGTGACAGCCTCCCAGTCGCTGGCTTCACCGGAGGCTGCCCATGAGGCCCAGGCCTCCTCGTAGGCGTCTCCCAGTTGGGTGGCCCGCAGCAGCCCGACCGCCTTGTGCAAGGCCGCCGACCGGGATTCGATGCCCTGAGCATGGGCGTAAGAGTCGAGAAACTCGACGTCCTCCGCTGGCAGGCTAACGCTTACCTTCATACCGCTAGAGGGCTAGGTCCGACGAAGTCGGTTTGATTGAGTCAAGTTCGGGATGCGCGTGTCGGACTGCTGGTCATGCGGCGAGTCCGGCGTCGCGGATGATGTCGTCGATGGCGGTCTGGTAGGCGGTGGCTGCGCGGCGGAGCGCGGTGGGCGGGCTGGCGTCGGCGAGCTGAGCGAGTCCGGCGGGCAGTACGCGGTCGTGTACGCGGGTGAGGAACATCGCGGTGTGCAGGCCAGCGGCGGTGACCTGGTAGCGGTGGGTGGCCGGGATGCGCTCGATGAGGTGGTGGCTGCGGAGCCGGCGCAGGTCGTAGGTCATCTGCCCGGTGCTGATGGCGGGCACGCCGCGCAGTTTGGCGGTGAGCTCGCGCAGGTCGCGGTTGGTGAAGCCACGGGGGAGCAGCCGGAAGATCAGTAATGCGGCCAGGAGCGCGTGGCTGCGGGGCTGGCCGAGGGGCAGGCCGGGGATGCGGGTGCCGCCGTCGGTGAGGACGGGGCCGGTGACGGCGGCGAGATGGCCGGCTCCGGTGATCGGGTCGTGGCTGAGTCGTTCGAGGCGCAGCAGGCGCCGGGTGGCGGAGAAGCCGACCTCCCGCAGGGCGGGCAGGTTAGTCAGCCGTTTGCCGATCTGGAAGTCGCGGGTGTCGTTGATGGTGGTCTCGGTCCGGAGCGCTCGTCCTTCCTTGTGGTACTGCTTGATCGTGGCGTGCTTGTAGTCCACGTGCAGGCTCGGGGTGACCCCGCTGGTGATCACCCGGGTGCGGAACCGGCCGGGGGTGGCGCGGGGGCCGCTGCGCATCAGCCGCCGGCCGAAGATCAGGCTGACCTGGTCGGGGCGCCCGGCGCCGAGATTGTCCCGGATGACCTGCTCGAAGAACACCCGCCCGGTCACGGGCTTGTCGAGCATCTGGGTGAGGGAGAATTCCGCCTGCAGGATGGAGATGTCGTAGCGGTAGCCGGCTTCCCGGTCGGCCGGGGTAAACGGGTGCGGCAGCCGGGCCAGCCACTTGCGCAGCAGCGCGTCGATCTGCTCCGGCCCGAGCTTGTCGCAGATCCGCTGCAGCGCGGCGGGATCGCTGACCGCGGCGAAGCCGTTATCCAGCGCCTCGAACCTGATGCCGGCTTTGGCTGCCTGACGCTGCGCCCAGTGGTTGCCGTTGATGCACAGCTTGGCGTTATAGGGAAAGTAGGAGCAGAACTTGAGGAAGAACGGGCCGAAATCATCGTCCACGCAGTAGAAGTAGAAGTGGTTAACCATCCCGGTGGTCTTCACGATCCACGGATATGACCTGCCGTCGTGATCACGGCGCTTCTCGGTCCGGAACAGCCGGGTCTTCTCCTGCGCCCGCCCGATGAGCAGGACTCCCTCGGCGCGGCCAGCGGCCTGGAACGCCGCCAGGTGCTCATGCATCACATCGTCTTTGCGCTGCCCCCTGGCGAAGTCAACCCACGCGATGTGCTCACGGCCCGCGAAGCGACGGACCTCCGCGGTGAAGCGGTCGGTGATCCTGGCCAGCGGGGCGGTCGAGGCGACCGGCAGGCCCATCTGCCGCTGCACGTAACCCAGCAGCCCGCCCGCGTGCTGCAGTTGCGGGACGTAGACGTTCAGGTACATCCGGTCGATGCACTCCACCTCGAACGCCACATGATCGGATAGCACCTCAGCGACAGTGCGCGGTAGCGTCATGACAAGCTCCGGTCGGACGACTCGGCCCTAGTGGCCACCTACCGCCACAGGCGGCAAATAACGGGACACACGCTGTCACCGTCTGTCGCCGACCGGAGCCCTGTCAACCAAGCCCAGCCACCCGGCATGGCTCGTCGGGCTGGGGCGAAGCCCCGTTAGTACTACCTTGAGTCATACCCCAGTAGCACGCTTGCTTACGGCGACGACGAGCCTGCGCAGACATCCACATCTGCCGCCGGGCGTGCAGGTTAACCACTAGATGAGTTTGGTACCCGTGTGGCCAGTGTGCCTGCCGGTGGTGTTCCGTAGGGTGGGGTATGAGATGGCACTTAAGCCAGGGTGGATCGCGGGATGGTCAGGCCAGCATGCACGGCATGCCGCTGCGATGCTCTGGCAGGGCCGGAATCCGGCGGCACGCGTTTACGAGAGCATCGGGTCGGACTTCTTCGTGGCCCCGGCGCCGGGCTGGCTGAACCTGGGGCTGTGGGAGGGGCCGGGTTCGGAGGGTGAGGCCGGGGACGCTTGCCGCCGGCTGGTGACGACGCTCGCGTCCGCGCTGCCCGCCGGGGGTGTGATCCTGGATGCAGGGAACGGGCTCGGTACCCAGGATCCGCTGATCGCCGAGGTGGTCCGCCCGGGCCGGCTGGTGGCGGTCAACATCACCGAGTGGCAGCTGACGGCGGGCCGGGAGCGCCTCAGGGAGGCCGCGGCTGCGGCCGTGGCCGGAGACGCCGCCCGGCTGCCGGTCGCCGATGCGACCATCGATGGAGTCATCAGCGTGGAGGCCGCGTTCCATTTCAGCTCGCGCAAGGCCTTTTTCGAAGAGTGTTACCGGGTGCTGCGTCCGGGCGGCGTGCTGAGCATCTCCGATATCCCTGTCCAGCGGTGGCCAGTGAGCCCTGCGGAGTTGCTGGCGGGCGTGACTCAGCTGCGCGTATTCGGACTTCGGCCCAGCATGGCCATGACAGCAGGTCAGATCGCCGCGGCGGCGCGCGCGGCTGGCCTGGCTGAGGTGGAGGTCACGGTGTGCGGCGACCGCGTGATTGCCCCCGCGCTCCGGCTCGCCGCAGCCCGGCTGGCAGGCGCTACGGCTGCGCCCGCCGGGCAGCAGACCGCCGCGCGACTGCTGCTGAGACAAGTGGACTTGCTCTGGCGACGCCAGATAATTGACTACCTCCTGCTCCGCGCCGTCCGCCCCTAGCATTAGCTGGCGCCACACCGGCTCAGACGGCCCGTGATCCTCAAAGTCCAGGTAGCGCGTCAGCGATCTGGTGCGCGGCTGACGAGGGGGTCCGGCGTCCAGTGTTTACGACGACGTCGGCTGCCAGGATCATCCACGAGCGCGACGCCCGGTACTCGGCCAGATGGGCCAGCCGCCATGCCTGGGCTTCAGGTGAGCCCTGGATGCGCTGGCGCAGTATTTCCTCATCGGCATCGAGCAGAACATGGAACACTCTGAGCCCAGCTTCGCGCAGGCCAGCGAATATCTGCTCAAGGTAGGCACGTGTAAGGATCGTCTGCGGGGCAATAAGATGCTGCCCGGTGAAGCGGGCCAATTCGGTCGCGGTAGCTACCACCAGTGGCCGCCATGGTGGCCAATGCTGGAAGTCGGAGACCGGGTGGTCGGCGAGATTAGGCCGCAGCATGTATCCCACTGCCTCCGGATCGAACAGGCGGCTCGACGGGATCAGCGAACGCAACTCCGCGGCGGCGGTGGTCTTTCCGCAGCCAAAAGTCCCATTGAGCCAGACGATCACCTGATCATGCTACGAGCGCTCGCACTCTCATAGCCGCGGAGATCGCGCGTCCCGGCGGCCCGGGTGTTTCACGACGGTCAGGCTAGGCGGCTCGCCGCAACTGCCGGACTAATGAGCCCGACAGGCTAGCGAACTCGACGCCGCACTCCGACGTGGGCGGCCGGGCCCGGTACCGCCTGTGGGCCTGGGATGGGGAATGAAGCCGCAGTGGCCGCGTGTTGATCGTCGCCGACCGACTCTGCTCCCCCGGGAAGGAAGGCAGGGCCATGACGTCCTCGCCGGCCACCATGCGCGCCGTCCGGCTCTCCGCCCCTGGCCCCGTGGACAACCTGCGGCTGACCACGCTCCCGCTCCCGCCCGAGCGGGACGGCTGGGTGCGCATCCGCGTCGAGGCGTTCGGCCTCAACCGCTCGGAGTTGAAGCTCCGGCTGGGTCTGAGCGTGGGCACCAGCTTTCCCCGGGTGCCGGGTATCGAGGCCGCCGGCATCGTCAACGCGGCCCCGGGCCGCAGCGGGCTTGCTCCCGGGCAGAAGGTCGTCGCGATGATGGGAGACATGGGCCGCACCTACGACGGCGGTTATGCCGAGTACACGTCGGTGCCGCTGTCCCAGGTCATCCCCATCGACACCGACCTGCCCTGGGAGGTGCTGGGCGGCCTGCCGGAGATGGTGCAGACCGCCTACGGCTCGCTCACCATCGGCCTGGACCTGCAGCCCGGTCAGTCCGTGCTAATCCGCGGCGGCACCTCCTCGGTGGGCCTGGCCGCCGCCGTGCTCGCGACATGGCGCGGCGCAATGGTGCTGTCCACCACCCGGCGGGCCAGCCGCCTCGCTTTGCTGAAGGAGCGCGGTGTCAACCACCCCCTGCTCGACACCGGCGAGGTCGCGCCAGCCGTGCGCGAACTGTACCCGGACGGCGTCAACACCGCCCTTGATCTCGTCGGCACGCCGACCCTGCCCGACACTCTGCGTGCGGTGCGCGTGCACGGCACGGCCTGCTTCGGCGGCAGCCTCTCCGGCCAGTGGACGGTGCGGGACTTCTCCCCGAACGAGTACCTGCCCAAAGGTGTGCGCCTGGCGGGCTACTTCGGCGACGCCGCCGACCTGCCCCGGGAGGCCTTCCAGGACATCCTGGACGCGGTCGCGGCCGGCCGTCTGGCCTTCCCCGCAGACCGCGTCTACGACGGCCTGGAGCAAGTGCCGCAGGCCCACGACGACATGGAGCACGACCGGGCCACCGGCAAGCTCGTCGTCCGCGTCCGGCATTAACACGCCAGCCAAGACTGGCAGACCACGCCAGGCAGAACTGGGAAGCTAAGCGTTCGTGCCCCGGTCAGATCCAGCCGCCCATCGCCTACAAAGGTAGGTCTGCGGCCAGACCTTGAGGGCGCGGGAACGGCATCCGTCCCGCAGGAAACCGGGTTCCTCGTAGCTGAGCCCGGGAAGACCCTGCGGCTGAGACCCTTCCGCCGACCGTGGGCTGCGGCAGCGCGGGCATGCCGCTGATGGCCGCCATGCCGGGCCGTCCCGGTTTACCGGATGGTGGCTGCGCAGCCGGGCTGGCCATGCTTTTCGACGTAACGCTGGTGGTACTCCTCGGCCCGGTAGAACGCGGATGCCGGGGTGATCTGCGTGACGATCTGCCGTCTCAGCGATGGCTGCTCGGCATCGCGCGATGCGAGCGCGGCTTCCTGCTGCCCAGCGTCATGGTAGAAGATCGCCGACCGGTACTGGCTGCCGAAATCGAAGCCCTGGCGGTTGCGGGTGGTCGGATTGTGGATCCGCCAGAACACCTGGAGCAGTTCCGCGTAGCTGACCTGGGCCGGGTCGAACCACACCTCGACCGCCTCGGCGTGGCCGGTGCGGTGCCGGCAGACCCGCTCGTAGGTGGGGTCCGCGACGTTCCCGCCGGTATAGCCGGCAGCGGTCTGAAGCACCCCGTGGACCTGGCGGAAGGCCGCCTCGACACCCCAGAAGCATCCCGCGGCGAATGTCGCCCGCTCGGCTCCGTCTGGCCCGCGGCCCTCGAACGGCGGTGCCAGCGCCGGGCCGGCGTTGCGGCTCTTGAGCTTCATTACGTCATAGCCTCCTCGAACCTTTGTGCTAACACGAACCCGGAGCCAGGGATTCCTGCACGGGCGGCAGGGGCCGAGCCCGCCCATGCGGGGCCCAAGGCCGCGTCAGTGGGGCGCGGAACCCGGAACGCTGGCAATGGGGCAGGTCAGAGCGGCGATCCATGCCGCAAAGGTCTCCCAGGGTCAGTGCCAAGACGCAAGGAGGGCCCAACAAAGTGGGACCTGCCCCGAACCGATGTCCGGAAGATTGCCAGCTCAGCGGCCCAATAGCGGAAAATCGGTGGGCGCCTCCGGCAGGATTCGAACCTGCGCACACGGCTCCGGAGGCCGCCTTCGCGGTCTGGCATAACCCGCCATCGACCTGCATCAGTCGCCCAACAGGAAGCCAGCTCAGCCCCACCATTCCGCGTCTGTTCCGGATCATGCTGTCCGGCGCCCCCGGGCATCCCGCGGCTGTAATCCCACACTTGTAAGACATGGGCCTGGACGTACGGGAACATCCGTCACCTGGGCTTCGTACGCGCTGGCATCCACCAGGATGTGTTTACTGCAGAGCTCGTTGCTGTCGGTTCCGGGTGTCAGTGTGCGCAGTGCACTCACAGGTGTAAACCTGAGATGCTTTCAGTGCGTCTAACTGTTGTGACTATCCGTAACATCCGAGGTGCCCGTAATGTTGCAATCCGTTCTACTCTCACGACGAGATTAGCTGATCCGGCGAGCATGACGGAGGCCCTAGGACAATTTACGTCAAAGCTTCGTCGCTATACGATCATTATAAAGAGATCAAGTTTCAACTGGGACACGGGCAAAGGCCAGGAGCGAAACCTGGTGCTATTCGAGGATGAGCCGGCCGTTATTGACGGAGAAATCGATTCAAGGCTCCTGAAGTCCAAGAATGTTACGATACTGGCTACGACGAGAGATGGCGGTACTGCGAGCCTAAATCTAACGAGCAGAAGTATTAGCACGTGGGCAAGCACTCCAGAATTGCGAGAGTTGATCGAGGAGTTTAACAAGGCTCTTAGGATAAATGCGCGTTCACGGTGGATTACACCCCGAGTCGTCGCGTTGTTGGCGGGGGCTGCTTTGGTACTTTTCGTCGTCCCTGTAACACTAGATGCGTATATAAATCCTCAAATTAATCATGATCTCTCAATTCCAAACTATGATGGTTCTATACCTTGGGATCACTGGCTTAAAGGTGCATACTTAGCAACGGCAATCGTATATGCAGTGTGTCTATCTTGTGCCGTAATAATCAGCGTCATTAGGGGACGTGGTGGCCCTTTGCGAATGTGGCCAGAGGCACTTACTTTAAGGTCTCTTATCGAGGTAATATACCGAATCCGCGTAAGCGACTCTTTGCGTAAGAATTTTAATACCATCTCGATCACGGTTATAACGGCGATCATAGTCTACTTCTGTACCAAGCACCTTTAGACAAAGGCCTCTGTATTGCTCGGTTGAGCCTGAGGGCGATACTTCATTGGGCCGACCTTGTTCTGTCCATCTGCCCAATAGGCGCTGATTGAGCGGTGGGAGGGCACCGTCAAGGGTGGCGCTTCGCGCGCCTTTGAAAGACCGTACAGAAAGTACTCACGTGGACAGCAGCATCGCTACGTAACATGCCGTCGCTGGGTTATGAGCCGTACGACAGCCGTCTCAGGCGTCTCGAACCGTCCCCGTTCACTGCGCTGACCTCGGCGGGCTAGCGGCCCGAAGTCCTCTCGGGTGTTCTGCGTCTACCTTGGCTCAGCCTGTCCCGCGGGGTCTCGTGCACAAATCCGTGCACAAATCAGGTTCCTGACCTGCGGGACTTTTGCCACTGGCTCATTCGCTCTGGTAGTCAAACCCACCTCGAAGGAGCCGCCTGAGTGCCGATGGCAGCAGTCGCAACGGATTGTGGCGGAGGTGCTGCCCTTGTCGTTGGCGTTGCCAATGTAGACGGCGTAGAGCCGGTGGCCGCAGGCCAGTGGTGTGGTTGTGAGGACCGCAGCGCCTGTGGTGGTAAGGGATGCGGTGCCCAGGAGCCTGTGGTGGTGAGCCGGAGTTCCGGCGTAGAAGTTCACATTTCCGGCCGGGGTTTCTGCACTTGCTTTTGGGATTACAGTCGCGGTCAGCTTGAGGCGCGGCCGGCGTGCCGAGTGATCTAGGTGCGCGGTCAGTGTGGTAGTGGTGGTGGCCTCGTTGACCGTGACGGTTCCGGGGTTGTAGCTGATTGTGTAGTCGGGGTCTGCTGCGCCTGAGCAGGTCGAGGGGTAGGTTCCCGCCGGGCTGGCCGGGGTGGCTGTCGTTGAGCAGGACGGCGGGGCGGAAAGGCTGGAGGGGCTGTCATGACCGGCAAAGCCGGAGTAGCCGGGGGTTATGGCTGGGACGGTGCCACCGTAGGTCATCGCCGGTGAGGAGGCGGTGATGGAAAGCGGGGCCGGGCTGATGGTGAAGCGTTGCGTGACCTGCGCCGCGGGAAGATAGGAATCGTTCCCTGGCTGGCTGGCGTCGATGATGCATGTTCCGGCGCCACTGCCATAGGACACGGTGCCGCCGGAGATGGCACAGCCAGAGGTTGAGGAGGAGTCGACCGACAGCGTTACGGGCAGCCCGGAGGTAGCGGTGGCGGTGGCGGTGTAGGTCTGGTCGTTTGCCCCGCTGTAGCCGGCGGACGACGGCGCGGCGCTGGAGAAGGTAATCGACTGGGATTGCCGTCCTGGGGTGTAGGCCCACGTGTCTGCACGCCACCCGTCGTCGCGATACCCACCGAACAGGATCAGCTGGGAGGTCGCCGGGTCGTAGGCCATCGAGGCTGCATAGCGGGCCGGTGGGCTGGTCGCGGGTGATTGCTGGGTCCAGGTGGCGCCGTCCCAGGTCCAGGTATCTCCAATTATCCCGGTGCTCTGGGCGCCGCCGAACAGGACGAGCTGGGAGGTGGCCGGGTCATAGGCCATCGAGGCGTTATAGCGAGCTGGCGGGCTGGTCGCGGGTGATTGCTGGGTCCAGGTGGTGCCGTCCCAGGTCCAGGTATCTGCAGCTATCCCGCTAGGGCCGCCTACGCCACCGAACAGTACAAGCTGGGAGGTGGCCGCGTCATAGGCCATCGAGGCCTGGTAGCGGGCCGGTGGGCTTGCCGTGGGCGACTGCTGGGTCCAGGTGCGTACCGTCCCAGGTCCAGGTGTCGCTGAGCGGCAGCCCATCCAGGCCAATCCCGCCGAACAGGACGAGCTGGGAGGTGGCCGGATCATAGGCCATCGAGGCTCCAAAGCGGGCCGGTGGGCTTGCCGCGGGCGACTGCTGGGTCCAGGTGGTGCCGTCCCAGGTCCAGGTATCTCCAGCTATCCCGGTGCTGTTCATGCCGCCGCCGAACAAGACGAGCTGGGAGGTCGCCGGGTCATAGGCCATCGAGGCGTAATAGCGAGCTGGCGGGCTTGCCGCGGGCGACTGCTGGGTCCAGGTTGCGCCGTCCCAGGTCCACGTGTCCCTGGGTGCACCTGCGGCGCCTGACCCGCTGAACAGGACGAGCTGGGAGGTGGCCGCGTCATAGGCCATCGAGGCGTAAGCACGAGCTGATGGGCTGGTCGCGGGCGACAGCTGGGTCCAGGCCGGGGTGGTGGCCGCTGCCGCCGGAGTTATTGCGGTCTGCCGAAAGCGCCCACAAGATGATTATTGCCCCAAGTACCGCTATGCCGTTAAACGTCAATCGCCCAAGCGTGGTCTCTCGATGTCTTTGTCCACGAGGCATGAGTAATTTTCTTATGCGCAAGTCAGTGCGTCAAGTAGAAACGTTCTTGACCGCTCAGCAACAGGCGCAGCAGGCGGAGAAACAATCCGGCGCCTACTCTTTACAATGTTAATGTGGGAAAACGCCTATTATTGGTCCCCATGATTTGACATTTTTTCAACAGCGCCTTGGCTGTGGCCGACCTACTGCTTAGGAGGTCTTCGCGGCCCGTGCCCTGACCTGCCCGTCTCCAGGTCAGCGGCCCTGTGGCGTGCCCGTGAGTGACCGTGATTCACCGCTGATCACCGTCCGATCGGGCACGCCACGGGCACGCCGCTTGATGGGTGCTTGCCCTGGTACCGGGGCCTATGCCTGGGCGCCGGGTGGCTTGCGTGTAGCTGCCGTCTTCCTGGCTCGGCGGGGGGTCGGGGTGCTGTCGGATGCGTGGGCGTGGTCATCATCGGCGGTTGCCTGGGCGAGCTGCTCAGTGAGCCGGTGGTTCTCGGCGCGGGCGGTATCGAGGTCGGCCTCGGCCCGTTCGGCGCGGATACGCAGGCGGTGCGCGCCTCTTCGAGTGCGGCAAGCCTGGCGTCCGTGGCGGCGTGCAGCTCGTCACGCTCGCGCTGGGCGTCGGCGCGGATGCGGGCGATTTCCTCGCCAGCCTGGGCCTGGGCCCGGTCGGCGCGCTGGATGGCGGCGGCTTCGGACTGCTGGGCTCGCGTGGTCTCCTGCTCGGCCCGGCGGAGCTGGCTGGTCGCGTCGGCCACCAGGCGGGCCGCTTCCTCCCGGGCTTGCTCGACTTCACGCGTGGCGGTGGCGCGGGCCTGCTCCACCTCGGTGGCGGTGCTGGTGCGGAGCTGGCGGATCTCCTCGGCGGTGGCGGCGCGCAGGGTGGTGAGTTCGGCGGTGAGTTCGTCCATGCGGGCGACGGCCTGGGCGGCTGCCTCGTCGGCTTGCTCGCGGTCGGCGTGGGCCTGGTCCCGGTCGGCTTCTGCGTCGCGGCGGCGCTGGAGTTCTTCGGCAAGCCGGGCTTCGGCGGCGGCCACGTGCTGGTCGGCGTTGGCGCGGGTGGCGTACACCTCGGCTTCGGCCGATTCGACGTCCCCGGCCGAGCGCAATTCGGTGACGGCGCGGGTCAGGGCGTCGGTGTGCTGGGCGGTGAGCTTCTCCAGGGTGCGGATGAGTTCGGCGGCCCGGGTCAGGCCAAGGGTGACCGGCTGCCCGCCGGTCTCCTCGGCCCGCTGCCCGCTGGCCTCGGCCTGGAGACGGCGGCGCTCACGATGGGCGGTGAGCGGATTGTGGCTGTCGTCGGCGCAGTACTTCGGCTTGGCGCCGCGGTCGCTGGTGGGCGCTGCGGCGGGCTGGTCGCAGCCTGGGTAGGCGCACTGGGTGCTGGTGGTTAAGTTCATGCCACCATTTTATTGCATTGCGTTATGAAATGCAATGATGAAAGGCTGATGTGGGGATATGAAATGAAATACAAGAACGCTGCCGCCACCGCGCGAGCTGGCCGTTCGTCTGCGCGTGCGCGCCACTACTCGCCCGCCTGATCATCCCGTCACCGTCGACCCGCCGATGAGGGAAGCGGGCCTGGTCTCCGGGGTCAATGTGGAGCACCCTACGACTGAACGACATTGACGCCGGGGGCCAGGTCTGCTCGGCTTGCCCGGATCGATGGTGACGGGATGATCAGGCCCCCTCCATCCCGGAGCCCGAGTGCCCCCGCCGGAGGCGCCCCGGTTAACCTCGATTCCCGGTGCGGTAATTCAGTTGAGGTTTGGATACCGAGGGCGGCGACCAGGGCGAACGTCACCTGATCATGACCGGGATCACAAGCCAACCGTAGCGCCGCAGCATGCAGTCTGTAGATGATCTTCCAGATATCGCGAGGTCACCGCTGCGTGTCAGTTGGCACCGGCCTATCCAGCCACAGCGATCGTGTTCAGCGAGACTAATTGAGGTCAGGTCATCTGCCCTGGTCAGCGATGTCGCGCATAGAGGGGACCCCAGTCAAACTGCCTCACCGGGAATCGAGGTTAACAGACACCCCCACCGTCGCTGAGTCATGAGCCGCACGGCACCCGTCTCTGTCGGCTCAGCCAGTCTCGGGCCGTCACGTTGGTCCCGGTCAACTCGCGGCTGGTGGTCGACTAGGGCCGCGGACGTCCCTGCCGCCTCGTCCCGTCTCGCCGCGTTCGCTTTACAGATTCGTCTACAAAGCAGCTTCCTGACGTGGGCTAATCCAGTCCTGCTGGTTGCTCCCGAACTCTCCCACATCGAACTATGAGCACTTGTCCACGCCATCCTGGAGCCTGAGGTCGCCGTTGGAGGCATCCCAAGGCTCACCGGCACGCTCGCCGACACCAGGGCCACGTCAGCATCGAGGATGCGTAGAGGTGTCCGACAGTCGCCGCGCACCTGCAACTACGTCAACTGTTTATCCGTGATGCGCGTCTTACTAGGGTTGATGTGGTCGGCGAGGCTCTTCTAAATCAGATCCCGAAAGTTGCGGGGCTGTCAGAAGGCGCTTGGTGACCTTTGGCGTTACGATGGCGACAGCTGTTCAATCCAGCTGGTGGAGCTGCAGATGGTTACTCCGAGTGATCAGGATCGAGCCTGGCTGTACAGCCAGTTTCTCTCGCTGTCAATTCGCAAAGTTGGGTCCGAATGGCAGCAGCTAGTTACTGATCTCATGCACGCCCGACACGGTGGAGCCTTCATTCAGGTGGACCCAGCTGGCCGTGGCGACAAAGGCTGCGATGGCTGGATAGATCAACTCATGTTAGCCTGCTATGGAGCAAGTAGTCCAGAACAGGCGAAGGTAACGGCCAAAATTCAAGATGATTTTAAAAAGGCTCTGGATAATTGGCGTGATCAGATGAAGCGGTGGGCGTTTGTTCACAATAACGCGAACGGCCTACCGACTATGGCAGCGCTAGGAATCATGGAGCTTAAAGCCGATCACGCTCATGCCTCCATTGCGATCGAACAGTGGCCACCTCAAGTGCTGTGGGACCATTGTACGGAAGAGGTTGACCGCGCTCGCCTCGTAAGAGTGCTTGGGAGTCCGCCTTCTGATCATCCCATTGGAATGGGGTATCTCGCTCGATGTGCTGAGAGCCTTGCGAGGACGCGGCGCCAGGAGAATCTTAACCGTATACCACCTGTTCTTTTTGGCAAAATTGAAGAGAATAAGTTCGGTCCGGAAGTAGATGCGCTGCTGCGTCGTTTCCAGACGCAGACCGACCACGTCGAGTATTACTTCTCGAAGGCGTCGCCGGGCGAAAAGGCTCAGGTAACCGAGACTCTTCATGCTAAGTATGATGGGTTCAGTGCGCAACTGGGGGACTCTGATGCGATCTTTCATGCCTTGTGCGACGATCTGATTACTGAAGCGTTCCAGGGAAGTAATTTGGTAGACGCCGAGCAGCAGCGTGGTGCCGCCATAACTGTCATTACTCACTTTTTTGAGATCTGCGAGATTTTCAAGCCAGTGACGGAAGAGGGAATTAATGATCCTTCCCTCTAAGAGCATCGGACAGGATCTTGCCCTCCTGACGGTCGGGGCTCAGATTCTCCAGAACTTGGAAAGTCCTGCGACTGTAAACGCCATCTGGGATCGCGTGAGTTCATATCGGGACAAGCGAAATGCTCCGTCTGCCCTGCCCTTCTGGTGGTTCGCTCTAGCCTTGGATCTGCTCTTCTCTATAAATGCCGTTGAGATGAATGATGGTCAGCTCGTGAGACGCCATGTTGCGTGAACTCACTAGCGACCTGGAGAACTTTAAGAAGGCTACTTTCCGGCCGGGGCTCAACATCGTTCTAGCCGAGCGAACCAAAGTGGCGACGAGCCAAGACAGCCGAAATGCCGTGGGAAAAACAAGCTTGATTAAGGTCATCGACTTTATTCTCGGTGCTGATGCACGCCGAGGTAGCGTTCTCAGGCGTCCGGAACTCGAACAGGCGACGTTCTCGCTAGCTTTTGATGCTGGTGAACAGGTAGAGGTTGCTCGTCGATCCGCTGCGCAATCCAATGCCATCTTCATCGAAAATAACGGCTATATGCGCAATCAAGATTGGCGTGCGCATCTTGGGAACGTTCTTTTCGACCTTCAGGGCCTACCTAATGAGCCACGATATAGGTCGCTCATGGGATTCTACATGAGAGACGTGGCCAGTGGTGCCTTCGCGAATGCGACTGAGACACACAGAAAACAGGCAGCAATCGACACCGAACCCGCGCTGGCCTGGCTATTCGGCCTCGATCTCGGTCTAGTTGCTAAGGTTAAAGAAATATTGGAGACCGAAAAGAGTTTGAACGACCTTCGCCGCATGGCACGCGATCCCGTGCTTGGTCTGACCATTGGCCGAGTGCAGGATCTGGAAGCCAGCATCAGAACTCTGAGTATAGAGAAAGAGCGTCTTTCTGGCGAGCTGGCGAGTTTCACGGTTGTTGATCGCTATGCGGAGCATCGCGCCCAGGCGGATCAGTTGAGCAGAGATATTCGTGGACTTAATGACTCCCTGGTCATGACTGAGCGACGACTGGGAGACATCGCCCGGGCCATCGAGCGGGAGAGTTCGGAACAGCCTGACTACGCGTATCTCGAAGAAATGTACAATCAGGTGAATCTCATTCTTCCAGAGAGTGTTCGCCGACGCTTTAATGAGGTGGAAGCGTTCCATGAGTCTGTCGTCAGTAATCGACGGCGCTATCTTGAATCAGAGCAGACGCGGTTGATGGAGCAGATGGCGACCGACCGTGCAAGACTAGACGAACTTGATGCTCGAAGGTCCGAGATCATGCGACTTCTCGAAGCGGGAGGTGCACTGGAGACGTACAACCACCTCCAGAGCGAGTTTGGTGGTTTGACTGGACGACTTGCTGAGTTGGAGGAACGGAGGGCTACCATTGAGCGGTGGGAGAATGCTAATAGACACCTGCAGTTGAGGGCTGCGGAGCTTGAGATTCTTCTAAGCGCCGACCTGGCAGAGCGTAGTGCGCAAGTCGAATCTCTCGGGCGCCTATATTCGGAATACGCTTATCGGATCTATGGTAAGCAAAGGCCGGCAAACTTGTCGATTGAGACGTCTCGGAGTGGTTATCGATTCTCTCCGACAATCGGTGGCGACTCTAGCGAAGGTGTCCGCAGTATTTCGATCTTTTGCTTTGACCTTACTATGGCAGTGACCGCCCGTCGCCTCGGCCATGGCCCTGACTTCTTGGTGCACGATAGTCATCTTTACGACAGCATTGAAGGGCGCCAAGTCGCCAGCGCACTTAACCTTGCCGCGGAGGTCGCAGCTGAGGAGCACCTACAGTATGTGGTAACGATTAACTCTGACGAGTTGGAAAAGGCACAGCGAGAGGGTTTCACGGCCAAGTTTCATGAGAGCGCACGGATGACCGACGCGTATGAATCTGGCGGTCTGTTCGGTATTCGGTTTAATTGAGCCTGGCCTATGCGACGCAATAGGATGGTCGGGCGCCCGACCCAGGGAATAGGTTTCTCCAGCCCGCCCTATCTAAGTCCTCAAGGCGCCAAGCCCAGGGAATGTACCAATAAGTCAACTCTGTGTTGCATAAGAGGGGTTGACCGGCTTTGCGTTGTCGCCGTTCTGGAGGCTTGCGCCCGACGCCCCCCGGCGAGGGACGTCCTCTGCCTGATGAGGCCGGATCACAATCAGTGGCGGCGGCCCCGCGCCGGGCGGCCTCGAAGAGGCCAAGCCCGGCGGCGGACGGTGCCGCCCTTGATCCATGTACGGCCTAACTCGGCAGTGAGTCGTCAGCCAGTCGTCAGCCAGTGCTCGCGGATCAGCCGTCCAATCACGGTCGTCAGCCAGTGACTGGCCCTCGGACGCAACGATGGACGCGTTCGAAGGTGGACTGTCTGTCGTTCTCGACATAGGGTCGCTACTGCAGCTATCCTGTCGCCCATGGCCACGTCGCGCGTTCGGCTCACCAAGCCGACCCTTGCCGTTCTTGCCGCGCTCATGGACGCCGGGCCCGAGGACCGTGTCTGGGGTTTCCGACTCTGCGAGGAAGCCGACCTCGGATCGGGAACGGTGTATCCGCTCCTGGAGCGACTTGAGCGTGGCGGCTTGGTCCGGAGCTTCTGGGAAGATCCACAACCACCGGACAGGCCACGCCGTCGCTACTACGAGTTGACTGGCGCTGGCCGGCAAGAGGTGGCTGCGGCGATCGCCGCCCGGAATTCTGCTCGCCGTAGACTGCGGGGCTCTGGCCAAGGCGCGACCGCATGAATACATCACTGAGACCAATGGAGAAGCTCGGGGACCGGATCTCGGTTGTGATTCCAGCCCTCAACGAGGCCCGCAACCTCCCCTTCGTACTTTCGGCCCTCCCCGCAGGCATGCACGAGGTCATTGTGGTGGACGGTCACTCCGTCGATGACACGGCCGCTGTCGCGTCGCAAGTCCGGCCGGATGCGAAGGTCATTCAGCAGACTCGGTGGGGCAAAGGTAACGCGCTAGCATGCGGCTTCCGGGAGGTGACAGGTGACGTCGTCGTCACGCTTGAGGCAGACGGATCGGCGGATCCCCGGGAGATTCCGGCCTTTGTAGCTGCACTGGCGGCTGGGGCGGACTTCGCAAAGGGAACCCGGTTTGATCAGGGGGGGATCAGCCATGCCTCATCCCGTCCACGCATGATAGGTTATGCGATACTTAATCGATTGATAAGCCTTTTTTTTGGCGTCCGCTATACCGATCTTTGCTATGGCTACAATGCTTTTCGAACAACTCTCATCCCGAAGCTTGCCTTGCCCCCGACGGATTCCTTCGATGATTCCACCCGGCGGAGACCGTGGGGCGACGGCTTTGAGATTGAGCCACTTATCAATGTGCGGGCGGCTCGAATAGGTGCCCGGATCATTGAGGTTGGCAGCACGGAACACAATCGGATTCACGGCATAAGCAACCTAGATGCTTTTCCAGAAGCGATCCGGGTGTTGCGGCTTATTGTGTCTGAGCGTTGGCTAGACCGGCCGGATGGCAAGGGCATCTTCGGCCGTCGCGGTGACGCAATGCGCAGGAACAGGCTAGCCAAACTTGGAGACAGCATCCCCCGTCGAGTGACAGCAATTGCCCTCAAGTTGGCGGGATGTCAGCGAGCGTACCTGTGGGAGGCATGGAGTTCAGATTTGCTCGACCACGATGGCGTGCCTCTCCCGTTGTCGAGTCGGCTTCGCTATGCCGCGGGCTACCTCCCTGCCGCACTCAGGTATCGCCTGGACGACCTGGGCGGCGTACTTGGCCGCCTCCTGGATGGTGTGCTGATCTCCCGGCGGCGCACATGGGCCGCCGCGACCGCACTCGTTGCGATCCCAGTCGAGATGATCTTCTCTCATGAAGGTCTATACGGCTTCGTCACTAGGGCTGATCAGCTAGCCGTCATCGTCGCCGCCATGTGCGCGAGCGTCCGTGCACTTCGAAAATTGCGTTGCGTCACCCCGCCTAGCAAGAAACGGGACCGCCGCCCTCACTAGAGAGCAAAATCCCGCTATCGCCTTTGAGGCGCGAAGCGACTCCTTGCCGGGAGGTAAGCCCCCAATGGCGTCGGATTCGCCGTACCTATCCGATTCGCGCCGGGGTGCCGTGGCTGCGGTGGAGGCGTTAGCGTCGGTGGCGTGACTGATGCGCGTGATGGGTCGAGCCGGTGGCGGACGTTCGGTGAGCGGACGATCTATGACAACCCGTGGGTGTGGCTCGGGCAGATCGATGTCGAGCTGCCGGATGGTGAGCGGTTCTGGCATCACGTGGTGCGGCTGCATCGGGCGGCGATGATGGTCCTGGTCGATGAGCAGGACCGGGTGCTGCTGCTGTGGCGGCATCGGTTCGTGCAGGACAAGTGGGGCTGGGAGCTGGCTGGCGGGCTGATCGATGAGGGCGAGGAGCCCTCGGAGACGGCCGTGCGGGAGCTGGAGGAGGAGACCGGTTACCGGGCTGGCCGGGTTGAGCATCTGGTCACGTTCCAGCCGATGGTCGGCATGGTGGACTCCGAGCACGTGGTGTTCGTCGGCCGGGACCCGGAGAAGATCGGCGAGCCGACGGAGACGACCGAGGTTGAGCGGATGGAATGGGTTCCGCTGGCCGATGTGCCCGGGTTGATCGAGTCGGGGCAGATCTGGAACTCGGGGAGCCTGGTCGGCCTGCTGCAAGCTGCTGGCGCGGAAGGCTGCGTTAGGCGGCGTGGCCGAGGCGCTTGGCCAGGTCGGCGATGCGGCGGCGCTGGCGGGCTGAGCCGGTGAGCTGGGCTAGCTCTGCGGCCCGGGCCAGGTGGCGGCGGGCTTCCTCGCGTTCGCCGGTGACGTGCAGCGCGGCGGCAAGGTCACAGCGCAGGCCTGCCTCGGCGCGGGTGAAGCTCTGGTCCATTCCGGCCAGGGCGGTGGTCAGGTCGGTGATGGTGGACGGGTCGCCGAAGTGGACGAGGCAGTTGCCCCGCCAGCGGGCCAGGTGCGCGCTGTTGAGCGCCAGGTAGGGCAGGTCTTCGCCGCTGGGGCCGTGATCGAGTTCGGTGCTGGCCTGGTCGAGCGCACGGTGGCAGTCCCCGTTCCGGCCGACTGCGGCGGCCATTTCGCCTTCGGCGGCGCGGAGCCATCCGCGCACCTGATGAGGGATGGCGGCGCAGGTCTGGTCGTAGACGGCGCGGACTTTGTCCAGGCCCTCGGCGGGCTGGCCGAGGTCCATGAGCACGTAGGCCTGTTCCCCGGCGGCGAAGGCGAGCAGGCAGTTGTCGTCGGCTTCGCGGGCGGCGGCGGTGGCGGTCTCGAAGTGCCGCCAGGCGGCGGGCAGGCGGCCCATGTCGATGGCCTGCCATCCGGCCAGGGCGGCAGCGTCGGCCAGGACGGCGGCGAGGTGCTGGCGCCTGCCGGGGTCGCAGGGAGTGGCGCAGGCTGATGGCGACGTGGGTGATGTGGGCTTCGAGCTTGGCCGCGACGGCCGGCGCGCCGAGCCTGCGGTCCAGCAGGCGGATGGTGTTGGTTTCCTCTTGGAGGATCTGGATGATCGAGGTGTCGATGTTGCGGGCGCTGGCGATCTGCCGCAGCAGCTCGCGCTGCTGCTTCCCGCCCTCGGAGGGCATCGGCTCGTGGCCGGGCGGTGCGGCTGATGGCTCGGTAGCGACGCCGAGGAGGATGCGGCCCTGTTCGGGCATGTTCAGGCCGTCGGCGATCCTGGTGTAGACGGCCAGGGTCCAGACCTTCTGCTTGCCGCGGATGATGGCGCTGACCCGGCCTTGCGTGAGACCGGTGGCGGTGGCGATCCGGGTCTGGGTGATCCCGGCTTTGTGGTGCAGCAGGCTGAACAGCCCGCCCATGTCCTTGCTGGCCAGGGCGGCGGACACGTCTGGCCGGTGCCAGAACGAGTCCGGTAACGCTATGGGGCCGAACGCGCTGTCCCGCATCGGTTCGCCTGCCTCATCCAGATCTGCCGGATGATCCGCAGTTGCGCATGCCAGGTTACCTTCCGTGGCTTACCACGGTGGTAACTCGCCGTGGGATGGGTTACCAGGCTGCCAGGCCCGATCGTGGGCGGCATGGCACGACGTGAGGATGATTCACCTGCCTGCCCCGGGTGCGGGGGACGCGGCTGGAAACTGCGGCGGTCCCGCCGGGTGCTGGTCCGCGGCACGCTGATGCGCGGGACGGTGGAACCGGCCCGGGTGACCTGCGCCGATTGTGATGGCTCCGGTCATGCGCGGTGAACCGGCAGCGGCCATGGCCCTGCGCAGTTGTGGTTCCCCGGGACCGCGGTCGCGGTGGGCCAGGCGCGGCGATTCGTGGCGGGCGTGATCGGTGACGGCTTCCCCGGGCTGGATGATGTGCTGCTGCTGGTCAGCGAGGTTGCCTCCAACGCGGTCCGGCACACCGCCTCCGGGGATGGCGGCGCTGTTCGAGGTGACCGTCTGGGTGGCCGGGGCTCGGTGCGGGTGGAGATCGGCGACCGGGGCGGCGCGTCCGAACCGCGGCTCGCCGAAGGACGGCCCGGGCGCGACGTGCTGACCGGCGGGCGGGGACTGCGGATCGTGGATGCCCTGGCGGACAAGTGGGGCCATGCGGGCGATGAGCTGGGCCGCGTGGTCTGGTTCGAGATGGAGTGCCGATGAGCGCGGGCGGGTGCCGCGGTCGTTGCGGTTCGCGGTGCGCGAGCGGCAGCGGTACCGGGAGTTGCAAGCGCTGGAGGATGCGGTCAACTTCCGGCTGGCCGCCTGGTGGCGCCGTGCCCGCGCTGCGAGCCCGGTGCCGTGGCGGCTGGTGTGACGAGCATGCGTGTGACGTGGCGTGATCGCGGGATATCTGGAAGCGGCGCAGGCCACGATGGCCGAGCTTCGCGCGCTGACCGAGGGCAGGAAGGAGACGGCAGGCCGCTGTCACCGGACGGCACGGATGGGCACGAGGCGTGACAGCCTGGCTGGTCACGCGCTAGTCTGCTTGGGTAGACAAGTTGAGCACTAGACAGCCCGAGTGAGGCGCCATGCCCTTTGAATACACGCCACCCAAATACGCGCAGGTCATCGCGGAGCTGCAGCGGCGGATCGAGTCCGGCGAGTACCCGCCGGGGTCGCTGCTGCCCAGCGAGCACCAGCTCTCGGCGAGTTCGGGATCGCCCGGCCCACCGTGGTCCGGGCGCTGCGGGTGCTGCGGCAGGAGGGCTGGATCGAGACCCAGCAGGGCAAGGGCAGCTTCGTCCGCGGCCGCCCCGCGCTGGCCGAGGTAGCGGCGAGCGGCGCGGGAAGGCTGAGCTGGACCGGGACGAGTCCCGCGAGCCCGGCGAGCTGGTGTCCGTCGGCACGGCCGCGCCGCCGTCGCGGATCGCGGCGCTGCTCGGTGCCGGAGGGCCGGGAGGTGCTGTGCCGCAGGCGGCTGATCCGCCAGGACGGCGAGCCATCGGAGATCGTGACCTGGTGGTTCCCGCCCGGCCTGGCCGAGGGGACGGGCCTGGCCGGAGGCTGAGCCGCTGCGCGGCGGTGTCCGCTCACTGCTGGCCCGGCGCGGGCGTGCGGATCGATCACGTGGTGGAGCAGGTCACCGCCCGCCGCGCTGAGCCGCATGAGGCGAAGCTGCTCGGCATCTCCAGGTCGGCCCCGGTGCTCGCGCTGTATGTGAGCGCCCGGGACGCGTCCGGGCCGCCGGTGCTCGCGCTGGACGTGGCGATGGCCGGTGACCTGCACGAACTGGAGGACGCCTACCCCGTCGGCTACGGCCAGACTCGGCGCATCCTGATCACTTGACTAACCAAGTTGATCGGGCTTACTCTGGATCTCACTTGGTTAATCAAGTAGTCAAGCATCCAATCAGTCTGGAGGATTCATGGCAGTGCAGGGTCCGATCCCCGTCGAGTTCGCGCTCCGTGTTCCCGCGCGGGGTGTTCGCGGCGGGGCCGTTCGAGCCGGTGCGGGACTTCGAGGCGTCCAAGGGCGGCCGGTTCGTCCAGTCCAAGGACAAGGCGACCGGGCTGCCGCTGTGGCAGGTCGAGTCATCGACGCTGACCCGGCGGCGCGGGACAAGTCGGTGCGGGTGAAGGTCGCGGCGGCCGGACCAGCCGGTGCTGCCCGCGCCGCATCGCGGGGATGCCGTTCGTCCCGGTGGAGTTCGCCGGGCTGACGGTGACCCCGTACGTCAACCAGGCCGGGCGGCTGGCCTACTCGCTCAAGGCCCCGGGGTCCGCGCCGCAGGCCGCGCGGCCGCAGCGGCACGGACGGGAAGGAGACGGCGGCATGAGCGACGGCTACACCTACACGACGATCAGCGCCGGCCGGGCGAGCGCCCGGATCGGGGTGTCGTTCTACCTCGACGAGCGACGCCTGGATCACGGTGCCCGGCACCGACGACGGCCGCCCGCACCTGAACATCGCGCACGGCGAGGTATCGGTGTCGATCAGCCCGCCGCGCCGGACGGTCACCGCCGAGGACGCGGCATCGCACGGCGAGCTGGCCGGCCAGGCCGCGCGAGTACGCGGCGGAGGTCGAGCGGCTGCACGCCGCAGCAGCCGGCCGGGACGGCCGGCGACCGCGGCGTGATCGAGCACAAGGGCGGGGCGGCAGGAACTGGCACCTTCCTGCCGCCCCGGTATCTCCCCAGGTCGCAACGAAGAAGAGGTGACCATCCTATGCGTGACTCACGGGCGAGCAGATCGCCCAGGTAGACAACGCTGACCCGTTCGCGGCCCCGGTGTGGCGGTCCCCGGTGCACCGCACCCCCGAATGGATCATCTGGCTCGTCCAGCTCATCCGGCTGCTGGTCCGGGTGATCTGGTTCCTGATCCGCCATCCGCTGCTCGACGCGGCGGCCGGGCTCGTGGTCGCTCACCTGGGCTGAGGCGGGCTGGACCGGCGTGGTGGTCCTGGCCAACGTGACCGTCGCGGCGCTGGTGACGCTGCGGCTGGCGGCCGGACTGGTACGCCCGGCTCGTCACCGTCCCGGTCCGGTGCCGGTGGCGGTGGTGGATCTACCGGCGCCGCTGGCAGGCGGTCATGACCATCAGCGGCCTCGCGCCGACGTACCGGGGCCGGGTCCTCCTGCCCGTGCTCGGCACGGTCCAGGCCGGCCGTGCGCCGACCTGGTGACAGTCCGGCTGGTGTCCGGGCAGTCGCCGCAGGCGTTCGCCGACCGGGCCGAGGAACTGGCCCACGGGTTCGGGGTCTGTCGTGCCGCATCCGCACCGCCGGCCCGGGCCTGGTCGTGCTGGAACTGGTCCGCCGGGACGCGCTCGCGGCCGTCATCCCCGCGCTGCCCGATCCCGGCCGTGCCGGATCTGCGGGCGCTGCCGGTCGGGCGGCGCGAGGACGGCAGGATGTTCACGCATCCGGCTGCACGGAACCCACCTGCTGATCGCGGGCGCGACCGGGGCCGGGAAGGGCTCCTACCTGTGGGGCCTGGTCCGGGCGATGCTCCCGGCGATGGCTGGCCGGGCTGGTCCGGGTGCATGCGTGTGACCCGAAGCTGATGGAACTGGCGTTCGGCCGGGCCATGTTCGAGCGGTACGGCAAGTACGCCGCCGACCCCGCCGACATCGCCGACCTGCTCGAAGCCGACGTCGCCGACATGCAGGAACCGGGCCGCCCGGTTCGCCGGGCAGCAGCGTGACCACACGCCGACCACCGGAGCACCCGTTCGTGGTGGTGCTGGTCGATGAGGTCGCGTTCCTGACCGCCTACCAGGCCGACCGCAAACTCAAGGACCGCATCCTCGCCGCCCTAGCGACCCTGACCACCCAGGGCCGGGCGGTCGGCTACTGCGTCGTGGCGGCGTTGCAGGACCCCCGCAAAGAGGTCCTGAACATCCGCAACCTGTTCCCCGACAAGATCGCCCTGCGGCTGGACGAACCGGCACAGGCGGACCTGGTGCTCGGCGACGGCGCCCGCGACCGCGGTGCCCGGTGTGACGAGATCTCCCGCCGACCCGGCCACGGGCGCGGGCGTCGGATATGTCCGGCTGGAAACCAACCCCGACCCGGTCCGGGTCCGGGCCGCGTTCGTCACCGACGACGACATCCACGCCATGACGGCCACGGTCACCGGTGGCGGGCTGAGTCGCCGGCAGCGGGGGCCGGATGACACGGCTGGCTATCCCGAGGACTGCCCCGACTGCGGCGGCCCGCTGCTCGACACCAGCACCGACGACCTGTTCCTGGTCCTGGAGTGCCCCGGCTGCGGCTACCGCACCCGCTGGCACCCACCGACCCCGGCCCGGACGACCCGACCCCGATGCCGACGAGACGGAGGCCGAATGACACAACGGACACCAGAGCCGAGCGGCTGGCCATGCCGCTGGCCCGCGACGTGGTACGCGACCTGGCCGTCACGCACGGTGGCTGCGTCCGCCCGGTCCAGCTGCGCCGCACCGACCTGCAGACCGGCCAGGCCGAACCGGTGCTCGTCCCCTGCGGGCACACCCTCGCCGCCGTCTGCCCGTCCTGCGCCGAACGGGCCAAGACGCTGCGGGCGGCGCAGTGCCGCGAGGGCTGGCACCTCGACCGTGAGCCCATCGTCCAGGCCGACGAGCCCGACGACGAACAGCGCATGTGGGTCGAACTGCGCTCAGACGTCCAGCGGGACCGAGACCAGGCGGAGGCGGCCGGGCAGGACACGACTGCCGATGACGGCGTGATCGGGGACGTGGACGAGCAGATCACCCGCTCCGGAATACGCGGCAACGTCCTGCCTGCCCGGCCGGTCCGCCGTCACCGCTCCACCCGGCGGCGGCAGGACACGCCGGACCTGCCCCGCCGGAAGGTGGCGGCCGCGGACGATCGGCAAGACCTACGCCGCGCCGGACGGCAAGACGTTCCGGCCGTCGATGTTCGTCACGCTGACCTGCCCGGGCTACGGGCGCGTGGGCAGCGACGGCACCCCGGCCGACCCGGCCCGCTACGACTACCAGCGGGCGGCGCGGGATGCGCTGCACTTCGCCGCGCTGTTCGACCGGTTCATCCAGAACCTGCGCCGCTTCCTCGGCTATGACGTCCAGTACTTCGCCGCGGTGGAGCCGCAGCGGCGGCTGGCCCCGCACATCCACATCGCCATGCGCGGCACCCTGTCCCGCACCGAACTGCGCCAGGTGCTCGCCGCGACCTATCACCAGGTCTGGTGGCCGCCCACCGACCAGGTCAAGCACGACGACGCCAGCCTGCCCATCTGGCATGAAGCCAGCGGCAACTACCTCGACCCCGCGACCGGCGAACTCCTGCCTACCTGGGACCAGGCCCTCGACGCCATCGGCGACGACGACGAGCCGCTGCACGTGGCCCGGTTCGGCGACCGGTTCGACGCCCAGGGCGTCATCGCCGGATCACGCGACGCCAACCGGTGCATCGGCTACCTCACCAAGTACCTGACCAAGCACGTCGCCGACTGCCACCAGGCCCGCACACCACGCCCAGCACGAGCACGCCGGGCGGCTGGCCGACGCGCTGCGGTACGAGCCGTGCTCACCGACGTGCGCGAACTGGCTCCGCTACGGCGTCCAGCCCAAGAATGCCGCGGCCAGGCCTGCGCCCCGGGCACTGCAAGGGCAAAGCCCACCGCCGCGAATACCTCGGCTACGCCGGGCGCCGCGTGCTGGTCTCCCGCAAATGGTCGGGCAAGACCCTCGCCGACCACCGCGCCGACCGCCGCGCACTGGCTCATCACCACCCTCGGGCTCCCGGCCACCGACCCGGCCCGCTACACGTGGGAACCCGTCACCCCCGGCGACCCCGACCACATGCCCCCCGCCCAGCGCCTCCTGCACGTCGTCGCCGACCGCCAACGCTGGCACGCCGCCCTCACCCTGGCCCGGGCGAGAGCCAGCGGCCAGCATCGCCCCGGAACTTCCGGCAACCGGGAGGGCGGCATGAGGGCAAGCCAGAACAAGGGCGGTCGCGGCAACCCCCCAGACGACGAGCTGATGACGGTCTCGCAGATGTGCGCGGCGCTAGGGGGAGTGTCGCGGCGCACCTTCTACCGGTGGCGGGAACTGGGCGTAGGCCCGCAATGCCTGAAAATCCCCAACGGCGAACTGCGCGCCTGGCGCAGTGACTTCTCCGCGTGGCTGGAAAGCCTCCGGGAAGGGGCAGCATGAAGTCTCATCGGGTGCGCTTCTGGGAGATCCGTACCAATAGGACCGCAAAAGGCGTCTCCTACACGGTCCGCTGGACGGTGGCGAGCCGGGAAAAATCGGCGACCTTCGCCAGGAAAGCACAGGCGGAACGGCACAGGTCCCGACTGATCCAAGCCGCAGACAAGGGCGAGGCTTTCGAGGTCGATACCGGCTTGCCCGACTCGCTGGCGCGTGAGGTCTCGTCGGTCACCTGGTACCAGCACGCCTGCGCCTTCGCTGATGCCCGCTGGCCGAAAGTGGCCGCCAAGGGACGTATCTCCCTGGTGGAAGGCCTGATGGCTGTCACCGCGGTCCTCGTCGCCAGCTCGCGGGGCGCGCCCGATGCCGAGGTGCTGCGCCAGGCGATGCGCAAATGGGCCTTCAACCCGCCACGCCGCGAAACGGCGAAACCTCCGGAGATCGACGCGGCGCTGAGCTGGCTGGCCCGTGCTTCAGTGCCAGTGTCCGCGCTGCAAGAGGCCAGCAAAGTGGGCCGGGCGCTGGACGCGTGCGGCCGGAAGCTCGACGGCTCGGCGGCGGCTCCAGAGTATTACCGTCGTCGTCGGCGGACTTTCTACGCGGCGCTGAAATACGCGGTGCGGGAGAATCTTCTTCCGGCAAATCCCCTGGACGGGGCCGATGACCCGGAATGGAAGGCTCCCGAGGTCTCAAGCGCGGTGGACCGTCGCCGGGTCGCCAACCCCGACCAGATGCGCCTGCTCCTAGACGCCATCCGAGCCACGGGCCTGACCCAGGGCCCGCGCCTGGCAGCGCTGTATGGGTGCATGTATTACGGCATGCTCCGGCCCTCGGAGGCCGCCTCGCTTCTGCTGGATGAGTGCACCCTGCCTGAGACTGGCTGGGGGCTGCTGGAGTTCAGCGAGGTCCGCTCGGCGGCCGGGCGGGAGTGGACCGATGACGGGGAGGTCCACGAGCTGCGCAAGCCCAAGGGGGGCCCGCGATGCGATCCGCCGGGTGCCGGTCCCGCCCGTGCTGGTGACCATGATCCGTGAGCACGTCGATGAGTTCGGTACTGCGCCGGATGGGCGGTTGTTCCGCACCTACCGGGGCGGGCTCTACTTACCGTCAACCCTATGGCAAGTACTGCACAAGGCCCGGCCGCGGGCGTTCACCGAAGCCCAGGTGGCCTCGCTGCTGGCCCGCAAGCCCTACGACTTCCGGCACGCGGGCGTCTCCTGGCGGCTCAACGCCGGGACCCCGGCCACCCTGGTCGCCGAGTGGGCCGGGCACACCGTCGAAGTGCTCTACCGCATCTACGCGCACTGCCTCGACGGTGACGACGAACGCTGGTTCACCCGGATGGAAAACGCTTTGGAATAGGTTAGTAGCCTTCGTCTGGGCCGATTGGCCCTTCTGTGCTCACTGCGAGGCCAATCATCATCGGCTGATCCGGACAAATGAGTGCTGGCGCATATGCATCTGCTTTTCGCGGATGCCGAACATCTTGAGGAAGGAAGAGTGCCGATGGCTGATCCTCCATGTTAACTTGGCCCAGGGTGACGTAACAAGCGGGTACTGCCCTTTTAGGTAGACTCGTGAACAACACACTTTCACCCACATTTCCTTGGCTTACGCGCGCGGTATCCCGCACTGCTAGCACGGATGGGGTGACGGCTAGGGCCGGATTAAATGGCTCACCTTTGGCAGCTGTTCGGATTCGGTAATCCAAGGTGCTTAGTGTGTCGCTAGTAACCGGCCAACCAGCCGAACGCACCAGTTGGCGTCGGTTGCCCAGAAGTTCGCTTCTGATTGTAAATTCGCGGCCGAGAGAATCGGCGGAAAACTCCCCCTGGGAGTCCAAGCTGTTCGAGACAATAATACTCATGGGACGGAGGTCCCCGGTTGGCGTGACTCGCTCGAAGCCAACGGCCAGAAATGCATGAGGCATGCGTCCAGTCTGGCCTGAATCTTGAAACGCTTTTGTGATTTCATGAGCAAGTACGGTAAAGTAGTCGTTCGTGTTCACGCCAGTAAGCTTTTCGGCTACCCAACGTTCCATCCGATGGCCACCAATGCGAGCCAGTCCAGTGAATCCCATCAGAAAATGGCCACAAAGGTTGAAAGTCTTCGTGTCAGTATCTTCCTGCCGTATGAGCTGACTTCCCCTACGCTCTGTCATACGGCGATCTGACGCAAGGGCGACATACTCATCAGTCAGGACTGCCAGGATGAGAGTCACACGCACAACCTACCTGCGTTCGTTAGACCGACCGGCTAGCCCGCGGCTCAGGATCGGGGTACCCAGCGGCAGTGTTGCTCTCGGCGCCACTGAGTGACAGGTACAAGTAAGAGCCTCGGGATAGCGCTTCCCCACGTACCAGTCACCTGCAGTGTCACTCCGGGGTGGATGCGGGCGATCTCCCTGGCAGGCCCCAGCCCGTCCGGGAACTGCCGTGGCTTCAAACGTACGGCTGACCTGGTTTATGCCTCGGCGCTCATTCCGCGTATATTCCGGGATCTGCGACAGGCAGGGGCATCCGGCGGCATCTGGCTGCATGTGATCGGATTCAGCCCGGCATCGAATCCGCTGGTCAGCGCGCTTCGGGCTGGTGGGACAGGGCGCCCCCGGCAGGATTCGAACCTGCGCACACGGCTCCGGAGGCCGTTGCTCTATCCCCTGAGCTACGGGGGCTCCAGGACGGGAGAAAGAGTACCAGTACCCGGTGGCGGCATGGACCGCCGTGGGCACAGCTTGGCGACGCCTTGGGCATGTTGTCGCGGGAACCAGCCGCGACACGCTAGCCTCACGCCGTGGCGCAGGCTCTGGGACGCGTTCTCGTGGTCGACGACGATGAGGTGATTCGGCAGCTCATCGCCGTCAACCTGACCCTGGAAGGGTTCGACGTCGCCACGGCCGTGGATGGCCAGGACTGCCTGGACAAGGTCGCCGCGATCGACCCGGACGTCATCACGCTCGACGTGATGATGCCCCGCCTGGACGGCTGGGTGACCGCCGGACAGCTGCGCCGCAACCCGCAGACCAGCCGGATCCGCGTCGTCCTGATCACCGCCCGGGCACAGGAGGACGACAAGAGCCGCGGCCGCGAGATCGGCGTGGACGCGTACCTGACCAAGCCGTTCGACCCGGGCGAGATGATCCGGGTCGTCCGCGAACTGGCCGGGGCTGCCGCCAGCGAGGCCCGCGAGGCCGAGGATGCCGCGTCCGCGCAGGCCGGCCCGCCCGGCGAGACCAGCGGACCAGATAACGAAACCGGCTGGCCCCCCGCCGGCCAGCCCGGCCCTTCCTGAGCCCAGGGTCGCCTGCGCCCGTCCCCGCAGCGCTGCCTGACTGGGCCGCGTGGCCGCTGCTGGCCGCAACGCGAACCCTCTTTCCCCGCCTCACCCGGATAACCTGCTCGTCTGTGATGACCGGGGACCTCAGCGCCGTGCTCGCGGGCGCGGCCGCCAGCGCCTCAGCGGCCGGCGACCTGCCCGGCGGCGGCGTGCCCGCTGACCTCTCTGCCCTGGCCATTGGCACCTGGCGCCCCGTGCCGCCGGCGGCCGGCGGTGGCCCGGGCCGGTATGCGACCACGCTGCCGTTCGTGTTGGCCCGCCGCCTGGCGGCGGATCCGGCCCGGGTCGCCGCCGTCCTCGCGGCGGCGCTCGCGGCGATGCCATGGGGCAGCGGTGCCGGTGAGGTGGGCCTCAGCGAGGTCACGGTCACGGGGGGCGGTTACCTTTCCCTTACAGTCACCCCGGACACGCTGGCCCGGCTCGCGGTCAGGATCACGCAGGCCGGCCCCGGATGCGCCCGGAGCCTGGCTCTGCGCGGCGTCCGGGTGACCGCGCCACGGAACGCCCGGCTGGCCGGTGCGCGGGACTGGCCGGACGCCCGCGAGCGGCTCCTCGCGGAGCTGGCCGGGCGGCTGTCCGGGGCCGCGGGGGCGGAGGTCACCTGGACGGCGTCCGGGCGTGAGGAGCCGCCGGGCGGAGAAGGCGGCCCCAGGAGAGGAGAAGGCGGCCCCAGGAGAGAGGAGACGGGGGAGGGGGCGGGCGGCCCGGTCGCGGAGGCCCTCGCTTACGCGGGAGAGGACGCCGTCCGGTTCGCGCTCAGCCGGCTCGCCAGCGGCGTTCGCCGGCCGCCGGGACCGGAGCTTGCCCCCCGGGGGATGGCTGCGCAGCACTTGGGCAATCCCGCCTATGCTGTGCGGTACGCGCACGCTCACGCCGCGTCTGCGCTGCGGCAGGCCGCTGACCTCGGCCTGCCGGGGCCGGATGCGGAGCGGTTCCAGCCGTGCCTGCTCGCGCACCCCAGCGAGCGGGCGCTGCTCGACGCGATGTCCTGGCTCCCGGAACGGGTGGCCGGGGCGGCGCGCCGGCGGCAGCCGCATGTGGTCGCCGTCTTCCTGGAGGAGCTGGCCGGCCGGTACTTCGACTGGCAGGAGGCCTGCCCGGTGATGCGGCCCGGCTCGGTGCCGCCAGACCCGCCGGACCCGGGTCGCGCGGGCAGCTCACCGGCAGGCGGGCCGCCGGCGGGCGGGGAGCTCATCCAGGCCCGGCTGCAGCTGGCCAGCGCCGCACGGACGGTCCTCGCGGCCGGCCTTCGGCTGCTGGGCATCGCCGCCCCCAGCCGGATGTAGCCAGCCCGGAGCCAGCCTGGCCGGCCGCCTGACCGCCCGGCCAGGCCCAGCCAGGGCAGCCGCACCAGCACACCGCAGTGCCAGCACAGCCGTAGCAAACCCAGCCGTAGCAAACCCAGCCGACGAGCAGCAAGGACCGCGTCATGAGCCGTGTCGCCCACCCCGCCGGACCGCGGCACGCCGACGTGCTGCCCGCCGAGCACCCCCCGAGCCCGCCCCAGGATCTCAACGCCCTGCACCCGGCCATCTGGCCGCACACCGCCCGCCGGGCGGCCGGCGTGCTCACCGTCGGCGGGCTGGACGTGCGCGACCTGGCCGCCGAGTTCGGCACACCGCTGTTCATCTGTGACGAGGACGACTTCCGGCAGCGCTGCAAGGGCTACCGTGAGGCGTTCGGGGACCGGGCCGGGGTGTTCTACGCCGCCAAGGCGTTCTGCTGCCGCGGCGTGCTCCGCTGGGTCACCGAGGAAGGCCTCGGCGTGGACGTGTGCACCGGCGGCGAACTGGAGGTCGCGCTGCAGGCGGGCGTGCCGCCCGAGATGATCACCCTGCACGGCAGCAACAAGCTCGAGAGCGAGCTGGCCCGGGCCCTGGAGGCGGGTGTGGGCCATATCGTGGTGGACTCGTTCGAGGAGATCGCCCGGCTCGCGTACCTGACCGACCCGCCGGTTCCGGCGCGGGGCGCGGGCGGGAACGGCGCGGCGGGTCAGGGCGCAGGCGTTCCCGGGGAGCCGGGGACAGCGGCACGGCCCCGGGTGCTCGTCCGGGTCACCACCGGCGTGGAGGCGCATACCCACGAATTTGTCGCCACCGCGCACGACGACCAGAAGTTCGGGTTCTCGCTGTCCTCCGGCGCCGCCGACGAGGCCGTGCGCCGGGTCCTGGCCTGCCCGGGAGTGGACCTGGCCGGGCTGCACTCGCACATCGGGTCGCAGATCTTCGACACCGACGGTTTCGAGGCGGCCGCCCGCCGGGTGTTGGGCCTCGCCGTCCGGATCCGCGACGAGCACGGCATCGTGATCGATGAGCTGAACCTCGGCGGCGGGCTCGGCATCGCCTACACCACGGACGACGACCCGGCGGACGTCAAGGTCACGGCGCAGAGCCTGCACGAGATCGTGCGGGCCCAGTGCGCCGCGGCGGGCCTGGACATGCCGCGGCTGACCGTCGAGCCGGGACGCGCCATCGCCGGACCCGGCACGGTTACGCTGTACGAGGTCGGGACGGTCAAGGACGTGGACGGGCTGCGCACCTACGTGAGCGTGGACGGCGGGATGAGCGACAACATCCGGACCGCGCTGTACGACGCCGAGTACACGTGCGTGCTCTCCTCCAGGGAGTCGGCGGCGGCGCCGATGCTGTCCAGGATTGTCGGCAGGCACTGCGAGACTGGGGACATCGTGGTCCGGGACAGCTACCTGCCCTCCGACCTCGTTCCCGGTGACCTGCTCGCGGTGGCGGCCACCGGGGCGTACTGCCGGTCGATGGCCAGTAACTACAACCACGTCACCCGGCCGGCGGTGGTGGCCGTCCGGGACGGCGCGGCCCGGCTGCTGCTCCGCCGCGAGACGATTGACGACCTGCTCCGGCTGGACGCTGGATGATCGGCCCGCACCGGACGGGCCAGCCCTCGACGGGCCAGCCCCCGACGGGCCAGCCCCGACGGGCCAGCCCCGGACGACGAGACCTAGGGTGATGCCGTAGTGCGGACGTTGAAAGTCGCGTTGCTGGGCTGCGGCACCGTGGGCTCGGAGGTCTACCGGCTGCTCACACAGCAGTCCGACGACCTGGCCGCGCGGATCGGCGCCCGGCTGGAAGTGGCCGGGGTCGCGGTACGGCGGCCGTGCCGGGCCCGCGCCGTGGAGATCGACCCCGCGCTGCTCACCGCCGACTCCATGGACCTGGTCACCCGGCCGGACGTGGACATCGTGATCGAGGTGATCGGCGGCATCGAGCCGGTCCGGTCGGTCCTGCTCGCCGCGATGAAGTCCGGCAAGTCCGTGGTCTCGGCCAACAAGGCGCTGCTCGCCGAGGACGGGGCCACCCTGCACGAGGCGGCTCGGGAGAACGGGGCCGACCTCTATTACGAGGCCGCCGTGGCCGGGGCCATCCCGCTGCTGCGGCCGCTGCGCGAGTCGCTGGCCGGGGACGAGGTGCACCGGGTCCTGGGCATCGTCAACGGCACCACCAACTACATCCTGGACCGGATGGACAGCTCGGGCGCCGGGTTCGCGGACGCGCTGGAGGAAGCCCAGGCGCTCGGCTACGCCGAGCCCGATCCCACCGCGGATATCGAGGGCTTCGACGCGGCGGCCAAGGCCGCCATCCTGGCCGGGCTGGCCTTCCACACCGGGGTCACCGCGGCCGACGTGTACCGGGAGGGCATCACCGGCGTCACCGCCGCGGACATCGCGAGCGCCCGGGAACTCGGGCACGTGGTCAAGATGCTGGCGATCTGCGAGCGCCGCCCCGGCGGCGTGTCGGTCCGCGCCCACCCGGCGATGATCCCGCGCAGCCACCCGCTGGCCGGCGTGCGCGAGGCTTACAACGCGGTGTTCGTGGAGGCGGAGGCGGCCGGCCGTCTCATGTTCTACGGCGCCGGGGCCGGGGGAGTGCCGACCGCGAGCGCGGTGCTCGGTGACGTGGTCGCCGTGGCCCGCAACCGGGTCGCCGGGACCCGCGGCCCGGACCCGTCCACCTACGCGCGGCTGCCCGCCCTGTCCATGGGCGAGGCGCGGACCCGGTACCACGTCGCCCTGGACGTCGCGGACCGGCCCGGTGTCCTGGCCGCGGTCGCGGAGACTTACGCCCGGCACGAGGTGTCCATCAAGGCCGTGCGCCAGGAGGGCCGGGGCGAGGACGCCCAGCTCGTGATCGTGACCCACGCCGCCCCCGACGCCGCGCTCTCGCGCTGCGTCACCGAACTGGAGACGATGGACTCCGTGCGGGCCGTGGCCAGCGTGATGCGGGTCGAAGGGGAGGGCGACGAATGACTGCGGACGTGACCTCCGCGGCGGGGTACGTGCCCTGGCGCGGCGTGATTGCGCAGTACCGGGACTGGCTCCCGGCGCTGCCGGGCAGCAGCCCGGTCATCACGCTGGGCGAGGGGGCCACGCCGCTGCTGCCCGCCCCCGTCCTCTCCGAGCGCACCGGCTGCGAGGTGTACCTCAAGGTCGAAGGGGCCAATCCGACCGGCTCGTTCAAGGACCGGGGCATGACGATGGCGGTCAGCATGGCCGTCAGCCGCGGCGCCACCGCGGTGATCTGCGCCTCCACCGGCAACACCAGCGCGAGCGCCGCGGCGTACGCGGCCCGCGCCGGGATGTCCTGCGCGGTCCTGGTGCCCCGCGGCAAGATCGCGCTCGGCAAGCTGGCCCAGGCCCTGGTGCACGGGGCCAAGCTGCTCCAGGTGGACGGCAACTTCGACGACTGCCTCGAGCTGGCCCGCAAACTGGCCGCCGACTACCCGGTCGCGCTGGTCAACTCGGTCAACCCGGACCGGCTCGAAGGCCAGAAGAGCGCGGCGTTCGAGATCGTCGACGCGCTCGGTGACGCGCCCGACGTGCACTGCCTGCCGGTCGGCAACGCCGGGAACATCACCGCCTACTGGATGGGCTACACCCAGTACGCCGCGGCCGGGCGGGCCGCCAGTACCCCCCGGATGCTCGGCTTCCAGGCCAGCGGGGCCGCGCCCATCGTCCGCGGCGAGCCGGTCCGCGCCCCGCATACCATCGCGACCGCGATCCGGATCGGCAACCCGGCGTCCTGGGAACTGGCCGAGGCCGCCCGGGATGCGTCGGGCGGGCTGATCGACTCGGTCACTGACCGGCAGATCTTCGCGGCGTACCGGCTGCTCGCGGCCAAGGAGGCGGTGTTCGGCGAGCTGGCCTCGGCCGCCGGGGTGGCCGGGCTGCTCCAGGCGCGGGAACAGGGCCAGGTCGCGGCCGGTTCCCGGGTGGTGTGTACGGTGACCGGCAACGGCCTCAAGGACCCGGACTGGGCGGTATCGGCGGCGCCCGCCCCGATCACCGTGCCCGCCGACAGCGGGGCCGCGGCAGCCGCCCTCGGCCTGGCCTGAGGGGTAACCCTGTGAGCGCCGAGCGGTACCGGCTAGCGAGCCTAGGCCGTCAGGCCTGGGCGAGTGGCTGGTGGGGTTTTGCTGGCCGATCGGCGCGAACTCCTGGAGAGACACTGTGAGCGGATCCCGGTGGCGGGACAGGCCCGTCGTGGTCCGGGCGCCGGCCAGCAGCGCCAACCTCGGCCCGGGGTTCGACGCCCTGGCGCTCGCGCTGTCCCTGCACGACGTGGCCGTGGCCCGGGTGACGGACCGCGGGCTGGACATAGAGGTGTCCGGGGAAGGCAGCGAGACCGCCGCCGCGGGGGAGGGGCATCTCGTGGTGCGGGCCATGCGGGCCGCGTTCGATGTGCTCGGTGCCCACCCGCCTGGTCTCGGCCTGCGCTGCCTCAACGCGATCCCGCACGGCCGCGGGCTCGGCTCGTCAGCCTCGGCCATCGTGACCGGCATCCTGGCCGCCCGCGGGCTGGCCCGGGACGGCTCTGAGCTGCTCCCTGACGACGCCGTGCTGGCCCTGGCGGCCAGCCTGGAAGGACACCCGGACAACGCAGCCGCCTGCCTGCACGGCGGGCTGACCATCTCCTGGACGCCGGATGACGGGGGCGGCCCCGCCACCCCGCCAGGCCTGCGCATGGTCCGCCTGCCGGTGCTGGAGGAGATCCGGCCGGTGGTCTTCGTTGCGGACGAAAGCCTGGCCACGCACACCGCGCGGGGCGCGCTGCCGGCCGCGGTGCCGCATCGGGACGCGGTCGCCAACGCCGCCCGCAGCGCGCTGCTGGTCGCGGCGCTGACCCGGGTCCCGGAAGTACTGTTCGACGCGACCCAGGATTACCTGCACCAGCCGTACCGGGCCGCGGTCATGCCGCGGACCGCGGAGTTGGTCGCCCGGCTCCGCGCGGCCGGCGTGGCCGCGGTGGTCTCCGGCGCCGGGCCTTCCGTGCTCGCGCTGACCGTGGCGGGCACACCTGGCTGGCCTGACCTGGTGGATTCAATCACTGCGGAAACGGGTATCGCATGGCGTATAAGCCCCCTGGCCATCGACCGGCAAGGCGCGACCCTCCAGACCGCCGTGCCAGGCGAACGCCCCAGAGACAGCGCGCGGTGACGCGTACCCGGACGAGTGTTCCCGGACGACGTGCCCCTGGATACAGTTTCCCGGACACGGACGTCCCGGACCCCGGCGTCCTGGACGCCTGGCCCGGCTGCCCTGGAAGGGTCGCGCGGAGCTGCCGCAAGACTGGACAGGGTCATTCACGACACACGGACCGGTGCCGGGGGAATGCTGTGGGCTCTCCTAGTGTTAAGGTGGGTGCTGCACCAGATACCCCATCATGGGGTCAGGTGCTCGCCCGTCACTTGCTCCGAGACCGGCTTGACCGCCGGGCGGGGTCAGTGACGCTCCGTCAACTCTCCGGGTCACCACCTCGCCTCCGCATACACGAAACGCGGGGCGGTTGCGGTGAACCGGGAGCGGGCGGGAGGTCGAGGCGCGCTACCCCAGCCGTCTGGGCTCGTTCCGAAACCCCAGCCCCGGGCACGGAATCGGGGTTAATCCTGTGGTCGCCTCCTGGGACCGGGTCCGGGAACGAGGTACGGGCGGACGCGCGGACCTCGGCGGTGAAGGCAAGACAGATTAGGCAGTACCTGGTCCGGCTGATTTCGCCGGGCCGTGACACCGGGTCGAACGGCCGCAAGCGCGGCCGGCGCCCGCTCCCTGGGAAGGACCCCTCGTGAGCGACACCACCGAACTCTTCACCGGCTCCTCAGGTGCGCCTGAGGCGTCCCCCGGCCTCACCGGGGGCACCCCTGCGCCGGCCGGTGAGACGGTGACTGACAAGCCTGCCCGCCGCGGCGGTTCCGGGCTGTCCGGCATGCTGCTGGCCGACCTTCAGCGGCTCGCCCAGTCGATGGGCATCACCGGCACGGGCCGGATGCGCAAGAGCCAGCTCATCGAGGCCATCCAGAGCAAGCAGGGCGGCGGAGCGACCCAGAGCCAGGACGCCCCGGCTCGCGGCAGCAGCCGCCCGGCCGGGCCCCCGGCGGGTAACGGGAGTGGGGCACTCGACAACTCAGTCCAGCGTGGCGCGTCTGCGGGAGCCGGCGCACCTCGCCACCGTGAGCAGGACGCCATGGAGCCAGATACCACCACACAGCCCGCCCTGGGCGGCGCCGCGCAGCCATCAGGCCCGGCGCAGGAAGCAGCCACGACGGCGCGCGAGGCGCGGCGGGACGGGTCCCGCGACCCAGTACAGGCCAGCACCGCGCAGGCCGGCGCCCCCGGACAGGGTGCCCAGGCCAACGGCGCCGACGGCCAGCTCGCTTTCTCCCCGTCCTCGGCGGCGGGGGACACCGCCACCGCTGCTGACGCGGGCCAGGCCGGTAACGGGGCCGGTGAGAGCGCCGGGCGCGCCGACGGCCAGGACGGGCAGCGCCGCGAGCGGCGCCAGCGTGGCCGGCGTGACGACTCCTCCCGCGACGGGGGTGAGCAGCGCGACAGCCAGCGTGACGGTAACCAGCGCGACAACAGCCAGCGTGACGGCGGCCCGCGCGACAACAGCCAGCGCGACAACAGCCAGCGCAGCAGCGGCCGGGACGGCCAGCGCGGCGGCCAGGTGGTGGACCGCGGCGGGGACGACGACGACGACGGCTCGGGCCGCCGCCGCAGCCGCGACCGGTTCCGCAACCGGAACCGCCGGCGTGAGCGGGGCGGCCAGGAGGCTGAGCCGGTGGTGACCGAGGATGACGTGCTCATCCCGATCGCCGGCATCCTCGACGTGCTCGACAACTACGGCTTCATCCGGACCACCGGCTACCTGCCCGGGTCCAACGACGTGTACGTGTCGCTCTCCCAGGTCCGCCGGCACGGCCTGCGCAAGGGAGATGTGATCGAGGGTGCGGTCCGGCAGCCACGTGAGGGCGAGCGCCGGGAGAAGTTCAACGCGCTGGTCCGGCTGGACAAGATCAATGGCCTGGACCCGGAGCAGTCCCGCGGGCGCCCGGACTTCTCCAAGCTGGTGCCGCTGTACCCGCAGGACCGGCTCCGGCTGGAAACCGACGCCAACGTGATGACCACCCGGATCATGGACCTGGTCAGCCCGATCGGCAAGGGCCAGCGCGGGCTTATCGTGTCCCCGCCCAAGGCGGGCAAGACGATGATCCTGCAGGCCATCGCGAACGCGATCACCAAGAACAACCCGGAGTGCCACCTCATGGTCGTCCTCGTGGACGAGCGGCCTGAGGAAGTCACCGACATGCAGCGCTCGGTCAAGGGCGAAGTGATCCACTCCACCTTCGACCGTCCCGCCGAGGACCACACCACGGTCGCCGAGCTGGCCATCGAGCGGGCCAAGCGGCTGGTGGAGATGGGCCACGACGTGGTCGTGCTGCTGGACTCCATCACCCGGCTGGGCCGGGCCTACAACCTGGCCGCCCCGGCCAGCGGCCGGATCATGTCCGGTGGTGTGGACTCCACCGCGCTGTACCCGCCGAAGCGGTTCTTCGGCGCGGCCCGGAACATCGAGCACGGCGGCTCGCTGACCATCCTGGCCACGGCGCTCATCGAGACCGGGTCCCGCGCGGACGAGGTCATCTTCGAGGAGTTCAAGGGCACCGGCAACATGGAGCTGCGGCTGCGCCGCGAGCTGGCCGACAAGCGGATCTTCCCCGCCATCGACGTGGACGCCTCCGGCACCCGCAAGGAGGAGATCCTGATGACGCCGGAGGAGCTGAAGATCGTCTGGCAGCTCCGCCGGGTGCTGCACGCACTGGAGCCGCAGCAGGCGCTCGAGGTCCTCATGGAGCGGATGCGCGAGACCAAGAGCAACGCGGAGTTCCTGCTCCACGTCCAGAAGACGACCGTCGGTTCCTCCTGACGGGAATCACCAGGCCCTCCGGCATGTTGCAGGGTCTGGCACACTGATAGCCATCAACAGCGC